>CABZPQ010000033.1:0-2057 GCA_902527605.1 uncultured Pelagibacteraceae bacterium | reverse complement strand
AGAATACAAAGATAATAAAGATTACTTAAATGCCATCGATGGAAATTCAAATATAGAATGTTTTAATGAGTGGGTTAAAGAATTAAAAGAATTTAATTACCTTCATAATCATACAAGAATGTGGTTTGCCAGTATCTGGATTTTTACTTTAAATTTACCTTGGCAATTAGGAGCTGAATTTTTTATGAAGCATCTCTATGATGGAGATGCAGCATCTAACACATTAGGATGGAGATGGGTTGCTGGAATACAAACACAAGGTAAGCATTATTTGGCAAGTGAATGGAATATAAAAAAATTTACTAATAACAGATTTAATAACATTAATTTAAATGAAAATGCACCTCCCAAAGTTAGTGAGAAAATATACAAGGTTGTCTTAAAAGATTTTAATAATCCAGTAAGTTTGGATGAGCAAAATTTAATTATTTTTGAAAATAATCTTTCTTTTGAGTTAACTGATTTCAAAGACCATAAATTTAAAAAGATTTATTTAGTTAATAATAATAACGACAGTAGAAATATTAAACTTAGTGAAAAAATATTGAAATTTAAGACTAATTTAATTCAGGATCAAAAAAGAAGGTTAGATGAGAAATCTTTGGATTGTGAAATTATTGATATTGGTAACCTTAAAACAATTGAGAATAGTTATTTTTTATATCCTTGTGTTGGGGAAAACTTAGATTTTTTAACTTCTCAAGGAATAAATAATATAAAATTTCTTTATCGTAATTTAGACCGAAGTTCTTGGAAATATTGCAATAAAGGTTTTTTTAATTTCAAAAAGTATATACCAACTATAATTAAAGAATTTTTTTAAAGAACTATTGTAAATTATCAAAATTATGAGATAACAATAATATGAATAACCCGCAAGTTCTTGAAATTATTGAAAATCTTAAAGGCAGAAGAAATTATGAAGAAAAGAAAGCTTCAAAATTGGGTTTCAACTCCCTTTATGCATACATTGAAAGTAAAATATTAAAAGAGAAAGAAGCTGAAGTAGCAAAAATTCTTGAACAATCAGCTGCTAAGGAAGAAGTGATTGAGAAAAAAAAAACAGAGAAAAAGAAAAGCTGCTCTTGTTGCTAATTAGTTATTTTTTGAACATTTCTTAGAACAATATTTCACTTTATCCCAGTTTAATTTCCATTTTTTTCTCCAAGTAAAAGGTCTCTTACATACAGGGCAAATTTTTGTGGGTAAATTTTCTTTTCTCACTATGCAGTGTTTTGTTTAATAAATTTTTCTGCCTCAGCTAAAATTAATTTTTTTCTATCAGGTTTCATTTTATCGAAAATTCTAACCATCATAGATAGTCTAGGATTTTTTAAGAAGAAGGCTCTATTTCTATTTATGAATCTCCAGTAAAGACCATCCATGGTATTGCACCATTCTCCTTTTTTAAAATCCATCATTTTCATGAAATAAGCAGAGCCACAAATATATGGTTTTGTTGCAAATATTCCTCCATCACTGAAAAGCCCCATTCCATAAACATTCGGGACCATTACCCAGTCAGATGAGTCTACAAACATTTCCATAAACCATTTGTAAACATACGTTGGCTTCACCTCACATAAATTCATTATGTTTGATAAAATCATTAACCTTTCAATATGATGTGACCAACCATAATTCACTGCATTTTTAATTGCATAATCTAAAGGTGGTAATCCTGTTGTTCCTTCATACCATGAGTTTTTCATTTTTCTATTTTGTTTAAAAAAATTTCTAGTTTCCATTTCTTTTGAATAGCTTTGATAAATTCCCCTCATAAATTCTCTCCATCCGATTACTTGACGAACATAACCCTCTAAGGAATTTAATCTTATTTTATTTTTGTTGTGAAAATCTAAAACTTTTTTTATTATAAATTCTGGAGTGATAAGACCTAAATTGATGTAAGGACTTAAAGCGCTATGAAATAATATATTGTCTTTCTGATCAACTGCATCTTCATAATCCCCGAATAAATTTGATTTCTCTTTAATAAAAAAATTTAATAATTTAATTACATCATCATATTCCGTAGCAAACCAAAAGTCTTTCGT
>CABZPQ010000032.1:0-2126 GCA_902527605.1 uncultured Pelagibacteraceae bacterium | reverse complement strand
CTTGTGCGCTCTTAGCTCAGCTGGATAGAGCAACGGTTTTCTAAACCGTAGGTCGAAGGTTCGAATCCTTCAGAGCGCGCCATTATCAAATAAAGCATAAATTTTGCGATTAATTTGTTATTGATGAGTTTCTTTGTTTCTGCTTTACTTGGTAAATTCAAAAATTAATTTGAATTATTTGTTAACAAATAAATAAACAAGAGGAATATATAATGTTTAAATTAGTAAAACGATTGACTTCAGTTGTTGCAATGTTCGCTGTTTTATTCACTTTTACAACAGAAACTATGGCTGCAAAAAAGTCAAAAACTCTTAAAAACACTCAGAAAAAAGGTTTTGTGAGATGTGGTGTTTCACAAGGTCTTCCAGGATTTTCTAATGCTGATGCAGCAGGAAACTGGACTGGTGTTGACGTTGATGTATGTAGAGCAGTAGCTGCTGCAGTGCTAGGTGATGCAAGTAAAGTTAAATTTACTCCACTAAGTGCTAAAGAAAGATTTACTGCATTAACATCTAACGAGATAGATATTCTATCTAGAAATACTACTTGGACTCTTTCAAGGGATGCGGATATCGGTCTTACTTTCGTAGGAGTAAACTTCTATGATGGTCAAGGTTTTATGGTTAGAAAAAATTCAGGAATATCATCAGTTAATGATTTTAAAGCTGGTGTTTCTGCATGTACTAACCTTGGAACCACTACAGAGCTTAATATGAGAGATTTCTTTAATTCAAAAGGAATTAAATATGAGCCAGTCACTTTTGAAAAAGCTGACGAAGTTGTAGCCGCTTATGATGCTGGTAGATGTGATACATATACTACAGATAAATCTGGTTTAGCTGCTCAAAGAATTAAATTGAGCAACCCAGATGATCACATGGTATTACCTGAAACTATTTCAAAAGAGCCATTAGGCCCAGTTGTTAGACAAGGTGATTCTGTTTGGGAAGATATCGTAAGATGGTCACTAAACACTATGATCGAAGCTGAAGAGTACGGCGTAACATCAGCAAATGCTGATTCTATGAAAACTTCAGATAATCCAGCTGTAAAAAGATTAGTTGGTGCTGAAGGTGAATTAGGAGCTGCTCTAGGTTTAGATAATGAGTGGAGTTTAAGAATAATCAAGCAAGTTGGTAATTACGGTGAAAGCTATAAAAGAAATATAGCTGATACTGGAATTCTACCTGACAGAGGTCCAAATCAGTTATGGACAAAAGGTGGAATACTATACGTACCACCAGCAAGATAATTCTTTTTAAAAGAATATAAAGAGGGCTAGATTTTTCTAGCCCTTTTTTTTATAAACCATACTAACAGTGAATTTTAAGAAAATATTACCCCAGTTACTTACTCTAGTTGTTGTTATCCTAGTATTTGGTTTCTTTTCATATAACGCGCAAGTTAATATGGAAAACAGGGGTATCACATTTGGTTATGGATTTTTATCTCAAGAGTCGTCATTTGACGTACAGTTTTCTCTTATAGAATATGATGGCTCACATTCTTATTTTAGAGCCTATCTTGTTGGTTTATTAAATACTATTTTAGTATCAGTTATTGGAATTATTTTTGCAACGATAATTGGAGTTGTTGTTGGTATAGCTAGATTATCAAGTAATTATCTTATTGAAAGAACTGCAGCAATTTATGTGGAATTTTTCAGAAATATTCCATTATTGCTACAAATATTTTTTTGGTATTTCGCTGCGTTAAGAGCATTACCTTTGCCAGAAAAAGCTGAACCAATGTTTGGAGTTTTCTTTTTAACAATTAAAGGTTTTTTTGTTCCTGCTTTTGTTTGGAATAATTTAGATATTTTTATTTATTCAGTAATTGCAGCAATAATTGCAACTATTTTTGTTAGAATATACGCAAAAAAAAAGCAAGAAAATCAAGGTATTCAAACACCAGTTTTATCAATATCTATTGGTCTTTTAATTATTTTGCCATTGTTAAGTTTTTTTCTAGGTGGTGTAGATGCAACTGTAGAAATACCAGTAATTGAACAATTATCACAAACATCCTTTACTTATAAAGGTGGCCTTAAATTACCACCTGAATTAATTTCATTAGCGTTAGCTTTATCTTTATATACAGCAACTTTTATTGCTGAATGTGTAAG
>CABZPQ010000031.1:0-2129 GCA_902527605.1 uncultured Pelagibacteraceae bacterium | reverse complement strand
ATAAAACCCATAATATCCCATGAAAACCCAAATTTAGGATAATATGGTTTATGTTTTTATCAACCTACGAAAACAAATTGGACAAAAAGGGAAGGGTCTCAGTGCCTGCATCATATAGATCATATTTATCAAATATAGGCTACAATGGAATAATTTGTTATCCATCATTCAACAATCTATGTATTGAGGCATGGCCACAAGACCGAATTGAAAAAATATCAAATGCAATAGATTCTTTAAATCCATTTGAAGAAAAGAAAGATTATTTTGCAACATCTATATTATCAGAAAGTATAAATCTACAATTTGATAGTGAGGGCAGAATTCAATTAACGACAAAATTACTAAAACATGCAAGAATTAAAAACAGCATGTTATTTGTTGGTCAAGGCAAAACATTTCAAATTTGGGAACCAACACATTTTGAAAAATTTAAGGCAAATGCAAGAAAAAAATCAAATATTAATCGAGCAAGTCTTAAATGGGAAAAGCAATTTAATAACTAAAAGGGGAGAAATATGACAATAAACTTTAAAACACCAGACATAAAAGAGCTGAAACCTAGAATTCTAGTATTAGGAGTAGGAGGAGCTGGAGGAAATGCAATTAATGGCATGATTGATGCTGGCTTACAAGGTGTAGAGTTTATTGCTGTAAATACAGATGCACAAGATTTAAGGTTAAGTAAAGCTCAAACCAAAATACAGATGGGATTAAATTTAACTAAAGGATTAGGTGCAGGTGCGAAACTAGATATCGGACAAGCTGCTGCAGATGAGTCTTTGAACGAAATCGTTAATATTTTGCAAGGTTCAAATATGGTTTTCATTACAGCCGGAATGGGTGGTGGGACTGGAACTGGATCAGCACATGTAATTGCTAGAGCTGCAAAAGAATTAAATATTTTAACAGTCGGGGTTATAACCCTTCCTTTCTTATATGAGGGACCTTCAAGAATGAGAAAAGCTCAACAAGGCTTAGAAGAACTTCGAAAACATGTTGATACTATTATAGTTGTTCCAAATCAAAATTTATTCAAGATTGCAAGTGAACAAACAACTTTTGAAGAATCTTTTGCTTTATCAAATGATGTTTTGCTTCATGGCGTTCAAAGTATAACTGATTTGATGGTTAGACCAGGGCTTATTAACTTGGATTTTGCTGATGTTGAAACTGTTATGAGTTCAATGGGTAAAGCTATGATGGGCACAGGTCAAGCTGAAGGAGAAGGAAGAGCAGTCAAAGCTGCTGAGTCAGCAATTAATAATCCATTGATTGACGACTATTCTTTAAAAGGGGCGAAAGGACTTTTAGTTAATATCACTGGAGGTAAAGATTTAAAATTATTTGAAGTAGATGAAGCTGTGAATAAAGTAAGAGCCGAAGTCGATCCAGAGGCAGAATTAATTATAGGAGCTATAACGGATGATAGTTTGGATGGATTAATGAGAGTTTCAATTGTTGCCACTGCATTAGATGGACAACAACCCGAACCTAAATCAGTAATTAATATGGTACACAGAATTCAAAATAGAAATCCAGGTTATTCTGAGTTTTCAAATTCTGCATCAACTCAATCTTTCCAATTTTCAAATAATAATTCAATTATTACTAATGGAGCTAACGCTCTTAAAATAGAAGAAGAAGAGAAAAATGAAGAACTGAGTTCTAAAAGCATAGATACTAATTATGCAAATGAGTCATCAAGCACTATAAATGTTGAGGATTTAGAGCAAACAGAAACACCTGTAGCTAGCTCAGTAAACTCTGAACTTGAAAGCAATATAGATGAGCAAGTATCTGAAAATAATGGTTTGGAGAATTTTGAGTTGAGTGATGATGATGCCCCAGAGCTATTTAATTCAGATGTTAATGATGAGTTATCAACTGCACCACAAGAGATAAACTCTGAAGAAGAAGAAGATTTAGAAATTCCAGCATTTTTGAGAAGACAAAAGAATTAATGGTCTTCAAAAAAATAAATGAATGCCACCATAAATCTGGAAAAACATTTTCCAGTATTACTAAACGAATTAGTTAGTATTATTTCCCCTCTTTATGGTGGCACATTTATCGATTGCACATTTGGTGGAGGTGGTTATTCGAAAAAGATATTAGAGAATAATTTA
>CABZPQ010000030.1:0-2415 GCA_902527605.1 uncultured Pelagibacteraceae bacterium | reverse complement strand
CTCGTTAAATTTGCTTGAAAATGTAGTAATTGATTAAAAAAAGGTTGTTTTTTATTATTATTTTTGTATTTATCTTTCAAATTAATACGCACACAATTAGTGGTTTTATACCTCCGGTCCCTTTTGGGCAATAATTGTGGTGGTAGAACCGGGAATGAAAAAATGAAAATACCTAAATTAACTATTGAACAATTATTAGAGGCGGGAGTCCATCTTGGACATAAAACATTAAGATGGAACCCTAAGATGAAAAAATATATATTTGGGAAGAGAGACTCAATTCATATAATTGACCTCACACAGACTTTAGAGTTGACTAACACAGCTTTAGAAAAAGTTCATAAAACCATATCAGAGGGTGGAAAAATATTATTTATATCAACAAAAAAACAAGCCTCTGAAGCCATCGCGCAACTGGCGAAAGATACAAATCAATATTTTGTTAATTATAGATGGTTAGGTGGTATGCTTACTAATTGGGGCACAATATCAAATTCAATTAAAAAATTAAATAAAATCAACTCAGATTTATCTTCGGAAAACAGAGGCTTTACAAAAAAAGAATTACTTAAAATGAGTGGTTTAAGAGATAAATTACAAAGATCGCTAGGAGGAATTATGGATATGAAAAAAGTTCCAGACTTAGTATTTATTATTGATACAAATTATGAATCTTTAGCGATCAAAGAATCTATAAAATTAGGAATACCAATTATTGCAATTTTAGATACAAATTCTGATCCTGAGGGAATAGATTTTCCGATACCAGGAAATGATGATGCAAGAAGATCTATAGACCTTTACTGTAATCTTATGAAAGATACTATAAACGATGCCAAAACTTATATATCTCAAAATAATTCAGAAATTCAAAATAATGAAAAAAAGTCCACAAATAAAAATCAGACTGAAAAAAAAAAATCCGATAAATTAAATTAGACGTAAATACATCAATGACGGACATAGACAAAATTAAAAAATTAAGACAATCAACTGGTGCTGGTTTTAAAGATTGTAATTCAGCTTTAAAAGAATCAAATGGTGATCTTGATAAAGCCTCTGAAATTTTAAGAATTAGAGGTGTTGCTAAAGCATCCAAGAAAATGTCTAGAAACGCAAACGAAGGAGTTATTGTAATAAGTGGAGATATAAATAAAAGCTCCTTAATAGAGGTGAATTGTGAGACAGACTTTGTTGCAAGAAATGGTGAATTTATAAATTTTGTAAAAGAATTAAGTGAAATAAATAATAATTGCTCTTCAAATTTAGAAGAATTGAATAATTCAATTATGCAAAATAACAAAACTGTTAAGGATAATCTTGTAGATTTAATATCAAAGATTGGAGAAAAAATTACAATTGGCAATGTAAAAACTATTGAGAATGATAATTCAAAAAATTTTATATACCAACATTCAGTTATAGTTGATAATGTCTCTAAATTAGGTGTGGTAGTTTCTTTAGAAACTATTGAAAAAAGTGAAAAATTAAATTCATTTGGTAAACAATTGTCTATGCATATCGCTGCTTCTAACCCTTTAGCAATTAATTCCAATGAAATTAAAGAAGAGATTATCGATAAAGAAAAAGAACTTATTTCAGAAGAATTAAAAAACTCTGGTAAACCAGACGAGATTATAAAAAAAATCAGTCTAGGAAAAATAAATAAATTTAAAGAAGAGAATAGTCTAATGACTCAGGACTGGGTTATGGAACCAAAAAAGAAAGTTAAAGAAATCATATCAGAAATAAATATTAAAGATTTAAAGATCAAAGAGTTTATGAGATTAAAAATAGGTGATTAATGTTTAAAGATAGTTCTTATAATGATAAAATGGCCAAATCTCTTGATGTTTTTTCAAAAGAATTAGGTTCTTTAAGAACCGGTAGGGCAAATGCTAATATGCTTGATCTAGTTAAAGTGGATGTCTATGGGCAGAAGATGCCGATTAATCAACTAGGCACAATAACTACCCCAGAACCAAGAACAATAAATGTTCAAGTTTGGGATATAAATAACGTAAATTTAATCGACTCCGCTTTAAAAAAATCTGAACTAGGTCTTAACCCACAAATTGATGGTCAATTAATTAGACTTCCAATTCCAGATTTAAGCGAAGAGCGAAGAAACGAAATTAAAAAAATTGTAAAATCAATGGGTGAGAAATGTAAAGTTTCTATCAGAAATATTAGGCGAGATGCTAACGATGAATTAAAAAAACTTTTAAAAAATAAAGATATTTCTGAAGACGAAGAAAAAAAATTTGAAAAAATTATTCAGGATTTTACAGATAAAAATATAAAAATTATTGACGAAAAAGTATTATCCAAAGAAAAAGAAATAATGACCATATGACCTCACCAAAACACATAGCCATAATAATGGATGGCAATGGTAGATGGGGAATTGCAAAA
>CABZPQ010000029.1:0-2496 GCA_902527605.1 uncultured Pelagibacteraceae bacterium | reverse complement strand
AATTTTCTAATACACTTTCTTGAACAAAATCGACATTTACAAGAGCTTTTTCAAGAGAATTAAAAAATTTTAAATTTTTAATTAAAATCTTTTTTCCAAAAAGTTTTTTTATACTTTTTGAAGTTCTTCTTATCTCTTTTAAAACATAACTTTTAAGATTTTTATTTTGATCATATGCATGAACGATTTTATTGTGCACTAAATTTCTTATTATCCATCCAGTTCCTATGACACCGGTTCCAACAATTCCCACAGTTTTAATTTTTGACATTACTTGTGTTTTACAAGTTTTAATTTTTCTCTTGTTTCTGAAGGTGACATAATCTCTACACCAAGATCTGTAACTATTCTTATAGCTTTCTCAACTAATTGAGGATTTGTTGCTAATTTACCTTTAGATAAATATAAATTATCCTCTAATCCAACTCTTGGGTTGCCTCCCATTACTACAGTTTGTGCAACATATGGCATTTCATTTTTAGATATTGCAAAACCTGACCATATGCCTTCTTTGGGCATTATATCTTTCATTGCTTGCATAGCTAATGGTGTTGCGGGTGCTCCCCACGGTATTCCTAAACACATTTGAAAAAGAGGTGGATCACTCAACAATCCTTCTTTATATAACTGAGCTCCAAACCACATATTTCCTAGATCAAAAGCTTCTATTTCAGGTTTAACTTTTATTTCCTGAAGCTTTTTAGCAGCTTTTCTTAAATCGTTAGGTGTATTAACTGTAATAACAGAACTGTCTCCAAAATTTAATGTACCACAATCAAGTGTACATATTTCTGGAAGAAATTGTTCAGCATTGGCAATTCTCTCCATTACATTTGCCATGTCTGTCATCGGACCAAATTCTAAAGGGTTCTTGCCTTGGCCTATATCTAAATCACCACCCATTCCTGTTGTAAGATTAAGAATTACATCAGTTTCAGATGATCTTACTCTATCAACTACTTCTTTATAAAGCTCGAGTCTTCTACTTGGAGTTCCATCTTCCTCTCTAACATGAATATGTGCAATAGCAGCACCGGCTTTCGCAGACTCTATTGCTGCTTTTGCAATTTGTTCTGGAGTTTTGGGCAAATCAGGATGTTTGCTTGCAGTATCACCAGATCCTGTAACTGCACATGAGATGAAGACTTTATTGTTCATTTTTATTTATAGAAAAATATAATATCATATCATTAATAATTATAGGAAATAAAATTAAATGGACTTAAATAAACTAAGAGTAAGACGTAGTTTTATATTTACCCCAGGTCTTCAACCAGAAATGTTTCCAAAAGCCTTAGCTTCAGGTGCTGATATGGTTTGTATTGAATTAGAAGATGGAATAGCCATGAAAGATAAAGATGAAGCAAGAAAAAACACTATTGATGCATTAAAGTCACTAGAAGTAAATAATGATGTTGAATTAGTTGTTAGATTAAATTGTCAAAGAACCAAACATGGACTTCTAGACTTAGAAGCTATTGCTTCAAATAAACTAAAAGTTAAAGCTATCATGTTACCTAAAGTTAAAACGCCTGACGAAATTACATTTATTGATGACATGCTTACTGATTGTGGTTTAGATACTGATCTTCATGTTATAATGGAAACTAATCAAGCTCTTGAAAGTATTTATGATATTGCACATTCTAGCGATAGAATAGTTGCTCTTTATTTCGGAGGAGAAGATATGGCGGCAGAATTGAGAGTGGAAAATAAATTGGAGAATTTAGTTTATGCAAGATCAAGATTAGTTCATGCTGGCGCAAGTAAAGGAGTTGATGTTATTGATGTTCCGTATTTAAATCTAGAAAATATGGAAGGGATGAGAAAAGAAGCCCAATTTGTTAAAAACTTAGGTTTCACTGGAAAAGGATCTATTCATCCAAAACAAATAAGTATCTTAAATGAAATTTTTACTCCATCAGAAGAAGAAATAAGTAAAGCTAAAAGAATTATGGATCAATTTAAAAAAGCTAATACAGGCTTGGTTGTAATTGATGGTAAATTAATAGAAAGACCTGTCTTGCGAGAAATGCAAAGAAAATTGTTAGTAGCAAATAAAATAAACAAAAGCTGATAAAATGTCATTTCATTTGGCTTCGAGAAAAATAATTAAAGATTGGACAGATTATAATGAGCATATGAACATGGCTTACTATGTTTTAATTTTTGATGAAGCTTGGGAGACAATGCTTAATAAATTTGAAATGGGTGGAGCTAAAGCACAAATTAATAAAAGAAGCACAATGGTGGTTGAAACAAGAACAACTTATAACAACGAAGTTAAAGAGAACGAAGAAGTAGATGTTTATTGCACTTTCTTTGATCATGACAAAAAAAGATTACATTTAAAATGTGAAATGATTGAAAAAAAAACAAAAAAACTTGCTGCTACAACAGAAAGTCTCTCACTTTATATTGATCTAGATAAACGAAAAGTTACAGAATTTGAAGAAGATAAAATAAAAATTATGGATGATTTTATTAATGAGAATA
>CABZPQ010000028.1:0-2672 GCA_902527605.1 uncultured Pelagibacteraceae bacterium | reverse complement strand
TAAAATATATAAAGGCATTTATCTGAAAAAAATGGGGGCGGTATCCGCCCCCAAAAAGTTTAATTTAGTGTTGCTTACCAAGTATTGTCTTACCTGATGGAACACGAACTTCGTCTACCATTTGCTGTGTAGCTTTATCTGGTTCTTCAGTCATTAAACTTACTACAACCATTACAACTAAACAGACCGACGCTCCAATTATACCGAAACGTAAATGGTCAATACCTAACCAAGGTGCATTACCCATAAACTTAGGATACACATAAATTAGATAAGCTGTTCCTGATGCAAGACCTGCTATCATACCTGCTATTGCTCCTTGTCTTGTTGCTCTCTTCCACCATACACCAAGTATTAATGGGAAGAACAATCCTGACATTGCAAAGTCAAATGCCCAAGCAACTGCACCAAGGATACTAGTGATCCTCATCGATGCAATGTATGCTCCAGCGGCACCAATAACTATTAAAAGTGCTCTAGCAACTAACAATCTTTTTCTTACATCCGCTTTTGGATCAATGATTTTGTAATAGATATCATGTGATAAAGCGTTTGCGATAGCAAGAATTAGACCATCAGCAGTTGACATCGCAGCAGCCATTCCTCCTGCAGCAACTAGTCCAGAGATTACGTATGGTAATCCAGCAACTTCAGGAGTTGCTAGTACAACTACGTCACCTCTCATAAACCATTCATTTAACTGAAGAATACCATCTCCGTTAAAGTCTGCTATGAAGGCTTGTTTTACATTAATCCAAGCATTTACCCACTCAATTTGCATAATTTCAGCAATTGGTTTTCCAATAATACCTGTTGGTAAGTTTGGATCTATTAGTGAGATTTTGGATAATGTTGCAAGCATTGGCGCTGAAGTATAAAGCAATGCAATAAAGAATAGTGACCATGCCACTGATTTTCTTGCAGCTTTAACACTTGGAGTAGTGAAGTATCTCATTAAAATGTGTGGTAAAGAAGCTGTTCCTACCATCATACATAGTGCTAATGAAATAAACTTCCATGCAGCCATTCCACCTTCTGGCACACCTGCGTGCGATACAGCGATAGATTTTAGACCACCTGGTACACCTGCAGCTTTGACGTCTGCAGCAGCATTTTTGACTAATCCAAATTGAGCTTCAAGATCACCTAATCTAGCTACTTCCTCACCTAACATAAAGTGTGGAAAGAAACCAAATCCAGATTTGTTACTAATCCAGAATACTGGAATTAAGTAAGCAATAATCAATACTATGTATTGTGCAACCTGTGTCCAAGTCACCGCCCTCATTCCGCCTAGCATTGAACAAAGTAAAATACTAACTAGTCCAACCCAAACTCCTAATTCAAATGGAATACTTAGTGCTCTTGATGCAATTGTTCCTGTTGCGTTAATTTGAGCTGTTACATACGTGAAAGAAGCCAATGTTAAAACAACTACGGCACAGAACCTTGCAAAGTTTCCGCCGTATCTTGTTCCAATGAAATCTGGCACGGTATAACATCCAAATTTTCTTAAGTATGGTGCTAAAAGTGATGATACTAAAACGTATCCCCCAGTCCAACCGACCAAGAAAGCCATATAAGTATAACCACCAAAATAAATACCACCAGCCATTGCAACGAATGATGCACCTGACATCCAGTCAGCTGCAGTTGCCATTCCGTTAAATACTGTTGGCACCTGTCTTCCAGCAACATAATAAGCATCGACCTGAACAGTTCTAGATAAATACCCAATCAAGGCATATATACAAACTGTAAAGGCGACAAACAAAATACCAATTGTTTTAGCGGTCATACCTGCTTGCTCTGCTATCGCCATCAATATGATGAATACAATAAAGCCCCCAGTATATGTTCCGTAAATTTTTGGTAGGTTGTCAATAAAATTGCCTTTAAACATTAATCATCCTCCTTTTCGGTAAAACCAAACTCTTCATCGATTTTTTCCTGTCTATTTGCAAACCAAAAAATTAGGACCACAAATGCAATGATGGAACCTTGCGCACACATGTAATACGCTAATGGATATCCCATAAAACTTGAAGTGTTTAGGTCAGAACCAAACATGAAGATCAGATAACCGAAAACAAACCAAATAATTAATGTAATAATCATCAATCCTTTAGTTTTTTCCCAGTGCTTTTCTTTGTTTGACATTATTTTAATCCTCCCTATAGGTTAAAAATATAATTCATACTCATTTAATGTAATATTTAAAGAGTAAAAAATGGCATATATTTATAGTAAAAGTGTTAATATTGGTTCTAAATGGGCATTAAATATAAATTAAAGCTCAAAGATTTGAAATTTGAGTATTTAAAGGAATATTTCATTCCATTCTTAAAATATTTCAAAAAAACAAAAAAAATTGAAAACTATTCTGACTTAAAAGAATTCATTCAAAAGAAATCTGCATGGGTAAGCCAAGTTACTCTATATGGTTATCTTAAAACAAGAATGGGAGCAAAATATGTATTGATGTTCGAAGATGAGATATTTTTAGGATCGATTAACAAAGCTAAATGGAATATTTATTCAACTGCTTTACAGGATTTAACTTTTTATACAATCTCTTTTCTAAAAAATATCAGAAATCAACATGATACTGAAAAAGCAAATGAAATTTATTTTGAAATTTTAGATAATGAACTTCAAAAGAATGAAATGCC
>CABZPQ010000027.1:0-2679 GCA_902527605.1 uncultured Pelagibacteraceae bacterium | reverse complement strand
AAAAAACCAACACCATGACCTGTGCCATGGGCATAATCTAAACCAACTTTATTTAAAAATTTTCTTGCTGATTTATCTATAAATTTTCCACTTGTTTTATTATTTAAATTATAAGTTATAACAGCAATATGTCCTTTCAATACTCTTGTAAAATTATCTTTTATTTTATTTGAAATTTTACCACAGCAAATAGTTCTTGTGATGTCAGTTGTTCCCCATTTATACTGGCCACCAGAGTCAACTAACAGAATATCATTTTTTTTTATTTGTCGATTAGTTTTATTATTAGATTTGTAATGAATTATAGCTCCATTTGGTCCTGACCCCGCTATAGTATCAAAACTAGGATATAGATAATTTTTAGATAATTTTCTGAATTCTTCTAATTTTTTTTCAACTTTTTTCTCAGATTTTATTTTTTTATTATTTTTAAACCAATATAAAAACTTAGTTACTGCCACACCATCTTCAATATGAGCTTTATAAGTATTTTTAATTTCAGTCGAATTTTTGATTGCTTTTAGATCATATATTGGATCAATTTTAGATACTATTTTAAAAATACTTGATATTATTTTTTCCTCAAACAATGAACAAGTATACCTATCTATAGCAAATTTATTTTCTCTAAATTTACTTATTACTTTGAACAAAGTATTTTCTTCACAAAATACAATATTTTTAAACTTATTTTGATTTAAATTTGATAATTTTCTTAAACTTGAAAAGAAATAAAGTTTATTATTGTCAGTAATTATTAATTTGCAATTGGCTATAGGACTGTTCGGCAGGTCTTTTCCCCTTATATTTAGTAGCCAATTTACATTTTCACTTGCACTAATGTATAAATAATTAATCTTTTCCTTTTTTAAGTATTTTTTAACTCTTTTTATTTTTGAGTTTGAATTTTCTCCAGTTACTGATTTATTTAGAAGATAAAAAAAACTTGATTTCTTTTTATACTCATCTTTAAATTTAAATTGAATTGGTATTAAATTAACTTTTGTCTCAAAATAATTATCTAAAGTACTTTTAGTAAACAATTTGGGATCGAAACCAATTTTAATATTTTTAAGTTTATTTAAATTTTTTGGAAGTATATGTGGCAGCTCTAGAATTTGAAAATTATCACCACATTGTTTATTGGCTTGAAGTGTATAACGTCCATCAACAAACAGATAGTTTCTCTTTTTCAGAACAATTGCAAAACCAGCTGAACCAGTAAATTTAGATACTTTAGATAAATTGTTTACGTTAGAATATTCAGTAAAATATTTGTCATTTTTTGGAATAATATATCCATCCAAGTCATTATTAAAAATAAATTTTTTAAGTTTTTCAATCACTTTAATTTTTTCTGATAACGTAACCAACCAGGACTTCTTATTTCGTTATCAAATTCTATATCTTGATTAAATTCAAAGTCATTTTCTTCATTGTCGTTAAAAGTATTATTTTTTTTTATAAACTCATCTGGAAGTTCATCTACAAACCGAGATGCCATACTATCAATCCAATCACCTTGATAAAACCTGTTCATAGAAAAAGAAATTTTAGCTATTTTTTTAGCCCTTGTTATTCCAACGTATGCAAGTCTTCTCTCTTCTTCAAGTCCATTTTCTCCTTTCTCCTCTATGCTTTTTTGATGAGGAAATAGACCCTCTTCCCACCCAGGAAGATAAACTATATTAAATTCAAGTCCTTTAGATGCATGTAAAGTCATAAGATTTACTTTTTCACTTTCCCAATCTTGATCTAGTGATGTTGCAAGTGCGACATGCTCTAAAAAACTTTCTAAATTATCAAATTCCTTCATTGCTATCAAAAGTTCTTTTATATTCTCAAGTCTATTTTCATTCTCAAGATCTTTCTTATTTTTTAACATCTCGCTATATCCAGATTCATCTAAAACAGTTTGCAGAAGTTTTACGTGGTTTATATTTTTTTTTCGATCATCTCTCCATTTATCTAAAAGATTTAATAAAAATTTTAAACCTATCTTTGTTTTTGGTTTTATTTTATTTAATTCTATTAATTTTTTTGATGCAATTTCTAAAGAACAATTATTATTTTTTGAATATTCAGAAATACTTTTGATAGTGGTATCTCCAATTGATCTTTTAGGAACATTAATAATTCTTTCAAAAGATAAATCATCCATCGGTTGATAAATGCATCTTAGATAAGCTACACAATCCTTAATTTCTGCTCTTTCATAAAACTTAATTCCTCCAATTATTCTATATGGAATTCCAACTTTCAAAAATCTTTCTTCAAATTCTCTTGTTTGAAAAATTGCTCTTACTAATATTGCAATCTCATTTAATGAATTCTTTTTTTTAAAATTCTCGATTGTTGAACTTATTTCTGTCGCCTCATCTTTAACATTCCTAAAACAGTCTAATGTAACAAGTTCGCCATCTTCTTGATTAGTATATAAGGTTTTACCCACTCTGTTTTGATTATTCTCTATTAATTTCGAAGCAACATTTAAAATATTTTGAGTAGATCTATAGTTTTTTTCTAATCTAATTATTTTAGTATTTTTATAGATTTTATCAAATTCTAAAAAATTTTTAATTTCTGCACCTCTCCAACTATAAATTGATTGATCATCATCTCCCACACAACATAAATTCATGTTTGTTGCAGATAAATGTTTTAGCCATTCACTTTGTA
>CABZPQ010000026.1:0-2724 GCA_902527605.1 uncultured Pelagibacteraceae bacterium | reverse complement strand
AAAAGTGGTAAATTTAAGAATATTGGAGGTTTTGGAGCGCTTACAAAACTGCCAAGTAATTTAAAGAAACCATATCTTGTAACTAGCACAGATGGAGTTGGTACAAAAATTGAAGTTGCAAATATGCTGGGTAAATTTGATACAATCGGAGTGGATCTTGTGGCAATGTGTGTAAATGACATTATAGTTCAAGGAGCGAAACCTTTAGTTTTTTTAGATTATATATCTGTCGAAAAAATCGATACGAAAAAGCTAAAAAATATAATTAGAGGAATAATTAAAGGCTGCAAATTAGCTGACTGTGAATTAGTTGGTGGAGAAACTGCAGAAATGCCTGGAACATACTCCAAAGGTAAATTTGATATTGCAGGATTTTCTTTAGGCTTAGTAGAGAAAGACAAAATATTATTAAATAAAGTAAAAGAAAAAGATTTAGTACTGGCAATACCTTCCAGTGGTCTCCACTCAAATGGATATTCCTTAGTAAGACATATTGTAAAAAAAAACAAAATTAATATAAAAAAAAATTCATTTTTAAAAAAAGAATTATTGGTACCAACTAAAATATATGTAATGCATGTATTAGAATTAATTAAAAAAAAGTATTTGAATGCTTGTGCAAATATCACTGGTGGTGGATTAAAAGACAATATTGAAAGAATAATACCAGATAATTACTGCGCTGAAATAAATTTAGAAAAAATAAAAACATTAAAAATATTTAGATGGCTTAAAAGTCAAGGTGTTAGCGATCAAGAAATGTTAAAAACTTTTAATTGTGGTGTGGGTTTTTGTTTAATAGTAAAACGTTCAAACTACAAAAAAGTAATTAGATTATTTCCAAAAAAATATAAACCATATGTCATTGGAAAAATTACAAAAAATTCAGAAAAAGTAAAATTGAGTGGAAAAGTTATCTGGTAAAAAAAATACAGCAGTTTTAATAAGTGGTAGAGGTAGTAATCTAAGATCACTAGTTAAATATTCAAAAACGAAAAAATCTTTAATTAGAATTGTTATAGTTGTCTCTAATAATTTTAGTGCAAAAGGATTAGATTATGCAAATAAGTCTAAGATCAATAATGTCTTTATTAAAGATTCTAATAAAAAAAATTTTGAAGATCGTTTGTTAAAATTATTAAAAAAGAATAATGTGGATTTGATTTGTTTAGCTGGATTTATGAAAATACTTTCAGGTAAATTCATAAAAAAATTAAATAAAACAATACTTAACATTCACCCCTCTCTTCTGCCTAAATATAAAGGGCTAAATACACATAATAGAGCAATTCAAAATAAAGACAAATACTCTGGAGCTACAGTTCATATTGTTAATAGTAAATTAGATTCAGGTAAAATTATATTACAAAAAAAAGTAAAAATTCTAAAATCGGATAGTGGAAAAAGTTTAGAAAAAAAAGTTTTAAAAATTGAACATCAAATATATCCAGAAGCAATTACTAAATTATTAGCTAGTGATTAAAAAAAAAATCTAATTCAATCTTAGCATTTTCAGGACTGTCTGAACCATGAACAGAGTTTTTATCAATTGAAATACCGTATTTTTTCCTCAAAGTACCCTCCTCTGCATCAACTGGATTTGTAGCTCCCATTAACTTTCTATTTTCAGCAACTGCATTTTCTCGTTGTAAAGTCATGACAACAATAGGACCTGATGATAAATAAGTACATAAATCGTTATAAAATGGTTTGGACTCGTGTACTTTATAGAATCTTTCTGCTTCCTCTTTAGATATATGAATTTTTTTTTCTTTTATTATTTCAAATCCTTTATTTGTAAATTCCTGCTTAATTTGATCTTGAAGATTTCTTTCAACTGCATCTGGTTTAATTATCGATAGAGTTTGCTCAATATTACTCATAATTATCCTCAATTAATTTATTTAACAATCTAACTCCATAACCAGTTGCACCACCGGAGTTAAGCGCTCCTCCATATTTTGAAAATGCCATGCCAGCAATATCTAAGTGGGCCCAAGGAGTTTTATTTATTATGAACCTCTGTAAAAATTGTGCTGCTGTAGTCGAACCTGCTCCACCTACATAATTAATGTTTTGCATATCTGCATTTTTAGAATTTATTAATTTGTCAAAGTTTTCGTTCAAAGGCATTCTCCAAAGTTTTTCTTCAACACTTTCACCTGCATCAATTAATTGTTTTGATAATTTATCATTATTTGAAAATAAACCTGCATATTCTGAGCCAAGAGAAACAATTATAGCTCCAGTTAATGTTGCTAAATCAACAATAAATTGCGGCTTAAATTTTTCTTCTGTAAATGTTAAAGCGTCTGCTAAAACTAATCTTCCTTCAGCATCAGTATTTAAAACTTCAATTGTTTTACCACTATAAGATTTAACAATATCGCCAGGTCTTTGAGCGTTTCCACTTACCATATTTTCTACAAGTCCAACCACTCCAACAGCATTAATTTTTGATTTTCTTAAAGCTAGAGTTTTCATTAAACCAACAACAGTAGCAGAGCCTGCCATATCATAAGTCATATCTTCCATAAATTTTGCTGGTTTTAATGAATAGCCTCCAGTGTCGAAGCACACACCTTTTCCAACAAATCCTAAGGGTTTAGATTTACTTTTTGTGCCTTTCCATTCTATAGTTACCAAGTATGAACCTCTGATACTTCCTTGGCCTACACCTAATAAAGCATTCATACCCATCTTTTTTAATTTTTTTTGATTATA
>CABZPQ010000025.1:0-3221 GCA_902527605.1 uncultured Pelagibacteraceae bacterium | reverse complement strand
TTTCTTCAAATAAAATTTTAGAATTAGTATTTTCTACAGATTTATCACTTTGACCACAACTTGATAATAAAAGTAATAAGACGAAATATAATACTATCCTACTCACTGAAACTAGATCTTAGCCTTTTTTGAGCTTTGGTTTTTATTTTAGAGTTATTATTTTCGAGACTAACTATTTGCTCAAAAAATTCTTTTGATTTTTGCATTTGATTTTTTGATAAATAATATTCTGCCATAATATAAAGGCTATGTGGTTTCCATATACTATCCGCTTTAATTAAAGGATTAAAAATAGCTAACAATTCATTTTCATCTGAAAAATCTGAATTATATAGACCTTTTTTAAAGATTGTTAGCTCTTTAAACTTTTTATCCAAGTTAATATCATTAATTAAAATATCAAAATAATAGTTAATTTCATCTTTTGAATTTATCAAATCGTTATCTAGCAAAAAATAAAAAGCTAGAGGAGAATATGTTTTATCTTTAGCATTAATCACCTCTTTAAGATCTGGGATCACATTATATTTATTATCAGCTTCATATCTTATTACAGCTAAGTCGTATTTATCAGCTAATTTTTCTCTTTTGCTAGATTGATATTCTTCAAAAGAAAAGTAGCCAATTAAAACCAAAATAATTATTACTAATATCGAAATTAAAGAATTTTTATTATTTATGAAAAAGTTTTTAATTTTTTCATTACGTGTTTGGGTATTTATTATTTCAATATCCTCATCCATTATATCATGTTCCTAAGTACATATTGTAAAATTCCACCATTTTTGTAATACTCTAATTCGTTCTTAGTATCTATTCTACTTAACATTTTAATTCTCTTGATGTCTCCAGAGACATATTTGATTTCAACATCAACTTCATCTCTAGGATCTATGCCTTTTTCTAAGTCAATAATAGAAAATAGTTCTGATCCATCTAATTTTAGATTAGTTCTATTTATTCCATCTTTAAACTGTAATGGTAGTATACCCATTCCTATAAGATTTGATCTATGAATTCTCTCAAAACTTTCTGCAAAAACAGCTTTTACACCTAAAAGTTTGGTTCCTTTGGCCGCCCAATCTCTAGAAGAACCAGTTCCATACTCTTTACCACCAATTACAACTAAATCGGTACCTCTTTTTTTATATTCAACAACCGCATCATATACTGGCATTACTTTTTCCTCAGGATACAACTTTGTAAAACCACCTTCGGTGCCAGGTGCCATTTCATTTCTAATTCTTATATTTGCAAAAGTTCCTCTCATCATAACCTCATGATTCCCTCTTCTTGCTCCATAGGAATTATAGTCTTTTGGAAGTATTTGATGTTTCATAAAATATTCTCCAGTTGGACTATCTTTTTGTATAGAGCCAGCAGGTGAAATATGATCGGTGGTAATGCTATCACCCAATATTAATAGTGGTCTTGCATCCTTTATTTCTTTAAATCCTTCTGGTTTATCAGGAAGGTTGTCAAAAAACGGAGGTTTTTTTACGTACGTTGAATTATCTTCCCAATTATAAATATTGGTTTCCTCTGTTTTAATTTTTTGCCATTGTTCTGGTCCTTGAGAAACATTTGAGTATCTTTTTATAAACATTTCTGCATTTAATGAATTTCTCAATGTTTCTTCTATTTCTTTGTTAGATGGCCATATATCTTTTAAAAAAACATCTTTACCATCTTTATCTTTACCTAATGAATCCTTATACAAATCAAATCTCATAGTTCCTGCTATTGCATAAGCAACGACTAATGGCGGAGACGCTAAATAATTTGCTTTTATTAAAGGTGAAATTCTTCCTTCAAAGTTTCTGTTTCCAGATAAAACTGAAACAGCATAAATATTATTATTTTTTATGGAGTTTGAGATATTATCGGCTAATGGACCTGAATTACCAATACAAGTGGTACATCCATAACCAACTAAATTAAAACCTAACTTATCTAAATAAATATTTAGCCCAGCTTTTTCTAGATAATCTGTAACTACTTGTGATCCAGGTGCCAAAGATGTTTTTACCCAGGGCTTAGTCATTAAACCTTTTTCAATTGCATTTTTTGCAAGTAAACCTGCTCCAATTAGTACACTTGGATTAGAGGTATTAGTGCAAGAAGTGATTGCAGCAATTAAAACATCACCATCAGTTATTTTAAATTCTTCTTTATCAACATTATAAATATTTGGTTCTTCTTTTTTTGTAATTTCTGAAAATACTTTTTTAAAATTTGATGATGCGTTAGTAAGTAAAACTTTATCCTGTGGACGTTTTGGTCCTGAAATAGTCGGCACTATAGTTGACATATCTAAAGATAGAGTGTCTGTAAATTCTACATCTAAACTTGCCCAAAGTCCTTGTTCTTGAGCATACTTTTTTACAATTTCAACATTTTGATCATCTCTTCCTGAGAATTTTAAATATTTTAAAGTTTCATCATCAATTGGGAAAAAGCCACAAGTTGCACCATACTCAGGTGCCATATTTGCTATAGTAGCTCTATCTGCTAAAGTGAGATTTTTTAGTCCTTCGCCATAGAATTCAACAAACTTTCCAACAACTCCCTTGTCTCTCAACATTTTAACTACTGTTAAAACAAGATCAGTTGCTGTAGTACCCTCTGGCATTTTTGACTTCATTTCAAATCCAATAACTTCGGGAATTAACATTGAAATAGGTTGACCTAACATTCCAGCTTCAGCTTCAATTCCGCCTACTCCCCAACCCAAAACAGATAAGCCATTTACCATAGTTGTATGACTATCTGTTCCAACCAAAGTATCTGGAAATATGTATTCTTTATCTTTATATTTTTCATTCCAAACAACTTTTGAAAGGTATTCCAGATTGACTTGATGACATATTCCAGTTCCTGGAGGAACTATTCTAAAATTATTGAATGCTTGTTGACCCCATTTAAGGAAAGAATATCTTTCTGCATTCCGATTAAATTCAATATCAACGTTTTCTTTTAAAGAATTTTTATTTGCAAATTTATCTACTTGCACAGAGTGATCAATTACCAAATCAACTGATGATAATGGATTGATAGTGCTTGGATCTTTATTTTTTTCTTTTACAGCCTCTCTCATTGCTGCTAAATCTGCAACTGCAGGAATTCCAGTATAATCTTGAAGCAAAACCCTCGCAGGCCTATATGCAATTTCTGTATTAGAACTTTTAGATTTTAACCAATCTTTAATAGCTTCAATTTGA
>CABZPQ010000024.1:0-3278 GCA_902527605.1 uncultured Pelagibacteraceae bacterium | reverse complement strand
TTCAAGTCAATTTGACATTCATAAAGAATTTGGGGGAGTTGTTCCAGAATTAGCTGCAAGGTCACATGTTGAAAAAATTAATTTAATTGCAAAAAAAGCTTTGGATGAAAGCGGTATAACTCTTGATAAAGTATCTGCTGTTGCCGCAACATCTGGACCTGGTTTAATAATTTGTCTTAGTGTTGGTTTAAATTTTGCAAAATCACTCGCATCATCTTTAAAGGTTCCATTTATTGGTGTTAATCATCTAGAGGGTCATGCTTTAAGTCCAAAACTTCAAACTAATATTAATTATCCTTATTTACTTCTGTTGATTTCAGGTGGACACAGTCAATTTTTAAGTGTGAATGGATTAGGCAGTTACAGAAGATTAGGAACTACAATTGATGATGCTTTAGGAGAAGCATTTGACAAAACTGCAAAACTTTTAGGAATAGAATTTCCAGGTGGTCCAAAGTTAGAAAAATTTGCAGAAAAGGGTGATCCAAATAAATATAAATTACCCAAACCAATAATTAATAAAGGTGGATGCAATTTATCTTTTGCAGGACTTAAAACTGCGATACTAAGAATAACAAAATATATAAATTCAGAACAAGAAAAATATGATTTAGCAGCGTCTTTTCAAAAAACTATCGAAGAAATATTGTATATTAAATCTAGAATTGCTTTTAAGGAATTTTTAAAAAACTCATTTAAAGAAAAATCTTTTATAGTTGCGGGAGGAGTTGCAGCAAACAAAGGTATACGAAAAAAACTAATCGAAGTAAGCAATGAGAATGGCTTTAAAGCAATTTTTCCAGATATTAAACTATGTGGAGACAACGCAGCAATGATCGCATTGGTAGGTCTAGAAAAATATAAAATAAAGAAATTTGATAATATGGATTTAGAAGCCAGTCCAAGATTAGCCCTAGATGCTAGTGCTAAATTTTTAAAAGGAGCTGGTGTAGTTTTGTAATGAATTATTGGTTGCTCAAATCGGAGCCTAATGTTTGGTCGATAGATCAACAATTTAAAGTTGGTCCAAAAGGTGCTGACTGGGATGGTGTAAGAAATTATCAAGCAGCAAATAATTTGAAAAAAATGGAGAAGGGTGATCTTTGTTTTTTTTACCATTCAAATATTGGTAAAGAAATCGTTGGAATTGTTGAAGTAATTAAAACAGCATTTATCGACCCAACAGATAAAGAGAAGCGATTTGTAGCAGTAAAAGTTAAGTATAAAAGCAAACTAAAAACACCAGTTTCTCTTGAAAATATTAAAAAAAATAAAGATTTAAAAGATATTGCACTAATAAAACAAAGCAGACTGTCTGTAATGCCAATCGACACTAAATGCTGGAAAATTATTTTGAAGATGAGTAGTATCTGAAAAATTTATAATCGATGCCAAAAAAAAAAGTTAAAAAAAGAAAAAAAAAAATAATCACTAAAAGAAAAACTAAGGCAAAGTCTTTAGCTCCAAAGCAAGAAAAAGAACTTATATATAGAACAAAGAAAGACTGGATTAGCAAAGCCTTAGTAAACAAATCTCAGTACGAAAAAAAATATAAATCTTCAATAAAAGATAATGATGGCTTCTGGAAAAAAGAAGGAAAGAGAATTAATTGGATAAAACCGTATACAAAAATTAAAGATGTTAAATATAGTAAATCAGATGTTAAGATAAAATGGTTTTACGACGGTACTCTTAATGCATCGGCAAATTGTATTGATAGACACTTAAAGAAGAATAAAGATAAAACTGCGATTATATGGGTTGGAGATGATCCAAAAGTTCAAAAGAAAATTTCCTACAAAGAATTACACAAAGAAGTTTCTAAAGCTGCAAATGGTCTTAAAGAATTAGGGGTTAAAAAAGGTGATAGAGTAACAATCTATTTAACCATGATACCAGAACTTGCATATACAATGTTGGCGTGTGCAAGAATAGGAGCTGTGCATTCAATAATTTTTGGAGGATTTTCTCCCGATAGTATTTCTGGACGAATAAACGATTGTGAGTCTGATTATCTAATTACAGCTGATGAAGGTGTAAGAGGTGGAAAAATAATACCTCTGAAATCAATAGCTGATGAAGCTTTAGTAAATTGCCCAAATGTAAAAAAATGTGTTGTTGTTAAAAGAACAGGCAATAGAATAAATTGGGATGAACGAAGAGATGTTTGGTACCACGAGTTAACGAAAAAAGTTTCAAATAAATGTGAACCCGAAGAAATGAATGCAGAAGATCCTTTATTTATTTTGTATACTTCAGGATCAACAGGTAAACCAAAAGGTGTAATGCATACAACTGGTGGATATATGGTTTACGCATCTATGACCCATCAATATATATTCAATTATAAACCTAAAGATATTTATTGGTGTACAGCTGACATTGGTTGGGTAACTGGTCATAGCTATATTATTTATGGACCATTATCTAATGGAGCAACAACTATTATGTTTGAGGGAATTCCAACTTATCCGGATAGTTCAAGATGGTGGCAAATCGTTGATAAATATAAAGTGAATATTTTTTATACTGCTCCGACAGCAATAAGAGCTTTAATGAGAGAAGGTGATAAGCCTGTTAAAAAAACATCAAGAAAATCACTGAAATTACTAGGAACAGTAGGTGAACCAATCAATCCTGAAGCATGGGAGTGGTATTATAAAACTGTTGGGGACTCTAATTGTCCGATTGTTGATACTTGGTGGCAAACTGAAACGGGTGGGATATTAATTAGTCCACAAACAGGTGCTATAAATTTAAAACCAGGTTCAGCAACTAAACCATTTTATGGAATTAAACCAGTAATAGTAAATAAAGATGGGAAAGTTTTGAAAGGAGAAGCTGAAGGTCGTTTGTGTATCGCACAATCTTGGCCAGGGCAGATGCGGACAGTTTACGGTGATCATCAAAGATTTATTGATACTTATTTTTCTCAATTTGATGGTAAGTATTTTACAGGTGACGGGTGCAGGAGAGATAAAGATGGATATTACTGGATCACAGGAAGAGTTGATGATGTAATCATTGTTTCCGGACACAACCTTGGAACTGCTGAAATTGAAAGTGCGTTTGTTGCCCATCCAAAAGTAGCTGAGGCCGCTGTTGTTGGATATCCTCATGATATTAAAGGTAATGGTTTGTATTGTTATGTAACTTTAAATGTAGGAGAAAAATCGACTTTAGATTTAGAGAGAGATTTAAAACTTTGGGTTAGAAAACAAATTGGTCCGATAGCTACACCAGATTTAATACAATTTTCACCTGGGCTTCCAAAGACT
>CABZPQ010000023.1:0-3559 GCA_902527605.1 uncultured Pelagibacteraceae bacterium | reverse complement strand
AAATTTGAGGCAGGAAAGGTATATTCAATTATTGGACCTTCAGGATCTGGTAAATCAACATTATTAAATTTATTGTCATTTATTGACATCCCTTCGTCAGGTTTTATTGAGTTTAACAAAAAGAAAATTGATACAAATAGCTCAATTGAAAATGATCATTTAAGATCAAAAAATATTGGCATAATTTATCAAGACAAAAATTTATTGCCCGATTTTACAGCACTCGAAAATGTAATACTGCCAAATTTGTTAATTACTAATAATAAGTCAAAATCAACAGAATTAGCAAAAAAATTGATAAAAAAATTAAATTTAACCTCAAGATTAAATCATTATCCATCTGAACTTTCTGGTGGTGAAAATCAAAGAATAGCAATTGCTAGAGCGCTAATTAATGAACCCAACATAATTTTAGCCGATGAACCTACTGGAAGTTTAGATTTTGATAATGCTAAACAAATATTTAAAATCCTTTTTAATCTAAAAGATAAAAATAGAATTATAATTTTTGCAACCCACAATAGATATTTTGCAAATATGGCAGATTGTAAAATTAAAATGATTGGTGGTAAGATGAATATCACCAATGAAAGAATCAGTTAATAAAACATTTAATCAATTTAAAATACATACTCAATATTCCATTTGTGAGGGAGCTGTAAAAATTGATCAATTAAAAGATTTCTGTAAAAAAAATAAAATAAAATCACTAGGTTTGTCGGATACTCACAATCTGTCAGGTGCTCTAGAATTTTCAGAAAATTTATCGTCTGTAGGTACGCAGCCTATTATTGGAACACAGATATTATTTAAATACAAAGAATTTAGAGGTCTAATACCTATATTAGCTAAAAATTATCATGGATATAAAAATATTATAAAACTTTCATCAAAATCATATTTAGAAAATTCAGAAATCACTGCTCCACATTGTGAAATAGATGATTTATTAAATAACTCAGATGGCATCATAGTTTTAACAGGATCAATTAGATGCCTCTTTGGTTCACTTTTTAACAAAGGTTTATTTAATGAAATTGAAGAATTATTAATTAAGTTAAAAGAAAAATTTGAAGACAATATCTACATAGAAATTCAAAGACATAATGATATTAACGAGAAAGACTTCGAAAATTTTAATCTTAAAATTTCAGAAAAGTTAGAATTGCCAATTATTGCTTCGAATGAAATTTATTATTTAGATAAAGATATGTTCGAGGCACATGATGCATTAATGTGTATTGGTAAAAAAACTTATGTGAATGATTCAAATAGAACAAAACTCACTAACCAACACTATTTTAAATCATCTGAAGAGATGATCGAGCTTTTTAGCGATTTACCTGAAGCGTTAGAAAATAATTTTAATTTACCATATAGATGTTCTTTTAAGCCAAATTTTTCTAAGCCCATTCTGCCAAGTATTTCGTCCTCTGAAAAAAATTCAAATGATATGTTGAGACTTTTGTCTCTTGAAGGGCTTAAAGAAAAATTTAAATCAGTTTTTGATATGGATCACTCATATATTGAGAAAGATGAAAAATATTTAGAATATAAAAAAAGACTAGATCATGAAATAGGAATAATAATTGAAATGAATTATTCTGGTTATTTCTTAATTGTTTCAGATTATATTAAGTGGGCAAAAAAAAATAAAATTCCTGTTGGACCAGGTAGAGGATCTGGCGCTGGTTCCTTAGTTGCTTGGTGTTTATCCATAACTGATATAGATCCAATTAAGTTCAATCTTATTTTTGAAAGATTTCTTAATCCCGATAGGATTTCAATGCCTGATTTTGATATAGATTTTTGTGAGGAAAAAAGAGATTTAGTTTTTGAATACTTAACTACAAAATATAAAGATAGTGTAGCTCATATTATTACTTTTGGTAAGCTTAAAGCAAGAATGGTAATTCGAGATGTTGGTAGAGTTCTAGGATTACCATATGGTTTTGTTGACAGTATTTGCAAAATGATTCCATTCGATCCATCAAGACCAATGACTCTACAAGAGTGTATAAATCTTGAGCCGAGACTCCAAAAATTAATTAAAGAGGATAAAAGAGTAGATCGTTTAATTAATTTATCTCTTAAATTAGAGGGTTTAAATCGAAACGTTGCCACTCATGCAGCCGGAGTAGTTATTGCAGATAAAAAGTTAACCGAGACAGTACCATTATACAAAGATAATGCCGCAGATTTATTACTACCTTCGACACAGTTTGATATGTATTCAGCAGAAAACGCTGGTCTAATTAAGTTTGATTTTCTAGGTTTAAAGACATTAACAGTTATTGATAAAGCTCAAAAATTAATAAAAAAAAAAAGGCCTGAATTTAATGTTGAAAAAATTAATTATGAAGACCAAAAGGTATATGAATTATTATCAAGTGGTAAAACAGTAGGATTGTTTCAACTTGAAAGTTCTGGCATGAAAGACGCTCTTTTAAACATGAGGCCTAATAGATTGGAAGATATTATTGCTTTGGTGGCTTTATATAGACCAGGTCCAATGAGCAATATTCCAATTTATAATGAGTGTAAACATGGAAAAAGAGAACCCGACTATTTGCATCCAAAGCTAGAGCAAATATTAAAACCAACATATGGAGTAATTATTTATCAAGAACAGGTAATGCAAATAGCGCAAGTTCTATCTGGATTTACAGCTGGAGAAGCGGATATTTTAAGAAGAGCGATGGGAAAGAAAAAAAGAGCAGAACTTGAAAAACAAAAACAAAGATTTGTAGATGGAGCATATAAAAATGGAATTAGCAAAGATATAGCCGCAGGTATATTTTTAAAAATCGAACCTTTTGCAGAATATGGATTTAATAAAAGTCACGCGGCAGCATATGCAGTTATTGCTTATCAAACCGCATTCCTAAAAACTTATTATACTCATGAATTTTTTGTAGCTTCTATGTCAATGGAATTATCTAATCAAAAAAAATTGAGTGAGTTTTATGAAGAATTAAAACGACTTAAAATTAAAATCCAAAGACCTGATTTGAATAAATCTTTTGCGGATTTCTCGTCTGATGGTGAAAATTTTTATTATGCATTAGGCGCTATTAAAAATGTTGGATATGAAGCTATTTCAAATATAGTCAAAGAAAGAGTTTCTAATGGAGTATTTAAAAATCTTTCAGATTTTATTAATAGAATAAATCCAAAGGATATAAATAAATTACAATTAGAAGGATTAGTTCAAGCAGGATGTTTCGATGTATTCAACAATAATAGACAATCATTATTTAAATCAATTCCAAACTTAATATTAAAGTCAAAAAATATACATGAAAATAAATTGTTAAATCAAAATAACCTTTTTGAAGAATACGAGACCGATAATATTAACATTTTAGAAAATATTGATGATTGGGAATTAGATATCAAGCTTACTAAAGAATTTGAAACTTTAGGATTTTATGTATCTGACCATCCTTTAAATCAATACAAATCAATTTATAAACATTATAACATTGTCAATTATGATGATTTTGAAAACAATATTGATATTTTAAGCTCAAATATTGCTTGTACTGTATTAAAAGTG
>CABZPQ010000022.1:0-3583 GCA_902527605.1 uncultured Pelagibacteraceae bacterium | reverse complement strand
TAATTTTAACAGCTCCAGTACCTTGTTCTGGATCTGCATAATCATCTTCAATAATTTTTATTTTTCTATCAACTATTGGAACTATTACATTTTTATTTACTAATGATTTAAATCTTTCATCTGATGGATTAACTGCAACCGCTGTATCTCCTAACATTGTTTCTGGTCTAGTAGTTGCAATAGTTATAAATTTATCTGTTCCTTCGATTGGATAATTGATGTGGTATAGCTTTGAATTAACCTCTCTTTGATCTACTTCTAAATCCGATATTGCCGTTTTTAAAACAGTGTCCCAATTTACTAATTTTTTTGATTTGTAAATTAATCCATTTTTATACATTTCCACAAAAACTTTTAATACAGATTTTGATAGATTTTCGTCCATGGTAAAGGCATTTCTAGACCAGTCACAAGAACAGCCTAATTTTTTTAATTGATTAATTATTATGTCACCATATTGACCTTTCCACTCCCAAACTTTTTCAATAAACTTTTCTCTTCCTAAATCATTTTTATCTATACCTTCAGATTTAAGTTTTTTTTCCACTAAAGCTTGTGTAGCAATACCCGCATGGTCGGTTCCAGGCTGCCATAAAGTTTCAAAATTATTCATCCGATGATAACGAGTTAATAGGTCTTGAATAGAGTTATTTAGTGCATGACCCATATGAAGACTGCCTGTTACATTTGGTGGTGGGATGACTATTGAAAATTGTTTTTTATTAGATTTTGGTTTAAATAATTTTTTTTCTTCCCAATAAGAATAAATCTTATTTTCAACATTTTCGTGAATATATTTGTCTGAACTCATGGATAATTATTTTATAAATTAATCATATCAATAAACAACAATGAAATTATCCGTTAAATTTATAGACTAAATTATAAAATTAATTATATATGTCCTCATTGAATATTTAATTCATGGCAACGTGGCGGAATGGTTACGCAGAGGATTGCAAATCCTTGTATCCCGGTTCGATTCCGGGCGTTGCCTCCACAATATATTTTTGTTGAGATAATATAAAAAAAAAGTAAGTTGTGATTTTACATTCCTCGGTAGCTCAGTTGGTAGAGCAGTTGACTGTTAATCAATTGGTCGCAGGTTCGAGTCCTGCCCGAGGAGCCAATTTAAAATTATTTATCCTGTTTTAGAAATATTTACCTGATTGATCTGTATATTTTTACTAAACTTAATTTTTTGATCTTGAGTAAGTTCAGAATAAACTTTAACTAAAAAATTATAGTTAACATTCATATGACCTTCTTTAGATTTTTCTAAGTTTATCAAATATTCCGAAAAATCTTCAAAAAAATAGTTTATTGGCACTTTAAGATAGTTAGATAGTTGTAATAATCTAATAGAGCTTACACCATTTGTTCCTTTTTCATATTTTTGTATTTGTTGAAATGTTACATTTATTGCTTTTGCGACTTTTGTTTGTGTTAAACCTAAAGCCAAACGTCTAAGTTTTAATTTATTACCTAGATGTTTATTGAAATTTTCTTCCATCAAAGACCCCTCTTTAATTAAAAATAATAACTTGAGTTAATAGAAATCAAAAAGTTATTTCAAGTAAAATAATTTTAAAAAGAATAATAATTTTTAAGATTTTATAAACCTGTCAAGCGACTTTTTAGCAATTTAGTTATAATTTTTATAATATTTGGCTTAAAAAAAGCTTTGTTCTATCGCTTTTTGGGTTAGCAAAAAACTCTTTTGTTTCTGCCTGTTCTACAATCATACCTTCATCCATAAAAATAACTTCATCTGCAACTTCTTTTGCAAACCCCATCTCATGTGTTACAACAATCATGGTCATACCAGCCTTAGCTAAATTAACCATTGCATCTAAAACTTCTTTAATCATTTCAGGGTCTAATGCTGATGTTGGCTCATCAAAAAGCATTATTTTTGGCTCCATACATAATGCTCTTGCTATTGCACATCTTTGTTGTTGACCACCGGAAAGTTGGCCTGGATATTTGTATGCTTGATCAGCAATTTGAACTTTTTCTAAATGTTTTAATGCTAATGCCTCAGCATCTTTTTTTGGCATTTTTTTTACCCATATAGGAGCTAATGTACAATTATCTAATATTGATAAATGAGGAAATAAATTAAACTGTTGAAAAACCATTCCAACCTCAGCTCTTATTTGTTCTATATTCTTTGTTTCTTCAGTTAATTCAGTTCCATCAACAACAATTGATCCTTCCTGGTGTTCTTCAAGTCTATTAATACATCTAATTAATGTAGATTTACCTGAACCAGAGGGACCGCAGACAACAATTTTTTTGTTCTTTTCAACATCTAAATTAATGTTTTTTAAGACTTGGAAATCTCCAAACCATTTATTCATTTCTTTTATTTGAATTATTTTATCTGACATTATCTCTCGGTTTTATATTTTTGCTCTAAATTATAACTATATTTACTCATTGCATAGCAAATAATAAAAAATACGATTGAAGCAAATACATAGCCTTCCATTGCAAAACCTAACCATTCAGGATTTGTTTTAGCTAAATTTAGCATTCCTACTATTTCTAAAAGACCCACTACAAATATTAAAGGTGTATCTTTCACAAGCGCTAAGAATGTATTTGCTATACCTGGTATAACTAATTTGAGAGCTTGTGGTAAAATAACAAATATATGCATTTTCCAATAACCCATTCCTAAGGATTTTGCAGCATCATATTGCCCTCTAGGTAAAGCCTGTAAACCACCTCGAATTACCTCTGCTACATATGCGGCTTCAAACAATGATATAGCAATTATAACTCTTACTAGTTTATCAATAAACATGTCCTCTGGTAAAAACATTGGAAACATTACTGATGACATAAATAAAACTGTAATTAAAGGTACCCCTCTCCAAAATTCTATAAATCCTATAGATATGTATTTAATGATGGGTAAATCAGATCTTCTCCCTAAAGATAGGAATAATCCTACTGGAAAACAGAATATTAAACAGAAAAATGAAACTATAAAAGTTAGTGATAATCCACCCCAAGCTCCAGTTTCAACCCATTCGAAAGCTTGTATCTTTCCTAATTCAATTAGTTCTTCGTAAAAAAATACATACTTTAATAATATATATATTGTGATCGGTATTATTAAAAAATAATACATTTTAAATTTCGATGGGATAAAGAAACCTATTATAATAGAGATCACCGCTGCAATAATTCCATATGAAAAATCAAAAAATATTGGACCACCAGAAATAAAAAAGAATATAAATAAAAATGCAATTATTGGATAAACAACAACATAATATAATGTTAGATATTTTTTGAATTTTTCTGTTGCAAAAAACCCTACTCCACCAAGAAAAGCAAGAGCGATAAATGATAAATTTATTCTCCATTGTTCTGCATTTGGATACATGCCATACATAAATCTATTAAACCATATTTTTATATAAGCCCAACATGCTCCAGAACCTGAACAAGCATGTTTTGAGTCACCAGCAAAATTTGCATCAATTATGAACCAACTTAAAAGAGGTGGTATTGATTTTATAACCGCAAAAATAATTAACAAAGATAAAAGAGCATTAAATTTATTCGT
>CABZPQ010000021.1:0-3648 GCA_902527605.1 uncultured Pelagibacteraceae bacterium | reverse complement strand
TTGAACACCGGATGGTGACATTATTGTTATTTGATCGCCAATATCTATATTAAGTAAGAAGCTTAAATCCTTTCCAATTGAAATTGAATTATTTTTTAAATCTGTTGATCCAAAATATTTTTGATTATTTGATATTTCTAGTTTCTTAAAATCATTATTTAAATATCCTTTTAACAGTACACCTTTTGTATTTTGTTTTGAAAGAATTACTGCTTCTCCATCATTTGAAACAATACCATTTGCAAAGTCTTTATCAGTCGTAAATGCTAAAGGCTTGTCGTAGGGTTTTACAACAGCATGAGCATTAAACCCTACAATTTTATTTATTAATTCCGTTCTAAAACCATTCATTACAGACATAACAATTATTAGTACAGCTACACCCAAACCAATCCCAATAAAGGAAAAGATAGAGATTAGATTTAAAAAGCCATCTTTTTTTCTAGCTTTTAAAAATCTGAATATAATTTCTTTTTCTAGCTGTGAAATCAATTTTGCTTAGCTTTTATTATTTGTGAGGCTATATCTTCAACTTTCAAATTTTGAGTTTCTCCATCAACTTCCTTGAATTCATATAAATTTCCTTCAGATTTACTTCCGATTATCAATTGATATGGAATTCCGATTAAATTAAATTTTTTTATTTTAGCTGAGATATTTTCTTCCGTATCATCTATGATTGTTTCTATATTTTTTGATTTTAAAAATTCATATATTTTAATAGACTTTTCTAAGTTAGATTTATCATTTTTATTTATCATTGGAATAATTGCACAATCATAAGGTGTCACTGACATAGGCCATTTCATAATAGCTTTTTTATCGTTATATTTTGCCTCAATTATGGCACCAACTAGTCTAGAAACTCCTATTCCGTATGATCCCATTTTAACAAATTCTTTTTTTCCATTAAAATCGACGGCAGCATTCATTGGTTTTGAGTATTTATCTCCAAAATAAAATATGTGACCAACTTCAATACCTTTGGTATTCACTCTGAATTCTTGTGGAACTAATTTTTCAAATTCATCTATATTAAATTTTTCATCTGTCACAGAATAAAATTTTTCATATTGTTTTCTCAATATATTTAAAGATTCTTTATCTAGAATTGTTTTCGAACTCTCTACATCAAATATTCTTTTATCTGTATAAATTTTACTTTCACCTGTATCTGCAAGAATGATAAATTCATGAGATAAGTTTCCGCCTATAGGTCCAGTATCTGCAGCCATTGGTATTGCAGATAAATTTAATCTCTTAAACGTTTTTAAATATGAAAGGAAAAATTTATTATATGAAAAGATTGCATCATCATCTGTTAAATCAAAAGAGTAAGCATCCTTCATATAAAATTCCCTGCATCTCATAATGCCAAATCTTGGCCTTAACTCATCCCTAAATTTCCATTGAATATGATATAATAATTGAGGTAAAGATTTATATGATTTAAATGAAGCTCTAAAAATTTCTGTCACAAGCTCTTCATTAGTTGGGCCGTATAGCATTTCTCTATTTTGACGATCTTTAATTCTTAACATTTCCTCACCGTAATCTTCGTATCTTCCACTTTCCTTCCAAATTTCAGATGACTGAATTGTTGGCATTAAAATTTCTTGAACACCGACACGATCCTGTTCTTCTCGAACTATTTGTTCTATTTTTTTCATGACTTTAAAACCAAGTGGTAACCAAGAATAAATTCCAGCAGAGGACTGTTTAATCATACCTACTCTTAACATTAATTGATGGGATTTAATTTTAGCCTCAGATGGATTATTTTTTAGTATTGGTATAAATGATTTTGAAAAAAACATTAATTTAAAAAGTTACGTAAATTTAAAATTTCATTAATTACTAATAGATATATAACTATAAAAATACCAGATGTAATTAAAGTACAATAAATTATTTTTTTAGTTATTTTAGGATTTTCCGGGGCCCCAGGGTCTACACCCTCTATATTTCCCTTTTTTTCACGATTAACGTCTATTGGAAGAATGGCAAAGAAAACTATCCACCACAAGCACACATATACAACTATTGAGCCTGTTATACTCAATTAAATCCTCACTAAATTAATATTTGTGTAAGGTCTTTTTCCTAATTTTTCTTTTGTGTACTTTCTGCAAGTTATTTTAAGAGCATCAATTAAATTTGATTCTTGTTTTTTGTTATTTAAAGAAAAAGTTTTTGCTGTTTTTTCAATTTCTTCTTCAAGATTAAATGTGAATTCATCTTTTTCATATATTGGCAAACCTCTAAAAGTTAATAAAGGTTTATTATGAATATTGCCATTTGGTGTTATTACTAATGTTGCTTCTATTAATCCGTTAGTAGACAAATTTTTTCGTTCTTTAATAGATTGAGCATCTTCTTCAACACTTATGGAACCATCTACGTAAAGTCTTCCGCTTGGTGCTTTATCATATACTTCAGGTTTATCGCCTGGATAGATTCTTACTATATCGCCATTTTCTACTCTTACTGGATATGGAACTTGCATTTCTTTAGCAAAATTTATGTGTTCAATCATATGTCGATGCTCACCATGAACAGGTATAACAGATCTTGGTTTTATCCAGTCATACATATCCTTTAAATCTTCTCTATTTGGATGTCCTGATACATGAATGAATTCACTATCTTCTGAAATTACTTCTATACCTTCTCTAACTAATTGATTGTGAAGTTTGTATAATTTTTTTTCATTACCTGGAATAATCTTTGAAGAAAATATAACCGCATCGCCTCTCTCAACAAAAACATCCGGATGTGTGTAGTTTGAAATACGGTTCATTGCACCCATTGGCTCTCCTTGGCTGCCAGTACATAAGTAAACAATTTTTTCTCTTGAGATATTTTTTGCATCTCTTGTATCAAGTGGTTCAATAACATTTTGCAAGTAACCACATTGCCTAGCAGCTTTATAAATTCTATGCATTGAACGGCCAACCAAAGCGATTTGCCTACCTGTTTTTTCAGCACAATAAAAGGCTGACTCCATTCTTGCTACATTTGAAGCGAAAGATGTAATAATTATTCTTTTCTTTAGTCTTTCCATTATCTTTAGCATATTTTTTCTTACATCAAGCTCAGATCCTGCTCTTCCCGCGCTAAATACATTTGTTGAGTCACATATCATTGTCAAAACACCCTCTTCGCCAATTTCCTTTAATCTTTTTGAATTCATATTATCTCCAGTTAATGGATCTGGATCACACTTCCAATCACCAGTGTGCAATATATTTCCAACAGGTGTTTCAATTTTTAGTCCATTAGGTTCAAGTATAGAATGTGTTAAAGTAACAAATTCTATTTTAAAAGGACTTAAATCTACAATACTATTTAATTGAACAACTTCTAGATATCCTGTTATATCAATTTTTTTTTCCTTAAATTTTTCTGAAATTAAGACTGACGTAAATGGAGTAGCAAATATTTTACATTTAAGTTTTGGCCATATATGAGCAATTGCACCAATATGATCTTCATGTGCATGAGTTAGAACAATACCTAATAAGTCATCTTTTTTATCAACAATAAATCCAGGGTCAGGATATATTAAATCAACTCCAGGAATTGCATCATCTGCAAAAGTAACTCCTATATCTACAATTATCCATTTTCTATTATCTGGATTTCCAT
>CABZPQ010000020.1:0-4390 GCA_902527605.1 uncultured Pelagibacteraceae bacterium | reverse complement strand
AAAGCAACAGAATTAACGATACGTTAAGGGATGTTACTTTAAAAATTGAAAAATATCCTTTTGTTGAGAACAAAATTAATGAACAAGTTATACTTATAAAAAATATTTTACAATCCAACGGTTATTATTTTGTAGATATTAAAACTTCTATTAAAGAGAACGAAAATAACACTATAAATTTAACATATGATGTGGAACTTGGAGATATTGCTAAAATAAAAAAAATTCGTTTTATTGGTGACAAAAAATTTCGCGATAATACTCTTAGAAATGTAATTATATCTGAGGAAAGTAAATTCTGGAAATTTTTAACTAATAATAAGTTTTTAGACACAAACAGAATTTCAGCCGATGTTTCTAGATTAAAAAAATATTATAAAAATAGGGGGTATTATAATGCAGTTGTAAAATCTACAACAGGAATTATCACAGATGAAAATCAGTTTGAATTGACATTTAACATAAATGCAGGAGATAAGTTTTTTTTTAATAATTTTGAAATAATTAATAATAATAATTATCCAATTGAAAGTATTATAAAATTTGAGAAAAAATTCAAAAACCTTAAAGGAAAAAAATATTCAAAAAAAGTAATAAATAATTTAGTTAATGATTTAAATGAATTTATACTAAGGAATGAATTTACATTTGTTAATGCTACTTATAAAGAACAAATTGTTGGTAACAATAATATTGATATATTAATCAATTTTGATGATCTTGAAAAAAAGTTTGTAGAGAGAATAAATATACTTGGAAATTTTATTACTGATGAGAAAGTCCTAAGAAATGCTCTTATTGTTGATGAGGGTGATGCATATAATGAAGTCCTCTTTGATAAGTCAATTCAAAAAATCAAAGCTAAAAATATATTTAAATCTGTGAATTATGAAATGCGTGATAATGATAATTTAAATAAAATTATTGATATAACTGTTGCGGAAAAAGCTACAGGAGAAATTTTTGCTGGAGCTGGAACTGGTACAACTGGATCATCATTAACTGCTGGACTAAAAGAAAATAATTATTTAGGACTCGGGATAAGACTTGATACAAATTTAGTTTTATCCGATGACTCAATTTTAGGTAAATTTTCAGTTTTTAATCCAAATTATAACAACTCTGATAAAGCAATTAGTACATCATTAGAGAGTTCTGTAGATGATTTTATGTCCATAGCGGGATATAAAACTAGTAGAACTGGATTTTCAATAGGTACAGAATTTGAACAAAAAGATAGTTTATTTGTTAACCTCGAACTTTCTAATTTTTATGAAGATTTAGAAACAATAGATACTGCAACCAGCATTGTGAAAAAACAGGAAGGTAATTATTTTGAAAATTTATTAAAGTATTCAATTAAACTAAATAAATTAAACCAGGACTTCCAGCCAACAGATGGTTATATAAACAACTTTACTCAAACATTACCTATATATTCTGATGATTTAGCTATAGAAAATAGTCTTACTGGTTCTGTGTATCATTCATTCGGAGATAATATTGTACTATCTGCTAACTATTTCTTGAAAACTATAAATTCGTTAGAAGATAACGTAAGAGTATCAAAAAGAGTTTTTGTACCAAGCAAAAGATTAAGAGGTTTTGAATCGGGTAAAATTGGTCCTAAAGATGGGACACAATATATAGGTGGAAATTATGCTAGTGCTTTAAATTTAAGTTCTACGTTTCCAAATGTCATTTTTGAAAAAGAAAATATAGATCTTAATTTTTTTATAGATATGGCAAATGTTTGGGAAGTCGATTATAATAGTAGTCTAGATTCTAGTAAAATTAGATCATCAACAGGTATTGCAGTAAATTGGTTTAGTGGAATAGGACCTTTGAGTTTTTCTTATGCAATACCTTTAAGTGAAGCAGATACAGATATTACTGAAAGTTTTCGATTTCAAATCGGGACTTCTTTTTAAATGAAAAAAGTATTAATTTTTCTAATATTGAATTTTTTTTTTTCGAATATAACTTATTCTGACACCAACATAGCATTTTTAGATGTTCAGTACATTATTGACAAGTCTAATCTAGGTATAAAATATAAAAAACAAATTGATGGTAAAGTAAAAGAAATTCAGTCAAAACTAAAAAAATCTGAAATTAAAATAAAAGAAAAAGAAAATGAAATCAGTGATAAAAAAAATATTTTAAAAAAAGATGAAATCTCTACAATGGTGAGTGAATTAAATAATGATCTTAATGAATATCAAATTCTAAGAAAAGCTTTAAATGACGATTTAGTAAAACAAAAAAGATTATACTCAAAGAAAATTTTAAACATTTTAAACCCTCTGCTAACAAATTATGTAGAAACTAATAATATTAAATTAGTAATAGAAAAAAAAAATATTTTGGTAGGCATGAAGACTTTAGATATAACTATGCAAATATTAGAAATTTTTAATGAAGAAACAAAAAAAACTGATTAATGAAACATAAAAATCCATTTTTTTTAAAAGAAAAAAATATATATTTATCTGATATATTAAAAATATTAGGAAAAAAAAAATTAAAAAAAAACATAAAAATTAATGATATATCTGACTTAATTTCAGCTACTGTAAATGATATTTCTTTTATAAATAACTTAAAATACTTAGAAGTTTTAAAAAGATCTAAAGCAAAATATATAATTTCAAATAAATTACACTATGATAAAATTAAAAATTTTTGCTCTCCAATTATAGTAAATAATGTACTTAAGTCAGTTTATGAAATAACTAACCTTTTTTACCCCAATTCACTTAATGATGCTGTAGATTATAATGTTTCACATGTAAATAAAAAACTATTTAAAAAGGTGAAATTTGGTCAAAATGTTCTTATCGGAAAAAATGTAAAAATTGGCATTAATTCATTCATAGGTCATAACTCTATTATAGAATCTAACGTAAAAATTGGATCAAAATGTATAATTGGTAACAATGTAATCATAAAAAATTCTATCATAGGGAACAATGTCAGAGTTTTAGATGGAGCAATAATAGGAAAAAAAGGATTTGGTTTTTTTCCTGAAAAAACTAAGAATACTAGATATCCCCATATTGGAATGGTTATTATTGGTGATAATGTTGAAATTGGTTGTAATAATACTATTGATAGAGGTTCTTTATCAAACACCATAATTGGAAAAAACACATTTATAGACAATCAGGTTCATATTGCTCATAATGTCAATATTGGCAGTAATTGTATTATAACAGGACAGGTAGGTTTTGCTGGAAGTTCTACAATTGGAAATAGTGTTTCAATTGGAGGTCAGGCTGGTATCTCGGGACATTTAAAAATTGGAAATAATGTTCAAATAGGTGGAGGAAGTGGAGTTGTAAAAAATATACCAGACAATTCTAAAGTCATGGGATATCCTGCAAAGGATATAAGAAAATTTTTAAAAGAAAATAAATGACAGATCATTTGAATAAAAATCAGATCAAGGATCTACTTCCACACAGAGAGCCTATGTTGCTCATAGATGAATTAATCAATATAAAAAAACTTAAATCAGCTACTGCGATAGTAAATGTTAAAAAAGATAGTTTTTTTGTACAAGGTCATTTTCCAGGTGAACCTGTTATGCCAGGTGTATTAATTGTAGAAGCGTTTGGACAAGCTGCTGCAGCTCTAACAGCAGCTGGAATTGATAAAAAAACCTATGAAAATAAATTAGTTTTTTTAATGACTGTTGATAAAGCGAGATTTAGAAATCCAGTTATACCAGATTGCCGATTGGAATTAAATATTGAAGCAGTGAGATCTCATGGAAGAGTGTGGAAATATAAAGGCGAAGCTATAGTTGATGGAAAAAAAATGGCCGACGCTCAGTGGGCAGCAACTATCGTAGATAGAAAGAAATAATCAGTAGCAATTCTTGATAAGAATTTAGAAAATAATTTGTTATTATTTAAGCGTGATACATCCATCATCAATAATAGATCCAAATGCTAAAATTTCTAATGATGTAGTAATCGGCCCATATTGTGTAATAGGCCCAGGTGTTGAATTAGGATCAAATACAAAATTACATTCTCACATAAATATTAAAGGTAATACTAAAATTGGAAAAAATAATGAGATTTTCCCTTTTGTGTCAATAGGTACACCTCCGCAAGATTTAAAATATAAGGGTGAAAAAAATTCTATCATTATTGGTGATAATAATAAATTTAGAGAATATGTGAATATTAATCCAGGTACATCTCAAGGAGGCACAATTACCAAATTAGGTAATAATAATTTATTGATGGTTTACTGTCATGTAGCTCATGATTGCAATCTTGGAGATAATATAGTGTTAGCAAATAATGTGCAGGTTGGTGGTCATGTCACAATAGAAAATAATGCAATAGTTGGAGGTAGTTGCGCAATACATCAATTT
>CABZPQ010000019.1:0-5356 GCA_902527605.1 uncultured Pelagibacteraceae bacterium | reverse complement strand
TTAAATGTCTGTATTGGGCCTGGTTCATCAACCCCCCACAAATTTATTTTAAATCCAAATGGTACTTCACAATTTAAAAATTTATCTAATACGGATAGAGATATTTCTGGAGAAATACATGCACAAACTACACCAAGTGTATTTTCATCTTGAATAATTCTAAGTAATTGCTCAATTTTTTCTTCTGAGGGTAGGTCACCATTTTTTTTTAAATGTATTCCAATTAAAACTTTTTTGTTTAATTTTTTAGATATATTAAGAGCGGCTTTAACTTCATTAGTGCTGCTAATAACATCTAAGTATAAAAAATCAGTAAATTCACTTAAAATATCAGCTTGTTCAAACATATCTTCCTCTATTAATTTGATATCGCGATCATCTGTTATATAAGTGTCTCTTTGGCTTGGAATTGATCCAGCTACCAATATGTTTTTCTTTGATAAATCTTTAGCTTTGATTGCAAGTTTACATGCAATTTTGTTTAATTTTTTGAATTTATCACCAACTTTATTTTCTATTAATCTAAATTTTCTACAACTAAAAGTGTTTGTAACTATAACATCTGAGCCTGCATTGATATATGATAGATGAGTATCAACTAACATTTGATGATATTTTTCATCTAATAAAGCGCTAGCTGACCATAAGGTCCCCATAGATACCATTCCTTTTTCAAGTAATAATTGACCCATGCCACCATCTAATATTCTTATATTTTTAAAAAAATTGTTATCCATTTTTTTTATCCCTTGTAGCTATAAATACTCCAACAGTTGTTATTAAAAAACCAATTATGTCAGTAAATGTTAATTGTTCATTTAAAAATATCCATGCCATCACTGCTGAAGTAGGAGGTACTAAAAAAAATAAAGTAGTAGTTTTACCCACAGTACCCCTTTTGATTAAAAACATAAGAATAGTAAAAGCCCCAAATGAAACTAATATAATTTGGTGAGACATGCCTAATATAAAACTAGTTGTAAAATTTATATAAGCATTTTCAAATATAAACATTAATAATAGATTAAAAAGGCAACCACCAACTGCTTGATACGCATTGTTAACTGACAAAGCTAAATTTCCACTTAATTTTTTTTGCCACAATGTTCCAGCTGTTATTGCAAATAAAGCTAAGACTGTAGCTAACAATCCTAAAGGAGGAATTTCTTTTCCAAAATCAATTCCTAAGACAGTGACAGAACCAATGAAACCTAAACTGATACCTACCCACTGTTTCCAAGATATTTTTTCTCCAAAAATAGGACCAGATAAAATATTTGTTAAAATCGGTTGAAGTGTAACTATTAAAGCTACAATTGCAGCTGGCATCCCAATTGAAAATGCATACCAACATCCACCTAAATAAATCCCATGAAATAAAATACCTGTTGAAAGACTTTCAATAATATTTTTTAATTTTCCGAAAATTTTATCATTACTGAGATAAGCAAATACAAGAAAACCAATTGTTACAATCCCAAACCTAAATGCTAAAGCTGCAAATGGAGAAGCATTTTGAACAATTTCTTTCCCAGATATGAATGCCGATGACCATAATAATATAAAGAGCAAAGGAAATGATTTTGTCATGGCAAAGATATATGGCGTAATATCTAATTTTTGTTGTGAATTCTATCCATTTCTTGAAGTTCGACTTCAAGTTTGTCTAATTCTTCACCACCAGCCATCATACTAAGAAGTTTTTCTCTAGAAATATCTTTTTTTTGGAATGTTCCCATGCTTTTTCCTCGATTAAGTACAGTGAAACTATTACCAACAGGGTACGCATGGTGTACATTATGAGTAATTAAAATTACAGCCAATCCCTCAGACGCAGCCTTTACAATATATTTTAATACCATTGATGCTTGATGAACTCCTAAAGCAGAAGTTGGTTCATCTAAAACTAAAACTTTTGCTCCAAAATATATAGCCCGTGATATTGCTAGGCATTGTCTTTCACCACCGGACATAGTTCCAACTGCCTGAGATGGATCTCTAACATCGATACCTATCTGTCCCATTCTATCTGCTGCTATCTTATTTGCTTTCTCCACATCAAAAGTTTTAAGGAAAGGAATACCTTTTTGAGGCTCTCTTCCCATAAAAAAATTTCTTGTAACACTCATTAAAGGAACTAATGCTAGATCTTGATAAACTGTTCCTATACCAATATCTAAAGCATCTTTGGGTGAGTCAAAAACAATTTTATTATCTTCAAATATAATTTCTCCTTCATCTGGTTTATGAACACCTGCTAAAGTTTTAATTAAAGTCGACTTTCCTGCTCCATTATCTCCAAGTAAGCACATGATCTCACCTTTTTTTAATCTCATTGTGACATCTTTAAGCGCTATTACCTTTCCAAAAAACTTACTAATATTATTAAATTGAACGAGATAGTCAGACATTATTTACTCTCAGTCACTTTCTTTCTGATATAGTTATTAAATACTACAGCTATCAACATCATTGCTCCTAAAAAAACTTTAAACCAATCAGTGTCAACATCTGTATAAAATATTCCCATAGATACAGTCCCAAATATAATTGCACCAAAAGCAGCACCTATTGCAGATCCATATCCACCTGTTAATAGACAACCACCAACAACAGCAGCTGCAATAGCCTCTAGTTCTTTTAAAGTACCTCTCATAGTATCTGCAGAACCTGCATCTAATACTTGAATACAAGCAAAAATAGTAGAAGCGACTGCCGTCCCGATAAATAGACTTATTTTTACCCTTCCAACAGGCACACCCACATTTGTCGCTCCAACCTTATCTCCTCCAGATGCGAAGATCCAATTACCGTATCTTGTTTTCATCAATATCCATGTTGCAAACAATGTTAATGCAATAAACCAAATAACTGATGGAGGTATTCCAGTTGCAAGAGGAGTTCCATCAGTTCTTAGTTCAATCAATTTTAATGATCCCAACCAAGTAAAAAGCCATTTAAAAGTATCTGTAGCAAATAGCCATGCTAATGGATCATCTTCAATTAATACTCTTAGTCCTGGAACTTGAGTTCTACCAGTAATCAATCTTGTTATTGCTAATGTCAAACCTCTTAAAATAAAAAGCATTGCAAGTGTTACAATAAAAGATGGCAAACCGGTTTTGACAACCATTATGCCATTAAAGTATCCAACCAATACTGCCATAGCGAAAGCAAAAACTATACTCATCCATAATGGCCAACCCCAATAAATTGCAGGAATTGCGATACAAATTCCAGCAAAGCCAATCATTGATCCAATTGACAAATCAAATTCACCGCCAATCATTAACATCGCTGCTGCTATTGCTATAATTCCCAAATTAGCTGAAACATCGAGGAAATTAAGCATTCCATAGGCGCTAAACATACCAGTATCGCCAGCTACAATTCCAAAAAATATAAATACAAGTATTGAGCCACCTAATGCACCTAGCTCAGGCCTATTCAATAAAACTCTTAGTGGTGATATTTTTTTTAGACGTTCGTCTTCACTAAGACTACTTTTTGATGAAATACTTTTTGATTTTAATGACATTTAAATTTTGAAAAAAGGCCTGACCAAAAAATTTAGTCAGGCCTTAAATATAGATTTTATCTATAACCTTGAGCTGCCCATTTAATTACTTTAGCAGCATTATCAGGAGTAACAAATCCAGGTCCAGTCATAACTACACCTGCAGGCATTGTTCCCCATCTCATGTACTGAGCAAAAATAGCTATAGGCAAATAACCTTGTAGATATTGTTGTTGGTCAATTAAAAACTCTACTTTACCTGCAGCAGCAGCTTTTAACATATTAGGTGACATATCAAATGTTCCTAATTTTACATTTCCAACTTTACCAGCAGCTTCTAAAGCTTTTAGTGCTGCTTCACCAGATAAACCAGCTCCTAAAGTTAGAATAGTGTCATATCCACCACCTAATTTTGCAGCAACAGCTTTTTGAATTTCAGTTGGGTCATTTGATGTTCCAAGAATATCAACAGATCCACCAAAACCTTTTTTGAAACCTGCACATCTTCTATCAAGCGCTACGTTTCCAACTTCGTGGTTAACGCATAAAGCTTTTTTTCCTCCAGCAGCCTTCATTTTTTGTCCGCCACCAACGCCAGCTTCAAATTCAGTTTGACCTACGTGTGCACTAATTCCTAATGATGCATAGTCATCCGAACCAGAGTTCATAGAGACCACTGGTATACCAGCAGCTATTGCTGCTTTAACAGATTTTCCTAATGCAGCTGCATCAGGTAAAGTAATTACAATACCTTTTGGTTTTTGTGATACAGCGTTATCAATTAGTTTTGCCATTTCAACCATGTCAAAAGTTCCAGGCGCAGTGTATTTGCAAGATACTCCCATATCTTTACAAGCAGCATCAACTCCATTTTTAGCCACCGACCAAAAAGGGTCATTAGCTTGTCCATGTGAAACAACAATTATATCAGTTGCTAATGCTGATACAGACATCATTGCCCATGCAGCAACAGCTAATATAAAGTTCTTTATTGTTTTCATTTTTAATTTCCTCTCTTAAATAAAAGTTAACTTTTAAACATTAAAGCTAACATAAATTTATTTAGATTGTAAAGAAGCAGGTTGTATTCAACCTAAAGTTGATTTTTAATATTTTATTTTTTCAAACTTTTTTGATTTTAATGACCGGATAGCACTCTCAGCAATTTGTATTGAAATCTTTCCATCAATAAAACTACTTTTAGGTCTTAAATTTGATCTGAATAATTTAGCAAGATCATTTAACTGTTCTTTGTATGCCTGGTCGTATCTTTCTATAAAAAAATGTTTAAAGCTTGATCGTGCATTTGTACTTTTATTAGAATACAAACTAATCTCATTTTCTTTGATATTATCAGAAATAATCATTCCTTTGCTTCCAAAAAGCTCTACTCTTTGATCATATCCAAAACTACAATGTCTAGAATTACTAATAATACATTGAACACCATTTTTTGTTTTCAAAATTGCTGTAGCAAGCTCGAAATCTTTAAGTTTATTGAAGTATTTATTAGAAATATTGCTCCCTGTGGCAAATATAGAAACAAATTCATCTTTACCCGCATAAAATCTTGCTAGATCGAAATCATGGATCATCATATCTTTAAAAATACCGCCTGAGGCTTTTAAATAATTTATAGATGGAGCAGCCGGATCTCTACTAGTAATAATTATTTTCTCTAGCTTTCCTATCTTGCCTTTTATTAAATTATTTTTTAGAGAACTATGACCTGGATCATATCTTCTGTTAAATCCTATTTGAATTTTATGATTAAATTTATTTATTTTTTTTTCGTAATTTTGAATTTTTTTTAAATTTAAATCTAAAGGTTTTTCACAA
>CABZPQ010000018.1:0-5862 GCA_902527605.1 uncultured Pelagibacteraceae bacterium | reverse complement strand
CGTACAAGAAGCTAAAAGAAAATAGAGTAAATATAAATGATGACCAAACGTATACACCGTATCCATTCATATTTAGTAGTTCACTAATCATAATCTATTAAAGCCTTTATTTTTAATCTTTAACAGTTCTGTATTATATTTCATTAAAAATATCAAAAGTGAAAATAGAGCAAATGCCGCAGTCATTATAGCTAATGGTGTCAACATTGAAGAATGAATTGTTGTTTCTTCCAAAATTTTTACTGACGCAGGTTGGTGTAAAGTATTCCACCATTCTACTGAAAATTTTATAACTGGAATATTTATAAGACCAATAATTGCTATTATTGAGCTAATTTTTTCTGCTTTACTAGTGTCTGTCGTAATCTTCCAAGAAGTAATGAACAATAAATAAAAAATTGAAAGTAAAAGCATTGAAGTTATTCTTGCATCCCAAGCCCACCAAGTTCCCCAGGTTGGTTTTCCCCAAATTGATCCTGTAACTAAAGCTATTATGCTAAAAACAAAACCAGAAGGTGCTAAACTTTTTGTTATTAAAGAGAAATTTTTATTTTTAAAAACAAAAACTCCAAAAGAAAGAATGGAAATAAATGAAAATATTCCGAGTGATATCCAAGCTGATGGAACATGGACATACATAATCCTAACTGAGTCACTCTGCTTATAATCCTCAGGAGAAAGAACTAAAGCTTCAACTAATCCAAGTAACAATACAATTATAAATAGAGCAAATACAAACTTTTGTATTTTATTAATTATCTTTAAAGTATTATTCGGATTGAAATAATTAATCATAATTTTTTATAACACATAAATTTTAGATTAAAATTGTTCAAAATTTTCTGACCAAGAATACAGAGGGAGATAGAGGAAAAACAGTACTCTTGATCAGAATTAAATATTTTATAACAAACAGATATGACAGAGATTTGGGACAATTGTGTTTAAATATTGGCTATTATTTAATTTGAAGGCTTGAAGTAGCTTGATCCACGCTTACCTGAAAAAATTTCGTTAATTAGAGGGTGTTTTATAGGCTCTTCAGAGTCATCAAATAATAGATTTTGCTCAGACACATAAGCCTCGTAAGTAATTTCGTCATTCTCTGCTAGTAAATGATAAAATGGCTGATCCTTTCTAGGTCTCACGTTTTTTGGAATCGATTGATACCACTCCTCTGAGTTATTAAATTCAAAGTCAACATCGTAAATCACACCTCTAAAATCGAAGTGTCTATGTTTTACAACGTCTCCAATTGAAAATTTAGCTTTTTGAGTACTCACGATATTAAATATGGATATTTGATGAAAAAAATCAATAAAAAAAATATAAATGTTTTATTAATCTGTTAATATGTAGCAGTGAATAAATCACTTCTAAAATTCATTACAGACGTTGGGCCTTTAGCTATTTTTTTCTTTTTTTATTATAACAGTGATAAAAATTTAAAAGTTGCAATACCACCTCTAATTGTCGCAACAATAATTTCTGTTCTATTGGTTTGGATACTGGAAAAAAAAGTTCCGATGGTTCCTTTGTTAGGAGGAATTTTAATTACTCTATTTGGAGGTTTAACAATTTATTTTGATAATCCAATTTTTATTTATATGAAACCCACTATTATAAATATTTTATTTGCCTTAGCTTTATTCTTTGGAAAATACTTCACCAATGAACCAGTTTTAAAATTAATACTTGGAAAAACACTGCCAATGTCTGATGAAGGTTGGAAAATTTTGAATAACAGATGGACTTATTTTTTTATTTTTTTAGCTATATTAAATGAAATTGTTTGGAGAACTCAAACAGAGGAATTTTGGGTTAACTTTAAAGTTTGGGGAATGCTACCAATTACATTCATCTTTACAGCATCACAAGTTGGGTTGATTAATAAACACAAATTAAATGAGTAATTTAAAATTAGTAATAAATAATTCAAACAAAGAACAAAAACAAAGGTATTTTTTTGAAAAAAAAGAACTAAAAATTATATTAGACCTATATGCTAAAATGGTATCTGAAGGATCTTGGAAAGACTATGGCCTCTCAATATCAAGTAAAAGAGTAAGTTTTAGTATTTTTAAAAATGCAGCAGAAAAAGCTATCTACAACATTTGTAAAAATTTTAAACCTTCTAATAAGAATTTGAAATATTTAATAACTGATAGAAATGGTAAAATTTTAAATAATGCTTATGATTTAGAAATACTTCTAAAAAAAACAAATTGGAAAAAACTATAGTTTTTGATTATCTTCTTTGACCGAACAATCTTAAAAGCATTATAAATAAATTTATAAAATCTAAGTATAATGTTAAAGCTCCCATAACGGCTTTCTTGCCAATTACTTCACCTGAATCTGATGCTGCGTACATATTCTTAATTTTTTGTGTATCGTATGCAGTTAATCCAACAAATATAAGAACTCCAATGATTGAAATAGCAAAGTACATCATTGAAGATTTTAAGAAAATATTTACTAAAGATGCGATTATAATACCGATCAAACCCATCATTAAGAATGATCCAAATTTTGTGAGGTCTCTTTTAGTTGTGTAACCATATATACTCATAGCTCCAAATGTTGCTGAAGATATGAAAAATACTCTCGTCACACTAAGACCTGTGTAAACTAATAAAATTGACGATAGTGACAAACCCATCAAGGCTGCAAAAATCCAAAAAGTAGTTTGAGCTTTTGAAGAACTCATTTTATTTATCCCAAAACTCATATAAAAAACAATTCCGAGAGGAGCTAACATAACCACCCATTTCAATCCTGATAGATAAATTGCATTTCCGAACTCAGTTAAAGCAACTATTGATCCGCTTGCATCTGTAACTACTGACATTTTAAAAGATAGCAATGCAATGATTCCCGTTAACAAAACTCCAGTTGCCATGTAGTTGTAAACTTTAAGCATGTAGGCTCTAAGGCCTTCATCCATCACAACGGCTTTTTTTGCTGTCGTTGATCTATTTAAGATATTGTCTCTATTGAATTCCATAATTAAATATATAGTAATAATTTTAAAATTTTTCAAGCAGTCAAAATATAGGTAAAAAATACTTAATATTTAATGAATTATAAAAAATTAGGAACAACTGATATAGATATTAGCACAATTTGTCTCGGCACCATGACTTGGGGTGAACAAAATAGCCAAGAAGAGGCCTTCGAACAAATGGATTTCTCACTAGAAAATGGGGTTAATTTTTGGGATACAGCAGAACTTTATGCGGTACCTCCTAAAGCTGAAACTTTTGGTCATACAGAGACGATCATTGGAAATTGGTTTGAAAAAACAAAAAAAAGAAAAGATGTGATACTTGCAACTAAAGTTTGTGGTCCTGCAAGAGATTATATTAGAAATGGTGAAAATAGTTTTGTAGGGAAGAATCTCGAAACTGCACTTCATAACAGTCTTAAAAGACTTAAAACTGATTATATAGATTTATATCAACTTCATTGGCCAGAAAGAAATGTAAACAATTTTGGAAGACTTGGTTATGTGCATAAAGAAAATGAATGGAATAAATTCGAAGACGTGTTGGTTGAATTACAAAAGTATATTGAGCAAGGTAAAATTAGACATGTAGGTTTATCTAATGAAACTCCTTGGGGTGTTATGAATTATCTCAAACTCTCAAAGGAAAAGAGTTTGCCAAGAATGATGTCCATACAAAATCCCTATAGTTTATTAAATAGGTCATATGAAGTTGGATTAGCCGAGGTGTCTATAAGAGAAAATATTGGCTGTTTATCTTATTCTCCTTTAGCCAGTGGTTTTTTAAGTGGTAAATATAGAAATAAGCAATTTCCAAAAGGATCTCGGATGGAAAGAGATTGGGATTTTTGGACAAGATATCGAAAACCAAATACTAACGAAGCTGTTGATGAGTATTTTAATATTAGTGAAAAATACAACATTGATATGAGTCAAATGTGTATAAAATTTTGTGAGATACAGGATTTCATGTCTAGCGTTATTATTGGTGCAACAACAATGGAGCAGTTGAAAACAAACATAGAAAGTGTAAAAGTGAATCTTGATAAAGAAATAATTAATGAAATTAATGAAATTCAAAAAAAATATCCAAATCCATGTCCATAATTTTTAAAATAATTTTTTTTATTCTCTTATTAGGATCAACTTCTTATTCAGAAGAATTAAATAAGATAGGAACATTTAAAGACTGGGATGCAATTGTTGTTACTAATGGGGATAGTAAAGTATGTTTTGCTCAATCTAAACCTGTTCTTCAATCTCCTAAAAAAAATGATAGAGATGCAAGATTATTTGTAACTTTTAGACCATCTGAAAAAATTAAAGACGAAGTAAGCACAACCTCAGGCTATGAATACAACAGTCAAAATTCAATTACAGCTAGCTCTGGTAAATCAAAATATAAATTTGATATAGCTCAAGATAATTTTGCATGGATTTCAAGTAATAAAATTGAAAAAAAAGTTGTTAGCAGAATGAAAAAGGCCTCAAGATTAATGGTTACTGGATATAATAAATCTGGATCTCAAACAATTGATCATTATTCTTTGATGGGCTTCACTAAAGCATATAACGCGGCTAAAAAAAGCTGTAGTTAAATAATGAAATCAAAGAAAAAGATAGTTCTTGCCTATTCTGGAGGTTTGGACACATCAATCATATTAAAATGGTTACAGGAAAATTATGATGCAGAAGTAATTTGTTATACTGCAGACATTGGTCAAGAAATAGATAGAAATAAAATTTTCAGAAACGCAAAAAAACTTGGCGTAAAAAATATTATTATTCAAGATCTAAAAGATATTTTTGTAAAAGATTATGTTTATCCAATGATTAGGGGCCATGCAATATATGAAGGTGTTTATTTGCTTGGAACCTCAATTGCCAGACCTTTAATAGCCAAAGATCAAATTAGAATTGCTAAAAAATTTAATGCCTATGCTGTGTCTCATGGATCAACAGGAAAAGGAAATGATCAAGTAAGATTTGAGTTAGGTTATCATTATTTTGGTCCTAAAATAAAAGTTATTGCGCCTTGGAGAATTTGGAAACTGAAATCTAGATCAGATCTAATTAATTATGCAAAAAAAAATAAAATTGAAATACCTAAAGACAAGAAAGGAGCGCCACCTTTTTCGGTAGACGATAATATTTTTCATACATCAACAGAAGGAAAAGTGTTAGAAAATCCAAAAAACTCTGCACCTGACTTTATCTTTCAAAGAACGTTATCTCCAGAAAAAGCACCTAATAAATCTTCAATTGTAAAAATAGACTTTAAAAGTGGAGATCCAATTGCAGTGAATGGGAAAAAATTATCTCCGTCTAAATTGCTTGGAAAATTAAACGACATTGCTGGAAAAAATGCTGTTGGAAGAGTTGATCTAGTAGAAAATAGATTTATCGGTATAAAATCAAGAGGTGTATATGAAACACCAGGCGGAACTTTATTAATGCAAGCTCATAGGGCTATAGAGTCTGTTACACTTGATAAAGATACAATGCATAAAAAAGAAAAAATTATGCCTAGATATGCGGAACTGATTTACAATGGATATTGGTTTTCTAAAGAGAGATTTAAATTACAAAGAATTGTAGATCTTAAGAGAAGTAAAGTTAATGGATCAGTTGAATTGAGGTTATATAAAGGGAATGTTATTATTCATTCAAGAATAACTAAAAGTTCAGCTTATTCTATGAAAAAAGTTTCATTTGAGGAAAATAAAACTTTTAATAAATCAAATGTTGAAAGATTTATTAATTTTCACAAGAAAAAATTAAAATAAAATAACATGAATTTTGAACCAAGTCGGGCGCAAGCCATTAATAAACTAGATAATTTTGTTGAAAATAAT
>CABZPQ010000017.1:0-5977 GCA_902527605.1 uncultured Pelagibacteraceae bacterium | reverse complement strand
AGGGCAAAAAATTTTATTGATATAATTAAAAAATCAACTAATTAAATCTCGTGGAAAATATACTTTTAATAATTAATATTATTCTTGCAGCTATTTTAGTTGTCTTAGTTTTATTTCAAAAATCTGAGGGTGGTGCATTAGGTATAGGAGTGTCTCAAGATAACTTTATGCTTTCAAGATCAGCAGGAAATTTTTTAACTAAAGCTACAGCAATAATTGCTACTTTATTTATAATATGCAGTCTGTGTTTAACGATTCTTTCCAGAGGTGAATTGACACCTACAACATCAGTTTTAGATAAAATAGAGGAAACTGATGATGCTCCAAAGGTTCCAGATAACAATAATTAATACTTTGAATTTTTAACTTTTAGGTCTATAAGATACTTCCATGGCGCGATATATCTTTGTCACTGGCGGCGTGGTATCATCACTTGGAAAAGGATTATCCTCAGCATCACTTGCATATTTATTAAAGTCACAAGGTTATAAAGTCAGGATACGCAAGATGGATCCATATTTAAATGTTGATCCAGGAACAATGAGTCCTTTTCAACATGGAGAGGTATTTGTTACTGATGATGGAGCAGAAACTGATCTAGATTTAGGACATTACGAAAGATTTACAAATATTTCATCAAAACAATCAGATAATATTACTACTGGTAAAATTTATAGCGATGTAATCAAAAAAGAGAGACAAGGGGGCTATCAAGGTAAGACAGTTCAAGTCATTCCACACATAACAGATAGAATAAAAAAATTTATTAGCAAAGATATTAGCAATGAAGATTTTGTAATTTGTGAAATTGGTGGAACTGTTGGTGACATAGAAAGTTTACCGTTTCTAGAAGCCATAAGACAGTTCTCAAACGATCATGGAAGGTCTAGAACATTATTTGTTCACTTAACATTAGTTCCTTTCATGAAATCTTCTGATGAGATAAAAACCAAACCTACACAACATAGTGTTAAAGAATTAAGAAGTATCGGTATACAGCCAGATATTGTTATATGTAGATCAGAACAACATATACCTTTAGAGCAAAGAAAAAAAATATCTTTATTTTGTAATGTTGATATTGAAAATGTTATTGAGACTGTTGATGTTAGAACAATTTATGAAGCACCAATTAGTTTTTATAATCAAAAATTAGATAAACAAGTTTTAAAATATTTTAAAATAAAATCAAAAAAGAAACCTAATTTAAATCCATGGAAAAATATTACCTCTACTGTTCTAAAAAATAATAAAGTAATTGATATTGGAATAATAGGTAAATATGTGAACTTAAAAGATGCATATAAATCCTTAGATGAAGCATTAACACACGGCGGCATAGCAAATAATGTAAAAGTTAATTTAGTAAGAATTGAATCAGATAAACTAAAAAAAAATGAAATAAGCAAAAAACTTAGAAGTGTTTCTGGAATATTAATTCCAGGTGGATTTGGCAAAAGAGGAACAGAAGGCAAGATTGCTGCAATTAAATATGCAAGAGAAAAAAAAATACCCTTTTTTGGTATTTGTTTTGGTATGCAAATGGCAATCATTGAATTTGCCAGAAACAAATTAAATATAAAAAATGCTGGTTCTACAGAGCTTGATAAAAAATGCTATCCTGTTATTGGATTAATCCATGAATGGAACAAAAATGGAAAAGTTTTTAAGGGTACTGAAAAAAACTTAGGTGGGACAATGAGATTAGGTCTTTATACAGCTAAATTACAAAATAATTCTGCCATAAAAAAAATTTATAAATCAAATGAAATAAAAGAAAGACACAGGCATAGATATGAAGTTAATACTAACCAAAGATCAAAATTTGAAAAAAAAGGATTAATATTTTCGGGCATGTCTCCAGATAATAAATTACCTGAAATAATTGAATTAAAAAATCATCCCTGGTTTATTGGGGTTCAATTTCACCCAGAGTTTAAATCAAGACCATTATCACCACATCCATTATTTAAATCTTTTATAAAAGCTTCAAAAAATTATCATGGAAAATAGAATTGTTAAGTGTCAGGATTTAAATATTTCTAACTCAAATAAAATTTGTTTAATAGCGGGACCTTGCCAACTAGAAACTGAGCAACATGCTTTAGATATGGCAGGGGAAATTAAAAATATTACTGACAAATATAATATTGGATTTATATATAAAACATCATTTGATAAAGCTAATCGAACAAGTCTTAAAGGTAAAAGAGGTGCTGGATTAGAAAAATCCTTGCCAGTTTTTGACAAAATAAAAAATGAAATAAAAGTTCCTGTCCTTACCGATATTCATAACGAGGAGCAATGTTCAATTGTTGCTCCGCACATAGATGTTTTACAAATCCCAGCTTTTTTATGTCGACAAACGGATTTATTAGTTGCTGCCGCAAAAACAAAAAAAATAATTAATGTAAAAAAGGGTCAATTTTTAGCTCCATGGGACATGGTAAATGTAACAAAAAAAATATCTGAATCTGGAAATAATAATATTCTTGTAACAGAGCGAGGGGCTAGTTTTGGATATAACACTTTAGTAACAGATATGAGATCTATCCCTATAATGTCAAAGAATGGATATCCTATTGTTTTTGATGCCACTCACTCAGTACAACAGCCTGGAGGTCTAGGAGATAAAAGTGGTGGACAAAGAGAATTTGTTGAGCATTTATCTCGGGCAGCTGTTGCGGTTGGTGTTGCTGCAATTTTTATAGAAACACATCAAGATCCAGATAATGCTCCCTCTGATGGTCCAAATATGGTTCCATTAAATAAATTAGACAATGTTATAAATCAGATTGTTGAAATAGATAATCTAATAAAAAAATAATGTCTAAGATTTCCAAAGTTATTGCAAGACAAGTTTTTGATAGTCGTGGAAATCCAACTATAGAAACAGAGGTATTTGTGAAAGATATTAGTGCCTCAGCAATTTGTCCCTCTGGAGCGTCTACTGGAACTTACGAAGCTTTTGAAAAAAGAGATATAAAAAATAAAAAATATCTTGGAAAAAGTGTTTTAAAACCTGTTGAATTTATAAATAAAGTAATATCAAAGAAGTTAAAAAATTTTAACATTCATCAACAAGATAAAATAGACAATTTATTAATTAGACTTGACGGCACCAAACAAAAGAAAAGAGTTGGAGCTAATGCAATTCTTTCAGTTTCAATAGCTGTCAAAAAATTATCATCTAAAATTAAAAAAATTCCAATTTATAAAAATTTACTAATAAATAAAAATTTTAAATTACCCTATCCTTTAATGAATATAATTAATGGAGGCGCACACGCGAATAACGGTCTTAGAATTCAAGAATTTATGATAAGACCAGATAAAGCAAAAACTTTTTCTGAAGGTCTTAGAATGTGTTTTATTGTTATTAATAAATTAAGAAATTTAATTAAGAAGATGGGTCATTCCACTTCTGTAGGAGATGAAGGTGGTTTCGCTCCAATGATTAATGATAATGAAAGCGCGCTAAAACTTATTGTAAAAGCTATAAATTTGTCAGGTTTTAGAAATGGAAAAGACGTTGTCATATGTTTGGATGTTGCCGCAAATGAGTTGTTTAAAAATAAAAAATATTCAATTCACTCTAATAAATATACTAGTGTAGACAGATCTATAGATAATTATCTTAAACTAATAAAAAAATATAAAATTATGTCTATAGAAGACCCATTTGGTGAAAATGATTGGCTAGCTTGGACAAAACTTATGAATAAAACAAAAAATAAAATGCAAATTGTTGGTGATGACCTCTTTGTTACAAATTTAGAAAGATTGAAAATTGGCTTCTTAAATATTTCGGCTAACTCAATATTAATTAAATTAAATCAAATTGGTACTGTCACAGAAACACTTGAAGTTATAAAATTTGCAAAATTAATTGGTTATAAAACCATCATTTCACATAGATCAGGTGATAGTGAAGATACTTTTATTGCAGATTTTGCAGTTGGGACAGATTCTAACCAAATTAAAACCGGCTCATTATCTAGATCAGAGAGAGTTTCGAAATACAATCAATTATTAAGAATCGAACAGGATCTTGGAAAAAAATCTAAAATGCACACTATAAATTAATGCTCAGTAAATTAAAAAAAAATTACTTTATCTTAATTATAACTTTCTTATTTATTTACTTTTTTTTTAATCTTTTAGGAGGAGATAGAGGTCTTATTTCTTATTTAAAAAAAAAAGATATTTATAAAGAACTTAAGACAAAACAAATAGACCTAAATTTCAAAATTCAAGAATTAGAGCATAAAAACTCTTTATTAACTGAAAATATAGACCTTGATTTTATTGAAATTTTAATACGAGACAAATTTTTATTTGGAAAAGAGGGAGAGACTACCTATATAATTAAAAAAGATGGACAAAATTAGACCAAGACACCCTGAAAAAGTTAAAAATCCAGTAAATCCAATTAAAAAGAAACCAGCTTGGATTAGATCTAAACTATCAGACAGTAAGGAATTTTTTTTAACCAAAACTGTAGTTAATCAAAACAATTTAGTCACTGTTTGCCAAGAAGCTAACTGTCCAAATATTACTGAATGTTGGAGTAAAAGGCATGCAACATTTATGATTATGGGTGATACCTGCACAAGAGCTTGCGCGTTTTGTGATGTTAAAACTGGGAAACCTGAAAAATTGGATCAATTTGAACCAATAAAAATAGCAAATGCAGTTAAAAAATTAAATTTGAGACATGTTGTAATTACATCTGTTGATAGAGATGATTTACCTGATGGTGGATCTAATCATTTTAAAGAAGTTGTTGAAATTACTAGAAAAAAAAATCCTAATACTACTATAGAAGTTTTAACCCCAGATTTTCTTAGAAAAGGGGACTCTTACAAAATTATTTTAAGCGCAAACCCAGATGTTTTTAATCATAATATTGAAACTGTTCCAAGATTATATGTAAAGGTTAGACCTGGAGCTAGATATTTCTCATCATTAGAACTTCTTAAAAATGCAAAAAAAGATAATAAACAGATTTTTACCAAGTCGGGCATAATGGTTGGTTTGGGTGAAGAAAAAGATGAAGTGATCCAAGTAATGGATGATTTAAGATCTGCAGATGTTGATTTTTTAACAATCGGTCAATACCTTCAACCAACAGCAAAACATCATCCTTTAGATAGATATTATCACCCTGATGAATTTAAAGATTTAGAATTAATAGCGAAGTCAAAGGGTTTTTTATTAGTTTCATCTTCTCCATTGACTAGATCTTCATATCATGCTGATGAAGATTTTGCCAAATTAAAACAAAACAGACACAATTAATTAAATGCCAAAAGCATCTGTAACGCGATTAATAGAACGCGATAAAAAAACACTTATTAATTTTGTTTTAGATATTGAAAAATATCCAGAATTTATTCCCTTTTGTATAGATTCTAAGGTTTATAAAAAAAAAGAAGTCGAAGATTCTATCAACATAATTGCTGATTTGACTATAGGTAAAAAACCTTTTACAGACACTTACAAAAGTGATGTCAGGTATGATAAAAAAAATGATCACATTCATGTGACTAATATTGACGGTCCTTTGAATTATTTAGAAAATAATTGGAGGTTTGTGGAGAAAGATAATTTTACCGAAGTTCATTTTGATGTCGATTTCGAAATTAAGAACAAATTTCTTAATATTATAATGTCAAAATCTTTTCAATACGGGCTTAATAAAATAGCTGATGCTTTTCAAAAAAGAGCTGAAAATTTATAATATTTAACTAAATAATTTTTATTAATAAATTAATACATTTTTCAACTGTATTATTTTGTATTATTGATCTTTTCTTTTTTCTAAACAAATTTTTGATAATAAAAATTTTATTTCCCTGCTTGATACCAATATATACAAGACCCACAGGTTTATTTTTTGTACCTCCTCTAGGACCCGCAACACCTGTAATTGATACGTTGATTTTACTCTTTGATAATTTTGATAAATTTTCTA
>CABZPQ010000016.1:0-6382 GCA_902527605.1 uncultured Pelagibacteraceae bacterium | reverse complement strand
AATTATTTGTTGCATAAGATAATGCAGAATTATTTTTTATTCTAAAATCGTCTCTTATCCAAACAACAGCTTTTTTTGACATATAATTTACTTTCTGCCTTTAGATAGCAATTGTTTATAAAGTTTTACATCTGCATTACCTTCGCATCCAATAACTAAAACGTTAGATTTTTCATTAAGATTTATTAATTTCTTTGTTTTAGGATTATTACAGAGACTTATAAGACTGATAATTCCTGGTGTAGCACATTCACCACCTATTATTGATCTTTTACCCAGTTTCTTGTCTTTAAGCATTGCAACAGTTTCAGGAACTTTTGAGTCATTTACAGTGACACAACAATCACTAGCCTTTTTTAATACATGCCAAGGTATGAGAGACATTTCATTGCATGACATACCACCCATTATACTCTCTTTTTTTATTTTAATTTTTTTTAAACTTTTGCTTTTTATGCTTTGAAGTACACAATCAGCTCCATCAGGTTCAACTATTATTATTTTAGGAATTCTTTTGAAATATTTTGCAACTCCTGCAACTACACCTGCTGCCATGCCACCAACGCCAGCTTGAAGGAATATATGTGTAATATAATGCGTAGTTTGTTTTGAAATTTCTTTAATCATAATTGAATAACCAGCCATAGTTAACAAAGGAACATAACTATAATTCTTCGTAGATACATCTTGAACAATATTCCAATTATTTTTTTTTGATAATTTTTTACACTCGTTTAATGAATTTTCGTAATTACCTTTTACTCGAATTACATCGGCTCCAAATTTTTCAATTTCTTTTACTCTCTCTTCACTTACATATTGACTAACAAAAATTTTACATTGTAAACCTAATCTTTGAGCACCCCAAGCAACTGATCTACCATGATTTCCAGCTGTTGCAGATGATATTATTATATTTTTTTTCTTTTTAGATATTTTTTCTACGGCATATGCACCACCTAAAGCTTTAAATGATTTTAAATGAAATCTTTTTGACTCATCTTTGTAAAAAATATTATTAAGTTTTAAATTTTTGTTTAGTTTCTCTAATTTTAATAATGGTGTTTTTTTATAGTATTTCCACTTAGATATAGAATTAAAAGCATCAGTGATTATTTTTGACGAAATAATATTTAAAATATAGTTTCGATTAAAACTATAATTTTTATTCGACAAAAATTTTGTATATTTCCATTTTCTATAACTATCAAAGCTTTTCACTTTAACAGTCTAGAGTATTCTGTCTTTCCCATTTTGTAATTGGTTTGGACTTATCAAAATTTTCGTTATCATTAAAATCTTTTAATTCCGAAGTTCTTAACTTGACATAACTTTTAATTACTTCTTTTCCAAATGCTTTATTCATTTCTTTATTATTTTCAATTTTATCAAGAGAATCTTTTAGTTCATTTGGTAATTTAGAAAGGTTTGGATATTTTTTATAATCCTCATACATATTGCAAAAAAGAGGTTTGCCAGGATTAATTCTTTTACTTAATCCCTCTATTCCTGCAGCTAATACACTAGCTTGAAGTAAATAAGGATTTGCGGATCCATCCATAAGTCTTAATTCAAATCTTCCCGGATCAGGAACCCTTATCATATGTGTACGGTTATTTCCTGTATATGATATACTGCTTGGAGACCATGTGGCACCAGATTTTGTTGGTGCAGCATTTATTCGTCTGTAACTATTTATTGTTGGATTAAAAAAAGTAGATAAGGATGAAGCATGTTTCATGATGCCTCCTAAAAAGTTATAAGCTGTCTTGCTTAGCCCAAGCTTATCATGTTTATCAAGAAAGATATTTTTCTTTCCTTTCCATAAAGAAATATGTGCATGACATCCGTTACCAGTTAAATTTTCAAAAGGTTTTGGCATAAATGTTGCTCTCAAATCATGCTTTTCTGCAATAGTTTTAACCATAAATTTAAAAAAAGTGTGTCTATCAGCAGTTTTTAGACAATCTGAATAATCCCAATTCATTTCAAATTGCCCATTAGCATCTTCGTGGTCATTTTGATAAGGACCCCATCCCATTTCAATCATACAATCACATATTTCTTTTATAAGCTCATATCTTCTCATTAATGAAGACTGGTCATAACAAGGTTTAGATTGAGTATCTCTATTATCTGCAATTGCGTTCCCATCAGGAGAAATCAAAAAATACTCACACTCCACACCTGACTTCATGCTATATCCCAATTCAGATAATTTTTTTATTTGTTTTTTTAACATTACTCTTGGTGAAGCATCGACTGGTTTACCATTCATCCACAAATCTGAAGCCAACCAACCAACTTCTTTATTCCATGGTAGTTGAATTAAACTGTCAGGATCAGGTATTGCAAACATATCAGAATCAGCTGGTGTCATATCTAGCCAGGCCGCAAATCCAGCAAATCCAGCACCATTTACTTGCATATCTTTTATTGCATGAGCAGGAACCAATTTTGATCTTAAGACACCAAATAAATCTACGAAACTTATCAAAAAATATTTAATTTTTTTTTGTTTTGAAATTTTAAATAAATTTTTTGCCATCTAATAACGTAACACAATTATTTAAAAAATGATAAAAAGAAATCTTTGTAATAAATTAAATTTACACCAATAATAATTAATATCGCTATAATTACTCCATACTTTGCTTTTGGCCATGCAAGACGTGCCATTTTGCTAGGAGTTTTATTTTCATTTTGATTATTTTCTTCAGAATTTTGCATTAAAAAAAAAGAGGGCACAGTATTTCATGTGCCCTCTTAAAAGTTTTAACCGTCTGTTATATTGCTTTTCCAGTCGTTAGCACTTGGTTTTTTTCTGACAATTGCGTTCATCTTACCATCTTCTTGTTTAGATGAAATAACATGCCAGCCAACCCAAATAAGAATTGCTATTATAACTAGCACTCCTTCCGAACCAACACCTGGATAGACAGATCCTTGTACCTCAGAGGCACTTAAATGATCTATCCAATTTGATACTGTTGCCATTTACATACCTCCTTTATCTACTGGCCGAGACTACAGCTTTTTCGTCTTCTTTAGCCTCTTCCATAATTGTATAGTCAAGTCCTGCAAGTTCTACTTCTCTTGGTATTCTTAATTTACCCATTCCATGAAGAACTTTTGCAATTATATATCCAGGAAGCATACCTAGTACAAAAAACATTATTATTGCACCGATAAACATTCCAAGAGGATTAATTGCTGCATAATTAGTTCCATCCCACATAGCTCCAACACTGTATCCAGATGAAGGATAACCATTTAAAACGAAACCACATATTACAAGACCAACAAATCCAGCATAACCATGAACAGCTACCGCTCCAACCGCATCGTCGATTTTATATTTTTTCTCGACCCAGTAATGCATTTTGTAAGCTATAACCACTCCGATCATACCGATTATCATTGATTGTATTGGATGATATAAATCATTACCTGCAGATGCACATATTATTCCCGCAAGTCCTGATGAATAAGTCCAGAAAGGATCTCCCTTTGAGACCACATACCCTGCTAACAACCCTCCAGATAACGACATTAAAAAGTTCATCGTTATTCCACTAAGTGTGGTGGGAGTTAGGTAGATGTTCGTCGCTGTAAAGAAAGTTACACCTTCCATACCGTATTCTGGTCCAAGATCATAAATCGGAACATTACATGCTGCATAAAAGCCCCAAAAACCTGTATAGATTAAGAATAATCCAACAGTCACTAACCAAGGATTTCTTGGCCCAATGTTTCTTGGTTCTCCGCTAGATGAAAATTTTCCAATTCTTGGTCCTAGAACAATTAGAACACCTAAGGCAAAACCTCCGGCAATTGCATGAATTACTCCAGAAGCATAAGCATCGTGATATCCTAATATTTTTAACATCCATCCATCAAAATGCCATCCCCACGAAGCATCTATTGTCCAGAAAACAGATCCAATTGCAATTGCAAGTATTCCAAATGCAAAAGTAGTTATCCTTTCAATAACCGCTCCAGATACAATTGAAGCTGCAGTCCATGAAAATAATAAAAAGGCTGCCCAGAAGACACCCATTATATGATCATTAAGATTTACGGCCATCAATGCATTTGTAGGATTAGCAAGATCATTTCCACCAAATCCACCTCCAAGAACTAGACCGGTACTTTCGGTCATAATCGAAGGAGCTAATCCAGGTCCTGTTGGAAATGCCCAGTATATCCACCAACCAAAGAAAAACCATGTGACTGTTACCAGTGGTATCAGCATTGTATTTTTCATAAGAGTATGTTGGTGATGTTTGTAACGAGATGCCCCAACTTCATACATACAGAAACCCACGTGGATCAAAAACATAAGAACCACAGTTACCCAATAGTAAAATTCTGTAAATAATGTTGTGAGAGCACCTAATTGATCAGTCATATTTCTCTCTCCTATTAATAGTTAATGGACTCTATGAAATTTTTTTTATGCTGACAATTTTATTTTATTTATAAAAAGTAGAAGTTAATAATTATTTTATCAACTTGAAATTGAAAATTAGAATTTTAAATATGCTTTTTTAAGGTCAACCAGAGGATGATTCGGGGACATTTGAAATTTTACCAATAATTCTCTAGCTATCATATCTCTATCCTGCTGATTATTAGGTAATTTTATTTTACTTGGTATCGTTACCCAACCATTAGCATTTCTATCAAAAACAGCGGGTCTATTTTCTTCATAACCCATATGAACATCTTCTAACCAATTAAGATCATCCCAACCCATAGCTTCTATATATTTTTTTAAAAATGGAGTTAGTCGACTATAGTCAGGCAAAAGATTAACGTCATATCGGTAGCCAATTGTTTGGCCAATCATTTTTTCTCTTGCAGTTTCTTTTTTCTTTCCTAATTGACCTTTGATCTCTTTTGATTTGACTTTTTTCTTACCTTTTTTCTTTGGCATATTTGCTATTAGATTTTATGGAAATCTTTAACTCCTACTGTATGATTTGTTCCTGCAAGAGGTACTTTAGCTAAAGCAGAAGCCTCCATTGTTAATGCTGCCATATCTTCTGGTTCTAGCGAGTGAATATTTGTTTTTCCACATGCTCTAGCTAACAATTGAGCCTCCAATGTCATCGCATGCAAGTAATTATAAACTCTTAATGCTGCATCATCAGGATTTAATCTTTTTCTTAATTTTGGATCTTGAGTAGCTACTCCTACTGGACATCTACCGGTATGACAGTGATAGCAATGACCTGCAGGAACACCCATTTCTTTTTCAAAATTAGATTCTGGTATTTCTTTATTGCAATTTAATGCCACCATTGCGCCTGTTCCGATTGCAATTGCGTCTGCACCAAGTGCTAAAGCTTTAGCCATATCTGCTCCATCTCTAACACCACCTGCATAAATTAAAGTTACTTTTCCAGTTTTACCTACATCATCCAAAGCTCTTCTTGCTTCTCTAATTCCAGCAATTCCCGGGATACCTGTGTTTGCAGCTGCAATGTGTGGTCCAGCACCTGTTGCACCTTCCATTCCATCAAGATAAATTGAATCTGGATCACATTTTGCTGCCATCCTTACATCATCATACACTTTAGCAGCTCCAAGTTTTAATTGAATTGGCACTTTGTTTTTTGTTAATTCTCTAAGCTCTTGAACTTTTAAAGCTAAATCATCAGGACCCAGCCAATCAGGATGTCTTGCTGGAGATCTTTGATCAATACCTGCAGGTAGCGATCTCATTTCTGCAACTTGGTCAGTAACTTTCTGACCCATCAAATGACCACCCATTCCAACTTTTTGTCCTTGTCCAATAAATACCTCAATTCCATCAGCTAGTTGTGCATGGTGTGGATTAAAACCGTATCTTGATTGTATGCACTGATAAAACCATTTTTCTGAATATCTTCTCTCATCAGGTATCATTCCACCTTCACCCGAACATGTTGCGCTACCAGCCATTGTAGCACCTCTAGCTAATGCAGTTTTTGCTTCATAAGATAAAGCTCCAAAACTCATTCCCGTAATGTAAACTGGAATATCAAGTTCAATTGGATTTTCACATCTTGGACCAATAATAGTTTTGGTCTCACATTTTTCTCTGTAACCTTCAATAACAAATCTTGTTAATGTACCTGGCAAGAAAACTAGATCATCGAAAGTAGGTATCTTTTTCATCAAAGCCATTCCTCTCATTCTGTATCTTCCTAGTTCCGCTTTGATATGAATGTCGTCCATAACTTCTGGAGTAAAAATAGCGTTGTGTCCTAACAAACTTTTGTTTCTTGAAGCTATTCCATTACCATTAGAATGTCCGTTTGACTTTCCATTACCATTTTTTTTCTTTGCCATTTAAATTGCTCCTTTTTTTTCTGTAGGTTCAAGAGCATCGTAA
>CABZPQ010000015.1:0-6408 GCA_902527605.1 uncultured Pelagibacteraceae bacterium | reverse complement strand
AATCTATTATTTTTAGATTTAAGAGATCACTATGGGCTAACTCAATGTGTAATTGATGAGGGTAAAAAAATATTTAAAGAAATAGAAAAACTTCCTTTAGAAACTGTACTACAAGTTGAAGGTAAAGTTTTAGCTAGAGAAAAAGATACAATTAACAAAAATTTAAATACTGGAGAAATTGAGGTAGGAATTGAAAAATTTAAAATACTTGCAAGAACTAAGGAATTACCACTACCTGTTTTTTCAGATCAAGAATATTCTGAAGAAATTAGATTAAAGTACAGATTCTTAGATTTAAGGAGAAATAAAATTCATAATAATATTATTTTAAGATCCAAAATTATTTCATTCATTAGATCTGAAATGCAAAAATATGGTTTTCTAGAATATCAAACACCTATATTAACTTCATCTAGCCCAGAGGGTGCTAGAGACTTTTTAGTACCAAGCAGACTAAATCCTGGTAAATTTTACGCATTACCTCAAGCGCCACAACAATTTAAACAATTAATCATGGTATCTGGTTTTGATAAATATTTTCAAATTGCACCGTGTTTTAGAGATGAGGACGCAAGAGCGGACAGGAGTCCAGGTGAGTTTTATCAACTTGACTTGGAAATGTCTTTTGTAGAACAAGAGGATGTATTCAAAATAGTTGAGGAGTTATTTGTAAATTTATTCAAAAAATTTTCCTCTAAAAAGTTACTCCATGAAAAATTTCCCAGAATTCCTTTTGATACGGCTATGCTTAAATACGGTTCTGACAAACCAGATTTGAGAAATCCTTTGGAAATAGCTGATATTACTGAAATTTTTAAAAGAGGCGATGTTAACTTTGAAATATTTAAAAAATTAGTAAGTAAAGGATCGATAGTTAGAGGAATAGTTACAAAAAATACATCTCAAAAACCAAGAAGTTTTTTTGACGGAATTGATAAATGGGCAAAAGATGAAGGATCATCTGGTCTTGCATATTTTTCTATAGAAAATTCTGATAAATTGAGCGCTAAAGGACCTGTGGGAAAATTTTTTTCTGAAGAGTCTATCAAAGAGATAATGACAAAAATGAATGCTAAAGTAGGTGATACAATATTTATGTCTTGCGGAAATAAATCTGAAGTTGAGAAATTATTAAGTAATGCGAGAAATAAAATAGCAAATGAGTTGAATTTAATTGATGAAAATGTTTTCTCATTTTGTTGGGTAGTGGATTATCCAATGTTTGAAATAGATGAAAATACCAAAAAGATCGAATTTAGTCACAACCCTTTTTCAATGCCGCAAGGTGATATTGATAATTTAGATCTTTCAGAACCCCTGAAACTAAAAGCTTTTCAATACGATATTGTGTGTAATGGCATTGAATTATCTTCAGGAGCTATCAGGAACCATAAACCTGATTTAATGTATAAATTATTCAAAATTGCTGGTTACTCTGAGGAAACAGTGAATGAGAAATTTAGTGGCATGATTAATGCTTTAAGCTATGGAGCACCTCCCCATGGGGGCATTGCTCCAGGAATAGATAGAATCGTGATGTTATTAGCAGAAGAAAAAAATATTAGAGAGGTGACTATGTTTCCAATGAACCAAAACGCACAAGATTTAATGATGAATGCACCATCAGAAGTAGACGAAAATCAACTAAAAGAACTTTATATTTCAAAAAGAAAAAAATAACTATTTTTTTCCTTTAAGATTTATTCTAATATCTGATAAATCTACCAGTTTCTTTTTATAATCGTTTCTAACAAATCCTTTACTTGTAATATCTTTTACAAGCTTGATTAATTGATTCTGATCTTCATTTTCTTGACTTTCATTTGTGTCAGAATTACCAGTTATAGATGGGGTGTGAGCTAAATCTTCTCTATTTAAATAGGATATTGCTAGCTCTCTAAAAATATAATCTAATATTGAACTTGCACTCATTATTCGATCATTTCCATAAACTTTACCAGAAGGTTCAAATTTTGTATCTAAGTATGCATTTACAAATTCATCTAGTGGAACTCCATATTGAAGACCTAATGATATTGCTATTGCAAAATTATTCATTAGAGCCTTTACTAACTCACCTTCTTTACTGGTATCGATAAAAATTTCTCCTATTTTACCATCTTCATATTCACCAGTATGCAAATATACTTTATGATCACCTATTGAAGCTTTTTGGATATAACCTTTTCTTCTATCAGGCATACTAAATCTTTCACCTATATTTTCAGTTATATTTTTTTTAAAATTCTCATCAATTGGTTTGGATTTACTACTACTTTTAATATCTTTATTACTAATTGGTTGTGAAACAATTTCGACTTTACTACTTTTAGTATCTTGAAGGTTTTTTGTTTTTCTATTATCTAATTTGACATCAATAATTTCGAATTTTCCATCGTCATTTTTCTCTAAATTGTTAAGATTTTCCTCATTTATATTATCTAAATAATGAGATACTTTAAAACTACACGTATAATATGTTTCTACTAAGTATTTTGCCATTTTAATCCTATTTGTAAATTGAATCTTGGTAAGATTTATATATATACATTTTTCGATTATAGTCTAATTGTAAATTTACAATTATAAATTGAAAATAATTTGAATAAAATGATTAAAGAAATTTTTACTTGGTGGAACAAACAAACATTTGGCACAAGACTAAATACAATTTTATTTGGAAAATTAGTTGGCGAAGATAATTCAGGTAACAAATATTATGAGAGCAAGTCAGGAAAAAGATGGGTTATTTACAACGGGGAAGTTGAAGCATCAAAAATACCAAGCGAATGGTATTCTTGGATGCATCATACAGGAAATAAAATTGAAAACAGTCACGAATTAGACAAATATAGTTGGCAAAAAGAGCATATGCCAAATCAAACAGGAACAGAAAATTCCTATCATCCAAAAAAAAACAAAAGTAAAAATGCTTCAAATAAAAAATATACTTCTTGGAAAAGTTAAAGTTTTTATACTTGTTTTTTTTTCTTATTATTTGTTAATGATCAATTCTTTAAGTGAAAATAACACAAGAACAGAAAATTACGCTGTTTTAACAATATTAGACAAAGTAAACTCTCAGAGTGAAATTATAGAGATTGAGGTTGGAAAGGAATATAAATTTAAAAATCTATCTATAAACATTCTTAAATGTAATAATTCAAAATTTGATGATGATCCGGAAGTCACAGCATACATGCAAGTAAGAGATATAGTAAACAAAGATGACAACAAGGTGTTCATTTTTAATGATTGGACATTCGCTTCGTCTCCATCAATTAGACCTTTTGATCACCCTGTGTATGATATTTGGTTAAAAAAATGTTATTCTTAGAGTAATTTTTCTTTATCAAGCCAACTCACATTAAAATCTGAATCTAAAAATTTTTTGTGATTTAAAAGTATTTTATGCAAGTCTATCGTTGTTTTAATGCCCTCTATAACAAATTCATCAAGGGATCTTCGCATTCTTTGAATTGCTTCAGTTCTATTCCTTCCATGACATATTACTTTGCAAATCATGCTGTCATAATATGGAGTTACTCTGTAGCCTTGAAATATAGCTCCATCCACCCTTGTTCTAAAACCTGAAGGTTGATGACACATGGTAATTTCTCCTGGTGAGGGTTGGAAATTTTTACTCACATCTTCAGCATTTATTCTACACTCAATTGCGTGACCTCTTGGCTTAATATCTTCCTGTTTTAAGGCAGTATTGCCATCATATGCGATCCAAATCTGCTCTTTTATTAAATCTATTCCAGTTACTACTTCTGTTACTGGATGTTCAACTTGTATTCTTGTATTCATTTCTAAAAAATAAAATTTTCCATCCTCAAAAATAAATTCTACTGTCCCTGCACCTTCATATCCAATTTGGTTTACCATTTTTACAGTTTTATCAAAAAGATCCTTTCTTATTTGATCATTTAGTAAAGGACTGGGTGTCTCCTCAATTAATTTTTGATGTCTTCTTTGAATAGAGCAATCTCTTTCATGAAGATGTACAGTTCTATTCTTACCAGACAATACTTGAACTTCGATATGTCTTGGATTTTGAAAAAATTTTTCAATATATACCTCATCATTACCAAAAAATTTTTTTGCCTCAGTTTTTGCAGTCAAAAATAAGTTTTCAAACTCATCTTCTTTTGTAACAACTTTCATACCTTTTCCACCACCACCACCAGCTGCTTTTATCAACACTGGATATCCAATTTGGTTACATATTTTTTTTGCTTCATTAAAATCAGATACTCCACCTTCAGATCCTTCAATTACTGGAAGACCATATTTTTTTGCAATTTTTTTTGCTTCAATTTTATCACCCATCATTTTAATTAATGAAGACGATGGACCAATAAATTTAATTTTGTTTTGTTCAAGAATTTTTGCAAATTCATAATTTTCAGATAAAAAACCATATCCCGGATGAACAGCTTCAGAATTTGTCAATTCAATAGCTGACATTATGGCAGGAATGTTTAAATAACTATTCGCTGCTTGGTGTGGACCTACACATATACTTTCGTCAGCTAATCTAACGTGCATACTATTTCTATCAACATCAGAATGAATGGCGACTGTTTGTATACCCCATTCTTTACAGGCTCTTATAACTCTAACAGCTATCTCACCTCTATTTGCAACAAGAATTTTTTTGAACATTATTACTCAATTATCGCTATGGTATGTCCATATTCAACAGGTTGACCATCTTCGACGCAAATTTTTTTTACAGTACCTGCTATTGGAGATGGTACGTGATTCATTGTTTTCATAGCTTCAACAATCATTATTGTATCACCTTTGTTAATTTTTTTACCGACTTCTACAAACTTTTTACCACCAGGTTCTGGTGCTAAATAAGCTGTTCCTATAATAGGCGATGGAACTTCAGTCCCGCTAACATTATCTATTTTAATATTTTCTGTTTTTATTTCTGATTTTATTTCTTTAATTGATGCTAAATTTGATCCAGAAGATTTTGATACTTTAACTTTTATATCTTTTTCAGTGTATTCTATCTCTGTAAGATTAAATTCATTTAAATATTCTGTAAGCTCCTTGATTATATTTTTATTTATTTTCATTTAACATCTCATGCATAGAATTTATGGCTAAAATATATCCATTTATTCCTAATCCACAAATTATTCCTGTAACAACACCACTTATTATAGATTTATGACGAAATTCCTCTCTTTTATATATATTTGATATATGAAGTTCAATTATCTTGCCTTTAAATATATCTAGTGCATCTCTAATTGCAACTGATGTGTGGCTATATCCACCTGCATTAATTATAATTCCATCGAATTCATTTCTGGCACTTTGAATAATATCTACGATTTCTCCTTCAACATTTGATTGTTTCATTTCAAGAGTTAAATTTAATTCTTTAGATTTTTTCTTACAAATATCCTCTAGGAATTTATAATCTTTGCTACCATATTGTGATTGTTCTCTTTCACCTATTAGATTAAGATTGGGACCATTTATGATTAATATTTTACTCACGAATTCCTTATAATCTATGAAGATTAAAAATAAAATAAAAATAACTGTAAATGGCAAGCAAATGCAAATAATTCCTAAATTTACACTTAAGAGTTTGATTACAAAATTAAAAATGCCATTAAATAAAATAGCTATAGAACTAAACAAAAAAATTATAGACAAAAATAGAATTTCTAAAATTCGATTAAAGAAAGGTGATAAAATAGAAATTGTTCATTTTATCGGTGGTGGATAATGATTGACAAAGGATTTAAGATAGCAAATAAGATTTTTAAATCACGCTTGATAGTTGGAACTGGAAAATATAAAAGCTTCAGTGAATGTGCTAAAGCTATTAAGACTTCAGGTGCTGACATAGTGACAGTTGCAGTCAGAAGAGTAAACATATCTAATAAGAATAAAGCTAGATTAATGGATTATATAGATCCAAAAAAAATAACATATTTGCCTAACACAGCCGGATGTTTTACGGCAGAAGATGCAATTAGAACTTTAAGATTAGCAAGAGAAATAGGTGGATGGAAATTAGTAAAATTAGAGGTATTAGGTGACAAAAGAAATCTTTTTCCTGAAATGATTGAAACTTTAAGATCTACTGAATTATTAACAAAAGAGGGTTTTAAAGTAATGGTTTATTGCAATGATGATCCATTAATGGCAAAAAGATTGGAAAATGCAGGTGCTGTTGCAATTATGCCTCTTGCTGCTCCAATTGGTTCAGGTCTTGGAATACAAAATAAAGTTAATATTAAAATTATTAGAAAACAAACAAAATTACCTTTAATTATTGATGCTGGAATTGGACAAGCTTCTGATGCTAGTATTGCAATGGAGTTGGGATGTGACGGTGTTTTAATAAATACTGCAATTGCAAAAGCTAAA
>CABZPQ010000014.1:0-6838 GCA_902527605.1 uncultured Pelagibacteraceae bacterium | reverse complement strand
TATATTAAAATTGGAGACATATTTCAGGTAGTTCTAAGTCAAAGATTTGAAACTAAATTAAGTAAAAACCCAATAGAAATTTATAAAAAATTAAGGAAAACAAACCCTTCTCCATTTATGTATTTTTTTAATTTTAAAGATTTTCAGATTATTGGCGCAAGTCCAGAAATACTTGTTAGGTTAAGAAATAATAAAGTCACGATTAGACCGATTGCTGGAACAAGACCAAGGGGGAAAAATAAAAAACAAGATTTATTTTTTGAAAAAGATTTACTGAATGACAAAAAAGAGCTTTCCGAACATTTAATGCTTCTTGATTTAGGCAGAAACGACACTGGAAAAGTCTCAAAGATTAATACTGTAAAAGTGACTGAAAGTTTTTCAATAGAAAGATACTCTCATGTCATGCATATTGTATCAAATGTTGAAGGAGTATTTAATAATAAATACTCAAAATTTGAAACTATGTTGTCTGGATTTCCAGCAGGAACAGTATCTGGGGCTCCAAAAATTAGAGCAATGGAGATAATAGATGAGCTAGAGACAACTAAAAGAAAAGTTTATGCCGGTGGAATTGGATATTTTTCAGCAAATGGTGAATTCGATACATGTATTGCACTTAGAACTGCAGTAGCTAAAAATAAGAAATTTTATGTGCAATCTGGTGCTGGAATAGTTGCAGATAGCAAACCACAAAATGAATATCTTGAAACAGTTAATAAAGCAAAGGCTCTATTAAAAGCAATTGAGTAATTATGAAAATAATTTTAATTGATAACTATGATAGTTTTACATTTAATTTGTATCATTACATATCTAAGTTTTGTCAAAATGTAGACGTAGTAAGAAATGATAAAATTAATACAAAAGAAATATTAAAGAAAAAATATAATAAAATTGTGATATCACCTGGTCCAGGTAATCCTGATCAAGCTGGAAACTGTCTATCAATAGTAAATGAATTGTATAATAAAATTCCAATACTTGGAGTTTGTTTAGGTCATCAAATTATAGGTCAAATATTTGGATCTAAAATTATTCAAGCTAAAGAATTGGTTCATGGAAAAACAAGTAAAATCATTTCAAAAAATATAGGGATTTTAAAAGGAATACCAAAAATATTTGAGGCTACTAGATACCATAGTTTAATAATCGATAAGAAAACACTCTCTAAAGATTTAGAAATTACAGCCATGACTTTAGATGGAATAATTATGGGTGTTAAACATAGAATTTATGATGTTCATGGAGTACAATTTCATCCAGAAAGTATAAAGACTAAAGATGGTTTAAAAATTTTAAAAAATTTTATTATATAAATGGAAAAATATTTAAAAAAACTTGAATTAAGTGAAAATTTAACATTACAAGAAAGTATTGATGCTTTTGAAATTTTGATGAATGGAAAAGCAAATGATAATGAAATTTATAATTTTTTAACTTTGCTCTCTAAAAAGGGTGAAGTTTCAACAGAAATAGCAGGTGGTGTGTCAGTGCTTAGAAATAAAGCGAAAAAAGTTAATGTAGATGACTGCATAGATACTTGTGGAACAGGTGGTGATGGCAAGGATACACTAAACATATCTACAGCTTCCGCATTATTGCTTTCAAGTATGGGCATTAAGGTAGCAAAACATGGTAATAAAGCAGTTTCATCAAAATGTGGGTCTGCAGATGTTTTGGAAGCATTAAATATAAATATCAACTTGGAGCCCAGAGATATTGAAAATCAAATTAAAAAAAATCATTTTGGATTTATGTTTGCACCAAATTATCATAGCGCTATGAAATATGTTGGTCCAACCAGAAAAAAAATTGGGAAGAGAACAATTTTTAATATGATTGGTCCTTTAAGTAGTCCAGCAAATGTTGAAAAACAAGTTGTAGGAGTTTTTGATAAAAAACTTCTAGATATATTTGCCAATGCTTTGAAAGATTTAAATATTAAATTTGCTTGGATTGTTAATAGCAATGATGGTTTAGATGAAATATCACCATATGATAAAACTATTGTTAAACAATTAAGAAATGGAGAAATTAACGAAATGATTATTGATCCTAAAGAATTGAAAGTAAATCCCGAAGGTTTTGATAAGATAGTTGGAAATGACGTAAAATATAATTCACAAAAAATTATAGATATATTTAAAGGTAATGATGATGACTTTTCTAAAGCAGTATCATTAAATTCTGCAGCTGGTTTAATAATATCTGAAAGAGAAGATAATTTTAAATATGCCTATGAAAAAGCGAGAGATCATTTGTTATCAGGAAAAACATATTCACATTTAGAAAAATTGAGAGATGTCTGAGAATATATTAGAAAAAATTATTAATAAAAAAAAAAATAAAATTCAAATTTTAAAAAAAGATATTTCAATAAATTTTCTAAATGACAAAATTACAAATCTAAAAAATTTTATAAATTTTAAAGAAAAAATAATCAATAATATAAATCACGATAAAATCTCTATTATTGCAGAGATTAAAAAAGCCAGCCCTTCAGCTGGTATAATTATTGAAAATTATAATCCTGTTGAAATTGCCGATATATACTTAAAAAATAACGTAACTTGCCTGTCCGTTTTAACAGAAGAGGATTTTTTTTTGGGAAACTTAATTCATATTAGTAAAATTAAACAAAACATAAATTTACCTATTTTATGTAAAGATTTTTTTGTTGATAAATTTCAAGTCCATCTTTCCAGAAGTTATGGTGCTGATGCTATTTTAATAATTTTAGCTGGCGTTGATGAAAAAACTGCAGATGAGTTGTATGAAGAAGCTGAGAAACTTAAAATGTCTGTAATTGTTGAAGTTCACACTGTTGAAGAGGCCAAAAAATCCTTAAAGTACAAAAATGCAATAATAGGGATAAACAATAGGAATTTAAAAACACTAAAAACAGATATAAATACAACTTATGATATCCATAATATTTTAATTAATCATGACGGACCGTTAATTTCAGAGAGTGGAATAAAAAACAAAGATGACGTTTTAAAAATAGCAACAAAAACTAAAATAAAAACATTTCTAATAGGTGAATCAATTTTAAAAAATTTAGAAAATAATAATATTTTTTCTATTTTATAAAAAAAGTGTTGAATTTATTAGGGTTTTAACTCTTGTTTAATTGAAAGAACTTTTATAGAACATTTATGTACACAGTTTGTTCTATGTTAACTAAAAAACAAAAAAACCTGCTTTTATTTATCAACAAAAAGTTGAGATCTAGTGGTGTATCTCCCTCTTATGAAGAAATGAAGGAATCGCTAAATTTAAAATCTAAATCTGGAATTCATAGATTAATTAGTGCCTTAGAAGAAAGAGGCTTTATTAAAAGATTGGCTCATAAAGCAAGAGCTTTAGAAGTCATTAAATTGCCTGAAACAGCTTCAGCAAATGATATTTATAATAGTTTTTCACCAAGTGTAATTAAAGGTGGGCTTGATGAAAGTTCAAATCGAAATAATTCAGATGAAAATGAAATACCTGTATTAGGTAAAATTGCTGCGGGTACACCTGTTGAAGCGATTCAAAACGAAGTTTCTAGAATACCTTTGCCTTCCAATATTGAGAAAAATGGAGAATTCTTTGGACTTAAAGTGCAAGGAGATTCAATGATTGAGGCTGGAATAAATGATGGTGATACAGTAATTGTGAAAAAAGCTGATACAGCTGAAAATGGAAAAATAGTAGTCGCGTTAATTGACGATCATGAAGCAATGCTAAAAAGAATAAGAAGAAAAGGTAAGACCGTAGCTTTGGAAAGCGCTAATAGAAATTACGAAACTAAAATATTTGGTCCTGATAGAGTAAAAGTTCAAGGAATTCTAGTATCTTTATATAGAAACTTTTCCTAAAATAGTTTAAATAATTCAGATGAAAACTGTAGCAACTAGATTTGCTCCATCACCAACCGGACCTTTACACATTGGAGGAGTGAGAACCGCATTATTCAATTGGCTCTATTCAAAAAATAAAGGTGGTAAATTTTATCTAAGAATAGAAGATACCGATAAAGAAAGGTCCAAAGACGAATTCAAAAATCAAATAATTAATTCCTTAAAATGGATAGGAATTTATTATGAAGATAATGAATATATTCAATCAGATAAAATAAACGATCATATAAATGTAGCTAATGAATTGTTAAAAAAAGGTTTAGCTTATAAATGTTATTGTTCTAGTGAAGAAATTGAAGAGCAAAAGAAAAGGGCAAAACAAAAAAAAATACCATATATTTACAATAGAAAATGGAGAGATAAGAGTGAAAGTGATGCTCCAAAAGAAATTAATCCTGTAATAAGATTTAAAAGTAAAGTTGAAGGTAAATCTATCTTAAAAGATTTGGTCCAGGGAAGTATAGAAATTGAAAATAATACTATTGAAGACTTTGTTATATTAAGAGCAGATGGATCGCCTACATATAATTTATCAGCATCAGTAGATGATCATTTAATGGGAATGACACATATAATTAGAGGTGATGATCATAAGATCAATACGTTCAAACAAATACAGATTTATGAAGCTATGAATTGGAATGTACCGCTTTTTGCTCACATACCGCTAATACATACTATTGAAGGAAAGAAACTATCAAAAAGAGATAATGCATCAACATTAGATGATTATTCAAAAATTGGAATAATGCCTAATGCTCTTAGAAACTATCTTCTGAGATTAGGATGGTCATACAAAGATAAGGAAATTTTTGATTTAGACGAAAGTATCAAATACTTCAACTTAGAAGGAATTGGGAAATCACCCTCAAAATTAGATATTGATAGAATTTATTCAATGAATGAACATTATATAAAAAATATTGATGAAAATGATCTATTTAATTTTTTAATAAAATATTGTGAAACTTTTCAAGAAGAGATACCAGATTTAGCAAAGAAAAAAATTAAAAATTCGTTACATTTTTTAAAAAATAAGGCAAAAACTTTAGAAGATATTTACAAAAATTCAAAGTTTTTAATAAATGAAAAAGTTCAAATAGAAAAAGAAGATAAAAAACTTTTAGACGAAACAGCTATTAAAATTATTAAATTATTTAGTGATGATATTAATAAATTATCAGATTTTACTAGAGAAAAATTAGAACCAATAATTAATAACCTAATAAAAAAAAATAATACAAATTTTAAAGGAGTTGGACAACCACTAAGAATATGCCTTACAGGATCAAAGTTTGGACCAGGTATTTATGATATATTGTGTTCACTTGGAAAAGAGGAAGTGTCTAAAAGATTATCCCAAATAAGATAACAAAACATTGGAGGCTTCATTACTCGATGAAGTGTTCGATCTTAATTCCTCAATTGTTTTGTTAACTTGTTTTAATTGTTCATTTATAAGTTCGGGTTTTTTTAATAAATAATTAACTGTTTTATATATTTCATCTGAGTTACATTCCTTTTGTAAAAGTTCAGGAATAATTTCTTTATTATTAATAATATTTATCATGTTTGCATATTTTATTTTTAAAAATATCTTAGCTATAAAAAAATTCAGAAAATTCATTTTATAAATTATTATTGATGGTACACCGTATTTACAAACTTCAAGTGAAACTGTTCCAGATTTAACAATTGCAAAAATAGATTTTTTAATTGTAGCAATTTTAATATTTTCATTTGAAATAATATCAACATTTTCGAAATTATTTTTTTCAATAATTTGAGATAAATATTCTTTAGAACCTTCAGTGGCATGAAAAATATAATTATAATTATTTTTTTCTCTGTTCATTCTTTTGATAAAATCAATAAGTATAGGCACATGTGATTTCAATTCAGACAATCTACTACCAGGAAAAATCGAAATAATTTTTCCTTTTAATAATTCATTAATTTCAATCTTTTCGTGATTTATGTTATCTAATATTGGGTGACCAACAAATGTATTTTTTAGTTTTTCCCTATCGAAATATTTTTTTTCAAAATGAAATAATAAAAGAATGTGATCTAAGAAACTTTTCATTTTTTTAGCCCTACCCTCTCTCCATGCCCAAACCTTAGGTGCAATAAAATGAATAGTTTTGATATCTGGTTTTTTTAATTTAATTATTTTTGAAACACGAAGAGTAAAGTCAGGACTATCAACACTAAATAAAATATCAGGACTGAAATCTATAATTTTTTTTACTGTTTCATTTATTTTACTTTTTATCTTAAAAATATTTAACAATATATCAGTAAATGCGATGTAGGTAATATCTTTTTGATCATATATCGATTTAATACCTATAGAATTTAAATGTTGACCTCCAACAGATAAATATTCAATATTTATTTTAGATTTTTTTAATTCTTTAATGACTTCAGCAGCTAATTTATCACCAGATGGTTCACCTGTTAAAATAAATATCTTTTTCATTTAGCCATTACAAAAATATTATTTTTATTAGCGAATTGAAGTGCTTTGCATTTATCTAAAAATATATTTTGACCTGCTTTAACTACAATTCCTTTAATATTTGCTTTTTTACAATCTTTTAGTGTATCCAGACCAAATGTCGGTAAATCAACGCGCAAGTCTTGCTTTGATTTAGGCATCTTTATTAAGAGTTTATTCTTTAGATTATTTTTTCTAATCGATTTTAACATATCCTTTGTGCCTTTTCTTTTTTCAATAGAAATAATCTTATGATTATTGATTACCAGTGCTTGAACATGATTAAATGAATTTGATCTATTTAATACTTCAATACCTTTTTTCATTATCAATTTATCAGTCATACTAGGTTTCAATTTTGTATAACATCCTTTGCTCAGTGTTAATTCTGGATTAAATGTGTTTAATTTAATAACCTTTATTTTATTTT
>CABZPQ010000013.1:0-8329 GCA_902527605.1 uncultured Pelagibacteraceae bacterium | reverse complement strand
TATAAACTTATCAGAGGAAATGTTGATACTAGAGTTCAAAAGTTAGAAAAAGGCGAATATGATGCAATAATTCTCTCAAAAGCAGGAGTAGATGCTTTAAATTTACAACATAAAATTTCACAGGAATTCAGTGTTGATGAACTTATACCTTGTGCGGGCCAAGGAATTATAGCAATTCAATGCAGAGAAGATGATAATGAAATTAAAAAATTACTTGAAAACATTAATGATCAAGAAACAAGAATTGTCGCAAAAGCAGAAAGAGAAGTCTTAAAAGTTCTTGAAGGAGATTGTGACACTGCAGTCGGTGTATTTGCAATATCAAATGGTAAAAAAGTAGACCTATTGACCGAATTGTTTTCTGTTGATGGAAAAAATAGATATTTCATAAAAAAAAGTCTTCAAAAAGATAATATTGAGTCTACTAGTAGAATGGTGGGAGAAGAGCTTAAATTAAAATCAAAAGGTTCTTATAAAAATTAAAATGCATATTTTATTAACCAGACCATTAGATGATAGCAAAGAATTAATTTTAAAATTTACTTCTATGAAACATAAAGTTTCTCATTTACCTTTATTACAAATAAAAAAAATAGAAACACAAGAAATAGATTTTAGCCAATTCAAAGGCGTCATTTTCACGAGCGCTAATTCTTTAAAAAATCTAAATATTTCAAAAATAGATAAAAAAATAATTTGTTTTTGTGTTGGTCTTGCAACAGAAAGAAAGGCAAAAGAATTAGGCTTCCAAAATATTTTCTGCGCCGAAGGTAACGTAAATAATCTTAAAGAATTAATTTTACAAAATTTTGACCCAAAGATTGGTCCAATGGCTTATATTAGTGGAGAAATTGTTTCTTATAATCTTGATCAAGACTTAACTTCAGAAAACTATGTCATCAAGAGAATTATAAATTATACTACAATACCCAATGAAAATTTAAGTGACGATTTTTTAAAAGATATTAAATCTTCTGTGCCAGAAATTGTTTACATATATTCTGAAAATAGTGCGAAGGCATTTTTTACGTTAATAAAAAAATATAATTTAGATAATATTTGGATGGAAACTAACCTAATGTGTATGGGCGAAAAAGCATCATCAGTATTGAATGACATAAAATGGAAAAAAATTTTTCTTTTTAACCCTGGTGAAGAGGAGTTTTTGCTATATAAAATTTAAAAATGGACGTTTTAAATAAACTAAATGAGTTATTTTTATCTGTTTGGAAGCAGGGAATTCTTGGGGTAGATTTTTTTCAGATAATAGTAGGTCTTGGAATATTTGTATTATTTTTAATATTTAGAGGTCTAATCAGTAAACTCGTAATAAAAAAATTGGAATTAATTTCAAAAAGAACAACCAATAAATTAGATGATACTTTTGTAAAATCTATGGAAGGTCCTGCAAGGTTTCTTCCAATTGTTCTTGGTGTCTTTTTTGCCAGTTACTATATGTCATTTGATAATGAGACTAGAGGCTTCATAGATAACGTGAACAGAACTTTAATAACAATTTTAATATTTTGGATAATACATCAGATAATTGAGCCTATATCATATATTTTAAGTGGATTAGATAAAGTTCTTACAAAAGAATTAATAGGCTGGATTATAAAGTCTCTTAAAATTTTAATTTTTATTTTAGGCGCAGCTGCTGTTCTTGAGTTATGGGGAATTAAAATAGGACCAATAATTGCAGGGTTAGGTTTATTTGGAGTAGCAGTAGCATTAGGCGCTCAGGATTTATTTAAAAATTTAATTTCCGGAATTTTAGTTTTAGTTGAAAAAAGATTTAGAATTGGTGATTGGATTAAAGTTGAAGGAGTTATCGAAGGGGTTGTTGAGAACATTGGATTCAGATCCACTGTTATAAGAAAATTTGATAAATCACTAGCAATTATTCCTAATTTTCAATTTGCAGAAAATGCAGTGATTAATAATACAAGAAAGACTAACTGGGCTATCAGTTGGATAATAACTCTTCAATATGACACTACAATTGATCAATTGAAAACAATAAGAGACGAAATTGAAGATCACATAAATAAAGGTGATGATTATGACCAATCTGTGGGAGTCGCTGTACGAATTGATAAGTTTTCAGATAGCTCGATTGATATGTATGTTAGATGTTTTACAAAAACGAATAGTTGGACTAATTATTTACAAGTAAAAGAAAATTTGGCACTTGAAATAAAAAAAATTGTTGAAGGTAAGGGAGCTGCTTTTGCATTTCCTAGTCAGTCTATTTATGTTGAAAAAAAATGATTGCTATATTTTATTTAGCTCTTCAAATTTTAAAACTTTATTCATATGTTGTAATCGCTAATGTCGTTATAAGTTGGTTGGTCGCTTTCAATGTACTAAATACAAGTAATCGGTTTGTATATTTAATATTAGATTTCACTTATAAAATGACAGAACCGATTTTAATGAGAATTAGAAGATTTTTACCTAACCTAGGTGCTTTTGATATTTCTCCTATCGTACTTCTTTTGTTGATATGGTTCATAGAAATGTGTATGAAACTCTACATTGCACCACTAATATTTTAATAAATGATTTTAATTGATGGAAAAAAAGCTGCTGCTGATTTAAGAGAAGAACTCAGGAAAGAAGTCTTATCTTTAAAAGATAAACATAATAAAGTACCAGGTTTAACAGTCATATTGATTGGTGATCTAGCACCTAGTCAAATTTATGTAAGAAATAAAGAGAAATCTGCCAATGAAGTAGGCCTTAAATCAGAGGTGATTAGATACCCTGACAGTATTGAAGAAAGTGAAGTTTTAAAAAAAATTGATGAACTTAACAATGACGATTCCGTTTCAGGAATTTTAGTTCAGCTCCCACTTCCAAAGCATATTGATAAACAAAAAGTTATAGAGGCAATTATGCCAGAGAAGGATGTAGATGGATTTCATCCCATGAATGTTGGTAATCTGTCGTCAGGTTATGAAAGTTCTATTCCGTGCACTCCTTTAGGTTGTTATTTATTAATAAAAAAAATTGAACCAAACCTTAATGGAAAAAAGGCTGTAATTGTTGGAAGATCAAATTTAAATGGTAAGCCAATGACACAGTTGTTGTTGAAAGAAAATTGTACAGTTACAATTACTCATTCAAAAACTAATGATCTTAAAGGAGAATGTTTAAAAGGAGACATTATAGTCGCTGCTGTTGGGATCCCTGAGCTTGTAAAAGGTGATTGGGTAAAAAAAGATGCAATTGTGATTGATGTTGGTATTAATAAAACTGAAAACGGCCTAGTTGGCGATGTGGCATTTGATGAAGTATCAAAAGTTGCAAAAGCTTTAACTCCAGTTCCAGGTGGAGTCGGACCTATGACTATTGCATGTTTACTTAAAAATACAATTGAGTGTTTTAAGAGAGCAAATAAATAAAATTTACTATTGATTTCTAATTAAAGGATAAACTTTAGGACTTAAGTATTTAAGATTAGTTAGCATAATTAAAATCAAGGTCACAGTTCCTATAGAGGCACCAAGGTAAAGTAAAACTTTAAAATCAAATTGCCAAACTAATTCAAAAATATTCTCCATAATAAATTTTGATCCAATTACTGCAAAAAAAATTGCAATTAATATTACCGACATAAAAATTATTATAAATTCTATCAAAGACGAAAATATAATTTCTGTTTTTGAAAAACCTAAAATTTTAAATACAAGATTTTGGTACTCTTTTACTTTTCCTTGGACCATTATAGCACTTGAGATAACAATCAATCCAATGACAATTGTTACACCAGAAATTAAGGTTACAGCTATGAAAACTTTATTTAAAACTGATGTTACTTTGTTTAAGTAATCAGCAATTTTTATCATAGATAAACTCGGTAATACTTCTAACATTTTGGTTTCATCAAAATTATCTGGATTTTTAAACTTAGCAGTTGCTAAATATTCATGAGGAATTTTTTTTGCAAATTGTGGATTAAATAACATGGCAAAATTAATACTTAGATCACGATAATCAACTTCTCTAAAATTAACTATTTCTCCATCAATTTCTCGACCATAAATGTTTAAAGTAAAAATATCTCCCAACTCAATATTAAAATCTTTAGCTACTTTTGCATCAAGCGATATCTGAAGTTGGTTAGGTTTAGATAAATCCCACCATTCTCCCTTTAAAATTGGGTTATCTTTAGGTATTTTTTCAACCCAAGAAGATCTTCTTTCACTTCCAATCACCCAATAACTATCATTATCTGGTTTAATATAGCTATTTGGATTCACACCATTAATTTTTACTATTCCGGAAGAAACCATAGGTACTATTTCAATGTTTGCATCAGGGTTCATTTTGTAAACACTTTGTTCAAATTTTTTCTTTTCACCTTTTTGAATTCCAACAAAAAAATAATCAGGTGCAATATCTGGAATAGATCTTGCAATTTCTCTTTTAAAATTTGTTCCGACTAAAGCTAAAGTTAATAATAAAGTTACACCTAAGCCTAAAGACATAATTGTGATAGGAGTGATACTTTTTGTTTGAGTTATATTTTTTATCGATACTTTTAAAGAGATATTTGAAATAAAATTAAACTTTTTCAGTAAATAAATTATAATTTTAGAAAGTAAAAAAAATACAATTAGACATACAAAAAAAGCCAGAAAATAACCCAAGCTATAAGAAGGCCTTTCAGATCCTAGTGTAAACAATAAAACTAAAAATGATAACAAGATAAAACTCAAAATAACTGACTTTTTTGAGTAATAAAATTGCAGGTTTTGGAATACATTTCTAAATAGGTTTGATGCTTTAACTTGATCAATTGAACTTATTGTTGGTATTGAAAAAATTATAAGAACTAACAAACCTACAATAAATATTTTTATAAAATTAATTAAAGAGAATTTTGGATAAACATTTAATCCCAACCCTTCAGATAAATATTTATCTGCAATTGGTACAATTAAAAAACTTGAGCCATAAGAAATTACAGTAATAATAAATAATAATATTAATAATTGAAGATAATAAAGTGTTTTTATATTCCCTGAATAAAATCCTACAGCTTTTCTTACAGCTATAGACATGTTGTTCTGGTTTATAAATGACAACAATGTATTAGCGATACCTATTCCAGCAATTAACATTGCACTAATTGAAACTAAAGAGAGAAATTGGGAAAAATTATTAATTATCCTTTTTAAGCCACTTGCTGAATTTTCTGGAAATCTAAGTTTTACTTTTTGGTCATCTTTAAAAATATCTTTGATCTTACTTTCTATTTTTTCTGGATCATCGCTTGGTTTAAATTTTACTTTATATTCATAATTTAAAAAACTACCTATTCCATTTAGTTTTAGTATCTCCAAAGTTTGTTTTCCTGCTAATGCCCAATCTCCAAAAGCTACAAACCCACTGACATCAGGTACAGATTTTATAATTCCAACAACTATGAAACTTTGATCTTGTACCTTAACTTTGTCATTTATTTTTATCTTTAAAGTTTTTGATAAACTTTCATTAATCAAAATTGTCTTTGGTTCCTTTTGCATTCTTTCATAAGCATCTTCTGGCTCATAAACAACTTCACCGTAAAGTGGATATTTTTCATCAACTGTTTTAATTCTTGTAAATAATGATTTATTTTTTTCTCTACCTGTCGTAGAAAGCATTGTACTGAACTCTATCATTTGTGAGACAGTTGAAAATTCCTTTACTTTGTTGACTAAATTAAGATCCCCCTGATTACGGTTATAATCGATTTCGAGATCTCCACCCAAAAGAACTTTTGCATTATCATTAAGCTCTTTTTTTAAACTATCTTCGATTGTAAAAATGGCACTTAAAATAAAAAGACTGATAAACAGCGTTACAATAATGCTTGAAATTTTTTTATAATTTCTGCTTAAATCCTTTAAAGCATACTTGAATATTAAACTTAACTCCGAAGAATTATTTAATTTTTCCATCTTTGATTTTAATTTTTCGTTTTGCTTTGTCTGCTAATTTTGGATCATGTGTGACCATTATTAAAGAAGACCCTTCTTCTTTGACGTATTTAAATAAAATTTCAGAGATCATTATTGAGTTTTCGGTATCTAGATTACCAGTTGGTTCATCAGCTAAAATTAAATCTGGTTTCATTGCAATAGCTCTTGCAATCGCCACACGTTGTTGCTCTCCACCAGATAATTGACTAGGAAGATTATTGAATCTATGTTTTAGACCAAATCGATCTAATAAACTTTTTGCTTCTTGCTCTGGATTTTTAAACTCATTAAGTTCAAGTGTTAAAGCTACATTTTCAACAGCTGTATAATTTGGAATTAAATAGAAAGATTGAAATATAATTCCTATATTTTGCTTTCTAATTTCAGATACTTCGTCTTCATTAAGATTTGTTATTTCCCTGTCTTGAAATATAATTTTCCCTGAGGTTGGACGTTCTAGTCCACCAATAAGCATAATCAAGCTTGTTTTTCCTGATCCACTCTCTCCAACCACAGATACAGTTTCTTTTTTTTTTATAGTTAAATCAATATTTTTTAAAACATTGATATTGTCCTTCCCAGTTTGGTATTTGAGATTTATTTTTTTTAATTTAAGAAGTGTGTTCATGAATAAAAGTTTATTTATAAAAATATTGTTATTCTTTCTAGTGCACATAAATGCAAGTGCAATAGAAAAGGTTATATTATTCGGCGATAGTTTAATGGCGGGTTATGGTCTACCTAAAGAACAACACTTATCTTTGGTTTTAGAAAGTAATCTCGTTAGGAGTGGTTTAAATATTAAGGTAATAAATGGAAGTGTTTCAGGAAGTACTTCCTCTGGTGGATTGAATAGAGCAGAATGGAGTTTATCAGAACCCGGTATTGATCTAATCATCCTTGGTCTTGGGGCAAATGATATGCTTAGAGGAATTCAACCAGATGAAACCGAGAGAAATTTAGAAGAAATAATTAAAATCGCTAACAGTAAAAAAATAAAAATTATAATAGCTGGGATGGTTGCGCCAACAACTCATGGAACTAAATATAAAAAAAATTTTGATGCTATTTATCCTAAATTGTCAAAAAAATATAATTTACCTTTAATTCCATTTTTGCTAGAGGGTGTTGCTTTTGATCCAAATCTAAATCAACAAGATGGCATACATCCTAATAAAGCTGGAACAATAGTTATAAGTAATACAATTCAAGATATTATTTCAAAAAATTATTAATCGGATATGAAAAAAAAATATCATCATTTAGCAAATGGCACATTTCGTAATCCTGAAGGATCAAAGGTGATTGATATGAACTTCAATTGGTCGTTTAAGGTCTTTAACCAAGAAAAAAAAAAATTAGATATGACTTTTCCTGAAAGTAATATCATTAAAAAAGAAAAAGTTTTATTGGATTTAAATAATTTGCAAAAAGAAGATTATGTAGCGTGGATAGGTCATGCAACATTTTTATTAAAATTAGGGGAAATAACAATAATAACAGATCCAGTTTTTTCAAAAAAATGCAGGACCTTTATTTTTTGGGCCAAAGAGATTTACCGAACCAGCATTAAAACTTAATGAGATACCAAGAACAGATATTTTTCTACTAACTCACAATCACTACGATCATCAAGACATGAAAACAATAATGAGATTTCCTTATAAAGAATCTAAAGTCCTGGTACCTTTAGGACTAAAAAAATATTTTAAAATTAATAGATTTAAAGATGTAAATGAAATGGATTGGTATGATCAAATAAGAATAAATCAGAATTTAAATATTACTTTTTTGCCATCAGTCCACTGGTCAAAAAGGAGTTTAACGGATACTAACAAAACTTTATGGGGTAGCTATTTGATTGAATACAAAGGAAAAAAAATATTATTTTCATGTGATACAGGTGTTGGAAAAATATATAAAGAATTAGGAGATAAGTATGGTCCAATTGATTTAACATTTATTAACATTGGCGCATATAATTTTTATCCTATGGCTTCAATTAAAGATTCTTCTGCTTACCACACTAACCCTGAAGAAGCCCTTGGACTAGCTAAAGATTTAAAAAGTAAAAAAGTAATTGGAATGCATTGGGGAACTTTTGTTTTATCACTTGAACCAATATTAGAGCCCCCTTTAAGGTTTAAGCAAAATGCAGAAAAATTTGGATTTAAAAAAGATGATGCAATTATTTTTAAAATTGGTGAGTTTAAATTATTTAAAGAACTTTTTGATACTAACTAGAATTTTCCATCATCCATAATCCATCTTGATTTAAAAAATACAGTTTACCATTTATGGGATGAATTTGTATGTCTCTAATTCTTCCAATTTTATCTTTAAATATTATTTCCTCT
>CABZPQ010000012.1:0-10515 GCA_902527605.1 uncultured Pelagibacteraceae bacterium | reverse complement strand
TGAGTACTATTGTAAGCGCTGTGCCAATAACTCCAGGTGGAATTGGACTTTCTGAAATTACATTTGCTTTTACAAATAAATATTTTTTTGATAATTTATTAAACAACTTAGCAAATGTTATTATTTACCTAAGAGTAATTGATTTTATTGTTTCACTACCTAGTTTATATTTTTATTTAGTATATAAAAATGAAAAAAAATGAAATTTGATCATCTAACATATTATATTAAACATAAAATTTCCCCAGTTGGTCAAGATATCTTTAATAAAAAAAAGCATTTTCAAAGAAGAGAGTCACTTTATAATCATTTAGGAATAACAAAAAAAACCATAAGTAATTTAGAAATTTTAGAAGTAGGACCTGCTGAAGGGCATAATGCAGCTTATTTGGCATCTTGCAATCCAAAAATACTTCATCTTGTTGAGCCAAACCCAAATGCAAACAAAAATATTTTTAAAATTTTTAAAAAATTAAAAGTCTCAATAAAAAAAACCAAAATAATCAAACAAAAATTTGAAGACTTTAATGTAAAAAAAAAATACGATTTAGTCATTTGTGAAGCTTGGTTAGGAATTAACAAAAAAGAAAGGAGGCTCGTTTCAAAATTAGGTACTTTAGTAAAAAATAACGGTATATTGATAATAACATCGTCTTCTTCAATATCATTTTTATCAAATATAATCAGAAGATTTATCGGTTTAAGTTTAACTGCGAAAATTACTGACTTTAACAAAAAAACCAATTATTTAGTAAACTTTTACAAAGATCATCTTAAAACAATGAAAAATATGTCTTGCCCATACAAAGATTGGGTGCAAGATTGTTTAATAGGTGCTGGATTTTTAAATATTCATCCTAATCCTCAAGAAATCTTTAAAGATGTTGGTAAAAAATTCAATTTTTATAATTCTTATCCAAGATTCTATAAAGATTGGAGATGGTATAAAGATTTAATAAATGATCAATTTAATGCTAAAGATAATTTTTTAGATCAATATAATAAAAATTCACATAATTTTATTGATTATAAATTTTTATTTCCAGAAATTCAAATAGATCAAAATATAAAATTGTCTTATAAATCAAGAGAATTACTAAATCTACTCATACGAAACGAAAAAGCTTTAAATCCAAAAAATTATAAACTATTTTTAAATAAGCTCATCGAAATTAATAAATTATTAAAATCAAATAAAATTAATCTAAAAGGAATCGATGAAGTTATTGATATATTAAGAAAAAAAAATTTATTTAGAGCATCTAAATTAAAATATTTTAAAGCTAACTTTGGAAGAGAGTTGTTTTATATATCATTGATAAAAAATTTATAAATGAATAGCTCACAAAAAATTTTAAATAGATTGGGATTAAGAAAAAAAAATAATAGAGTTTATTATCCAAAACATATTTATTCTAAATTTTCTTTAAGAGATATCATTGCGCTAAAAAAAATAACTCCAAAAGATACAAAACTAATTAGAATTTGTTTGCATAAAAATGATAATGAAAAAATACAAGAGATGATTATTTTGCATAAAATTCCACAATCTATTGGCCCTCTTAAACAAAGAAAAGAGTCAATATCTTATCATGTTATTAACGGTGAGTTACAAATTGATTTATTAAAAAAAAATAAAATAGTTAATTTTAAATTAAAAAAAAATAATAGTCTAAGGATACCCTGTAATCTTTTTAGAAAAGTTATATCAAAAAAAAATAATACGATATTTTTAGAAATTACTAATGGACCTTTTAAAGATGAACATACTATATGGAAAGAAAAAAAAAAATTAAAGTAACATATATTCTATTTTCAATCTCTATTTTTGTTTTATGCTTAATTTATGCTAACCTAAATCAAGTAGCGCTTCTGATGGATGAAAATAATGATATTATATTCTCTAAATTACTGTTTGACCATTCTGAGTTAGTAACCAATTTATTTTATGGTGATGGTTTTTATCTATTCCGGCACGATGTAAAATATTATTTAGCAAAAATGCCAATTTTACCATTGTTAATAAGTGGATTATCTTTAATTTCTAAAAATCTATATTTTATTTATTTTGTTAAAAATTTAATTTTATTTTCAATATTATTTTTTTCCCTAAACTTCTATTGTGAAAAACACAACAAAAATTATATATGTTTTTTAATTTTTCTAGCTAGCATATTTGCAATACCTCATAATTTACATGTTCAATTAAATATTACTTTTGCTGACACGATTGTAGCATGTTTATTGCCTAGTCTTTTTTTGCTTCTATCAACAGAAAATAAAAGAAAATATATATATATTTCATTAATTTTATTTGTTTTATATCTAACAAAAACCTCAATGTTTTTTTTATGTTTAATAATCCCTTTTATAATTTTAATTTTAGAAAATGATAAAGTATCATTAAAAACACTTCCAATATTTGCTGTTATATTGTCAATAAGTGTATGGGGTAGTTTTGGCTATCTCAAAACAGGTGTTTTTCCTTTTGGGTCAAAAATTTTATCTGTATCTTCAGAGGGAATGAATATTGCATTGAATAAGGAATTTAATAAATACTACCCAAAGAAAAGCGTAGATTTAATTGAATATGAAAAACCTAATAAAATATATCAAAATGAATGGGAAATTTACGAATTCTATAAAGAAAAAAATAAAATTTATATTAAAAACAACCTAAGTAGATATGCGAAAGATACACTTATAAAAATTAATTTTATTTTTTTTAATATTCATAAAGATGCAGCATTTCCTGATAAAAATGGTGAATATTATAATCCATTAAGAATAAGTTATTTGATAAATAAATTATTTTTTAATTTAAGCTTAATTATTTCATTATTAGTTATAATTAAAAATATTAATAAAATTTATAATATCAAAAGAGAGATTTATTTTTTGTCGATTGTTTCCCTTAATCTTTTTCCTCTTATTGTGGGATGGGCTACTGCAAAGCATTTAACAGGATTAACAATTGTTTGTATAATATATTCATTAACTTTTTTTTTCAACAGAGTAAAGATGAATAAAAATTTATAAAAGATTATTATTTTTTTTTATTAGATCTACCAAAGATAATAGCCAATATTGGTGAATATTTTCAATGTGATTATAAGTGTTTGATTTCACATGAAAATTAATATCACCAAACTTTGATAATTTATTCGGGTAATTGAATCCAGTAAATGTTATCAATAAATTTTTTTTAGTATTTAAAAATTTTGCGGCATTTATCATATTTTGAGATGATCCACTAGATGATATTAAAATTACCAAATCTCCGTTATCCATATAAAAATTCAGAGCTTTTTTTACCCAATTTTCATATCCATAATCATTTGAAAAACATGTCAATAAATCGCTTTCATTAAAATTGATACATCTAATTTCACCGTTTTTAGTCATATCAACACTAAAATGGCTTGCAATTGCAGCACTACCACCATTTCCAACTATGATGACTTTTTTTTTATTATTTTTTATTATTTTCAATTTCTTTATCGTTAAAATAATTTTTTTTTCGACTTCATGATCTATATTTGCTAATTTTAGAAAATTATTATTGTAATTTTTAATTAATTTACTTTTCATTATGTTTATTATTAGAATTACTTATTTTTTTAAATATTTATATGATATATCATTTTTTTTAATATTTTATTTAATTTTAACAAATTGTTGATTGAATTATTTGTAAATATGTTTTCTTGACATTTCATAATTTTCACGTGATTAGTTTTAATTGAATTTTTCCCAAAGTAAACTCTTTGGAATTTTTTTTCACCCTTTAGAGTTATTATAATGTAAATTGTTTATTATTGAATACTAGCTTGAGATTTATCGTCTTTTTTAGTTTCTGTTAATTTATCTACCTCTGTCCATTCAGTAGGCTTCAACTCTTTAGTTAAAGCAATTTTAATTACTTCATCAGCAGTTTCTACTGGAACAATTTCAATATCATCTTTTACTTTTTTTGGTACATCAACTAAATCTTTTTCATTCTCTTTAGGTATCAAGACTTTTTTAACACCAGCTCTATGAGCTGCTAATAATTTTTCTTTCAATCCACCAATTGGCAAAACCTGGCCTGTGATTGTTACCTCACCTGTCATTGCTATTTCTCTTTTAACTGGAACTTTTGTAATTGAGGATACTATTGATGTAACCATAGCTATACCTGCTGAAGGTCCATCTTTTGGTGTTGCGCCTTCAGGTACATGTATATGAAAATCTTTTTTTTCAAATAGTGGTGGTGTTACACCAAATTCTAGGCATTTTGATCTTACATAAGATTTTGCAGCTTTTACAGATTCTTGCATTACATCACCTAACTTACCAGTTATCTGCATTCTACCTTTACCTGGCATATTAACTGTTTCCACTTTTAATATCTCTCCCCCAAACTCCGTCCAAGCTAAACCTATAACTATTCCCACTTTATCTTTTGCTTCTAGTTCACCGAATTTGAATTTCTTAATTCCAAGAAAGTCAGGTATATTTTTTTCATTAACTTCAACACTCTTTTCTTCATTATTTACAACTTTTTTGACAACTTTTCTTGTTACTTTAGATATTTCTCTTTCTAAATTTCTAACTCCACTTTCTCTAGTATAGCTTCTTATAATTTCTTTAATCGTATCATCAGCTAATTTCATTTCACCGTCTTTAACACCATTGTCTTTGATTTGTTTAGGAAGCAAATATTTGTTAGCAATATTAATCTTCTCGTCTTCTGTATATCCTGGAATTCTTATGACTTCCATTCTATCTAAAAGTGGGGGAAGAATATTTAGTGTATTTGCTGTTGTTACAAACATTACATCTGACAAATCATAATCAACTTCAAGGTAATGATCGTTAAATGTTGTATTTTGTTCTGGGTCCAAAGCCTCTAATAAAGCTGATGATGGATCGCCTCTATAATCGTTTCCAACTTTATCAATTTCATCTAGTAAAAATAAAGGATTTTTAGTCCCTGCTTTTTTCATCATCTGAATAATTTTTCCAGGAAGTGAACCAATATAAGTTCTTCTATGACCTCTTACCTCTGCTTCATCTCTTACTCCACCTAGAGACATTCTTACAAATTGTCTATTAGTTGCCTTAGCTATTGATTTACCTAAAGAAGTTTTTCCTACACCTGGTGGACCTACTAAACATAGAATAGGGCCTTTTATTTTATCCATTCTTTTTTGCACAGCTAAGAATTCTATAATTCTCTCTTTAACTTTTTCTAATCCAAAATGATCTTCTTCTAAAATTTTTAAAGCTTTGTTTAAATCTATGTCCACTTTATCTTTTTTAAACCATGGTAAATCTATCATCCAATCTAGGTAGTTTCTTACAACAGTTGCCTCGGCAGACATTGGACTCATATTTTTTAATTTTTTTAATTCGGACATGCATTTCTTCTCAACTTCTTTTGGCATCTTTGCCTTCAAAATTGATTTTTTTAAGCTTGTGGTCTCATCCTTACCATCTTCAATTTCACCTAATTCTTTTTGAATAGCTTTTAACTGTTCATTTAAATAATACTCTCTTTGAGTTTTCTCCATTTGAGTTTTAACTCTTCCTCTAATTCTCTTCTCCACACCTATGATACTTGCCTCATTTTCCATTATTTTAATGACGCTATTTAATCTCTTCTTAACATCTAAAGTTTCAAAAATTTGCTGTTTCTCTGAAATGCTAGCATTAATATGTGAAATAATATTATCAGCAATTTTTGATGGATCTTTTAATTGTTTAATATTGTTAATTGTCTCGGAAGATATTTTTTTATTAACTGTAGTAAGCTTTTCTAATCTTTTTATAGCAGTTAAACTTAATGGGAGCAGATCGTCTTCTTTTGAGATAATATCTTTTTGATACTCGAATGAACATTTAATAAACTTTTCATCATCTTTAAAATCAACTATTTTAACTCTCTTCGTACCTTCAACTAATACTTTAACAGTTCCATCAGGAAGTTTTAGTAATTGCAAAATATTACTTTCACATCCATAAGTGAATACATCATTTTTTTTAGGATCATCAACTTCAGAATTTTTTTGTGTGACAAGAACAATTTTCTTATCACCTTTCATTACTTCATTTAATGCTGTGATGGACTTATCTCTACCAACAAATAAAGGGATTACCATACTTGGAAAAACTACAATGTCTCTTAATGGCAATAATGGTAATGTCACTTTTATATCCATCAGTGAAATATGGATATTATATTTTATAATGCAATAGGAAATTATGGTTTATTAACGTGAAATTATGCTGCTGAAGTCTTATCAGTTTTAGTTTTGTTCTTTGAATGAACAATAACGGGTGCCGATATACCTTTCGCCGCACCAGAATCAATTATAACCTCTTCAATGTTATCTTGACTTGGTAGATCAAACATTGTTTTTAATAATATATTTTCTAGAATCGATCTAAGTCCTCTTGCTCCAGTTTTTTTAGATATAGCCTTGTTAGCAATGTCTTTAACTGATTGATCTTTAAAAGTAAGTTTAACACCCTCCAGTTTAAATAGTTCTTGGTATTGTTTGATAAGAGAATTTTTTGGCTCTAATAAAATTTTAACTAAAGATTTCTCATCAAGATCATCTAAAGTAGCTGTTATAGGTAATCTTCCTATAAATTCTGGTATCAGTCCATATTTTAATAAGTCTTCTGGCTCAAGGTTCTTCATCCACTCGCCAACTTTTTTATCCTCTAAACTTTTAACTTCGGCACCAAAACCAATAGATGAACCTTTGTCCCTTTGTGAAATTATTTTATCTAGTCCAGCAAAAGCTCCACCACATATAAATAAAATATTAGTGGTATCTACTTGTAAGAATTCTTGTTGCGGATGTTTTCTGCCACCTTGAGGAGGTACGCTAGCAACTGTACCTTCCATTATTTTTAATAAAGCTTGTTGTACACCTTCACCAGAAACATCTCTTGTAATTGATGGATTTTCTGATTTTCTACTAATTTTGTCTACCTCATCAATATATACAATTCCTCGCTGAGCTTTTTCAACATTATAATCTGCTGCTTGTAATAATTTTAATATAATATTTTCTACATCTTCACCAACATATCCAGCTTCTGTTAATGTAGTTGCATCTGCCATTGTAAACGGCACATCTAAAATTCTTGCTAATGTTTGTGCCAATAGTGTTTTTCCACATCCAGTTGGCCCTACTAACAAAATATTTGATTTTGAAAGTTCTACATTTTTGCTAGTTTTATTTTCGTAATTTAATCTTTTGTAATGATTGTGAACCGCAACTGATAAAACTTTTTTTGCATGATCTTGTCCGATTACATAATCATCTAGAACAGCACAAATCTCTTTTGGTGATGGTAATCCATCTTGATGTTTTACAAAAGTATCTTTGCTTTCTTCTTTGATGATATCCATACATAATTCAACACACTCATCACAAATAAAAACAGTTGGGCCAGCAATTAATTTTCTAACCTCATGTTGGCTCTTTCCGCAGAAAGAACAGTAAAGAATATTTTTATTATTGTTGCTCATATTTTTTTATAACGAATCAATTTGAATACTTTATTACAAAGATTACTTCTTAATCAAGTGTAGGTTGTGAATAAACTATATATTGTTGTTTAGTCTCTTTTTTCTACTACTTTATCGATCAAACCAAAATCTTTCGCGTTATCAGGAGTCATGAAATTGTCTCTCTCCAAAGCTTCTTTGATTTGATCAACTGACTTACCTGTGTGTTTAGAATAAATTTCGTTTAATCTTTTTTTCAAAGACATAACCTCATTAGCATGAATTTCTATATCAGTTGCTTGACCTTGAAAACCTGCAGAAGGTTGGTGAACCATTATCCTTGAATTTGGTAATGACAATCTTTTTCCTTTAGATCCTGCAGCCAACAAAAAAGAACCCATACTTGCAGCTTGTCCAATACACAATGTGCTGACCTCAGGTTTGATATATTGCATCGTATCATAAATTCCTAAACCTGCTGTAACCAATCCACCTGGACTATTAATGTATAAAGAAATTTCTTTTTTAGGATCTTCGGACTCTAAAAATAATAATTGAGCAGTCACCAAAGATGCAACCGCATCATTAATGGGTCCAACTACGAAAACAATTCTCTCTTTTAATAATCTTGAATAAATATCATAAGCTCTTTCACCACGGCTTGATTGCTCAACAACCATTGGGATCAAAGTGCTTAAATGTTCTGGAATTTTTGTTGTCATAAGTGATTCGATTTACTTATACAACTTGTGATTACTTTTTGCTAACTTTTTTTGTTGATTTAGTTTTTTTAGCTACTTTTTTTGGAGCTTTAGTTGGTTTAGCTGTTTTCTTTTCTTTCTTATCTTCCGACTTAACTTCTTTTTTCTCTTTTACTTTTACTTTATCGTCAGTACCTTCAGATAATTTTGCTAATTTCTCTTGCTCTTTTAAATTTTTTTCATTCTCTTCTTTTAAGATTTTTTCAGCTTCTTCTTTGCTAATTTCTTTTTTATTTACTTTCGCAATTTTTTTAAGTTCAGCTATTATCTTTTCTTCATATACAGAACCTCTTAAACTCTCAATAGCTCCCGGGTTTTTCTCATAATACTCTTTGACCATCTTTTCTTGTCCAGGCATCATTCTAAACTGCTTTTGTATTTCTGCATTTAATTCTTCTTGAGAAACTTTAATTTTATTTTTTTCACCAAATGCATTTAGAATTAAGCCAGTTTTAATTCTTTTTTTGGCTTGTTCCTCAAAGTATTTCATATTTTTTTTCTTTTCTTCTTCCTTCATACCTTGAACTAATAAATTTACTTCTTGTTCAATGAGATTTGCTGGTAACTGATCAAGTTTTTGTTTTTCAATTTGTTCCAAAATTTGTTTTTTTGAAATCATCTCCAATGAATTTTTAAATTCATCATTGATTTGTTTAGATATTAATTCTTTTAAATTATTTAAGTCTTTTGCTCCTAAATTTTTTGCAAAGTTATCGTCAATTTTTGTTTCTTCTGGTTTTTTTATAGCTGTAATTTTACATTCAAACACTGCTGATTTGTTAGCTACTTCTTTTTCTGGAAAGTTTTCTGGTAGTTTAACTTCTACTTTTTTATCTTGTTTATTTTTGACACCTTCTAATTGCTTATCAAAACCTTTAATAAACAAATCTTTTCCAAGTTCTAATTGAGTATTTTTTCCTTCATTTCCTTTAAAATCTTTACCATCAACTGTTGCTTTATAATCAAAAACAACTAAATCACCGACTTTAGCTGCATAATTTTCTTCTGCGTCTTTAAAATTTTTCTGAGTTTTGGCTATTTGATCAATTCTTTTATCTGTTTCTTTTGGATCAATTTTAACAACGTATTCGTCTACTTTTAAATCTTTTAATGATCCAACTTCAACATTAGGTAATTCTGTTACAGAAATTGTGTATTCAAGATCTTTTCCTTCACCAAACGACTTTAAATCAATTTTTGGCTGACCAGCTGGTTTAATTTTATTATCTTCTAGAGCTTTAGTTGTTGTATCTTTTAATACTTTATCTATTACCTCTCCGTATACAGCTTTTCCAAATTGTCTTTTTAAAATTTCTGTAGGAACTTTACCTGGTCTAAATCCTTTTAAAACGACATCTTTTTTAATCTCTTCGTATTTTTCTTCGAGATATCCAGATATAGTTTTTTTATCGATAAAAACTTTTATATCTTTTTCTAAACCTTTTTTATTTTCTACTGTTACTTTCATAAAATATGGTAGGCGAGAAAGGACTCGAACCTTCACAGTTTGCACTATTGGTTCCTAAGACCAACGCGTCTACCAATTCCGCCACTCGCCCAAATTATTGGTGCTTTATATATGATTGTTTATAATTGTCCAATTAGAATAATAGTGTAAAACATTAGCTTAATTGATATGAGCAAAACAAATATTGCAATTGTTATTTATCTTGTCGGTCTTGCATTAGGTGCAATCTTTTTAGATATATGGAGTGCTGAAACTAGTCCAAAAGCTTTATTAGGAATTGCATGGACAACTTTATTTGCAATTGCTTTATTCTTCGCTGAAAAAGAAAAAGAAGAAAAGAAAGATTAATTCTTCTTTATTAATTCACTTATAAATAGTTCACCATCACCATCATCAACAGCTTTTTTGTAAAAAGATTTTGATAGATCGGATAATTTTTCCGCATTATCCATGCCTTTTAGTAAATCTGTTATATACGTTAAATCTTTTAGTGTATTAGTCGCTGTAAACTTAAAACCTGTGTAATCATCCTCTAGAACCTTGTCAAAAATTCTCTTTAAAGCATTAGAGTTTCCTGATCCTAATTGTGCTACTTTATAAAGTTTATCTAAATCAATATCTAATTTTTTTGCAGCTTTTATTAATTCAATTACATAAGTAGCTGTTCCTAAAGATAGAAAATTATTCAATAATTTTGTCTTTGCACCATTTCCAATTCCTCCAAAATGATAATAATTTTTACAAAAACATTTTAAAAGTTCATCTGATCTTTTTAAATT
>CABZPQ010000011.1:0-25022 GCA_902527605.1 uncultured Pelagibacteraceae bacterium | reverse complement strand
TAAAACATCTGACATTGGTATCTAATTCTTTAATATGTTCCAGATCTGGTGAATTTTTTTTACAATGATCAGTTGCTAAGTTACATCTATCATAAAAACTACAACCTTCATTTATGCTTCCAGGCTGAGGTTGGCTTCCTGGCATAGAAGCTGGAAGTCCAGCTAATGAGAGTTTAGGTATCGATTTTAACAATCCATAGGTATAAGGATGAATAGGTTCCTTTAATATTTTTCTTGCTGGTCCTTCTAAAACAATTTCTCCCGCATACATTACAACTATTCTATCACTGACTTGTGCTATAGCTCCAAGGTCATGACTAACATAGATCATAGATGTTCCAGTATCTTTTGCTATAAATCTTAATAGTTCTAATACATGCGCTTGTGTTGTAACGTCTAATCCAGTAGTTGGCTCATCTAATAAAAGTAAATCTGGTTTGCCAGCCAATGCCATTGCAACAGCCACTCTTTGTTGCTGCCCTCCAGAAAGCTCGTGTGGATAACGAAAAGCCATAGTTTCTGGTGAAGGAAGTCTAACTTTATTTAGTAACTCCGAAATTTTTTTATCTCTCTCTGTTTTATTTAGATCTGTATGTAATCTTAATGCTTCATCAATTTGGTATCCAATTTTTAAATTAGGTGTTAGTGCTTGTCCTGCATTTTGAGGTATCATGGCTATTTTTCTACCTCTAATTTTTTCTAGCTGTCTACTGCTCATCTTCAATAAATCCTCAGATTTAAAGAGGCATTCACCTTTAAGAGGAAATAAGCCTTGTTTTATATAGCCCATCATTGCAAGTGCTAATGTGCTTTTTCCAGAACCCGACTCCCCTACGATCCCTACAGTCTCTCCTTTCTTAATGTTGGTTGAAACATTTCTAAGTATTGAAATTTGTTTGCCCTTTTGACTATTAAATCCAATTGATAAATTTTTAACACTTTCAATTATTTCGCTCATTTAAACAGGTGCCTTTGTTGAACGATCAATTCCTAAAGCTTTTGCAAATGCATCAGCTGTTAAATTTATTCCAATAATTAACGAACTTAATCCTACTATTGGAGCAATTACGGACCAGTATGCAAACGACATCAATCCTCTAGCATTGGATATCATCAAACCCCAATCAGGTGTTGGGGGACTGACACCAAAACCTAAGAATGACAATGAGCTAAATCCTAATAACATCCAAGACCATCTCATTGCTCCTTCTACTAATATAGCATCTCTAACATTTGGAATAATTTCATTCCAAATAATAGACATGTTGCTATGACCTCTAGCTCTGGCTGAAACTATAAAGTCTTTAGCAATAACATCGTGCGTAGCAGCTCTAGCAACTCTTACTATTCCTTTACCATAAAAAAAACCTAGTGCAGGAATTAAAACCTCTGTTGATGTTCCTAAAAGAGAAACAATTAATAACATTGCAAGTATCCAGGGGATAGAAAGAAATGCATCAACAACTCTCATTACAACATCATCAATTTTACCTCCAACTAAACCACAAAAAATTCCAAGTAAACCTCCCCACAGAAGAGCAATAAGTGATCCAAAGAAAGTTACCGTAAGAGCTGTTCGCCCTCCAAGTATTGTTCTTGTAAAAACATCTCTACCCAAGCTATCTGTTCCAAACCAATGTTCGGCTGAAGGTGCAAGTAACATGGTATTTGGGCTAATAGCTTTATAATCGTATGGTGCAATGTAAGGGCTTATTAATGCTAAGATTACATGAAATAAAACAATTGTAAGTCCAATTAATCCAGAAGGCTTGGAGGCCATAGTTTTTAAAATCTCAAAAGCCTTTTCTAGCTTATTTTTTTGTTTATCTTCTGTAATTAAATTACTCTCCATTTTATTTTCTTATTTGTAAACTTTTTAATCTTGGATTAAGCATGAGTGTCATTAAATCTGCTATTAAATTTATTCCCACATAGATTGATGCCAATATTATTGCTAATGCTTGAACAACAGGTAAATCTCTATTTGATATAGACTCAATTACCAGTCTGCCTAAACCTGGATAATTAAAAACAACTTCTGTAACAACAACACCACCTAGTAACCAAGCAATTGTTAACGCCACTACATTAATTGCTGGTAATAATGCATTTGGTAGCACATGTCTAAATACCATTTTCCAATATGGAACACCTTTTAAAATTGCCATTTGCACATAATCACTAGCCATTACTTGAATTACACTTGAACGTACCATTCTTGCCATGTGTGCGGTCATAATCATTGAAATCGCAACAACAGGTAAAATTATATTTGAGAGTAATTCATAAAAAGTTGCATCCGATGGTATAATCACAATGCCTGGTAGCCAACCAAGCCAAATTGCAACAATTAAAATAAGCAAAGTAGCACTAATAAACTCAGGAATAGTCATTGAAAAAATTGTGATAGTTGAGATCATAATATCTGGAAGCTTATCTCTCCAAAGAGCAGTTATTATTCCTAATACGATTGCTAAAGGAATTCCTATAAGTATTGAAACAGAGGCTAAAACTAAAGAGTTTTTAACTCTTGGACCTAGTACTTCATTAATTGGCATTTCTCCACTTAAAGAGTAGCCAAAATCACCTCTTATAACATTTGATGCCCAGTCTAAGTATCTTTCATAAGCAGGAACATCTAGACCAAGTCTTTTTATACAAGCATCAAGAGCCGCTCCATAAGCTTCTCTTTCTAAATATGTTGTGCATGCATCTCCAGGCAAAACTTCAACACCTACAAATGTAATTAATGAAACTATAAATAAAGTGATAAGCCCTAGTCCAATTCTTTTTAAAATTAATAAAAGCATAAGATTAACTAGAACTTTTTAACAAAAATAAATTAAATAGAAATAAAATAAAGGCCGCTTATATGCGGCCTTTATCTAAATACTTTTAGTCAACTTTAACTTTATGCCACTGTATAGAAAAGTGATCTACAGCATCAAGGTTTTTAACTTTTGATGAAGTAACTACAAGTCTAGATACGTGGTATGGGATCATTGTTCCACTTTGTTCCCATAAAGTCATTTGAGCATTTTGATATGCTTTCTTTCTTTTATTAAAATCTAACTCACTTCTAGCATCTGCTAAATTTTTATCAAAGTCAGCATTTTTGAAATAAGACTCATTCCATTTTGCTCCACTATGATAAGCTTCATGCAAGATTGTGTCTGCTGGTCTTTGGTTCCAACGTGTCATTGAAACTGGTTTTTTCATCCATACCTCATTCCAATAACCTTTAGAAGGTACCATTTCAATGTTAACTTTAATTCCAGCTTTTGCAACTTGCTGCTGAACGACTTCTGCAATTGTAGGCCAAGTTGGTTCTAAAGTTGCTGGGTAAACAGTCAATTCAATTCCATTTGGATATCCTGCTTCTCTTAATAAATTTTTTGCTTTACTAATATTTTGAGGACAATCCATTTGTAAACGATATTGATCAGATGGCATTACAGGTGTATCACAAGATACAGTTGCTGCACCACCCATAACTAGATCTACAAGTTCTTGTCTATCAACTGCTAACCTAAAAGCTTTTCTCACTTTAGGATTATCAAATGGAGCAGTATCAGTTCTCATAACCACACCTCTCCAGTTTCCAGTTGGAATTACAGTTGTTGTAAATTTAGAATTACTGTCAAATATCTTTTTTTGATTGAAAGGTACATATCTATTCATATCAATTTGACCAGTTAAAAGAGCTTGAATTCTTGCTTGAGCATCTGGTATCGCAATAACATGAACTTCTGCAACTCCTGGTGCACCTTCCCAATATTCTGGGTTAGCTTTAAGAATTGTAGTTCCTTCTGGATCAAATTTATCAACCATGAATGGTCCAGTACCAACTCCAGTTTGTCCTATAGTATCTCCTGATCCTTCAGGTATCATTCTTAATCTGTAGTCAGTTAATAATAACGGAAAGTCAGCAAATGAAGTTGATAACTTCATTTTAACTGTATGCTGATCAACTACCTCAATATCTTCAACTACATTTAAACTTTTTCTAACTGGAGATCCGATATCAGGATCTTTAGCTCTCATCAGAGAATATTTAACATCTGGAGCATCAAAAGCTGATCCATCATGGAAATATATTCCTTTTCTTAAATTAAATGTCCATTCAGTTGCATCAGAATTAGCACTCCAATCTGTTGACAATGAAGGTGATGGAACACCGTTCATATCAGGTCTTACTAATCTATTTTGTGTTTTGATGACAACTTGAAATAAACGCCCTTTTGTTATGGCATCTAAGTTAGTATCTTTTCCAAATCCAAGATCATGTGATACTTTAAATACTCCACTTGATGCATTGGCAATAGAAAAAGATAATATCAGTGACATAAAAGTCGCTGAAAAAACTTTAAGTATGTATTTCATAAGTTCCCTCTTTTTCTTTCGTTGTTTAAATAATCAAAAAGATAACAATTCCAGAACTAGATAACAACATGCAAAATGTAGTGATTCATCTACTAATTGAATAGATATTTTAATTAATATACACTTTTTCTAAATTTATAAATGCAAAACGAATTAAACAAAGTCAGATTTTCTGTAAAACCTTTAAAATCCAATGATAATAAAGTTGTTGAGCTTGCACGAACTGTAGGGATACATCCTCTGGCATATCAAGAACTTCCCTATGATCCTGAGTATTCATTTTATGCAGGAAGATTAAATCCAGAAGTACTTTCGCACGCTACTGCTGATGAAATGTATTGGAAAGTAAGGCAAGAGGTAATTTTTCGTCATACTGGTGAACATCCATATGAAATATCTGGTCCTGATGCAGAAAAACTTTTACAAAAAATATTCACAAGAGATATCTCAAAAGTAAAAGTAGGAAGATGCTCATACCAATTTGCTTGTTACAATGATGGAGGTATGCTGACAGATGGAGTTTTACTAAGACTTGAAGAAAATAAATTTTGGTTTGTTCAAGCTGATGGAGATCTTTTTTCATGGTACAAAGCTCACACTGATAATCTTAATGTAAAAATTTCTGACCCAGATGTTTGGGTTAGTCAAATTCAGGGGCCAAAATCTATGGATCTTTTAAAAGTTTTAAGTAAAGAAACTTTTCCTGATAATTGGAAATACTTTGATTGGAAGGAAATTACTATACTAAATGAAAAAGTAATCATTAGTAGATCAGGATTTAGTAATGAACTTGGTTGGGAAATTTATTTTAGAAAAAATAATAATACTGAAAAAGTTGGAGATTACATTCTTGAAGAAGGAAAAAAAATGGGAATGATACTCACAGGTACCCCTGGTTTCAGATGTAAAAGAATAGAATCTGGATTATTATCAGCTGGGCAAGACTTCAATCATGAAACAAATCCATATGATGTTGGGTTAGGTAAGTATGTTGATTTAAAAAAAAATTATTTTATTGGAAAAGCAGCATTGATGACTGCTGATAAAGAAAAAAGATGTTGGGGAATACGGGTAGAAAATGGAACAGGTTTAAAAGGAACTTATATAAAATTCAATAATGAAATAATTGGAAAAATTACATCAAGCACTTGGTCACCTTTTCAAAAATGCGGTGTTGGAATAGTTTTAATGAATTCTACAAAACATAAACCTGGATTAATAGTGGATGTTAATTGCAATGATAATAAAATTCATAAAGGTGAAATATGCACCTTACCAATGTATGACTTAAAAAATGAAATTGTAAGAGGTTTAAAAATCGATATTCCAACAGGTCCTTCTCCGTGGTCAGGAATAAAAAAATAATAATAGCAATTGGTGGTGGTGGATTTACACATTCTTCTGATGAAGACTTGGATGAATATGTTATAAATCAAGTTAATAAATCAAATATCAATATCGGTTTTTTACCTACGGCTAGCAATGATAATCAAGAAAAAACCGATCTTTTTTATAAAAGATTTAAATCACAAAAATTTAAATTATCTCATTTTAATCTCTGTTCAAGTGTAGAAGGTTTTAATGAATGGATGTTAAACAAAGATATAATTTATGTAGGGGGTGGCAATACCTCTGAAATGATTAATATTTGGAAGAGACATGATCTTATCAAAGTATTTAAAAATGCATATGAAAAAGGAATAATTCTGAGTGGAATAAGTGCAGGTGCTGTTTGTTGGTTTGATTGGATATTATCAGATTCAGTGAATAAAGAGTTGAGTCCGTTAAAAGGAATAAATTTTTTAGATGGGAGTTGCACACCGCATTCCTCTGATAATAATCGACTTCGACAATTTATTTCAGAAATTCAAGATGGAAATTTGCCAGATGGAATAGCTATAGATGATGGTGTAGCTGTGCTTTTTATTGACGGAATTCCTTCAGAGGTTTATTCTTCGAGAATTAATCATGATGCTTATTATGTGACTAAACATGATAAGATTAGTTTAAAAACATATATAAAGAAATTAAATGGATAATATTAAAGCCAGTAATAAAATTTTTAGCATCGAAGATGCAAAAAAACTATCGAAGAAAAGATTACCAAAGCTAGTTTATGATTTTATTGATGGCGCATCAGGAGATGAAAAATTATCAGAAATTAATAGTTTTGCTTTAGATCAAATACGTCTTGAGCCAAGAGTTCTAAGAAATGTAGAGGAAAGAAAACTAAAAAAAAATATTCTTGGATTTAACTATGACTATCCTTTCGGATTTGCCCCAATGGGTATGACAAATCTTTCATGGCCAGGTGCAGATTCTATGTTGGCAAAAGAGAGTGCAAGAAATAACATACCAACCTGTGTATCGATGGCATCAACAACAACCTTAGAAAAAATGTATGAGCTTTCAAAAGGCCGTTCATGGCTTCAACTTTATATTTTTCAAGATGAAGCTTTTGTCATGGAATTGCTTGATAGAGCAGAAAAAACTGGTTATGAAGTTGCTATACTTACTGTTGATGTTCCGGTTTTATCTAGGAGAACTAGAGATGATAAAAATGGATTTTCATATCCATTTAAAATTGGACCTAAACAATTTTTTGATTTTGCAACTCATCCAGTTTGGTCAATATCTACATTACTTAATGGAATACCAAAGCCAATGAACTACGAAACTTCAAAAAGTGGAAAAGGTATTTTTAAAAGAAAAGAAAGTAGAGGAAAAACAGATTGGGAAACTTTAAAAAGAGTAAGAAATAAATGGAAAGGCAAATTAATTGTAAAAGGTGTCATGTCATCTGATGATGCAGTTAAAATTAAAGAAATGGGCGCTGATGCTATTCAAGTTTCAAATCATGGAGGTAGACAATTAGATAGTGCCTCAGCAGCAATAAATATTCTACCTTTTATTAGAGAGGCAGTAGGAAATAATTTTCCAATTATTTTTGATAGTGGAATAAGAAGTGGAAGCGATATTGTAAGATCATTAGCTTTAGGAGCAGATTTTTCAATGATTGGAAGACCTGTAATGTATGCGATGGGTGCTGACGGAGCCAGTGGGCTAAGAAGAATTGTAGACATAATCAAAGAAGAAACTAGCACAACACTAGGTTTGGTTGGATTAAATGATATTAATGAAGTTTCTTCTGATATAATTGAACAGAAACTTTTTATGAATACAACTTACTGATATGGAAAAAAAAATAAGAGGCGGAGCATTAATTGCAAGAGCATTAAAAGATAAAGGTATTAATAAAGTTTTTACTCTATCTGGTGGGTTTTGTAATCCTGCAATTGAAGGTTTCATGGAATGTCAAATTGATGTAGTTAACTGTCCTCATGAACAAATAGCTGGGCACTTAGCAGATGGACACACAAGAATTACAAGAAAACCATCTGTATGTTTAGTTGGACCAGAAGGTTTTGCAAATGCAGTGCCATCTATGATGGAAGCATGGGGAGAAAGAACACCGATAATTTATATAACTGGATCAAGTAGTTTAAAAAGACAAGGCTCAGGTGGCTTTAAAGAAATTGATGATGTTTCAATAGCTGCTCCTCTTACAAAATATAGCGCAAGCATTACAGATGGAACAAGAATTAGAGAATTTGTTGACAAAGCTTACAGAATTGCAACGAATGGATATCCTGGAGCTGTTCATCTAAGTTTACCAGTGGATATAATGTTTTCTTCATTTGAAGAAAATGTTGGACTTGAAGAAAGACCATTTTCACATAAAGCAAAGCCAGTTGCTAAGGCATGGCCAGATCCAAATGCTCTATCAAAAATACTTGAGCTAGCATGTAATGCAAAAAAACCTGTCATAATTGGAGGACATGGTGTTTGGTGGTCAAACTCAGAAAAAAATTTAGAGACTGCGGGTGAAAGTTTAAATATTCCAGTTTTTAATGTACCATACCATCAAAAACTTTTGGGGGAAGAGGCAAATGCATATATGGGTTTAGCAGATATTCACCAATATCCACCCTCAGAATTTGCATTACATAATTCAGACTTAGTTTTAATGATTGGTGCAAGGTTAGATAACCAAATGAATTTTGGTAACCCTCCTTTCATTCCAAAAACAACAACGTTAGTTTGTATTAACGGTTCCCATGAAGAAATTGAGTTTAATAGAGCGGCTGATCATAACCTTTTATGTGATCCAGGAGTATTTTTGGATACTCTATGTAATTTAAAGAAAAATAATAAATGGAATTTAGGAAATAGTTGGTTTCAAGATAATAAAAATAAAAAAAAAGATTGGGTGGATAAATCTTTAAATGAATTAAAGATTGAAGCAGATAAAGCAAAAAAAAATGGAGGAAAAATTCATCCGCTACAATTAGCGTTAGATGTTCAAGACGCAATGGATGAGAAAGATTGGCTTGTAATTGATGGAGGAAATACTCATTTCTGGTCGGAGATCGCTATAAATTTAGCAGGAGCTCAAGGAAAAAAATTGGGTGGAATTTTACATCCAGGTACATTTAGTATGCTGGGTGTTGGTGTATCATTTGCATTATCTGCAAAAAATAATAATCCTAAATCGAATGTAATTTTAATTAGTGGAGATGGTGCCTTTTTATCTGGTGGCATGTCTATAGAAACTGCATTTTTTGAAAAGAAACCAATCGTTGTTGTTATTGACAATAATGGTGGCTTAGCATCAATTGGTCAACAACAAGAAAGACTATTTGAAAGCGGAAAAAGAGTTGCAACAGACTTTAGAGATATACCTTTCCACAGTATATTTGAAGGTTTTGGGGGTCATGGAGAATTAGTAACGAAAAGAGAAGAATTGGGTCCAGCACTAAAAAGAGCTATTGCAAGCGGTAAAACTGCTTGTGTAAATGTAAAAGCTAAACCAGTATTAAGTCCAATTGTTGCTGCTGTGGCCAGCAAGAGAGAGAAATCTTCAATAGAGTAAAATGGCAAAATTTAGCTCACATTTATTGAATGGTTCTGATGGAACTCATGCAAGTAACGTCAAAGTAAAGATTTATCAAATACAATCTTCAAAATTAAAAAAGCTTTTTTTGAATACAAAGACTGATGGAAATGGTAGGATTAATCAGCATTTCAATCTTAGCAAAAAAGATTGTAAATGCGATTATGAAATGATTTGTGATATTAAAAGATACTTTAAAAAGAAAAAAATTGTGGGTGAAATAGTCGTAAAATTTAAAATGACTGATAATAAAAAAAATTATCACTTGCCAATAATAATTTCTCCTAACAGCTATACAGTTTGGTGGTCAAAATAATATATGGCTTCGTTGATACAAAGCAAAATTAGCACAAAACTAAATATGTCTAGGAGAATAAGAAGAACTCCTTACACCAAGAGAGTTGAAGAATGTGGTGTAACTGATTTTACTGTTGTAAATCATATGCTCTTACCAAAACGATTTCAGAAATCTGTTGAGGATGATTATTGGCATTTAAATGAGCATGTTCAGCTATGGGATGTTTCTTGTCAAAGACAAGTTCAGATATCAGGTCCAGACGCTAGTTTATTAGTACAAAAAATGACGCCAAGATCATTAAAAAATATGGAGACTGGAAAATGTTTTTATATTCCTATGATAGATGAAAATGCTGGAATGATAAATGATCCAGTGTTGTTAAAGTTAGATGATGATATGTTTTGGATTTCAATAGCAGATTCTGATGTATTGCTTTGGGCAAAAGGTATTGCAGTTGGTTTAAATCTAAATGTGAGCATAACAGAACCAGATGTATATCCTCTTGCAGTACAGGGTCCAAAGTCTGAAGATTTGATGGCATCAATATTTGGAGAGGATATTAGAAAATTAAAATTTTTTAATTTTAGAATATTTGATTTTTTAGGAACTAAACAAGTTATTGCGAGATCGGGGTATAGCAAACAAGATGGATTTGAGATTTATTTTAAATGCTTTGAAGATTACTTTGACAAAAATGAAATGGGAGAAAAAATTTGGGATATAATATGGAAAGCGGGGAAAGAATTTAACATTGCTCCAGGATGCCCAAATTTAATTGACAGAATAGAAGCAGGATTAATGTCATATGGAAATGATTTTACAAAAGAAAATAATCCAATTGAATGTAACTTAGAAAAATATTGTAATGACAAAAGCGATCATGATTTCATTGGAAAAAATGCTTTAGATAATATTAAGAAACAAGGTGTAAAACAAAAATTAAAAGGGGTATTATTTGATGGTGTAGATTGTCCTCCATGTTCAATTCCTTTTCCACTTTATTCAAAAGATAAGAAATTAATTGGTAAAATTACTTCAGGGATTTATTCTCCAAAATTCAAAAAAAATATTGGTTTATCTATGATTTTAAATGAATTTTGTAAAATAGGATCAGAAGTTTTAGTTCACACTCCTGATAATAAATTAAGAAAAGGAATTGTGTCCTCTTTACCATTTTCAAAATAATAATTAGTAGGTATAAGTCTTATATGAAAAGAGCAGTTATCGCAGGATATTCAAGATCACCTTTTACAATGGCAAGAAAAGGTGAATTAATTGATGTTAAACCTGTAAATATGTTTGCCGAGGTTGTTAAAAATCTTGTATCTAAAACTAAAGTAAATCCTGCTGATATAGAAGATATTGTTGTTGGGTGTGCTTTCCAGGTTGGAGAGCAGAGTTTTAATATTGGGAAACTCACAACATTTTTATCTGGAATGGAAATACATACATCTGGAATGACAGTTGATAGATGGTGTGGCTCATCTATGGAGGCTATTCATGTTGCAGCAGGTAAAATAGCAATGGGCGCAGGAAAAGCTTTCGTATGTGGAGGTGTTGAAAGTATGACTAGAGTTACAACTGGCTTTGAACCAATACCTTATCCTTACACAGATAAAGAAAATCCAAATGTCTATTTTTCAATGGGAATAACTGCTGAAAATGTTGCCAAGAGATATAAAATTTCAAGAACTGAACAACAAGAGTTTGCAATTCAAAGTCATCAAAAAGCTAATGAAGCTGAAGTTAATGGTAAATTTAAAAATGAAATAGTTGAAATTGCTGGCTGCAAAAAAGATGGAAACATACGTCCAAAAAGCAATCAAGAAACTTTAGATGGTTTAAAACTTGCATTTGATCAAGAAGGAACTGTAACTGCAGCAACATCGTCACCTCTTACAGATGGAGCAGCAGCAACATTGATATGTGAAGAAAACTATGCAAAAGAAAATGGATTAGAGATTTTGGGTAGAATTGTTGCAACTGGAGTTAAAGGATGTGAACCAGATGTGATGGGACTTGGACCTATAGGAGCAACCAAAAAAGCATTAGAGAGAGCCAATTTATCAATTAATGATATTGATATTGTCGAAATTAATGAAGCTTTCGCATCTCAATCAATAGCATGTTTAAAAGATCTTGGCATCGATCAAAAGAAAGCTAATTTAGATGGTGGAGCTTTAGCGCTTGGTCATCCTCTAGGGGCAACAGGAGCTAGAATTACTGGTAAAGCTGCAGATTTGCTTAGACGTGAAAATAAGAAATATGCTTTATCTACTCAATGTATAGGTTTAGGAATGGGTATTACGACCATAATTGAGTCTGTTAATTGATTATCTATTAATTCCTCTCAAACGTTCTGATCTTCTCCTCAATAACTCTGCACTAATAAGTATTAAAGTAGATAAAACAATCAAACACGTAGCAACAGCTAAAATTGTTGGACTTAATTGTTCCCTCAATCCTGTCCACATTTGAACTGGGATAGTTGTATTTTCAAGTCCTGCTAAAAATAAAACTACTACGACTTCATCAAAGGAAGTTACAAAAGCAAATAAACCACCTGATATTACACCAGGCAAAATTAATGGAAGTGTTACTTTCATAAATGTATTTACTGGATTGCTGCCTAAACTGGCTGCTGCTCTCGTCACACTATGATCAAAACCTGATAATGTTGCAGTAACTGTTATTACAACGAAAGGTGTTCCTAAAATTATATGAGCCAAAACTATTCCTGTATGAGTTGCTGCTAAACCTGCCTTTGCCATAAAAAAGAATATTGCAACACCAGATATAATAAGTGGAACTATCATAGGTGAAATCAAAGTTGCCATTATTATTCCTTTAAAAGGCATGTGTCTGCTGCTCAATCCTAATGCAGCAACCGTTCCTAAAACTACTGATCCTAAAGTTGCAAATATAGCAATAATAAAACTATTCTTAGCAGCAAGACCCCATGGATTTTTAGTTCCGTAAACCATATCTTTGTACCATCTTAAGGAAAAAGCATCTGGGTCTAAATTCTTCATTCCTTCTGAAAAAACAAGAAACTCTTCTGCATTAAATGATAAAGGAAATATTACAAACAAAGGTGCTATTAAAAAAATAAAAACAAAAGTACATATAGCAATGTAAAAGTAGTGCCAAATTCTATATCTAGTTTCTGTATACTTTGGTAATGCCATGCTAACCCAACTTAATATTATCAACTCCAACTAATTTATTATAAAGCCAATAAATAACTAAAACTCCTCCAAGCAACATAAGTCCCATCGCTGAAGCAAAACTCCAATCTAATGTAGTTTTCATATGATATGCAATCTGGTTGCTAATTAAGGTTCCTGATGCTCCACCAACTAATGCGGGTGTAATATAATATCCAATTGCTAAAATAAAAACTAAAAGACAACCTGCACCAATACCTGGTATTGTTAATGGAAAATATACTTTCCAAAAAGCTACAAAAGGTGTCCCACCTAACGACTTACCCGCCCTCATTAAACTTGGCGAGATAGTTTTCATTACACTGTAGAGTGGTAAAACCATAAATGGTAATAAAATTTGTGTCATTGCAACATAAGTTCCAACTTTATTGTACATCATCTCTGGCCTATTATCGTCTGATACAAGCCCTATAATTACAAAGAAATCATTAACTACTCCTTGCTGTTGAAGTAAAATCATCCAGCTAGCTGTTCTAACTAATAATGATGTCCAAAATGGAAGAAGAACGCAAATCATCAATAAATTACTGTACTTCATTGGGAGTGTTGCTAGTAAATGGGCTATTGGGTAACCCATTAAAAAACAGAATACCGTGACAAAGAAAGCAACCTCTACTGTTCTCAACCATAAAATTCTATGTATTCTTCTATCCTCGCTGACTTGAGTAATTTTGTTATCTTCATTCAAATACATATCCATAGCCTTTAAATATTTAGCTGATGTATAAGGAGGTGCAGTTCTTTTAATTGCTTGCCAATACTCTACATTTCTCCATCTCTTATGAACCTTCATTATTTGTTCTTTAATACTTTGTGTCTCGTCAATTTTATTTCTTTTTACCTGTCTGAATAATTTTTTTGTAATAGTGTTGAACCCATTTTTTTCTTTGTTAAGCCTTTGAGCTAATTTTCCATGTTCTTTTTTATCAACAAGAATTTTAAAATCAGATAAGAATGAAGCAAATACTTCTTCGGATGGAAGTTCTTTACCATCCCATGTTTCCATAGATTTAAATGTTTTTGGAAGCATGTTTGTAATCATTTTATCATCAATACTTCTTGTAAACATTTCTCCGATAGGAAAAATATAAGTAATAATCAAAAAAAGTAGTAGTGGAGCAACAAGTAAAAATGCTTTAATTTTATTTTTCCTTTCAGCTTTTTTTAAACTTATTTCTAAAGGAATTCCATCAGTTGTAAGTATTTGTTTTGTTTCGTTGCTCATAAATAAAAAGGGCGACTTAAAAAAGTCGCCCTATATATATTATATTATACTAGTCTTTTATACTATTTTTATAGACCAGCTTTCATAGCTTCCCACTTCTCACCAAGTTCCGTGCCGTTATCAGCCCAGAAAAATGGATCAACTAAAAAGTATTTTTTAGTGTTTGAAGGAGCAGTTGGCATTTCTGGCATCATTTCAGTTTTACCATCTTTATACCAAGGCTCATTTGCTTTGATAATTTCTAAAGATGATAATCTGTATGGAGCGTATGCAATATATTTAGCACTTCCAGCTAACATTTCAGTGTTAGTCATCATTGCTAAAGCTTTTTTAGCATTAGCTTCATCTGGTCCACCTTTAACAAGTGCGAAATATTCATAGTCAAGACCTTGTCCATCCCATACTTGTACAAGTGGTGCACCTTCACCAACTATTGCGTTAAAAAATCTTCCATTCCAGCCAGTTGCCATTACAACCTCACCACTCATTAAAAGTTCTGGTGGTTGAGCACCTGCAGACCAGAATACACATCCACCATTAGGATCTGTGCAAAGCTCTTTAATCTTGTTCATTGCTCTATTAACACCAGCTTCAGTTTCTAGTAATTTGTAGATCTCAGATCCACCTTTACCCATGTAAACTCCGTCACCAGCTAAAGCGATTTCTAGATTTGTAAGAGCAGATTTATAAATAGCTCTTTTTCCTGGAAATTTTTTAGTGTTAAAGAAATCTTTTATAGTTTTTGGTGTGCCGTCAACATTGTTACTGTTATAAGCATAATTCCAAGAATATAAAATATTTCCTACTGCACATTTACTTGGCATTGGAGCAAAGAAATCTTCACTTGCAGGAGTTCCATCTGGAGCTGCAGGGAAGTCTTTGTCAAAATCGAATTCAACGAAAATTCCTTCGTCACATCCGTTGATAGTATCAAATGCGAATACATCGATAATATCCCAAGTAATTGCACCTGCTTCTTTTTGAGCTTTAATCTCAGATAATCCACCTGAATAGTCTACCCAGTTGATATCAACACCAAGAGCTTTTGCAGTTGGATCACCATACCCTAACTTTTGAGACTCTGTATAAGCTCCACCCCAAGATGCTACTGTAACCGCAAATGCAGATGAAGTTATTGAAAGAGCAAAAGAAAGAGCAAGTAATAATTTACTTAATTTTTTCATTTATCCTCCGTTTAAACGTTTAATATAAATTAATTTATATAAGCGAAGTACAACAAAAACGATATTCAGAGTCAACAGGCCATTTTGTGATAGGAATACTTGGCTATTTGAGAAATTATTTAGGATCTAAAGCCCTAGCGTCCTGACTGTTCCATCCTACTTTAATCTCATTGCCTAATTTTAAATCTAGCTCGTTTGAGCTATTTGGAACTTTTAAAATAAATTCTTTATTACCTAAAAGATCTAATCTTAATCTAGTGTGATCACCATGGTAGATAACTTCTTCGATTTTTCCAGTTTGATTATTATCCATTTTATCTTTTGGATTTATTAATGCTCTCTCAGGTCTTATTGATACCGTAGTTTTGTCGCCTTTTGATTTTACTGAAATTGGATTAGCTAAAATTTCACCATTTTGTAGTTTAACTTTGCAAATGTCTTTTGAAATATCCGTTACTTCTCCACCAAAAGTATTATTTTCGCCAATAAACTCTGCCACAAATGAATTAACTGGCTCTTCATATAATTTATCAGGACTTGATAATTGTTGAACTTTACCATCATTAAACACTGCGATCCTATTTGACATTGTTAATGCTTCTCCTTGATCGTGTGTAACATAAACAACTGTCACTCCAATATTTTCGTGAATATGTTTAATTTCATATTGCATACTTTCTCTTAAGTTTTTATCCAAAGCTCCAAGTGGCTCATCCATTAGAACTACTGCTGGATCAAAAACGAGAGCTCTTGCAACCGCTACCCTTTGTTGTTGTCCTCCCGACAATTGTGCAGGCATCCTACTTTCAAATCCTGATAGAGAAACCATTGACAAAGCTTTATCTACTTTTTTATCAATCTCATCTTTTTGAACTTTTCTTACTCTCAATGGAAAAGCTAAATTTTCATAAACTGTCATATGAGGAAATAATGCATAATTTTGAAAAACCATTCCAATACCTCTTTTGTGTGGTGGAATATTTGAAATAGGATTAGAGTCTAAATAAATTTCACCATTGGTTGGTGTTTCAAATCCAGCTAACATCATTAAACAAGTTGTTTTTCCTGAACCAGATGGGCCAAGCATAGTAATGAACTCACCCTCAGAAATATTAAGATTTAAATCTTTTACTACTAAGACTTTACCGTCGTAACTTTTATCAACTTTATCGAACTTAACGAATTCTGTATTTTTAGACATTTAGTGTTTAAAACATTTAAGAAGTTAATTATCAATAGCTAATAGTTCTTTATATGAAGCTCTTTTGGAAAATTACAGAATAATTCACAACCTTTGTCGGTAACTCGGATTGCTTCTGATGCTTCTACTCCCCAATCACCAAACTGCATTACTGCAATCATATGAAAACAAACATTTGGTTCAAGTATTGTCATATCGCCTTTATAAATATTTAAAGTATGCTCTCCCCAATCTGGTGGATATCCGATACCTATTGAGTAACCTGTTCTTGATTTCTTCTCGATACCATATTTATCTAAAATTTTCCAAAAAGCTTGGGCAACATCATTTGCTGTATTTCCGGGTTTGGTAGCATTAATTCCAGCTTGTAAAGCTTCTATAGTTTTATTCATTGTATCAATTTTTAATTGATCAGGTTTACCTAATAAAATTGTTCGAGCCATAGGTGCGTGATATCTTTTATAAACACCTGAAAGTTCAATTATAGTTGCTTCACCTTCAACAAATTTATCTTGGGTTGCTGTTAAATGTGATGCAGATGTACCTTTGCCAGTTGGAAGAAGCGTTGCGATACTAGAATATTCACCTCCAAATTCTTCTGTACCATAAAATAAAGACTTTTGAATTTCTCCAACAGCATCGCATTGTCTTGTACCAGGTTTAATTACTTCCATTGCAGTTTGCATTCCTTTTTGAGAAATTAAAGCAGCAGACTTCATATAATTTATCTCTGCATTAGATTTAATTAATCTAGCCCAATTAACTAGTCGATTAGAGTCAATAATGTTTGCATTTGGTAACCCCTGTTTAATCTTTTCATAACAAAAAGCTGTAAAATAGTGAGCATCCATTTCAACTCCAATAGATAGTTTATCCCATTTTTTTTCTTTAATTACTTTGGTCAAGTAATCATAGGGATGTTTTGGCCAAGTATGAATATAGCTCTCATCATAAACAATAATATTCTCTTTATTTAAATAGGTTTTTATGTATGCCCCACCTGCATCCTGATCTCTAACAAAGCAAATAGGTTCTTTTGAATCAATGTGTACTAATACACATTGCGCATAATAAAAAGACCAAGCATCGTAGCCTGTAAGATAATTCATATTATTTGTGTCGTGAGAAATAATTAAATCAATTTTTTTCTCTCTCATCAGAGATTGAACTTTTAATAGTCTTTGTTTGTATTCTTCATTTGAAAAGGACATAAATTAATCAAACAGTCTTCCAAATCCTTTTACAGATTTATTTTCACCTATGTTTTCTAAAGACTCCCAGATTAAAGCTTGATTGCTTGAAAGAACTGGTATTCCAAGTTTATCTTCTAATTTTTGTATTAGGGCAAGAACTGGTAAAGCGGTGCAAGATACAAATAAAGCTTCTGCCTCACTTACATCTAAATTTATTAGCACATCAAACAGATAATTTTGATCTACTTTACCAATCTCCATATCGGAATGAATATCAAAGTATGAATTTGAGGTGATTTCAAAACCAGATGATTTAAAATAATCAACAACATCATCATTAACTTTTTTACTATAAGGTGTGAATATAGAAAGTTTTTTAATATTTAATTTTTTCAATGCTTTCAAAGCTGCTGTACTTGGTGTTGAAAGTTTTGCCTCAGGTTTTGCTGCTTGTATTTTATTTTTAATATTATCGTATCCTGCTGCTATAGTTCCTGATGTACAAGCATAAACAACACAGTCTAATTTTTGTTCTGGCAAGATATCTTTTGTTACTTGAGTAATATTCTCTGACATTTTGATCAAATTCTCTTTGGTTAAGGGGTTGTAACATTCTATTCTATTTACAAAAAAATCTATTTTTTTATCTTTAATTACACTTATAAAATCTTTTTCAATCACTAGATCGGTTGCTAAAGCGATGAGCCCAATACGTGGATTTTGGTTATTTTCAAACTTTGGTTCTATTTTTTGTGATTTCATAAATATAATATACCACCACTTATTGATTAATCATTAAAATTTAAAAACTGCATCTAATTTCTTGAATGGTAAGAGTAAATAAACGTATAATAAGAAAAATTAATTTTGAAATAAAAATGTTAGATAAAAAAAAGTTTTATATCAATGGCAAATGGGTTGAGCCAGTAAATAAGAACGAATGTGAAGTTATTAATCCATCAACAGAAGAAGTTTGTGCAATTATAAGTCTTGGAAGTTCTGATGATACAAATGCTGCAGTCAAAGCTGCAAAATCTGCATTTGAGACATGGAAAGAAACTTCAAAAGAAGAAAGGTTAAATTTATTAGAAAAATTATTAAAAATTTATAATTCTAGATGGGATGATATGACTGATGCTATTACTACAGAGCTTGGTTGTCCTAAAGATTGGTGTTCAGCTAATCAAACATCTTCTGGCGCAGGTCATATAGAAGACTTTATAAAAAGATTAAAAGATTTCGAATTCGAACCAGGCTTTGATAAAGGATCTACTAATCATATTGTATATGAGCCAATTGGAGTTTGCGGATTAATTACACCTTGGAATTGGCCTATAAATCAAATTGCTTTAAAAGTAATTCCAGCTTTTGCTACTGGATGTACAATGGTACTTAAGCCATCTGAAATTGCACCATTGTCAGGAATGCTATTTGCAGAGATGATAGATGAGGCTGGATTTCCAGCTGGAGTGTTTAATCTAGTGAATGGAGATGGGCCTGGTGTTGGCACTGACTTATCAGGACATCCTGATGTTGATATGGTTTCATTTACAGGATCCACTAGAGCTGGAAAATTAATTACAAAGAATGCTGCTGAAACTATAAAAAGAGTTTGTCTTGAACTTGGTGGTAAAGGCGGAAATATTGTTTTTGCTGATGCATATCCTGATGCAGTTAGAGATGGCATTAGAAACGTAATGAGTAATTCGGGTCAATCCTGTGATGCTCCAACTAGAATGCTTGTTGAAAAATCAATTTATAAAAGAGCTGTTGAAGAAGCTGCAGACGAAGCTAATAAAATTAAAGTTGATCTTGCTTCAAAAGCTGGTGATCACATAGGACCTGTAATTTCAAAAACTCAATTTGATAAAATTCAGAGTTTAATAAATAGTGGAATTGAAGAAGGTGCTACTTTAGTAGCAGGTGGTCCTGATAAACCTGAAGACTTAAAGAAAGGTTATTTTATTAAACCGACGGTATTCACTGATGTTAATAATAATATGAGAATTGCTAAAGAGGAAATATTTGGACCAGTATTGTCAATAATTCCTTTTGAAAATGAAGAGGAAGCTATCCAAATTACAAATGATACAGAATATGGATTAGGAAACTATTTACAAACAGAGGATAAAGAAAAGGCAAAAAGAGTCTCAAAAAAATTAAGATCTGGAATTGTGTATGTAAATCATAAAGCAGCAGACTCTGGAACTCCTTTTGGTGGCTATAGACAATCCGGAAATGGACGTGAGGGTGGAACCTGGGGATTGCATGAATATCTAGAGGTAAAAACTATTACTGAATGGAAAAATTAAAATGCTTGGTTATGTAATGGTAGGAACTAATAACTTAGAAAAAGCAATAATTTTTTATGATGAAGTCTTAAAAGTTTTAAATCTAGAAAGAAATTATAAAGATGAAGTTTGCGCTGGTTACACAGAAAAAAATGGCGATGGAACTATAGAGTTTTATGTGACCAAACCTGTCAATATGAAAGAGGCAACAAATGGAAATGGAACGCAAGTTTCATTTATTACATCATCAAGAAATATAGTTGACAAGTTCCATGAGATTGGACTTAAGGCAGGTGGAAAAAGTGAAGGAGCTGGAGGTGAAAGACCAGAAGGTTCTGGAGTTTACTATTCTTATATTCGAGATCTTGATAATAATAAAATTTGTGCTTTCACAAACAATTAATGTCTTACACTATAATTCAAGAAAAAATCGATCATGGAAAAATTATTTTACTTGATGGAGGTATTGGTGCCGAGCTTGAAAAAAAGGGAGCTAAAATGGACAAAAACCTTTGGTGTGGAAAATGTTCGGTAGATAGCCCAGGATTTCTAAAAGAAGTTCATGAAAATTATATTGATGCAGGAGCTGATGTTATTACAACAAATACTTATGCTACAACTCCAATTTCTCTTAGAAAACACGGATATGAAGACTCAATTGAATTATTTAATAAACAAGCAGTTAAAATTGCAAAACAAGCAATTGATAATTCAAAAAAGAACATCTGTTTAGCAGGAAGTGTTTCGAGTTATGGAAGTTTTCTTAAACTTGGAACAAAGAACATGAAGCCATGTTTTAATGAACAGATTAAAATTTTATCAAATGAGGGTGTTGATTTAATAATTTTAGAAGCAATGACATCTCAAGCAGAAATCGTGGAGACTATGCTTGAGTGTTCTTCAAATATAAAGTTACCTGTTTGGCTTTCTATTTCCTGTGTAATAGATCAGAATACAAAAAATATTACACTTGGCTATGATGATGTGAAGAATAAAACTGAAATTTACGAGGATTTAGAAGAGTCTTTAAAAAATTTTAGTAAATTGCATAAGGGGCCAATTTTAATTGCTCACTCAGATATTAAAACAACGAGTGCAGCTTTAGACACTGCATTAAAAAATTATAATGGAGTTATTGGTGCATACCCTAACAAAGGTTATTACGAAAAACCAAATTGGAAATTTGTGGATGATTTTTCACCCAATGATTATTTGGAAGTTGCAAAAAAATGGGTTAGCAAAGGTGTAAAAATTGTTGGTGGTTGTTGTGGTATAGGAGTTAAAGAGATAAAAGCTGTTTCAATTTTGAAGTAATAATATATTGTAAAATTATGAAAACTTTTATTGGTGGTATTGGTTGTTTTTGGGACGAAACTAAATACGATGGTATAAAAGGAATATTATCTACCGAATGTGGTTACTGCGGAGGTGATGATCCTAATGTTACTTACAAAGCAGTTTGTGGTGGAGATACAGGCCACATAGAAGTAGTTAAAGTTCAATATGATGAAAATATTTTAAGCTATGAAGACATGGTCAGATTATTTTTTAAACTCCATGACTCAACTCAAAAAAATAGACAAGGAACTTATGTAGGAATTCAATATCGTTCTGAAATATTTTATAATAATGATAATGAAAAAAATACAGCAGAGAAAATTTTAAAAGAGATGAATGATAAATTAGATGGAAAAGTTACTACAAAGATTTCCAAAGAAAAAAACTATTGTAAAGCAGAAGGCTATCATCAAAAGTACGAGAAAAATAAATCTCTTAAGTTTGGATAAAAAATACTAATTTGAAAAAAATTATTTCAGAAAAAAATCAAGAATTAGTTACAAGAAAAGATAATAAAGCTCAATGGAATCTCCCAAATAAAAGAAGGTTGGGTTTTAGAAATTTATATAAAATTAATAGATATGGAATATACCTTAGATCAGATTTTGTTCTAAAATTAAAAAAAAAAATTAATAAGAGAATTGGTAAATTATCTTCTGTAAAAAAATTAACTAAAAATAAAGCTTTTTGCTCTTTAATAGTTGGTAAAGATCAGGATATTTTATTCGAGCAGTACGCGAAGGACTTTTCTACAAATCAGCCTCAAACAATTATGTCAATTACAAAAATGTTTATACATTTATTTGTGGGAGAGCTGATAGACAGAAAACTAATAAACTTAAATAAGAAAATTTCATTTTACTTGCCAAAAATTGGCAGTGGTTATGCAAATGCAAAAGTAAAAGACGTTTTAGACATGAACATTGTAAATCTATATAGCGAAGATTATACAAAAGCTTATTCGTCTTCATTTTTACATGAGCCTGTGGGAGGATGGAGATTGCCTATTAAAGGTAAAAACATTCAAAGCCAGGAACAATATTTAAATTCAATTAAATCTTTAAAAAGCAGAGATTTAAAAAATTATACCGATCTGGCGCATTATAAATCAGCTAATACTGATGTTATTGGGTTAATTGTAGAAAAAGTAAGTAAAAAAAGTTTAAGACAATGGTTGTTGGAAACAGTTGAAGCAACAGGATTTGAAGAAGGATTGTATATAGGCACTGATAGATTTGGAACACCGTGGATGTCTGGAGGTGGAAGTTTAATTACAAGAGATTTTTTAAGAATGGGTTTACTTTTTTCTAGGTTTGGAAAAGGTATAAATGGAAAAAATATTGGTTCTAAAACTTTTTTGAGTAAAACTATTAATAGTGAGGGACCCAAATACATTCAATTATCTAAAGATAAATTTGTCTGTTATGTTAATTCTTTAATGAAATGCGGTAACTGGATTGGTCACTCTGGGTATGGGGGCCAATTTTTAGGAATAAATTTGAAAACGAAAGTTGTGGCTGCTTTTTTTTCAGTCTTAGAGACTAAATCTGCAACAAATGAAAAATATAAAAAAGATATGGTAAATATGATAGACCAAATAATTAGTAAAGATTACTAAATTAAGAAAATTTAGTTATTAATGATTTTAAATGTTTATCTGTGACGCCACAACACCCCCCAATAATTTTTACCTGATCGTCTATTAACTCAGAACACTTATCAACAAATTCAATTTCATTTTCAGTTATTAATGCCTGCATAGTACTAGTGTCAAATTTATGAATCTCTGGATAGAACATAATTGGCCCATTCCAATTTGATTTTAAAACTTTCATTCCCTCTTTTGTATCAATAAACCAACTATGCATTATGCCATAAACATCTCCACCGATAGATTTGAGTGAATTAATTATTTCAGCAAAATTAATAATTTTATCTTCAGGAAGGAATTTTGGCTCATCAGGATATTTTAAAGGGTCATATATAATAGATCTCTCTTTTTCTGCTCTAAAATTTCTACCTACTACGGTTTCATCAAATTTACTTATGCAGCAACTCAATCCAACCCAGACAGGCAAACCTGTTTCTAAAGCAGCATTTAACAAAATTTTAGCGTGATCAATATCTAAAAGCATTTCAAGAATAAGCACTTCGACTCCCTCTTCTTTTAATACCTTCGCTTGTTCTTTATAATTTTTTTCTTCTTTTGCAAATGATGGTACAAATTTTGTGTCAGGTCTAAATTCATTTTCAGCCAAAGCTAAATATGTTGACATACTTCCAGCAATTTTAATTTTTTTTCCAGAATTTTTGACTGCTTGTCTTGCTAACTTAACTGTATCAATGTTAATTTTTATAGTCTGATCTCCTAAATTTGAAGGCTCAAGACAATGTCTTGCAGTTCCAAAAGTATTGGTTGTTATCATATCACATCCAGCCTTTATATGACTTTCGTGTACTTTGATTACTATTTCTGGTGAGAAAACATTTGCTAAACCAGAAAAAGCTGGTCCCATTTTTCCACCAAGTCTCTGAATTTCTGAACCTGTTCCACCATCTAAGAAGACTTTTTTTTTTGATTTCAATAATTCATTAATATTCATTAAGCTAACTTCTTCTCTGATTTTGGAACATATACAACTTCAATTACACCGCCAAGAATTATTAGAACACTTCCTAGTGTTTCTCTCCAACCAAAAGGTTCATTTGTTAAAATACTAGCACTAACAACACCAACAATTATTTCAGCTAAAAATAAAATAGATGATAAGCCGGCTCCTAATTTACTTGGAGCCCAAAAGATTATTACACCTGTAGGAATAAAATAAAATATCGAAATAAGTAATAAAAAGGTGGACATTGACATGATAACATCCACTGATGGAACTGGTCCTAAATAATCTACTAAGAATAACCCAATAGGTATACTTGCTAAACCTCCGTAAAAAAAGAATGTGAATATAATTGGAAAGACGCCATCTGTTTTAATTATTTCCATTCTAATTAAACCAGCACCAAATAGTGCGCCTCCAGCAAGAGCCAACCAATCTCCTGCATTTTGAGGTAACGGAATTATATTCTCTTGACTGAATACAATCCATAAACCTCCTAGTGCTAAACCTAATGTGATTACCCTCTTCCAACCAAATTTCTTTTTTAAAAATATAATTTCAAATATTGTTGTCCAAACAGGTATCATGTAAAACATGATTAATGCTTTAACTACATCAGTAAGAAGAAAGCTAAGAGCATAACAAACAAATCCACTTCCAACAAAAAAACCAGTGAGAGGAAATTCCAATCCAATAGACTTTCCTTTTATAACTCTCCAAATTGCGACTGGTGATAATATTAATATTCCAACTGCCATTTGGGATATTGTTCCCCAGCCACCAGTCAAACCTCCATCTTCTAGTATTCTTTGAGGTAACCAATAAATTCCCCATGAACCAGCGGCAATAGCTAATGCAAATGAAATTTTAAAATGATGAGGGTGTCTGGTCATTATTATTGCATTAATTTTGGTTTAAATTTTGAAAAGTTAAAAATTTCTTCATAAGAATTGGCAAAGTTAATTACTTTATTATCTTCTTTAACATTTGCTATAATCTGCATTCCCATTGGTAGCCCTTTATTATTAAAACCTACTGGAATAGATATAGTTGGCAAACCAAGCAAACTTGATAATGTATAGACTTCCATATATCTATGATAAGTGTCAATTTTAT
>CABZPQ010000010.1:0-27054 GCA_902527605.1 uncultured Pelagibacteraceae bacterium | reverse complement strand
AATTCAATTATTGCATCTTTAGAATAAAAACCTGATAAGAAAGGAAATCCTGTTAAAGCTAAAGTACCAACAACCATTAATGCATAAGTATAGGGTAATTTTTTAAATACTCCCCCCATCTTAGTAACATCTTGTTCATCTTTAAATGAATGAATTACTGATCCAGAGCCTAAGAAAAGTAGAGCTTTAAAAAAAGCATGTGTAAATAAATGAAACATTGCAACATTATATGCACCTACACCTGCTGCAAAAAACATGTATCCCAATTGACTACATGTTGAATAAGCGATAATTTTTTTTATATCTGTTTGCACTAATGCAACTGTAGCTGCGAAAAAAGCTGTGGTCATTCCAACTAATGTGATTACAGACAAAGCTAATTCTGAGTACTCATAAATTGGAGAACATCTAACTACTAAAAAAACTCCTGCTGTTACCATTGTGGCTGCATGAATTAATGCGGATACTGGTGTTGGACCTTCCATAGCATCTGGTAACCATGTATGAAGCAAAAATTGAGCAGATTTTCCCATTGCTCCAATAAAAAGTAATAAGCAAATTAAATCTATTGTATTAAATTCAAAAGATAGAAAATTTATTTTTTGATCTATAATTTCAGGTATTTTAAGAAAAACTTCGTCGTAATTTACTGTGCCAAAAATATAAAATATTAAAAAAATACCTAATGCAAAACCAAAGTCCCCAACTCTATTTACTATAAAAGCCTTAATAGCAGCAGCATTAGCAGTTTCTTTTTTATACCAAAAACCAATTAAAAAGTACGAGCAAAGACCAACTCCTTCCCATCCAAAAAATAATTGCAAAAAATTATCTGATGTTACTAAGGTTAACATAGCGAATGTAAATAATGATAGATAGGACATGAATCTTGGTTTATGTGGGTCATGAGACATGTAACCAACAGAATAGATATGAACTAAGGATGAAACTAGAGTAACTACAACTAACATTACTGCAGAAAGAGCATCAACTTTAATTGACCAATTTACATTTAAAGATCCTGAATTTATCCAAGTTGCGATAATTGCATTATGTTCATATCCTGATGAAACAACTTTAAAAAATATGAACAAAGATAATAATGCCGAAATAGAAACCAAAATACACGTGATTAATTGCGATAATCTATCACCAATGGTTTTGCCAAAGAAACCCGATATGATTGAACCTATCAAAGGTAAAAATAATATTAAGTATTCCATTTACCCTTTCAATCTGTCGATTTCTTCAACTCTTATTGTTCCAGAATTTCTGTAGTAAACTACAATAATTGCAAGTCCTATTGCGGCTTCAGCTGCAGCCACTGTTAATATGAATAATGTGAAAACCTGGCCACTCAGATCGTTAATAAAAATAGAAAAAGATACTAAATTTATATTTACAGCTAAAAGTATTAATTCAATACTCATCAATATAACAATAATATTTTTTCTATTTAGAAAAATACCTACAATGCCAATTGTGAATATAATAGCAGAGAGAGTTAAGTAATGTCCAAGACCAATACTAAGCATCTATTTTAACTCCTTTATTATTTTCAACATCAACTAATTCAATACCATCTTTTCTATCTCTTGATATTTGTTTGAAATAACTTTGTCTTTTTACTCCAGATCTTTGTCTGAAGGTCAATACAATTGCTCCAATCATGGCTACTAATAAAACCATTCCAGATAATTGAAACAAATGAATATAATCAGTATATATAACGCTTCCTAAAGATTGAGTATTTGTTAAGTCAGTATTTATTTCAATCGCAATTGAATCTAACAAATCTGGTTTATATTTCCATCCACCTATAACAATAATTAATTCAAAAAATATAATTATACTTACTAGTAGACCAACTGGAATATGGGAACTTCTTCCACTAGAATTAAACCATTCATTTTTTTGTTGAGCCACATTTAACATCATAACCACAAATAAAAATAATACTGCCACTGCTCCAACGTACACAATAAGCATTATCATTCCTAAAAATTCAGCACCAATCATGATGAATAGGCAAGAAATACTAATAAAGTCCAATATTAAAAAAAAAACTGAGTTAACTGTATTTTTCGAAACAGTTACCATAATTGCAGAGACAATTGCAATCAGTGAAAATATATAAAAGACTATTGCATGAGCAATCATTGATTATCTGTGGGAGCTATCAGCATTAATATTTGCCGCTAAAATATTCTCCCATCTATCTCCATTCTCTAACAACTTTTCTTTGTTATAGTAAAGTTCTTCTCTTGTTTCTGTGGCAAATTCAAAATTTGGACCCTGCACAATCGCATCAACTGGACAAGATTGTTCGCACAAACCACAATAAATACATTTTAACATATCAATATCATAACGAGTAGTTTTTCTACTTCCATCTTCTCTCTCGCTAGACTCTATTGTTATAGCCTGAGCAGGACAAACAGCTTCACATAGTTTACAAGCAATGCATCTCTCCTCACCATTTGGATATCTTCTTAGCGCATGTTCTCCTCTTGCTCTTGGACTAATTGAACCTTTTTCAAATGGATAATTAATTGTTTTTTTTGGTTTAAATATCTCTTTTATTGCCATGATTAATCCTGTTAAAAAATCAATCATAAAAATTGTTTTGAAAAATCTTATTAAGCTCATTCTAATTCCCTGGTAATAAATCAAAATACATTAAAAAACTTGCAGTTAATACTACATAAATTAATGAAAATGGTAGAAATATTTTCCATCCAAGTTTCATTAATTGATCGTACCTGTATCTAGGTACTATTGCTTTTATCAAAGCAAATAAGATAAATAAAAAGAGTATTTTTAAGATTAACCATATTGGAGCCGGAATAACGTTAAATGGAAATAAATCTATGGGAGATAACCAGCCACCAAGAAATAAAATAGATCCCATTGCGCACATAAGTAAAATGTTAGCATACTCCCCTAACCAAAACATTGCATACATCATTCCAGAGTATTCTGTCTGGTAACCTGCAACTAACTCTGCTTCAGCTTCGGGCAAATCAAAAGGTGGTCTGTTCGTTTCTGCTAAGGCTGAAATAAAAAATATTATAAACATTGGGAATAGAGGTATTACAAACCATAAATCTTTTTGAGCTAAAACGATGTCACTCAGATTTAATGAACCTACACAAAGTAATACATTTATAATTATTACACCTATGGAAACTTCATAAGAAACCATTTGAGCAGCTGATCTAATTGCTCCTAGAAAAGGATACTTTGAATTAGATGCCCATCCACCCATAATTATTCCATAAACACCTAAAGATGAAACTGCAAAAAGATATAAAATACCGACATTGATATCTGCTAGCACAAATGTTTCACTAAAAGGAATTACCGCCCAAGCAATTAAAGCCAAAGTCATTGTAACTATTGGGGCTAAGATAAATATAACTTTATTTGAACTTGCTGGAATGATTATTTCTTTAAAAATGTATTTTAATGCATCAGCTAATGTTTGAAATAATCCAAATGGACCAACAACGTTAGGACCTCTTCTTTTTTGAACAAATGCCCATACTCTTCTATCTAACCAAACAATCATCGCAACAGATACTAAAACTGGGATCAATAGAAACAGAATTCTATAAATTTGTTCAAAAAATATAAATAGTTCAGCCATTAATTATCGGTTCCAGTTTTTGGTAAACTCATTCTAATATTTTTACACTCTGACATTGTTTTTGAAGCTCTCGCTATTACATTTGAGTGATAATAATCAATCTCTTCAGTAATAATTTTTTCTGATTTAAAATTATATTCAGGCACCTCAAAATCAGCTTCGTTTTTATTATTAAGATTTAAATAATTAATTAATGAGCCGATAAGTTGATCTTTATCTTTATATAAATTTTTTCTCTTAATGAATGAGGACAATTCATTTATTATTTGCCAATCCTCCTTCGCTTCACCTGGTGGATATGATGCCTTGTAGGCTTTTTGTAATTTTCCTTCTAAGTTTGTAAAATAACCATCTTGTTCTGTGTAAGTAGCACCAGGCAAAATTACATCAGCAATACTTGCACCTTTATCACCGTGACTACCTACATATATTATAAATTCATTTTTTTTCTCAAAATTTAAATTATCTTGGCCAAATAAAATTAAGATTTCAAAGTTATTGTTTTCTAATTTATCCAATATTTCGTAGCCAGAATTTTTTGACAATACATTTAAGTCATATGAGCCTACTGTGGATGAATTTTTTGATAATATATTTAATGCATTCCAATCATCAGAAATTTTATTATTTACTAATAGATAATTTTTGAATTCTTCAAAAATATAAGGTGCCGACTTAAGTTTAAGAACTGATTCTCCAAAAATTATACTCGGATATTTCGATTTTTTAATTTTTTCTGAAATTTCATGCTTATTATCAATGATATCTTTTATAGTGTCGGTGTTATTTGCTATAACTTGGTACGGATAAGTTAAATCACCAACATCACCTAAAGATATAATTTCGATCTTATTTTTTAAATAATTTTTTCTAATTCGTGAGTTTAATATTGTAGCTTCAAATCTTGGATTTGTACCTATTAGAATTATTAAATCACTTTTTTCTATTCCTTCAATGGAACTGTTAAATAGATAATTACTTCTTACCTTTGTATTAATATATAATTTTTCATATCTAGATTCCAAATTTTCAGACTTAATCGTTTTTTCAAAAAAATCTTTTGCTGCATAAGTAGTTTCCATATTTGTCATATCGCCTATAAATCCAGCAATTTTTTCAGACTTTGTTTTTGAAATTCTTTCAGATACAGTTTTAAAAGCTTCTTCCCAACTTGATGGCTTTAATTTATTATTGATCTTTACATAAGGTGTATCTAATCTTTGATTTTTTAAGCCATCACATGCATATCTGGTTTTATCTGATATCCATTCTTCATTTATTTCTTCATTAATTCTTGGAAGAACTCTCTTGACTTCCCATCCGTATGTATCGACTCTTATATTAGATCCAACAGCATCCATCACATCAATTGTCTCGGTTTTTTTAAGTTCCCATGGTCTAGCTTCGAAGACATAGGGCTTCGATGTAAGTGCACCGACAGGACATAAATCAATAACATTAGCTGAGAGTTCAGACTCCATTGCCTTTTCCAAATAAGTAGTAATTTGCATATTCTCACCTCTACCGATTGCTCCAAGCTCTGGAACTCCAGCAACCTCGGTTGCAAATCTAATACATCTTGTACAATGAATGCATCTTGTCATTTGAGTTTTAATTAGTGGACCCATATATTTTTCGGGTACATATCTTTTATTTTCTTTAAATCTTGATTTATCAATTCCGTAATACATAGATTGATCTTGTAAATCACATTCCCCACCTTGATCACATACTGGACAATCTAGTGGATGGTTTGCTAGTAAAAATTCCATTACACCTTTTCTTGCTTTTTTCACTTTTTCGGTGTTAGTTCTAAGCACCATCCCCTCTGCAGCAGGCATCGCGCAAGATGCTATTGGCTTAGGAGATTTTTCCAATTCAACTAAACACATTCTACAATTTCCGGCTATTGATAATTTTTCGTGATAACAGAATCTTGGTATCTCTGCTCCAGCTTGTTCGCAAGCTTGCAATACTGTAGTTCCTTCTTCTACCTCGACATCAATATCATTTACTTTAAGTTTAAGCATTTTCTTTTTCTAATAAATGTTGATCAACTAAATAAGGTATATCTTTTTGTTTTTTCACTATTGGATCAAACTTGTTTCTTTCAATTATTTCATCTTTAAAATTTCTGATTAATCCCTGAACAGGCCATGAAGATCCTTCTCCAAAAGCACAAATAGTATGGCCTTCAATTTGTTTTGTTACATCTAATAACATATCTACTTCATCTCTTGTTGCTTCACCTTTTGCCATTCTTTCTAACATTCTCCACATCCAACCAGAACCTTCTCTGCATGGTGTACATTGACCACAGCTCTCGTGTTTATAAAATCTTGCAATTCTAGCCATACACTTAATAATGTCTTGATCTTTATTTATAACCACAATACCAGCTGTTCCTAAACCAGTTTTATTCTCAACACATGCATCAAAGTCCATTTTAATTGTTTCACATGTCTCTTTTGGTAGTAAAGGCATTGATGAACCGCCAGGTATAACAGCTTTTAAATTATCCCATCCACCTATTACTCCACCTGCATGTTTTTCAATTAATTCTTTTAAAGGAATTCCCATTTCTTCTTCTACGTTGCAGGGATTATTTACATTTCCTGAAATACAATATATTTTAGATCCAGTATTTTTTGGTCTACCAAGGGATGAAAACCATTTTCCACCTCTTCTTAGTATAGTTGGCACCACTGAAATTGTCTCAACATTGTTTATTATTGTTGGGCAACCATAAAGGCCTATTAAAGCTGGGAATGGAGGTTTTAATCTTGGTTGACCTTTTTTTCCTTCAATACTCTCGAGCAAAGCAGTCTCCTCACCACAGATATAAGCACCAGCACCATAATGAATATATATATCTAATTCCCAATCGGTCCCTGCAGAATTTTTTCCTAAGAGACCATCCTTGTAAGCTTCGTCAATAGCTGTTTGAAGCTTTTGTCCTTCATTAAAATACTCTCCTCTTATATAAATATAGCACTTGTGTGCATTAACTGCGTAGGACGCAATTAAGCAGCCTTCTATTAATTTATGAGGTTCAAATCTTAGAATATCTCTATCTTTACATGTGCCAGGTTCAGACTCATCGGCATTAATTACTAAATAATGTGGTCTTGATCCAACTTCTTTTGGAGCAAAAGACCATTTCAATCCAGTAGGAAATCCAGCACCACCTCTTCCTCTAAGTTCTGATGCTTTAATTTCATTAATTATCCATTCTCTTCCTTTGCCACAAATTTCTTTTGTATCCTGCCAGTCTCCCCTCTGTTTTGCAGATGTTAAATCAGCACCAAAATCATTATATAAATTTTGAAATATTCTATCTTTATCTTCAAGCATTTTTATTACCTATTAATGTTTTTCTAGTATTTTCTGGTTCAGAACTTAATCTGCCTCTATAAGATCCTGGTTGGGGAACTTCACCATTACTAATTTTATCAATTATTTGTTCAAGTTTTGTTGGATCTAAATCCTCATAATAATCTTCATTTAATTGAAGCATAGGAGCATTCACACAAGCACCTAAACATTCTACTTCTAACCAAGAAGTTTTTCCATCCACTGATAAACGATTTTCTTCCTCAGAAATTTTTCGTTTACAAACATCTACTAAATTATACGCACCCCTTAACATACATGGAGTTGTAGTACATATTTGAAAAAAATATTTACCAACTGGAGTTAAATTATACATGCTATAAAACGTAGCTACCTCATATACTTTTATGTATGGCATATCTAAATACTTTGCTATGTATTTCATTGCACTTAAAGGTATCCAATTATCATTTTGTTTTTGTGCTAAGTACAATAAAGCCATAACAGCACTTTGTTGTTTTCCAGAAGGATAATTTTTAATAATACTATCAGCAGTTTCTTTGTTTTTTTTATTAAACTCAAATTTTTCAGGTTGTACTTTTGATATTTTTTTAACAGACATTATCTATCTACCTCTCCAAAAACGATATCCATTGAACCTAAAACTGCAGGAACATCAGCTAACATATGACCTTTAATTAAGTAATCCATCGCTTGCAAATGAGAAAATCCTGGAGCTCTAATTTTGCATTTGTAAGGTTTGCTTGTACCATCAGAAATTAAGTAAACACCAAATTCTCCTTTGGGAGCCTCTACAGCTGTATATATTTCATCTTCATCAACTCTGTAACCTTCGGTATATAACTTGAAATGATGGATTAATGCTTCCATAGATTGTTTTATTTCTTTTTTTGGTGGTGGACTTATTTTGCCATCATCGGTTTTAATTGGTCCTACAGGTAAATTTGCCAAGCATTGATTTATTATATTTACACTTTCTTTCATTTCTTCAATTCTGCATAGGTATCTGTCGTAACAATCACCATTTTTTCCTACTGGAATTTTGAATTCAAATTGTTCATAACAATCGTAAGGCTGGGATTTTCTTAAATCCCAAGGGACGCCAGATCCTCTCAACATAACACCAGAAAAAGAATAATCGAGAGCATCTTGTTTTGATACTACTCCTATATCAACATTCCTTTGCTTAAATATTCGGTTATCTGTTAAAAGTAATTCTAAATCATTTATTATTTTTGGAAATCTTTCACAAAATTCTCCGATTTCTTTATCTAATCCTTTTGGTAGATCTTGATGTACTCCTCCAGCTCTAAAATAATTAGCATGTAATCTAGAACCAGAAACTTTTTCATAAAAACCCATTAATATTTCTCTCTCTTCAAATCCCCATAAAGTCGGAGTTAATGCGCCAACATCCATTGCTTGTGTTGTGACATTTAAAATATGACTAAGTATTCTTCCAATCTCACAAAACATTACTCTTATGTATTGAGCTCTTATCGGAACTTCTATTTTTAAAATTTTTTCAATTGCTAAAGCAAAAGCATGCTCTTGGTTCATTGGTGCAACATAATCTAGTCGATCAAAATACGGAACAGCTTGGGTATAAGTTTTATTTTCAATTAATTTTTCTGTCCCCCTATGTAATAAACCAATGTGTGGATCTGCTTTTTCAACTATTTCACCATCTAACTGTAATATTAGTCGCAAAACTCCATGAGCTGCTGGATGTTGCGGTCCAAAATTTAGATTCAAAGTTTTAGTTTCTTTTGCCATTATTCTTTCGTTTGTTCTTTTATATACTTGGTTCCTTCCCAAGGACTTTCATAATCAAAGTTTCTATAATTTTGCTCTAATTTTACTGGTTCATAAATAACTTTTTTAGTTTCATGGCTGTATCTAACTTCATTATGACCTGTTAAAGGAAAATCTTTTCTTAATGGATGACCTTCAAAACCATAATCTGTAAGTATTCTTCTCAAGTCCGGATGATCTTTAAAATCAATTCCATACATGTCAAATACTTCCCTTTCCATCCAATTTGCTGCAGGAAATATAGATGTTATTGAACCAACAATTTCTTTTTCCTTTATATCTGTCTCTATAATAATTCTTTGATTAAATTCATGACTTAATAATAGATAGACTAATTTAAATCTAATTTCATTTTCAGGAAAATCTACAGCTGTAATGTCTATCAATTGTCTAAATTTAGTTTTTGAATTTGTTTTTAAGAATAAAATAACTTCTGTTAAGTCCGATTCATCAATTTTTAGATAAATTTGATTATGTTTGATTAAAGAACTTTTTATTTTAGTATTTAGTTCTGAATTCAAAATTTTTTCTAAATCCTGGATGTTTTGCATTTTTTATCTTTCCAGAGAACCTTTGTTTCTGATTTTCTTTTGAAGTTGCATTATACCATATAAAAGTGCTTCAGCAGAAGGAGGACACCCGGGAACATATACATCAACTGGTACAATACGATCACATCCTCTCACTACAGAATAAGAGTAATGATAATATCCCCCACCATTTGCGCAACTTCCCATGGAAATTACATATCTTGGTTCTGGCATCTGGTCATAAACTTTTCTTAGTGCTGGAGCCATTTTGTTTGTAAGTGTTCCAGCAACAATCATAACATCTGATTGTCTAGGTGAAGCTCTAGGTGCAGCGCCAAATCTTTCTAAATCATATCTTGGCATTGAAGTTTGCATCATTTCTACTGCACAACATGCTAGACCAAAAGTCATCCAATGTAATGATCCAGTTCTAGCCCAGTTAACTAAATTATCCAGTGATGTTGTTATAAAACCATTATCACTAAAATCTTGTGCTAATTGTTTAAATTCTTCTGGAATATTTTTTTTTCTTTCTTCTAAATTCATTCTATTCCCAGTCTAACGCTCCTTTTTTCCATTCATAAATAAAACCAATAGTAAGAATAAATAAGAAGATCATCATTGATGTAAATCCGAATATTCCGATTTTGCCTAGAGATATTGCCCAAGGGAATAGAAAAGCGATTTCTAAATCAAAAATAATAAATAATATTGCAACAAGATAAAATCTAACATCAAACTCCATTCTAGAGTCATTAAATGGTTCAAATCCACACTCGTATGCTGATAATTTTTCTGGATCAGGGTTTTTTGGAGATGCTAAATAATTGACCGCCACAAATGCTACACTTAATACAAGTGCAACTAGTAAAAATACAATTATTGGCAAATAATCTTTTAAAAATTCCGCAAGCATGATGAGTCTATATAGCACCTTTTAGATCAACTAAAAGAGCAGATAGGTCACATTTTAAGGCACTATTTTATTCATTTATTTGATGGCGGGAGTGAAGGGACTCGAACCCTCGACCTATCGCGTGACAGGCGATCGCTCTAACCAACTGAGCTACACCCCCGTGTTCTGGTGGGCAGTAAAGGACTCGAACCTTTGACCCCCTCGGTGTAAACGAGATGCTCTACCAACTGAGCTAACCGCCCAAAACCAAAAAATAACGTGTTTTATATCTTTTAGAACGTGTAGGTCAAGACCAACTAAGGTAATATCTATTAAAATAGTTTATTTAGCAGATTTTTTTGTCCAATTTTGTAATTTTGTAACTCTTTTTTTATTTTCACTCGAAGCTATAAAACCAAATTTTTTTCCTAGACCCGTTGCATTATGAGTTGCTTCATATCTAATGTCTATTGACCATCTAACATGTTGTTTTTTTAGTGGATTTGTTCCATGAGGCACTAAGTGATTAAATACTAATATATCACCAAGTTTCATTGGTATTGGTTTTTGGTTAAATTTTTTTATGTCATTTTTAGAAAGACCCAGATATCCAGTATTTTTAAAGTCATACTCAACAGCTTTAAATAATTTCTTTTTTGTATCATTAAGAGATATAACACTTAAACATCCAGTATTTATGTCAACTTTTTGAAGGGGTATAAAAAAAGTAAGCACATTACATTTATGTGGATTATCATATTTCTGTCCATAGTTCATTTTCCAATATTGTGAGTCTTGGTGCCAAGGTGCTTTAGCAAAGTCTGTATCGGGCAACTGCGGTCTTGTATTAAAAATACCATGAACTGAAATTTCTTTCGTCGAAAGCAATTGACTTGCCAAACTAATAAACAATTTATTTTTTAAAAGTTTGTACATATTTTTGTTTATAAGCCATTTATTGGGGTTTCGTCTAAATCTTGGTTTTCCAGCTTCCTTCCAAGCTAACAAAAATCTTTGATTAAAATTTTTTTTGGCGTAATCATTTGAAATTAATTCATCTTTTAACCAATTAGAAATTTTATCATCTACCCAAGGTGAAATAATTTCTTTTATATCGTCAAATATTTTAAGAGGAATATAATTTTTAATTTTTAAATACCCATTAGTTTTGAAAAATTTAATTTGTTTTGTTTCTAATTTCATTTTTTTTTAAATATTAAATTAGAGGAATTTTTTAATTGACTATTTTTTGGAAAAATTTTTGTTGGCAAATCTGATGGTTTGCCGTTGAAACGAACTTGATAGTTATTCCTTAATATCAATTTATATCCAAATTTTTTTATAAAATTAATTACTTTCGCTATATTATAAAATCTATAGGGCATTTTACTGTCATCAAATTTTTGCACTGTTACAAATTCCTTTATATCTCCAGCGATTAAATCAGAAAAAATTATGTATTTTGGTTTTAATTTACAGGTTTTTCTTAACAACATTTTCCAATCATCTATATACTGTAAACAACTTCCATAATGAAAAACGTCGCAATTATATATATTTGGTATTTTTGTCATAAAAAATAAATTTTTATTATATTTAAAGTTTTTTTTTGCAACGCTACATACTTCTGGAATATCTACAATATAATATTTTAATTTTTTTAAATTTTTAATTCCATTAGTTAATTGTAAGTAACTCATTCCGAATCCACCACCAAAATCTATTATCTTTAATAATTTATTACTGTCATAAATTATAGATGTTGCAATCAAAAATGGGTAATCATTTGCCAATATTATTTCATGTGATTTTAAGTTTTTTAATTTTTTGATTTTAGTAAATTCTCTGCTTATCCATTTCTTATTGTGAAAAATATTTGAAGATTTATTTATTTCATTAAAATTTTTAAAATAACCTTGAAACATAGTTGATTTAGACATAATTATTTATCATTTAATTTAAAAATATTTCATGCGCACAGAATACATTCTAATATTTTCAAGTTTTTTAATACCTTTTGTTCAACTAACAATCCTATTTATATTAAAATTTTTCCCAAGTAAAATTCATTTTCACACTTCTAGATTTAGAATATCAGTGATTTTTACATGGATAATTTTTTTCCTAATAATTATTTATTTAGAAATTAGTAATCCTATTTTAATATTATCAAATTTTTTATTTATACTTAGTCTAAATTTATTTATTTATACTTTTTGGTCATTAATAACTCATGGTTTTACTATCAACATATTAGTTAATCTAACAAAAAATAAAAATGGCGTTACTCTTAATAGGTGGATTCATAAATATACAAATGGCAATGATCTTAATTATTTTACTAAAAATAGATTAAAGATTTTAATTGGATTACTATTTGTTAAAAAAAAAAATAATCAAATTATTATTACCAATCTTGGTATTGCTGTTAATAAATTTATATCTATTTTAAAATATTTAATGTTAATTAAATGACTGAATACTTGAAACTATTTTATTTAATTATTGCATATATCATCATTGTTCCTTTTTGTGTTAAATCATTAAAAATAAATGCAATAGTAACAAAATTAATAAGTTATTTTTTTATATTTATTTTAAACTTTTTTATTTTTGAATACGATAATATTGTTTTAATTTGGATAATTTATTGTTTCTATTCTTTTTTTGTTTGTATTTATATTTTCATTTATGGAGCATTAGAAACATCAATTTCAGTAAGAATGTTAAATTACTTATCTAAAAAAAAGGTGGTAAATACCTACAATTTAACGAATAAGATAATTTTAAAAAGTTTATATAAAAGGATTAATAATCTTATAACAAAAAAAATGATTATAAAAAAAAGAGAAAAATATTTTTTAACTCAGTCAGGTATTAAGATGATTAATAAATTAAATAAAGTTAAAAAATTGTTTAAATTAAAAAAATTAGGTTTTTACTCATGAATAAATGCATTGTAACAGGAGGTTGTGGTTTCATAGGTAGTCATGTTGCTGAAAGACTAGTTAATGATGGTAATCAAGTTATAATCTTGGATAACTTGAGTAATGGAAATTTAAAAAATATTGAAAAAATTAAAAAAAAAGTAAAATTTGTTAAATGTGATATTTCAAAAAAAGGTTTGTGGTTAAAAAATTTCAAAAATGTGAAATACGTTTTCCATTTTGCTGCTCTTGCAGATATTGTACCGAGTATATTAAAACCAATTGAATATTTTAATACTAATGTTCAAGGAACATTAAATATTTTAGAAATTTCTAGGTATTACAAAGTTAAAAAAGTAATATACTCAGCATCATCATCTTGTTATGGAATTCCAAAGAATTATCCAACGAATGAGAAAGAGTTTTTAAATCCAATATACCCTTACGCAATAACAAAAAAAATGGGTGAAGATTTAATCTTAAAATGGTCAGATATGTATAATTTAAAAGTAATATCACTAAGATTTTTTAATGTATATGGATTAAGATCAAGAACATCGGGTACTTACGGTGCCATGTTCGGTGTCTTTCTAGCGCAGAGAGTAAATAATTTACCTTTGACTATAGTTGGAAACGGCAAACAGAAAAGAGATTTTTTAAATGTCAGGGATGCAGTAAATGCTATAATTAAAGCATCAAGAATTAAAGAAAAAAAATTAATTCTCAATATAGGTAGTGGTAAATGTTACAGTATAAATTATATTGCAAATTTAATTTCAAAAAAAAGAATTAGGATCCCTAAACGTCCCGGAGAACCAGATATAACATGGGCAAATATATCAAAAGCAAAAAAGATATTAGGGTGGAAACCAACAATTACTATTGATGATGGTGTAAATGAGTTAATTAATAACATAAATTACTGGAAAAATGCTCCAATCTGGAATAAAAAAAAAATTAAAGAGGCGACAAAAGATTGGTTTAAATATTTATCATAATAGAAGGTTCCTTTGAATAATAAAGTTGTTAAATATAATGAATTAGAGAAAAAAATTTTAAAATTAAAATCTCAAAAGAAAAAAATTGGACTATGTCACGGTGTTTTTGATTTAATACATATTGGTCATATAAAACACTTTAGATCATCAAAGAAACAGTGTGACTTTCTAATTATTTCTATTACAAAAGATGAATTTATTACAAAAGGTCCTAATAGACCTTACTTCAATGAGAAATTAAGACTAGAAACTTTATCTGAATTGACGTGTCTAGATGCAGTTGTCTTGTCTGAAGGAAAGACTGCTGAAAGTATAATCAAGCTCGTAAAACCTGATTTTTATTTTAAAGGTTCTGATTACAAAGATCACAAGAAAGATATAACTGGAAAAATAAAAGAAGAGAGTAAATTGGTAAAAAAATTCAAAGGACAAATCATTTATACAAAAGATATAAAATTTAGTTCATCTAAAATTTTAAACAAAAATTTTTTGATATTATCTTCTGACCAAAAAAAACTTATCAACAATATTAAAAAAAGATATAGTTTTTTGAAAATAAAAAAAATTATAGACGAATTTTCTAAAGTTAATCCACTTGTTTTAGGTGAAACTATAATTGACCAATATTTTTTTTGTGAAGCCCTTGGTAAATCTGGCAAAGATCCTTTTCTTGCATTTAGAGAAATTTATGATGAAAAATATTTGGGTGGAACAGGATTAATTGCTAGAAATTTAGCTAGTTTCTGCAATAAAACTCAATTATTAACATCTATAGGCGAAAAAAGTGACAATCTTTCTTACATAAAAAACAAAGTTCCAAAAAATGTCTCCATAACTTTTTTTAGAAAAAAAAATTCTCCTACAATAGTAAAAAAAAGATTTTTAGATTTTAATACTAAATCAAAACTATTTGGAGTCTATGATTTAAATGATCAATTAATTTCGAAACAAGATGAGGTAAAATTTATTAATTTGTTCAAAAAAAATAATAAGAAAACTGATTTTACAATAATCGCTGATTATGGGCATGGAGTAATAACAAAAAAAATTTGTGATATAATAACAAAAAAATCAAAATTTCTTGCAGCAAATGTTCAAATTAATGCAGCAAATAAAGGTTATCATAGTTTGCTAAATTATAAAAAGGTTGACTGTGTAATAATTAACGAAAGCGAATTAAGAAGTGAAATGAGAAATAGAGAAGATAATATTAAAATTTTAATAAAAAATTTATCTAAGAACTTATCACTTAAATATTTAGCTGTAACAAGAGGATCAAAAGGCATTTTATTATTTGAAGCTAGAAAGAATAAATTTTATTACTCGCCTGCATTTGAAAGTAACGCGACAGATAAAATTGGAGCAGGTGATACTGTTCTGTCATTACTTTCATTATGTATATATAAAAAAGTTGATCTTAACTTGAGTCTATATATTAGTTCGTTAGCTGCAGCATTATCTGTTAGGATAATAGGTAATAAGTATGCAATATCAAAAGATAACTTATTAAAGTACATATCACATACTTTAAGTTAAATATTTTTGTTCATCCAAATTTTTTCTATCACTTTTAAATCAATTATTGTATCACTTGCGTCAGAGATTGATTTGTTTCCATATTTTATTGTCTTAATCAAATCAACACATTGATTTTTAAAGGACCAAGTCCAATCAAATTTTGGTTCAAATATTTTTTTTAGACCATTATCAAAATATATTTTGACCGACGCTGGTTGATTTTTCAAAAATGCAGGTGGTAAAGAAATTTCTATTTTTCCATTATCAAAATTAATTTCAATGCCTTCTCTCCAAATTTTATTGTTAGAATATATAAATTCAAATGTGCCATAAAAATGTTTGTAATCAAAAAATATATTTCCACAATTTCTTTTTAAAATTCCATTTACTTTAAAATTATTTCCAAAAAAGTATCTTATTAAATTTATATCATGCGAAAAGTAATTTAAAAATTTTTCAAACTCCAAGCCTTCTTTTTTTGATTTAATCCAAACAGGATATTTGGGCCAGTTTGTATTTGTAGGAGGAGGTTCATTTGTCTTTATGTCTCCATCAATATTACAATAATCATATCCAGCGTAACAAAATACTTTAAAAGAGATAATATTTCCCAATTTTTTTTTTGAATTTTCTTCTGAAATAAATTTCTTAACATACTGAACTCCTTTATCAAATCTTCTCATGTTGCCAATAATATATTTAACTTTTTTTTTCTTAGATAATTTAAGCAGTTTATTTGCCTGATAAAAAGATGGAGCCATAGGTTTTTCAGTAAAAAGATTAATTCCTTTTTTTAATACCCTGTAAGCAACTTCGGCAGTATGATACCTTCTTACTATTGCGACTACTAAATCTAATTGATTTTCATCAATCATTTCCTCAAAATTATTATAAAAATTGTCTATTTTAAATTTATTACATACCTGAAGTCCCAATTTTTCCCTAAGTTCTGACAATGCAACTATTTTGACATCTTTAATAGACGCTAATGAAGATATGTGTGCTACTTGACCAACAAATCCTGAACCGATCAAACCAACTTTAATTTTATTTTTCAATATTATTTATTTTAAAAAGTTTTTATAATTTTTTTTATTTAAAATTTTTACTTTTGGTAAAGGCAAAATAAATTTACCTCCTTTATTAATGTAAGAAATATTTTTTTTTATAATTTTTTTTGCATAACGCCAAGCTAAAATTAAAACATAATCTGGCATGTCTTTTAGTAGTTTTTTTGATGAGTATACTGGTATCTTAAATCCAGGGCTAAAAAGATTAATTTTAGCTTTAAAATCATCAACAAGATAATCTAATATTTTATTTAATTCATAATGATAAATTAAAGTTGTTGATGTAGCACTTGCTCCGTAGCCTGCAATTTTTTTATTTTTCAATTTTTTCGAAAATTTTAAAAAATTATTTTTTGATTTTTTTATTCTATTTGAATATTTTTTTATTCCACTCAGTGAATTAATTTTTAATTTTTTTTCATCATTAAGACATTTTTTTACACTTGGAAAAATTTTTCTTTTTGCTCCAATTTTTTGAAGTACGACTCTCATAGATCCACCCTTAGTATTATTTTTAACAATATCTATTATTTCAAGATTAAATCTTTTAAAGTATTGAATTAATGGCCCTACAGTAAAGTAAGAATAATGCTCATGATATGTGAAATCCCATACAAAATTTTTTACCTGAGAATAAAAGTAAAATGTTTCAAAAAAGAAAATAGTATCATCAGTCATTAATTCCTTAACGCCAATTATGAAATCGTCTAGATTATCTGTATCTGCAACTAAATTATTAGATGTTATAATTTCAGCACTACCAAATTTTTTTCTTATTTTATTTGCTTCTTTTTTGTTAAAAAATATTTCTAGTGTCTTAACACCATATTTTGCGGCTTTTTTTGATATGCCGGGCATAGGATCAACCCCAAGAACCTTCATTCCCTTTTTTTTAAAAAAATGGAGTAATATTCCATCGTTACTACCAATATCAACAACAAGACCATCTTTGTTAGGTTTATAGGCTTTATAAACTTCATCAGCACATTTTTTAAAATGGTTATCTAGACCTAGAGTGCTAGCTGTTTCATAAATATAATTTAAATAAACTTGTTTAGCGTTAATGACATGACTTAGCTGTGAATGGCCACAACCTTTGCAAAGCATCACTGTTAATGGTATTTCTTTTAAAATTTTAGAAAGTTCATTTTTTTTTAAATAAGAGTCAGCTGGCGGAGTAGGAGTTAATTTAACTGCAGCAATTAATTTTTTTGATCCGCACAGTCTGCAATTAGTTCTTCTATAATTTATCATTTTCTACAAAATAATTTATATTATCTGTTATATATTTAATCTGACCTTTTAATAACTTTTCATTTAAAGGCAATATAATTATCTTCTTTATTAACCGCTCAGCGTTTCTCATTTTGGAAGATTTATAATTTTTTTGATAAAAAGGTGACTTATTAATTAAGGGTAAATGAAAAATTTTTGTCTCTATGCCTTTTTTTTCCAAATAACGCCTTAACTTATCTCTTCTATTTACAATAATAGGATAAACATATCTGCCATTTTTTTCGCCTTTATACATATAGTCATCTTGTTTAATTATTTTTGGAGACAAATTTTTATTGTAGTACTCAGCAATAATATTTTTTTTTTTGATTTTTTGTTTAAATTTTTTAAAAGAAATTAATAAAAGAGATGCATTAATAGTATCCATCTTATGATTTAAAGATGTATCATTACAAAAGTTTGTAATTTTTTTTTTAGGATCTGATGTTGTACCAGCATGTCTCAAAGTTTTTAACTTATTAAATATTTTTTTATTGTTTGTAACCACTATCCCATTTTCACCATAGCCTGATAAGGTTTTCATTGGATTCATGCTAAATGAAGCTACTGAAGAAAAATTTCCACTTTTAATTTTACTTAAACTTGCTCCAAAAGATTGAGCAGCATCCTCAATTATTTTTAATTTATATTTTTTTGCTATTGCTGAAATTTTGTTCATGTCACACATATGGCCAGCATAATGCATTGGCACAATAGCTTTTGTTTTTTTTGTGATAGATTTTTCAATTAAATCAGGATTAATATTTAAGTCATCTGCGACATCTACAAATACCGGTGTTGCTCCACATTCAATAATTGCATTTGAGGTAATTATCCAACTTAGAGGGGTGGTTATAACCTCGTCGCCTTGTTTAATACCACATGCTTTTAAGGCTAAATATAATGCGCTGCTTCCTGAGCTTACACCAAGAGCATATTTTACATTAAGAAATTTTGCAATTTTTTTCTCAAAATCGAGTACCTCTGGTCCCATAAAAAATTGGCCATGATCAAACAAGCGGTTCAAAGATTTTATTAGATCTCTTCTTAATAACTTATCTTTTATTTTGAGATCAAACATTTTAACTTTCATTTTTTTTTTATCCTTCTTAGCATTTTTTTGTAAAGTGTATTCGCATCTAAATTAAAGTATTTTAATAATTCCTCTTGAGATCCATATTTTTCAACAAAGTTATTATTTAATCCAAACCTATTTATTTTTGGTAAATTATTTTTCATATTGTCACTACAAAATTCTAAAATGGATGAACCAAATCCCCCATTTAAAACATGCTCCTCTAAGGTAAAAACTATTCTTGAATCTGATATATTTTTTTTTAAAGATTTTATATCTAAAGGTTTTATAGTTCCTAAATGAAGTACGCTACATTCAATTTTTTTTTCAAGGAATTTTTTTCTAATTTTTAAGGCAATTTGCGTCATAATACCTGTTGAAATTATTAGAATATTTTTTGTTTTACCAAATTTGATAGCTTTACCTAAATTAATATTTTTAAATTTATTTGTTACAATTTCATCTCCTCCTTTTGCCAATCTTATATAAACTGGTCCTTTAGTATGAACTGTATCTCTCATTAATTTTTTCATTTCATTAGAGTCACATGGGCAAATAATTTTCATATTAGGAATAATCCTCATAATTCCAATATCATCTATTGCTTGATGTGTTGGACCTAAAGGTGCATATACTAATCCACCACCATTCCCAATAAGTCTTACCGGCAAATTATGCAGTGATAGATCAATTATAAGCTGCTCATAACATCTTCTAGTTATAAAAGTACCAATTGTATTTACATAAGGAATAAATCCATTTAACGCCATGCCTGCTGACATTCCAATTATATGTTGCTCCGAAACACCTTCCATAAAAAATCTTTTTGGTATCTCATTTTTAAAATTATCCAATACTCCTGGTCCTAAATCAGATCCAATAAAAATTATTTTTTTATTTTTTTTCGCAATTTTAAATACTGAGTCTAAGCAAGTTTTTCTCATTTATTTAATTTCTTCTCTCATATTCATGATTTCTTTTTCGGTAAAAAAATTTTTATGATGCCACTTAGGGTTATTTTCAGAAAAACTAAAACCTTTTCCCTTAATTGTATGACAAATAGTTAATCTTGGCTTATTTAATTTGGACTTTAAAAATGATTTTTTTAGTTGTTTTAAGTCATGTCCATTTACTTCACTTACGTCAAAATTAAAACTTTCCCACTTATCTCTTAATGGTTCTAAATTTAATACCTCACTAGTAAATCCATAAGATTGAATCTTATTATAATCTATTATTACATGTAAATTATCTAATTTATGTTTTGATGCAGAAAGTGCTGCTTCCCAGTTTGAACCTTCGTTAATTTCACCATCTCCTAAAATGACAAAAACTTTGTTCTTTTTATTTTTAATTTTATATGACAATGCGGTTCCAACAGCTATTGATAGACCATGACCTAGAGATCCGGTTGAGGCCTCTACTCCTGGGATTTTATTTTCAGGGTGACCAGCTAGCTTTGAATGTAAAAGACCAACTTTCTCTAACTCATTTGTTCTAAAAAATCCTTTATCAGATAAAATAGCATACAAACCTAGGCATCCATGCCCCTTGCTTAAAATCATGATATCTCTATTATCTTTTAGTGGTTTTTTAGGGTCAAACTTTAAAATATGATCATAGAGAACTCTTAAAATTTCTATAAGTGACATAGCTGATCCAAAATGTCCTCTTCCAGATTTAATTAATCCTTCTACGATTAAAGATCTGAGTTTTTTTGATCTTTTATCAAGTTTTATTTTTTTTGAGTTGTATACAAGTAATTTATTCATGGAATTTATTTATAATTTTACAAATATACAAAATATCTTTTTTTTTTAGATATTGGTTAATAGGCAAAGTCAAAATTTCTTTTGCATGTTTTTCGGTAGTAGGAAAATCACCCATTTTATATTTTAAGTTTTTTGCTGCTGGTTGTAAATGTATTGGTATTGGATAATGAATCGCTGTCTCAATACCTTTTTTTTTTAAATAATCTTTTAGTTGATTTCTTTTTTTTGTATGTATTATAAAAGTATGATATGTATTAAATTCATTTCTTTTTTCATTTACTAAATTTAATTTTTTTTTGTTTAAGTTTTTAAAATATATTTTAGCAAGTCCTCTTCTTATTTTTATAATTTTGTTAAGTTTCTTAAGTCTAAAATCTAAAATTTTTGATTGAAGTACGTCCATCCTTGATAGATATCCGAAATTTTTAACAATATTTCTATTTTCGATACCATTATTCCTTAAGCTTAGTGCTTTTTTGTAAATTTTTTTATCATTTGTTGTCAAAAATCCTCCATCTCCTGATGCATTTAAGTTTTTTAAAGGATGGCAAGAAAAACATCCAACTTTACCAAATGATCCGGCTAACTTTCCGTTATACTTAGATCCAATAGATTGTGCTGCATCCTCGATAATAGGAATTTTATATTTTTTAGAAATTTTTTTTATTTTTGACATGTTTGCTACTCTTCCAGTTAAATGAACTGGCATTATTGCTTTTGTCTTTTTAGTAATTGCTTTTTCAATTAAATTTGCATTTATGTTCTGATCATTCTCTACATCAACAAAAACAGGTTTTGCACCTATATGAATTATACTGCTTGTAGATGAAATAAAAGAATTGGGGGGAGTAATCACTTCATCCCCTCTTTTAACTCCAATCAATATTAAGCCTAAAGTTAATGCATCAGTTCCACTATTCAGGCAAACAGCGTATTTAACTTTACAAAATTTTGCTAATTTTTTTTCTAAATGTTCAACTTCTTTTTCATTTACAAATTGACCATTTTCATAAACTTTTTCAATAATTTTGAACAGATTAGATTTTTCATCTAACCATTGTTTTTTAAAATTAGTATAAGGAACAATCATTTTATTGATAAAAATTTTTGACAGTTCTTATTATATAATCCAATTGATTTTTAGCTAGGTGTTGATCGCAAGGAAAGGTTATAATTTTTTTTACATGCTCGTCTGTAACAGGAAAATCTCCTTTTTTGTGATTTAAGTTCGATAAAGATTTTTGTAAATACATTGGCTTAGGATAGTGAATTTTTGCCTCAATGCCTTTTTTAATGCAATAATTTAGTAAACCATCTCTATTTTTTGCAAAAACAATATATAAATGAAAAACAGATCTAATTTTTTTTAATCTTGGTGGTATGGTTATTTCATTTATTTTTGATAAACCATTATCTAAATATTCTGCGTTTTTAATTCTTTTTTTTGCTATGTCCTTTGCTTTAGGTAAAATCCAATTTCCTACAACAGCTTGAAATGTGTCTAATCTTGAGTTAAATCCACTTATCTGAACAGTGTCTCTATCGGAAAGACCATGATTTCTTAATAATTTAAGTCTTTTATAAATTTTTGAACTATTTGTTGTTATAATACCGCCATCTGACCAAACATTAATATTTTTTAAAGGATGCAAAGAAAATGCCCCAGTAATTCCCCACGTTCCTGCATTTTTGTTATTAAATGAACCTAGAATAGACTGGCAAGCATCTTCAATGATAGGAATTTTATATTTTTTTGATATTTTTATAATTTCTTCCATATCTGGCATATATCCAGTGAAATGAACAGGCACTATAGCTTTCGTTTTATTTGTAATTGATTTCTCGATTAATTTTGAATTAATGCAAAAAGTATCATCACAATCAACAAAAATAGGTTTTGCTCCAATTTCGACTATAGCTCCAACAGTGGCTACAAAAGTATTTGCAGCAGTTATCACCTCATCACCAGGTAAAATTCCAATTGATTTTAGAGATAATTTAAGTGCATCAGTTCCCGAATTAACACCTACAGCATATTTAGTTCCTATAAGCTTTGCAAAGTTTTTCTCAAATTTTTTTAATTCTTTTCCTAATGTGAAATCAGAAGTTGCCACAAATTTTTTTAAATTCCTCCATAAATCTGGGCAATTTGAAAACTGTTGTTTTAAATATGAGTATCTAACTTTCATTCTATTTTAATTTAATTTCATTCATTTTTTTTACATTAAAGTAATTAGAATTATTAAGTGGATCACTAAAAATCTTTTTTTCAAATTTATCTATTAAATCTAATACTGCATTTGAGATATTTTTTTTAGGCAAAAAATTTAACTTATCTAAAATTTTTTTTGATGATATATGATATGATCTATTATCATTACTTTCAATTATTTCTTTTGTTATTTTAAAAGGCATATTTTTCTCTACTATATCAGCTATTTTATTAACAGTTTGATTTTCAAAACCTACATTAAATATTTCACCCGATATTTTATTTATATTAGACTCTAATATTTTTATATAAGCGTCTGCCATATCTTCAATATGAATATTTGGTCGTAACTGTTTGCCACCCATAATTTTAATATTTTTTTTATGATATGCTAAGTTTGTCAAAATATTTACAACCACATCTAATCTTTGTCTAGGAGAATAGCCACAAACTGTAGCAGGTCTTATAATTGTTGTTGTGAAGTTTTTTGAATTATATTTTTGTAAAACTTCCTCGCATTTTACTTTAAATTTAGAATAATCTGTTAAAGGTTCTAAAGACATTTTTTCGTTTACGTTTTGCTCATTTTTTATTCCATAAACTGATGATGAGGATGCATAAATAAATTGGTTAATTGAAGAATTTTCACAAATTTTTACGAGTGGTTCAAATGCATCAAAATTAATAGATTTTCCTAAGTCTGGATTCAATTCAAAGCTTGGATCATTTGATATGCAAGCGAGATGTATAACTGAGTCAAAATCTTTGATTATATTTTTTAATAAATTTTGATCTCTCATATCTCCTTTAATTATTTTTAAATTTTCGTGTTTTTTCAATAAATTTTCACCATAAATCATTAAGTCAAAACAGGTGACTTTATAATTTCTTTGTAATAATTTAGGAATTAACACTGAACCAACATATCCGGCACCACCAACTATAAATATATTTTTCATATTGAAAGTTTCTATACAAAAAATAAAAAAAAGATATAGTTAAGTAATGCTATATCAGTCCAAAAAAGAGAAATTAATTACAAAAAAATTTATAAAGAATGGGTATATAATTTTAAAATTGAAAGATAAAAAATCTTTAAATTACATAAAAAATAACTTAGTAAATTCAATCAACAATTTAATTCCAAAAAAAAAGAAAAATATAAAAAATTTAAACTATATTCATAATTCAATAAAAATTGACCAACTAAACAATTTTAGAGTTAAATTAATTAAAAAATTAAATGATGATAAAAATTTACGCTTTCATTACTTTAATCTTGCAAGAGATTGTCTTTATACATTAGTAGGAAATGAATTATTGATGCAAAAAAAAATTAATCTAAGTATTCAATTTCCTAATGACGATTCATCATTATTACCAATTCATTCAGATGTGTGGTCGGGAGACTCTCCTTTTGAGATAAATTTATGGGTGCCTTTTGTAAATTGTTATAAAACAAAATCAATGTATATATTGCCAGAAAAAAATAAAAATTATTTCCATCATATTATGAGAAAAAAAAAGATTAAAAGTAGCTTACAAATGTATAAAATTATTAAAAAAAAACTTAAGTGGCTAAAAGTCAATTACGGCGAGGTTTTAATTTTTAACCAAAACTTACCACATGGAAATATTGTGAATTTAGAAAAAGAAACAAGATTATCAATGAATTGCAGATTCAAATCTTATTTCTCCCCATTTGGAGACAAAAAAATTGGTGAATTTTTTGATCCAATTACAACAAGAGCAATGACAACTTTGGGTTTAAATTATAAGTCTCCATTTGAGTAAAATGAAGAAAGTCAAAGGTTACATATTCAGTAGATCTTTTTACGGTGAAAGAGTTCCTCAACATATTCAGAATCTTGTTCTAAGAGAATATTGCAAAAGTAAAAAGCTCCATTTTATTTTAAGTTCGACTGAATATAGACAAGACAATTCAACTTATATTCTGTTTGAAATTTTACATAATATTAAGAATTATGATGGAATTATAATGTATAGTGTTTTTCAATTACCTGAAAAAAAAGTGTTGAGAAATAAACTTTATTCAGAAATTATAAAGAAAAAGAAATCTATATTTTTTGCCGTAGAAGATTATGTGCTTAATAACAATTCAGATAAAAATAAAATAGAAGAAATTTATTTAGCAAAACAGATATTAAATAATAACAAAAAATTTAGACTAGGAAAATTAAGAAAATTTGTGACACCTAATCACATAAAAACCAAAAGAAATTATATTAAAAGAATGAATGATGACAAAATTTTGTCGATGAAGGTATCAAAAAAATATTCTTATGATTATTGGGACGGCAATAGAAAATTTGGCTATGGTGGTTATAAATATATAAAAGATTACTTTAAACCTCTGGCAAAAAAACTTATTAAAACTTATAACTTAACTAACAACTCCAGTGTTCTAGACATAGGATGCGGAAAAGGTTTTTTATTGTTTGAAATTAAAAAAATTCTTCCAAATATCAAAATTGTTGGTTGTGATAATTCATACTATGCTATTAATAAATCAAAATCCGAAATAAAAAAATTTTTGTTTAAACATGATGCAAAAAAAACTTTAGGTTTTAAAGATTTAAGTTTTGACCTAGTAATTTCAATTAATATGATTCATAATTTAAAAATCCCAAATATTGAGGTTTGCCTTAAAGAAATTGAGAGAATAGGGAAACAAAAGTTTATTTGTTTTGAATCTTATAGAAATGAAAAAGAACAATTTAATGTTTACTGTTGGGCTCTAACAGCTGAAACACTTATTGATACTGATGGATGGAAATGGATTTTTAAAAAATGCAATTACAGTGGAGATTATGAATTTATTTTTTTTTAAATAAATTATAAATAAAAAGTCTCGCTATCGTTTTTATAAATTCAACACAAACACTAATTTTTACAACATTTGTATCTTTGATAGTTTTATTTCTTACATAAACAGGAACTTCAACTACAGATACCTTGTGATTTAATATATGATTTATAATTTCTATTTGCCCATCATATCTTTTAGATCTAATTTTTTTTTTTAAATATTTTGTTTCACATATATATGGGCCATGAAAATCTTTTATTTTGGTATTTGTTAAGATTTGCATTAAAATAATTAGTGTCTTAGACAACAACCATCGAAAAAAATTGATTTTAGAGTGATAATCTTTTCTGTAACCAAGAATTAATTCTTTATCTCCGGTGTACTTTATCAAATTTTTAATACTTTTTTTTTGAAAGCTATCATCGCCAGGAAAATGTGTTACATATTTATACTTAGAATTTTTTGCTCCCACATAAATTGCATTTTGTACACCTTGATTTTTATGGATTAGAATTTTCCTTACTAATTCTTGATCTTTTTTGATAAATTTCTTTAATATAGATTTTGTATTATCTGTACTCCCATCATCAACAATTAATATTTCGCATTTTCTATAATTTTTTAAAACACTTTTAACTTTTTTTATTGTAATTAAGATATTATTTTCCTCATTAAAACAAGGAATGATCACAGATAAGTTTATTTCTTTTTTCAATATTTTCTAATACTAGTAGATTAATTTCTAAATTATGTTTGAAATATTTATAAAATTTTTAAAAATTATATTTGTAATATCAATATTTTATTATTTATACAATAATAATTACTTTGATTTATCTTTATTTGTTAGTTTTATAAAAAATCCTTTACTAAATTTTATACTAATATTTTTAACAGCTTTTACAATTTTCATAGGAGGATACAGATGGCATATTATTTTAAAATCATTTGATGTTCGAATATCTTTATTTAAGACATTGAAGATTCACTATATAGCAAGTTTTTTTAATAATGTATTATTTGGGACTATTGGTGGAGATGTTCTTAAAGTACATTATATTTTAAAACATTCTAAAAAAAATAAATTAAAAAATAATTTGACAATTTTTATAGATAGAATTTTTGGATTTTTAG
>CABZPQ010000009.1:0-31037 GCA_902527605.1 uncultured Pelagibacteraceae bacterium | reverse complement strand
TTCTGGTTTCGCTTCTCCACCTTCGTCAGCTTTTTTTCTATCTTTTTTAGGAATTGCTTTTTGAGGATTGTTTCCTTTTTCAGGCATTGGCATTATATCGTTTTCTCCCAATAACCTTGCAACTCTTGTTGTTGGCTGAGCTCCTTGACCTAACCAATATTTAATTCGCTCAGAATCTAAGCCAATCCTTTCCTTTTTATCCTTCGGTAATAACGGATTATAAAAACCTAATTTTTCTATAAACCTTCCGTCTCTTGGAAATCTACTATCAGCCACAACAATTTTATATACTGGCCTTTTTTTAGTACCTCCCATTGATAGTCTCATTTTTAACATTACTTATATCTCCTTTATTTTAATTGATTAAATAATTCAGGCGGGATCCCTTTATCCGCCATTCCTTTCATGTTTCCTTTAGACATTTTTTTCATCATTTCTGACATCATCTTAAATTGTTTTAACAACTTATTGATAGTGGCAATGTCTGTACCTGAGCCATTAGCAATTCTTTTTTTTCTTGATCCATTTATAATTTTAGGATTTTCTCTTTCTTGCTTTGTCATTGATAAAATAACAGCTTCATTTTGAGTTATAATTTTTTCATCTATTCCTGATTGGTCCATTTGTGATTTAATTTTTGAAACTCCAGGGAGAAATGACATTATGCCTTCAATTCCACCCATCTTTTTCATTTGACGTAATTGAGAAAGATAATCTTCCATCGAGAATTGACCTTTTTTAAGTTTCTCTTCTGTTTTCTTTAAATTTTCTTGATCTAAATCTTCTGAAGCTTTTTCAACTAAGGAAACGATATCTCCCATTCCCAAAATTCTATTTGCAATTCGATCAGGATGGAAAACTTCAAAATTCTCAATTTTTTCTCCAACACCAAGAAACTTTATGGGGACCTCAGCAACATATTTCATACTCAATGCAGCTCCACCTCTTCCATCTCCATCTGCTCTTGTAAGTATAATGCCGCTCAAATTTACTGTATTTTTAAATTCCTTTGCTACATTAGCAGCAACTTGACCTGTTAGAGAATCTGCTACCAGTATAGTTTCTGCAGGATTAATAATAGTTTCAATTTGTTTGATTTCATTCATCATTTGAAAATCTATTTGTGTTCTTCCAGCAGTATCAAATAAAACTACTTCACAACCATTTAAATTTGCAGCACTTAAAGCTCTTCTACAAATATCAGCAGGAAGCTGGCCTTCTATAATTGGCAAAGTTTCAATATTATTTTGTTCACCCAAAAGTCTCAATTGCTCTTGCGCGGCAGGTCTGTAAACGTCCAAACTAGCCATCATAACTTTTTTCTTGTTATTTTTTTCTAAAAATTTCGCTAATTTTGAGGTTGTTGTAGTTTTTCCTGAACCTTGCAACCCAACTAGCATGATTGGAACTGGAGGGACAGCATTAAGGGAGATGTCAGAATTCTTATCACCTAAAAAGGATACTATTTCGTCATAAACGATTTTTACAACCATATCCCCAGGAGAAGTTGATCTTATAATTTCTTGACCTAGCGCTTTAGGCTTAACTCTTCTAATAAACTCCTTAACTACGTCTAAAGAAACATCGGCTTCTAATAAGGCCAACCTTATACCTTTTAAACCCTCGTCAACTTGCTTTTCATCAAGAGAAGGAGCTTTTTTTAATGAAGAAAAAATTTCTTCAAATTTATTAGTTAAATTTTCAAACATAATTTCGCACAGCAAGTATCGCACCAGTGGGCGAACCCTCGCTGACTGGTGTCGATCTCTTTGTTTCCAAAGACACCGCAAATTGCTGTATTTTGCGGAAGTGCGCGTAAATTATATTAGAGGTTCAAAAAGTCAATAAATAAGTTAAGTATTATTTATATGGAATTTGAAGCATTTAAAATGGATGGATTAGGTAACGACTTTGTTATTATTGATCAGAGGATAAATAGTTTAAACTTATCAAATGACCAAATCTTAAAAATTTGTGACAGAGATTTCATAGGGTGCGATCAGTTGATCTACATAAACAAAAGTCAAAAAGCTGATGCTGATGTTGCTTTTTTTAACTCGGATGGAAGCCGCTCAGATGCATGTGGAAATGGAACTAGATGTGTTGCTTATTTACTAAGTATTGAAAAAAATAAAAAAGAAATTGAAATTTTGGTATCCTCAAAAATATTAAAATCTAAAGTTCTTAATAATAAAGATGTTGAAACGATAATTGGAACTCCAAATTTAGAGTGGAACAAAATTCCTTTAAGTAAAAATCTTGATACTAAAAATCTATCACTTGGTATGATTGATATTGACGGAAATAAAATTAATGGTGGTATTGCAGTGAATGTTGGTAACCCTCATGTAGTATATTTTTGTGAGGATATAGAAAAAATAAATTTAAAAAAATATGGACCATTAATAGAAAATCATGAAGTTTTCCCTGAAAAATGTAATGTCACAATAGCTCAAAAAATTAGTGAACAACATTACAAAATTAAAGTTTGGGAGAGGGGTGCAGGTTTAACAAAAGCTTGCGGGACTGCAGCATGTGCAACAGCAGTCGCAGCTAATTTAAATCAACTACAAAACAGTAATTCAAAAATAGAATTTTCAACAGGAATTTTAAATATTCAAATTGATAATGAATTAAATATAAAAATGAGAGGTCCTGTATCTGAAATTGAAAAGATTAATATCAAAATATAATGGGTATTTTTGAAAAATTTAAAATCGGATTTAAAAGAAGTGCAAGCAATATAGCATCAGGCCTTAAAGAAATAATAGTTAAGAAAGAAATTGACGATGCAACTCTTGATAAAATAGAAGAATTCTTGATCGGCTCAGATGTGGGCATAGATGCAGCATCAGAGATAAAATCTATAATTGCTCAAAAAAAGATTGATCCTAAAAATGATCCAATCAAGGAAGTTTTCGAAATACTAAATAATTATATTTTAGAACTAATGACACCCCTAGAAAAAAAAGATTTTTTTTTAAAAAAGGAAAAGACAAATATAATACTAGTTTCAGGTGTTAATGGAGTTGGTAAGACAACTACTATTGGAAAATTAGGAAAAATATTTATACAAAATAATAATAAAGTTCTTTTTTCAGCATGCGATACATTTAGAGCAGCTGCTATTGATCAATTAGAAGAATGGGCTAACAGGGTTGATGCTAAAATTGTAAAATCAGATCCTGGTTCAGATCCAGCTTCAGTTGCTTTTAAAGCAATGGAAATAGCTCAAAGTCAAAACATAAATCAAGTAATAGTAGACACGGCAGGAAGATTACAAAATAAAAAGAATTTAATGGATGAATTAAAAAAAATAGGGAATGTAATTAAAAAAAGTGATGAAACAGCACCTCACGAGGTTATCTTAGTTTTAGATGCAACATCGGGACAAAATATAATTAATCAACTCGAAGAATTTAATAAATTACTTCCAATCACAGGCATCATAATGACAAAACTTGATGGAACTGCAAAAGGTGGAATATTAATTGCGATTTCAAAGAAATATAAAGTACCTATTGTTGGTCTCGGGCTTGGAGAAAAAGAGGATGACTTACAAATATTTGAAGCTGAGAAGTTTGCAAGTGCATTTACCCAAGTTAATTAAGCAAATTTTTAGAAATTAAAGGTTTATAAATGTTGCACTCAAAATTATTTTTTAGAGATTTATAACCACAGTTTTCAGCATAAGAAGAGATTATAAAATTTAATTTGCCAGAGGTATTAGCAATTTCTAGCTTATTATTTTTTATGTCATATTTTAAATTTTCATAAAAATTTTTTTTTGCACTTATCAAAATTAAAGTGTTGTTGTCATTTAATAAATAGTAAGCAAAATCCTCTGGGAAAAGTGGGTAATTATATTTTTTTGAAATTTTTTTTACTTTTTTTGGAAACCAGTCATATGAAATCAAAGGGTAATCTTTATTTAAATTTTTATCATATAAGTATAAGTCCTGTGGAAAATCATTGATATAATTAGAAAATTCTCCCTTTGCTAAAATAGCTTTCTTCCGTGTTTTAAAATATAGAGTGAACTCGCTATTGTAAGAGTTCATTTTTCCAATATGGAAATAATTGTTATCATAGTACTCATTATTTATTTCTGAACTAAGTTTTGTTGGCAATATTAATAAAAAAAGTAATAAAAGAAATTTAAACATATCTAAAATTATAATTTAAAAGTGATGTGGATTTGTTTAAATTATGTCTTAATTTAAACTTTTTATAAAATTATCGATTGATTGAATTAAACCTTTATTAAATTCCATCATATGATCATCGTTGTCATTAAAATAATTTGACTTAACTCCACCATATTTATTAAATATTTCTTCACCCATATAAAATGGCACAATATTATCCTTTTTTCCGTGCATCACATGCATGGGAAACTTTATTTTGTTAATTTTTTCAATGGATTTGTATTTATCTTTTAAAATAATTTTTGCAGGAAGATATGGGTAATATTTTTGTGCCAAAATCTCCATGGATGTAAATGGGGACTCTAATATTATACCTGCAAATAAATTCTTACTTGCGGTCTCTATTGCTACAGCAGTGCCAAGAGACTCTCCATAGAGAACAATATCTTTATCTTCTATATTGTTTTGATTAAGCCATTCCTTGGCTTTAATTGCATCTTTGTAAAGTCCAATTTCTGTTGGTTTGCCTTTGTTTCCACTAAAGCCTCTATATGCAAAAATTAAATAGTTTAAATCTAAATCTGCAAACTCATTTAGTTTATAAATTCTATTATCTAATTTTCCAGCATTTCCGTGAAAAAAAAGCAAAGTTTTAGAGTTATTATTTTTTTTGTAATACCATCCAACTAGATCATTATCAGATTGAATAGTTACTTTTTCGATTTTGTGAGATAGAGGTCCCTCATCTAAATAATTATTTTCTCCAGGATGGTATAATAATTTTCTTTGATAAAAATAAACTATTAGAGAAACTACAAAGTAAATAATAAAAATATAAAACAGAATTTTTGCAAATAACATTTTAGGCTTTAATTTCATTTTTACTTTTTCTTCTTACCAAATAAATACCAAAAAACACAAATATGGTACCTATTAAATGATAATTTTCCAAAATCTCTGAAAAAAATATTATTCCATAAAAAGCTCCATAAATTGTATAGAGGTATAGCGTGAAACCAGTTGTTGATGGTCCTAAATATTTAATAGTTAATGTGTATAGTGAGAAAGCGATTATACCTGGAGAAATTGCTGCAAACAAAATCCAATAATAAAATTCTTCATTAAATAAAGTTTTTTCAAAATAAAAATGCTCTATAAAATAAAAAGGCAAAATAGATAAAAAACCAAAGAAAGATATAATTGTTAGTCTTGGAAAAAAATTAAGTTCTGAATTCCATTGAAAAAGCATAACTGTATATATCGCCCTTTAAAATTACAGCAAACACTCCAACTAGACAAAAAAGTAAGCCAATAAATTGGAAAATATTTATCTTATCTTTAAAAAGAAAATATGAGATTAAAATTATAAATATTGGTGAAGAAGTATAAAGAATTCCCATATTAACAATGGTTGTAGATGAACCAGCCATATATGGGAATATTCCACAAACACCACATCCCATCAAACCTAGAAAAAAACTTCTTTTACTCTCTTTTTTAATAGTCTGAAAATTATCAAATAAATACTTATAATTTAGGACGAATAAAATAATGAAAAAAATAAACCATCTCCAAAAAGATAAAGATATGGGAGGAACATCATCAACACCACCTCTTGCTACAATTAAATTACTAGCCATAAAAAGTGGCTGAAATAATAATAGAAAATATCCGATAAAATTTTTATTCATTTTTATTCATTTTTATTTAATATTAAAAAAAATAAGTAACTTAAAATGCATAAAAATAAAAAAATTGAAAAAGAAATTTGATAGCTCATTGTAATAGTAGCACCTAAATTTCTGCAAAAATCTATTATTAAACCAATTATCCATTGTACAAAAAAAGTACCAGAAAATAAAAATACATTGAATGAAGTTAAAGATTTTCCTGCTAGTTTAGTAGGAAAATTTAATGCTATTGCTGGTTGGGTTAAAGAAATTACTATTGATGATAAAATATAAAGAGTGAACATGGTTGCACCAGCTTTGTCTCCCATTATGACTATTAAAAATAAAATTATATAACTTACAGGAAGTGTAAATTTTACAATTCTCATACTGTCAATTCCCTTGGAAGATAGTTTTGGCAAAAAATATCCCCATATTAAAAAAGAAAAAAGCATAGTTACATTTATCCAAAATAAACCTGTCGCACTTTGTATTGCATCATAACCCGTTACATTTAGCATCCATGGGCCAGCCCACAATGTTTGTATTGCTTGAACACCTCCATAATTAAAAAATGCAAGCGGTACTAAGCTAATAAAGAATTTATTTTTCCATATATGAGAAAGATTTTGAAGATTATTATTTTGGTCCTCATCCCTCTTAGTTTCCCACGAAGGTATTAGAATTGATATTAATATTATGCTTATCAAAATTAAAGAGGCTATAATTAAAAAAATTGATCGCCAACCAATTATTGGTAATAAAATTTGAACTGGTAGAGTTGATGCAACAAATCCAAAATTTGCAACCATCAACATCCATGAATTTGCACGTTGTTGATATTTTTCTTCAAACCATACTCTGTAACCAGTTAAAGGACCCATTAAACAAGCAGCAACACCTACACCAATGAAAATTCTAGAAATTAATAAACCTGCAAAACTTTTAGCAAAAGCAAATGAAATAGTTCCAATAAGAGCAATGATTAATAAATATCCGATAACTTTTTTTGGACCAAATCTATCTAATAACATACCGGTAGGAATTTGCATGAGCGAAAACCCTAGAAAATATCCTCCAGCTAAAAGTCCAAGATTTGCGGCACTTAAATTGAATTCAGTTGAAAGAGCAGGTGTTAATGTTGCGGTAATTGACCTCAGTAAATTTGATATAAAAAAGCCAAAGGCAAATACAGAAAAAATTAGAATACTTTTATTTATTTTATTGATCATTTATATTTTTTATGAAATTACAGTTCTATTATGAATAATCATTCAACAAAAGATAAAGATGCCATTTCTTCAAATGGTATGGCCGCAACATCACATCCAATAGCTACAGAAGAAGCTCTTAGAATATTGCAAAAAGGTGGAAATGCAGTGGATGCAGCTATTGCAGCTTCTGTTGTTCTGTCTGTTGCAGAGCCTAATGCCACAAGTATAGGTGGAGATTGTTTTGCAATAATAAAAATGAATGGCAAAGACCCTGTTTCATATAATGGATCAGGTATTGCTCCAGCTAAAGCAAATTTTGACTATTTCAAGGAAAAGAATATAGATAAAATTGGTCTAACAAGTCCTCACGCTGTAACTATTCCTGGTGCATTAGATGCTTGGAATTCAATTCATAATGATTTTGGAAAACTCGATTTTGAGGAGTTGTTTCACAAAGGTATAGATATTGCAAAGAATGGTTTTAAAGTGACTAAAGTTGTTGCTAACGCCTGGAGCAACGTATTTAATAAATTAAACGATAACCCATATTCTAGAAAACATATGCTAAATAATGGTAAAAGTTATCAATTTAATGAGGTAAATAAAAATCCTGCACTTGGAGAGACTCTCGAAAAAATTTCAAAAAATGGAGTTAAAGAATTTTATGAAGGATCAATTGCTGAAGATTTAGTTAAAACTTTAAAAGAGTTTGGAGGCTTACATACAATTGAAGATTTCCATAAGCAAAAAACTATTAAATCAGACACTTTATCAGATAGATATAGAGATATTATCATACATCAATGTCCTCCGAGCGGACCTGGAATAACAGTTTTAATAATGATGAAGTTATTAGAAAAGTTAGGTATTGAAAAATATGATGTGAATTCATTTGAAAGATTTCATCTTGAAGCAGAAGTTACAAAGCAGGCATATAAACTTAAAGAGGAAAATATTGGTGATCCAGAATTTGTAGATTTAGATTTGAAAAAAATATTAAGTGAACAAAATATAGATAATATTTCAAAAAATATATCTATTAATGGCTGCGCAGATGTAGGAGATCTAAATATTCCAAACCATCCTGAAACAGTTTATTTAAGCGTGGTAGACAGAGATTTAAATGTAGTTTCAATAATAAATTCTGTTTGCTATGCTTTTGGATCTGGAATAACAGGTGATAAATCTGGAGTGGTTCTTCACAATAGAGGAACTAATTTTAGAGTTGAGGAAGGTCATCCTAATTGTATTCAGGGATTAAAAAGACCACTACATACCATAATTCCTGGAATAGTTATGAACAACAAAGGAGAATGTGAATTATCTTATGGAGTAATGGGGGGACAATATCAACCTGTTGGACAAGTTCATGTTTTAAATAGCATTATTGATTATAACTTAACTCCTCAACAAGCCATTTCATTTCCTAGAGCTTTCCATTTCAATAACATTTATAAATTAGAGAAAAGTATTGATGAAAAAATTTTTAATAATTTAAAAGAAGTCGGTCATAATGTTGAGTATATAGATGGTACTCATGGAGGTGGACAAGCAATTCAAATAGATAGAGAAAAAGGAAATTTAGTTGGTGGTTCAGATCCAAGAAAAGATGGATACGCAAAAGGTTATTAATTTAAATGAACTCTAGAATTGTTAGAAATATTATAGAAACACAAAATGATAATCGAATTGCAATAACATCTGAAAGTAGTTCTCCACTAAAATTTGTTGATTTAAAATCATTAATAGAAAGAATTTCAAAACAATTATCAGGTAATGGTATTAATAATAAAGATCGTGCAGCAATAGTTTTGCCAAACGGTCCTTACATGGCAACTAGTTTTTTGGCGATTTCAAGCTACATGTCTGCTGCACCTTTAAACCCTAACTATAAATCTGAAGAATTCGAATTTTACCTAGAGGATTTAAAACCAAAGATAGTGATTGTAGAGAAAAATTCTAAAAATCCAGTAGTAGAAGTCGCAAATAAATTAAAAATTCCTGTTTGCGAAATAAAATCAGACGGAAATACTTTAAGCGGAGATTTCAATCTTTTTGAAAAAAGCAGTGATTATGTTTTGCCAGGCGAAGATCATGAAGCTCTTGTGCTGCATACTTCGGGCACTACATCAAGACCTAAGATTGTTCCATTAACAAATAAAAATATTTTTTCTTCAGCAGATAATATCTCCAAAAGTCTTAATTTAACTGATAAAGATCATTGTCTAAATATTATGCCATTATTTCATATACATGGCTTAATTGCAGTTCTTGCAGCCTCTATGAAGGTAGGGGCATCTGTATGTGCAAGTAGTGGATTTAATGCATTAAAATTTTTAGATAATGCAAAAAGAGAGAAAATAACTTGGTATTCTGGAGTACCAACAATGCATCAAGCAATATTGATGAGAGCAGATAAAAATCTAGAAACTGCTAAACAATTAAATCTTAGATTTTTAAGATCATCATCAGCATCTCTACCTCCAGCTGTATTTGAAAAACTAAATGAGGTATTTAATTGTCCAGTAATAGAAGCATATGGGATGACGGAAGCTACTCATCAAATGACCTCAAATCCTTTACCGCCTAAGTCCCAAAAACCTGGCTTTGTAGGAATTCCTGCTGGGCCAGAAGTTTGTATTATGGATACTAATAACAAGATTTTAAATCAAGGAGAAGAGGGAGAAGTTTGCATTAGGGGTGAAAATGTTACTTCCGGATATGAAAATAATCCAGATGCAAATAAAAATAGCTTTTCAAATGGTTGGTTTAGAACAGGAGATCAGGGATATTTTGATAAAGATGGTTATCTAAAAATCTCAGGAAGATTGAAGGAAATAATTAATAAAGGTGGTGAAAAGATTTCACCTTTAGAAGTCGATAACATTCTTATGGATCATCCAAATATTGAGCAAGCTGTTTGCTTTGGATATGAAGATAAAATGCTTGGGGAAGATATAGCTACCGCAATAATCATAAAAGAGGGCATGAAGTGTACTGAAGATGATATAAAAATGTATGCAAATGAAAAACTTGCAAAATTTAAAATTCCAAAGAAAATATTTTTTGTAAATGAAATTCCTAAAGGTGCAACAGGTAAACTACAAAGAAATACTTTAGCTAAAAAGTTTGGATTAGTGAACTAATGACTAAAATTTGTATATTTGGAGCTGGGTCTATTGGTGGATTTATTGCTACAAGTTTAAAAAAAACAAACGCACAAGTCTCTTTAATTGCAAGAGGAGAACATAAAAAAGCAATAGAGCAAAATGGATTAACTTTTATAAGAGATGATAATAAAGTTAATTTTAAATTTGATGTAACAGACAATCCTAAAGATTTGGATGAACAAGATTTCATAATTATTTCTGTAAAAGCTAACGCTATTAGTAAAATTTCAGAAAGCTTAAAACCAATTATGGGTAAAAAAACTTCAATTATATGCGCCATTAATGGATTGCCTTGGTGGTACTTTCATAAAGCTAATACGGGTACCAAATTAGACAATCAAATAGTTGAAAGTGTGGATCCAGGTGGAAAAATATGGCAAACTCTAGGACCTGAAAGAGCAATTGGTTGTGTAGTTTATCCAGCTTGTCAGATATTAGAGCCAGGTGTTATTAAACATAATGGTAATGGTGAACGATTTTCTTTAGGTGAACCAGATGGAACCAGATCAGAAAGACTAAAAATAATTTCAAGTTTATTCATAGAAGGCGGTTTAAAAGCTCCTCAGAAGAAAAATTTAAGAGACGAAATTTGGGTGAAACTATGGGGGAATTGTTCATTCAACCCAGTAAGTGCTCTAACAAATAAAACTATGGATGAAATGGGTAATGATCCTGAAACTTACAATTTAATAAAAGTTTTAATGCAGGAGTGCCAACAAGTTGGAGAAAAAATCGGAGTTAAATTCAATATATCAATTGAGGATCGAATTAAGGGTGGAGTCTCAATTATAGGACATAGACCTTCGACCGCTCAAGATTTAAATGCTGGCAAACCACTAGAAATAGATCCAATAATTGGTTCAATTATAGAAATTGCAAATAAGCTTGATTTAAATGTTCCAAAATTAAAAGAGATTAATGAAAAATTAAAGTCCAAGGCAGAAGACTTGGGTCTTTATACAAGATCAGAATTAATTGATAAATTAACAGTTTAAAAATTTAGTGAAATATCTCTATGTATTGAATTACATTTAGATACATAGATAGCTTGCTCTTTTGTTAGTTTAGACTGCAACCTTAGTCCAATTGTTTCTTTGATTGCATTATTATATTCCTCAAGTTTTGGCATTAAGTTTTCTTTAGCATTTGCTCTCCAGCTAACTTCTTTATTGAATAACTCAACAACTTCTTTTGATTTTGTTCTAATCGCCATTGGATCAAGTTCGTCTGAGTCAACCATTGATAATAAATCATCTACACTATTTAAAAATTCATCCATTCCAGAGATCTCACTCAACTTGTCAAACAATCCATCCATAATTGTAACTGATCTTTCATATACTTTTGTATTGCTTTCCATAGCTATAAAATAATCTAACTGTTTAATATCTTTTGATACTTCTTGAAGTTTTACTCCATCGTTTATGAACATTGCGAACTGATCAAGTAGATCGTAGGCTTCATCTACATTCTTTCTATATCTTTTTGTTGTTGTATTTTTAGCTTTATTTATTTTGTCGAATTCTGAATTCTTAGCTTGCCAAGTATCTGGAATTGAGTTTTGAATTTCCTCAATTTCAAGTTTTACATCCTCAATTCTTAATTCTATTTTGTTTTTCTCATCTAATTCGTCATCATCTAAATTTCTAATCTCTGCTTTATATTTTTCTATTTTTTTATTTAATTTAAGTATTTTCTTTTGCTTCTTTCTAACAGTGAAATGCAGATCCCTATAATCAACAGCATATGCATTGTATTCGACCTCAACTTTTTTTAATTTATCGACTAGAGCAAAAGTTCCTAGTGCACTATCAAAATGATCTTCTAAAATTTCCATTTTATCATCTGGCAGATTAGTTGGAGCCTCAGATTGGAATTTTAATATTGCATTTTTAATTGTCTCACCGTTTGAATCAAATCTTGCAAATTTGTACTCTTGCAAACAGTACTGTAATTTAGGATTCATTGGTGGAGGAGCAACATTCGAAGTTAAATATACTCTATTTGGTAGATAATTTACTAAGCTAGGGTATGCACCGACTATTCCCAATCCTATAAGCTGAAGAATTATAAAAGGCACAACACCTTTCCAAATATCAAGTGTTTTAACAATTTTAGGAGCTACACCTTTCAAATAAAAGAGTGCAAATCCAAATGGCGGCGTTAAGAAGGAAGTCTGCAAGTTAACACCAATCATAACTCCCAACCAAACGGCTGTGACGTTAGCCCCTGTTTCAGCTAATAATATTGGTGCAATTATTGGAACAACAACAACTGCAATTTCAATAAAGTCTAAGAAAAATCCTAGCAAGAAAATTACAATCATCACAACAACAAATTGTGTCCAAAAACCACCCGGTAAATCTTGTAAAAAGTCTCTTACTAATTCTTCTCCCCCAAAAGCTCTAAATCCTGAAGTAAGCATTGCTGCTCCTAAAAGGATAATAAATACCATTGAAGTAGTCACACAAGTTTCTGTTACAACTTCTTTTAAAACATTTTCTGTTTTAAAAGTTCTCCAAAAACTCCAACCTATTCCGTATACAAGTATGACCACAAAGAAAGCGGTTATAAAGATTGCACTTAAATCTCTTTCCTCCAAATTTTTTACATTTAATTCATAATTTGATGCAAAGAATGTAATTGGAATTAGAGATCCAATAATTAAAATTAAAGGATAGAAAGCACTTTTCTTTCCTTCATATAATCTATAACCAGCCATCAAAGTGGCACCAATTGCTCCAATTGAACCTGCTTGGTTTACAGTAGCAATACCCATTAAAATTGAACCTAATACAGCGAATATTAATGCAAGTGGTGGTATGATAATTACAACTACTCTTAACCAAAATTTTAAATCAAAATTTCCTTTAAATGGAACTGGTGGTGCAACACCTTTCTTTATTCTAGCAAAAATAAACACATAGATCATATAAAGAGCAACTAAAACAAGACCTGGTAAAAGTGCTCCTAAGAACATATCACCTGCACTTGATGAACCTACTCTAAATTCACCTGGCATATTAAATTCACCAGTTAAGGCTTTATAATCATTTTGTCTTAAGTTGTTTGCAACATCAGATGCACTTGCCAACTGGTCAGCAATAATAATTAAAACAATTGATGGAGGAATAATTTGACCTAATGTTCCTGATGAACAAACTATTCCACTAGCAAGTTGTCTGTCATACTTGTTATTTAACATTGTTGGTAACGAAATTAGTCCCATCGCAATTACAGTTGCTCCAACGATACCAGTCGTTGCTGCTAATAGAGCTCCAACAAATATAACTGAAATTCCTAAACCACCAGGAATTGGTCCAAATAATTGGCCCATTGTTATTAATAAGTCTTCAGCAATTTTTGATTTTTGAAGCATAATTCCCATGAATATAAATAAAGGAATTGCTATCAAAGTATCTGTCTCTACATCCCAGTAATTACTCCTAAAATTTGTAATACCAGCAACGAGCCATTCTATGGGTCCATCTACAGCAAAAAAGGCACTGGAGTCTCCCTCGAAGATGTAGCCAAAAAATGCAGCTAAACCAATTGCAATTATAGCTGAACCAGGAAGTGCAAAAGCAACCGGGTAACCCGATGCAAGAGCAACAATCATTATCACAACTAGAACAGCTAAAAAGAATGTTTCCATAATTTAATTTTTGACACCTTTTAAAATTTTGTGACTACTTTCCATAAAATAACTAGTAAATTGAATTAGCATCGTAACAGCAAAAACAGCTAGATAAACAGCCATCAAATATAAAAGATAAAGACCATTAGATCCTTGTTGCGTAACTTCAAAAGCTACAACAGGACCATTTATTATGCTGGCTTTTCCGTTAAGACCTAAAAATATAACTATTAATGTAAGTGGTACTCCTAGAACTGCCGATCCAACCATATTTGTCCATGCCTTCTTTTTTTCACTAAAAGAAGAATAGAGTACATCAACTCTTACGTGCCCTTCATGAATTAAGGCGTATGCACTAGCAAACAAATAAAGTGCAGCATACCAAAATCTAACTAGATCCCCTTGAAATGCTTGTTCGTATGAAAATATAAATCTTGATAATACGATTACGAATTCACTTACTACAACCAATACTGCTAGCCAAATAAAGCCAACTGATTTCGTAAAATATCCAATCACGAAAGAAATTAATATTATTGGAAAGTGAATATAAGTAATTCTGACTGGGGCTTTAACCATCAATGCTTTTACTTCAGGACTGAAGATTGCTTCCCATAATCTTTCAACAACCATAAAAGATATAACAAAGTCAGCTACGCCAACTAAAAATACTGCCCAAAATGATGATCTAACAAGATATGCTGAAAATCTTGATAAAATTTTTGAATCTTGCTCCAAAGTTTGGCTATATGTTTTAAAAACATAAAAAACGACTGCAGCAATACAAATCAAATACAATCCAATTTGCATATAACCATAATTTAAATCTGATCCCTCTAGAGCTTTTTTCTTATATCCAAACATCTCATGATGCGAAAAAATTTTTTTTATTCCTGGCCAATCACTCCAAACTGTTAAAACATTATTAATAAGAAATGCTAAAGTAAAAGCTAAAACTGAATAACTGATTATTCTAAGATATAGAGAAAGATTTGAATTTTTTGTCACCATAGTATTTTAAAATACCTAAGTAATACTCGTTTTTGTTTAAAAAAAAAGGGCCCAATTAAGGGCCCTTTAATAACTAAATTTAGTTAGATTACATTCCTAATGCTCTGTTTCTTTGAGAAATGTAAGGTGAGTCAGACAAGTTGGTCCAAGAACCAATGTCTTTTCTAGCCTGTAAGAAACTAGAGTGGATTCTCTCAGCGAGACCACTGCTTGCTCTTGTTTCCTCAAATACTTCATTAGCAGCTTTAGCAAAACCATCATAAACTTTGTCGCTAAACTTCTCTAGTTTAACACCATGATCGTTTATTAATCTTGCAAGCGCAGCACCATTTTTAGCGTTGTACTCTGACATCATAACGTCATTTTCCATCGCAGCTGCAGCTTCAATTAATAGCTGATCTGATTTTGATAAGCTTGTAAACCAAGATTTGTTAGTACCACATGCTAACATAGATCCTGGCTCGTGCATTCCAGGATAGTAGTAGTATTTAGCAGCTTCTTGGAATTTCATAGCTTCATCATTCCATGGACCTACCCACTCTGTTGCATCAATTGCACCAGAAACAAGGTTTTCGTAAATTTGTCCACCAGGAAGTGAAACTGGAGATCCTCCAAGTTTACCGATAACTTGTCCACCTAATCCAGGCATACGCATTTTAAGACCTTTGAAGTCATTAGGGCTTCTAATTTTCTTGTTAAACCATCCACCCATTTGAACTCCTGTGCTTCCACACATAAAGTTTTTTAGACCGAATTTGTCTGATAGTTCATCCCATAATTGTTGACCACCAGCAAATCTAATCCATGCGTTCATTTCAGTGTAAGTGAAACCGAAAGGTACAGCTGTAAAGTAACCCCAAGCTGGATCTTTTTTAACCCAGTAGTAGTCAGCAGCGTGATACATTTGCGAGTTACCTGAAGCAACTTCATCAAATGAGTCAAACGCTTTAACCCTCTCGTTTGCTGCATAGTAAGTGACTTGAATTCTTCCATCACTCATGTCTGTAATTCTTTGAGCAAATCTTTGCGCACCAGTTCCTAAACCTGGGAAATCTCTTCCCCATGTAGCTACCATAGAAGCTTCAATTCTTTCTTTGGCAACGGCTGGAGCAGCTAAAGATGATGCAGCTACAGCAGCAACACCAGTCGCAGCAGCAGCCTTAAAGAATTTACGTCTTGAAGGAGTTTTACCCTTCAATAGTTTTTTTTCTTTAATCATTATTTCTCCTCTTTAAGTTAATTAACTGACGCATTTAAAGCACATATGTTTCTTAGAGTCATTTTAAAAAAGTGAGGATTTTTCACTTAATTACAATCTATGATTGTAAATGTTTATGAATTATCTTTAATTATTGAATATTTTGGCATGGTTTAACATGCTTAGATCTTCAAATTGTTTGCCTATAATTTGAACTCCTAAAGGCAAATTTTTTTCGCCTTTTAAAATTGGCAGTGAAATGCAGGGCACATGTGCAAGAGACCAAATCTTATTAAATTCTGGACTCCCAGTTGTCTTAAATCCTTTGTCAGCAATTCCACAACTACTTGGCGTTATAATTGCATCAAACCTTTCAAATATACTATCTAAGTTTTTTGAGTATGTTCTCATCGCATCTAAAGCTAAAGCATAATCTTTTGCCGAATGTTTTAGTCCGTTAATAATTGCTCTCTTAATTTCTATAGAAAGTTTTCCTTTTGAAGTTTTGTAATAATGATGGAAATTTTGAGCCATCTCTGTCTCATATATAATTGTATGACAATCAATCATATCTTCAAAATATTTAGGAGCAGTTTCAACCTTTACTATTTTTTTATTATTTAAAATAAATTTGTTAAATGATTTTTTTGAAATACTGTCAACATTTCTCCAGCGTTTGGTTTTATAAAAAACAAATTTTGATTTTTTTATTTTAATTTTTTTGTTAAGAAAATTAATATTTGTTGTTGTTTCATCTGCATCGTCTCTAGCAAACAAAACTTTCGATAATAGTGCTACATCACTAATTGTTTTTCCAAATACTCCGACTTGATCTAAATTATATGATGTTTGCAAAATACCATTTCTAGAAATTAATCCATAGGTAGGTTTATAACCAACAACTCCACAATAAGAGGCTGGCCTGATTACAGATCCACCCGTTTGAGTTCCAATTGATAATGGTGCCATATCAGATGCAATAACAGCTGCAGAACCACTAGATGAACCTCCTGGTGTTCTTGAATAATCATGTGGATTTTTGGTTTTTGATGGCGATAAGAAAGCTAATTCACAAGTTACAGTTTTGCCCATAATTATTGCTCCAGCCTTTTTTAAGAGCTCAACAATTTTAGCATCTGAATTATTCTTTTTTTTTAAATTTATTCTTGCACCATATTTTGTTGGCATTTCAGATGTTGAGATAATATCTTTAAGTGCTACTGGTAGACCATGCAAAACTCCTAAAGATTTTAATTTTTTTCTCTGATTATCAGATTTTTTTGCATCACTTAGGAGTTTTTTTTCATTAAAATATTCCCAAGCTTGAATATTCTTATCATATTTTTTTTTTTGATTGATATATGCTTTACAAAGTTCAACGGAAGTTAATTGTTTATTTTTAAGTTTTTTTAAAAGTTGTTGTGCTGATAAATTTAGGAGTTTCATTTATCTCTTAAACTAATTTTTCGTCAGAATAAACGCAACATTTCTCTGGTGGAAAATATAAATTTAATTCTCCATCTGGAATGGGTTTTTCTCTTTCTACTTTTGACTTAATCACTAAATCACCCATTTTTCCTGTAAGGAGCTTAAAATTACCAAAGTCCTCAACTCTTGTAAGTTTAATTTTAACTGTATTACTTTTTTCTTTTTCAGCCAATTCTATGAACTCGGATCTAATACCCAGTTTAACATTTTTATCTTTTAAATTTCCTAAATTTGAATTTGTCTTAATTGTAGTATCATTAATTTTTACTTCATGATCAGAAGAAACAGTTGAATGAAAGATATTCATTGCAGGGGAGCCAATAAAATAACCTACAAAAGTTGTTTTAGGTTTTTCAAATAAATCTTTTGGCAATCCAACTTGTACGATTTCACCTTGATCCATAACAATTATATTTTCTGCAAAAGTCATAGCTTCGTTTTGATCATGAGTTACATAAACCAATGTTGTTTTATATTGTTCATTGATTTCTTTTAAGTTTCTTCGAAGTCTAAATTTTAAATCTGGGTCTATAACCGTAAGAGGTTCGTCCATTAAAACAGCTGCAACGTCTTCTCGAACCAACCCTCTACCTAAAGAGATAAGTTGTTTTTGATCAGCCGTTAATTTTCTTGCTGGTGAGTTTAAAAATGAAGATAAATTTAAAGTATCTGAAACTGCTTTTACTCTTTCTTCAATTTTTTCTTTTGTAAATTCCCTGCATCTTAGTGGAAACGCTAAATTATCATAAACAGTCATTGTATTGTAAATTACTGGGAACTGGAAAACCTGGGCAATATTTCTATCTTCTGTTTTTAAATCAGTCACAGGTGTTTCATCGAATAATATTTCACCTTTGGATGGCCTCACTAATCCAGAAACAATGTTTAACATCGTGGTTTTTCCACACCCAGAAGGTCCCAAAATTGCATACCGCTTGCCATTTTCCCAAGTCATTGAAAACGGATTAAGAGCATATGTTGGTTTTGGATCTAGAGGATTATAAGTATGAGAGATATTTGATAAATCAATTTTAGCCATTTGTTCCTCCATATGGCGACGAAACTAATTTTTCATCTTCTCCAAAAGCATAAAACTTATTTGCATTAAAATTTATTTTTACTTTCTCATGAATTTTAAAATTCATTACTTCCTCGATTAAAGCAATTAATTTTGAATTTCCTCTTTTTAAGTGAAGCAATGTTTCTGAACCACTAATCTCTGCCAATTCTATTTCGAATTCTTCACCATTTTCATCAAGTTTTATCTCTGAAGCTCTAATTCCAAAATTATAATCTTTATCTTCTAAATTCTTAAAATGATTTGGAATTTCTAGAGAAATATTCTCAAAGTTCAGATTTTTTGAATTTTTTGAACCCTTCAGAACATTCATTGGTGGATCATTTGATATTTCTGCAACTTTTAAATTAGATGGATTTTCAAAAATCTCTTTGGCAGGCCCTTTTTGTAATACCCTCCCTTCATCTAAAACAATTACTTCTCCATTTAGTTCCATTACTTCTTGAGGATCTGTTGTTGAGTAAATTAAAATTGTATCTTGGGAAAGTCCTTCTGAGAAAATTCTTTTAAATTCTTCTCTTAATTGCTCTCTAAGTTTATAATCTAAATTAACTAACGGTTCGTCCAGCAATAAAATTTTTGCTTTTTTTGCAAGTGATCTTGCAAGCGCAACTCTTTGTTGCTGTCCGCCAGATAATTCCTGAATTTTTCTATTTTCAAATCCAACTAATCCAACAGTTTTTAGAGCTTCATCTACATCTTTTTTTATTTGCTCAGGACTTAATTTTCTTTGTTCTAATGGAAAAGTTATGTTTTCATAAACATTTAAATGAGGGTAATTAATAAATTGTTGATAGACCATAGCAACATTTCTTTCCCAAACTGGTATTTTAATAAAGTCTTTTTCCTCAAAAGAAATTGAGCCTTGATCTGGATTTAATAATCCTGCAATTGTTTTTAAAAGAGTCGTTTTGCCAGATAAAGTTCTGCCTAAAATGGTATACAAATTACCTTTTTTAAAATTAAACGAGACATCGTTTAAATGAAATTGCTCATCAGGTTTATAAGAAATTTTCTCTCCAATTAAATTCATTATTTTAATGCTCCTGATAAATTTCCTTTTGATAGATATCTCTCAACTATAAATGCAACGATTATTAATGGTGCAACTGAGACTAAAGCTGATGCCGAAAGGCTCCACCATGGTGTTATTGATGAATTAAGTGCAACAACTTTTACAGGTAACAATTGTACTTCAGTAAATGTCAAAATAAATGCAAAAAAGAAATCTATCCATCCAAAAATAATACAAAACATTCCCGCAACAATTAATCCAGGTATTGAATTTGGTAAAACAACTTTATAGAAAGCTTGATAGGGATTACACCCGTCAATTAATGCAGTCTCATCTAATTCTTTTGGAACTCTATTAAAAAAATCTACCATAATCCAAACAGCAATTGGCATCAATAAAACGATATATACGACCACTAGACCTAATAAACTATCAAGCAATCCTATTGTGCTTAGAAAAATAAAGAAAGGAATTGATAATACAATTGGAGGCATGATTCTTTGTGAAATGAAGAAAAAAGTAATATCGTTGTTTCTTACAAATCCGGCTTTAAAGGTAAATCTTGATAGTGCATAGGCAGCAAGAGTACCAAGAACAATACTTATTAAACTAGCAGTACAGGTTACAAAAATACTATTAAAATAAGGCTCAACAATATCTACTCCACCTTTAGCAGGAGACTTAATTAAAACTCTCCAACCCTCCAGTGTTGGTTCGAAATCTAACCAAGGTATATAAGTTACTTTACTATTTACAGATTGGAAGTCTTTAAAAGATGTTGATACAGCCCACAGAAATGGTGCAACGACAAATACAGTCCAAAATGTAATAAAGAAATATTTAAGAAAAGTGTAAAGTTTGCTCATAGAGTTATTCTTTGATCATTAATTTGGTTAAAACTTTAGCTATTATCGTTAAACTGATAATCATTATGACAAGATAAGTAAAAGATAAGGTTGCTGCATAACCCATCTGAAATTCTCTTAATCCTTTAATATAAATATAAAAACTTGACGTCTCAGTTGCAGTACCTGGCCCTCCTGAAGTCAAAACAAATACTGTATCCATTATTTTTGATGCCTCGATAAGTCTTATTATTATTGCTCCAATTGATATTGGAGCCATCAAAGGAAAAGTTACATAAACAAATTTTCTAAATGGACTTGCTCCATCTATAGCGGCTGCTAAGAAGGGTTCTTTTGGAAGTGATAAAAGTCCAGCTAGTAATAGCAAAAACATAAACGGTGTCCATTGCCAAACCTCAACAATTATAACAGTAAACTTTGCAATAACTGGATCACTCAACCATAAAATAGGTTTTACTCCTAATCCACCTAATAAATCATTTACAGGGCCGAGGGACTCATGAAAAAATGTTCTCCAAATAACTGTCATTATTACTGGAGTTGTCATCATGGGTACTAGAAAAATTACTCTAAAAAATCTTTTAAATTTTATTTCTCTCCAAACCATCATCGCTAGAGCAAATCCGATAACATATTGAAGAATAACTGTGGTAACAGATAAAAAACTTAACCTAAAAAAGGACTCCCAAAACCTCGGGTCATCAGTAAATAACCTTATATAATTCGTAATACCTATGAAGTTCATTTCTGGGGTATAACTATTCCATCCAGAAAGACTTAATCTAATAGTAAAAATAATTGGAAAGATTAGAATCCCAATAAGTACAAACAATCCTGGGAATAAAAAAACAAACTTGTGTTTAAAATTCATAATTTTTTTTTGGATTATTTTAAAATGTGGCCGTTAAAAAACGGCCACAAGTTTTACAAAATTATTGCTTATTATCTTCCATTGCTACACCAACAGCATAGGCTTTTCTTACGTTATCTTTTCCTACTCTGTTAAGTATATCTTCCCACTGTTTAGCAGCTTCGTCTAAAGCAGCTTGTGGAGATAATTGACCAGCTAATGCTTTTGCAGCAGCAGTAGCCAATGCAGCATTAAACTCAAAAGTTCCAGGAACTCTTAATGGAAATACTCTATTTTTACTTTGTTCCATTTGTGCAAGAGTATCAACATATGATTGAGCAATATCTTTATCCCAACCAATTTGTGTCCATACATCAACTTTAAAGTCATCATTTCTAAATGGGTTTACACCAAATCTACCAATTCCAATATCTGCTTGGTGGTTAGCTTCGTTAGCAAAGAAACATAGGTAATCGAAAGCCATTTCTTTCTCTTTACTTTTCTTAGCTACTCCAACTGCCCATCCCCATACGAAGAAAGGAGCTTGGTTAAAGCCTTCATCCCAAGAGTTAGTTTTTCTATTCCAAACTTTCATTGCTCCTGGTAACTGTGCAGCACCAACTTTATTGTTTATTGGACTATCTGGTTGCATAGCAGCAACAAATGCATCATCCCATGAAAAACTAAACAAAGTTTGTCCTCCACCAAATGATCCAATTTCATCACCTAAACCAAAATTTATTCCTCCTGGAGGAACATATTTAGTTGCCTCAACCCAGTCAGTTAAAGCTTCAACAAAACCTGGATTGTTAATTAGTGGTTTCATAGTTTCTAAATCAAAGAAAAAACCACCAGGTGTTTTAGGATTTTTTGAGTAAGCAGCAGATCTTGAATAGAAAGCAGCATACATTAGATCGTCTTTTTTCATTACTTCAGCGGATCCGTATTCTTTCTCGCCATCTCCATCCCAGTCCCAATTATTAAAGTAAGCTGCCATTTCTCCATACTCTTTCCAAGTTTGAGGAACTCTTAGTTCTTTACCAGTAGCTTCCTTATATTGTTTTTGGTACTCAGGATTATCAATTACATCTTTTCTATATTTTAGATAATGTCTGTCTCCATCAACCGGAAACTGATACATAACACCATCCCAAGATGCTACACCGATGTGAGACGGAGTAACGTCTTTCATTTGTTTCATCTCAACATATTTCTTTGGAACTGGCTCTAAGTATCTTCTCCAATCGTTAATGAAGTTTGAAAATCCAAAAACGATGTCATATGGAGCTTGTCCAGCTTGAAATGGTACCATTGCTTTCGCATATAAGTCACCTGCTGGTGTATGAGTAACATCAACTTTTGCTCCAGTAAGTTTAGCGAACTGCTCAGCATGTAGAGCTGTTGGCTCTCCCATGACTGGTACAGCATGTGTATTAATCTTAAGCGTCTTGCCTTTATAGTTTTTCTTAGACATAGACTCGTAAGAACAATCACCAGGAATATCCCCAGTTGCTTTGATATGTGGAAACTGATCACTCCACTTATCAGCATACGCAACAGGACTAAATACCAACAAAGCTGATATTAGAGCGGTTACGCAAGTTTTTATTGTCTTCATCTTTTTTCCTCTCTTTGTTGTTAATTATGGAACTAACACTGCACGACCTTTAATCTTACCATCATTTAAATCATGTAGTGCTTTATTAGCTTCTTCAAGTTTGTATTCTTTCATTGAAAGTTTTACTAAACCTTTATCTGCTAGTTCCATTAATTCATATAATTCAGCCCATGTACCTACTAAGCTTCCAACTATACTTTTTTCTTGATCGATCATATCAATCGCCAAAACTCTTATTTCTTCTCCGTAACCTACAATATAGAAAGTCCCAGTTGCTTTGGTCATTTTAATTCCCATTGGCGTAGAACCTTTTTCACCAACAAAATCTATAACAGCCTCTGCACCTTTTCCTTTTGTAAGTTCTTTTACTTTTTCAATTTCATTACCATCTATTAAAACCCCATGGTCAGCTCCTAGTTCCATTGCATGTTCTAAAGGTGCTTTTGCTTTTTCAACAACAATAATATTTGCAGCACACATTGCTTTCATACATTGAATTGCTATATGTCCTAATCCACCAGCACCTATGATTACACAATTTTCACCTGGCAGAAGGTGTCTAGTAGCTTTTTTTACAACTCTGTAAGCAGTCAAACCTGCGTCTGAAAATGGCGCAACGTCTATTGGACCTAAAACTTTTGGAATTTTTATTAGATTTCTTACGCTAGTTTGAAGTAATTCTGAATATCCCCCGTGTTTTACATTCAAACCTGCAAAAATTGGATCTTCAGCATGCATATCGTTTCCTCTTCTACAATCTAAGCATGTTCCTCCTGTGCCAGAAACTTTAGGGTGTAAAATAACTGCATCACCTTTTTTAAATCCTGTAACATCTTTACCAACTTCCTCTATCCATCCAGCGTTCTCATGTCCCATTACCATCGGCAACAGATCGTTATTTTGATCTGTAATGTGCTTCCAAACTCCTTCAATTATATGCAAATCAGTTCTACAAACACCTGCAGCTCCAATTTTAACAATCACATCGCTTGCTTTCTCAATTTTAGGATTTGGCAACTCTTCACCTGTGACCCAAACATCTGCTTTCATTTCTGGGTCATACTTATGTAAAACCTGTGCTTTCATTATTTCCTTTCTAAATTTATTTTTTATAAATAAATTTTAAATTGAAATAAAAAATATGTCTAGAAAGTTAGAATAATTTTAATTACCAATTACAACTTCAGATTGTTAATTTACTTTGTTTTTGCAGTCTCCTGTTTTGAAAAACTCATCCATATTATCTATGGCCAGATTGGCCATTGCAGTTCTAGTTTCTTTAGTTGCACTACCTAAATGAGGAAGAATAAAAGCACTTTTGTGTTTAAGATATCCTGGATTTAAATTTGGTTCATTTTTGTATACATCTAGCCCGACTGCATAAACTTTTCTTCTTTCCAAAGCATCTATTAAAGCTTCATCTTCAATAATATCTCCTCTTGCAACATTGGTCACGACTGCACCTTTTGGTAATAGTTCTAGTGTATCTTTATTGATTAAATTTATTGTCTCTTTAGATGCAGGACAACATACCGAAAGGACATCAGAGACTTTCATCAAATCATTTAAGTTATCGTGGTAAGTTGCGCCTTGTTCTTTTTCTTCGCTTAATTTTGAACGATTGTGATAATGAATTATCATACCTAAAGATTTAGCTATTTTAGCTATTTTTTGACCAATTCTACCCATGCCAAGTATTCCAAGTCTAGTGCCTGTTAATTGTTTACCAATCAACATATCTGCTGACCAAACCCAGCCGCCTTCTCTAGCTTTTTCAATTCCTTCAGATGCTCTTCTGCATGCACCTAATATCAACAAAACCCCAATTTCTGCAGTGGCGTCAGTTAAAACATCTGGTGTATTTGTAACTGCAATGCCTCTTTTCTTTGCAGCCTCTAAATCTATATTTCCAAAACCTACAGCAAAATTTGATATAATTTTAACACTATCAGGTAATTGATTAATTGTTTCTGCATCAAGCTTATCTGTTAGAGCAGATAAAATACCATCGCAGCCTGCACTCATCTCTATTAGCTTCTTTTGAGAGTAGAGTTCATCATTTAAATTAAAGTTAGCATCAAATAATTCTTTAGCTTTATCCTCACAAGATCTTAAAAGCCTTCTCGTGATTAAAATTTTTTTCATTTTATTTTTAGATTAATTTAGATCAAAAACCTTACCAGGATTCATGATATTGTTTACATCGATACTTCTTTTAATAGCTTTCATCACTGGTAAATTATCTGGGTGCTCTCTTAATAAGTAATGTTTTTTTTGAAGACCAATTCCATGTTCTCCTGTAATTGTTCCCTCTAGCTCTAAAGCTTTATTAATTAGATCATCGCTGTATTGTCTAATTTTTTTTTGTTTTTCTTCATCGTCAGGATCATACAATATTATGGAGTGAAAATTTCCATCTCCAACATGACCAACCATCGGTGCAGTTAGACCTAACTTTTTAACTTCTTTTTCTGCCCACGAAATACACTCTACTAACTTTGAAATTGGTACACAAACATCTGTAGAGTAAACTTTCATATCATGACCTAAAGCTTTTACTGAATAATAAACATCATGTCTTGCTTTCCAAAGTATTTTTTGTTCTTCCGGAGAAGATGCCCATTGAAAATCACTTCCACCATTATTTTTTGATAATTCTTCTACAATTTTAATAGACTCATTATTAGATAGCTCACTTCCATGAAATTCAAAGAATAAAGTTGGTGATGCTTTGATGTTTTCTAGCTTTGAATATTTAATGCTAATTTCCATTTGGTCTTTGTTTAACATTTCAATTCTTGCAATTGGAACACCGTACTGAATAACTTCTTGCGCTGTCTTTACTGCTGAGTCTAAATCTGGAAAATAGCAAACTGCACTCATTATGCTTTCAGGTATTGGTGATAGTCTTAATTGAACTTCTGTAATAATTCCTAATGTTCCCTCAGATCCAATAAACAAATTAGTTAAGTTATATCCCGCAGAAGTTTTTTTAGTTCTTGCACCAGTTTTAATTATGTCTCCATTTGGTAAAACAACTGTTAAACCAGAAATAACAGTTCTCATTGTTCCATATTTAACTGCCATCGTTCCTGAAGCTGAAGTAGATGCCATTCCACCGAGTGCAGCATCTGCACCAGGGTCTATTGGAAAAAATACACCATCTTCTCTTAAATACTCATTTAATTGCTTTCTTGTTACATTTGCTTGTACTCTGCAATCAAAATCCTCAGCATTTACGCTTAAAACTTTATTCATTTTTTCTAGAGAAATTGTAATACCATTTTGATTTCCAACAACATGACCTTCAAGAGAAGTGCCGGTTCCAAACGGAACCACCGGAATTTTATGCTCGTTACAAATTTTTAGGATTTTTGAAACTTCTTCATTAGTCTCTGGAAATACAACTGCCTTAGATAATATTGGATTATAAGTATCTTCTCCTCTTGCATAATTTGCACGAGTAGACTCGGATGTGGAAAATCTCCCGTTAAATATCTTTTTTAATTCTGCTTGGACAGTTTCATTCATTAGTTAATAATACAAAAATATTAGTTAAAAATACAGTTTATTTAGAAAGCATCTTGCCTATGTTTTCCAAGGCTTGCATTATATTATCTCTAGATGCGGCAAAACTAAATCTAACATAATCATTACAAGTTTTACCAAACGCAGTCCCAGGAACAATCGCAACTCCAGCTTCATGCATAGCTTTTTTACAAAACTCAGATCCATTCATGCCAGTCCCTTTTATATTTGGAAAAGCATAGAAAGCTCCTCCTGGCAAACTACACTCAACTCCTGGTAAATCATTTAATCCTTTGTGAATTAAATTTCTTCTTAATGTAAATTTGTCTAACATATCTTTAATTGAGTCTTCAGGACCATCTAATGCAGCTATACCAGCATATTGGGCTGCTGCATTTACACATGATACACTATTAATCAAAAGTTTGTTTACATGTTCAACCAAATGCTCTGGCCAGTAACTCCAACCAAGTCTCCATCCAGTCATAGAATATGCTTTACTCCAACCCTCAAGAACAATTAATCTGTCTCTTAAATTAGGATAGTTAAAGAAAGTTGGCATTTCCTTATAGTCAAAAATTTGTCTACTATAAATTTCATCACTTAAAATTGTGACCTGCGGATGTTTTTCTAATTCTTTTGCTAAGTAATCAATTGCAGGTTTTTCAACAAAACTTCCAGTTGGGTTATTTGGATTAATCAAGATTAAAAGTCTAGTTTTGTCAGTTATTAAAGATAGAATTTTGTCTGGGTCAAATTTTAAGTCTTTATCCTCAGTTAAGTCGTATGGAACAGCTTTTGCTCCAGAGTAGTTAATCATTGACTCATAAATTGGAAAAGCTGGAGTAGGATGAATTATCTCAACACCTGGTTCACCATAACAAGTAATTGCATAATACATTGTAGGTTTACCACCTGGCATTATTAAAACTCTATTTGGATCAATATCAGCACTATAAAGTCTCTTGACCCATCTTGCGACAGCTTCTCTACATTCTGGAATTCCATTTGATAAAACATAACCATGATGACCATCATCTAGAGCTTTTTTTGCAGCTTCAACTACATGTTTTGGAGTTTTAAAGTCAGGTTGTCCTAGACCTAAATGAATCATAGGTTTGCCTTGTGCTTCTAATTTTTTTGCTTCTGCTAAAACAGAAAATGCACTTTCAGTTCCTAAACGATCTAATGCTTTTGCTAATTCAATCATAATTTTTCGTCGACAAACTAACTGAAAAGCAACTTCATGTCTATTTATTTAAAGTGAAAATAATAATAAAAATTATTTATAAAAAATATTTAATTACGGTAAATTATCTTTGATCTATCTAACTCTTTTACACTTTTGCAGCCCATAAGGATCATATTTCTTCTAATTTCATCGTGCATATTTTGAAGCAGCCTCTCTACTCCTTGCTGACCACCTGCCCCTAAACTGAACAAAAAAGCTTTACCAAAACTACAAGCAGTTGCACCTGCAGCTAAAGCTTTTAGAACATGAGTTCCCCGTCTAACACCTCCATCTAAAATTATCTCAATCTTGTCACCCACAGCATCTGAAATAGCCTTTAGTTGATCAAAAGGTGATCTAGATCCATCAAGTTGTCTTCCTCCATGATTTGATATTATTATTGCTGTGCAACCAATATCAACTGCTCTCTTTGCATCCTCTACAGACATCACACCCTTTAGCGCAAAAGGTCCATCCCATTTTTTTATACAATATTCTGCATCATCCCAGTTCATATTAGGATCGTACTGTTCATTAACATAATCTATAACTGATTTAGTTATACTAGTTCCTTTATCAGTTTTGTGTTTAATATTAGCTAGTTCAAACTTTTTGTTTGTAAAATATCTAAATAACCATCCAGGTCTCATCGCGAAATTCATTATACTTTCTAATGTGAATTTAGGAGGAGTTGTAAAACCAGTTCTGTGATCTCTTTCTCTATTTCCTGCAACCAAAGTATCAACAGTTAAGCATAAACCGTCAAAGTTTGCTCTTTTACACCTATCAATCAAATCATCAGTAAATGATTTATCTTTATGGATATAAAGTTGAAATAATTTTGGTCCACTTGATATGTTAGCAATTTCTTCAATGGAAAATGAAGCCATTGTCGACATGCTATACATGGTACCAAATTTTTCTGCAGCTCTAGCTGAAGCTTTATCTCCATCAGGATGATATAAACTTTGCATAGCAGTAGGTGATAAAAAAATTGGCATATCTATTTTTCTACCAAAAACTGTGGTTGATAAATCTGGTTCTCCTACGCTTCTAAGAATATTAGGGATTAAGTCACAATCATCAAATGAATTTGTATTTCTTTTTAAAGTGGTTTCATCGTCTGCACCACCATCAATGTAATGAAAAATCGGAGCTGGTAATCTTTTTTTAGCTAGCTTTCTAAAATCTTCAAAATTATAACAATTCTTTAAGCTCATGCATTTCGGAATCTTAAATTATTTCGATTAAGATCACTGATCTTTGTGCAGCCCATTAATTTCATGTCTCTTACTAATTCAGTTTTATATAAGTTAAGTGCTCTCTCAACACCTTCTTGACCTGCTGCAGCTAAAGCATAAAGATATAATCTTCCACCAGCACAAGCTTTTGCACCCATAGATAAAGCTTTTAACATATGAGTTCCTCTTTGAAATCCACCTTCACAAATAACATCTAACTTATCACCAACTGCATCAACAATTTCAGCTAATTGATCGAAAGGTGATCTAGATCCATCAAGTTGTCTTCCTCCATGATTTGATACCATTATACCAGTGCATCCGATATCAACTGCTCTTTTAGCATCTTCAACACTCATAACTCCCTTAAGCGCAAAATGGCCACCCCACTGAGAGCACAATTTTTCAGCGTCGTCCCAGTTCATAGATTGATCCAACATAGTAGAAAAATAATTACCAATTGAAGTATTTGTGTCAGTTCCTTCTTTAACAAAATCTTGAAGATGTGGTAGTTCAAATTTTCCTTTGGTTAAATAATTTATTCCCCACATTGGTTTTGTGGCAAAACTAAACAAACTCGAAAGTGTTAATTTTGGAGGTGATGTAAATCCAGTTCTTAAATCTCTTTCACGATTTCCTCCTGTTATCGTATCAACAGTTAAAGCCATCACATCAAATTTTGCTGCTTTTGCTCGTTCTAAACAAGAGTCATTTAATCCTCTGTCTTTATGGAAATAAAATTGAAACATTTTTGGTGTGTCTATTAAAGATGAAATTTCCTCAACACTAACTGTAGCCAATGCCGAAACACCAAACATCGTATTAAACTTCTTTGCAGCTTTTCCAACCGCTCTTTCTCCTTCGTAATGGAATAACCTTTGCAGAGCTGTTGGAGAACAATAAAAAGGCAAATCTAATTTTTTTCCAAAAATAGTTGTCGACAAATCCACATTTTCAACACCTCTTAAGACATTTGGAACTAAGTCAACATCATTAAATGCACTACTATTTCTTGCATAAGTTATTTCATCATCCGCAGCCCCATCAATATAATGAAATATTGGAGATGGAAGCTTTTGTTTTGCCAATTTTCTAAAGTCATAAAAGTTATGACAATCTTTTAATCTCATATCTTAAGTTAAAATTTTTTTGTAAAATTAAACATATAACTATTTGCCCCAGGATTTTTATCTCCTAGACTCGCATTAGAAATATGATTATAAGAAATACCTAATTCAGAATTAGATGAGATATCAAATAATATCTGTATTTGTGTCTTAAATTCAATTTCGTGACCTAAGTCCTTGCCATCTCCTTCGTCATAATATCCAATCGCAAAACTAGGAGAGAAATTAGTTGAATTAGATTTTTGATTTAATTGATAACCTGTATAAATATACAATGCATCATCAGCTGTTATCATTGCGCCTGTCACAGGCTGAACATTTCCTAAGAAAATATCTTTGCTAGCATTAAAATTTATATATTCGGCACCAAATAGATTTGCTCTCTTACCATCATCGCTGAAATCGAACATGCCAGTGTAAAAACTCCATTTATTTTCTGCGTTAGAAAATGAGACAGTAAGAAATGAAATTATCAAAGTTTTAATTAAAATCTTCATATTAAAAATCCTGGTTACTTTATAGATACTTTTCTAATAATTAAAAGGCCGCCAAAAGCGAACAAAATCAAAGGTATTGACCAGAGTAAAAATGTATTTTGGTTTAATTCTGGTTCATATACAATCCACTCTCCATATTTATTTTTTAAATAATCATATATTTCTTCTTCTTCTTTACCTTCATCAATCTTATTTTTTACAACAAGCTTCATACTAACAGCAAAATCGGACTGAGAGTCGTAAACAGATTGACCTTGGCATATCAAACACCTTAAGTTTTTTGTAATTTGATCTACTTTGGTATTTATTTCATTCGCATAGGAAAAATTAAAACTAAAATATAGCAGCAATATTAATTTTAAAATTTTAAACATTTTTTTTTAATAAATTTTTTATTTCTATTAAATTGTCGCTTGTCAATGGACCAATATACTTTTTAATTATCTCATT
>CABZPQ010000008.1:0-31712 GCA_902527605.1 uncultured Pelagibacteraceae bacterium | reverse complement strand
GATGGAGAAACGATGGTTATTTTAATTAATTATGGGTCTGCATCAGCATCTGAAATTGTTGCAGGAGCACTTCAAGATCACAAAAGAGCGATATTAGTAGGAGAGAGTACATATGGAAAAGGGTCAGTCCAATCAATTATTCCTTTAGAAAATGAAGGTGCCATAAGACTTACTGTTTCTAAATACTATCTCCCATCGGGTAAATCGATTTCAAGAGTAGGTGTAAATCCAGATATAGTTATTGCTGAAGGTTCAGAAGAATTTAGAATAAATACAGATACTGACAACCAGTTGGAATTTGCTCTTAAATTATTAAATGGCTAAGAATGAAAGAAAAATTTCAAAAACTTCCATTAAGAAATGGTGTTGGTATCGCAGTCCTAAATAAAGAAAATAAGATATTTGTTGCAAAAAGAATTGATAATCCTGCTGATTTTTGGCAGATGCCTCAGGGCGGTATTGATGAAGGTGAAAATTATTTTGATGCAGCGTTGAGGGAACTTAAAGAAGAAACAAGCATAAAGTCAGTAGAACTAGTTAAAGAAATAAGTAAATACACAACTTACGATCTTCCTGATCGCCTTTTAGGAATTATTTGGAAAGGAAAATATAAAGGCCAAAAGCAAAAGTGGTTTATTGTAAAGTTTAATGGAGAGGAAAATGAGATTAACATTAAAACTAAACATCCTGAATTTTTAGATTGGAAATGGATAGATATTAAAGATTTAACAACTAAAGTTGTAGATTTCAAACTTCATGTTTATCAAGAAATTCAAAAAGAACTAGAAAAAGTAGTTAATTAATACTTATAGATTTTAGAACTTCGACTTTGTGGTTTAAAAGAAATCTTTTTTGATCATCAATATTATCTTTTGATAATTCTGCTTCAGCACTGCTTATCGACTCAGATACAAAATTTTTATCAGCATCTTTTAAATCAAAAATTGAACTAGTTAATACAGATAATGTATTGTCTTTAAATTCGACAATACCATCTTCAACATAGAAACTTTGTTCCTCAGACTCAGAGAATACTCTAATTATACCTGGTTTTAAAAAAGAGATGATTGGAATATGGTCTTTAAGAATACCAATCTCTCCTTCTACAGCAGGTATTACAACCTCAAATACATTATCTTTAGAAAGAAAAGATTGTTCTGGATTAACAATATCTATATTAAAGAGATTACTCATTAAGCAGCTGCATCTTTTGCCATTTTTTCAGCTTTTTCTATTGCTTCTTCTATTGTGCCAACCATATAAAAAGCAGCTTCAGGAAGATGGTCATATTCTCCTTTGCATATTGCGTCAAAACCTTTAATTGTTGACTCTAAATCTACAAGCTTACCTGGAGATCCTGTAAATACTTCAGCCACAAAGAAAGGTTGCGATAAAAATCTTTGAATTTTTCTAGCTCTAGCAACGGTTAGTTTATCATCCTCCGATAGCTCATCCATTCCTAGAATTGCAATAATATCTTGCAAAGATTTGTATGTTTGTAAAATTTTCTGAACAGATCTTGCTACTCGATAGTGTTCATCACCAACAACTCTTGGATCTAAAATTCTAGAAGTAGAATCCAAAGGGTCAACAGCTGGGTAAATACCTAATTCAGCAATTTGTCTTGAGAGTACAGTCGTTGCATCTAAGTGTGAAAAAGAAGTTGCTGGGGCTGGATCTGTTAAATCATCTGCAGGTACATAAATTGCCTGAACAGATGTAATTGATCCTTTATTAGTTGTTGTAATTCTTTCTTGCAGGTTTCCCATATCTGTTGCAAGAGTAGGCTGATAACCAACTGCTGAAGGAATTCTTCCTAGAAGAGCTGATACTTCTGAACCTGCCTGAGTAAATCTAAAAATGTTATCAACAAAGAACAAAACATCTTGACCCTCTTGATCCCTGAAATACTCTGCCACAGTAAGACCAGTTAAAGCTACTCTAGCTCTAGCTCCAGGAGGCTCATTCATTTGTCCATAAACTAATGCTGCTTTAGATCCAGTTCCCTCTGGCTTGATCACTCCTGACTCGATCATTTCGTGATATAAATCGTTCCCTTCTCTAGTTCTCTCTCCCACTCCAGCGAATACTGAAAATCCACCGTGGGCCTTAGCTATATTATTTATAAGTTCCATTATAATTACAGTTTTTCCAACTCCTGCTCCACCGAACAATCCAATTTTTCCACCTTTGGCATAAGGTGCTAATAAGTCGATTACCTTTATTCCAGTTACTAGAATTTCTGTTTCTGTAGACTGATCATTAAAAGAAGGAGCTTGTCGGTGTATAGGCCAATTTTCTTTAGTAGAAATTTGTCCTTTCTCATCGATTGGTTCACCTATAACGTTTACAATTCTTCCTAATGTTTCTGGACCTACTGGAACTTGAATTGGAGCGCCTGTATCTTTTACTTCGTCACCCCTTTTGAGTCCCTCTGTACTATCCATAGCAATGGTTCTAACACTTGACTCTCCAAGGTGCTGCGCAACTTCTAAAACTAATCTATTACCTCCATTATCACACTCTAAGGCTGTTAATATTTCTGGCAGTTCTCCATCAAATTTTACGTCAACGACTGCACCAATTACTTGTGTTATGTTTCCTTTTTTGCTCATAATTATAAACTTTCTGCTCCTGATATAATTTCAATTAACTCTTTTGTTATTGCTGCTTGACGGCTTCTATTATACTCAATTGTAAGCCTATCAACCAATTCGCCTGCGTTTCTGGTTGCATTATCCATTGCTGTCATCCTCGAACCTTGCTCACTGGCAGAATTCTCTAACATTGCTTTAAATATTTGCGTTGAAATATTTTTCGGCAATAAATTACTTAAAATCTCATCTTCATCTGGTTCAAACTCATAGTCATTATCATTACCAGAAACATCTTTATCTTCATTAAGTGGAACTATTTGTTGTTCTTGTGGAATTTGTGTGATTACATTTTTAAATTTATTGTAAAATATTGCGCAAACATCAAATTCATTTTTTTCAAATTTTTCAATTATAATTTTTCCTACTTTATCTGCATCAAAGTAATTTATATTTTTTGACTCTTTGAAAGAAATGTTCTCTACAATATAACTTTTATACTGTCTTTTAAGTTGATCATATCCTTTAGATCCAACAGTAATAATTTTTAAAGTTTTATTTTCAGATATTATTTTTTCGAAATAACTTTTTGCTTTTTTAATAATGTTAGTGTTAAAACCTCCGCATAAGCCTCTATCAGCAGTAAGAACAATACATAAATGAACTTTCTCTTCACCTGTCCCAACCAGTAACTTGGGAGCATTTTCTTTATCTGTTATACTTTTTGAAAGATTTAAAATTACATTGTTCATTTTTTCTGAATAAGGTCTGCCTTTTTCAGCATTCTCTTGCGCTTTTCTCAACTTAGCTGCAGCCACCATTTTCATGGCTTTTGTTATTTTCTGAGTTGATTTAACACTCGTAATTCTTTTTCTGAGATCGTCTAAACTTGGCATTTATAATTATTTAATTCCTTTAATTAATTCTACTAATTGTTTTTCAATGTCTTCCTCAATCTTCCCAGTTTTGGCAATAGACTCAATAATCTCAGGCTTATCAGATTTACACTTTTGTAGAACTTTATTTTCAAAGTCGGCTACATCTTTAAGTTCAATATCATCCAAATAACCTTTTACACCACAGAAAATTGATATAACTTGTTCTGCAACTGTCATGGGAGAATACTGTCCTTGTTTTAAAAGTTCTGTTAACTTCGAACCTCTATTTAAAAGTTTTTGTGTGGATGCATCTAAATCAGATCCAAATTGAGCAAAAGCTGCCATTTCTCTGTATTGAGCTAACTCTAATTTAATTGATCCAGCCACAGATTTCATAGCTTTAGTTTGTGCAGCTGATCCAACTCTAGATACGGATAATCCAACGTTTACTGCTGGTCTAATTCCTTGATTGAATAGTTCAGTTTCTAAAAATATTTGCCCATCTGTAATAGATATTACATTTGTTGGAATGTATGCAGAGACATCGCCTGCTTGTGTTTCAATAATTGGTAGCGCAGTTAAAGAACCTCCGCCATTTTCATCACTTAATTTAGCAGCTCTTTCTAATAATCTACTATGTAAATAAAACACATCTCCTGGGTATGCTTCACGCCCCGGTGGTCTTCTTAATAATAATGACATTTGTCTATATGCGACTGCTTGCTTAGATAAATCATCGTAAATAATTAAAGCATGCATTCCATTATCTCTAAAATATTCTCCCATAGTACATCCTGTGTAAGGAGCTAAAAACTGAAGAGGCGCAGAGTCTGAAGCTGTTGCGGAAACTATAGTCGTATATTCCATTGCGCCAGCGTCCTCTAAAGTTTTTACAATCTGAGCAACAGTTGATCTTTTTTGTCCAATTGCAACATATATACAATAAAGTTTTTTACTTTCATCGTCTGACTCATTGATTTTCTTTTGATTGATAATTGTATCGATAGCTACTGCGGTTTTACCAGTTTGACGATCTCCAATTATAAGTTCTCTTTGCCCTCTTCCAACAGGAATTAAGCTATCAATTGCTTTTAAACCTGTTTGCATTGGTTCTCCAACTGATTGTCGTGGAATAATTCCTGGAGCTTTAACTTCAACTCTTTTTCTTTCTAAACTTTTATCTAAAGCTCCTTTTCCATCAATTGGATTTCCTAATCCATCAACAACTCTTCCTAAAAGTTGTTTTCCAACGGGTACATCAACAATCGCACCAGTTCTTTTTACAGTATCACCCTCTTTAATTTCTCTATCATCGCCAAATATAACAACACCAACGTTGTCACTCTCTAAGTTTAATGCCATTCCTTTAGAGCCATCAGAAAACTCAACCATTTCTCCTGCTTGAACATTATCCAAGCCATAAATTCTTGCAATTCCATCTCCAACAGATAATACTTGTCCGACCTCTGAAACCTCAGCTCTATCGCCAAGTTTTTTTATCTGTTCTTTTAATATTTTTGTTACTTCTGAAGGATTTATTTCCATTTATGCCTCTATCATTTGTTTTTGAATTTGTTGCAGTTTATTTTTAATAGAATTATCTACCATTGTACTTCCCACTTTTAATACCAAGCCACCAATTAAACTTGGGTCAAATTTATAATTTAACTGTATCTTTGCTCCAAAGTTTTGAGATAGCTCTTCTTTAATTTTAGAAATAGCTGTTTCATTAAGTTCTTTAGCTGAAAAAAGCTCTGCTTTTATTTCACCTCTAGCTTTCGAACATACCTCTATAAAGTCACTTAAAATTTTTTCTAAATAAAAAAATCTTCTTTTTTGAATTAAAAAAACTAGAAATCTTTTTAAAAGATTATCAAAATTGTTTTTTTCAGAAATTGTTTCAATAACTTTAGTTAAATCCTCAATACTAGTCGTAGGGTTTTTGATTAAATATCTAAATTCTTCACTTTCATTTATGAGTCTACTAATTGCAACGACTTGTTCCTCTACTTTTGCTAGAGATTTATCTTCGTTAGCCAGCTCAAATAATGCTTGGGAATAACTGTTATTAGAAGTTATTGATATTTTATTTTCGCTCAATTTATACTCTCAATTGTGAAGATGTTTAAAATTTCGCTTAGATAACATACGAATTATCAGTCTTCAAGGCTCAGATTGTGAAAAATGGTAAGATTTAATGGGCTAATTGAAGCTGATAGGGTCAACATCAACTGAAAGTTTCATTCCTTTGGAGAGTTGAAAATCTTTCAATACATCTTTCAATTTTTTCTGAACATTAGATGTTTTTTTTGCCCTTATTAATAGTCTATTTCTGAATTTTTGATTAATTCTATATATTGGAGCATTTACTGGTCCTAAAATTTTTGCATCTATAGATTTTGATAAAATATTTTTAAGTTTTACGGCATCTATATCAAGTTTTTTTTCATTTGATGAAGATAAGATTAAAGCGATAAATCTTTCGTAGGGTGGTAGATTATTCCTCTTTCTTAAATTTAATTCATTTTCTAGAAATTTAAAAGGATCTTCATTTGTAATTTGATTTATAACTTCTGGTTTTAAATTGTATGTTTGGAAATAAATATTAGCCGGTTTGCCGGTTCTACCTGCTCTTCCTGATAACTGATGGTAAAGTTGTAAATTTTTTTCAGTGCTCCTAAGATCGTGTCCTTGAGAAGTTAAATCAATATCTAATACAACAATACAATTCAATTTTGGAAAGTGAAATCCTTTTGATATTAACTGAGTGCCTACAAGAATATCTATTTCACCAGATATAATTTTATTCAATTTATCTTTGCCAGATGCTTTATTCATTGTGTCGCTAGAAAAAATTATTGTTTTTTTATTAGGAAAAAGGTTTTTAACTTCCTCTGCAATTTTTTCTACCCCAGGTCCACTAAATACAAACTCACAAACATTTCCTTTTTTACAATCTCTATTTAATTTTGAATTATATCCACAGTAATGACACAAAAGAATTTTTTTATTTTTGTGAAATACTAAATTTATAGAACACCTTGGGCATGTAAAAACATTTAAACATTTTTTACATAAAACATAGGGTGCAAAACCTCTTCTATTTATGAAAAAGAGAACTTGATCTTTTTTATTTAAATGTCCTTTTACTTTTTCAAGAGTTTTGAGAGATATAGAACTTTTGGTCGCTAGTTGATTTTGATAAAGATCGATAACATGGTGTTTAGGTAAATTTGCACCCTTATATCGATTAAGCAATCTTGAGTAATTATATTTTTTAATTTTAATATTTTCATATGTTTCGATTGATGGAACTGCAGTTACTAAATTTATTGGAATATTTTCGTGTTTAGCTCTTGATATTGCCATATCTCTAGCATTATAGATAATTCCTTCATCTTGTTTATAAGATTGATCGTGCTCTTCATCTACAGTTATCAAACCTAATTTTTTGAATGGCAGAAATAAGGATGATCTTGCTCCAAGTACTACTTTAATTTTTCCTGCTGATAATCCATTCCATATAATTTTTCTTTTTTTTGGGCTGACTTTTGAATGCCAAACTGCAGCTTCAAATCCAAAATAAGATTTAAATTTTTTTTCAAATTCATTTGTTAGTCCTATTTCTGGTAATAAAATTAGAGCTTGCAATCCTATATTTATAATTTTTTCAATAGCTTTAAAATAAACTATTGTTTTTCCTGAACCGGTTGTACCTTGCAGTAAATGAACTCTAAAACTGCTATCATTTTTAGATAACTCTTTATAAGCTTTATCTTGCTCTTCAGAAAGTTGATAACTTTCTTTTTTGCTTGATAGAGCATATTTTAATAGATCGATGTCATTTTTTATTCTTAAATTTTCGTCATTAATCAAATGTAGTTTTAAACACATTCCTAGGGGTACAAGATTGTAATTAGAAAACCACTTTAGAAAATTCATTGTCTTTTTACTTAGTGGTTCAATTTGAATTTTTTCAATTATAGATTTTAATTTAAATTCCTTATTATTCTTTTCTTCAAAAAAATCCCAAATTACACCAATAATATTTTTCTTACCAAATGGAACTTTTACATAATCTCCTGCTTTTAATTTAATATTACTTTCATAGGTAAAAGGATAATCAAATATATTTGGCAACAAAACTGGATATTTCATAAATATTTAATTTTAGTTTTTTTATATCTTAAAAATATATAAATAGATCAAATGAAATATAATTATTACTGGAGAAAATCAGGTTTAAAAAAACCTTATGGGGATAATTTTTTGAGTTTAATTGAGGAATATAAGCCAAAAAATGTATTAGAAATCGGTGTTTTTTGTGGTGTTACATCAAGAAATATATGTGAATTATTAAAGACAAATTTTGGTAGTGATTTTAGATATTACGGATTAGATTTATTTGGATCTACTAAAACATCAAGTGTAGATGAGATCGAACCTAAATTTCTTGAAAATCAAAAGTTTTCGAATCCACTTAAAACTATCTATTATAATTTCATAAAAAAAGAAAATTTAAATTCAAAGATATCTGTTCAAAATTTTTTAAAGAAATTTTCGCAAAATATTGAGCTAATAGAAGGAGACACAAGGGTGACTTTAGAAAAAGTTCCTTTAAGTGAAATTGATTTTGTATTTTTAGATGGAGGCCATAGTTACGATACAGTTTTAAGTGATTTACAGAAACTTTATGACAACATGAAAAATAATTCTAGAATTGTTTGTGATGATTTTGCAGGTATTACAAAAATTGAAAGTGTTGAAAAAGCAATAAAAGACTTTGCAAATAATAATAAAATAAAACTTGAAGAAAAATTTAAAAGATTTGCTTTATTGAATGTAGAAAAATAATTATTAAGAGTGAATTTGTCTTTTATCTACTGATAATGCTGCTTCTTTTATAGCTTCAGAAAATGTTGGGTGTGCGTGACATGTTCTTGCAATATCTTCGGAACTAGCTCCAAATTCCATTGCGACAGCCATCTCAGCTATCATTTCTCCTGCATGAGGACCAATAATATGTACACCAAGCACTTTATCAGTTGATTGGTCTGCCAAAATTTTTACAAAACCCTCTGGCTCATCAATTGCTTTGGCTCTTGAATTTGCCATAAAAGGAAATTTACCAATTTTGTACCCTATGTTTTCTTTTTTTAATTGCTCTTCGCTTTTGCCAACATAAGCGACTTCGGGAGATGTATAAACAACTCCAGGAATAATATCATAATTAACATGACCTGATTGACCTGCTATTAATTCTGCAACAGCAATTCCTTCCTCTTCAGCTTTATGGGCTAACATTGGGCCATCAATAACATCACCTATTGCATAAATATTTTTAACATTCGTTTCAAAATTTTTATTTACTTTAACTCTTCCTTTTTCATCTAACTTTACACCAACTTTATCTAAATTTAAGTTTTTAGTATAAGGTCTTCTTCCTACAGAAATTAAAACAACATCAACATCATGTTTAACTTTTTGGCCATCATTTTGTGAAGTCTCAACCGTCACACCGTTAGAGTTTTTAGTTATTTTATCAACTTTAGTATTAAGGTTGAATTTTATACCTTGTTTCTTTAATATTTTCATAAATTCATTTGAAATATCTCGATCCATTCCAGGCGTGATATGATCTAAAAATTCAACGACTGTGACTTCAGTGCCAAGTCTTGACCAAACTGATCCCATTTCCAACCCTATATATCCTCCACCAACAACAATCATTTTATTTGGGAGTTTGGGAATAGATAGGGCTCCAGTTGAAGAAAGAATTCTCTCTTCATCAAAATCTACTCCAGGCAATGAAACTGGCTCTGATCCTGTACTGATTATCGTTTTATCAGTTTGAATTATTTTAGTGCCTTCCAAGCCTTCAATTTTTATTGAATTCTCGTTCTCAAATGAACCTTTGCCTTTAAAATAAGTGACCTTGTTTTTTTTGAATAAAAATTCAACTCCTTTAGTCAAAACTGTTACAGCTTTGTCTTTATTTTTCATCATTTTATCTAAATTGAGTTTTATTTCTCCAGTCTCGATTCCAATTTTTTCAAAATTTTTAGCACTGTGAAATTTTTCAGATAAATTAAGTAAACTTTTTGATGGTATGCATCCAATATTTAAACATGTCCCTCCAAGAGATCCTCTAGACTCTATGCATGCTGTTTTAAGTCCAAGTTGAGACAATCTAATTGCACAAACATAACCACCAGGACCACCACCAATTACTGTAACATCAAATTTTTCTGACATATTACAAATTTAAAAATAACCTTCTTGGATCTTCTAAGTTTTCTTTAACAGTTTTTAAAAAACTCACAGATTCTTTTCCATCAATTATTCTATGATCATAAGACAATGCTAAAAACATTACAGGTCTAGCTTTTATCTCACCATCAACAACAACAGGTCTTTCAACAATATTATGCATTCCAAGAACTGCTGATTGTGGAGGGTTTAAAATAGGAGTAGATAACATTGATCCATAAACACCTCCGTTGCTAATTGTAAACGTTCCCCCTTGAAGATCCTCTATGGTAAGACTGCCATTTTTTGCTTTGTCTGACAGATCTTTTATGTTTTTTTCAATGTCAGCAAAAGACATTTCATCTGCATTTTTTAATACTGGAACTACTAATCCTTTTTCAGTTCCTACTGCAAAACTCACATTATAATAATTTTTGTAAACCATTTCATCATTTTCAACTTCAGCATTTATTGCAGGAAATAATTTTAATCCTACTATACAAGCTTTCACAAAAAAGGACATGAAGCCAAGTTTAATTCCATAACTATTTTGGAAATCTTCCTGGTTATCTTTTCTCATTGAAATTATATTTGACATATCAACCTCATTAAACGTTGTAAGCATAGCTGCATTATTTTGAGCCTCCTTTAAACGTTTAGCAATCGTTTGTCTTAGTCTTGACATTTTAATTCGTTCTTCTTCGCCGTATTGAATTTTTCTTTCGTTAGGTTGAGGGTTAGCTCCCATTAAACTTATTAAATCACCTTTTAAAATTCTACCATCTTTACCTGTCCCTTTTACTTCATCTAAATTAATTTTATTTTCAACAACCATTTTTCTTACAGCAGGAGAAAGTGTTTTATTTTGTTTAATAGGCTTGGTTTCTTTAACTTCATCAGTTAATACCAATGGTTCTTCGTCAAGCAATAAAGGTTCTTGAGTTTTTTTTGTATCTTTTTTCTTTTCGATTTCTAAATTTATTACATTATTTTTTTCAACGTTTCCTTTAACCGGCTCAGCTTCCTTTTCTTCTTTAAGAGCACCACCTTCTGAAATCATTCCTAATACAGTTCCAACTTCGACTGTATCACCATCTTTTGAGTTGATCTCTGATATAACACCACTCGCAGGTGCAGGAACTTCTAAGTTTACTTTGTCAGTTTCTAATTCTACTACAGCTTCATCAGCAACTACGTTATCACCCTTTTTCTTTAACCATTTCGTGACCGTAGCCTCTGTAATACTTTCTCCCAAAACTGGAACTAATATTTTTTCACTCATTTATTCAAATACTTTATTTATAATTTCTTGTTGTTCAGAATTATGTCTTCTTGCATAACCTGTAGCAGGTGTAGCATCTGGACTTCTTCCAATGTAAGAAATTGCATTGTTTTTAGCCTTAATAGTCTCTAATGTCCATTGTATATAATCTCTAACAGCAAACCAAGCACCCATATTTTTGGGCTCCTCTTGGCACCAATAAAATTTTGAATTTTTTGCAAATGGTTTTAGCTCTTTAACCAAACTTTTTGCAGGGAAAGGATATAGTTGTTCAATTCTATACAAAATCACATCATTGATATTTAGTTTCTCTCTTGCCGCGAGAAGATCAAAATAAATTTTTCCAGAGCATAATATTACTTTTCTAATTTTTTTATCTTCTTTTAACTTAATAAAACCTTTTTGCTTAGTATCTCTAGCATGATCCCATAGCACTCTATGAAAAGAATTTTTTTTACTAAAATCTTCTAAATTTGATACACAATATTTATTTCTTAAAAGTGACTTAGGTGTCATTATAATTAAAGGTTTTCTAAAATCACGGTGCATCTGTCTTCTTAAAGCATGAAAATAATTTGCAGGTGTAGTACAATTCATAACTTGTAAATTATCATTTGCACATAATTGTAAAAATCTCTCTAATCTCGCAGAAGAGTGCTCTGGACCTTGTCCTTCATAACCATGAGGTAATAACATAACCAGTCCTGATGCTCTTTTCCACTTTCTTTCACCAGATGATATAAATTGATCAATAATTACTTGTGCACCATTTGCAAAATCTCCAAATTGAGCTTCCCAAATTGTCAATGTATTCGGTTCTACTAAACTGTATCCATATTCAAATCCTAAAACTGCAAGTTCAGATAAAAAACTATCTACAATTTCAAAATTTTTTTGGTTACTAGATATATTGTTTAAAGGTATGTACCTTGAATTATCAATTTGATTTCTTAAAACTGAGTGTCTTTGACTAAAGGTACCTCTACCTGAGTCCTGACCTACTAACCTAACTGGATAACCTTCAACTAATAATGAACCAAATGCTAAAGACTCAGCTGTTGCCCAATCAATTCCTGCGCCTTCATTAATAGTTTTTTTTCTATTTTCCATAATTTTTGTTATGGTTTTGTGAATATTTTTATCAGTTGGAAAAACATGTATTCTGTCAGAAATATTATTTAAAATTTTCAAATCTGATCCAGTTACACCTCTTTTATCTTTACCTCTTTCGGGTTTATATCTCGACCAAGTTCCCTCAAACCACCTAATTTTAGGTTTATAATCTTTCGCATTTTTAAATTGATCATCTAATAAATTTTTAAAATCAATAATTTGTTGATCTAAATCTTGTTTCGTAAAAAGTCCTTCATTTACGAGCCTTTCACCATAAATTTTAATTGTAGATGGATGAGATCTAATTTTTTTGTACATAAGTGGTTGGGTGAAGGATGGCTCATCTCCCTCATTATGTCCAAATCTTCTGTAACAAATTAAATCAATTACAACATCTCTATTAAATTTTAATCTAAACTCAGTTGCTATTCTAGTTGCGTAAACAACTGCCTCAGGATCATCTCCATTAACATGGATGATTGGTGCATCAACCATTTTACCTACGTCAGAAGGATAAGGGGAAGATCGCGCAAATCTAGGACTTGTTGTAAATCCAATTTGGTTGTTAACAATAATATGGATTGTCCCTCCAGTGTTATGACCAGGAAGTCCGGACATCGCAAAACACTCTGCTACTATTCCTTGCCCTGCAAATGCAGCATCACCGTGAATTAATATTGGTATAACTTTATTTCTTTGTTTGTCTTGGTGAAAAAATTGTTTAGCTCTAGTTTGGCCAAGAACAACAGGATTAACTGCCTCTAGGTGTGAAGGATTATCTGTTAAACTTACGTGTACAGGATTTCCATCAAATTCTCTATCAGATGAAGCTCCTAAATGGTATTTGACATCTCCAGCACCATCTTCTGAACCATCCATTTCACCAGCAAATTCATTAAAAATTCTTTTATAAGACTTTTGTAAAACGTTTGCTAAGACATTTAGTCTTCCTCTATGTGACATTCCTATTTTAACTTCTTTTATTTTGGATTGTCCTCCGATTTTTATAATTTGCTCAAGAGCAGGTATTAAACTTTCTCCACCATCTAAACCAAATCTTTTAGTACCAACATATTTTGTGTTTAAAAATTTTTCAAATCCCTCTGCTTGTATTAATTTATTTAAAATTGCTTGCTTTCCATTTTTTGTAAACTTGAGTGCATTCTCGTCTTTTTCAACTCTATCTCTAAACCACATTCTCTCAGTTGGATTTGAAATATGCATGTACTCATAACCTATGGGACCACAATAAGTTTTTTTTAAAAACTTAAGTATTTCTCTAATATTTGCACTTTTTTTATTTATTATTCCGTTTAGAAAAATTTCTTTGTCATAATCTTCTTTTTTAAAACCATAGTACTCAGGATGTAATTCGTCTAAATATTCTGACTTCATCAATTCTAAAGGATCTAATTTTGATAATAGATGTCCCCTTAAGCGATAAGCTCTTATCAAGGCTACAGCACTTATTGAATTTTTATTTGAATTTGCAATTACTTGAAAATTAAACTTACTAGAATTATCTTTGTTTTTTTCATTTTCTTTAGCTGTTTTCTCAACATCTTCTATATTAATTTTTTTTGAGAAAGGTTTCCATGATGGTCCATTTATCTCGTCGACTAATATCTTCATTTCCTCATCTACACTTGAGAAATATTCAATCCAACTTTCAGATAGAGATGGATCTTTATTTATAAATTTTACGTACATTTCCTCAATAAATGCACTATTGGCCTTATTTAGAAATGATGTTTTTTTATATTCCAGATTTTTAGGAGAACTCATTTTATTTTATTATAATACTAAATTTTGTTTTCAATTGGACAATTTATTTAACAATGTTTTTCCAATTTCTGAAGGGGATGTGGCAACTTCTATACCACAATCTTCCATTTTTTTGATCTTATCTTTGGCTCCGCCTTTGCCACCTGATATTATGGCGCCTGCATGTCCCATTCTTCTACCCGGTGGTGCTGTAACACCTGCAATAAAACCAACCATGGGTTTTTTTATTTCATGATTTTTCACAAATTCAGCTGCTTCTTCCTCAGCTGATCCTCCTATTTCACCAATCATTAAAATTGATTTAGTTTCCTCATCTTTTAAAAATAAATCTAAACAATCAATAAAATTTGTGCCATTTATTGGATCACCACCTATACCTATACATGTTGATTGGCCCAAATCATTCTCTGTAGTTTGTGCGACAGCCTCGTAAGTCAAAGTTCCAGATCTTGATACAATACCAACAGAACCCTTTTTATGTATATTTCCTGGCATTATCCCGATCTTGCATTCATCGGGAGTGATTATCCCTGGACAATTGGGACCGATTAATCTTGATTTTGAATTAAGTAACTTTTTTTTGACCTTAATCATATCAAGAACTGGTATTCCCTCAGTGATACAAACAATTAATTCTAAGTTAGCTTCAATGGCTTCTATGATTGCTGCAGATGCAAATTTCGCAGGAACATAAATCATAGTTGCGTTGGCACCAGTTTTGTCGACTGCTTCCTTTACTGTATTAAATACTGGTCTATCTAGATGAGTTTGACCACCTTTTTTTGGCGTAACTCCTCCGACTAAATTTGTTCCATATTTAATTGCTTGCTCTGAATGAAAAGTTCCGTGACTACCCGTAAAACCTTGGCAAATTAACTTTGTGTTTTTATTAACTAAAACTGACATTTATTTAATAGCCTCTACAATTTTTTTTGCAGCATCTGATAAATCAGAAGCAGAAATTAACTCAAGACCTGAATTATCAAGTATTTTTTTTCCCTCTTCAAAATTTGTTCCGGCCAATCTTACAACTAAAGGAACATTCATTTTTATTTCTTTTGCTGCATCCACAACACCTTGGGCAAGAACATCACATCTCATTATTCCGCCAAAAATATTAATCAATATTCCTTTAACATTTTTATCTGATAAAATTATTTTAAAAGCAGCTGCCACTTTTTCTTTAGAAGCCCCACCACCAACATCTAAAAAATTTGCTGGTTCCTTTCCATATAATTTAATTATGTCCATAGTTGCCATTGCAAGCCCAGCTCCATTAACCATGCATCCGATTGTTCCATCAAGTTTAATATATGCTAAATCATGCTTGCTAGCTTCTATCTCTGTTTCTTCTTCTTCATTGAGGTCTCTCAACTCAATTAGCTCTGGATGTCTGAATAAAGCATTTCCATCAAAATTCATTTTTGCATCTAAACAAATCAACTCTTTTTCTTTTGTTAAAATTAAAGGATTAATTTCAATTAAATTAGCATCGGTTTCTATAAATAATTTGTATATGGACTTGATTAGACTAATTCCTTGTTCTTTTGTTTCTTCATCTAGATTAAAAATACTTATTATTTTATTACAATTCTCATCAGATATTTCGTTATCTAAATCTACTTTTGTAGTTAAAATTTTCTCAGGAGATTTGATTGCGACTTCTTCTATATCCATACCCCCTTGATCACTTGAGATAAAAGCTATCTTTGAGCTCGCACGATCTACAACACAAGACAAATAAAATTCTTTATCAATGTTAGATGAAACTTCGACATATAATCTTTTAACAATTCTTCCACTAGGTCCTGTCTGATGAGTGATTAATTTTTTTCCAAGCAAGGATTTTGCCTCTGTTTCAAGACTTTTTAAATCATCTACTATTTTAACTCCACCAGCTTTACCTCTGCCTCCAGCATGAATTTGTGCTTTCAACACATATTTATCAGTTTTAAGATTTTTAGCTTTTTCCAATAATTCATTTACATCTAGAGCATAAACTCCATCCGGAACTTTAGCTCCATATTTTCTAAGTATATTCTTTGCTTGGTGTTCGTGAATATTCATTAACTAGTTATTTAAACTAGGATAAATTTTGGATGCAGCTTCCCATAATTTTTTTACAGCATCTACTGAGTTATTAAACTCAGATTTTTCATTTTCATCTAGCTCAATTTCTTCGATTTTTTCTATACCGTTCTTTCCAACAATTACTGGCACTCCAGCGTAAATATTGCTTATTCCGTATTGTCCATTTAAATGAGCAGCACAAGGGAGCATTTTTTTGCTATCTTTTAAGTATGCTTCTGCCATTTCAACACCTGACGCTGCTGGTGCATAAAATGCTGAACCTTTTTCTAAATATTTAACAATTTCAGCACCTCCATCTCTAGTTCTTTGATTTATACTTTCTAATTTATCTTTTGATATTTTTCCTTCTTTGACTAAATCTAATAATGGTTTTCCTGAAACTTTTGTAAATCTTGGTAGAGGAACCATAGTATCTCCATGTCCTCCCATTACCATTGCCTCAATTTCTCTAACAGGCACATTTAACTCTAAAGATAAAAACAGTTTAAATCTCGATGTGTCTAATATTCCGGCCATTCCAACAACTTTGTTAGGCGATAGTCCAGAAAATTTTTGAAAAGCCATAACCATTACATCTAATGGATTTGTAATACATATAACAAAGGCATTTGGTGCATGCTGCTTTATACCTTCAGCAACCTGTTTTATAATTTTTAAATTTATTCCTAATAAATCATCTCTACTCATTCCTGGTTTTCTTGGAACACCAGCTGTAATAATGATAACATCTGAATTTTTTATATCTTCATAATTATCAGTACCTGAAAATTTTACATTAAATCCATCAACGGATGAAGACTGTGCAATATCCAATGCTTTACCTTTAGCAATTCCACTTGCTACATCAAATAATACTACTTCATCAACAAGCTCCTTTAGTCCAATTAAATGTGCTAAAGTTCCACCTATTTGTCCAGCTCCTATTAATGATATTTTTGACATTTTACTATTTCATTGTTGGCATTATAAATTCAGGATCTGATCTAACACCTGAAGGCCATCTTGAAGTAATTGTTTTTAATTTAGTATAAAATCTAACTCCTTCTGGCCCGTGCATATGTTGATCTCCAAATAATGATCTCTTCCATCCACCAAAACTATGAAAAGCAACTGGCACAGGGATAGGGATATTAATTCCAACCATTCCTACTTTAATTTGATTTGCAAATGTTCTTCCTGCATCTCCATCTCTTGTATAAATACTTGTTCCATTACCAAACTCATGATCATTAATTAAATTTAATGCTTCGTTAAAATCTTTAGCTCTGACAACAGATAATACAGGTCCAAATATCTCCTCTTTATAAATTCTCATATCTTTTTTAACATTATCGAATAAGCAACCACCAATATAATAACCGTCTTCATAACCTTGAAGTTTGATATCTCTTCCATCAACCACAAGATCTGCTCCTTCTTTAATACCTAAATCAACATAACCTCTTACTCTTTCAAGATGCTCTTTTGTTACTAAAGGACCCATTTCAGAATTCTTATCCATGCCTGGTCCAATTTTTAAAGCTTCCACTTTTTTAGATAATTCATCGACTAGTTTGTCACCTACATTACCAACAGCAACAGCAACAGATTGAGCCATACATCTTTCTCCTGCAGACCCATATGCTGCACCCATTAGACCGTTTACTGCTTGATCTAAATCACAATCTGGCATGACAACACAATGATTTTTAGCTCCTCCAAGAGCTTGAACACGTTTTTCATTTTTGGCTGCATTTTCATAAATGTATTTAGCAATAGGTGTTGATCCAACAAAACTTACTGCGGATATATCTTTATGTTCCAAAATTGCATCTACAACTTCTTTATCTCCATTAACAACATTCAAAACCCCATCTGGTAAACCAGCTTCACTAAAAAGCTCTGCAAGTTTTAATGGACAAGATGGATCTTTTTCAGAAGGTTTTAATACAAATGTATTTCCGCAAGCTATTGCCATTGGAAACATCCACATTGGAACCATTGCAGGAAAATTAAATGGTGTAATACCTGCACATACACCTAATGGCTGTCTCACTGACCAGCTATCAATGTTTGTACCTACATTTTCTGTAAAGTCACCTTTTAGCATTTGTGGAATTCCACATGCAAATTCAACTACCTCTAAACCTCTTGTGAGAGAACCTTTGGCATCTTCATAAACTTTTCCATGCTCTGATACAATCATCTTAGCTAGCAAGTCAGAATTTTTTTCAATTATTTCTTTGTATTTAAATATTATTCTAGCTCTTTGTATTGGAGTTACATTTGACCATGTTTCAAATGCTTTTTTTGCTTTTTGTACTGCTAAATCAAGATCTTGTTTTGTACCAAGTCTAACCTCAGACTCTTGTTTGCCTATAGCAGGATTAAATACTTTTCCTTTTCTATCAGATGTACCTGAAACAATTTTACCATCGATAAAATGCTCAATTAAATTCATGGATGTATTTAAATAAGTAATTATGTGGTTGCAAGCATTTTCTTTATCTCAGCAATAGCTTTTGCTGGATTTAATCCTTTTGGACATGCGTTAGTGCAGTTCAAAATCGTATGGCATCTATAAAGCTTAAGTTCATCTGCAACCTTTTGAAGTCTTTCCTTTCTATCTTCGTCTCTGCTATCCATTATCCATCTATAAGCTTGTAATAAAACTGCAGGACCTAAATACTTATCGCCATTCCACCAATAACTAGGACATGAAGTAGAACAACAAGCACACATTATACATTCATAAGCTCCATCAAGTTTAGCTCTATCTTCTGGAGATTGATGAATTTCTGTTGTTTCACTTTTTGAATTATTTTTTAACCAAGGTTCAATGGATTGGTATTGTTTATATAATCCGCTTAAGTCTCCTATTAAATCTTTTTTTACTTTTAAGTGAGGCAAAGGGTATATATCTATATCTCCCTTGATTTCTGCATGTGGCTTAGTACATGCAAGACCATTTTTTCCACCCATATTCATTGCACAAGAACCACAAACTCCATGCGCACAAGATCTTCTATATGCAAGTGTTGGATCAATTTCGTTTTTAATTTTATTTAGTATGTCTAAAACTTTAGATGGGCAATTATCCATATCTACTTCATATGTGTCTATTCTTGGGTTCTCTCCAGTGGATGGATCCCATCTATAAACATTTACTTTTCTGATATTCTTTGAACCGGTTTTGTCTTTAAAATATTTACCTTTATTAACTTTTGAGTTTTGTGGTAAATTTAATTGAACCATTAATACACTCTTTCTTGTGGAGGAAAATATTGGACTTCATTTGTTAATGTTGAAGTATGTACATCTCTGTATTCAATTTTAGTATTTTTTCCATCACACCAAGATAATGTATGTTTCATAAATTTTTCATCATTTCTTTTCGGATAATCTTCACGAGCATGAGCTCCTCTGCTTTCTTTTCTGTGATATGCAGAATCTACAGTTGTTATTGCTTGTCTAATTAAATTATCAAATTCTAAAGTCTCAACTAAATCAGTATTGAATACCAACGATTTATCTTTAACAGAAATCGATTCCATGCCGTCATATGTTTTTCTGATCTCGTCTACACCCTCTTTAAGATTCTTTTCAGTTCTAAATACAGCACATTTAGACTGCATTGTTTTTTGCATCGCCAGTCTAAGTTCAGCAGTTCCATTATCTCCCTCTGCATACCTTAGTTTATCAAATCTATTTAGACATTTTTCAGTTTCGCTTTCACTAACTTCTTCGTGAGGCGTTCCAGGTTTTACCAATTCCGCTGCTCTCTTTGCTGCTGCTCTTCCAAAAACAACCAAGTCAATAAGTGAATTTGAACCTAATCTATTTGCTCCATGCACAGATACGCACGCGGCCTCACCAATCGCCATCAAACCTGGGACTGTTTTTTGAGATCCGTTTACTGTTAAAACTTCAGCTTTATAATTTGTTGGTATACCACCCATATTATAATGAACTGTTGGAACAACTGGTATCGGTTCTTTGGTTACATCTACATTTGCAAATAATCTTGCTGCCTCAGTAATGCCTGGCAATCTATCTTCAATAACTTTTTTATCTAAATGACTTAAATATAAATGAACATGGTCTTGATCTTTACCAACACCTCTTCCCTCATTGATTTCAATAGACATTGATCTGCTAACTACATCTCTTGATGCAAGATCTTTTGCGTTGGGAGCATATCTCTCCATAAATCTTTCACCTTTAGAGTTTACCAAATATCCACCTTCACCTCTTACACCTTCAGAAATAAGTGTTCCGTGTCCATATATTCCTGTAGGGTGAAATTGTACAAACTCCATATCTTGAAGAGGTAATCCAGCTCTTAATACCATTGCATTACCATCACCAGTACAAGTATGTGCAGATGTTGCTGAGTAATACACCTTCCCATATCCCCCTGTGGCTATAATTGTTATGTGAGATCTAAAACGATGAATCGTTCCATCATTTAAATTCCAGGCAATTAAACCTTTGCATTGTCCATCTTTCATAATTAAGTCTAATGCAAAATATTCAATAAAAAATTCTGTATTATGTTTAAGTGCTTGACCATACAATGTATGGAGAATTGCATGACCAGTTCTGTCTGCTGCAGCACAAGTTCTTTGTACAATTCCATTTCCATAATTTTTTGTCATTCCTCCAAATGGTCTTTGATAAATTTTTCCATCTTCTGTTCTACTAAAAGGAACACCATACTTTTCTAATTCTAAAACTGCTTTTGGAGCTTCCTTACACAAATATTCAATACTATCTTGATCGCCTAACCAATCTGCTCCTTTTACAGTATCGTACATATGCCAACGCCAATCGTCTTCTCCCATGTTTCCAAGGGCTGCTGAAATTCCACCTTGGGCAGCTGATGTATGACTTCTGGTTGGAAAGACTTTAGAAATGCATGCAGTTTTTAATCCAGCTTCACTTAAACCAACCGCAGCTCTTAGGCCAGAACCTCCAGCACCAAGGACAACGACATCGTATTCATGATCTATAATATTATAAGATTTCATATAGTTAGTTTAAATACCGCAAATATTGTAATTAAAGGAATTGTTATAGCAAAAAAATTTAAAGCTTTGTTTGCGGCATTTTTGATTTTTTCGTCTTTAATATAGTCTTCAAAAACCTCACTTATGCTTAATGCTGAGAAAAAGTACGCAAAAATAAGAAATAGACTAAATATAAACTTTGAAGGTTGAGAAGTTAGAAAAGTTAATATCTCTGAGTAACTTTTATCATAAATACTAACCAAATTTAAAGCAAACCATAACATCAAAGGTAATAATATGAGAGAACTCAACTTTAAAAATACCCATTTTTTTGTTACTGCTCTCATTACAATAAATTTCGTCCTATTAAATAAATTGAAACGGTTAATACAAAAGATCCAAATATTACAATCAACCCTGTAATTTTTGTAGTTTTTAATTCAAATCCATAACCAAAATCCATGATTAAATGTCTTATCTCACTTAAGATTTGGAAACTAAAAGACCATGTAATACCCAATATGAAAAATTTTCCAATAATAGATTGGAGGAATAACTTTATAAATTCATGACTTTCTTCACTAAATGAAAAAAATATAAAAAAAATACAAATTAAAGTTATTGCTAATATATTTATTATTCCAGTAATTCTATGAGATATTGAAACTAAAGATGAAATATGCCATCTATAAATTTGAATGTGAGGAGATAAAGGATTATTTTCCATTTTGATTTGCTTTCATTATTGTTTCTGCAATTTCAACAGAATTCAATGCGGCTCCTCTTAATAGGTTATCCGAAACGATCCACAAATTAATTGAGTTCTCTTTTGTCTTATCATCTCTAATTCTGGAGATAAATGTTTCATCACTACCAGTTGCTTCTATTGGTGTGCTATATCCTCCATTTTCTCTTTTATCTATAACTCTACAACCATCAGCATTATTTAATGCCTCTCTGATTTGATCAAGAGAGTAAGGATTTTCAAACTCTATGTTTACTGACTCTGAATGTGATACTAGAACAGGAATTCTAACGCACGTAGCTGTTAACTCTATATTATTATCAAGTATTTTTTTTGTTTCATTAGTCATTTTCAATTCTTCTTTTGTGTATCCATCATCCGAAAAAACATCAATGTGAGGAATTATATTGAATGCTATTTGTTTAGTAAAATTTTTAGATTGAACAGGATTTCCATCAAGATAAGATTTAGTTTGTTCAATCAATTCATCCATAGGTGCTTTTCCACCTCCAGAAACAGATTGATAGGTAGAAACTATTACCCTTTTTATTTTATATAAATCATGTAATGGTTTAAGAGCTAATACTAACTGAGCTGTTGAGCAGTTAGGATTTGCCACAATATTTTTTTTCATTTGATTAATTTTTTCTGCATTCACTTGAGGCACAATTAGTGGAACATCGGGGTCCATTCTAAAAAAACTAGAATTATCAATTACAGTTGTTAATTTTGCTGCACTTTCTGCATATTGTTCTGCAATTTTACCACCTGCTGCAAAAAAAGTTATATTCGCATTTGAAAAATCATATTTTTCAAGATCATGGACTTCGTAATCTTTGCCTTTAAAACTTATTTTTTTTCCAGCACTATTAGAAGAGGCAACTAAAAAAAGGTTATCAAATTTAATATCTTTTTTTTCTATAACTTCTAAAGTCTTTCTCCCAACATTACCGGTTGCACCGATGATAGCTATATTAGTCATTTTAAAGACTTATACTAAATGAAAGGTAAATCGCAAACTGTTCCGTTAAAACTATTACCATTTATATCAATTTTGAATGTTTGCTTTGCTTCAAAATATGGTTTTTTTATCATAGCTATACCAATTACCTGTTTAAAAGTTGGATTGTAACAACCTGATCTTAGTTCTCCGATTATATTATTTTTTTCATCTGTTAAATTCATTGAACCAGTTACACTTATTTTATCAGTATCAATTTTAACGCCCATTAGTTTTCTTTTAATTCCTTCAGACTTTATTTTTTTTAATTTCTCTTTTCCTAAAAATTCAACATCACTATCAATATTAATATATTTATCAAAGCCACATTCGTATGGGTTGTCTCCATTGTCCATATCGTTTCCTTGAGAAAGTAATCCACTTTCGATACGTTCAATTAAATTAGGACATCCTGCTCTAATATTAAACTCATCTCCGATTTCAAATAAATGATCGTATAGTTTTAAACCCGCATCATTATTCTCTACATAAATTTCATATCCACCTTGTTTAGACCATCCTGATTGAGCAATTAAATGTTTGGCTCCAGCAAAATCAAAATATTCAAAACCAAAAAATTTTAAATTTGTTATTTTTTCACCAAAAACTTTTTCCATTAATTTAAATGATTTAGGCCCTTGCACGGCCATAATATCAACTTCGGGTTCGATAATATTTACATCAAATTTATTCCCAATTGCCAATCCTTTAGCAAATAAGATTACATCTGTATCTGCAATAGAAACCCACCATTTATTCTCATTAAATCTTAGGACAACTGGGTCATTAATTAATCCAGCATTATCATCTATAATTGGACAATAATAACATCTTCCATCTTTTGATTTTGAAAGATCTCTACAAGTCATAAGTTGAACCAATTTTGCTGCATCTTTTCCAGTAATCTCTACTTGTCTCTCAGCAGCCACATCCCAAACTTGAACATGTTCTTTTAAATGATGATATGAGTCTTCTAAAGAACCAAATGCAGCGGGAAGCAACATATGGTTATATATTGTGTAAGCAGTAACACCTTGTTTTTCAATTCTTGATGTATAAGGCGTACCTCTAAGTCTTCTTGATTTTGCAATAGAAAAATTTTTCATTTTTAGTTTAGTGTCATCTTTTTATCTATTTGTAAAGAAAGTAAGTTGTTTATTTGAAAGAAATCTAAGTAAGTTCCTTAGCTCTTTTTCTTAATTCAAATTTTTGGATTTTGCCTGTTGATGTTTTTGGAAGTTCACAGAAGTCTATTTTTTTTGGAATTTTGAACCCTGCTAGAGTTTCTCTACAAAAATCGATTAATTCTTTTTCATTTGTCTCTTTATCTGCCACTTTCTCTATAAATGCACATGGAACTTCTCCCCATTTCTCATCTGGTTTTGCTACTACTGCAACAATTGAAACAGCTGGGTGCTTAGAAAGTGTGTTTTCGATTTCGATAGAAGAAATATTCTCTCCACCTGAAATAATAATATCTTTCGACCTATCTTTAACCTTGATGTATCCATCTGGATAAATAACTGCTAAATCACCAGAGTGAAACCATCCATCTTTCATAGCCTTTTCGGTAGCCTCTTTGTCCTTAAAATATCCTTTCATTACAACATTACCTTTGATCATTATCTCGCCAATGGTTTCTCCATCCATAGGTACAGGTTTCATAGTTTCTGGATCTAAAACAACCACTCCTTCTGTGTTTGGAAACCTCACGCCTTGCCTTGCTTTAATTTCATTAATTTTATCTTCTTCAAAATCATTCCATTCATCATTCCAAGCACATTGTAAAACATGTCCATATGTTTCTGTTAAACCATAGACATGCATTACTTCAAATCCTAATGCTTTCATTTTTTTGAAAATAATACTTGGAGGTGGTGCTCCAGCAGTTAAAACATAAACTTTATTTTTCAATTGTTTAATATCATTTTGTGATGCACCTGTTATCATATTAAGAACAATAGGCGCACCTCCAAAATGGGTAATTTCATGCTTTTCAATTAATTCAAATATTTTTTTTACATCAATAGCTCTTAAACAAACTGTTTTTCCATTTAACATTGGTATTGTCCATGGATATCCCCATCCATTACAGTGGAACATTGGTACAACTGTTAAAAAATTTAATCTATTAGGCATATTCCAAGCAACAGCACTACCTGTTGACATTAAATACGAGCCTCTATGATGATAAACAACACCTTTTGGATTTCCGGTTGTTCCAGACGTATAACTTAAAGAAATTGCTTGCCATTCATCCTTTGGTTTTTTCCAAATATAATTTTCATCGCCGGTGCTTAAAAATTCCTCATATTCTCTATCTCCAATTTTTTTTAACAAGGATTGGTCAGCAAAATCATCTTGAACATCAATTACGATTGGTTTTTCTTTTAAAGTTGATAAAGCCTTTTCTGCAACTGCATGCAATTGTCTATCTATTATTAATACTTTTGCTTCACTGTGTTCTAAAATATAAGCAACAGTTTTTGCATCAAGTCTTGAATTAATTGTATTTAAAACGGCTCCTGTCATAGGAACAGAATAATGTGCTTCAAAAATTTCTGGAGTATTAAAGGTCATAACTGAAACTGTGTCTCCTTCAACGATACCAATTTTCTCTAGTGCACTTGCAAATTTGATGCACCTGTTAAATACTTCAGTCCATGTGAAAGATTTTGTTTCATATACTAAAGCCTCATAATTTGGATAAATGTCTTTTGCTCTTTCTAGAAAGCTAAGCGGTGTTAACGGGACATAATTTGAAGGATTTTTATCTAAGTTCTGATTATATTTATTCATCAGTTAAATTTTGCGCTCATAGTATATTTACTACCAGAAATAGCAGATTTATAATGGCTCTCAGCTCTAGGCAAAATTTTGTCAAAATAATAATTTCCTGTATTTAATTTATCTTCATAAAACTCTTTATTGTTTTCCAAATTTTCATAGCTTTTTCTCATTGTTTTTAGCCATATAAATGAAAGACAAAAATAACCAAAAAATCTTAAATAATCGTTACATGATGCGCTTATATCGTCTTTTGGCGTATTGCCATTAGGAGATATCCAGTCCGTGAAATCTGACAATATATTTTTTAATTCAGATATTTTTTTTACATGTTCATTTAAATTGTCTACTTTTGAACAATTTTGAATTTCTGTATCTACATATTTCATAAAATTTTCAAAAACTTTTTTCTGACTAATTTTTCTAAATACAAAATCAATTGCCTGCACAGAATTAGTTCCTTCGTAAATAGGTGTAATTCTATTATCTCTAAATAATTGTTCTATCCCTTGGTCTTTGGTATAACCATAGCCACCAAAAACCTGAATTGCTTCATTGGTTATTTCCATACCCATATCTGTAAAAAATGACTTAATTACTGGGGTCATAAGACCTACAATATCCGATGCATCTTTTTTTACTTCCTCTGAACTATGACTTAAGCTTACATCTACCTGCTGAGCCATCCAAAAAGATAAGGATCTTTCTCCCTCAATTATAGACTTCATATTTAATAAACTTCTTCGAATATCTGCGTGCTTAATAATTAAATCTGTTTCTCCATTAGAATTATTATTTGATTTACCTTGTTTTCTCTCTTTAGAATAACTTAAAGCAGTTTGATAAGCTGTTTCAGATAGACCTAATCCTTGTATACCGACAACGATTCTTTCTAAGTTCATCATTGTAAACATAGAATTTAAGCCTTTGTTCTCTGGTCCGATCATATACCCTTTGGCATCATCAAAACTTAATACACATGCGGGTGAACCTTTAATACCCATTTTTGATTCAATTGAAACAGTATTGACGCCGTTTCTTGGACCAATTGATCCATCATCATTAATTTCATATTTTGGTACTAAAAATAAACTTATTCCCTTCGTTCCTTTTGGTGCGTCCTGCGTTCTTGCTAAAACAAGGTGTATAATATTTTCAGTTAAATCGTGGTCACCAGAAGTAATAAAGATTTTTTGTCCACTTATATTATAAGTACCATTTTCATTTTTAATTGCCTTTGTTTTTATTAATCCTAAATCTGTTCCACATTGAGGCTCTGTTAAACACATTGTCCCACTCCATTTACCCTCAACAATTTTAGGAAGATATGTGTTTTTGATTTCTTCAGTTGCATGACTCAAAATACAATTGTATGCACCAATACTTAATTCACTATATAATTTAAAAGATAAACTTGATGATGAAAGCATTTCATCAAAAAAAGCACTTACAGTTTTTGGCATTCCTTGACCACCATATTTTGGATCACAAGTTAAAGATACCCATCCATCTTCTATAAATTTTGAATATGCCTCTTTATAACCTGGAGGAGTTCTAACTACTCCATTTTCATAGACACAAGGATTTTCGTCTCCAGCTTTTGCTAAAGGAAGAAGCATTTCTTCATTAATTTTTGCAGCTTCCTCTAAGATATCTTTTACTAAATCAGAAGTGACTTCTTTATATTTTTCAATTTCGTTATAATTTTTATTATCTTTTAGATGTTCAAATAAGAACATCATATCTTTCACAGGTGCGGAATAAACAGTCATAAATTTAATAGTATCAAATTAAGTTAATTTTTTTATTTTTGCAAATATGCAATAATCGCATCTCCCATACCAGAAGTTGAAATTTCTTTTGTTCCTTTTGACATAATATCTCTAGTTCTTAACCCATCATCTAGTACATTTTGCACTGCTTTTTCTAAGTCATCAGCCTCTTTATCTAAGTCAAGGGAGTACCTCAGGGCCATTGCAAAACTCAAGATGGTTGCAATTGGATTTGCAATTCCTTTTCCAGCAATATCTGGAGCAGATCCATGAACAGGCTCATACATTGCTCTCATTTCACCATCTTTATTTTTTGCACCCAAAGAAGCTGAGGGTAATAAACCTAAAGATCCCGTCAGCATAGATGCTTCATCTGACAACATATCACCAAACAAATTATCTGTCACAATTACATCAAATTGCTTTGGATTTCTCAAAAGTTGCATTGCACAATTATCTGCAAGCATATGATTTAACTCAACATCTTTAAATTCTTTATCGTGAAGATTTTGAACTTCCTCTTTCCATAATTGACCTGCTTCCATAACATTCGATTTTTCACAGGAAGTAACTTTATTGTTTCTCTTCTTTGCTAGATCGAATGCAACTCTAGCAACTCTTTTAATTTCTGATGAAGTATAAGTATGAGTGTTTATTCCTTTACGTTCACCATTATCAATTGGCTTAATGCCTCTCGGCTCACCAAAATAAATGCCACCTGTCAATTCTCTAACAATCATGATGTCTAGACCTGATACGATTTCAGGTTTTAGGGTAGATGCCTCAACTAATTGTTTAAAACAAATTGCAGGCCTCAAATTTGCAAATAATTTTAATTCTTTTCTTAGCTTAAGAAGAGCTCTCTCAGGTCTTTTGGAAAAATCTAAATTATCATATTTTGGTCCACCCACAGCTCCTAAAATGACTGCTTCACATTCTAATGATTTATAAAATACTTCATCTGTAATCGGTGTTCCGTGCTTGTCGTAAGATGCTCCTCCAACTAAGGCCTCTTCCATATCAAAATCAAGAGATTTATTTACATTAAACCAAGTTATAATTTTTTTAACTTCACCAATAACCTCGGGACCAATACCATCACCTGGTAATAATAAGAATTTTCTTTTTTTGACTTTAATCATTAAATATCCAAGGCTTTGTGGATTTTAATTTTTCTTCAAATGAAATTATTTTATTAGACTTTTCCAAAGACAGTGCAATATCATCTAGTCCCTCAATTAAACATTTTTTTTTAAATTCATCTAATTCAAATTTGATTTCTTTATTCCCAAAAATTATTTTTTGATCTGGTAAATTTATTGCAATTTCTTCTTGTCTCTTAGAATATTCAGAAAGTTCTTTTATCTGTTCATCATTAACTTTAATAGGCAATATTCCATTTTTAAAACAATTATTATAAAATATATCTGCGTAACTAGTACTTATAACGCAAGTGATACCAAAGTCTAAAAGTGCCCATGGCGCATGTTCTCTAGATGATCCACATCCAAAATTATTCCCTGCAATTAAAATCTTAGAATTATCATATGGAGATTTATTTAAGATAAAGTCATCTATTACTTTACCTTCTTCGTCATATCTCATTTCATAAAATAAATTTTTTCCAAGTCCTGTTCTTTTTATTGTTTTTAAAAATTGCTTTGGAATAATCATATCTGTATCGATATTTACAATTGGTAAATATGCAGGAATACTTTTTAATGTTGAGAATTTGTTCATTTAACTATTGTATTTTCTAACATCATCTAAATTTCCAGATATAGCAGCTGCAGCAGCCATAGCTGGACTAACTAAATGAGTTCTTCCACCTCGTCCTTGTCTTCCTTCGAAATTTCTATTTGATGTTGATGCACATCTTTCTTCTGGCTTCAACTTATCTGCATTCATAGCTAAACACATTGAGCAACCTGGCTCACGCCATTCAAATCCAGAATTTTTAAATATTACATCTAAACCTTCTTGCTCTGCTTGTTGTTTTACTAATCCTGAACCAGGAACTATCATTGCATTTACATGAGAAGCAATTTTTTTATCTTTTAATATTTTTGCAGCTTCTCTTAAATCTTCAATTCTTCCATTTGTGCAACTTCCAATAAAAACTTTATCAATTCTAATATCTTTTATTTTAGTTTTCGGCTTTAAACCCATATATTTTAATGACCTGTTAATAGAATTTTTTCTGTCTTCGTTTTGCTCATTTTCAGGATCGGGAACAATTCCATCAATATCTACTACATCCTGAGGCGAAGTTCCCCAAGTTACCATTGGTTTAATATCTTTGCCCTCAAGACTGATTTCTTTGTCAAATACTGCATCACCATCAGACTTTAATTTACTCCAATATTCTAATGCTTTGTCCCAATTTGAATTCTTTGGAGACATTGGTTTACCTTTTAAATAATTAAAAACTTTTTCATCTGGTTCTATAAGTCCAGCCCTTGCTCCACCTTCAATTGTCATATTGCAAATAGTCATTCTTTGTTCGACACTTAAATTCGAAATTAAGTTTCCAGCATATTCAATTACATAACCGGTTCCACCAGCTGTACCAATTTTTCCGATTATTTGTAATATTACATCCTTAGATGTTACTCCAACAGGAAGAGATCCATTAACGTTTATTCTAAAATTTTTTGATTTTTTTTGAACTAAAGTCTGTGTTGCCAAGACATGTTCCACTTCCGAAGTTCCAATTCCGAATGCTAATGCACCAAATGCTCCGTGCGTAGCAGTGTGACTATCACCACAAACAATAATCGTTCCTGGTTGTGTAAATCCCTGCTCTGGACCAATAATATGAACTATTCCTTGTCTTTTATCGTTCATTCCAAAAAGATTTATTCCAAATTCTGCACAGTTTTTTTCTAGTGTCTCAATTTGTATTTTTGAATCTTTATCAGTAATAGGCACTGATCTATCCGTTGTTGGAACATTATGATCTGCTACTGCTAAAGTTAAAGAAGGTTGTCTAACTTTTCTATTAGAATTTCTTAAACCTTCAAATGCTTGTGGACTAGTAACTTCATGAATTAAATGTCTATCAACAAATAAAAGTGAAGTCCCATCCTCTTGTTGATGAACAAGATGATCATTCCATATTTTATCGTATATAGTTTGAGGCATTGTAAAAAATTATTTTTTTACTTCAGGATTTTCTTTTTTTTCATCAGTTTTTTTTTCCACTGATGGGGTTTCTTCTTTAGTTTCTTTTTTTTCTTCTGGTTTTTTTTGCTTCTACTTTTGGAGCATCTTTATTGGAATCTTGTTGGCTATCTGCTGTTTTTTGTTCTGTATCAGGCATAACATTTTCTTCTGTTACTTCGTGAATCTTAGTTTCAACATCTATACCTATTTTCTTTTTAATTTTTTCTGCAATTCTTGCAGATTTACCTGTTCTATCTCTCAAATAATATAACTTGGCTCTTCTAACTTTTCCTGACCTTACAACTTTAATTGTATCTACAATCGGACTATATAAAGCAAATGTTCTTTCCACACCCTCACCAAAAGAAATTTTTCTTACAGTAAAAGAAGAATTGATATCTCTATTTTTTTTTGCAATACACACACCTTCAAAATATTGAATACGATCTCTTTTTCCCTCAGTTATTCTAACTCCAACTTTAACAATGTCTCCTGGGAAAAATTCTGGATGCTTTCTCTCAGAAATAATTTTTTTTACTTTAGATTGATTAATTTCTTCAATTGTCTTCATTTTAATTCTCTTTAGTCTTTTTATATAATTGCCACAAATCTGGTCTTCGGTCGCGTGTTATAGCCTCAGATTGAGATAAACGCCAGTCTTTAATTTTGGCGTGATCGCCTGATAATAGCACATCTGGAACACTTTTTTCCTCCCATATTTGAGGTTTTGTAAATTGAGGATACTCTAAAAGTCCGTTTTCAAAACTTTCTTCTTTAGCTGAATTTGTATTGCCAAGAATACCAGGAATAAATCTTAAAATTGCATCAAGAATTACAAATGAAGCTCCTTCACCTCCAGATAAAACAAAGTCTCCTATACTTAATTCCTCAATATTTCTTGTTTTTAATAATCTTTCATCAACTCCTTCAAAGTGTCCACAAATTATATTTATTGTTTTTTCTTGAGATAGTTGTTTTGCTAATTGATGATTGAACAACTTACCCTTCGGACTTAGATAAATAATCTTTTCGCCATCTTTAACATTCATATCTATTGATTTTGCTAATACATCTGCTTTCATTAACATACCTTCACCTCCTCCATAGGGAGTGTCATCAACAGTTTTATGTTTATCAAATGCATACTCTCTTATATCCACAGTATCTATTTTCCATTTATTCTCTGATAGTGCTTTACCAAAAATACCTTGACCTAAATAACCTGGAAAAAAATCTGGATAGAGTGTGAATATACGAGCTTCT
>CABZPQ010000007.1:0-68408 GCA_902527605.1 uncultured Pelagibacteraceae bacterium | reverse complement strand
GATTGATAGGATTGTTGGGAATTCCACTTGATATGATGACAATTACAATAGCCGCCATAACTATAGGTATAGCTGTAGATAATAGTATTCATTATATATATAGATTTAAAGAGGAGTATGCAAAGTTAAAAAATTATAATAAGACATTAAAACTCTGTCATTCAACAGTTGGTAAAGCTATTTTAAATACTTCAATTACAATAGTTTTTGGATTTTCAATTTTAGTAATGTCAAATTTTATACCTACAATTTATTTTGGCGTGTTCACAGGTATTGCTATGTTGCTTGCAATGGTTTCGGTTTTAACACTTTTACCTTCTTTATTGCTTAAAATTAAACCATTCAATTAATGATTGAAGCTATTCAGGATTTTTTAATACAAGTAACATTATTTGATTATATTTTTTTTGTATTAACAATTTATTTTTTAATTCAAGGATCTAGAAAAGGTTTTGTTTTAAGTTTATTATCAGCTGCTAAATGGGTATTGGCTTATATTTTAACAATTTATTTATTTCCAAAAGTAAAACCATATTTTGATGGTATATTAGATAGTGAATACGTTCTTGATATAATTTTAGGAGTAACATTATTTATTATAATAATATTCCTTATTCTCTTAGCAAACAAAGCAATTAGTAAAGTAATTACTTACACCGGATTAGGCTCGATCGATAAGGTTTTTGGTTTTTTTTTTGGAATCGCTAAGAGCTATATTTTAATTGTTTGTCTATTCACAGCTATTGATGTTGTCTATGATAGTAAAAAATGGCCATTAAATTTAAAAGATTCATTAACATTTCCTTGGGTTGAAAAAGGTAGTATCTATCTTATAAAGGTATTTCCAAATCAAAAACAATATGAAGACGCTAAAGAAAAAGTTCAAGATGTATAACTCTAAATTAAAAGAGGAATGTGCTGTCTTTGGAATTAGTAATACTCCAGAAGCATCGACCTTAACCGCTTTAGGACTTCATGCATTACAACATAGAGGGCAAGAAGGTTGTGGAATTGTATCATTTGATGGCGAAAAATATCACTCTGAAAAAAGATTTGGTTTAGTTGGTGACAACTTTAATGATGAAAAAGTTTTAAAAAACTTGCCAGGAAATTATGCGATAGGTCACAATAGATATTCTACTACTGGCGGAACTGCTTTAAGAAATGTACAACCGTTCTTTGCTGATACTAATTCAGGCGGAATTGGAGTTGCGCATAATGGAAATTTAACGAATGCAATAACACTTAGAAATAAAATGGTTGAAGAAGGTTCAATTTTTTACACAACATCAGATACTGAAACCATTGTAAAACTTATAGCTAAATCAAAAAGACCAAAGACAATTGATAAAGTTATTGATGCTCTGTTTCAAATTCAAGGAGGATATGCATTGGTAATGATGACACAAAACACACTTATTGGTGTAAGAGATCCTTATGGAATTAGACCTTTAGTAATAGGAAAATTAAAAAACTCTTATGTTTTTGCATCTGAGACATGTGCTTTTGATATTATTGGTGCAAAATTTGTTAGAGAAGTTGAAAATGGTGAAATTGTTTATGTAGAAAATGATGAATTAAAAAGTATTAAGCCATTTCCTCAAAAAAAAGTGAGACCATGTGTTTTTGAATATATTTATTTTTCAAGACCAGATAGTATTTTAGGTGGTAAAACAGCATATGAATATCGCAAAAGATTTGGAGCTGAATTAGCAAAAGAGGATAATTTAGATGCTGACTTAGTTGTGCCAGTACCTGACTCTGGTAATGCAGCTGCATTGGGTTACGCAGAAGAAAAAAAAATAAATTTTGATTTAGGTCTGATAAGAAATCATTATGTTGGTCGAACTTTTATAGAGCCGTCACAACAGATTAGAAGTTTAGGAGTTAAATTAAAATTAAATGCAAATGTTTCAGTTATAAAAAATAAAAAAATAATTTTAGTTGATGACTCTTTAGTTAGAGGGACCACTTCATCAAAGATTGTAAAAATGTTATATGATAATGGCGCTAAAGAAATACATGTGAGGATAGCAAGTCCAGAAATAAAATACCCAGATTTTTATGGAGTTGATACACCTACAAAAAAAGAATTACTAGCAGCAAACAAATCAGTAGATGAAATAAAAGAGTTTATAAAAGCAAAATCACTTAAATTTTTAACTTTAGATGGTTTGTATAGAGCAATGGGTTTTGATAAGAGAAATGATGCTTATCCACAATTAACTGATCATCATTTTACTGGTGATTATCCAATAAAAATAATTGATGAACTTGGAGAGGATAAAGTTACACAATTATCATTATTAAGTACAGGATCAAGCAATTGATGAAAAAAGTAAATTTTACTGAAATGAAAAATGGTTCAAAAGAAGATTATGAATTATTAGAAAAGTATGAAAAAAATTTTGAACGTAAAACAGCAGATAGATTACTTAAGTATCTTGCAAGTCAAAGTACAACCCTTGAAGGCTATCAAATCACTAGATTAGAACATTCTTTGCAAGCAGCAACAAGAGCGTACAAAAATGGAGAAAGTGAAGAGATGGTAGTAGCAACTTTGCTTCATGACATAGGGGATGACTTGGCGCCTATGAATCATTCTCAATATGCTGCTTCAATAATCAGACCTTATGTTTCAGAAAAAACATATTGGATAATACTTCATCATGGACTTTTTCAAACTTATTACAGTGCTCATCATTTAGGGGGTGATAGAAACGCTAGGGATAAATTCAAGGACCACAAATATTATCAAGATACAGTTGATTTTTGTGAAAAATATGACCAGTCTTCTTTTGATCCTAACTACAAATCTATGTCTTTAGAAGAGTTTGAACCAATGGTAAAAAAGATATTTGATAGAAAACCTTTTTATCATCACTAATTTTTAAAAGAAAACATGACTAATAAACTCAAGGAAGAGAAGAGTCCGTATTTAAAACAACATAAAGATAATCCAGTTAACTGGTTTGCTTGGAATAAAGAAAGTTTAGAACAAGCAAAAAAAGAAAAAAAACCAATATTTCTTAGTGTTGGATATGCGAGTTGTCATTGGTGTCATGTTATGGCTCATGAAAGTTTTGAAGATGATGAAACAGCTAAAATAATGAATGAAAAATTTATAAACATTAAAGTTGATAGAGAAGAAAGACCTGATTTAGATTATGTTTTTCAAAGAAGTTTATCTATTTTAACAGGAACACAAGGAGGTTGGCCTTTATCGATGTTTCTTGATGAAAATGGAGTTCCTTTTACTGGTGGAACTTATTTCCCACCAAAAGAAATGCATGGAAGACCAGATTTTCAAAAAGTTCTAAATAATGTTTCTGACGTATATAATAAGAATAGAGAAAAAATTCTCGATCAAGCACCCCAAATGCAAGAAATATTTGGTAAAATTAATCAAAGATCAGCAGTATTAAATCAACCATTAGAGCCATTTTTAGAAAAAATTATACAACACCTTGATAAAGACAACGGAAGTTTTAAAGGAGCGCCTAAGTTTCCTCAATTTTATTTGTTTGATGCAATGTTTTATTTTTATTTAAAAACGGGAAAAGAGGAATACTTTAAACCAGTTGAGACTTTACTCTATAATATTTCTTCAAAAGGAATGTATGATCATTTAGCTGGTGGTATAGCAAGATACACAGTTGATGAAAATTGGATTGTCCCCCACTTTGAAAAAATGCTTTATGATAATATTCAATATATTGGGTTGCTAAATAAGTTCTTTCAAAAAACTAATAATCTTTATTATAAGAAAAAGTTAGAGCAAACTATAGATTTTATTAATTCAGAATTTAAAAATGATTTTGATCTTTATGGGTCTGCATATGATGCCGATAGCGATGGTGTTGAAGGAAAATATTATGTATGGAATTATGCAGAACTAAAAAATACTCTGGGTCCTAAATTTAATTTATTTGCAAAAAAATATAATTTAACCGAAGAGGGAAATTTTGAAGGTAATAATATTTTAACAGAAACTCATAAAAAACTTTCCGATGATGAGATTAAAGAAATCTCAAACACAGAAAAAACATTATTAGATCAAAGAAACAAACGTACTAAACCATTATTTGATGATAAATCTCAAACTGATCAAAATTGTTTTTTATTAGAAACTCTTCTTCTTTCATCGCTAGTAACTGATAGTGAAGAACTAAAACAAAATACTCTTGATAGTATAAAGATATTGGAAAAATATTTGTCAGACAAAATTTTCCATTGCTATCAAGACACAGAGATTGACGCTTTTTTGGAAGATTACGTATACTATGCTAGTCTTTTGATAACTATTTATGAATTAGATGGTGACGTTAAATACATCGAAAAAGCAAAAGATATTTTAATAAAAACCTGGGAATACTTCTTTGATAAAAAATCAGGCTTAATGCAGAAAAATAAAATATTAAACAATGACCTATTTGTGCAACCAGTAGATCTAAATGATAATAATATACCGAATGGAAATAGTGTGTATTTAAACTTATGCAACAAGCTATATATAATAACTAGTGATAAAATATGGTTTGAAAAAATTGATATTTTAAAGAAAAGTTTCCACCAAGTTTTAAACTCAAACTTTGCACAAATGTTTAGTTTTGTAAAATCATTGGATATTTGCAATGAAAGTATATCTTTTACAATTCATGGAAAGCAAAATTTAGATCTAAATATAAAAAAGTATTTACAAAAAAAATTTTTTACTAGAGCTACATTTAAATATCTAGATAATGAAGTAAAAGAGGCAAAAATTGTTATATGTAAAAATCAAACTTGCTCTAACAAATTAAGTAATATAAAGGAAATTGAAGATTATCTAAAAAGAAACAATATAAGTTAATGATAGAAACAAAAGAGCAAATAATAGAACATTTTAAGTCAGGCTCAAAGGATAAATCTAATTTAAAGATTGGAGTTGAGCATGAAAAATTTATTTTTGATAAAAAAACAAATACGAGAATAGATTATCCCAAAATAAAGAAAATGTTTGAAAATTTATATGAGTTTGGCTGGAAACCTATTTTTGAGGAAAAAAATCCAATAGCGTTAACTAAGAATGGTAAAAGTATTACTTTAGAACCTGGCAATCAAATAGAGCTTTCTGGAGCAAAATTAAATAATATTCATGAAGCTTGTGCTGAATCTCATGAATATTTATTTGAGTTAAATCAGGTAATTGAAAAATTAGATTTTAAAATAGTAAGCTCTGGATATGATCCTATATCTAAACTTGAGGATATACCTAATAATCCAAAAAAAAGGTATGAGGTTATGACGAAAGATATGCCTGTTGGAGGAAAACTAAGTTTGGATATGATGTATAAAACTGCAGGTACTCAATTAAATTTAGATTACACCTCAGAAGACGATTTTATAAAAAAATTTAAGTTGGCAAATAATTTAGTTCCAATATCTATCGGACTTTTTGCAAATTCCTCTATAGTTGAAAAAAGTAATAGTGGATATTTATCTTACAGATCTAAAGTTTGGCAAGAAACATCTAGAGGTGGATTGCCTGAGTTTTTTTTAAAAGATGTAAATTTTGAAAAATATACAGATTATATTATGAATTATCCAATCTTATTTTTACAAAGTGAAGGTAATTATATATCTGGAAAAAAATATTTATTTAAAAACTTTATGAATGGAGAAATTAAAGAAATTGGAAATAAAATTCCTAGTACTAATGATCTTGATACACATTTAGGAACAATATTTACAGAGAACAGATTAAAACAATATATAGAATTGAGATCAATGGATGCGTGCGGATGGGAGTGTTTATGTGCTGGTCCTGCCCTATTCACTGGATTACTTTATGGAAATCTGGAAGAAGCTTTAGATTTAATTAAAAATTGGGAAGCTAATGAAGTGCTTTCAGCTTATAAAAATGCCCCTAAAAATGGCTTAAAAACTAATTTGATGGGCAAGGATATTTCGTATTGGGCAGAGAGACTATTAGACATATCAAAATCAGGATTAAAAAAGAGAGACTTTTTAAATAGAAAAAAATTAAGTGAAGCAAAGTTTTTAGATCACTTAGAAAAAATTGTAAAAAATAAAAAAACAAATGCTGATAACATAATAAGTAAGTATTCAAATTCCGAAAATTTGAATGATTTATATGACCAATAAAATTGTTGCTATACAAGGTGATAATTTAAAAAAATTAAATATCAAAACAGATACTACTATTTTTTTAGCTCATGAAGCTCAAAACAAGGGTTATAAATTATTTTATTATTATCCAGAAAATTTATCGAATATAAGAGGAAAAACTGTAAGTGAAGGATATTTTATTAAAATTGATTATTCAAAAAAGAAATTTTATAAAATTCTAAAAAAATCAAAATTAGACTTATCCTTTGCAAAATATATTTTAATCAGACAGGATCCACCTTTTAACTTGGAATATATTTCTACAACATTAATGTTAGATAGAATCAAAGATAAAACAAAAATTATTAATGATCCTACTTCAGTAAGAAATATTTCAGAAAAATTTTATTCTTTAAATTTTAAAAACTATATGGCGGATACAATATTTACTAAAGATTTGATTGAAATTAAAAAATTTTTCAAAAAACATAAAAAGATAATAATTAAACCTATTCATAGCTATGGTGGTAATGATATAAATCTTATTTCAGGGAAGCTTAATTTACTTAAATTAAAGCAAATATTGAAAAAACACGGTCACATTATGTGTCAAAAATTTTTAAATAAAATTAAGTTTGGAGATAAAAGAGTTTTTATTATAAATGGTAAGGTTTGCGGAGCTATATCTAGAGTTCCAAAATCAGGATCAATATTGAGCAATATGAGCAAAGGTGCAAAACCTAAAATCGCATTTTTAAGTAATAAAGAGCTAAAAATTTCAAATATAATTGCAAAAAAAATTAAGAAAGACGGAATATACTTTGCAGGAATAGACTTCATTGATGGAAAGTTAAATGGAGATATAAATGTAACATCACCAACGGGTATAAAAACATATTTTGATTTATCTCAGATAAACTTGGCTAAGACTTTTTGGAAAGGTTTATAGTTGAAAAATTTGTCAAATCAGCAAAAAGGATCATCCCTTGCATTTATAGCTGTGATGTTTATCACACCAGATTCACTTTTTATAAGATTATCTTCTATAGATACTTGGGGATTATTGTTTTATAGAGGTGCGATACCATTTGTAGCTGTATTAATTGGACTTCTCATATTTTATAAAAAAAACTTTATTAAAGCATTTTTGAATGTTGGTTATGCTGGTATTTTTTATATTATAAGTTTTTCGATTTGTAACATCACATTTATAATTTCAATACAAAATACAAATGTAGCAAATACATTAATAATGATTGCGATGGCACCTATGCTTTCAGCAATCCTTGGTGCAATATTTTTAAAAGAGGTTCCCGATAAGAAGACCTGGATAGCTATAGCTATTACTTTAGTAGCTGTAATATATATATTTTATGACTCTCTAGAGATGGGTAACTTATTTGGTGATCTTATGGGTATAACAACAGCTTTTGGACTCGCCACCAACGCGGTAATAATCAGGTCGGCAAAAGATAGAGATTTGCTACCTTCAGCAGTTGTCGGTAAGCTTACAGTAGCTCTATTTGCTCTCTTTTTCGTTGAAAGTTATGAGTTAGTTGAAAAAGATCTGATTTATATACCTTTAATGTGTATTTTGTGTGTAGCAATACCATTCGTTTTGGTAACGATTGCTCCAAGATTTATACCTGCCGAGGAAGTTAATCTGTTTTTTCTTCTAGAGACCATTTTAGGACCCATTTGGGTTTGGTTAGTTATCAAAGAACAGCCGAGTATAGAGACAATAGTTGGTGGACTTGTAATTATATTCACAATAGCTATTCACTCTTATCTAAAATTAAAATCTTCTTCTAAATAAAATTATTTTTCTTTTTGTCACAAATTTGTCTTGATTTAAAATTAGATCGCCCATAAACACCGCTAATTTTATGAACAAAATTATAAAAAACTCTTGGGCTCTCTTTATGGGTATGGCATTTATAATGCTCGCTCATGGTTTTCAAGGAACTCTTTTAGGTGTTAGAGCAGTTAAAGAAAATTTTGGTCTATCATCGACAGGTTTTTTGTTTTCTGGATATTTTGTTGGATATTTTATTGGAGCAAAAATTATACAATCATTAATTTATAGAGTTGGACATATTAGAGTATTCGCGGCTTTTGCTTCTGTCACTTCAATTGTAGTCTTGTTACACTCTATTTTTGTAAATCCTATTTCATGGTTCGTGCTTAGAATGATTTCTGGATTTAGCATGGTTTGCCTTTATACAATTGCTGAAAGCTGGTTAAATGATAGATCTACAAATAAGAATAGAGGTAGTGTTTTATCAATCTACATGATTGTTATGTATGCCTCTATGGCGATTGGAATGTTTTTCATAAACTTTAGTAAACCAGAAAACTTTCAACCTTTTATATTGATATCTTTATTTATGTCATTGTCTCTTGTTCCAATATTATTAACAAAAAGAAAGGCTCCAAACTTTAAAAAAATATCAGGTATGAAACTCAAGGAAGTTTATAAATCATCACCATTTGGTGTTGTAAGTTCGTTTTTAATTGGAATATCACATTCTGCTGTTTTTTCATTGATTGCAGTTTATGCTACATCGATGAATTTTAGTATTTTAGAAGTTTCAATAGTAACATTTTTATTTGCGATATCTGGAGCTATATCTCAATGGCCAATTGGAAAATTATCAGATGTTTTGGATAGAAGAATTGTAATTATTTATACAACATTTGGAGCAGCTTTATTTTGTTTTTTGGCGATTATTTCTTCGGGTCAAATGTATATGCCTGCAGGTTTAGCTACATCAAAATTATTTTTTTATATCTGTATAATGTGTTTTTCTTTTTGTAGTCTACCAATGTTTGCATTAATTTTTGCACACACAAATGATTTTATACCAAAAGAAAAATTTGTAGCAGCAGGAGCAGGATTACAATTTGTTTTTGGTCTTGGTGCAATTTGCGGTCCTTTTATGTGCTCATTATTTATGGAATTTTTAGGAGAAAATGGATTTTTTATTTTTTTAATTATATTTCATTCATTTATTGGTTTATTTGGAATATATAGAATGCAAATTAGAGAATCTGGAGATAACCCAGATTCACAATTTGCACCTATGCCTCAAACAATTACTCCAGCCGGTATAGAACTTAATCCTTCAACTGAACCAATAGATGAACCAAATAATTTGAACGAATTTAAGAAAATTTAGTGTAAGTTCAACATTATGAAAACAGCATTAATATTCGGATCAACTGGATTAATTGGTGGAATATTACTTAAACTGTTAACTAATGATCAAAAATATAAAAAAATTAAGGTTTTTGTAAGATCTTCTACTTCAAAAATAGATTCTAAAATAGAAGTTATTCAAACAGATTTTACAAAATTAGAAAATATTAAATCAGAAATAAAAGGCGATGATTGTTTTTTTTGCATTGGAACTACAAGAAAAAAAACACCTAACAAACAAGATTATATAAACACCGAATACAATTTACCTGTAACAATTGGAAAAATTTGTAGCGATAATAGTGTACAAAATTTTACTTATATTTCTTCATTGGGTGCCAGTTCAAAAAAAACAAATTTGTATTTAAAAAATAAAGGTATGGCTGAAGAAGAATTAAGAAAACTAAACTTTAAAAAATTTATTGTAATTAGACCTTCATTTTTAATTGGAAAAAGAATAGAGGAAAGATTGGGAGAAAAAATAGGTATTTTCGCCATGAAATGTATATCGCCAATTTTAGTTGGAGATTTAAAAAAATATAAATCGATAAATGCAGAAATAGTTGCCAAATCCATGATAAATATATCAAACAGCGAAATACAAAGTGGAGTATTTGAACCACCTCAATTATTACAAATTGGACGAGAATAAATTTTTTATAAAGTAATAAAATATTAAAAAAAATTATTTAAGTGCTATAATACATTTCAAGGAGGTATCTATGGCTAAATTTTTTTTAATGGGAAATTTTACAGAGAAAGCATTCGCAGGCTTTTTAAAAGATCCAGGATCAGATAGATCTGAGGTTGCTAGAAAGTGTTCTGAAAGTGTTGGTGCTGAAATGAAATCTTACACATATTTAAGAGGACCCTATGACTTTATAGTTGAAACTCATGGCACATTTGAGCAAATGGCTGCTATAAAAATGGCTACTGAGGGAAGTGGTGCACTTAAAAATATCGCCATTTGTGAGGAAACACCAATGAATGAAATTGCAAATCATGCAACAAAAGTATCAAGTGGCTATAAAGCTCCTGGACAATAATATAACTGGTAGCTTCATTAATTATGGAGCTACCAATTTAAAATCGAAACTGTCAAAATATCTCATTCAAATAAAGTAATATTGATCTATTAAGAAAGTTATGAACAAAAGAAAATTTATAGAATTATCTATATTTGGATCATTATTATACAGTATTTTTCCATACAAAATTTCATTAGCTGAAACCAAAAAAATAATTAATCAAAATTTAACAGAAGCCCAAAAAAAAATAATGTTTGAGGAAGCAACCGAACGACCATTCTCAAGCCCTCTTAATTATGAGAAAAGAGAAGGTTTTTATCACTGTGCAAATTGTGGAGCTAAACTATTTAAGTCTAGCTCGAAATTTGATAGTGGAACTGGTTGGCCATCATTTACAGAGGCGCTTCCTGGAGCTTTTAAAACTAAGGTTGATTACAGCTTTGGCATGAAAAGAATTGAATACCATTGTGCAAAATGTGGTGCTCATCACGGACATGTCTTTGAAGACGGTCCTGGATCGACAGGAAAGAGATATTGTAATAACGGCTTGTGTTTAATATTTAAGCCATCATCATAAAACGGAGGAATAATGAAGATATTGAGTATATTGAAAGGGGTTGAATTAGTTATAGCAGATTTAGAAGTAAATTTGGGAGAACAAGTGAGAAGTGCACCTACGTTATGCGCAAGATACAATGGTAAGATTATACCTTTAAACACTGCTCAAGATGGTCGACCTATTCTTATGAGAGAAGAAAACGCTTTAGAAAACTAATTTTGTATTTAATTGCGTCAACTTAATTAAGTTTATTTACAAGAAAATATTATAAAAAATAACTATGACATTTGAATTACCAAAACTAGATTATTCTAATGAGGCTTTGTCTCCAATAATGTCACAAGAAACATTAGAATTACATCATGGAAAACATCATCAAACCTACATAACAAATCTTAACAATTTTATAAAAGATACGGACATGGCTGAAATGTCATTGGAAGATATAATTGTTAAAAGCTCAAAAGATAACTCAAAAGCTGGAATATTTAATAATGCAAGCCAGCATTGGAACCATAATCTTTTTTGGAAGTGCATGAAGCCAAAAGGTGGTGGGAATATTCCGTCAAAACTTGAGAAAAAAATTGTAGAAGATTTTGGAAGCGTTGAAAAATTTAAAGATCATTTTAAACAAGCAGGTATAACTCAATTTGGATCAGGTTGGTGTTGGTTATCTTTAAATAATGATAAATTGGTCGTTACAAAAACAGCTAATGCTGCTAATCCTTTAATTGATAACTTAAAACCAATACTTGGTTGTGATGTCTGGGAACATTCATATTACATTGATTATAGAAATAGAAGACCTGAATATTTAGATAAATTTGTTGATAATCTTATAGATTGGGAATTTGTTGAATCTCTATTAATCTAATTAATCCTAGAACTTTTTGAGATAAATCAAATAGCCATTTTTAATTTTGAAGCAAATAGACTTATATTTCAGAATCTGTTATTTTAAATTATGAAAAAAATTTTTATTATTGCATTATTAATTTTTATCTCAAATACAGTTCTTAACGCAGAAACAATTAAACCAAAAAAAACACCACTAAAAAAATTATCTAAACAACTAGGCAATGGAGAATTAATTAAGATTAATTCATATCAAACTTCTGATTATAAAGGTATTATGGAGGGCTGGTATAAAGAGAGCCCAATAATAGTTGATGCTCTTATTACTTATCCAAAGGGAGAAGGTCCTTTTCCTTTATTATTAATCGTTCATAGTAGTGGTGGTGCTGATGAATTTACTGCAAATTGGTTAGAGTTTATGAGAGATCAACAAAAACCTTTGTTAGACATGGGGATAGCGACAATGTATTTAGATAATTTTTCTGCGAGAGGTGCGAAACATACTTATACAGATCAATCAAAGGCTTCTATATGGTCTACTTATATAGATGTGTTTATGGCATTAGAGTATCTCAGCAAGGATCCAAAAATAAATATTAAAAAAGTAGGTGTCTCTGGTTATTCAAGAGGAGGAAATCTTTCTATAATGGCTGCAGAAAAAAGATTGAGAGATATATTAGTTAGCAAAGATCTTTATTTTGCTGCCTCTCAACCAAGATCTGCTGAATGTGGAATTACTGGAATGTTTAGAAATCCAACTCCAGTTAAAGAAACTAAAATTTGGTATGTACATGGTTTAGCTGAAGATTATACCTTGCCAGGTCCATGCGTAGATATAATGGAAAAAATGCAAGCTAAAGGTGCTGATATTAGAATCGATTTAAGAGAGGGATGGTATCATTTATTTACTGGAAATTATGAGCCAGAAATTGAAAAAAGAACTCAATATTTTTGGAAGTGTCCTAATTTTTACACAGAGGATGATGGGAATCCTAATAAAGAGTTCATTGATTTAATTATAAAAAATACAAAAATAAAAAGTTTGGATGAATTTAATGAGTTATCACGTAAAAATCCAAGAAAAGCTTTTAAAACAATGTTTAAGGGTCTTAAAAAAGAAAATTGTATTGGAAAAGGTGTTACTGAAGGGGGTAACCATGGAAAAACTTTTATGCCAGAGTATTTAGCTTTTTGGAAAGAAAATTTATTAAATTAATTTAATTAAAAACTCGATCTACAACTCGATAATAAAGAGATAAATCAAGGATTAGATTTTTGTGAACAAAGAAAACGCAAGCAAACTGTGGAAAATGATACAGGAAGCTGGCGATTATTTACATGGTCAACTTCCTGATCATCCAAATCATCCAAAAGGAAGAAATCCATATGCTCATGTAGCAATATGTGTAAAAAACAAATTTAATTCTACTTATAAAGATATTCCTGATGACAAATTTGATGAAGTAATCAACTATATTAAATTTTTAAAAGAAAATCCTAGTTAATTAGATATAGTTTTTAGAAACTCGTCTACTTCACTACTTTTAGTATTCCAAGCTGTAACAAGTCTAACTGTCTTGCCGCCTAATTCCTCATTGCTCATCATATATTCTTCCGTATTTAAATGCTCAACCATCTTTTTTGGCAGTTTAACAAAAACTTCATTTGCCTCAGTTGGATATTCAAGTTTAACTTGATTACTAGAAACTAAACCATCGCTTAATTTTTTTGCCATTAGATTTGCGTGTCTTGCGTTTTTTAACCAAACATCATTTGAGATATATCCATCTAATTGTGCAGAAACAAAACGCATTTTAGACAATAGATGACCGGATCTTTTTAACAAAAAAGGTAAATTGCCAACTAATTCCTTATTAAATATAATAATTGCTTCAGCTGCTATACATCCGTTCTTCGTTGCTCCAAAAGATAATATGTCAATTCCTGATTTCCATGTCATTTCTGCGGGAGTAACATCTAGTGAAACAAGCGCATTAGCAAATCTAGCACCATCCATATGTACTTTTAATTTTTTTTTATATGCAATTTCAGAGATATTTCTAATTTGATCTAAAGTATAAACTTCACCAGTTTCTGTTGCTTGAGTTATGCTAACAATAGATGGTTGAGTATGATGCACAATTCCAAACCCTCCAATATTATCATTTAGCTCATCAACTGTTATTTTGCCGTCTTTACCGTTTAATGGAACAAGTTTTGCTCCACCTGTATAAAATTCAGGAGCTCCACACTCATCAACATTGATATGAGAAAATTTGTGGCAATAAATATTTCCAAATGATGGAGATATAGCAGAAAGTGCTAAAGCATTTGATGCAGTTCCTGATGCTGTAGGGTAAACAATTACATCCTTTTCGAAAATTTTAGAAAATTTTTCTTGTAACACACCTGAAATTTCATCGTTACCATACGGAGGAGCAATACCATCATTTGCTTTGATAATTGCATCCAAAACTTCTGGACAAGCTCCTGTCACATTGTCTGAAGCAAATTTTACTCTTTTGCGTTTTGTATTAATTTTTGCGTTCATTTTATTGTTTTGGAAAATAATCTTTTAAAGTACCTTCTCTATAAACATCGGCTGTACAACAATGAAGGCCCCCACCAAAAGCATATGCATCTCTCAACTCTACAGGAATAACTTCCATACCTAATTTATCTAACTGTTCAGCTTGATATTTTTCACTTTTTTCAACGCATACAGTTTTAGGGTCAAGAACTAAAACATTCATTGATAGCCATACTGAAGAGTAACAAAGTGGTGGTGGGGTATTATGAGCGGGTTGTGCAGCATCAATAATTTCCCATCCATTATCTTCAAATAATTTTCTTTGTTCTTTTGGAAGTCTTCGTTGTGGATTATTAATAATTAACCCTTCTTTAATTGGGGTAAAGGTTGCATCAATATGAATTGGATAAGGATCGCCTGGGAAATTTACAGCATGAACTCTATGATCCTTAAAATGTCTTTTTATCCAATCAATTCCTTTTAAGTTAGTTGTAAATCCGTGTTGTACAACCAAATCCTTTCCAAATCTTAAAATATCTGCGGCATCAAATAATGGCTCTTCCTCGGTTGTGACAAAGTATTTATTTTCTGTCCATTCAAGTCTTTTAGTTACACCAATTTTATCTGATAAATAATCTTTTCTATAATCGGCATCTGTTAATCTGGGTTTTGGCGCTGACTCATGTCTCATATTTGGATCTTTATTATAATAGTCTTTTAATAATGGTCTGTAACATAGGTACTCAAACCATCTGCACCTGTAGCTCATTGTAGCTTCTAATATTTCATTTCCCACAGTTAACAAAACATCTCGAGGTGGCATACATCCAAACATAGTTTCGGCTTTCCAGTCAGGAGTTGATGTTGGTTGATTAAAATCTAAAGGTGTTGGTCTATCAACTTTTATTCCCCTTTTTTCAAGCAAATTTGAAAAGTTATCTAATAGTTCATTAGCTTTATCGACAGTGTCCTTAGTTCTTGGACCATAAGTTCCTCGCATATCAGAGTCTTCTGGAACTTTAGCATCTAAAGCAGGTTCAGGTGCTGGAATACAAGTACCATCTGCTCTTCCAACAATTACATGTTTTAATGGATCCCATTCATTCCAACTATTAACAATCTTATTATTTTGAACCATGTAAAATTAATTTAATCCAATAAATCTTCTATTAGATTGCATTATCATACTATAATAAAAAATAGCTAAAAAAATAAAGAAGCCACCAATAATTGTATTAGTTGAAGGAATTTCATTTATTCCAAGCCATGGCAGCCAAACCCAAAATATTCCTCCTATTACTTCAGTCAAAGACAATAGCGTTAAATCAGCTGCAGGAATATGTTTAGACCCAATTGAATAAAGAATTAAGCCCATGCACACAAGTGTTCCATGAGTGGCAAATAATGCTTCATTTTTATTTGAAGATAAGAAATTTGCATCGTTATTTAAAAGCATAACTGTTGAAAATAAAAAACAAAATAATCCTGCTATAGCAACAGTTGTAAACTTAGGAGTTTGTTTTCTCCATCTCAGACTTACTGAAAAAATTGAAAAACCTAGTGCAGATACTAATCCAAAAATTAGACCAATTAAAGAATTTTCTTCGGTATTACCGTAGGCCATTACTATTATACCAAATGCAGCGACTAAAATTGATATCCAAACTGTGATTGAAATTTTTTCTTTCAAAAATAGAAAACCAAGTAGCGCGGTTATAAAAGGCATTGCAGCTAAACATAATAAAGTTACTGCTGCTGTCGTGTTAGTAATTGACCAAATAAAAGTTATCATTGCTGTTCCTAAACCGACACCACCTATAATTCCAGATATCCCAATTTTAAAATAATTTTTATAAAATGAAATTCCTTCTTCCAGAAATAAGTAAACATTCAGCAATAAAAAAATAACAATGCCTCTTGCAAACAAGTATTGCCAAGGGACAGTTTCGGGTTGGTCTATATGTCTTACAACATATGGTCCAAATGACCAAAGTATGCCTGCAAATAAAACAATTGGAATAGCTACTTTAGGATTTTTTAAATCAGGCATAAATTAATTTATTTTTTATAAATTTTTAGTGATATTATTAAATAAATATGGATTTAGATATAATAAAAATTGCATCCGACACGACTAATAATAAAATATTGAAAGATTACACTCATAGATCGAAATATAAAAATAAAACTTGTGGCGATATAATTGAAATGAGAGTTAATATTAAGAAAAATATAATACAAGATATTGGGTATCAGACAAAATCCTGTGTTTACTGTCAAGCTTCTGCAAGCTTAATATCTCATAAACTTATCAAAAAAAGTAAAAATAAAATTAATTATTTATTAAAAAATCTTATCGATTATTTTGAAAATGAAATTAAACCTTTGCCAAAAAATCTAAATAAATTTAATAAATTGTTTAATAAAAAAAATATATCTAGAAAAAACTGTGTATTAATGCCATTAATTGCAATTAAGAAACTCAGCATTGATGAATAATTTAGATATTAAAAAACCTGCTATCGCTGCAATATTTTCTACTATGACAATTGGGGTTTTGTCATTGCTTACTTATAAAACACCTTATGGATTATTTTTGATTGCTTCCTTTGGTTCTACAATGGTTTTGCTTTATGGGTATCCAGAAAGTCCTTTTGCAAAACCTAAAAATATATTTTTTGGTCATTTTTTAACTTCACTTGTTGGTGTGATATTTGTGAATTTCGTTCCACTTCCGATATATATTATTATACCTGTTGCTGTTGGAATAGGTGTCGGATTAATGATTATTCTTAATGTAACCCACCCTCCTGCAGGAGGAAATCCTATAATTGTGATCATGGGGTCAGTTTCATTTGAATATTTAATTTCCCCAGTTATAAGCGGATCAATTATTGTGATAGTTTTTGGCATAATCTTGAACAAATTTATTGCTAAAAGGAATTACCCAAAATAAACACAATTTGTTTGCTAGTCCTATTTAACTTGTGCTAGTCTTTTCAAATAATAATTAATAATTCAGCTTAGAGAAGCTAGTAATAGGAGTAAAAATGAAAGTACTTTGTGTATTGTATGATGATCCAAAAGGAGGAATGCCTAAATCTTATCCTCTGTCGGATTTACCAAAATTAGAGAAATATCCAGATGGAATGACATTGCCATCGCCTAAAGGAAGAGATTTTACACCAGGCCAATTACTTGGTTGTGTTTCAGGTGAACTTGGTTTGAGAAAGTTTTTAGAGAGTAATGGACACGAATTGGTTGTTACTAACAGTAAAGATGGAGATGGTTGCGAAGCGGATAAACATATTGTTGATGCTGACATTGTTATCTCTCAACCATTTTTCCCTTATTATTTAACTAAAGAAAGAATCGCTAAAGCTAAAAACCTTAAGATGGCAATAACAGCAGGAATAGGTTCTGATCACGTTGATTTACAAGCAGCAATGGATAATAAAATTGATGTTGTTGAAGTAACTTTCTGTAATTCTAGATCAGTTGCTGAACACATAGTAATGATGATTGTTTCAATGGTTAGAGATTATCACAATCAACATAGAATAGTTAATGAAGGTGGATGGAATATTGCAGATGCTGTTCAAAGAAGTTATGACGTTGAAGGAATGCATATAGGAACCGTTGCTGCTGGAAGGATCGGATTAGATGCACTTAGAAAAATGAAACCATTTGATGTTCATTTGCACTATTTTGACAGACATAAATTACCTGACAGTGTTGAAAAAGAACTAAACTTAACTTTTCATGAATCAGTGGAGTCTATGGTAAAAGTTTGCGACGTTGTTACTATTAATTGCCCACTTCATCCTGAAACTGAAAATTTGTTTGATGATGAAATGATAAGTAAAATGAAAAAAGGAGCATACATAGTTAACACAGCAAGAGGTAAAATTTGTAATCGAGATGCAATAGCTAAAGCCCTAAAAAGTGGACAGCTAAGTGGTTACGCAGGTGATGTATGGTTTCCACAGCCTGCTCCAAACGACCATGTATGGAGAACAATGCCAAATCATGGAATGACACCTCACACTTCTGGTACATCTTTATCTGCTCAAGCAAGATATGCAGATGGTGTTAGAGAAATATTGGAATGTTTCTTTGAAGGAAAAGAAATTAGAAATCAATATTTGATCGTAAAAGATGGCCAATTAGCAGGAATGGGTGCGCATTCTTACAGTAAAGGGTCTGCAACTAGTGGATCAGAAGAAGCTGCTAAATATCAAAAAAAATAAAATAGATTTATTAAAGGTATGCTACTTAAATAAGTAGCTACCTTTAATACCATAGATTTAAACCCTCATTATTATATATTTTGTATATGAGGTTATTTTATTACTTTTTTTTATTATTTCTTATCTCGACATCATTCTCTCATTCAAAAGATAAAGCGTATTTTGCAGGAGGTTGCTTCTGGTGCATGGAAGAGTCTTTTGAAATGTTGGAAGGTGTAGAAGAAGTTATATCTGGTTACTCAGGAGGGATCACTGCAAATCCAACATATAGGGAAGTCACTTATGGAGATACTGGTCATTTTGAGGTTGTTGAAATAATTTATGACAAAGAGAAAATATCCTATAAAGAACTCTTAAAAAATTTCTGGCTTAATATTGATCCATTTGATGCTTATGGCCAGTTTTGCGATAAAGGATACAGCTACAGATCTGTAGCATTTTATGAAAACGATTATCAGAAAGATTTAATTGATAAAGATATAAAAAGATTAGAAAAGAAATTTAAAAAGAAGGTAGTCACATATGTTAAAGAATTTGAGATTTTTTACAAAGCAGAGGATAAACATCAAGATTACTATCAAGTATATTTAGAAAATTATTTAAAATATAAGAAAGCATGCAAAAGAGAGAGAATACTTGATATTATTTGGGGATCATAATTAATGCCTGTAACAAGCAAATTTGTAGCTTTAAAAAACTATATCCCTACAGGTTTACCAAAAGAAACTGACTTTGAAATAAAAACTAAGGAGATATCTTTAGATACTAAGAACAATATATTGGTTTTAAATTTATGGATTTCAGTTGATCCTTATATGAGGGCAAGGATGACTGAAAGAAAAAACTATAAACCGCCTTTTAATATTGGTGAAGAGATGGAAGGTTATGCTTTAGGTATAGTTAAAGAGTCTAAAGACAAAAATTTTAAAGAAGGAGATATTGTTTTTAGTAATTTCGGAATGAGAGATTACTTTGTTTGTAACTCCAATGATCTAAAAAAAATTGAGCCAATGAATATTCCTATACAAACATATCTGGGTCCACTTGGAATGACAGGTCATACAGCTTATATAGGACTTTTTAAACATGGTGAATTAAAACCAGGTCAAACAATCCTTGTTTCTTCAGCTGGAGGTAGTGTTGGATCTACTGTTTGTCAAATTGCAAAAAATATGGGTTGTAAAGTAATTGCAAGTACAGGATCTGATGAAAAAGTTAAATGGCTGAAAAATGATTTAAAAATTGATCATGCGTTTAACTATAAAAAAATTGAAAATCTTGTTTTACATCTTAAAGAAGTTTGTCCTGAAGGATTTGATTTATATTTTGATAATGTAGGTGGCGATTTCTTAGAGTCAGCTATTTTTCAAATGAAGAACTTTGGAAGAATTGTAATTTGTGGAAGGATATCCCAAATGAATGCAACTAATCCTGGCTCTGGTTTAAAAAATATGGCTCATGTTCTTGTAAAAAGACTAACTATTAAAGGTTTTATAATTTTTGATCATGAAGATGATCGAGAACAGTTTGAAACCGATATGGCTAAATGGCTATTAGAAGATAAAATTAAATTTAAAGAAACTGTTTACGAGGGTATAGAAAATACGCCAAAATCATTCATTGATTTATTAGAAGGTAAAAACATAGGAAAAATGCTTGTAAAAATTTAATTAGAATTTTTATGAAATTTTTAAAGAAATTTTATAGACCCTTTTTATTAACCTATATTTTTTTGAGTATAGCTATCAGTTTTTATCCATCATTTGATTTTTACTCACTAAAAGGTCAAATTCTTATAATTGCCGTATCTTTTTTTAATGGGATGATGGGAGTTTACGTAAAAAAATTATAAGACGTAGGGCTCGGGTCTTGCAGAACTATTTAATACTCTTTCGACTGCGAAAACACTAATATCTATAGTTTGATAACTGCCTGTAGTAATTAATTCAGTTAGAGCTCTACCAATTCCTGGTGCTTGCATTAAACCTCTGCCAGTAAATCCTGAGGCCATGTAAACATTTTCATATTTTGGATGTTTTCCAACTACAGCATTATTATCTAATTTGTTACAATCATAATATCCAGCCCATCCACCTGTTAATTTGAGTTCTTCAAATGCTGGTATTCTTTTTGCAAGAGCAGGCCAAACTAATTCTTCAAAATCATTCCATGCAGGTTCGAGATCTTCTGCATCAAAAACTGAAATTGGAGAACCTGCTAAATATTCTTTTCCTTCTGGTCGCCAATATACTCCTGTTGTTAGATCTCCGGATAATGGCATCTCTGGAATATGTTTAGGACATTTAACTCTAAAGACTGTATGTTTTTGAGGTACTACAGGAATATCTTCAAGTAGTTCCTTAGTCCAGCACCCAGCTGCGGAAATAATTGTCTTTGCATTAATTTCAGATAGGCTCTTAACCTCTCCCTTAATAAATTCTGCCCCAAGATCAATTGCTTTATGCTTTAAAGCGCTATGAAATAAAAATGGATCAATCCATCCCTCACTTTTGTTATCAGTAAATGTTGCAGTTTCAATTCCTTCCTCATTAATGTAAGGAAAATAGTTTTTCAATTCAGAACCTTTAATATTTTTTGTACCCGCTTCACATTCTTTATGATTTTCTAAAGCTCTGTATTGCTCTTCTGCATGATCTGGTCCAAACATTAGAAGATATCCATTGGGCACCATGCTAGCTGTTGGATTTGGATTTTTTTCAGTTTTCAATAATTCTGGTATTTGAAATATAAATTCCCTTGCAAATTTTCCTAAAAGAATATTTTCTTTTTGAAAAAACTGTCGTCTAAATCCACCAAGTGATAATGGGAATGATGCAGTTTTATAAGTTGGATCCCTTTCAATGACTTTTACTTTTCTGCCTTCTTTGGACATAAAGTATGCAGTTGCAGCTCCAATTATACCACCACCTACTATTACAACATCATCCATATTAGTTTATCAAAAAAATGTTTATATTTAAAAGCAATGCAAAACAACACCATAACAAATATGGAATCATCAAGTACATGCTTAATTGACTTATATTCTTATATTTAAATACCAATAAAACAATAAATATAATTAACACAACAAGATTTAAAATTGCTAAAGAAATATTATGGAAACCAAAGAAAACAACACTCCAAGTTGTATTAAAAAAAAGATGAATGAAATATAAAAATACAATATTTAAATTTTTTGTGTTTTTATGCCACGCATTCCATATGGCTATTGTCATAAATAAATAAAGTAATGTCCATACTGGCCCAAATATCCAATCAGGTGGATTGTATTGAGGTTTAGATAAATTTGAATACCAAGGTTCTTTAAAATTTATAGTAACCAAACCTCCAATAAATGAAGCTGAAAACGTAGTAATTGCAAAGAGAATAAAAGATAAAATTTTATTTTTTAGCATTTAAGTACTATACAGCAGTTAAATATGAATAAAAAAGTAATTTGGATCACCGGCGGAAGTACAGGAATTGGCAAAGCACTTGCGTTAAAATTTGCTAATAATGGATGGACAGTTGCTATTTCTGCAAGAAGAGAAAATTTATTAAAAGAAATCGAAGATAAGCATCAAAATATTAAATCTTTTCCACTTGATGTAAATGATAAGGAAAAGTGTAAGTCTGTTTTTGAAAATATAAAAAAGGAACTTGGTGACATCGAAATTTGTTTTTTTTCTACGGGAACTTGGGATCCAAAAAAAGAAAAAGAAATTGATGTAGAGCAAATTGAAAATGTATTTAAAGTAAATTTTTTTGGAACATTAAATTGTATAAAAGCAGTTGAAACTCATTTTCGAGAAAGAGGAAAAGGTATTATTACCATAGTATCTTCGATTGCAGGATACAAAGGCTTACCTAACTCAAGTGGCTATGGACCATCCAAAGCTGCTTTAAGTAATCTTGCTGAAAGTTTACATTTTGATTTTGGAAGATATGGCGTGAGGGTTTGTTTAGTTTCTCCAGGTTTTATCAAAACACCAATGACTGATAAGAATGATTTTAAGATGCCTTTTCTAAAAACTCCAGAATACTCGGCAGACAAAATTTATGATGGCCTTATTAATGGTTCTAATTTTGAAATACACTACCCAAAAGAATTAACTTTGATCCTTAAATTTTTAAAAATAATACCTGATCGATTATATTTTTATTTAATACGGAAATTAACTAAATTACAAAAAAAATAAAATTAATCTTTAACAAACATCACAGTCAACTCTGCAACTTTAATTCCAAATTTTGTCATCTTAGCTCTGTTGATAGCTACTCTTTCGTCTTGCATAAATATCCAATCATCAAAAGTAATTTTGATATTTTTTCCTTTCACAGGAACTAACAAAACATACTCAAATTTAAATGCTGGGCCATATGAATACCCCCTAGCCTTACCAACTACATCGCCTGCAGTTCCCTCGTAATTATGTTCATCAATTTTATCTATTACCCATTGCCTATTTTGTATTTCACCATCATTCCAAATAAATTTTTCGTCTAATATAAGTTGTTTGCCATCCCACTTACCGTCTAGGTCTGCTGAAAATTGTCTTGTAACTTTACCTGATCTGTTTTGTAGTATACCCCAAGCTTTGACGTTTCCGCTTAAATATTCTTCAATTATTAGTCTTGGTTTTTGATCTTTAAAATCTTCTGGTTTCATAGATTGATTATTTATACAGCTTGTAATTAATCCTGTGAAAATTATCAATAAAAATACTTTAAAAAATTTTTTGTTAATCATATTAAATTTTATTTTGCATAGAAAATTGAATTAAATCTATATTCTTTGATTTAAACCCAGCTTCACAATATGACAAATAAAAATGCCACATACGTTTAAATTTATTATCAAATCCATGTTTTGAAATCTCTTCCCATTTTTTTAGGAATTCATCTCTCCATATTTTTAAAGTATTGGAATAGTGAGAGCCATATGACTCATATTTTTTAATTTCTAAACCGTTGCTACTAGATAAATCATATAATTTTCTTTTTGATGGCAAAAAACCTCCAGGAAATATGTATTTTTGTATAAAGTCTTCTTTGGTTTTATATCTGTCAAATAAACTATCATCGATTGTTATCGCTTGTATCGCGGCCCTTCCATTCTCAGATAGATTTTTTTTAATACTTTTAAAATAATTGACTAAATAATTTTGCCCAACCGCTTCTATCATTTCTATAGATGCGATAGAGTCATATTTGTCTTTTACATCTCTATAATCTTTCAAAAATATATTCACTTTTTCATTCAATCCTTTTTCAAATATTCTTTTTTTTGAAAATTCAAATTGCTCTTTAGAAATTGTTATACAATCTAATTTTACATCGTAATTTTTACCCACATATTCAGCGAAGCCACCCCAACCACAGCCAATTTCTAAAATTTTATTTCCTACGTTTGGCTTTATTAATTCTGTAAGCTTTTTATATTTATTTAGTTGAGCAGAAAATAAATCGTCTTTTTGTTTTTCAAAAATTGCACTTGAATAAGTAAGTGAAGGATCCAACCATAATGAAAAGAAATCATTTCCTAAATCATAATGTTTTGAAATATTTTTCTTACTTCTACTCTTATTATTTTTTATGAAAATACTCTTTAATTTATTAATCATTGATAAATCAAAAATACCTGAAAATTTATAGACAATTTTTATATTTTTAGCTGTTATTTCTATTAGATTAGTTAGATTATCTGTTTCAAATTCATTTCGCATGTATGCTTCTGCAAGTCCTACACTTCCAGATTTTATTATTTGAAGTGTTAAACCAGGTTTGTTAATTTTAATCTTTGCTCTTAATTGTTCACTCTCATTACCAAACTTATATATTTTGCTGTCATGATTTTGAATTTCAAGAAATCCATGCTTTATTAGTTTTAGAGAATTAAATACGATTTTATCTGACAAAAGATTAAAATTCATTTTTTTTCAAACGTAATATTATTTTTTATTTTTATGTTTTTTTTAACTAACTTAACTCCCTTTAACCATAATTTTAATGCTTCAAAATGAATTGCGGCAATAACTTTAAAGGTCATTAAAGGGTGAGAAATATAAGATATAAGCATATTTTTATTGTTAATTTCTTTTGCAAACCCATCTTGTGAAGCATATAACAATTTTCCCTCCTTATCACTTTGATCAATTATTACGGATAACATTTTTTCAGGTTTGAGGATTCTAAAATTGTATTTACTTTTCATTTCAATAAATGGTGAAACGAAAAACTTCTTCTCACAGCTATTTGTAATTATTTTTTCGTCGTTGACTTTAAATATATAAGTATGTTGCTCACCAAATGTATTTTTAACTTCATACAATATAGCTATAATTTTTGAATGATTATCATAAACGAAAAAAATACTTAATGGATTAAATACGTAACCAAATATTCTTGGATAACAAAGCAATTTTACCTTTATGTTTTTAAATTGAATGTTGTTTGATTTTAAATTTTCTATTACCCAGGCTTTTAAATCACTACCATCTCTAGGTCCGTGATCTTTGTCATAAAAACTTAAAATATTAAAACTATTTTTAGAAAAAATTTTAATTTTTTTTTGTATCAAATTAATTTCATCAAGATCTAAAAAGAGTGAGAAAACGTTGTATTTAAAAAAGTGATATTTTGGCTTAAATCTTTTATGAATTACTTTACCTTCGTAAATATTGGAATTTTTAATCATTTAGGTTTTCAATCATATTAATGGATGATTTTATTCCATCTTCATGAAAACCGTAACCAAAATAACTTCCACAAAACAATACATTTCTTTTATTTTGTATTTCTTTTAATAATTTTTGATTATTCAAAGCATCTTGATCAAAATAAGGGTGGGTAAAAGTAACTTTTTGTAGGATTTTTTTTTGATCTATTTCAAAAAAAGGATTTAAGGTTAAGAAAATATTTTTTTCTGTCTTCAGATTTTGTAATAAGTTCAGCCAATAAGTTAATGATGTCTTACTAATATCTGATTTATCAATTGAGGAATTCCATGAAGACCAAACTTTTTTATTGTTTGGCATACATACATCGTCAGTATGTATTACTGCTAGATTGGATTTATATTTAAAATTTGAAAGTATTTTTTTTTCATCCTCAGTCGGCTCACTCAAAATTTTCAATGCATCGTCTGCATGAGTAGCGATGACAACTTTATCATAGTCAAAAAATTCGTTACTAGCACCGTAATATACTTGAACACCAATTTTATTTCTTTTTATCGAACTAATCTTATAATTTTTAAAATATTCTCCACTTATTTGAGTTAATACTTTCTCTACATAAGTTCTACTTCTGTTGGTGACTGTGTACCATTGTGGTCTATTTTTTAATTTAAAAAGTCCATGATTTTGAAAAAATTTTAAAAAAAATTTAATTGGCATTTGATTTGCTTCTACTGGGGGCATTGACCAGATAGCAGAAACCATTGGGATTAGATGAAAATTAATAAAATTTTTTGACCATTTATTTTTTTCAAGAAATTCACCAAGAGTAATCTCTTCATTTAAACTTTTAATTTGATCACACTTTTTGTAGAAATTTATAATATCAAAAAACATTTTTAAAAATTTTAAATTAAAAAGATTAGCTTTATTTGCAAAAATTCCGTTTAAACCTCTACCACAATATTCATAATTTGTATCTTTTACAGAAACAGAAAATGACATATCGCTTTTTTCAATTTCAATTTTTAATTCGTTAAAAAAATTTATGAGATTTGGATAAGTTTCATGATTAAAAACAATAAAGCCAATATCTACAGGAACTTTTTTACCATTAATTAAAGTATCTAAAGTATATGAATGACCACCAAAATGATCTTCGCTTTCGAATAAATCAACATGATGTTTTTTGGAAAGCTTTTGTGCTGCTGATAAACCAGAGATTCCTGATCCGATTACTGCAATTCGCATTAAGGCTATGCTGCGTCTTCTTTAAACTCATCCATACTTGGACATGTGCAGAATATATTTTTATCTCCATAAACATTGTCTACTCGAGCAACTGGAGGCCAAAATTTATTTTGTTTTAGAAAACTTGCAGGATATGCTGCTTCTTGTCTTGAATATTTATGTTCCCATACATCTGATGATAATTCTGTATCAGTGTGAGGAGCATTTTTAATTGGATTATCAATTTTATCAAATTCACCTGATTTAATTTTTTCAATTTCTTGTTTAATCTTAATTAAAGTGTCACAAAATCTGTCTATTTCTGACAAGCCTTCACTTTCAGTTGGCTCTATCATCATAGTGCCAGCAACAGGCCATGACATAGTTGGTGCGTGAAATCCAAAATCTATCATTCTTTTAGCAATATCTTCTTCTGTTACCCCTGTTTCAGATTTAATATTTCTAATATCAATTATGCACTCATGTGCAACATTGCCATTTGCACCTTTGTACAAAATCGGAAAGTGATCTTTTAGTCTGTGGGCAATATAATTTGCGTTTAAAATTGCAACTTGAGTAGCAAGCTTTAATCCTGCTGACCCCATCATTTTAATATACATCCAAGAGATTGATAGAATACTTGAGCTGCCCCAAGGAGCTGCTGATACTGCTCCAATTCCACTTGTTGGTCCGCAATCTTTTATCACTGGATGATTAGGCAGATAAACTTGTAAATGTTTTTTACAAGCTATAGGTCCCATTCCAGGTCCACCACCACCGTGAGGAATACAAAATGTTTTATGCAGATTAATATGACAAACATCTGGACCAAAATTTCCAGGCTTTGCAACTCCAACAAGGGCATTTAAATTTGCTCCATCCATATAGACCTGTCCACCATGTTTATGAACTAACTCACAAATATCAGTTATTTTTTCCTCAAATACTCCATGGGTAGATGGGTAAGTTACCATTAAAGCTGCAAGATTTTCTGAATGTTGCTCTACTTTTTTCTTTAAATCATCGAAATCTACATTTCCCTCTTTATCACAATTAACAACAACCACTTTCATTCCAACCATTTGTGCGCTTGCTGGATTTGTACCATGTGCCGAACTTGGGATTAAACATATATTACGATGAGCTTCATCTCTATCTAAGTGGTACTTTCTTATAACCATTAGACCTGCATATTCTCCTTGGGCGCCTGCATTAGGTTGTAGAGAAACACCGGAAAAACCTGTTATAGATCTCAACCAATTTTTTAAATCAGTAAACAAATCTCTAAAACCTTCCATTTGTTCAACTGGAACAAAAGGATGAGGTTCTGCAAATTCTTTCCAAGAAATCGGGATCATTTCAGCAGCAGCATTTAACTTCATTGTGCATGAACCAAGTGCTATCATAGTTCTATTCAATGCTATATCCTTATCCTCTAGCTTTTTAAGATATCTAAGCATTTCAGTTTCTGAATGATATAAGTTAAAAATTGGATGCTCTAAATATTTTGAAGTTCTTAATAAATTTTTTGGTAAATTAGGTAATTTAACTGAAGGATCCTCTTTTTTTATTGATTCTGCAGCATTAAAAATTTTTAATAATTGATTTACTCTATAAACGTTTTTTCTTTCATCAAAAGAGACCGCAAGCATTTCAGAATTTACTTTTCGTATATTAACTTTCTGATTTAGAGCATTTTTATAAATTTGATCAGTCTTTTCTTTGGTAATAATTGTAACAGTATCAAAAAAATAATCAGAATAAATTTCATAACCTGACTGTTTTATTTTATCAGCAAAACTTTTTGCTAATTGAGAAACTCTTTCAGAAATATTTTTAATTCCATCTGGACCATGATAAATAGCATATGCTGCTGAAACTATTGCTAATAAAGCTTGTGCAGTACAAATATTGCTTGTCGCCTTATCTCTTCTGATGTGTTGCTCTCTAGTTTGTAAAGATAATCTGTATGCCTTGTTACCATGTCTATCAACTGACACACCAACAATTCTACCAGGCATCGATCTCTTATACTCGTCTTTAGTTGCAAAAAATGCTGCATGTGGACCTCCATACCCCATTGGTATTCCAAATCGCTGAGAACTCCCAACAGCTATATCAGCACCAAGTTCTCTTGGTGTTTTTAATTTTGCTAATGCTAATAAATCACAAGCTAATACAGCCTTACCGTTTTTTTTATGAATTTTGCTAATTGCTTCACTAGGATCTTTAATATCTCCTAAAGTTCCAGGATATTGTAAAATTCCACAAACTAAATCCTCTTTTAATTGATCTAAAACTTCATCTTCTTTCCCAACTAAAACTTTTAAACCCATTGGTTCGGCTCTAGTTTGAATTACATTTATTGTTTGAGGATGGCAATCCTCAGACACAAAAACTAAATTACTATCTTTTTTATTTAATCTATGACTAAGACCCATGGCTTCTGCTGCTGCTGTACCTTCATCCAATAAAGAAGCATTAGCGATATCCATTCCAGTAAAATCAACAATCATTTGTTGAAAGTTTAATAACATCTCAAGTCTTCCTTGAGCTACTTCAGGCTGATAAGGTGTATATGATGTATACCAACCTGGATTTTCTAAAATATTTCTTAAAATTACATATGGCGTATAAGTTCCATAATAACCCATTCCAATAAAATTTGAGTAAACATGATTTTTTTTTGAAATTGCTCTTAATTTTCTTAACGCCTCATATTCCGAATTAGACTCTCCGATATTAAGCTCACCTTTAAACATTATTTTTTCTGGAACGGTGTTATTCATTAAATCATCTATTGATTGATAATTTAATTCTTTTAACATTTTTGATTGGTCTTCTTTAGAAGGTCCAATGTGTCTTTTTATAAAATCTTTTTCTGAATTTGGTAACATTATGCTGGTGTCTCCTTTGCAAATTTTTCATATTCTTCTTTACTCATAAGACTATCCATTTCAGATTTGTCTTTTATTTTAAGTTTAAAAAACCATGCAGACTCTTCTGGGTCTTCATTTATTTTTGATGGATCATCAACTATCATTTGATTTGTATCTATAACTTCTCCACTAACAGGAGTGTAAACATCACTAGCAGCTTTCGTTGACTCAACCACTCCAGCAGTTCCATCTTTATCGACATTTGAACCTTTCTCTGGGAGTTCAGCAAATACTATATCCCCAAGCATTTCTGTTGCATGCTTGGTTATTCCAATTGTAGCTTCTTCTCCGTCTAGTTTAATCCACTCATGTTCTTTTGAATATTTAACTTCAGACATTAATTTCCCCTTTTACGTAATTTTTTTTATAAAACGGTAAGTTACAAATATTTGCGGGAATTTTTTTTCCTCTAACTTCAAGAAATATTTTTGTATTTACAGTTGAATAACTATTATCGACATATCCCATTGCTATTGGATGTTCAACGCTTGGTCCAAATGTGCCACTTGTTACTTTCCCAATTTCTTGATTTTTATCATTGTAAATTTTAGTATTTCCTCTAGCAATTACTTTGCTGTCTGGTTTTATGCCAACTCTCAATTTTTTTACTCCGCTTTGAAATTGGTTTTTTAAAACTTCTGATCCAACAAATTCAGTCTCAATTCTGCTCTTAGGTATTGCCCATTTTAGATTAGCTTCGATAGGACTTGTATCGTTGTCTAGATCATTTCCATACAAGCAGAGCCCAGCTTCCATTCTTAATGTATCTCTTGCTCCTAAACCAATCAATTTAGATCCATTTTCTATCAAACTTTCTACAAAAGTTTCAGCATCACTATTTTTTATAGAAATTTCAAATCCATCCTCACCAGTATATCCTGATCTAGTTATGTATACTTTTTCATTTTTATAGACATGGTTGTTTCCGTTCATAAATTTTAGACTGTCACAACCAGGTATAACTTTATTTAAAACATTTTTTGCTTCGGGGCCCTGCAATGCAATTAATGACAATGACTCGTCAAGATTTAATTTATATTGATTATCAAGTTTAGATTTTATTACTTCATAATCATTATACTTGCATGCAGCATTCAAGATAATTAAAAATCCATCAGATGTTTTGGTAATTATCAGATCGTCCTGAATTCCTCCTTTGTTATTCATTAAAAATGAATACTTACTTTGATTAGTTTTCAATTTTTTCAAATCCGCAGGAAAAATCTTTTCAAGATCATTTGTAAGATCATCACCACCCGATATAAATAATTGACCCATATGAGAAACATCAAAAATACCAGAGTGTGAACGTGTGTATTTATGCTCTTGTATAATTCCATCTTTATATTGGATGGGCATTTGATATCCAGCAAACTCTACAAGCTTTGCGCCGTACTTGATGTGGAGATTATTTAACGATGTTTTTTTTATATTCATATTAACTCTATATGCCCCCTCTGTCTTTTTGCCTGAGAGATTTGCTCCTTCGGCGAGAATTATTCTCTTTCCAGAGTTAATATGTACGGTCCATTTGCCTGAGAGTTTCCGGGGTGGTTGCTCCTTCGGCGCTACAAAAGTAGTCTCTCCCGTATAAATTCTTATAACATAACTAATATAAATTTATAGCTCTAATTTGTTGCACTTTTTTTTTTCATAAGTGAAAGAAATTGTATTAAAACTGCAAATATCACTATTAAACCACCAATTAAAACGCTGGTTGGAGGATTTTCATTTATAAACATCCAGGCCCAAAAAGGTCCTAAAACTGCCTCTGATAACATTATGATTCCAACTAAGGCTGAAGGTGTAGATCTTGCACCGATTGTAATAAAAATAAAACCAAAACCAAGTTGGAAAAAACCAGCTAAAAATCCCAAAAAAATGTCATTTAAAGATATAAAGATCGTTTTAGACATAAAATATCCAATGATCAAAGCAATAATACCTGCAATAAATTGTAATGGAACCATATCTACACTTGGAAATTTTCTAACTATTAAAATTAATGTTGCGAATGATATTGGCATAATAAAAGCAGCAATATTTCCACTCATTTGTCCAATTGTTAATGAGCTTCCAACCATCAAAATTATTCCTGAAATTGCTAAAACTATGGAAGTTAATGTTATTAAGTTTATTTTTTCTTTTAAAAAGATATATCCAAAGATTGCTAAAAATAATGTTTGGGTTTGAATTATAAAATTAGTATTTGCTACAGTAGTATTATACATTGCAAAAACATAACCACTAAAACCACAGGCAAGTATAATGCCTCCAATAAGACCAGGGATTCCAGATTTATAAAATGCTGAAATAAAATTTTGCTTATAACTAATAATTAGAAAGATCAGAACTACAATTATAAAAAAAACTGATCTCCAAAATAGAATCTGCCATAGAGTAGAACCTTCGAAAGATTTGACTATCAACCCTCCAAAACTTAAACTGAAAGCACCAAAAAAAATCAAAAGCGGCCCTGGTAATTTTGTAATTAAATTCATTTAATTTGAGAAACAAGATTATTAGTCTCCATCTGATAAAGTTTATATAATGTTTCAGCATCCTCTAAGCTTACATCTTTAAATTTAATGTTAGATCCTGGCGTTAATTGTACCAGTCGATCATAGTCAGCAGATATGACAGTTGCAATCTTCGGATATCCACCAATAGTCCCATGATCTGATAACATAATTATTGGATCTCCAGCAGATGTGATTTGAATTACACCTTTTACCAAACCTTCTGATTTTATATTAGGATCAACGATATTTTTAATTTTTTGACCTTCTAATCTCATACCCATCCTGTCTGAAAGTTTTGTAATTTTAAAACTTTCTTTAAAGAATTTATTTTGTGAAGACGCAGAAAAATAATCATAGTTTGTGCCTTTAATGACCCTTATATTTTCAATAGTGCTACCTAAGTAATCAAGTTTTCTTTTGTTAAAAGAATTATTAATGTCAATTATTTCAATTTCTAAATCTTTAGAAAATTTATTCCCGTTATTTGGTCCAATTTGAGCTTGTGTATTTATTGAACAGCTTCCCCAATAATAATCAACACCAAAAGTTCCATTAATCGAAAAATATCCATAAACAGACTTGTTGGTTGAATGTATATCGACTTCATCACCATTTTTTAACAAATAACATTGGTAGGAATTACCATCAATAACATCTTCTTTTGTTATAATTTTAAATGATACATTTCCAGTAATACAAAAAAAAATATCTTTTCCAAAATACTTCAAATGCGGGCCTTGATAAGCAAATTCTATTACAGGTGAATTGTAATCATTTTGTAGAAGTGAGTTTAATAATTGAAAATTTCTTTTATCCATCGCTCCACTAAAAGGAATACCAATATGGTATAAATTATTTCTTCCTAAGTCTTGATATGTGGTGTTGATACCAGCTCTTAAAATTTTAAAGTAGTTTCTATCTTTTGATTTCATTATATTGATCTAAAGTTATTCTATAAAATTTTATTGTATCACCTGGATTAACAAGATTAGGGTTTGATTGATTAGATGTGTCGAAAATATTTTGTGGTGTATTTCCCAAAATATTCCATCCTCCAGGTGTTTCAAAAGTATATATATTACAAAATTGTTCTGTTATTCCAACTGAACCTTTTGGAACTTTAACTCTTGGTGTTTCTAATCTTTTTAATCTCATATCCTTTTCAAGATCACCGAGAAAAGGCATGCCTGCCACAAATCCTGTCATATAACAAAAGTAATTTTTGCTAAAAAATTTTTCTAGGATTATTTCTGATTTTAATTTTAGTTTATTTTCAACTCTTTTAATATCTAATGCAAAAATATTATCACAACACACAGGAATTTCGATTAAGTTTTTTTCTAATTTATTGTTTTCTTTAATCTCTATATTTTCAATTTTTTTTTTTAAAGATAAAAAAGAATGTATATTTAAATCATATGAAATTATTAATTTATTATAAGATGGAGTTAAGTTTGTAATACCTTTTAAATTTAATTTTTTTATATGGTAAAAATATTTGATAACATTTGAATTAATTTCTTGATTTACATCACTTCCAAAGTCACAATACAAAGCTGCGTCACCAAGATTTAATATATTTTTTATCATACCATGTTATACTTATGATTTATTAGTATGGAAATTAATATCAATTGTGATTTAGGTGAAAAATCAAAGCATCATTCAGATGAAAATGATCCAAAATTACTAGAAATTGTCAATTCAGCTAACGTTGCTTGTGGTTATCATGCTGGTGATGAAGATAGCATGAACCAAGTTGTTAAAATTTGTAAGAAAAACAGTGTTAGTATAGGTGCACATCCCTCATTTAATGATCCAGAAAACTTTGGACGTAAAAGAATAAATTTATCGTCAGATGAAATAAATAAATTATTAATTGATCAGTATGAAATTTTACAAAATATAGCTGAAAAACATGGTGAGATCGTTACACATATTAAACCACATGGTGCATTAAATAATATGGCTTGCGAAGATATTGAGCTTGCAACAATCATTGCAAAATCAATCTGCAATTTTAATAAAGATTTAATTTATTTAGTGCCTACAGGTTCAAAGATGGAAGAAGCAGCAAAGAAATTTGATATGAGAGTAGCATGTGAGATATTTGCAGACAGAAATTATGAAGATAATGGAAACTTAGTATCTAGAAAAGAGCCTCATGCACTTATTACAGATCCAGATAAAGCAAAAAATCACGTTTTAAGCATGGTTCAGAACCAAGCCATTAATTGTCACAGCGGAAAGCAAATACCTTGTGAAATAGACTCTGTGTGCATACATGGCGATAACGAAAGTTCTCTAGCTACAGCTATATCTATAAAAAATAATTTAATAGATAATGGCTTAGAACTAAAAACACTAACTAACTTAAGGAAATTTAAATAATGATAAAGAAAATATTTTTTTCAATGTTCTTTTTAATTTTTTTAGCAGGAACATCTTTTGCTGCTGGATCTAGTAGTGATTCTGGATCAACAGAAAGCCATTATGATAAGGCAGTGAAATTGATTAAAGCTGCAAAAAAATTAGAAAAAAAAGGTAAAACAGAGAAAGCAATTAAAAGATACGAAAGAGCAATTAAATTTTTAGTAAAGTCAAATAAGATGAAGCCAAATAAAGCAGACACATTAAATTATCTTGGATTTGCAACTAGAAAAACTGGTGATTTTGAAAATGGTGAGAAATATTATCTTCAAGGTTTAGCTATTGAGCCAAATCACATAGGAATTAACGAATATCTTGGTGAATTATATGTTGCAACCAATAGGATGAATTTAGCAAAAGAAAGATTGAGTGTTTTAGAGGGATGTAATTGTGAAGAATACAATCAGCTAAAGGGTGTTATAGACGGATCTAAAAAATCAAAATACTAGTTTATATTTTTTATCATTTGCTCAGGCATCCAAAGAGCAATTTCTGGAAATATCACAACTAAGATAACAGCAAAAATCATTAGCAAGAAGAGCGGAAACGCGCTTCTTGCTATATAACCCATATCTTTATTAGCCATACCCTGAAGAACAAAAAGATTAAAACCAACCGGCGGCGTGATCTGAGCCATTTCGACAACAATAACTAGAAAAACACCAAACCAAATCATATCAAAACCTGCTTGTCTAATCATTGGTTCAATTATAGCCATTGTTAAAACTACAGCAGAGATACCATCAAGAAACATTCCAAGAATTATATAAAAGATCATTAAAACAAAAATTAAAACATATGGAGAAAGTTCCATTCCTTCAATCCATAGAGCAAGATTTCTTGGCAATCCTGTAAAACCCATTGCCAAAGATAAAAAAGTGGCTCCAGCTAATATAAAAGCTATCATGCAAGAAGTTTTAGTAGCACCCAAGAGAGACTCTTTAAATGTTCTTAAAGACAAACTCTTTTGAAAGTATGATAAAATTAATGCACCTACTACACCCAAAGAAGCTGCTTCGGTTGCGGTTGCTATACCAGTATAAATTGAGCCAATAACTGAAACTATTAATAATATTACAGGTATCAGTTTTCCTGATTTCCTTACCTTTTCCATAAGTGAGAAGTCTTGTTTAAAAGTAGGCATGGATTTTTTATTTATTAACGACCAAATCATTACATATGTCATAAAGATCAACGCAATCATTATTCCTGGTACAATTCCAGCAATAAATAGTTTTGCTATCGACTCTTGGACAGTCACACCATAAATAATTAAAATAATTGAAGGTGGAATTAGAAGACCCAGCGTTCCTGATCCAGCTAAACTTCCAAGCAGAATACTTTCTGGATATTTTCTTTTTCTTAGTTCTGGAATAGACATTTTTCCTACTGTGGCTACAGTTGCTGCAGAAGATCCTGAAATAGCTGCAAATAAAGCACATCCAACTACATTAACATGCACTAAGCCACCGGGTAGTTTCTGCATCCATGGGGATAATCCTTCAAATAAATTTTCAGATAACTTTGTCCGAAATAAAATTTCACCCATCCAAACAAATAAAGGAAGTGCAGTTAAAGTCCATGAAGATGAAGCTCCCCAAATTGTTGTTGCCATCGCATCACCAACTGGCCTTGTGGTGAACAGCATCATTCCTATTGATGAAACTCCAACCATGCTTATAGCAACCCAAATTCCTGAGCCTAAAAATATCAAGAGAACACTTATGAAAAATATAGTAAGTAAAATTTCAGTCATTTTTTTTTGTTTGTATTTTCAAAACTAATTGATGAGATACACATATGAAAAATATTAGTGATCCTAAAGCAACACTAGTTTGTGGTATCCAAATTAAAATTTCGTCAGCTCCTTCACTTCTCTCTTGAAATTCATAAGATATTTTTAGCATTTTTAAAAAATAAAAAGCTAGATAACCAGAAAAAATAGTTGCAACTATCAAACTCCATAATTCCAAAAATCTCTTTTTAATCCCAGTAGCTTTTTCTAAAAATAAAGTAATTCTAATGTGACCACCTTCTACAAAAGTATAAGATAAAGCAAAAAAAGATGAAGCAGCCATACAATATCCAGAATATTCAGCTAGGCCTCTTATATAAAAACCAAATATTCTTGATGAAATTCCAATTAAAATAAAAACTGCAACCAAAATAAGAAAGAATGCAGCGATATAGCCTGAGTAACTATAAAGATTATTTAAAAATTTATTGACTTTAGCAAACATATAAAAAGGCCGTTTAATACGGCCTTTTTAATTATAATGATTTAATTATAAGCAGCAAGAACACTAGCACCTCTATCGCCAGCTTTTTTCTTCCATTCTTCTGCCATTGTAGCACCAACTTTTTTGAAATGACTTTCAAGGGCTGCATTTACTTTGCCTACTTTCATTCCAGCATCAGCTAAAGCTTTTTTATCAGCAACATTTCCTTTTTTTGAAAGTGCCCAACCTTTTTTTTCAGCAACTGCCGCCTCTTCCATAATCATTTTTTGTGTAGCTTTATCTAATTTATTCCAAGAACCTCTGTGAGCTACAATCATATTTTTTGGAAACCAAGCTGCAATATCATAAAAATACTTTACTCCATTTTCCCAAATTTTACTGTTCTTACCAGTAGTTGGTGAAGTAATCATACTTTCAACCGCACCAGTTGAGAATGCTTGGCTTATTTCAGCTGCTTCTATTTTTGTAGGTGCCATACCTGTCAATTCAGCCATTCTAATAGTTGCAGAATTATACGCTCTAAATTTTAAACCTTTTAAATCAGCAACACTGTTAATCTCTTTTTTACTATAAAGACCTTGCGCAGGCCATGGTACAGCGTATAAAAATACAAGACCTTTTTGATCTAAACCTTTGATTATTGCAGGCTTTGATGCTTTATACAGTTTCATAGCATCATCATAAGATGTCGCAAGAAATGGTTGCGAGTCAATCTCTAATAACGGATCTTCTTTACCTAGAGCCGACATAAATCTTTCACCAATTTGAGCTTGTCCAGTTCTAACAGCCCTAAATATCTCTCCACCTTTAAAAAGAGATCCACCTGGGTGAGTTACTATTGTTAATTTTCCCCCACTTTTTTCTGAAACATTTTTAGCAAATTCAGCTGCATTAGCAGAATGGAAGTTGCTTGCACCATAAGCTAGTGCCATATCCCATTTTTCTGCAGCAAAAGCATTAGCAGTTAAAAGAACAGAAAATAAAACAGAGAACAAAATTTTGAAAAGTTTCATAAATCCTCCATATTTCTAAAAAACATATCTCATTATGTATTAAAACTTAAATCAATAAAAATTTTGATGTTTTATTGAAATATAATAAATAATTACTATTATAATAGCATCTTGATAGAACAATCACTCATTTTACTGCAAATTATATTTATAGACATAATTCTAGCTGCGGATAATGCAATAATAATAGGATTGATTGCTGCTAATTTTGTTCCAAAAAATAGAAAAAAGATAATATTTTGGGGCGTAGTTGGTGCGTTAGTTTTCAAAGTTATATTTGCAATATTTGCAACATATTTGTTTAAGTTTTACTTCATTAAAATTCTTGGTGGACTACTTTTAATTTGGATTGTTAACGACTTAAGAAAGGATTTATTTGAAATTCAAAAAATAAAGTCTCCTAAAAAGAAATCTATGGAGCCTTCATTTATCAAAAGTATTTACAAGGTTTTATTTGCAGATATTACAATTAGTTTTGATAACGTTATTGGAGTTGTGGGAGCAGCCAAAGGTAATTTTGGTTTTATGATTTTTGGCTTGGTATTATCAGTAGTTCTTACTGGAGCCTTAGCTACTTATTTAGCAAATTATATACAAAAACATTTATGGATAGCTTATATAGGTTTAGGCTTTATATTATTGGTTGCTATTCAATTAGTAATAGGTGGGCTAGTCGATTTAGAAATTTTAAATATTAATGAAAAATATATAAAGTATTTCTAATATTACCAAGTTCCAGTATTTTCCATTGATGACCAGGGCTCTTTAGGAGGAAGATTTCCTTCCTGAAGTATTTCTATTGATATTTTATCTGGTGATTTCACAAATGCCATATGACCATCTCTAGGTGGTCTATTAATTGTATAACCCATATCCATTAGTCTTTGACATATTTCGTATATATTTTTAACTCTATAAGCTAAGTGACCAAAATTTCTAGATCCCTCTCCTAAATTGTCACCGTCCCAATTATAAGTTAGTTCAATTTCTGCATTATTGTCGTTTGGTGCAGCTAAAAAAATTAATGTATATCTGCCTTTTTCATTTTCCATTCTTTTTGTCTCTTTTAAACCCAGTCCATCACAAAAAAATTTTAACGACTCCTGAATATTAGAAATTCTGATCATTGTGTGTAAATATTTCATAGTAAAATTATAATTTATTTCTATTCTAGTTCAATAGTACTTGGTGGTTTAGAAGTCACATCATAAACAACTCTATTTATACCTCGAATATTATTAACTATTTTATTTGATACCATTTGCATAAATGATTTATTAAATTGAAAATAATCCGCTGTCATCCCATCTTCAGATGTTATTGCTCTAAGCAAACATAAATATTCATAGGTTCTATTGTCTCCCATGACACCAACAGTTTTAACAGGTAGTAATGCAGCATAAGCCTGCCATATCTTATGATATAGATTGTGTTCTCTTAATGCATTTACAAAATAATTATCTGCTTCTTTTAAAATTTTTATTTTTTCTTTTGTAATTATGCCTGGCATTCTAATTGCTAGACCAGGACCAGGAAAAGGATGTCTAGAAATAATTTCTTTACTTAAATTTAATTCTAGACCTAACATTCTAACTTCATCTTTAAATAAATACTTTAATGGCTCAACCAATTTTAATTTCATCCTTTTCGGCAGACCGCCTACATTATGATGAGACTTAATTTTTGACGTTTGACTTCCTGTTACAGATTTACTTTCAATTAAATCAGGGTATAAAGTTCCTTGAGCTAAAAATTTTACATTTTTTATTTTTTTTGCGTATTTTTCAAAAAGTTTGATAAATAGATTTCCAATAATTTTTCTTTTTTTTTCTGGATCTGTTACGTTTTTTAATTTGCTTATAAATAATTGTTCAGCATTTACATAAATTAAATTCAATTTAAATTTTTTTCTAAAAGTATTTACTACTTGTTTTTCTTCGTTTTTTCTGAGCAGGCCAGTATTAACGAATATACAAGTTAGGTTTTTTCCAATCGCATTACTAATTAATTTTGCTACTACACTACTATCTACACCACCAGATAATGCACAAATTACTTTAGAATTTCCAACTTGTTCTTTAATTTGTTGCACAAGTTTGGATTTTTGATTTTTTGATGTCCAATTTTTTTTAATTTTACAAATTTTAATTACAAAGTTTTTTAAAATTACTTTACCTTTAACTGTATGGGAAACTTCTGGATGAAACTGTATGCCATATATTTTTTTTTTTACATTTTCTATCATACATAATTTCGAATTTGAGGATTTTGCTATAACTTTAAAACCTTTAGGTAATTTAATTACCTCATCTCCATGGCTCATCCATACATTGGTGGATTTTTTTGAAAAGAAATTTTCAGTTAAAGCGCTTTTTTTTAATTTTGTAACTTTTGCTAACCCAAATTCTCTTGATTTTGCTCGTTTTACTTTACCTCCTAATTCTTTAGAGATTATCTGATGGCCAAAACAAATACCTAAAATTGGAATATTTAAACTTAATATACTTCTACTGAATTTAACTTTTTTATTTTGATAAACATTTAAGGGACCACCAGATAAAATGATGCCTTTCACATTTTTTTCATTTTTGTAGTTTTTAAGTTTGTTGTGACTTATAATTTCACAAAAAACATTTAATTCTCTTACTTTTCTTGCAATTAATTGTGTAAACTGAGACCCAAAATCGATTATTAAAATTTTATCTAGATTATTTTCAAGACGCATCTTTTTTTTCAAACTCTTTTAGGCGTTTGTTAATAGATGCGATTTTATCACAAAGGTTCGAGCATATTTTCTTAAAATCTTCTCTAAGTTCCTCTGCTTTAGAAAAATTAGATCTTTCTAACTCAATATCTATTAATAGATACATTGCCTCTTCGTTGTTTGGCTCGAGTAGTAAGACTGTATTTATATTTTTTTCCAGTTCTGTTTTGTTTTCTTCATTTTTAAATATTTTTGCTAAATATAGATATGACTTTGAGTCTTTGGGATTGTATACAATATTTCTTTGAAATAAAAATTTTGAATCTTCATATTTTTCATTTTCATAAAGACTTTTTGCTTCATCAAAAAAATTAACTTTCTCCGCGTTAACATTAAAAATTAAAGTAAAAAGTAAAATTATTGCTAAGGTAATTTTTTTTATCATCTTTTTATTTCGTCTATGTTATGTACCATACTTTCATAAAAACCTGCTTTAGTAATTTTGACAAATTTTGGTTTTTTTCTGAGATCTTTAATTCTTTTTGCACCTAAGTATCCCATTGATGATTTTAAACCCCCTACTAGTTGGTAGATTATTTTTTCAACTGTGCCTTTGTATTTAACAAAACCTTCAACACCTTCTGCTACATATTTTGAAGTATCTTTTTGTTTTGATTGAAAATATCTATCTGCTGATCCTTTATTCATTGCTCCAATAGATCCCATGCCTCTAAAACTTTTAAATAATTTTCCACCTCTTTTAATAATTCTACCTGGAGCCTGATCTGTTCCTGCAAATAATGATCCAATCATTACCGCATCTGCTCCTGCTGCAAGTGCTTTTGCAATATCCCCAGAAAATTTGATACCTCCATCAGCTATTAATGTTGTTTTACTTTTGCCCATACCTTTTTTTACATCTAAAATTGCACTTAACTGTGGAACTCCTATCCCCGCAACTAGTCTTGTAGTGCATATAGATCCTGGTCCAATTCCAACTTTTATAATATCTACTCCTTGCTTAATCAGAAATTTAGCTGCTTCTGCTGTAGCAATATTACCTGCACATAAAGCTGTTTTAGTTGGTTTAATTTTTTTAATTTTTTTTATTATTTCAGCTACTTTTTTTGTGTGGCCATGAGCTGTATCAACAACAATTAAATCAATATTTTCTTTTAAAATCTTTTGAGCTCTTATGTGTTCGTTTAAACTTGCACCAACAGCTGCACCAACTAATATTTTTTTTGCTTTTACTTTTCTTATTTCTTTTATCTGATCATTTATTGATAAATTTCTATGTATAACACCTATTCCACCCTTTTTACCGATTGAAATAGCCATGTTAGACTCTGTTACAGTATCCATTGCTGAAGTTAGAAGGGGTATAGAAATATTTAAGTGTTTTGATAATTTAATTTCTGTCTTTACTTCTGAAGGTAAAATTTCAGAATAATTTGGTGCTAAAGTTACATCATCGAAAGTGAGCGCTTCTTTGATAGGATCCATGTCCTTATATAAACGATTCTTAAAAAAATAAAAGTATCTATCTTAAATTTTTGCAGATTAAGAAACTTTCTTTAGAATCTTTTCTACTTGCTAGAGGCTTATAGACATTAAATTTTACAAAATTTTTTTTTGAAAATGCAATTATCTCATTAAATGAAGTTCCCATAAATAATTTTGAGACAAAATAGCCATTTGGCTTCATCATTTTTGTAGCGAAATCCAAAGCTTCTAAAACTAATTCTCCAGTTACCATAGAGTCTAGATTTTTGTTTCCCGTAGTATTGACTGCCATATCTGAAATAATTAGGTCAATTTTTCCACCAAAATAATTATTAATTTTATTTTGTTGCTCAGTATCCGTAAAATCTCCTTTTAAAATTTTTACATTCTTTATTTCTTCTATTTCTTTTAAATCTATTGCTAAATGCTTATTACATTTTAAATTACTTGATATATATTGAGACCAACTTCCAGGAGCAGCTCCAAGATCTATTACTGATATATTATTTTTTAAAAATTTAAATTTTTCGTTAATTTCCTTTAATTTATAAACGGCTCTTGATCTATATCCTTCAACTTTTGCTTGTCTAACATAAATATCTCTTCTCTGCTTATTAATCCAATTTTTTGAGATTTTATTTTTTTTCAATTAGTTTTGAACCTTAAAGATTTTGAGATTTTATTATTATCCAAAGTATTTAATTCTATCTCTAGATTTTTCTCGTTTCTCATATCTTTATCATTTACTTTAATACCACTAGCTAAATGTATAATTCCAATTTTATGATTTGGTAAAAAAGGTTCCACGAAAATTTTATTCTTTTCATCAAACTTTGGAAGTAAGTTGCTAGCTAACCAGTTGCAATTATGAGGAAGAAATTCAACATCTACATTATCAATATATACGCATATATTTATTGCTAGTTGCTCTGAACCAAATATTTGTCCATGACTAAGAGTAGTTTTTAAATTTTTTTGCCAAACATTCCAACAACTAGAGTCTTTTTCTAATGAGAAAACACCAATATTAATATGTGGAGCAAATGCTAACTTTCTTGCTTTATTAATATCAATTTTAGATTTAATGGCATGTTTAAAATTTTGAGATTTTATAATGGCTAATTTTCCAAACAACCAATTAACGTTACTTAATATTCTATATCCAGGTGTCATTGTCTGGGTAATGCCTAGTTTGCCATTATCACAAGCTTTAAAATATAAGTCTATTGAACTCCAATCTTGAACCCAAGCATCACAATCAATCCACAGGTATTTTTTATAGTTTGGAAAATATTTTGGAAGAAACGCTCTTGATACCTGACTTTTTAGCCATTCTTTACCTTTAACTTTAGATTGTGGAACCTCAATATCCCATTCAGCTTTTTTGATCTCGTCTACTTTATTTTTTAGAAGAGCAGTTTGCTCCTCTGTTAAACCCGCATCAAGTATACAAATAGCAACCTTTTCACTGTGATTGAATTGTTTAATAGAGTCTATTAATTCATTTAGCAATTCAAAGTAATTAGAATCTGCTAGAGAAATAATTACATTCTCTTTCATTACAAAACATCTTCGTGATGATCAACGCCATCATCTTTTTCTTTATTTTGTTTTTTTAAAAATAAGTAATGAATTGAACTTGCTGGAATCATTAATAGATAAATAATTCCTGAAATTATAATTGTATTAAAGGTATATATTAGCAACAAACCAAAATATAAAATTATTCCAAATAAAAGAAATATTGAAGTACTTCTTGGAACAACAATTCTTTTAAAAGAATATGTAGGAATTTTACTTATCAAAAGTACAGAAATAACAATGAATAAAGATGGAACTATAATATTTTTATTAATAGTTATAAACTGAACTTCACTAAAACTATAAATTAATGGCATTAATACCAATACTCCACCTGCTGGTGATGGAATACCTTCAAAAAAATTATCTCTCCATGAAGGTTCACCTCCTGTTGAAACATTAAATCTTGCAAGTCTCAAAGCAACACAAACCACATATATTAAAGATATTAACCAACCAAATCTGCCGATATTATCTAGCGCCCAGAAATACATTATGAATGCTGGCGCAACTCCAAAACTAATTACATCCGTTAATGAATCTAATTCTTTTCCAACTTTTGATGTGGCTTTAATTAATCTTGCAATTCTTCCGTCTAAACCATCAATGATTGCAGCAATTAAGACTGCAATAACTGATAATTCAAATCTTCCATCAAATGCAAATTTAATTGAAGTTAAGCCAATACACACACCAACCAATGTCATTATATTTGGCAAAATAACTCTTGAATTTTTATTTGATACTAATCTTATATTCTTTTTTGGATTTTCCATTTATCTTTTGGCTATCAATGTTTCTCCAGCAACTGCTCTTTGATTAACTTTTACTAATGGTTCATAGTTTTCAAAATATAAATCTGCTCTACTTCCAAATCTAATCATTCCTATTCTAGATCCTTGATCAACATTTTCTTCAACTGAAGTATCTGTTACTATTCTACGTGCAACTAGTCCTGCAATTTGAACTACGATAATGTCTTCTCCATGGGAATTTTTAATTTTATAATAATTTCTTTCATTATCTTCGCTAGCTTTATCAAGAGATGCATTAATAAATTTTCCAGGTTTGTATAAAATCTCTTCAATTTTTCCTGAACATGGAGATCTATTCACATGACAGTCAAATACATTCATAAATATACTTACTTTCTTAAATTTTTTATTTTCAAGACCCAACTCTTTAGGACCATTTGTATCTAAAACTTGTAAAACCAATCCGTCAGCAGGACTTGTTAAAAAGTTCTCATCATTTATTGGAATTCTCTCTGGATCTCTAAAAAAATAATAACACCAAATACTTAAGACCAAACCTATGAAACCTAAAAAACCATGAATGAAATATAGAATGATCGTTGCTACTACGAAAATTACTATAAATTTATAGCCTTCGTTATGAATCTTTGGAAAAATTTTGTCTATCATAATCGTTCAATTGATAATTCTGGATTAATATGTATATAAAAAGTATAAATTCAATTATTAAGATACATCAAAAAATGAGCAAAATTAAGGTAAAAAATCCCATTGTCGAGCTAGACGGCGATGAAATGACAAGAGTAATTTGGGAATTCATCAAAAACAAATTAATTCTACCTTATTTAGATTTAGGCATCGAGTATTACGATCTAGGAATGAAAAGCAGGGATGATACAGATGACAAAATCACAATCGACTGTGCTAATGCAATTAAAAAAAATGGAGTAGGTATCAAATGCGCAACTATTACTCCTGACGAGGCGAGAGTTGAAGAATTTAAATTAAAGAAAATGTGGAGATCACCAAATGGAACAATAAGAAATATTATTGGAGGAACTGTATTTAGAGAGCCAATAATTTGTAAAAATATTCCTAAACTTGTCCCATCTTGGACAGATCCATTAATTATTGGAAGGCATGCTTTTGGTGATCAATACAGAGCAACAGATTTTTTAGTTCCAGGAAAAGGTAAATTAGAAGTTAAGTGGACATCGGAAGATGGAAGTGATGAAAAAAAATATGAAGTATTTGATTTCCCAGGACCTGGTATTGCTCTTTCAATGTATAATTTAGATAAATCAATTGAGGACTTTGCAAGGTCATGTTTCAATTACGGTCTAATTAAAAAATGGCCTGTATATTTATCAACTAAGAATACCATACTAAAAAAATATGACGGTAGATTTAAAGATATATTTCAAAATGTTTTTGAAAAAGATTTTAAATCAGAATTTGAAAAAAATAACATAACTTATGAACATAGGTTAATCGATGATATGGTTGCTTGTGCTATGAAGTGGCACGGTAAATATATATGGGCTTGTAAAAACTACGATGGTGATGTTCAGTCAGATACAGTTGCTCAAGGTTATGGTTCTTTAGGTTTAATGACAAGTGTTTTATTAGCACCTGATGGCAGAACAATGGAAGCAGAAGCGGCTCATGGAACTGTAACTAGACATTTTAGAATGCACCAGCAAGGTAAAGAAACATCAACCAATCCAATTGCATCTATATTTGCTTGGACAAGAGGTTTGGCGCACAGAGGAAAGTTAGATAGTAATGATGAATTAATTAAATTTGCCAAAACACTTGAAGAAGTATGTGTTGAATCAGTTGAATCAGGATCAATGACCAAAGATTTGGCAATACTTATTGGTCCTTCTACAAAATATTTAACAACTAACCAGTTTTTAGATGTAATTGATGGAAGTTTAAAACAAAAGTTAAATTAAGCTTTTTAGTTTTTCTAAAGCTTCATCGATTTTATTTGAGTCTTGACCCCCAGCTTGTGCAAAATCTTTACGACCTCCACCGCCCTTTCCACCAATAATTTCAGATCCTAGTTTTGCAAATTTAACTGCATCGTATTTATTTGTTAAATTTTCTGTTACACCTACAGCAAGACCAACTTTCTCATCCTTATTTGCAAATACTACCACTATTCCTTCACCCAATTCTTTTTTACCTGCATCAACAAGTTTTCTTAGGTCTTTTGGAGATAAATCTTGAACTTTTTGTAATCTAACTTGAGTGCCATTTATATTTTCATCTTTAATTATGTTTTTTGTTTTATCACCTAAAACTGATTGAACATTTAATTGTTCTAATTGTTTATTAAGGTCTTTAATTAATCCTTTCGTATCTTTATTTTCTAGATTTGGTTTTCCACCTAATTTAATAATTTGAGCAGACACCTCTTTAATACTATCTTCATCCTTTTGTGCAGAAAGGTTTGACATTTTTTCCTTATTTTTTAAATATATTTCGAGTTGTTTGTCCCTTAAAGCTTCAACCCTTCTAACTCCGGCAGCTATTGAGGATTGGCTAACAGTTTTAAATTTTCCAATATCTCCAGTATTTTTTACATGAGTTCCACCACATAATTCTGTTGAAAAATATGAGTTATTCTCTGCTCCCATAGAAACTACTCTCACTTCTTCCCCATATTTTTCACCAAAAAAAGCTAAAGCACCTTTTTCAATGGCAGCTTTTGGTGTCATAATTCTTGTAGTTACATCAGTTTTGTTTTGTATGTATTCATTAACTAATTTATCGATAATTGTTAATTCGTCCTCTGTAATTGGTTTCATATGACTAAAATCAAATCTTAGTCTATCAGGCGCAACTAAAGATCCTTTTTGCATAACGTGTTTTCCCAATGTTCTTCTCAAAGACTCATGTAATAAATGAGTTGCAGAATGATACGCCTTAAGATTGTTACGTCTTTCAATATCTATTTCCATTTCTACAACGTCTTTAATCTTAATCTCACCAGATTTTAGAATTCCATGATGTATAAACAGATCTCCAAGTTTTTTTTGAGTATCTGCTACCTCAAAGACTGAATTACCAGATACTAACTTTCCTTGATCTCCAACTTGTCCACCAGACTCTCCATAAAAAGGGGTTTGATTAGTAATAATTATCCCTTCCTCACCATTTGAAATTTTTTGTGCTTCTTTATTATTTTTAATTATTGATAACACCACTCCTTCTGATTGGTTAAACTCATATCCAAGAAACTCTGTAGGTCCTATTTTATCTTTTATACCAAACCAGATTTCTTCTTCAGAGGCATCTCCAGAACCTTTCCAGTTTTGTTTTGCAAGTTCTTTGCTCTTTTTCATTAATTCATCAAATTTATTTTGATCAACAGTCAAAGATTTATTTTTTAAAATATCTTCAGTTAAGTCTAGTGGGAAACCATAAGTATCATATAATTTAAACGCTACTTCACCTGGTAAAACTTTTTTAATTTTTGAAATTTCATCATTCAAAATTTTTATTCCTCTATCAAGTAATACTAAAAATTTTTCTTCTTCCATTTTTAATGTTTCTTTAATTAAAGTTTCTGATCTTTCTAATTCAGGATAATTTCCTTTCATTTCATCTTTCAATGTATCAAAGATTTTATTAAAGACTGGTTCTTTAGAACCTAGCAAATGAGAATGTCTCATTCCTCTTCTCATTATTCTTCTAAGAACATAACCTCTACCTTCATTTGAGGGTAATACTCCTTCTGCAAGAAGAAATGAGCTAGCTCTTAGGTGATCTGCAATTACTCTAAAGCTTGATAAATTATTTTCATCTTGTTTAACTTTTGTAAATTCAGAAATCGAGCTAATTAATTTTTTAAAATGATCTGTTTCGTAATTATCATGTGTGCCCTGAAGTAATGCTGCAATTCTTTCTAAACCCATTCCAGTATCTACAGAAGGTTTTGGAAGATTAATTCTTTTATCTTTTGAAACTTGCTCAAATTGCATGAAGACTAAATTCCATATCTCAATATATCTATCGCCATCCTCATCTTTGGTTCCAGGTAAACCACCTTTTAAATGATCTCCATGATCATAAAAAATCTCTGAACAAGGTCCACAAGGGCCCGTTTCGCCCATTGACCAAAAATTATCAGAAGTTGCTATCCTAATAATTCTATCGTCGCTAAAACCCGCTATTTTCTTCCAAAAATTGAAGGCTTCATCGTCTTCATGAAATACTGTTACATATAATCTATCTTTATTTAATCCAAAATCCTTAGTAATTAAATTCCAAGCAAGTTCAATTCCCCTTTCCTTGAAGTAATCTCCGAAAGAAAAATTTCCAAGCATTTCAAAAAATGTATGGTGCCTTGGAGTGTAGCCAACGTTTTCAAGATCGTTATGTTTACCTCCTGCTCTTACGCATTTTTGAGAAGTAGTAGCTCTTTGATAATCTCTTTTTTCTAATCCGGTAAAAACATTTTTAAATTGGACCATTCCCGAATTTGCAAACATTAATGTTGGATCATTATTTGGAACCAAATTGCTAGACTCAACTATCTTGTGATCATTTTTTTCAAAATAATCTAGAAAAGTTGATCTGATCTCGTTTAATGTTTTTGCCATATTTTGTTAAAATACAGCTTTTTCTATTGATGTCTACACCTCTGAAGGGAAAAAAGGCGCCCTTTCGAGCGCCTTTTTAATAACTAAAAGTTATCTGCTAATTTTTTTTAGTAGGAATTTCTTCTTCTTTTTTTTGAGCCTCTACTTTTTCCTCGCTTAGTGGATTTCCCTCAATTTTCTTTGAGATCACACCAGCTTTTTCTCTGATTGCCATTTCAATTTCAGCAGCGGCTTTAGGATTTTGTTCAAGGTAAAGTTTTGCATTTTCTCTACCTTGACCAATTTTTTCACCTTTATAAGCGTACCAAGCTCCAGATTTCTCTACGATATCTGCTTTGGCACCTAGGTCTATTAGTTCCCCTACTTTACTAATTCCTTTTCCATACATTAAGTCAAACTCAACAACTTTAAACGGTGGAGCAACTTTGTTTTTAACAACTTTAACTCTTGTTGTGTTACCAACGATATTATCTTTATCTTTGATTGCTCCAATTCTTCTAATGTCCATTCTAACTGATGAGTAGAATTTTAAAGAATTTCCACCCGATGTTGTTTCTGGGCTTCCAAACATAACACCAATTTTCATTCTAATTTGGTTAATGAAAATAACCATTGTATTAGTTCGTGAAATTGAGCCCGTTAATTTTCTCAATGCTTGAGACATCAATCTAGCTTGCAAACCAACATGGGTATCACCCATGTCGCCTTCAATTTCAGCTCTTGGCGTTAATGCAGCTACTGAGTCCACAACAAGAACTGACATTGAGCCAGATTTAATTAATGTATCAGTAATTTCTAAAGCTTGTTCACCTGTGTCTGGTTGAGAAATTAGTAACTCTTCAGTATTTACACCTAATTTCTTTGCATACACTGGGTCTAAAGCATGTTCTGCATCAACAAAACCACAAATTCCACCTGCCTTCTGTGCTTCTGCAACTACTTGTAATGCTAAAGTAGTTTTTCCTGAAGACTCTGGTCCGTAAATTTCAATAATTCTTCCTTTTGGTAATCCACCAATTCCTAAAGCAAGATCTAAGCTTAAAGATCCAGTTGAGATAGACTCAACATCCATAGCTTTTTGCTCACCAAGCTTCATTACTGAGCCTTTTCCGAAGCTATCTGTAATTTGGCTGATTGCTGCGTCTAATGCTTTATTTTTCTCTTTGTTTTCCAATTCTTTATCTTTTGCGGTTTTCACCACTTTTAGGTTATTTTTAGTCATTTTTTGCCTCTTTTTTTGCTTTTTTTAACACTCGAATCATGAATTTAAATGTACACATTTTGTTCTCATTGGCAATATATTTCTCAAAATAGCTTAAAATCGTTAAATTACTTGAGTTTTAGGTATTCGCTATTCAATAAACCAATAGCTTTTAGAACATTATATTGGGCGATAAGATTATTTCGCTCAGATTCTGCTAGAGAAATTTTTGCAGCCAACAACAAAGAGTTTGATTGAATAACATCTAGCGTTGTTCTTGAACCTCTTTCATATTCTGCCGCTATTCCTTCGTTGGCAATTTTTGCTGCTCTAACTTGAGATCTTACAGAATTTAAAAAACTTTTAGATGCTTCAAGATTTGACCAAGCACTTCCAACATTTTTTTCAGTTGTTTTTACTGCATCCTCAAATAATAAAATTTTTCTAGTTTTTAGATTTGTATTCTTGTTTATTTTTGCACGTTTACTTCCACCTGAATAAAATGGCCAGCTAATTGTTGCTTTAAGTGTATCCTTTTCTCTTTGGTCATAAGTTGAACTAAAATCTTCAGCATATGATCTTTCTAAAGATAAAGATGCGCTAGGTTTTAGGTCACTTTCAGCAATAGCAATATCCATTTCTGACTGATTTAATTCTATTTTAGCAATCATTATATCTGGGTTGTTCTCTCTTGCTAAATTGATTGCTGTACTAAGTTCACTTGGAACTCCAACAATTGCTCTGTTTGTCTTTTTTAATTCATTGGTATTTAAAAGTTTACCAATAATATTTTCGTAATTTAATTTATTAATCATTAATTCGCTTCTTGCTTGAGTTAGTTGGGCGCTTGCTCCCGCAAGAGAAGATTCAGTTTGTGATAAATCCGCAGTTTTTATTTGTCCTCTATCTAATCTAACTTTATCATTTTCAAGTTGTTTAATAAGTAAGTTTAAATTTTGTCTATTAATCGCAACTTTTTCTCTTGATAAAATTACAGATGTAAAGGCTTCTATGGCACTGTAAAGAACATCTTGTTCTTTTTTAAATAATCTTGCTTTTGAAAGTTCTAAACCTATCAAATTCTTTTCATAATTAAGGTCTCTTCCAAAATCCAATAAGGTTTGTTCTAATTTTATGGATGTTGTGAATGGATCAGAGTCGCTAATAGCTGCATCGCCTCCGCTTTGATTTGTTAACTTATTCGTTTCCTCTAGGCTTTTAGAGCCGCTTAAACTCAAAGAAGGCATATAGTCGGCTTTAGATATATTTAGATCTTCTTCTGATGCTTTTATATTTTCTCTCTCAGCATTTAATTGTTTATTACTTTTATAAGTTTCATTTAATGCTTCATATAATGTGACAGCAAGTGATTGAGCTGTTAAGCAAAAGAAACTAACAATTATTATTAATATTTTTTTCATTAGTTGTACTTTACAGAATTAATTTGATGATTAGAATTTAATTTAATGACTATAGATGCGTATTTTGGCGCATATTTAAACATATTTTGTGTAATTCTCTGGTAAGTTTGCATAAAGTTTAAAACTTCCTTTTTTGTCATAATTTTTTGTTTTGTTTTTTTATTCTTATTTTTTAATTTAAGTTTTTTTTCCTGAATAACTCTCCACTTTTGTAATAAACTAAAATTTTCTGCCCTCAAAAATAACAAACAATCGAGTTTACTATAAAGTTTCTTGTATCCTTTTTTTAGCTGGTCATTAACGTGCTTTCTCCAGATTAATTTATTATCATCATTTTTTTCCATCGTATTAACACTTTTTTTTAATGTTTTTAAGCTTTCAGGTCTTGCTCCTACACACCAACCTTCAAAAATGATTACATCTGGTCTGCTATTTACTTTATACCAATTTTTTTTTGTAAATCTGTCATCAATTGCCTTATCAAACTTGGGTAATATAATTGATCTAAATTTTCTAGAATTTGCTTTGTTAATAAAACTAGACATATAAGTTATATCATGAGTTCCAGGTACACCTCTTGTTAATAATAATGGATGAATTTTCTTAGATAACTTTATTCTATCATTCTTTGTTTTGTAAATATCGTCAATTGATATTTTGAAAACTTTTAACTTAAAATATTTTTTTAAAATTATCATTAAGATAGAACTTATAGTGGTTTTTCCAGTTCCTTGTCCTCCTGTTAAACCAACAATATAAGGTTTCTTAAAATTTGTTTTTTTTGCAATCCAAAAACTCATTGGAACAAGATAATCTTTTAACATCTTGTCTTTATTTTTAAATTTATCTGAAGATGTTTCTTGTGTTTTTATAAACTTATAACAATCTTTTTTTACTTTATTTAAACAATCCTCAACTAAATTCATTTAATTTTATTTTTGGTCAAGTGGATGGTTTAAACCATCAAAGAAAACAACATTTTTTAAATCGTCGATTTTAACTTCATCTACACAACCTAAATTAAAACCAGTCATGGTGGGTGCACTTCTTGGGTTATGATGTGTGTAAATTCCACATTCAACACAAAAGTAATGATTAGCAACTTTTGTATGGTACTGATAAAGCTTTAATTTATCTTCTCCCTTAGTGACTTTAAAATCTTCATTTTTTACCATTCCCATTGTTGCATTTTTTCTTTTACATATAGAACAGTTACATCTCACAATTTTTGGTAATTCATTGATTGGAACATTAATTTCTGCTTCTACACATCCACAATGACATGTTAGTTTAGGCATTAATTATTCTCCCCATTTTCCATGAAACTCATAAACAACTGCTGGCTTATCACCAACTACCCAGCCGTCATGACCTGGGTCAATTGAATATGCGTCGCCTGCTTTATATGTTAATTCTGTTCCATCATCATGTTTGGCGCAAACTGCTCCTGAAACTATTACTCCAAGATGTTTTGCTTTACAGCTATCAGTGCCTACAGTTGGTTTAATATCTTGTGACCATTTCCATCCTGGCTGCAAAACTAATCTCATTACTCTTTGATCTCCCACTTTTACGATATCCATTTTGGCATTGTTGAAACTGGTATTGCTTTCATCTGGATTATCAAAACTTTTAACTTCAATTGAACTCATACCCTTCTCCTTTTATAATTAAATTTAGATCTTAGACTACTAATGGTTTAAGTTATCCACAATAGCACAAAATATAGTTTTGGATGTTCACGTTTTGATTCACTTTTGATTCACTTACAGACTCAAAATACAACCTAATTGACACTATTGTATAACTCATGTACTAATAAGAACAAAACAAGAACACTTATGAAGCTAACAATACCTTATTATTTACACAAAGCAGGAGCTGGTTTTCCTTCCCCTGCAACTGACTACATAGAAGAAGATATAGATTTAAACGTACATCTAATCAAAAATGTTCCAGCAACTTTCATAATAAGAGTTCAAGGGAAATCAATGGTGGATGTTGGAATAAATGATGGTGATTTATTAGTTGTAGACAAAAGCTTAACTCCAAAAAATTTTTCAACTGTCATAGCAAATGTTCACGATGAACTCGTTGTTAAAACTTTAGTTAAAGAAAAAGACAAACAATTTTTAACGTCAGGATCTAAAGAATTTTCTGATCGAATTTTAATTAATGAAGAACAAGATATTTTTATTTGGGGAGTAGTCACCTATGTCATACATTCAGTACACTAAAAAATTAGCACTAGTTGACTGTAATTCTTTCTATGTCTCTTGCGAAAGATTATTTAATCCAAAAATAAGAAAAAAACCTGTTGTAGTTTTATCTAATAATGATGGTTGTATAGTTTCAAGATCTACTGAAGCAAAAGCTTTGGGAATTAAAATGGGTGAGCCCTACTTTAAAGCAAAAGATATTATTATAAAAAATGATGTACAAGTATTCTCATCAAATTATTCTTTGTATGGAGATTTATCTAGAAGAGTAATGAGAACTTTAAAAAGATTTAACTCTGATATTGAAGTTTATTCAATTGATGAAGCATTTATGGATTTATCAAATTTTTCTGACAATGAAGTAGAGCAAGTTGGAAGAGAAATTAGAGAAACAGTTTTAAAATGGACTGGTATTCCAACCAGTATAGGAATAGCTAAAACTAAAACTTTAAGCAAAGTTGCAAATCATATAGCTAAGAAAAAACAATCAGGTGTTACAAGTTTAATTGGAATAGAAAATCTCGATCCTATTCTTGAAAAAATTGATATTAACGACGTTTGGGGTGTTGGAAGACAGATGACAAAGTTTTATCAAAAAAATGGAATTTATAATGCTAAACAATTAAAAAATAAATCAAACACCTGGATTAAAAAATCCTCAAATGTTCTAAGTTCAAGAACAGCAATGGAGCTTAGAGGTGTACCTTGTATTGATTTAGAAAAAACTGCATCGAAAAGAAAAAGCTGTGTAGTATCAAGATCATTTGGAAAAAGAATAGAAAAATTCCAAGAACTTGAAGAAGCCGTTGCTAGTTATTGTTTAAATGCATCAGAGAAAATAAGATCTGAAAACCTTGTTGCAAAAGCAGTTATGGTATTTGTTAGAACAAGTCCATTTCAAAAACAATTTGGTTTTTATTCAAACTCCAGAACTGTTGATTTTCCTATAGCAACTAACAATAGTATAGAGATAGTAAAAAATGCTTTATCTGTCTTAAAAGTAATCTTTAGGAAGGGGCATCGTTATCAAAAAGCAGGAGTGATGTTAACTGGATTAACAGACGCTGAAAACAATGAAAACTTATTTTCATCAGCAAAAGATGAGAGAATTAATAGATTAATGAGATCAATTGATAATACGAATTATAGATATGGAAGGTCGACATTAAGTCTTGCAAGTGCTGGTGTTAGAAAATCTTGGAGTATGAAAAGGGATTATAACTCAAAAATAGATACAGCTGATTTCTATTGTTTACCAACAATTAGAGCTTGACTAAAGAGGTTTAGGATTTTTAGGATAACCTAAATTTTTAACTACCAAGGCCAATCTACTTTATATTTTATTTTAATTTTAAATTTTTTGTTGAACCATCTTTATAAGTAAATTCTACTTCTTCATTTGAAAGAGATTTAATTGATGTAAAGCCATCATATTCAGTAATAAATTGATTTAACTTTTTTCTACTTTTTTTGCTCATTTTTTTTCCTGGAGCATTTACACCTACATCAATAATTAATTCAGCTCCATTTAAGAAGGCATTTACATAAGCTTTTATTGGAGGACCACAGGTCATGGCCTCTGTCAACCAAATTGGTTTATTAACACCAACACTTTTTAATAAATCAGCAAATTCATCTACCCATAGCTCTTTATCACACTGTCCATCCGGACCGCTTATATGGTGAATGTTTGCAATATCAAAGTGATCCTTAATTTTTGGCAAAGCCGACTTCCAATATTTTTTATTTTCTGGAAACATTCCTGCGGCTCCAGCCATAACAATAACTGCATCTGGTTGCTGTTCTTTAATTACTTTTGAAGAAAAATTAAAAATTTCAACAAAATCTTCCTCGCTTCCTTTAAAAAACATATCAAACTCAGGTTCATTCATCACATCCCAATATTTAATTGGTTTTGTTAATCCAGGCATGTCATTTGAACCATCTCCATCATACCTATCCACCAATTTTGTAAGAAAAGTTTTATAATCTTCCATTGAACATGGTTTGCTCAAATATTTTGTAAAATGTTTTCCAAACGGACTTCTGGCTTTTTTTCTTTTACAGGATTTTTGGTCCCAATTTGTATGAGGCCATATAGTTGCTAAAATTGTTTGATTTTGTTCCTGCGCATATATTACGTATTTATCAACATCTTCCCAAAAAAATTTGCCTTTTTCACTCTCTATATGATTCCAAATAAAAGGCCCTGGATGAGGTCTAACCCATTGTCCATTTTTTCCACGCATTTTTTTATCTCTCATTTCTGTTAATTCACCAAATCTAGATTGAGAATTTGCAAAATTAGTTAAAAATAAACATGAAAATGATATTACAAAAATGTATGCTAAAATTTTTTTCACTATTTAATTTTATCAATATTTTGAATATTTGTTAATGCATTGTTTAATTCTTCTAAATTTTCCCTTCTTCCAATCATTACAACTGATAATCCAAATACGATAATTAGAGCCAAGGGGATAGCTGTAACTACACTTATGTAATCAGCCATTAAAATTAAATAAATAGCATAAAATAAAATTGATCGAATAATAACTGTAGATTTAAAAACAGCTATAATTGCTAAAGAATGCTTAATTAAATTTTTAAAACTCATTTTAGAAGGACCAAAATATCTTTTTCCTCTTATAGATGGAGATGAAGATCTATCTTTTTCTAATTTTGCTAACGCTCCTGAAAAGCTGCACCAAATAGATTTATCGTTTATTAATTTTTCAACAGTTGACTTTGGAAGACATGTATAATTGCCAAATTTTATCGAATGACCTGTAAATACATAAGTGATTATTTTATGTAAATTGTAACAAGTTTTAAAAATGAAATTTTCAGATCTTTTTACTCTTTCTCCAACAATTGGTTTTCCTTCGTCATATTTTATGTATTCAAGAAAACTCTTAATTTCTTCTGGTCTATCCTCGCCATCAGAGTCCATTGGTATTACATAATCAAATTCTTTATTTTGAAATGTATGTTTAAGTCCTGTTGCAATACATCTTCCATGTCCTTGGTTATTTCTAATATTTAAGATTTCAACAGATAATAGGTTTTCTGTATTGGAAATAGAGGTTGGTTTTTCCTCAGTTGAAGCATCATTTACAATCACAAGAGAAAACTCTGCGTCTAAGTCTTTTATAATTGTATTTATTTCTTCAATTAATTTTGAAGCTGATTTCCAGTCATTATAAACTGGTGTTAAAATAGTGATTTTCATTTATTTAATTTGCAAGCAACCTCAGCAAAGAGGCTACAATTCCATGTCCAGACAACTCTATTATTACAACAATAAAGACGATGAATAGTATGTTTTTATTGAATTTCATATCTACGATCCAACACAAATCTTATCAATACACATATATTTTTCAAATGAATTCAATTTTTGCTTTGTAACAAAGCCTTTCCAAATAGGCCTTGAATTAATGTGATATGATAAATTTCCAGCTTTCCATTCATCGCCAAGCACATATTTAATAGGTTCATCATGTTGTTCATGCCATGCCATTTGAACTTTTATAGCTATATCTTTTCCAGGATAATCAGTCCTTTTATCAGTCTTAGATATTGAGACATAACCATACAAAATTGGAGATAATAGAAATAAAAATATAAATCCTATTAAAAAGGAATTTAGTTTCTTAATGTTTATTTGATTTTTCAAAAGGTAAATAAACAAAGTTCCAAAGAACAAGTAAAAAGGGGTCATCCACATAGTTCTAATTTTTGACCCGGTTATTAGCGCTGTCATAAAAACCAGAACTATTGGGACTAAATTAATAAATATTAAAAATAAAAGTTTTTCATCTTTTAAATTTAATTTTTTGGGAATTTTTTTTATTAGTAGCCATACTAAAATTAAAAATGGTATTAAAATACCAATTTGTTTTAATGTGAATATCAATGGATATTTAAGATGATTTATTATTTGTCCTTCATCCAAACCTGCTCTAGCAAAACCATACTTGATAGTGATAAAATCATTATTGAATAACCAAATTATATGTGGGATTAAAATTACAAAAAATACTTCTAAAGAAACTAAATATTTAAAATCAAACTTTTTTGATTTTTTAAAAAATATTAAATATGCAAACAATAAATCTATTGCGACTAATAAATATATAAAAAGATACTTAGATAGAATTCCAAAAGCTGCTGCAGCTCCTAATAAAATACAATCATAGAGCTCGATTTTTTTACTGTTGTATATTTTCCAAGTATAATAAACGGTTAAACACCAAAAAGGTAATTGGCAAACATTTACATTAAATTCTGGAGTTGTGAAATTATAGAAGTATATCCCTTCAATAAGAAAAACTGATAACAAGCTCAAAGTGCCATCATTAAGAATTTCCTGCGATAATTTAAAAATAATGAAAAAAGATATCACTACAAAAATTTGACTTAAAAAATAATAAGCCCAATCTTGTGGCCCAAATATTTGAAAAAAAACTTCTGGAAAAAACGCACTTAATGGTGGATGTTTATTAAATCCCCAATCTAAATTACTACCCCAAGCCAAAGCTTCAATTGTATCTAAAGGTAAATTTGAGTTTGTGATCGTAGGAACAACTGTCCATAGAATTAAGTGAGTCGTTACAAAAATATAAAAAATATTATTTATATTTCTTTTGTTTAAGGCCATTTTCATCAATCTATATGAATAAACCGTTCTTGACACTCATTTATTCATGAATATATTCACCAACTCAAAATAGCAAGGTATGGTAAGAATTTCAAAAACTTATACTCCAAAAGAAAAAGAGAAATACATGTGTGCTAAACATTTAGCGTATTTTAAGATGAAATTAATGGAGTGGAAAAAAGATTTAAAGAGATCTAATAATGAAGCGATTTTTCAAGCGTCCATGGATGATAATAGTGCATCAGCTGACATAGTTGATCAAGCGAGTTCATACACTGAAAAGAATGTAGAGATGAGAGCTATTAATAGACAAATCAAATTAATTTCTAAAATAGATGGTGCATTAAAGAAAATTCAGGATGGAACATATGGTTTTTGTGAAGAAACTGGTGAGCCTATTGGTTTAAAAAGATTAATGGCAAGACCAGTTGCAACTCTTTGCATTGCAGCTCAAGAAAAACACGAAAAAGACGAAAAAGTTTACGCTGACGATTAAGGAAAATCTATTTCAGCATCTTTATTTAGTGCTTTAAATCCTTTTACTACAGCTTGACGCTGAGCAATTTGAACGAACCACCTAGATAGGTTTTCAAAATTATTTAATCCAATGTCGTGTCTTTTATGTCTTGCAATCCATGACCATGTAGCAATATCAGCAATAGAGTATTTATCATTTGCTAAAAACTTGCTTTGAGCCAATCTAGCCTCAAGATCTTCATAAATCTTTCTAGTTATTTTAAAGTATCTTTCTTCACCCCACTCGCTTTTTCCTTGGTGATAATAATGAAATTGGTGATGTTGGCCTATCATTGGACCAACAATAGCCATTTGAGCCATCAACCACTGATTTATCTCTAGCCTATGTGCTTCAGGATAGAGTTTCTTGCTTTTCTCACCTAAATACATAAGTATAACTCCAGACTCGAATACGGTCTTATTGTTCTCGTGATCTATAATTACAGGAATTTTATTAAACGGACTTATTTTTTTAAATTCTGGTTTAAATTGATCACCACTCAAATTAACTTTTGTAAGTTTGTACTTAAAACCAATTTCCTCGAGCATTATGCTAATTTTCCAACCATTAGGAGTATCAGCAGTAAAAAGTTCGATCATTCTTTTACACCCAATCTATCTTTGATAGTGCTGGATGCAGTTGTAAATTCAAATCTATATTTTTCGTCAGGTCTTGCATATTTAAAGCAGCCTCTTGCAGCTAAAGCTCCTTCATGAAAACCTGAAAGTATTAACTTTAATTTGCCTGGATAGGTACAGATATCACCAATTGCAAATATTCCTTTTTTATTTGTTTCAAAATTCTCAGTATTTACGGGAATTGTTTTTTTATCTAAATTTAAACCCCACTCCGCTATTGGTCCTAATTGCATTATTAATCCAAAAAAACCCAATACATAATCAGCTTTTATAACTTTACTGTCACCTGTTTCACTTTTGATTTCGACGCTTTCTAATGAGCCATTTCCTTTAACATCTTTGATTGAATATTTAGTAATTAAATCAATAGTTTTATTATCACTTAATTCTTTTATTTTTTGAACACTTGCGGGAGCTCCTCTAAACTCATCTCTTCTGTGAACAAGTGTTACTTTTGATGAATTAGATAATTCTATAGCCCAATCAAGAGCACTATCTCCACCTCCAAAAATAACTACTGATTTATCTTTAAAAATAGTTTTGTCTTTTATTGAATATAAAACTGATTTTCCATCATACTTTTCAGCACTTTTAGTTGGGAATTTTCTTGGTTCAAAAGAACCTACGCCACCTGCTATGACAATATTAGGTGTTTCAAATTCTTTTCCATTTAATGTTTTAACTAACCATTTATCGTTTTCATTTTTTAATTCTTGAACTCTGTCACTTAAATGAAAGTTAAAATTAAAAGGTTTTATTTGTTTAATTAAATTATTTGTAAGCTCTTCTCCTGTACATTTAGGAACTGCAGGAATATCATAAATTGGTTTGTCTGGATAAAGCTCAATACATTGTCCTCCAATTTTATCTAAATTGTCTACAATTTCACATTTTAATCCGATTATCCCTAATTGGTGTGCACAGAATAAACCTGTGGGTCCTGCTCCAATAATGACTACATCTGTTTTAATCATTAAACTTGTTTCTCCGGCATATGGACTGCCAATCCATCTAAATCATCAGAGACGATTAATTGGCAACTTAATCTGCTGTTAGATTTGGGTTCAAAGGCTTGATCTAACATATCATCTTCACCCATTTCTTTTTCTGGGAGTTTTCTGAACCATTCGTCATCATTAATATATACATGACAAGTTGCACATGACATTCCACCTCCACAATCTGCTTCTATGCCTGGAATATCATTTTGTATAGCACCTTCCATTACACTAAGACCGTTTGCAACATCTGCTTCGTGTTCTGTACCATTAAATTCTATATATTTGATTTTTGCCATATTTAATAAATAATTCTTATAAACTAATTTGCGACTGCGGCAAATTTTTGAAATTTAACATTTTCTATTTTTAGTCCAAAAAAAAAGGCAGGTATGTTTTAGCATACCCGCCTCTTTTTTTAATATTAAAAGCTAATTATCTAGCTCGTGCTCCACCTTGCGAAACTGCTGCTGACCAGATTACTAGACCAAAAGCAATTTTGTTGATGAAGTCTGCTAAGTTATAAATCACGTTCAATGAGTTAGCGTCTACTCCACCTACTAGGTAACCAAAAATGTAACCTAATGGGTAAATAGCCCAACCAATTGTTACGATCATTCTCATAGCGCCCCATGCAGTTGCTAATGGCTTGTTTCCAGTTTTAGCTGCAATTTTTCCAGCTTCACCAGAGAATACTTCATATAAGATGTAGATCCATCCAGCCATACCGACTATGAAACCAAGCATAGCATTGATGTAACCTGCTTCTCCTAAGTATCCACCAATTAACATCACAAGCGAACCAATTAATAATCTCCAGAAGATTGCTCCTGGGATTTTCTTAACTGCTGCTAGAATTAAGTAAAACTCGATCATCTGTAATGGTACAGTGATTAACCAATCAATATATCTATATACTGTTGGAGAATCTCCAGTCATTACCCATACATCTCTCATGTACATGTAGTGAATGAATGCAACACCAGTTACAAGACCAGCTACTGTTACTGAAGTTTTCCAGCCTGCTGCAACAGTATTTCTTTCCATGAAGAAGAATACTGTAGCTGCTGCCATACCCATTGCGATTACCCAAAAGGAAATCCCAACGAAGTCGTCAGAAGCTAACATAGCAGTTGCTGCGTTTGCTGCACCAGTAAGACCAAATAGAGCCACTGCTGCTAATGCAAACATTTTAAGTTTTTTCATAAAAAACTCCCTCTCGTTAGTTTTTTTTAGTTTAAATTTAAACTACGGACAAACCACAAAGGTTTCTCCAAAGTTAGGGGCTTAATATCAAATTAAATTAGTTTGTTGAAGACTTTTTGCCGCGTTATAAGTGTTGATTTTACTGACTTTTTAAAATTAAATACAACCTGTTGCATAAATTCAATAGAAAAATGACACCAAATAGCAAATCAAAATGAATAGAAATTACAAAGAAATTTACGACAAATCTCTAAAAAATCCTGAGGAATTTTGGCAAAAAGTTTCTGAAGATGTGTTTTGGTTCAAAAAACCAACTAAGATTTTAAAAAAAGACAACGCTCCTTTTTATAAATGGTTTGAAGATGGTGTAACAAATACATGCTACAACGCCCTAGACCTTCACATTGATCAAGGAAGAGGTGATAAAACAGCTTTAATCTATGACAGTCCTATAACAGAAAATAAAGCAAAGTTCACTTTCAAAGAATTAAAAGAAAAAGTTTCAAAATTTGCAGGCGCTTTAGATAAGCAAGGAGTTAAAAAAGGAGATCGTGTAATAATTTATATGCCAATGATACCAGAAGCAGTAGTTGCGATGCTCGCATGTGGGAGAATTGGAGCAATTCACTCTGTTGTATTCGGTGGTTTTGCCTCAAATGAATTAGCTAGTAGAATTGATGATAGTAAAGCTAAAATTTTAATTACAGCATCATGTGGATTTGAGCCTGGAAGAACAGTTGAATATAGACCACTTGTAGATGGGGCTTTAAAATTAGCAAAACACCAAGTTGAAAAGGTAATACTATTTCAGAGGAAAGATCACGAGGTAAAATTAAATAAACCATTAGAAATAAGTTGGGATGAAGCACTATCTGGAGCAGATGATAAAGATTGTGTTGAGATGGGTGCCAATGATTATGCTTACATCCTTTATACTTCAGGAACCACTGGTATTCCAAAGGGTATTGTTCGAGATATTGGTGGTCACATAGTTGCTCTTAAATGGACAATGAAAAATATTTATAACATTGATCAAGATGATGTATGGTGGTCAGCAAGTGATATTGGTTGGATAGTAGGACATTCCTATATTGTCTATGCTCCATTATTCAAAGGTTGTGCAACTCTTTTATTTGAGGGCAAACCTGTTGGTACTCCTGACGCTGGAGTATTTTGGAGAATAATCTCAGAATATAAAATTAAATCTTTGTTCACAGCGCCAACTGCATTTAGAGCAATAAAAAAAGAAGATCCAGAAGGTAAGTTTTTTTCTAAATATGATTTAAGTTCATTTGAGTCATTATTTTTAGCAGGTGAAAGAGCAGACCCTGATACTATTAAATGGGCTGAGAATTTACTTAAAGTTCCCGTAATTGACCATTGGTGGCAAACTGAAACGAGTTGGGCGATAAGTTCAAATTGCACTGGAATAGAAATGCAAGAAACAAAATATGGATCCGCTTGCAAAGCAGTCCCAGGTTATGATGTAAAAATAATTAAACCCGATCAAACAATAGCAAAACCAAATGAAATGGGAGATATTGTTGTTAAACTTCCATTACCGCCAGGTACGTTCCCAACTTTGTGGAATGCAGACGAAAGATATAAAGAAAATTATATGTCAAATTATAATGGATATTATCAAACTTACGATGCAGGGCATATTGATGATGATGGATATATTTGGATTATGTCTAGAACAGATGACATAATAAATGTTGCAGGTCATAGACTTTCAACTGGTGCAATAGAAGAGGTTTTATCAGAACATCAATCTGTTGCTGAATGTGCAGTGATAGGAATAAAAGATCAGCTGAAAGGACAATTACCAATTGGTTTAATTGCTCTAAAAGCAGGAGTTACCAAGGATAATGAGACTATTTCAAAAGAGTGTGTACAAATGGTTAGAGATAAAGTTGGACCTGTTGCAGCTTTTAAAATAGCAATTGTTGTTAAAAGATTACCAAAAACTAGATCTGGAAAAGTTCTAAGAGGAACAATTAGAAAGATTGCTGATAAAGAAGAATATAAAATGCCTGCAACTATTGATGACCCTGCTATCCTTGATGAGATAAAAGAAGACTTAATAAATAGTAATATTTTAAAATAATGCTTAAGACATATCTTTTTTTAGTAGGGGCAATTATTTGTGAAGTATGCGGAACAATGCTTCTTCCTGTTACTCAAAACTTTACAAAAGTAACACCAACAGTATTTTTGGCTGGATTTTATTTATCTGCTTTTTATTTACTTACTTTTGTTGTTGATAAACTACCTATTGCGATTGTTTATGGGACATGGAGTGGACTTGGTATTTTTACTATTGCAATATTGGGATATGTTTTTTTTAAACAATCTTTAAGTTGGCAAGCTATATTGGGGATGTTTCTTATTGTAGTTGGAGTGACACTTGTAAATATGTATTCAAGTAAAACTATATAACTTAATCAAATAATATTGGTTTACCAGAAGGATCTCCTAAAATTTTATCTTCTTTCATTTTAATATCACCATTAATAATTGTATAAACTGGTGATCCTTTAAATTTGTAACCATCAAATGGGCTCCATCCACACTTGCTATGAATATTTTCATTTTTGATTTCAATTGTTCGATTCATATCTATTATTGTAAAGTCAGCATCATAATCTTTTTTGATAAATCCCTTATTTTTAATACCAAATACAGAAACTGGATTTTCACAAAGAAGTTTAATTAGCTGATCTAATGTAAGTTTTTTGTCATTCAAATGATTTAGCATAACGGGTAATAATGTTTGCACACCAGGCATGCCAGATGGTGACTGCGGATATTCTTTTAATTTATTTTCTTTTAAATGAGGTGCGTGGTCAGAGCCAATTGTATCATTATAGTTATTTCGAATAGCGTACCACAATCTATCATAATGAGACTTGTCTCTTAAAGGAGGGTTCATCTGCGCAAATGTCCCAAGTTTGTCGTAACAATCTGGTGCATATATTGTTAGATGTTGTGGAGTAATTTCAAAAGTTATGTTGCCTTTATTTTGTGATAAAAAATCTACCTCTTCTTTTGTTGTAACATGCAATATATGTGCTTTTTTATTAAGTCTTTTTGCAATCCTAACAATCCGTCTCGTAGATGACATTGCACATTCTTCATTTCTCCATACAGGATGAGTATGAACATTACCTTTTTCGATTAATTTTTTTCTTAAATTAATTATTTCTTCATCTTCAGAATGAACCGCAACTATTTTTGAAGTATTTTGAAAGACTTTTTCAATATCTTCTTCTTTATCAACTAAAAGGTTTCCAGTTGAGGATCCTGCAAAAAGTTTTACTCCGCAACAACCATCTAAACCTTTAAGTTTAGCTAAATCAGAAGAATTATCTGGAGTAGCTCCAAAATAAAAAGCATAATTTGAGTACATCCTATTTTTAGCAAGACTTAACTTGTTATTGAATTCTTTCATATTTGCTGTGGGTGGGTTTGTATTTGGCATCTCAAAAACACTTGTAATACCTCCAGCAATAGCTGCTTTACTACCAGTATGTAAGTCCTCTGCATTAGTTGATCCAGGCTCACGGAAATGAACTTGAGTATCCATGCAACCAGGTAGAACTATTAAATTGCTTGCATCAATAGTTTCTTTGCTTTGTTCGTCACTTAAATCACCAATAGTTGTGATTTTTCCATTTTGAATACCAATGTTAGTTTTATTGAGTTTTCCATCAATATAACACTCGCCATTCTTTATTATAAGATCTAACATTTTACGAAATCGTTACTATATTATTCTCAAGTATCTATCAATAATGAAAAAAAATAATGTTTATATCTTAGAGGACAGAGGACTTTTATATGTCTCAGGTGAAGACTGTAAAGATTTTCTTCAAAATATAGTTACAAATAATATCAACAATGTAGATGAAAAAAATTCATGTTATTCAGCTTTACTTACTCCACAAGGAAAATATTTGCATGACTTCAATATATTAAAGCATAAGTCTGGATATTTTTTAGATTGTGAGAAAAAAAATATAGATAATTTATTTAAACAATTAAATTTATATAAACTTAGATCAAAGGTAGAAATTTTAAATCTAAGTAATGAATTTGTAATTGCAGTTATTAGTAAAGAAAAATTTCTGGATATGGAAAATTCAAGTTCTATTGCTGGATGTACAATTAAATTTAGAGAGGATAGTATTTTTTTAGATCCTAGAAACATAAAACTTGGAGCAAGAATAGTAACCAATTTAGAAAAATTATATTTATCATTAAAAAAACTTGGGCTTCAAAGTACGGATAAAAATGAATATTACAAATTAAGTCATGAAATTGGTATTCCACAAAATAATACGGAAAGACTTCAAAATAAACTTTTTGGTATCGAGTGTAACTTTGATGAATTAAATGCGATAGATTTTAAAAAAGGCTGTTACGTGGGCCAAGAGAACACTGCAAGAATTAAGTTAAAAGATAAATTGAGTAAACGTCTTCTTCCAATTGAAGTAGTAGAAGGCAATTTAGAAAATGAAATTATATCAGATGAGGAAGATGAAATAGGAAAAGTATTAATAAATGATAATTATCCTTATGCTATTATCAAAGTTAAGAACGAAAAATTTGATTTTGGAAAAACTTTTAATTGTGGATCTGCTAAAGTTAAAATTAAAAAACCTGACTGGCTACAAATTACTTAATAAATTTAGATAAATCAGGTTTAAAATAGTTTGGACCTTTCATAACTTTACCCTGATCATTATAAATAGGTTTGCCATCATTTCCTAGCTTGCTCATATTTGAATTTTGGACCTCCTCAAAACAATCATCTAAATTAATACCAAAAGCATGGCCAGCTCCGTATGTAACATATAATATATCGGTCAAAGCATCAGCGACCTCTAAAAGATCATTGTTGTCTAAAGCTTGTTTAAATTCATCCAATTCTTCTTTAATTAAATTGTACCTAAGCATATTAATTTTATCTGAACTAAAAGATGGTCTTGATTTAACTTCTTGCCCAAAAGTCTCCATAAAATTTTTTACTTTTTGAAAATTTGTCATTTTACTCCTGTAAGATTTATAGAAACTAGTATATAAATTATTTAGTTAATTTTTCAAACAAATGAAAACTAGAAAAGAATTTGATAGTATCGGTGGAATAAATGTTCCAAATGATAAATATTGGGGTGCATCAACACAAAGATCAAAAAAATTTTTTAATATCGGCAAAATATATGTGCCAGAGTCAATCATAAGATCTATTGCGATCATTAAGCGATGTGCTGCTATAGTTCATCAAAAAGATGGTTTGATTTCATCAAAAATTTCAAGAGCAATAATAAAAGCATCAAATGAAGTTATAAAAGGTAAAATGAATGAAAATTTTCCTCTAAAAGTTTGGCAAACAGGCTCCGGAACACAAACAAATATGAATGTAAATGAAGTAATAGCTAATAGGGCGATAGAAATTCTGAAAGGAAAAAAGGGTTCAAAAAAACCTGTTCACCCAAACGATCATGTAAACAAATCTCAGTCAACAAATGATGTTTTTCCAACTGCAATGCATATTTCGGTAGCAAAAGAAACTATTGATAAACTTTTACCAAGTCTAAAATTATTAAAGATTGCTTTAGAAAAAAAAAGCAAAGAATTTAAAAAAATCGTTAAAATCGGAAGAACCCATCTTCAAGATGCAACTCCTTTGTCACTTGGACAAGAGTTTTCTGGATACCATGAACAGGTAAAAAAGAGTATAGAGAGAATAAATTATTGTTTGGAGGATATTTATTTTTTAGCTCAAGGAGGAACTGCTGTAGGAACTGGAATTAATTCAAGAAAAAACTTTGATAAAAAAATTGTTAAAGAAATCAAAAAATTCTGTGGAATTAACTTTAAATCTGCACCAAATAAATTCTCTGAGCTAGCTGCTCATGATGCAATTGTTAATTTTTCAGGATCGTTAAATTCATGTGCAGTTGCACTAATGAAAATATCTAATGATATAAGATTTTTAGGGTCAGGTCCAAGAGCTGGTTATGGGGAACTTATTTTACCAGAAAATGAACCTGGATCATCTATAATGCCTGGAAAAGTTAATCCAACTCAGTGTGAAGCAGTTACAATGGTTTGTGCAAAAGTAATAGGAAACCATACAGGAATAACCGTTGCTGGTAGTCATGGACATTTTGAATTAAATGTATTTAAACCTTTAATCGCTTACAATATTTTACAATCAATAGATATTTTATCAGATAGTGTGAAAAACTTTAGTTTGTATTGCGTTAAAGGTATTAAAGCTAATAAAAAGAAAATTAAGGAACATTTAGATAATTCTCTAATGTTGGTAACTGCATTAGCGCCAAAAATAGGTTATGATAATGCAGCTAAAATTGCTAAAAAAGCACTCAAAAATGGAACGAGATTGAAGCAAGAGGCTGTTAAATCTGGTTTAATTGGTGAGAAAGATTATGATTTATTAATTAACCCAAATAAAATGATAAAGCCAAGTTAGTCAATAACTTTTCGAATATATGATCTTAAATTTTGTATATTTTTAACTACAAATATGCCATCTGTATTTGTGAAATTTCCACTACTATTAATTTTTACATTTTTTAAGATTAAATCCGAAGAACCTAAATCTTTTTCAAGATCAAAATAAATCTCTTGTATATCTTTGGCTTTTTTAGACCCAACTTGAAAAGTTTTAGCAAATTCAATATGATTTTTTATATCTAATTTATTTTTAGAAATAAATCGTGTAGTGCCATTGTGCTCTGTAAATTTTATGTCTGTCTTAATACTTCCAA
>CABZPQ010000006.1:0-71522 GCA_902527605.1 uncultured Pelagibacteraceae bacterium | reverse complement strand
TGAACTTGGTAAAAATTTAGATAAATCAAGAAAACTTCATAAATCTGGTGTGGATTATGCTCAAAAAGTATTGAAGAGATTTTCAGAGATTTTAAATGTTTCTAAAATTTCTAATTTAAAAATAATAGCAACTGCAGTTTTAAGAGAAGCAACTGACGCAAAACCCTTTGTTGAATACGTAGAAAATCTTTTTAAGAAAAAAATAGAAATCTTAAGTGGAGAGGAAGAAGCAATTTGTTCAGCAGAAGGTGTAAAAATTGGATTTGATAATGTAGATGGGTTAGTTGCTGATCTTGGTGGAGGTAGTTTAGAATTAGCTCGAGTTGAAAATGGTTTGATCACTAATAAAACATCTTTACCCTTAGGTGTTTTAAGATTAATTAATAATCCAATTGTAAAAAAGAGAAACCTTTCTAAATATATAAAAAAACTTTTGAGAGATGAAAAATGGTTATCTAAAAAAAAATTTGAAAATCTTTATTTAGTTGGCGGAACATGGAGAGCTTTATTTAAACTTCATCTGTTTCAAAATAAACACCCTGTCCACATAATCCATCAGTATTCAGTAAATTATGAAACTTTATCAACATTTGTAGAAAAAATAGCATCGTTCAATAAAGCAAAACTAAAAACAGTTGAATATATATCTAAATCTAGAACACCTTATCTACCATATAGCTCTATAATTTTAGATGAGATCATGAGAGCAACAAATCCAAAAAACATAATATGTTCCATAAGCGGTATTAGAGAGGGATCTCTAGCAAAAGATTACTTTAAAAATATTGATAACTCTCAAGTTTTTGAAAAATCATTAGAATATATTTCGAAGAAGAGAGGTGATTTGGGATTAACCTACAAAAAGTATCATGAATTTATCAAACCTGTATTTGATGGTAATGAACATTTTGATGAAAAATTGCTTAATTTAGCTTGTGTTTTAAGTCATATGGATTGGGGACTTGGTGCTTTTCAAAAAGCAGAATTAGTTTTTCAAGAAACATTAAATACCCCTTTATTGAGACTTTCACATAAAGAAAGAATTCAAATAGCTCTTTCATGTTATTGGAGGTACTGCAGCATTAAATACAACCCTAAAATAGAATATTTAACTTTTTTAAATAATAATGAAATTTTTTCTAGTAAACAAGTTGGTGCAGCCTTAAGATTTGCACATTCACTTACATCTATTTCAACTATCTTTTTAGAGGAATTTAAATTGTATAAAAGAGGTAACTCTGTATTTTTAAAAATTCCAGCACAACACCAAGAAATAATTTCTAAACAAGTTACAAAAAGATTTAAAGCTCTTGCGCGAGAATTATTTTTAGAGCCGAGAGTAATTTATTCAAATAATTAATATATAATTTAATTTATTACAACTTACAGGTTAGTGATTTTTCTTCTTTAATATATTTTTAATTTTATTGAAACATATCTTTAATCCAAATGTAATATTCTTCTGTAATTAAATTGTAAACATTAAACCCCTGAAATACGCTCGGTATTATTATTGAGCGTATTTCTTTTTATAAAACAAATACATTCCTATATGAGATGCATTGTTAAATTTACCATTCTCAATTAATTTAATTATTTGATGATCTGAAACTATGTGGATTTTAATTCCTTTTTCAGGCTTTGAAATTTTAATAAGATTATTACAAAAAAAACCAGTAATTTTAGTGGTGAGTCGACCTGGTTCAGAATAAAATGAAGTAATTTTTCTTAATTTATTTCTTGATTTATATCCTGTTTCTTCAATTAATTCTTTTTTAGCAGATATTAAAGCTGTTTCATGTTTTTCAATTATACCAGATGGAAACTCAAAATTAATTTGATTTATAGGAATTCTTTTTTGTGAAACCAAAATATACTTGTTCTTAATTTTGGGTATTACTATTGAAAGGTTTGAGGTTTTTAAAAAATGATAAAATTCTTTTTTTTTAAATTTTTTATTAATTAATTTAATATTGTTTGTTAGTTTTAAATTTTTCAATCTTTTTCTAAGAATAATTTTTTTGCGATATAAACAGCAATTAACATACCAATTAATTCTGCAATTATATAAAAAGGAGTGTTTAAATAACTTATACCAGTAAACGACTCTGTGAATGTTCTTGCTATTGTTACAGCAGGATTTGCAAAAGAAGTTGACGAGGTAAACCAATAACCAGCAGTGATATATAAACCAACTGATCCAGCAACAGCTATTTTACCTGATTTCATTGAACCAAAAATAATTAAAATAAGACCCAATGTAGCAACTATTTCAGAAGTAAAAATATAAATCCCATTCCTTGACTTTGTTGATAATTCAAAAACCTGATGTTCAAAAAAGAAATTAGCTAATGCTACACCTAGTAAACATCCAAGGATCTGAGCAGAAATATAAAAGGGTAGAAGGTTTTTTTTTAACTTTCCTGTAATTGTCATAGCAATACTTACAAATGGATTGAAATGAGCCCCAGATACATCAGCAAATACTGTTATTAGCACAAACAATCCAGCTCCAGTTGCCAATGTGTTTGCTATTAGCATTACTGCTGTATCATTGGTAAGATTTTCTGCCATTAAACCTGATCCAACTATGATCATTACTAGAAAGCAACTTCCAATAAACTCTGAAAGAAAATATCTATTTTTATTTTTCATCTATCCAATCTTTAATTTTATTACTTATAATATTGAAAGTTTTTCTAATGATTATTTGCTTTTCTTCATCATTTGCATTTTGAAGTTTAGCTACCGGATCTTCTATATCCCAATGTATAATTTGGTTTTTATCAGGCCAAATAGGACATACCTCATTATTTGCGTTGTTGCATACTGTTATTACATGATCCATTTTTAATTCTTTATTGATAAATTCTTCAAAGTTTTTAGAACTATAATTAGTTAGATCATAACTTTTATTTTTCTCTAAAAAACTTTTAACATCTTCATTGATTTTCCCAGATGGATTACTACCAGCACTAAAAGCATTAAATTTATTTGAATATTCGTTATTAATAATGCTCTCAGCAATAATGCTTCTCGCTGAATTTCCTGTGCATACAAATAAAATATTTTTCATTAAAAAATAATTTTATAAATACCAATTACAAATAATGGAATTTGTAATCCAAAATTAGTTAATATGGCTTTATCTTTTAATAAAAAACCCGATATTGTCCATCCAACTACACCAAGACCATGAAAATATATATTAATTGGATATATATTTAAATTTGTAAGCAATATTCCTGTTAAAACTAAAAACGTGCTTATCCATTTGAGATATTTTTTTAAAAACATAAAACTCCTTTCTCTATACTTATGACAGTTATGTTAAAGATTTATTAAAATTATTATTTTATATTAAATTGATTATGTATCTATGGATAAAATATCCTCCGATTAGCAATATTAAACCTGTAATATAAATTATGAAAAAATTCATATTAAAAGATTTTGCAAAAAAGAAGGGTACAAAGAATAAATAACTTGCTGGTACTGCAATAAATATACTTTTTGTAAACATTACTGTTTTTTCTGTATCATTATGCTCATAATACGAAAACAGTATCGCTATTAGTGATACCAAGGGTAATGCAATAATAAATCCAGCGAGCTTAGGATTTTGACCAGCCAACCAACTAGAAAATGCGATAATTAAACCCCCAGCAATAACTTTAAAAAGAAAGAATAACATTGTTGTAAATATTTATAGTTATATGCAAATTATTTAACAGAACATTTCTTGCAAAGCCCAAAGAATTCAAGATTATATTTATTAAATTTCATACCCGCTTTGTCTTGAAAATTTTTTAAATATTTTGAAAGTTTGCTGTCACTAATTTCACTTACTTCTTCACAGCTTTCACATATTGAAAATGCTGTTGCCTTAGAAATTTGACAATTTGAATTTTTGCATGCAACGAAAGCATTTCTACTTTCAATTTTGTGAATTTTTCCAATTTCAACCAATTTATCAAGCGCTCGATAAACCTGAAGAGGGGCTTTAATACCTTTTTTTTGTACATTATGTAAAATTGAATAAGCTTTTATGGGCTCATTTACTTTTTCAATGTAATCAAGAACTATTTGCTGATTTTTTGAGAGATTTTCTTGCTTATGCATATGTTTCATTTTACCAATTTATGATCAATTTTTCAATTGTATCGTCTGTTTAATTTTAAATAGAGATATTACAAATAATAATAACGCAGCAGCAATTATAGATGGACCCGAAGGAGTATTGAATTGCAATGAAGAAAATAAACCCATGATTACTGATAATAGTCCTCCACATATTGAAAAAATTACCATCTTTTTGGGAGTATCTGATATGTTACGAGCCATAGCCGTTGGTATAATTAACATACCAGTTATTAATAAAAGTCCTACAATTTTTATAGAAATTGCAATTATTGCTGCCATTAAAATAGTAAATATTGCTTTTGCTCTATCAGGATTTAATCCTTCAGCTTCAGCTAATTCATAATTTACTGTTGAAGCAAATAAAGGTTTCCAAATTACTTTTAATACAATTAAAATTATTGCTCCTCCTCCCCATATAATTATCAAATCATCAACATTAACAGCTAATATGTCTCCAAATAATAGTCCCATTACATCGAATCTTATAAATGATAGAAAACCAATTACCACTAAGCCAACTGCTAATGCTGAGTGAGCTAAAAGACCAAGTAAAGCATCACCGGGCAAGTTAGTATTTTTTTCAAGTTTAACTAATATGATTGCTATTACTGATGAAATTATAAATATCGAAATTGCTATATTAATTTCAAATGCCAATGCCATTGTAACACCAAGTAATGCTGAATGTGCTAATGTATCTCCGAAATAAGATAATCTTCTCCAAACTACAAAGCAGCCCAAAGGACCTGTTACAAAAGCAACACCTATACCAGCAATTAAAGCTCTTATAAAAAAATCATCAAACATTTAATTTTTTTTTATATCTCCATCATTTGAATGAACATGATCATGCTTATGTTCATATATAGAAAGAGTTTGTGAAGCTTGTTCGCCAAATAATAGTTTATACTCATTATTCATTGCAACGTCTTTTGGTGTTCCAGAACAACACACGTGGCCGTTTAAACAAATAACATGATCTGTTGCTGTCATAACAGTATGTAAATCATGAGAAATTAATAAAATTCCACAATTTAATTTATCTGCTATTTCTTTTATTAATTTATACAATGCAATCTCCCCAGTAAAATCAACTCCTTGAACCGGTTCATCCAATACTAAAAGATCAGGTTTTTTTGAAACTGCTCTTGCAAGAAGTACTCTTTGAAATTCTCCACCAGACAAATTTCCTAAATTCTGGTTTTTAAGATGATCTGCACCCGTTAATTTTAAAGCTTCATTAATTTTTTCTTCATCGAGTTCATCAGTTAGAACCATAAAATCATTCACTTTAAGTGGCAATGTCCAGTCAATTGAAATCTTTTGAGGAACATATCCAATTTTGTCAGTAAATTTTTCTACATTGCCTTCAATATTCTTATGAAGTCCTATCGCAATTTTTGCAGTTGTGCTTTTGCCAGAACCATTTGGCCCAATTAAGGTTACTATCTTTCCTCTTTCAACAATTAAAGAAACGCCTTTTACAAGCCATTTATTCCGTTGTTTTAATCCAACTTCAGTTAATTTTACTAATACATTGTTCTCAATTGTCATTTATTACCTTGACTTATTAATGTTATATTATTACACAATGTTATATTATAACAATTAACACTAAATTAAATTATGAAAAACTTAAAAAAATCAACATTAATAATTACAATATTATCTTTTTTAGCTCTTTTTACATCAGTAAAAGCAGAAATAAAAGTTGTAGCTTCAATTAAGCCTATACACTCTTTAGCTAGCTATCTGATGGATGGAGTTGCTAAACCAGACCTAATAGTCGATGGATATTCTTCACCACATGGATTTGCGCTAAAACCATCTCATGCAAAGATGTTACAAGAAGCTGATCTTATTTTTTGGGTAGGTGAAGATGTTGAGAGCTTTTTAGAAAAACCATTAGATTCAATTGCAAAAAAAGCTGAAAAAATTGAATTAATGGAAATTAAAGGTCTTAATAAATTAAAATTCAGAGAACGAAATATTTTTGGTGATCATGATGATCATGACGATCACGGACATAAAAAAGAAGATGGCCATAAGGAAGATGATCACGATGATCATGACCATAAAAAGAAAGATGGACATGACGATCATGATGATCACGACCACAAAAAAAAAGATGGTCATAAAGAAGACGACCACGATGATCATGACCATAAAAAGAAAGATGAGCATGACGATCATGATGACCATGGACATAAAAAGAAAGATGACCATGATGATCACGATGATCATGCAGGACATGAAGGTCACCACCACGGTGAGCATGACCCACATATTTGGTTAGATCCAATGAATGCTAAAGTTATATTAAATGAAATGGCAGAGCATTTAATTGAAAATGATGCTAAAAACGCATCAAAATATAAAAGCAACTTAAAGAAAGCACTAAAAGATATTGATAAACTTGTTAGTGACGTTTCATCTGAATTAAATCAGAGTGTAGCATCAATTGTTTTCCATGATGCTTACCAATATTTTGAGAAAAGATTTAATGTTAATATATTAGGTGCTTTTACAGTCAATACAGATGTAATGCCAGGAGCAGAACAATTAGCAGAAATCAGAGAAATAATTGAGCATGATAAAGTTGCTTGTGTATTTTCTGAACCACAGTTTAATCCAAATATCATTAAAGCTGTAGCAAAAGATATGAATATTAAAACTGGTGTTGTAGACCCATTAGGAGCTACTTTGGATCCTGGAAAAGACTTATATTTTGATTTAATCAGAAATATGTCTAAATCTTTTAAAGGTTGTTAATTAAAAATTGAACTTTTGTCGTAAATAATATCTAATATTATTTATGACAACTGTTCCTTTAACTTTAGAAGAAATTTTCCATTTAGCTAAAAAAACGTTAATAGCTAATGGTTGTGATGAAGAAACAGCATATACCTTATCCACTTTAATCAAAAATGCTGAAAGAGATGGATCATTATCACATGGTCTATTTAGATTACCCGCTTATATTTCTGGTTTAAAAAGTGGAAAAATTAATGGCAAAGCTAGACCAGTGATTTCAAAATTAACCGCTAGTGTTGTTAAAGCAGATGGAAAAAATAGTCTTGCCCCAATGGTTTTAAAATATGGAATACCAGAACTTGTTAAAGCTGCAAAAGAAAATGGAGTAGCAGTTTTAGCAATTACTAATTCTCATCATATGGCTGCGATGTGGCCTGAGACAGAAGCAATAGCAGAGCAAGGACTTGTTGCTTTTGCTTGTACATCATACAAGCCAGCAGTTGCACCAGCAGGAGCAATTAAACCTTTATTTGGAACAAACCCAATTTCATTTGCTTGGCCAAGAAAAAATAAACCACCTGTAGTTTATGATATGGCTACTGCATCAATGGCAATGGGAGAAGTTCAAGTTGCAAAAAGAGAAGGGCACAAGGTTCCAATTGGGACTGGTCTAAATAAAGACGGAAAAGAAACAACAGATCCTGGTGAAATAGCAGATGGTGGAGTTTTGTTGCCATTTGGCGGCTATAAAGGCTCAGGAATAGCAATGATGGTTGAATTACTTGCTGGAGCCTTAGTAGGAGATAATTTTAGTTATGAGACGGCTGAGAAGGATACAGATGATGGTGGACCACCAAGTGGTGGAGAGTTTATTTTGGCAATATCTCCTGACAAATTAACAAATTCTGATTGGGATAGTCATTCAAATAAATTCTTTGAGAAAATGAAATCAATGGGAGAGGTTAGATTACCAGGTGAAAGACGTCACAAAAACAGATTAGATAAGGGACCTAGAAATATTAATGAGGAACTTGTTAATAAAATAAAATCTTTAAGTTAATTCAATTTCAATTGGTGTGTGATCTGAAGGTTTTTCTCTTCCACGAGGAAATTTATTAATTTTTACATCTTTCACAAGATTTATAATTGAGTTTGAAACTAAGAAATGATCAATTCTCATACCATTATTTTTTTGCCATGCACCACTTGTATAATCCCAAAACGTATATCCCTCTTTATCAGGATGAATATATCTATATGCATCATGAAAACCCAAACTTAATAATTCTCTTAATTTTTTTCTTATCTCTAGTCTAAACAATGCATCATTTTCATATCCTTTAGGATTATGAACATCTTCCGCAGATGGAATTATATTAAAATCACCACCAATAATTATATTTTCTTTTTTTTTTAAATAACCTTTTAACTTCTTAATAAAACTTTCTAGCCAATATAATTTGTAAGTATATTTTTCCGTATCAACAGGATTTCCATTGGGTGTGTATATATTTATTAATTTAATTGTTTTTGATTTATGTTTTAGATCTGCTGTAATAATTCTAGATTGTTTATTTTTGTCTTTAAAAATATCTTTTTCAATTTTGTCTAATTTTTTTTTAGAAATTATCGCAACTCCATTATATGATTTTTGACCAAATACATAATTTTGGTAATTTGATTTTTCAAAGTCTTCGTAAGGATAGTTTTCATCCTGAGCCTTGATCTCTTGCATCATTAAAATATCTGGTGAATATTTTTTTAGATATTCTTTAATATTTTCAATTCTTGCTCTTACAGAGTTAACATTCCAGGAACTAATTATCATTAAAGCGAAAAAGATACGCCACAACCACAAGAAGATTTGCTTTGCGGGTTGTTTATTTTAAAAGAATCTCCGATCAATTCTTTTACAAAATCAACTTCAGATCCTTTTAGTAAATCTGCCGATGTTTTGTCTATAAGGATATTATCTTGTTGTAGATCATCCTCCTTGGCAGAGTTATCAAATGAGAAATCATATTGAAATCCAGAGCATCCACCGCCTTTAATAGCGATTCTAAAAAATGATCCTTTATCTTTTGATGATAGAAGATGGTTTATCTGCTTTATAGCATTATCTGTAAATTTAATTTCTTTAATCATAATTAAACATTGATAAAAACAATATAATAATATTTTGCCATTTTTAAAGAATGAAAAATTACTCAAAATTAGGAACATTTGCTTCAAAAGGTAGACTGTTCAAAGAAGCGAGCAATCCTTTTAGATCACCTTTTCAAAGAGATAGAGATAGAATAATTCATTCTACCTCTTTTAGAAGATTGAAACACAAAACTCAGGTATTTGTGAATACTGAAGGAGATCATTATAGAACCAGAATCACGCATTCCATTGAAGTTTCACAAATTGCCAGAACAATTGCTAAATACTTAGGTTTAAATGATGATTTAGCTGAAACATTAAGCTTAGCTCATGATTTAGGTCATACCCCTTTTGGTCATGCGGGAGAAGAGTCCTTAAATGAATGTATGTATGAATATGGGGGATTTGACCACAACCTTCAAACACTTAGGATAGTAATGTTCATTGAAAATAAATATTTTAAATTTGAAGGTCTTAATTTAACATTAGAAACATTAGATGGTCTTATTAAACATAATGGTCCGGTAACAAAGCTAGTCAAAATAAATAATTTAATTGGTTTGAAAAATTTAAAAAATAAAATTAATTTTTCGAAAAACTCCTCATTGGAGGCCCAAATTGCATCTATATCCGATGATGTTGCATACAATAACCATGATATTCAAGATGGAATAAAAGCTAAATTATTTACTTTAAACGATCTTAAACAAATCTCTTTTTTTGATGAGATTTTAAAATCATATAAAAACAAATTAAAAAGTGAAAATAATGATATTCTTGTATATCAAACTATAAGAGACTCTATAAATTTAATGGTTCAAGACTTAATAAAAACAACGACAAAAAACATTTTAATAAACAAAATATTTACAAAAAAAGATGTATCAAATAAAAAAAATCAAATTGTTGATTTTTCCAACAAATTAAAAATAACTATAAATGAGATTAGAGATTTCCTTAGAATAACTATGTATAATAATAAAGATGTATTAAAAAAAAATAACGAAGGAAAAAAGATAATCAAAAAGCTTTTTAGTGTAATTAGCAAAAATCCAAAAAAGTATATTAAAACTAAATATTTAAAAACTAACAAAGAGAGAGCTATATCCGATTATATTTCTGGCATGACAGATAGGTACGCCATACAATTATATAGAGCATCAAAATGAATATATTTGAGGAATACTTAAATAAAATTTTAGATAAAATTAAATTAGCAAGTGAAGAAAAGCTAATTTTATTACCTGAAAGTTTATCTGGTATAAATGTAGATATACCTCCTAAAAAATTTAAATGCGATCTGTCAACTAATGTTGCAATGGTTTTATCTAAAACAAATAATGAACCACCAATTAAAATCGCTGAAAAATTAAAAGATATTATTTTTAAAGACGATAATAATATTGAGAAGATAGAAATAGCAAAGCCTGGATTTATAAATATTATTTTAAAAAAAGAGTTTTGGACTTCATTTCTTTTAAATATAAATAATCTTAATAATTTTGGCGCAGCACTTAAGGACTCTAAAAAGAAACATTTAATTGAATTCGTGTCTGCAAATCCCACTGGACCATTACACGTCGGTCATTGTAGAGGTGCTATTCTAGGTGATGTTATCTCTAACTTGTTAAAATTTAACAATCAAGAAGTTGTAAAAGAATATTATGTAAATGATCATGGTAATCAAATTTTACATTTTACTAGATCTGTATATTTGAGAATAAAAGAAAAATTAGATAATCAAACGTTTCCAGTAAATGAGGATGATTTATATCCAGGAGAATACATCAGGGATATAGCCCAACATATTATAGATAATAATAAAGATTTACAATTTGATGATTATGAAAAAATAAAGTTAACACTTACTAAATTAGCAATTACAGAGTCACTTAAACTCATTAAGACTAATTTAAATAATTTGGGAATTATTCATGATAATTTTGCGAGTGAGACTGAAATAGTTGAAAATAAAGAGGTTGATAAGGTTATTGAGAAACTTAAAAAAGATAAATTTGTATATATCGGAAAAATCAAAGCACCCGAAGGAGAAGACACAACTAATTGGGTAGAAAGAGATCAATTACTTTTTAGATCAACAGATTTTGGGGATGATAAAGATAGGGCATTACAAAAATCTGACAACACATGGACTTATTTTGCTGGAGATGTTGCGTATCATAATACAAAACTAAATAGAAACTTTGATAAATTAATAAATATTTTAGGAGCGGATCATGCGGGTTATATAAAAAGAATTACATCTGTTGTTGAAGCATTATCTGGGGAAAAAAATAAATTAATTTGTAAAGTAAGCCAACTTGTTAAGCTAATAAAAGATGGCAAACCTTTTAAAATGTCTAAAAGAAAAGGTGATTACATTACCGTTGAAGATTTAATTTCTGAAGTAGGAAAAGATGCAACAAGATTTATTATGCTAAGCAGAAGCAATGATGCTGAATTAGATTTTGATTTTACAAAAGTAAAAGAAAAATCCAAAGACAATCCGCTTTATTATGTCCAATATTGTTATGCTAGAATTTCATCGGTTTTTAGAAACATAAATAAAAACATTGATGACAAGATTGATAATGAAAATAATAATATGCAATTTAATAATGAAGAAATTGAAATTTTTAAAAAAATATCTGAATGGCCTAAATGTGTAGAAATTTCCACTAAAAAACTAGAACCTCATAGGATCCCAGTATATTTATATGAGTTATCATCACAGTTTCATTCCTATTGGAATATGGGAAAAGATGATGTTGAAAAAAGATTTATCAATGATGATAAAACAATAAATTTAGAAAAACTAATATTTTTAAAATCTATTGCAAAAACAATTAAAACTGGAATGGATATTATAGGTGTTGATACACCTGAAAAAATGTAATGCTAAAAGAGCTCAAATATCTATTTTATTTAATAATTATATTTTTCTTTCTATTTTTTACTCTAAGATATTATTTTTCAGACGATAATTACAAGAAATCATATAGAGCAGTTTCAAGTATTGATGAAAAAATATCATCTAACGAAAATAATCTATTTATTCTTAAAAATGACACGGACAACATTATTGAATATGTAGAATACAAAAATAAAAACACAAAAAAATATTCTTTTTGGGAATTGTTATATAATGATTAAAAAAACTAGAGCTTTTATATGTGGTATTAGTGGATATAATTTAAAAAAAAGTGAAGTAAGTTTCTTAAAAAAATATAAACCATGGGGAATAATTCTTTTTTCTAGAAATATAAAATCTATCAATCAAGTTCAAAAATTAACTAGTTCCATTAAAAAAATATTTAAAAATTCTAATTATCCAATTTTAATTGATGAAGAAGGCGGTAGAGTAAGTAGATTAAGAAAATTTATAGATAATTCCATTTTTAGTGCAAAATATTTTGGTGATTTATATTCAAAAGATAGAAAAAAATTTGATATTTATTTCAATGTTTATGTGAAGCAAATATCTTATTTGTTAAGACTTATTGGTATTAACATTAATACTGTCCCTGTATTGGATCTAAGACGAAATAAGTCTCATAAAATTATAGGTGATCGATCCTATTCAAATGATAAAAAAACTCTGTCTAAAATTGGCGATATATCTATCGAAAAATTTCACGAAAATAGGGTTGGCACAGTAATTAAACATCTTCCAGGTCATGGTTTAGCTAAAGTTGATAGTCATTATAAATTACCAGTTATAGACAAAGATCTAAAGTATCTTAAAAAATATGATTTTTTTCCATTTACCAAAAAAAAATCTGTTTTAGGTATGACCGGTCACTTGTTGTTTAAGAAACTTGATCCGATAAATAACGTTTCACATTCTAAAAAAATCATAAAAATGATTAGAAGAGAAATATCATTCAAGGGAATATTAATGTCAGATGATATTTCTATGGGTGCTCTTAAAGGTAATTTAAAAAATAACGTTATTAAATCTTTTCGTGCAGGTTGTAATTTGGTGCTTCATTGCAATGGAAAAATGAACGAAATGAATGTGGTAGGTCAAAATTCACCTTATATCGATGATTTTATTGTAAAAAAAACTTCTAAATTAATTCAAATAATAAGTTAAATTTAAATCCATGAGTGATTCTTTAGAATTTAATGTTGATCTTAGTAATTACTCTGGATCATTAGAAATACTTTTAGATTTAGCAAAATCACAAAAAGTTGATTTGGAAAATATATCAATCACCAAATTAGCAGATCAATTTCATGATTTTATAACAAAAACTGAAAATTTAAATTTAGAATTAGCCTCAGAATATTTGCTTATGGCTACTTGGTTAACTTATCTTAAATCTAAACTACTATTACCAGAAACAGAAGAGGAGGAATTTAAAGCTCTTGAAGTGGCAGAAAAATTAAAACTCCAACTTAAAAAACTAGAATTAATAAGATTATTGTCTTCTCAGATGTTAAGTAGAAAAAGATTAGGCAAAGATATTTTTATGAGAGGTTCAAAAAGTGGAATGAGATCAATTTATAATTCTCAATATTCATTAACATTGTTTGAATTATTAAAAACGTATTCAAATATCGTAATGACAAAAGATTTTCAGAGAATGAATATTCCGAAACTCCCAGTATTTACTACTGAAGAAGGTATTAAAGTTATAAAAGAGTTTTATAATAATTTAAATGATTGGAAAAATATGACTGATCTAATACCAAAAAATTTTAGAAATTCTAAAACTTTAAGTAAGACAGGTAATGCAGGAATTTTTGCTGGATCTTTAGAGCTTGCAAAAGAAGGCAATATATCTATTAAACAAGATAATTTATTTGAGGATATATATATTAAAAAAATCTAATGAATAAATTAAAAAAAAATAATGTTGTATCATTTCCATCTAAATTAAGTGATGTTGATAAAGAAATAGAAGCTATTGTTTTTGCAGCAGCAGAACCTTTAAATATTGAAACTATCGAAAATAAAATTTCAAAAAAGACAGATGTTGAAAAATCTTTACTAAAACTTCAGAATTTTTATTCTGATCGTGGAATAAATTTAGTCTGTATTTCCAATAAGTGGTCTTTTAGAACTTCACCAAATTTATCCTCATTAATGTCTCAACAAAAAACCGTTGAAAAAAAATTATCAAAGGCCGCGATAGAAACACTTGCAATTATTGTTTATCATCAACCAGTCACTAGAGCTGAAATAGAAGAAATTCGTGGAGTTACTTTCGGGAATAATACACTTGAGATTTTGATGGAATTGAACTGGGTTAGACCTCAAGGTCGAAAAGATGCCCCTGGTAAACCTATTCAATATGGAACAACAGATGACTTTTTAAGTCATTTCAATCTTCAAAAATTGTCAGATCTTCCAACCGTTGATGAATTAGGAACTGCAGGTCTTATTGATACATCTAGTGTAGATGCATCTATATTTGGAACAGGCAAATTCTATAAAGAAAAACAAGAGGATAAAAAGGAAAATATATACTCTGATATAGATGAGATGCTTAATAGCACTCTTAATACTGATAACGATAAATAAAAAAATAGTTTTAAAACTAAAATTATAAGGTTATAAGTAATTATGAGTATAGGATTTTGGCAAATTGCAATTGTAGTAATTTTAGTAGTATTACTTTTTGGTAGAGGTAAAATCTCTAGTCTAATGGGTGATGTTGCTAAAGGAATTAAAAGTTTTAAAAAAGGTATGGCTACAGATGCTACAGAAGATAGCCAACCAAAAAATATATCTGAAAATCAAGACTCAGACAAAAAAGAGTAATCAATGCCACAGATCGGCTGGTTTGAAATATTAATAATAGTATCTATTGCAATAATAGTTGTAGGACCAAAAGACTTTCCTGTAATGTTAAAAAAAGTTGGATCATGGATAGGTTCAGCCAAAAGATATTTTTCAGATGTTCAAAATCAAGTTACAGAAATAACGGATGTTTCAATTAAAGAAGAATTAAAAAAAAACACTGAGATTATGAAAGAGGATAAACCTAAAGATGACAGCTAAAAAAAAAGAAACAGGTTTTATAAGTCATCTTACTGAATTAAGACAAAGACTAATAAATTCATTTATCTTCTTAGCAGTATTATTTGTGGTTTGTTACTATTTTTCTGAATACATATATGGATTTTTAGTTGAACCGTACGCTAATGCTGTAAAGGATGATAATGTTGATAGAAGATTAATCTTTACCGCTCTTCAAGAAACATTTTTAACATATCTTAAAGTTTCTTTTTTTGCTGCTTTCTTTGTGACCAGTCCATATATCCTTATTCAAATTTGGAAATTTATTGCACCTGGATTATACACCCATGAAAAGAAAGCAATTATGCCTTACTTAGTAATTACACCAATACTTTTTTTACTAGGAGGTATGCTTGTTTATTATCTAATTATGCCACTAGCATTTAAATTCTTTTTATCATTTGAAAGTGCGGGACTTGGCACTAGCTTACCGATTCAATTAGAAGCTAAAGTAAACGAATATTTATCTCTTGTGATGAAGTTAATTTTTGCATTTGGATTAAGTTTTCAGCTACCAGTTGTATTAAGTTTGCTTGCAAGAATAGGAGTTGTAAATTCAACTTATTTAAGAGAAAGAAGAAAATATTTTGTTGTAATAATATTTGCTGCTGCTGCAATATTAACCCCACCAGATCCAATTACACAAATAGGTTTAGCAATACCTTTGTTAATTTTATATGAATTATCAATTTTTTCTGTAAATATTATCGAAAAGAAAGCTCAAGAGAGAAATGCACAATATTAAGGATATTAGAAAAGATATCGATAATTTTAAAAATACAATTAAAAATCGAAACGTTGATGTAGACTTTGACCAAATATTAAATCTTGATGAAGAAAATAGAAAATTAATTCAAGAAAAAGAAAAATTAGAAATGGAAAAAAAATCTATTTCTAAATCTAAAGATGAAACTCTTTTTGAAAAGTCAAAAGAAATTTCAAATAAAATAGATGATTTAAGTAAAAATCAAAAAAATATTAAAGACCAACTTGATCAGATATTAAGTAATATTCCCAATTTACCATTGAATGATGTCCCCGTAGGTAAGGATGAAAATAGCAATAAAGAGGTTGTAAAATCTGGTGAAATTAAAGAAATGAGTTTTAAACCAAAATCTCATTATGAAATTGGTGAAAAACTTAATATGTTAGATTTTGATTTAGCAACAAAAACAACTGGATCAAGATTTGTTTTTGTTAAAGATAAATTAGCATCATTAGAAAGAGCAATTTCTAATTTTATGATTGATACACATGTCAATAAAAATGGCTATACTGAAATCTCTCCACCTTTAATGGCTACAGACAACACTATGTTTGGAACTGGCCAATTGCCCAAATTTGAAAATGATCAATTCGAAATTAAGTTTGATGATAAAAATGATAGAAAGTTTTTAATCCCTACTGCTGAAGTGATCTTAACTAATATGGTTAAAAATCAGATATTAAATCTAAAATCTTTGCCAATGAGATTAGTTGCATCAACACCTTGTTTTAGAAAAGAAGCAGGAAGTTATGGTAAAGATACAAAGGGCATGATTAGACAACATCAATTTTATAAAGTTGAATTAGTCAGTATTGTAGAAAATAATAAATGCATTGAAGAACTAGAGAGAATGACTAATTGTGCAACTAAAATTTTAGATGATTTACAATTACCTTATAGAAAAATTATTTTAAGCACTGGTGATATGGGTTTTAGTGCAGAAAAAACTTATGACATAGAGGTTTGGCTTCCATCTGAAAATAAATATAGAGAAATATCAAGCTGTTCTTCATGTGGAACATTTCAGGCTAAAAGAATGAAAGCTAGATATAAAAATAATAATAACGAAAATGAATTTGTTGGTACTTTAAATGGGAGCGGACTTGCCGTTGGTAGAACTTTAATTGCGATATTAGAAAATTATCAAACTGAGGATGGTTCAATAACTATTCCTGAAAAACTAAGACCATATATGAACAATATGGAGAAAATAGGTATCAATTAAGAGTTGTCTTCTAAAAGTATATAGTATAAATAATCGTTAACTTTTTAAGGACTTAACATGGACGCAGGAATTGGACAATTTATACCCCTAATTTTAATATTTGTAATATTTTACTTTTTCTTAATTAGACCCCAGCAAAAGAAAGTTAAAGAACATAAGGCTATGGTTGAAGCTTTAAAGCGTGGGGATAAAGTTATTACTTCTGGTGGTATCGTTGGCACTGTAGAACGAGTTATTGATAATGAAAAAGTAGAAGTTATGATAGCTGATAATGTTAAAGTTGAAATTGTTCGAGCTACAGGAATACAAGGACTAGTTACTAAAGCTGAACCAAAAAAATAATAACTTCCAAAAGTGTTATATTTTTCTAAATTAAGAGTTTTTAGTGTTTTAATTTTTACACTTATTATTTCATATTTTACTATTTCCAACTTTACAAAAGTTGATGATGAATTTTTCTCAAAAAATATAAAATTAGGATTAGATCTGCAAGGTGGTTCATATTTATTATTAGAAATAGATAACGAACCAGTCATTACTCAAAGATTGCAAAGTAAAGTCTTAGAGTTTAAAAAATTTTTCAAAGATAAAGATATTAAGGTTAGAAATTTTGTAATTGAGAATAAATCAATTATATTTGATGTTGAAAATTCTAAAATTGAGGAAGTTAAATCTCTGTTAGATGATGATAAAAGTGAGATAAATCCATACTTTCAACAATACAAATCGCATCAATTTAACATTGAAAACATGGATACATCATTCAAATTAGAATTTTCTGACTATGGATTGGTATTGTTAAAAAATTCTTCATTAGATCAAGCAATTGAAATTGTAAGAAGAAGAGTCGATGAAGTTGGTACTAATGAGCCAAATATTTTAAAAAGAGGTAATGATCGAATTCTTGTTGAGTTACCAGGACTAGATGATCCTGGTAGAATTAAATCTTTATTAGGTAAAACTGCAAACTTAACATTCCAATTTATATCCAGTAGTTCTGAAGAATCATTTGGAACAGAAAAACTTTCTTTTGAGGATGGATCTAGCGAAGCAATTGTTAGTAAACGAATTGTTTTAAGTGGTGATAATCTTATGGATGCCAAGCCAACTATGAATAATCAAACTAATGAGACTGTTGTTTCATTTAGTTTGGATAGAGTAGGAGCAAAAAAGTTTGGTAAGGCTACTTCAAATGGTGTTGGAAAAAGGTTGGCAATTGTTTTGGATGGAAAAATTATTAGCGCTCCTGAAGTCAGAGAACCAATAATTGGAGGAAATGGACAGATATCTGGTAATTTCACCTTTCAATCAGCAACTGATTTAGCTTTACTCTTAAGATCAGGTGCTTTACCGGCTCCACTTAATATTATCGAAGAAAGAACTGTAGGTCCTGACCTAGGAAAAGACTCAATTAATGCAGGAATTATGTCATTGATAATAGGATTTATCTTAGTCGTTGCCTTTATGTTTTATAAATATAGATTTTTTGGTTTAATTGCTAACTTAGCCTTAATTTCTAATTTATTTTTATTAGTCGGTATTCTAACATTATTTGAAGCAACTCTTACACTCCCTGGAATTGCAGGTATTATTTTAACTGTAGGTATGGCTGTTGATGCAAATGTTTTAATTTTTGAGAGAATTAAAGAAGAATTAAAAAATGAAAATAATTCAATTGTAGCTTTTGATTCTGGTTATACAAAATCACGAACAACAATTTTAGATGCCAATATTACAACTTTAATCGCTGCAGTAATCCTTTTTTTCATGGGTTCAGGTCCAATTAAAGGATTTTCTATAACTCTTGGTGTTGGAATACTTACAACACTATTTTCAGTATATTTCATTGCTCGTTTGATTACTGCTTACTATGTCATCAAAAATAAACATAAGGAAAAACTTATATAATGAAAACAATCTATTTTAATAAGTTTTATAAAAGTTTTAATATACTTTCAGGTATATTAATTATTGCTTCCATAGTTTTCTTAGTTTTTAAAGGATTGAATTTTGGTGTTGATTTTAAAGGAGGTACTTTAATAGAGCTAAGGACTGACAAATCTTCTGCTAATGTCACAAAAATAAGAGATAGTTTTAATCAAATGAATCTTGGTGATGTTTCAGTGAAAAATTTTGGTAATGAAACAGATTTTGTTGTTAAATTTGAAAAACAAAATTCAAATGACCCACAATTTATAGAAGAGATAAAAACTAAGCTATCAAATTCGATAGGTACAGTTGATTTTAGAAGAGTAGAAAATGTTGGACCAAAAGTTAGTGCAGAACTTTTGAGATCAGGTGTAATAGCGATAGCTTTATCTTTGGCGGCTATGCTTTTATATATATGGATCAGATTTGAGTGGCAATTTAGTCTTGGAGCTATTTTAGCTTTATTTCATGATGTTATAATTACATTAGGAGTATTTTCTGTATTTTCATTAGAAATCAATCTTTCTATTGTTGCAGCTGTATTAACAATAGTTGGATATTCAATGAATGATACAGTTGTAATATTTGATAGAGTTAGAGAAAATTTGCGCAAATATGCAGATGTTAAAATATTTGAACTAACAAATATATCAATAAATGAAACTTTGTCCCGAACAATAATAACTTCAGTTACTACATTGTTAGCACTTTTATCTATATTCATTTTTGGTGGAGAAATATTAAAAGGATTTTCGTTGGCAATGATATTAGGAGTAATTTTTGGAACCTATTCATCTATTTATATTGCAAATCCAGTGTTGGTTTCTTTAAAAGTCAGCCAAAGAACGATTGTTAAGGAAGAAAAAAATAATTAATAAAGATTTTGTGCCGCTACCATTGTTAATAACATTGGTAATGATAAAAGTGTGTTTGTTCTAGAAAACAGCATTGCAGTCTTTGCTGATTTAGCTTTAACTTCTGGTTCACACTCAACCATACCTAAAGCTCTTTTTTGATTTGGCCATATAACAAACCAAACATTGAATGCCATTATTAATCCTAACCACATTCCAATTCCTATTGCAGTATTTTTTCCACCACCTGATCCAATTCCTAATGTCATCGCTTGATGAACGTATCCATTAAAATAGGCTAATAATAATCCTGATATGATTGTAAATAGCGCTGCCCATCTAAACCAAAATAATGCTGCAGGAGCTATAACTTTGCCTATTGCTGGTTTTTGTTCGTCTGGAATTTTAGCCATGTTAGGAATTTGAACAAAATTGAAATACCAAAGTAAACCAATCCACATAATACTTACAGTTACATGTACATATCTTAATAACCAGCTCCAAAATAAAACATCAAAATCAAATCCACCATTACCTATGTAAAGACCAATGAATAGCAATATTGCAATAGCCAATGATAAATGAACAGTTTTTGATAATGATTGTAATATCGAAGTCATCTATAAGATGACTTTATATTATTTTTCTATAAAGATTAAGCGGTTTTTTTAAACTTTGTATCTAATAAAGGCTTTAAAAATTTACCTGTATAGCTATCTTTCACCTTTGCAACTTCCTCGGGTTTGCCTTCAGCAATTATATTTCCACCTTTAACACCGCCCTCGGGTCCCATATCTACAATATAATCGGCAGTTTTAATAACATCTAAATTATGCTCAATAACTACAACTGAATTACCCGTTGCAACAAATGTGTGTAAAATTTCCAAAAGTTTTTTTATATCATGTTGATGCAATCCAGTAGTTGGTTCATCTAATATATACATTGTTCTCCCTGTAGATCTTTTAGATAATTCTTTAGCAAGCTTTATACGCTGAGCCTCTCCACCAGAAAGAGTTGTAGCCTGCTGACCAATTTTTATGTAGCCAAGACCAACTTTCTTTAACGTTAAAAGTTTAGTTTTGATGTTTGAAATATTTTCAAAATACTCACACCCTTCATCAACAGTCATATTTAAAACATCTGCAATACTCTTATCTTTGAATTTAATCTCTAATGTTTCTCTGTTGTATCTAGTGCCTTTGCATTCATCGCATGTTATGTAAACATCAGGAAGAAAGTGCATTTCGTAAGTAATTACACCATCTCCTTCACATGCTTCACATCTTCCACCCTTTACATTGAAAGAAAATCTTCCAGGTTTATAGCCTCTACTTTTTGCTTCAGGTAAATTGGTAAACCAGTCTCTTATAGGACCAAAAGCTCCAGTATATGTAGCAGGATTTGATCTAGGAGTTCTACCAATAGGTGATTGATCAATATCTATAACTTTATCAATTAATTCTATTCCTTTAAATCCTCTAAATGGCTGAGGAATTTTTCTAGACTTATTATTATTCAAAGTAAGATTTAATGCATTGTATAAAGTTTGAAGTATCAAAGTAGATTTACCACTTCCAGATACACCAGTAACACAAGTGAAACTACCTAAAGGTATTTTTAAATTTACGTTATTTAAATTATTTCCCGATGCACCATTGATTTCTAAAAATCTACCATTTTTTGCAAGTCTTCTATTTTTTGGAATAGGTATGAAACTCTTATTTGATAAATATCTTCCAGTAATACTATTATCATTTTTTAAAATTTGCTCATAGGTACCTTCGGCAACAATTTCTCCACCTTTATTTCCAGCTTCAGGTCCTAAATCTATTATATGATCTGCATTCTCCATTGTTTCTGTATCGTGCTCAACAACAATAACAGTATTACCTAAGTCTCTTAATCTTTTTAATGCATCTATAAGCTTAACATTATCTTTTTGATGTAAACCAATTGATGGTTCATCTAAAACGTATAGAACTCCAGTTAAACCTGATCCTATTTGTGAGGCTAGTCTAATCCTTTGTGCTTCACCTCCAGATAATGTTCCAGACTCTCTAGATAAAGTTAAATAATCAAGACCAACATTTAAAAGAAAATCTAAACGTTCATTAATTTCTTTTAATATATGTTGAGCAATTTTAATTTGTCTTTTGTCTAATTTAATTTCTAAAGATTTAAACCATTCCTTAGCATCAAATATTGATTTTTCTGTAACTTGGCTTATGTTTAATTCATTTATTTTAACACACAGAGCTTCATCTTTTAATCGATAACCATTGCATCTTTCACATTTTGTATCAGATTGATATTGAGCAATCTCTTCTCTTTTCCAATCGCTATCTGTTTCTAAATATCTTCTCTCTAGATTATTGACAACACCTTCAAAGGTTTTTTTGTGCGAATATTTTTCATAACCATCGTCATAAGTAAATTTAATTTCTTCATCATCAGATCCATACAAAATTACATCCTTAATTTTTTTTGGTAGTTTTGACCATTTATCATCTAATGAAAAACCATAATGTTTAGATAAAGATGCTAATGTTTGGGCGTAATACATTGATGTAGATTTTGCCCAAGGTTCAATAGCACCATCTGCTATAGATTTTTTTTCATTTGGAACAACTAAATTTGGATCAACATTTAATTTCATTCCAATACCCTCACATTCTTCACAGGCTCCATAAGGACTGTTAAATGAAAAGAGTCTTGGTTCAATTTCTTCAATAGTAAAACCACTTTCAGGACAAGCAAATTTGGTTGAGAAAATTAATTTTTCAATTTTTCTGTATTTTTTTGGAAGTGTTTCATTTTCATATTCAACGAAAAGTAATCCATTTGCTAAATTAACAGCTGTTTCAACACTTTCAGCTAATCTGTTTCCTAATGAGGAATTTATTACAATTCTATCAACTAAAATTGAAATATCGTGTTTAAGTTTTTTATTTAACTCTGGAACACTTTCAATATCATACAATTGGTCATCAACTTTAATTTTTCTAAATCCTCTTTTTTTATATCCTAATATATCTTTTTTATATTCACCCTTACGTCCTCTTACGACTGGAGCGTATAAATATATGGTTGATTTTTTTGGTAATTCTTTAATCTTATCAACAATTTGACTAATAGTTTGAGAAGTAATTGGTTTACCTGTAAATGGAGAATAAGGTATTCCAGCTCTTGCATAAAGTACCCTCATGTAGTCATATATCTCAGTAACGGTTGCAACTGTTGATCTTGGATTTTTAGAAGTATTTTTTTGTTCTATTGAAATTGCTGGACTCAAACCTTCGATTAAATCCACATTTGGTTTTTTCATTTTGTCTAAAAACTGTCTTGCATATGCAGATAAACTTTCAACATATCGTCTTTGACCTTCTGCATAGACAGTATCAAATGCTAATGATGATTTTCCCGACCCAGATAGACCTGTTATTACAACAAATTTGTCTTTAGGAATCTCTAGTGAAATATTCTTTAAATTGTGCTCTTTTGCGCCCTTAATAAGTATCTTTTTAAGCATAATTTTAGTTGCTTTAGATTAATAAAATTAATATTCAAGCCTATTAATGTTATAAATAACATTTCAAATATATAAATATTATGGCAGGAAGCTTAAATAAAGTACTTTTAATCGGTCGATTAGGCGCAGATCCAGAAGTTAAACAAATGGTTAACGGTAAAAGTGTAGCAAGATTGAGCCTAGCTACTAGTCAATCCTGGAAAGATAAAAATACCGGTGAAAAAAAGGAAAAAACTGAATGGCATAGAGTAGTTGTTTTCAATGAAGGACTAGTAAATGTAGTTCAACAATATTTAAAAAAAGGAGCACAAGTATACGTTGAAGGACAACTGACTACTAGAAAATGGAAAGATGAACAATCAGGTCAGGATAAATATTCTACTGAAATTTTAATTCAAGGATACAATTCATCATTAACAATGTTGGGTGGAGGAAATCAAAATTCAATTCCATCACAAGATAACAAACAAAGTTTTGATGATAGTTCTATGGCTCAAAACGAGCTAGATGATGATATTCCTTTCTAAATAAATGCAAAAAAACGAAGTAACTAAAGATTTAAATATCAAACCAATCTCAATGTATGATGAAATGAGCTCATCATATTTATCTTACGCAATGAGCGTAATAATTAGTAGGGCACTACCCGACATAAGAGATGGACTCAAACCTGTTCACAGAAGGATTTTATATGCAATGCACAAAGGTGGTTTTGATTGGTCAAAACAATTTAGAAAATCTGCAAGAATTGTTGGAGACGTAATTGGTAAATATCATCCGCATGGTGATCAAGCTGTATATGATGCATTGGTTAGAATGGTCCAAGATTTTTCAATGAGTGTTCCTTTAATTGATGGTCAGGGCAATTTTGGTTCAATCGATGGTGATCCACCTGCAGCAATGAGGTATACAGAAACAAAACTTGCAAAAATATCTCAATTTTTGATTGATGATATAGAAAAAAATACTGTCTCATTTAAAAGTAACTACGACGAAACCGAGCAAGAACCTACAGTGCTGCCAGCTCAATATCCTAATCTTTTGGTAAATGGAGCTGGAGGTATCGCTGTTGGTATGGCAACTAGTATACCACCACATAATCTTGGTGAAATAATTGATGGAACTTTAGCTCTTATTAAAAATAAAGATATTAAAGTTAAAGAGTTAATGAAGCATATACCCGGACCTGATTTTCCAACTGGTGGTGTTATTATCGGTAAAGATATTATTCGAGAAGGATACAAAACAGGCAGAGGCTCTTTTAAAATTAGGGGTGAAATAAATGTAGAAAATCTTAAAAATGGTAAAGATAGATTAGTAATTACTTCAATACCCTATCAAGTAAACAAATCCAACTTAAATGAAAAAATTGCAGAATTAGTTAGAGATAAAAAGATTGAGGGTATAAGTGACATAAGAGATGAATCTAACAGAGAAGGTATAAGAGTTGCTATAGATTTAAGAAGAAGTGTTGAACCGGAGACAATCAAAAGACAACTTTACAAATATACATCTATTGAAACTTCATTTGGTTTTAATTCATTAGCCATTGTTGATAACAAACCTAAAACATGTTCATTAAAAGATTTTTTAGAGAACTTTTTAAAATTTAGAGAAGACGTAGTCATTAAAAAAACAAAATATGATTTAAAAAAAGCAGAGGACCGTGTCCATGTATTACTTGGCTTATCTGTTAGTGTAGAAAATATTGATAAAGTCATAAAAATTATTAGATCTTCAAAGAATCCAGAAGAAGCAAAAAATACTCTAATAAAAACTAAATGGAAAATAATAAAATCTGCAAAATTAATTAAATTAGTTGATAGTAAAAATTATAAAGGATCATATAGCTTATCTGAAACTCAAGTCACATCAATACTAGAACTTAGATTACAAAAATTAACCGCCCTTGGAATTAATGAAATTGAAGAAGAAATTAAAAAATTATCTGAATTAATTACAAAGTATAAAAAAATAATAAATTCTAAAAGTGAACTATTAAAAGTAATTAGTAATGAGTTATCTCAAATTAAAGAGAAATTTTCATCTCCTAGAAGAACTCAGATTATAGATGCTGTTTTAAACTATAATATTGAAGAAACTATTCAAAAAGAGTCTGTAATAATTACAATTACTTTACAAGGATACATTAAAAGAGGTGCCTTAAGTAATGTTAAACAACAGAAAAGAGGTGGAAAGGGTAAAACTGGGATTAAAACAAGAGACGAAGATTCTGTAGTACAAACATTATCAGTAAATACTCACACATCTGTTCTATTCTTCTCTACTGAAGGATTAGCATACAAAGTTAAAGCTTGGAAAATTCCGGAAGGATCAGCTGCATCAAAAGGTAAGTCTTTATTTAATATTCTTCCTCTAAAAAATCATCAATCAATTAGTTCAATTATGCCATTTCCAGATAGTGATGTTGATACAAAAGACATGCATATCATTTTTGCAACAAGTGAAGGAAAAATTAGAAAGAATAATTTAGAAGATTTTACCTCAATTAATGCTTCAGGTAAAATTGCAATGAAACTTGATGGTAATGATAAAATTATTGGTGTTAAAATTTGTAGAGACGATCAGGATATAATTTTAAGTACTAAATTAGGAAAATGTATAAGGTTTGAGTCTAAAAAACTTAGAGTTTTCAAAGGCAGATCATCAAAAGGTATAAGAGGTATCAATTTAGCAGAAAATGATACTATTGTATCTCTGTCTATTATTGATCACGACACAAATAAGAAAGCAAAAACTAAAGACCAAAAATCAGAAATTAAAGCTAAAGAAAAATTCATATTATCAATCACAGAAAATGGTTACGGTAAGAGAACATCTCATTATGATTATAGAGTTACAAATAGAGGAGGAAAGGGAATTATCGGTATTGTAAATTCACAAAGAAACGGGAATGTTTCTTCATCCTTTCCTGTATTTGAAGGAGATCAAATATTAATTTCTACAAACAAAGGAAGGGTAATTAGAACAGCTGTTAAAGAAATAAGAATAGCTGGTCGTAATACACAAGGTGTTAGAATAATTAAACTGACTGGTGATGAAAAAGTAGTTTCTGCTATTAAATTAGATGATAATCTCATCTAATGAAAAATATAGCTATCTATCCAGGAACTTTTGATCCAATTACGTTTGGTCATATAGATGTCATTAAGAAATCACTTAAGATAGTAGATAAAGTAATTGTAGGTATTTCAGATGGAAATCAGAAAAACTTCCTATTTTCATTAGACGAAAGAATAGAAATTGTAAAAAGAGCTCTTTATAAAGATCTGAAATTTAAAAAAAATAAGGTTGATGTTATAAAATTTAATACTTTGACAACAGACCTTTGCAAAAAATATAAATCAAATATCATTTTAAGAGGCCTAAGGGCAGTTTCTGATTTTGAGTATGAATTTCAATTAGCTGGAATGAATAGAAAACTTAATAATCAAGTTGAGACAATTTTTTTAATGTCAGATGTTGAAAATCAAATAATATCATCTAGATTTGTTAAAGAAATCGCTCAACACAATGGTAATTTAAAAAAATTTACAACTAAAAGTACAATTAAATCATTGAAAGAGGTTTATGAATAAATTTTTAAATATTTTAATTATTTTTTTTATTTTTTTATCAACAAATTTAATAGCAAAGGAGAATATAATGATTTTAAAATTAAAAGATGGTGATGTAAAAATTGAAATGTATCCAGATGTTGCCCCAAATCATGTTAAAAGAATTCAAGAGTTAGCAAATTCAGGAAAATACGATAATGTTGTTTTTCACAGAGTAATTGATGGTTTTATGGCACAAACAGGTGATGTAAAATTTGGAAATTCATCTTCAAAAGATTTTGATTTAAGAAGAGCGGGTATTGGTGGATCTGATTTACCAGATTTAAATCAAGAATTTAATGACCTTCCTCATGATAGAGGAACTGTTTCTATGGCAAGATCATCAGATCCTAATAGTGCCAATAGTCAATTTTTCATTTGTTTTAAACCAGCACCTTTCCTGGATAGACAATATACTGTTTTTGGAAAAGTAATAGAAGGAATGGAATTCGTTGATATGATTACAAAAGGTGATGGCGATAACGGAGCAGTTTCAAATCCAGATAAAATTATTAGTTTTAAATCTCAATAATTAATAATGAATGTCATTAAAAGATTTCAATTTTAATGTTCATCACACTCAAAATTATGCAAGAGTAGGAGTTATAGAGACTCATAGAGGTAATATTAATACTCCTGCTTTTATGCCAGTTGGTACTCAAGCAACCGTTAAAGGTGTTTTTTTAGAAGATATAAAAAAAACAGGTAGTGAGATCATCTTATCAAATACATATCATCTAATGATAAGGCCTGGTGTTGAAAGAATCGAAAGTGTTGGAGGACTTCATGAATTCATGAATTGTGATCTTCCAATTCTAACCGACTCAGGTGGCTTTCAAGTAATGTCTCTGTCGAAATTAAATAAAATTGATAAAGATAAGGGTGCAATTTTTCAATCACATATTGATGGTAAAACTTTTATTTTAAGCCCTGAAGAAAGTATAAGAATTCAAAAAGGCTTGAACTCAGACATAGTGATGGTTATGGATGAATGCCCTAAAAATACTAAAGACTATGATAAAATTAAGAAATCAATGGAATTATCATCAGAGTGGGCAAAAAGATCAAAAGATGCATTTGGAACAAACGATCACAAAGGTTTATTTGGAATAGTGCAAGGTGGATTATTTAACGATCTAAGAATAAAATCCTTAAATAACCTTATTGACATTGGATTTAATGGATATGCTCTAGGAGGTCTGGCAGTGGGGGAAACACAAGATGAAATGTTTGACGTTCTTGATGGAATAAAAGATCATATGCCTAAAGATAAACCAAGATATTTAATGGGTGTTGGTACTCCATCTGATATACTCGGTGCAGTTAAGAGAGGTGTTGATATGTTTGACTGTGTAATGCCCACAAGATCTGGCAGAACTGGCTTGGCTTTTACATGGGAAGGACAAATTCAAATTAGAAACTCAAAATATAAAAATGATAATACTCCACTGGATAGAAGTGTCACAAAGTTCAATTTAAATAAATATTCTAAGAATTATTTAAATCATTTATTTAATACCAACGAAATGTTAGCCTCAATGATTCTGACCCTTAATAACATCAACTTTTATCAAGATTTAATGAGAAATATCAGAGACAATATAAAACATGGTACTTTTGATGAATTTCACGATAAGTACATCAATAAATTGTAAATTTTTAACATTGATTAATAAAAAAAAATCAATATAAAAACGCTTCTTGGGGGCCCTTAGCTCAGTTGGTAGAGCAATTCCCTTTTAAGGAATGGGTCGATGGTTCGAGTCCATCAGGGCTCACCACTTAAGCAATAGGCGGATATTTAATAATAATTTCGTTTATCCAATTTGTAATATTATTAATTCTATTTGTTGAAGATGGGTGAGTAGACATAAATTCCGGTGGTTCTTTCCCTTTTTTAGCTTCTTTCATTCTTTCCCAAACTTTGATTGTTTCCCTAATGTCATAACCAGATAATGATGCAAATATCAAACCTAGATAATCAGCTTCACTTTCTTGTTTTCTATTGAAGGGATTCATAATTCCTATTTGTGATAATAAACCGACAGCATTCATCCCTGTGGTTCTATTTATCTGAGATACTTTACCTTTAGTGGCTATATCTAAAATAGCTGTACCAGTATTTAACAAAACACCTCTACTTGCTCTTTCTACTGAATGTTTTGCAACAGCATGCGCAATTTCATGACCCATCACAGCTGCCAATCCATCTTCATTTTTAGTTATATCTAATAGACCTGTATAAACAGCTATTTTACCTCCAGGCATACACCAAGCATTTTTAACTTTTTTTTTATCAATAAGTATATATTCCCAATCAAAATTTATAGTTGGGTCAGGTATATTATTGCGGTCAAAGTATTCTGATATTGAATATTCAATTTTGGATCCAATTTCTTTTATTTGATTTAATGTTTTGGTATCATCACTTAAAGTTTCTTTCTCTTTTACCTTTTCATATAATTGAGCAGCTTTCGCATTGAGGTTAGATTCGGGAATTAATTTTAGTTGTTTTCGATCTGTTATCGGTGCACTACCACATGCAGATAGGCCAAAAGATAAGCAACTACAACCAAATAAATGTATGAAATTTCTTCTATTCACTTTTTTTACTTAATATATTACACCTTTTTTATAATAATTTATATGATACTTAATAACAAAATTTTAATAGTACTATTTGTACTGGCAGTCGTATTTGTTTTATATGCAAGTTACAGTTAATTTATGGCAAAATTAAAGAGAAGAGGTATTTCAATCCTTGGAAGACTTAGAAACTATTTTATAGCAGGAATAGTTGTTCTTGTTCCAATAGGTATCACATTATATTTAACTAGATTTTTTATATCTATATCGTCAAAATTAATACCAAACGAATTAAATCCAAATAGTTACTTGCCTTTTGCAATACCAGGTTTGGAAATATTATTAGCTATAATTTTTATTACAATAATTGGAAGTTTATCTCTTTCATTTATTGGAAAAAAAATACTTAAAATATTTAATGATATATTAAAAAGAATACCAATTCTTAGAACAATTTATTCAGCAATTGGTCAAATGACTGAAACATTAGCACCAAAAAAAGGATCAAAGAAAAGTGTAGTCTTAGTTGAGTATCCGAGAAAAGGTAGTTGGGCAGTAGGGTTTGCGACCAGAGAAAACGATGGTGAAATATCAAAAAAAACAAATACTAATCTTATTAATGTATTTGTTCCAACAACACCAAATCCAACAAGTGGATTTTTATTAATGTTTCCCAAAGATGAAGTTATTTATTTAGATATGACTTTTGAAGAAGCTTCTAAATTTATTGTTTCAGCCGGTACTTCAGATCCAAAAAAAATTTAAGAAATTTCGTTAATTATTGAGGCTCGATCGTATAATTTTAATAATTTATTATATTTACTGAAATTATCACCTTTCATCTCTAATTTTTTTACTTCTGCCTCAGCAAGTAAGAATAAATCTTCATTTAATATGGGATCAGCTAATCTAAAATTTTTAATTCCACTTTGCTTAAATCCTAATAAATCCCCATATCCACGTAATTTCATATCTTCCTCAGAAATTACAAAACCGTCATCTGAACTTTTTAGAATGTTAATTCTTTTTTTTGCATTTTCGCTTAGTGAGGATTTAAACATCAATATACAGTAAGATTGTTTACTACCACGTCCGACACGACCTCGTAACTGATGTAATTGGGATAAACCATACTTATCAGCATTTTCAATAACAATTACGTTAGCATTAGGAAAATCAATTCCAACCTCAATAACAGTGGTTGAAACCAATATATCCAACTTTCTATCTAAGAAATTATTTAAAATTTTGTTCCTTTCATCCTTATCAAGTGAACCATGAATTAATCCAATTCTATTTTTAAAATATTTTTCTAAATACTTAAATTTATTTACAACAGACTGTTGTTCAACTTTTTTCGATTCTTCTATCAAAGGACAAACCCAGAAAATTTGATTTTTATTAGAAATTTCTTTTTTAACAAATCTAATTATTTCAGGTATTTTATCTTCTAACTTACTGTAAGTGACTATTTTTTTTCTATTTTTTGGTTTTTCTTTAATTAAGGTTAAATCCATATCACCATAAACCGTCATCATCATTGTTCTTGGTATTGGAGTTGCAGACATGACTAGAACATCGCAGTTATTTCCACCTTTTTCTGATAACTCTTTACGCTGACGAACACCAAACTTATGTTGTTCATCAATAATTATTAAACCCAGTTTATTATATTCAACTTTTTTTTGGAATAACGCATGTGTTCCTATAAGAAAGTCTATCTTACCAAGTTTAAGATTTTCTAAAATTTTCTTTCTATCAGCATATTTTGATTTACCAGTTAACATTTCAATTTTTATATGTTTGGGTAGATATTTTTTAGCAAAAGAAAAATGTTGCTTAGCTAAAATTTCAGTCGGTACCATAAAGCTTGTTTGATATCCTGCATTTATACAATTTACCGCTGCTATCATTGATACAATTGTTTTACCAGATCCAACATCTCCTTGTAAAAGTCTAAACATCCTACTTTTTGATTTAAGATCTTCGTTTATAATTTTTATTGCTGCTTCTTGATCATTTGTTAATTTAAAATTTAAATCCTGTATCAATTTTTCCTTATAATCCTTAAAAATTTTTTGTGATTTCTTTATTTTTTTTATTTTCGTTCTTATCTTTGAGGATAATAAAAAATGAGCAAACAATTCGTCAAAAACTAAACGTTTATAATACTTAGATTTTAAAATTTCTTTAGTATCAAGACTGTGAATTTTTAAGATTGCGTCTTTCCACTTAATATTATTAAATTTTTTCTTTATATCATCATTTAGCCACTCATCTAAATCTGGTAATTCCTTTAAAACTTCATTAATTATAATATTGTATTTATTGATAGTAAGACCATCTGTAAGACTATATTTATTTTGAGTCTCCAAGATATTTTCATTACTTTCTTTAACCTGAGTCGGATTAGTGATTTGATATTTATTTCTAAAAAAATTAATTTTTCCACTTATTATTATTTCAGTATTTAAGGGTAAGATTTTTTTTATATATCCTTCATATGAATTAAAAAAAACACAATCTATTTTTATATCTTTACTTTGACACACAACTCTATTGGGCAATCTTCTTATTCTAGGAAAATTATATTTTAGGGGTGTTAATTTAATCGTTTGTAACTTACCTATTTGTATATCACTAACATTTGTTACTTTTGAATTTTCAATTTTACTTGTGGGTAAATGCCACAATAAATCAAAAATTGTATTTATATTTTTTCTTTTAAATAATTGGCTTGTTTTTCTCCCTATACCTTTAATATTCTGAATATTTGACAATAAATATTCGTGATCATTCATGATTTATATATATAAAGATTTAATTAATGGATTCAAACAAACAAAATTTAATTAATAAAATTTTATACAGAGCTCAATATCGTGGAACTAAAGAAATGGATATCTTTGTTTCTAAATTTGTTAATTCAATTATTGACAATCTTGATCATAAAGAATTAGTTTCTTTAGATAAGTTAATTAATTTTGATGACGAAACTTTAGTCAACTTAAGTTTAGGTAAAAATTCAAAAGATTTTGAAGATAAAATCATCTTAGAAAAACTTATAGAATTTAAAAATAAATATTAGTGGCGGAGAGACTGGGATTCGAACCCAGGAAAGAGTTGCCCCTTTGCCGGTTTTCAAGACCGGTGCTTTCAACCGCTCAGCCATCTCTCCGTGAGCAAGGTTTTATAAGCATAATATTAAAATTCAACTAAAAAACAGAACTAATTTTTTATAATATATCTAATTAGTTTCTAGTATGTTTCTAGTTATCCTATAAAATCCTATAAACAATATGTTTGAACAAACCTTCAAAAATATAGATGATATACTCTGGAAGGATGCTGGTTGTAGTACAGAATTAGATTATGCTGAACAATCATCATGGATATTATTTCTTAAATGGTTGGATGACTATGAAAAAGAGAAAGAAATAAAAGCATCATTAGAAAATAAAAAATTTAAGCCCGTATTAGATAAAGAATATCAATGGTCATCATGGGCAATCATTAAAACAAAGGATGAAAAAGTAGATTATAATAAAATTCTTACTGGCCCTGATTTAAAGAAATTTGTTGATGATAAATTATTTCCATATTTATCTTCTTTTAGAAATAAAGCAGAAAACTTTGATACTCTTGAATATAAAATAGGAGAAATATTTTCTGAACTTAAAAATAAACTTCAGGATGGTTACACGTTAAGAGATGTAGTTAATGAAGTAGATAATCTAGAATTTAAGAGCAGTGAGCAAAAACATGAATTGAGTGCTTTATATGAAGAGAAAATTAAAAATATGGGTAATGCTGGTCGTAATGGTGGAGAATATTACACACCAAGACCATTAATCAAATCTATTATTAAAGTCATAGACCCTAAGGTTGGAGAGACCGTTTATGATGGTGCCGTAGGTAGTGCAGGATTTTTAGTTGAAGCTTTTGAGCATATGAGCAAATCAAAATCTTTAACTAGTTCAGAACTAAAAAAACTACAGACAAAATCGTTATATGGTGCTGAGAAAAAAACTTTAGCTTACATTATAGGTATAATGAATATGATTCTTCATGGGATTGAAAGTCCTAACATAATTCATCAAAATACATTGGAGACTAACATTCAAGAAATACAAAACAAAGATAGAGTTGATGTAATTCTTGCTAACCCTCCTTTTGGTGGAAAAGAAAAAGTGAATATTCAAGAAAATTTTCCAATTAAAACTGGAGAAACTGCGTACTTATTCCTTCAGCACTTCATAAAAAAATTAAAAGCTGGTGGAAGATGTGGCGTTGTAATTAAAAATACATTTTTAAGTAACACTGACAACGCAAGCATAGCTCTTAGAAAACAATTACTAGAGGAATGTAATTTGTTTACTATACTTGAATTGCCCGCGGGAGCATTTTTAGGAACTGGAGTTAAAACAGTTGTATTGTTTTTTCAAAAAGGAAAGTCCACAAAAAATATATGGTATTATCAATTAAACACTGGACGAAGTATGGGAAAAACAAATTCTTTAAATGAATTTGATTTGGAAGAATTTATCAAACTATCTAAGAGCCAAAAACTAAGTAAAAATAGTTGGACTTTTGATTCAAAAAAAATTGATACAAAAACATTTATTTTGTCTTCAAATAATCCAAATAGAATTGAAGAAGAGGATGAAAGAAAACCTGAGGATATAATCTCTAATATTGAACAAATTGATATTGAAACAGCAAAAAATTTAAAAAAGATTAAAGAACTTTTATGACCTGGAAAACAGTTAAACTTGGAAGAATTTGTAAATTTGTGAGAGGCTTAACTTATTCAAAAAAAGATGAAGTAGAATACTCTTCAAACATTGTTTTACGTGCAACAAATATTGACTTAAACACTAACAAAATAAATCTTAACGAGCTTAGATATATAAAAGAAAATATAAATATTAAAAAAGATAAGATTCTTCAAAAAGGTGATATTTTAATATGTACAGCAAGTGGCAGCAAAGCTCACTTAGGCAAAGTCGCTCTTATAAATACAACTACTAAAATGGCCTTCGGTGGTTTCATGGGAGTTTTGAAAACATCTAAAGAATGTATTCCAGAATTTTTATATGAAGTACTTACTTCTCAAATTTTTAAAAAAAAATTAATGTCTATTTCTGATGGTGCAAACATAAATAATCTTAAATTTTCACAAATAGAAAATTTTGAATTTTCTTTACCATCGCTGCCAGAGCAAAAACGAATTGTGACCAAGCTTGGTTCTTTATTTACTATGATTGATAAGGCAATTAAGTTATCGAGTAACAAAGAATTTGAGTTAGAAAATCTAAAGGCTTCAATTGTTTCAAGTTATCTTCAAGATAATTTAGGAAAGTTTAAGAATATAAAACTTGTTGATGTTATCGATATAGTAATGGGGCAAGCTCCTCCAGGTAACAAATGCAACAAGAAAGGTATTGGTACTCCTTTTGTGAAAGTTGGTGAATTTGGAGTTTCTCGTCCAATAATAAGAGAATGGACTACTGAACCAAAAAAAATGGGAACTAAAGGAGATGTTTTCTTATGCGTTGTAGGAGCAACTTGTGGAAAAATTAATTTAGGAGACAACTGCGCTATAGGTAGGTCTGTGGCAGCACTTCGTCCAAAAATTGATAAAATTTCCCAAGAGTACCTTTACTATTTCATGTCTCAACAAGTGATGAAATTACGTAAACGTTCACTAGGTGCAGCCCAAACAGTAATATCTAAAAATATGATTAACGATATATCTATTCAACTCCCGCCTCTTGCAGAACAAAACATTATAACCGCCAAACTAAACACCATATTATCTGAATTAAAAATTAATATAAATTCAATAATAAGAAACAAAAAAAATTATGAAACTTTAAGAGCAGAAATTACTGCAAAAGAATTAAAGCAAAGCGTAGCGGCATGAATGAAGCAGATACTAGACGAGAATTAATTGACCCAAATATTAAGGATGCTGGTTGGGGTGAGGTCGAAGGTAGCTATATTAGAGCTGAATTTCAAATTACTAACGGTGAAATTAAACCTGGAGGAATAAGAGCAGGAATTATTAAAGCAGATTACGTTCTAATTTATAAAAATAGAAAGCTTGCAGTAATTGAAGCTAAAAAAGATGAGCTTCCAGTAAGTGATGGTGTTGGACAAGCAAAAGATTATGCTCAAAAGTTAAAGATTCTAACTACCTATTCTACTAATGGAAAGGAAATCTATGAAATTAATTATTCTAAAAATGATAAAGGAGAAATGTTTATTACCTCAGAGGGTTTGGTTGAAAAATTTCCTTCTCCTGAAGAATTATGGGCTAAAACATTTAAAGATAAAAATGAATGGGCTAGTAAATTTGATTCCATTAATTTTGAACCATTCAAAGGAAGTAGAGAACCTAGATATTATCAAGAAATAGCAATTAATAATGCTCTAGATGCAATAGCAGATAAACAACAAAGAATACTTTTAACTCTAGCAACAGGTACTGGTAAAACGGTTATAGCATTTCATATTGCGTGGAAGTTATTTCAATCTAGATGGAATATACAAAGAGATGGAAAAAGAATTCCAAGAATATTGTTTCTTGCGGATAGAAATATATTAGCCAATCAAGCTTTCAACTCATTTAGCGCGTTTGATGAAAATGCTTTAGTAAGAATAACCCCTCAAGATGTAAGAGATAAAGGGCATGTTCCTACTAATGGTTCTGTATTCTTTACAATTTTTCAAAGCTTTATGTCAGGACCAGAGAGAGAACCATACTTTGGTCAATACCCTGCTGACTTTTTTGATTTAGTTATTGTCGATGAATGTCATAGAGGAGGAGCAAAAGATGAAAGTAGATGGAGAGGAATATTGGAATATTTTTCTTCTGCTTTTCAAATTGGTTTAACTGCAACCCCAAAAAGAAAATTTAATGCAGATACATATGCTTACTTTGGAGAGCCTGTTTATACTTACTCGCTTAAAGATGGAATTAAAGATGGCTTTTTAACACCATTTAAAGTTAAGAGAATTCAAACAACAATGGACGAATACGTTTATACAGGTGATGATGATATTTTGTCTGGTGAGGAAGAAATAAATGAAGGTGAGGTATTTGAAGAAAAAGATTTTAATAAAAGGATTGTTATAGAAGAGAGAGAAAAGAAAAGAGTTCAGTTAATGCTTGATAGTATTAATCCAAAAGAAAAAACTCTTGTATTCTGCGCTAGTATTTCTCATGCTGGAATGGTAAGAGATTTAATTAATCAAGTTTCAGTTAATCCTCCTGCTGATTATTGTGTAAGAGTAACAGCTAAAGATAGCAAAACAGGTGATACCCATCTAAGACAATTCCAAGATAACGAAAAAACATTACCAACAATTCTAACTACCAGTCAAAAACTTAGTACTGGTGTTGACGCTCTTAATATAAGAAACATAGTATTGATGAGACCCGTTAACAATATGATTGAATTCAAACAGATAGTTGGAAGAGGAACCAGATTATTTGAAGATAAGTTTTATTTTACAATTGTTGATTTTGTTGGAGCTTCTGTAAACTTTTCAGACCCTGAATGGGATGGAGAGCCTATACCAGAAGAACCTCCTAAACCAAAACCTCCTGGGCCTGATGGAGAAGATGGAGATAATCCAGGTACAGATGATAGGGATGATGACAATGATGAACCATCTAAACCAAAGCCAAAGATAATTATTAAACTTGCCGAAGGAAAAGAATTATCAATTAAATCAATGTCTACTTCTTTATTCTATTTTCATGGAATACCAGTTTCAGCTGAAGAGTTTATTAAAAGATTATTTAATACAATCACTTTACCTCAAGTATTAAAAAGTGAGGAAGAGCTGAGAGAACTATGGTCATCACCTATTACAAGAAATGAATTACTTAATAAATTAGAGGATAATGGTTTCACAAGACAGGATTTAAAATCAATTCAAACATTAATAGAGGCAGAAGATAGTGATATATTCGATGTATTAGAACATATAGCCTATAGCAAAAAACCAATCCAAAGAGCAACTAGAGTAGCCAATGCAGAGAATAAAATTTATAAAGATTTAAATGAAAAACAAAAAGAGTTTATAGATTTTGTTTTAAGTAAATATGTTCAAGGTGGTGTCGAAGAACTTGATATTAACAGATTAAGTAGCCTAGTAGAACTTAAGTATAAATCACTACATGATGGTCAAAAAGCATTAGGTGATGCAGATAAAATTAAATCTACATTCATCGATTTTCAAAAACATCTTTATTAAAATTTGGTTTATTCTCAATATATTCAATAGTTTCTAGTTAGTTTCTAGTTTTGTGGCTTAGGCGAGCAAATAATGGTTCATTTTTCGTAAAAGCTAAAATTAAAAAACTATGTAATAACTTGGTTAGTATGTGAATCGTCTTAAAGGGGGCAGGGGTTACTTGGAATTTCAAGACCGGTGCTTTCAACCGCTCAGCCATCTCTCCTAATTTGTAATAATTAAAATTCTATATTTCATAAACAAAATAGTTTAATTGATCAATATAATGTTAAGCAAAAATCAATTTAATAAAGGTATAATTTTAACGGCATTTGGTTCTTTCTGGTGGGGTTTTATTGGAGTTATATATTTTAAATATATTGCTTTTGCTGGCCACATTGAAGTTGTCCTACATCGAAGTGCGTGGACAACTGTTATGCTAATTTTAACAACAATTATTTTATCAAAGTGGAAAAAATTTAGCTCGGTTTTTAAAGATAAAAAAAAAATTATGATGCTGTTTTTATCTGGATTATTAATTTTTACGAATTGGGCTGTTTGGATTTATGCAATAGGGAATGATCAAGTTATAGATGCTAGTTTTGGATATTTTATAATGCCTATAATAAGTGTTTTTTTAGGTTATTTTTTTTTAAAAGAAGAATTAAGTTTCAAAACTAAAGTTTCACTTTTAATCGTAACTATATCAATTTTATATTTAGTAATATCTAGTTTCCAATCAATACCATGGGTTGGATTAATAGTAGCTTTAAGTTGGAGTTTTTATAATTTAGTAAGAAAAAAAATTGATGTAGACACAGATATTGGTTTATTAGTTGAAAGTTTATTTATTTTTCCAGCGGTAATATTTGCTTTTTATTTAATTGTACAAAATGATTTAAATGATTTTGATATATCGAATGTTAAATTAATGTTTATATTCATGCTGGCAGGCCCTATGACCGTGATTCCTTTATATTTATATGTTAGAGGTGTTGAATTATGTGGTTTAGGTCCAACTGGTATGGTTTTTTATATAACTCCAACTTTGCAGTTCTTGTTGGGTTATTTTTTATATAATGAGGAATTAGATATACACAAATTAATCAGCTTTATTTTGATATGGATTGCTGTATCGATATACCTAAAAGATTTGTATGAAAAAAATTAAATTATTTATCGTATCTATATTAATTATATTAAATTCTGCAACTCTGATTGCTGATGATTTCAATAATTGGAAAGTTAAATTTAAAAAAAGAGCAATTAAAGAAGGTGTTAGTAAGGAAACAGTCGATAAATTAATAGACAGATCAAAATTTTTATCTGATGTAATTAAATATGATAGATATCAACCAGAATTTTATGAAGACACAAAGACTTATATTTCTAAAAGAACCTCATCAAAAAAAGTAAAATTAGGAAAAATTATATTAAATAAAGAAAATAATATTATTAATAAAGTATCTTCCGAATTCAAAGTAGATAAAAATTTACTATTAGCACTAATGGGTATTGAAACTAACTTTGGAAACTATTTAGGTAAAATGGATATCGTTTCTTCACTTGCAACATTAAGCTACGATCAAAGAAGAAGTGAATTTTTTACTAAAGAATTAATCACCCTTTTAAAATTAGTAGATGCAAAAATTATAGATCCGAGTACATTATTTGGATCTTGGGCAGGTGCATTTGGTAATTTTCAATTTATGCCATCTACAATTAAAAATCATGCAATTGACTATAATAAAGATGGATCAATTGATTTAAAAAATATTGAGGATTCTTTTGCATCTGCAGCGAACTATTTAAGTAATCTTGGATGGAATGATAGTACACCGTGTTTTTATAGAATTAATCTAAACGAAAATATTCCTGATAAATATTTAAATACATCAGCAAAAAAAATTAAACATGAGAGAAAAGTAAAATATTTAAAAAATTATATAAAAAATTCGTCTTTTTTGGACAAATATGACAATTTGAAAGCAGCAATAGTTACTCCTGATGCTGAGATAGTAGAAAATGCAAATAAACTTAAACCAGCATATATTATTTTTGATAATTATAAGCTAATCTTAAAGTGGAACAGGTCATTAAGATTTAGTTTGGCCGTATGCACATTAAAAAATAGTTTTGAAAATGAAACTTAAAATAATAATTTTTTTAGCAATAATTTTAACATCATGCGAAACTACTAATAAAAAAGTAATCACGAATAAAGATTTCAAAAATTATTCAAATGATGGATTTGCTCTCTTATATAATAATGATATTTTCAAAAAACGAATAGTTTCAAAAAAAATAGATCATAGATCCTTAATTATTTTCAATAATAAACTTAAAAAAGGTACAGATATAAAAATAACAAATTTGTTAAATGAAAAGTATTTGATTGCTAAAGTAGGAAAAAATTCGAAATATCCAATTTTTTATAATTCAGTAATTTCTGAAAGGATTGCGACTGAACTTGATATTGATCCTGATCAACCCTATGTACGTGTAGAAACTATAAATTCTAGTAATACTTTTGTTGCAAATAAAGCTAAAACATTTGATGAGGAAAAAAAAGTAGCTAATAAAGCTCCAGTAGACAGCATTTCAATCCAAAATATATCAATTGAAAAAGATAATAATTCAAAAGTTGAAAAGGTGAAAAATACAAAATTTGAATTTATAATTAAATTTGCCGATTTATTTTTTGAAGAATCTGCAATTACATTGAAAAAAAGACTTGAGGATGAATACAATTTAAAAGACATAAATATCAAAAAAATGTCTAAAAATTTATATAGGGTTTACAAGGGTCCTTTTTATAATTTAGGATCAATTAAAAATGTATATAATGAGATTGCTGATATAAATTTTGAAAATATTGAATTAATAAAATTATGAAAATAAAAGCTCTATTAAGTTTTGTCCTATCATTTTTAGTTATAACTAATATTTCTTATGCAAAATTTAACATAAATGCACGAACTGCAATTTTACAAGACTATTTATCTGGTGAAATTTTATATGAAAAAAATTCTGATGAGAGAATTTATCCTGCCTCTATGACAAAAATAATGACCTCAATCATTGCTTTTGATTTGTTGAAAAGTGGAGAAATTACTTTAGACGAAAAATTTATAGTTTCTGAAAATGCCTGGAGATTATCCTCATCTGGTTATTCATCAATGTTTATAATGGTTGGAGATGAAGTTTCGGTAGAAAATTTATTATTAGGTATAATTGTTGCTTCAGGTAATGATGCTTGTGTAGCTTTGGCTGAAGGTATTGCAGGAACTGAGGACGAGTTTGCTTTACTAATGACTGAGAAAGCTCAAGAAATTGGGATGGAAAATACTAATTTTTCAAATTCGTCAGGGATTAATGATGATAACAATTATTCAACCGTTAGAGATATTTTAATTATGTCGAATTATTTAATCAAAGAACATCCTAAATATTATGAGTATTTTAAAATTAAAGAATTTACTTGGAGTAGGACAGGTGGTGATCCAATTACTCAAGGAAATAGAAATCCATTATTGTATAAAAATATGGGTGTAGATGGAATTAAAACTGGCTACCTTGGTTCTGAGAAATATTCATTAGCGTCATCTATATTAAGAAAAGAAAGAAGATTAATAGCTGTTGCAAGTGGTTTTGAAACAAAAAATTCAAGATCAAAACAATCACAAAAGTTGCTAACTTGGGGAATTACAAATTTTGATACAATAAAAATAAGTAATGATAACGAATATCTTTATGAACTAGATGTATGGCAGGGTAATAAGAAAAAAGTAAAAGTTAATGCTAAAGATGTAATTTATAAGACCATTCCAAAAGCTAAAAAAAAATACATGAAAGTGAAGATTGTTTATGACGGTCCTATACAAGCACCTATTAAAAAGGGAGAAAAATTAGCAGTAATAAAAGTATTATATAAAGATGAAGTTATATCTAATCATGACTTATTTTCTACTGAAAATATCAAACAGCAAAATGCAATATCAAGGTTGATAACTTCTATCAATTTTTTGATATGGGGTGATGTCTAAATATCCAATTATTATATTTGAAGGTATTGAGGCCTCAGGAAAAACTACAAATTTTAATATTGCTGCAAATTATTTAAAAAAGCGAAGAAAAAGTTTTATAAAGTTAAGAGAGCCGGGTGGTTCAATTTTTTCAGAAAAAATAAGAAAATTGATATTGGATAAGAAACTAAATTTAAATAGTAAAACCGATCTATTACTATTTTATGCTGGAAGATCAGAAAATTTTGAGAAAATAATTAAAAAAAATTATAAAAAAAAAATAATACTAATTGATCGTTTTACAGATTCTACTATTGCGTATCAACATTATGGAATGAAAATTGATTTAAAGGTAATCAAAATGCTGAATAAGTTTATAATTGGAAATTTTAATCCAAATATAGTTTTTTTAAGTACTGTAAATTCAAAAAATTTACAAAAAAGGCTTAGAAATAGATCTAACTTAAATAGATATGATAAATTTAAACTTAAATTTTACAGTAAAGTTCAGAACGGGTATGAAAAATTATCAAGCAATAAGAGCAAATATATTAAAATTAATTCAAACACTAATACAATTAACGAAGTAAAAAAAATTATAATAAATAAACTTGAGAAATTAATATAAATGTCTGAATATAAATTAATAGGACACGAAACATATTTAGAAAAATTTGTAACACTTTACGAAAATAATGAACTTCCAAATAAAATTTTATTATCTGGTAAAAAAGGTATTGGAAAATCATTACTTACAGAAAAATTTTTATATAAAATTTTTAATTCTAATAACGATAATGAGCTAATAAAAAACAAATCCCATCCTAATGTTTTAAATATAAAAAAAAATAATGATAAAAAAAATATTGAAATTGATCAAATTAGAGAAATCATAAAGTTTACAAATCAATCCTCCTTTAATAATAAATCAAGATTTATAATCCTCGACGATGTCGAATTTTTAAATATTAATTCATCAAATGCTTTATTAAAAAATTTAGAAGAACCAAATGAAAATGTTTTTTTTATTTTAATTTTTAATTCAGATAAATTTTTAATAGATACAATAAAATCTCGATGTATAGAATTTAAATTAAGTTTATCTAATGAAAATACCAGATTAATTGTCAATAATTACTTTAATGAAAATATATATGATCAAATAAATTCAAATTTACTAAATTATTACTCAACACCTTTTTTTTTAATATCCTTAATAAACTATATGAATGAATTTGAATTATCAGTATCCGAAACCACAGTTGATGATTTATTAATTAATTTAATTAACAATAAGCATTATATTAATCAAGAGTTTATAAGAGATAATTTAAATATGATTATTGAATTATTTTTTTATAAACATATAAACACAACAAAAAAACTGTCATATAAAGTTAAAGAATATTATTATTCAAAACTATCTAATGTAAAAAAATTTAATCTTGATTATGAAACTTTTTTTTTAGAATTTAAGGATAAATTACTAAGTGAATAAAAATTATTATATAACAACACCAATTTACTATCCTTCGGCAAAACCTCATATGGGACATGCATATTCAAGCATTATTGCTGATTTTTTTGCACGTTTCAAAAAAATTGATGGTTTTAATGTCTATTTTTTAACAGGCACAGATGAGCATGGATTAAAAATACAAAGATCTGCTGAAAAGTTAAATAAAGATCCAAAATCATTTTGTGATGAAATAAGTAAAACATTTGAGGATTTAACCAAAACATTAAACTTATCAAATACTGATTTTATAAGAACTACAGAAGATAGACATAAAGTATCTGTACAGAATTTATGGAATATACTTGAAAAAAATAAGCAAATTTTTTTGTCAAAATATTCTGGTTGGTATTCTGTATCAGACGAGGCTTTTTATAATGAAGATGAAGTTGAGGAAAAAGATGGTTTAAAAGTTGCTAAATCATCTGGTTCAGCTGTTGAGTGGGTTGAAGAAGAATCTTTTTTTTTTAAACTTTCAGAATGGGAAAAACCGTTATTAGATTTTTATGAAAAAAATAAAAATTTTATATTACCTGAAAGTAGAAGAAATGAAGTAATTAGCTTTGTCAAAAGTGGATTAAAAGACTTATCTGTTAGTAGAAAAACATTTTCTTGGGGTGTGAAAGTACCGAGTGATGAAAATCATGTTGTTTATGTATGGTTAGATGCATTAACAAATTATTTAAGCTCTTTAAAATATCCAGATGAAAATAATGAATTATATAAAAGTTTTTGGCCAGCAGATTTACATATTATTGGTAAAGACATATTAAGATTTCATGCTATTTATTGGCCAGCTTTCTTATTGGCTGCAAAAATAGAACCGCCAAAAAGGGTATATGGCCATGGATGGATACTTTCTGGTGATGAAAAAATGTCAAAATCAAAAGGAAATATTTTAGATCCATTAGAAATCATAAATGCTTATGGTCTAGATCCATTAAGATATTATTTACTTAAAGAAGTTTCTTTTGGTAATGATGGTAATATTTCTGAGGAAAAATTAGAAAATTGTATTAATAGTGATTTAGCAAATAATTTTGGAAATCTCTGTCAAAGAGTACTTTCTTTTGCTGAAAAAAATTGTTCATCCTTAATACCTGATCACAAATATAATGATGAAGATTTAGAAATTTTAAAACCATTAAATAATCTAGATAAAATAAGATCATTTATAGATAATCAAGACATAAACCAATATATGAGTTTTATTGTAGATAGATTGTTTGCGGCAAACAAATACTTTAATGATCAGGAACCTTGGAAGAAGAAAGATGATAGATTAAGGTTAAATACGATTGTTTATACTGCATTAGAATTAATTAGAAAAATTACTATTTTGCTTTATCCAGTAATGCCAGAAACATCATTAAAAGTGCTAAATGTTTTTGATGAAACAGAAAATTCTATTGATTTTACATCAATTGATAATAATGAGATTTTAAAAAAAGATTTAAAAATAAATAAATTAGATATTTTGTTTAAAAAAATTGAAAAATGATAGACTCACATTGTCATCTTGATCACGAACCCCTTTATTCAAATATTAGTGATGTTATCAAACGTTCTAAGGAAAATGGATTAAAGAAAATTCTAACTATTTCAACCAATTCAAAAAGTTTTGAAAACATTAAAAAAATAATAAATCTTGATGAGATGATCTATGGGAGTATTGGGATTCATCCTCATGAGTCTAGCATTGATAAGATGGATAAAAAATTCATTGTTGAAAATGCTAATAAATTTAAAAAAATAATTGGAGTAGGAGAGACAGGATTAGATTTTTACTATGAAAATAGTCATAAGCATGATCAAATTAAAAGTTTTGAGACACATATAGAGGCCTCCATTGAACTAAATTATCCTTTAATAGTTCATTCTAGAAGTGCCGAAACAGAAACTTTTGATATTTTAAATAGATATAAAAATAGTGATATAAAAATACTTATGCATTGTTTTACAGGTTCAAAAGAGTTTGCAAAAAAAATGATGACATTAAATGCTTATTTTTCTGCCAGTGGAATAATAACTTTTAAAAATAGTAATGACCTTCAAGAAACTTTTAAAATGATTGAAAATGATAAAATTTTAATTGAAACAGATAGCCCTTTTTTAACTCCTATTCCAATGAGAGGTAAAAAAAACGAACCTTCTTTTATTAAATATACATTGGAAAAACTTTCAGAATTAAAATCAAAAACCTTTGATGAATTAGAAACTATTACAAATGATAATTTTGAAAGATTGTTTTTTCAATAATGAGTATAAAATTTATAATATTAGGTTGTGGAAGTTCTATGGGTGTGCCAAGACCTGATGGATTTTTTGGAAATTGTGATCCCAAAAATAAAAAAAACTATAGAACAAGATGTTCTGCACTTATTAAAACAACTGATGAAAATATTTTAATTGATACATCTCCCGACTTAAGACAACAGTTACTGCGTCATAAAATTAAGAAAATTGATAAAGTATTCTACTCACATATGCATGCTGATCAAACCCACGGAATAAATGATTTGAGATCTTTTTTTATTAATAGTAGAAAACAAGTTAATGTTTATGCTGATAATGAAACATCTAAACTTTTAAAACAAAGTTTTTCATATTGTTTTAAAAGTTTCTCTAGAGAATACCCTGCAACTTTAAAATTAAATAAATTAAAAAAAAATTCGTTTATTAAACATAAAAATAAAAATTTAAAATTTAAATCGATTGTTGTTCAGCACGGTTCAGTCAAATCTAATTGTTTTATAATTGACAAAAAACTTGCATACATTACTGATGTAAGTGACATTTACAAAAAAGATTATTTTTATTTTAAAAATCTTAAGTATTTGATAATTGATTGTCTTTGGTACAATTTTCATCCATCACACTTCAATTTAGAAAAATCTTTATACTTCATCAAAAAATTTAAACCAAAAAATGCTATTCTTTCAAATCTATCACCAGTTTTAGATTATAATCAGTTAAAGAAAGTTATACCAAAAAATGTCATACCAGCACATGATGGTTTAACTGTTGAACTATAGTATTTCTTCAATTTTATTTATAATTTTATTTGATGTGGGTTTTGTAAAAGAAGCATATGTTTCCTCTACATTTCCTTGTTTATTGACTAAAATTTTATGAAAATTCCACTTAGGAATTGCAGATTTGCCAAAATTAGTTTCTGCCCACTTAAAAATCTCATGAGCATCGCTACCTTTTACCTCTGTAATTGTTGTTAATGGAAAATTTATTTCAAAATTTACTTCACAAAATTCTTTTACTTCACTATTGGTTTTTTTTTCTTGATTAAAAGTGTCAGAGGGCACTCCAAGAACAATAAGACCCTTGGATTTGTATTTATCCCATAATTCTTGCAGATCCTCATATTGTTTTGTGAAACCGCAATAGCTGGCAGTGTTAACTATGAGTATAACTTTATCTCGATAATCTTTTAATTTAATGATTTCTCCATTAATACTCTCTATTTCTAGTTCATAGAAACTTTTCTGACTATTGCTCATTGCTGAATTTTTAAAAAAAAACATTATTATTGTTAAACTTATTATTATTAATTTTTTCATAAACTACTTACTTATTTGGTGTAAGTAGTATTAAGAAGTACCCAAATAAAGTGGATAATAATGACCCAGTTAAAACTCCTATTTTAACTCCATCCATGTATTGCATATTTTCAACAAAAGCCAAATTTCCAACAAATAAGCTCATTGTAAACCCAATACCTGTTAAAACACCAACTCCGTAAAAATTAAACCAGTTAGAATTATTCGGCATCTGGGCTATTTTCATTTTTATTGAAACATAAGAAAACACAAATACACCTAGTTGTTTTCCAACAAATAGTCCTAATAAAATTCCTAATGGAACTTTATCAAGTAAAGATGCTAAAGATAAACCTTCTAATGAAACACCTGCATTTGCAAAAGCAAATAATGGCATAATACCAAATGCAACATAAGGACTGATTGCATGTTCAATTTTTATTAGTAGTGAGAAATCTTTATCTTTCTTTCTGTGAGGTATAGTCATTGCTAGCAAAACACCCGCAATCGTTGCATGTATTCCAGAATTATGAGTGAAATCCCAAAGAAATATTCCAACAATTAAATAAGGTAAAAATTTTTTTATATTAAACTTATTAATTACTAAAAGAACAATAAAAGCTAAAAGCATTAAGCTTAAATATTTAATACTTAGGTCACCAGAATAGAATAATGCAATAATTACTATAGCTCCTAGGTCATCTATAATAGCTAAAGCAGTTAAAAAAACTTTTAATGATAACGGAACTCTTTTACCTAATAATGAAAGTACTCCTAAAGAAAATGCAATATCAGTTGCTGATGGAATAGCCCAACCATTCATTGTTTCACTATCTCCAAAATTAATAAAAACATAAAATAAAGCGGGTACTAACATACCACCAACTGCAGCAATAATCGGAAGAAGCGCTTGCTTTATATTCGAAAGTTCTCCTTGTAAAAATTCTCTTTTAATTTCCAATGTTACAAAGAAAAAAAATATTGCCATTAAAGCATCGTTTATCCAATGCAATACAGATAATTTTAAACCAAAATTATTTATTCCTAAAAATAAATATTTATTTAATGTAGAAAAATATAATTCAGACAAATTAGAATTACTTACAATTAAAGCTGTTATCGCTGCAAATAGTAAAACGAGTCCACTGGCAGCTTCTAATTTGAAAAACCATCTAAATGGTTTTGTAATTATCTGAATCATTTTTACCTGACTAAATCTTTAATAAATAATTTCAAGTCATTTATTACTAGATACAAACTATTTGACATTTGTAATATGCCAGGAAATATAACAGATATGTGATTTTTAAATGTGTCTATAAGTAAAATAAATGCTATAATTGAAATAATAATTAGAAATATTTTTTTAATAATATTGTTTTCTCTCGAAACTGAACTTTTATCAATAGAGACTAATTCTTTTGATGTGCTCTCTTTTGTTGATGTTTTTTTTGAAATTTTTTTTCTTATTTTTTTTGTTTGCTTTATAGGCTCTTCAACTTGTTCTATATTAATCTCTGATTTATTTTCTTCAATTTGACTTATTTTTGTAGTTTCGGCTTCTAAATTTTTTTTTTCTTCTTTTTTATAAAACCATGTATGATCGCAATTGCCGCACTTTAAAAGTCTACCTTCATCCGGTATTAACTTTTCATCAATATTAAACTTCTTAGAACAAGCTGGACATTCAATGATCATAGATACTTATATATAGCAAATTTTATAAAATATCCTTTTAAATAGTGATTAATATACTTTGAAATTTTTTTTATCTACTGTATTAGTACTGCATTCGGGGTGTAGCGCAGCCTGGTAGCGCACTTGGTTTGGGACCAAGGGGCCGTAGGTTCAAATCCTACCACCCCGACCATTTTATGAAAAAAGCAAAAATTTATAAGCCATCTAAAACTGCTATGCAGTCAGGATTAAAGAAATTCGATAAATGGGTTATTGAATACATTACTAATAATCCTGGTACTAATCCTTTGATGGGTTGGGAGAGTTCTACTGATACTTATGGTGAATTAAAATTAGAATTTTCTACAAAAGAATTAGCAATTGAATATGCAAAAAAAAATAATATTGATTTTGAAGTAATAGAACCAAATAAAAGAAAAATTACTTTAAAATCTTACGCTGATAATTTTACAAAATAATGTTTAAATTTTTTACAGAAAGAAGATGGTATGGTTGGAGTATATTTGGATCAATCTTCATATTAGTTTCAACCTGGTATCAAGTACAATTAGATGTAAAAATTAACGAATGGTTTGGTGAATTTTATGATACACTTCAAAAAGCTCTAACAGAACCTGGTTCTGTAACTGAAACTGAATTTATTGGATATTTATTTACATTTGCAAAAGTTGCAGGTCTTTGGATTATAATTGCTATTGTAACAGGTTTTTTTGTATCTCATTGGGTATTTAGATGGAGAACTTCAATGGCTGAGTATTACCACTCACAATGGTTAAAAGCTCGTTTAACTGAGGGAGCTTCGCAAAGAGTTCAAGAAGACACTTTAAAATTTGCAAGAATAATGGAAGGCCTTGGTGTTGGACTTTTAGATAGTATAATGACTTTAGTAGCCTTTCTACCAATATTATGGGGTTTATCTAAACAAGTCGACGTACTTCCATGGATTGGTGAGGTTGATCATGCCTTAGTTTGGGTTGCAATAATATCTGCACTTGGTGGAACAGTTTTGTTAGCTGCTGTAGGAATTAAATTGCCAGGTATTGAATATGATATTCAAAAAGAAGAAGCTGGTTATAGAAAAGAATTAGTTCATGGAGAAGATGATCCTATAAGAGCAGCTCCGCCAACTATAGGTCAATTATATGATAGAGTAAGAGGTATTCACTATAAATCATATTTTCACTATTTATATTTTAATGCAGTTAAGTGGAGTTATTTTCAAGGTATGGTAATTGTTCCATATTTGGCTTTAGCCCCAACTATTGTATCAGGCGCGATTACGTTAGGTTTTGTTCAACAAATAACCAGAGCATTTGGAAGAGTCGAAAATTCATTACAGTATTTAGTCAGAAGTTGGTCTACAATAGTAGAATTGATTTCAGTTTGGAAAAGATTGAGTGAATTTGAAGCTAGATTGAAATATAATTCAGAAGAATCCACTGTTGAAAATATTTAATGTCTTTAGATAAAGATCTGATTAATCAACTTGTAAAAGTTACTTCAAGAGCTGCTATTAATTGTTATCAATTTCTTGGCAAAGGAAATAAAAAAATAGCTGATAAAGCTGCAACAGACTCAATGAGAAATGATTTAAATAATCTAGAAATTAACGGAGAAGTAGTGATAGGTGAGGGTGAACTAGATAAAGCACCAATGTTATATATAGGAGAAAAACTTGGGAAAGGTAATGGTCCAAATCTAGATATAGCAGTTGATCCTCTCGAAGGGACAAACTTTGCTGCAAAAAATATTCCAGGAGCGATATCAGTTTTAGCGATTTCAGAAAAAGGGAATTTATTTAATGCTCCAGAAACTTATATGAATAAAATTGCTGTTGGTAAGGATGTCCCATTTGACGCAACTGATTTAGACTATCCTCTAAAAAAAAATATTTCGAATATAGCAGAAGCTAAAAATAAAAATATTGACGATCTTACTGTATGTATTCTCGATAGACCAAGACATAAAGATATAATTAAAGAATTAAATTTTTTAAAAGTAAATCTAAAATTAATCTCAGATGGTGATATTTGTGGTTCTCTCTTAGTTACTGATAACAAGTATAATATAGACTTATTTCTAGGTGTTGGAGGTGGACCTGAAGGAGTTATCTCTGCTGCAGCTTTAGATGCTTATGGATGTAAATTTCAGGGAAGATTTATATTTGCAACTGATCAAGATAAGGTTAGAGCAAAAAAAATGGGAATAGAGAACTTAAATAAAAAATACGAATTAAATGAAATAGTAAAAGGAGATAGTATTTTTTGTGCGACAGGTATTACCAACACTGAAATTATGTCAGGTATAAAAAAAGAAAATACAAAATTTATTACAGAAACTCTTGTCACACACAAAGAAACTACTATAGAAATTATAAAAAGCGAGGAACCTATAGCTTGATTATTTTTAATAATTGCAATAGAAACTCCATCTCTGGTCCCTTCGTCTATCGGTTAGGACACATGGTTTTCATCCATGAAAGAGGGGTTCGATTCCCCTAGGGACCGCCAATATGCAATATTTTGTATATCTTATTATCTCAAAAAATGACAAAAATCTTATTAGTTATGTCGGATATACAAATAATTTAAAAAAAAGAATAAATGATCACAATAGTTCTAAAGGAGCAAAATTTACAAGAGGAAGAAATTGGATTTTAGCTTATAGTAAGAAATATATTTCAAAATCTGTTGCAATGAGAGAAGAATACAAATTAAAAAAAAATGTTAAATTGAGAAATAAAATTAAGTCAAAATTTAATAAGAATGAAAATTTCAATATTGCTTCCTTATAAAGAAAATTTCTCTCCAATATACCCTGGAGCAGTTTCATTATTTTTAAAAGATACTATTCCATTAAGTAAATTTAAAAAACAAATATATGTTTATGGAAATACTCATTATAAAAAAAAACTATTAAAAAATTATAGAAATTTAGAATTTAAAAAGTATTTTTTTAAAAGCTCATCAAATTCTTATTTAAAAAGATTTATTAAAAATGAAAATGTAATAAAATCAAATTTGATAGAAATTCATAATAGACCAAATTATGTAAATATTATTCATAAAGAGAATAAGAATATAGTTTTATATTTTCATAATGATCCTTTGAAAATGAAAAATTCAAAATCTATTGCAGATAGAAAAAATCTTTTGAAAAAAACATTAATGATTGTTTTTAATAGCAATTGGACCTTAAATCGTTTTAAAAAAGGGCTCAATAAAAAGATTTATAAAAATAAATTAAATATAATTCACCAATCTACAAACAAAAAAAAAATTAATTTTAAGGAGAAAAAAAGAATTATTATTTTTGTTGGAAGATTAAATAAATCAAAAGGGTATGATATATTTGGAAATGCTGTTATAAATATTTTAAATAAATTTCCTGACTGGAAAGCTATCGCTATTGGTGATGAACCAAGAGAAAAAATAATTTTCAATCATAAACTCTTTAAAACCCTAGGTTTTAAAAATAATAATATAGTAACTAATTGGTTCAAAAAATCTGATATTTCTGTTGTATGTTCTAGAATAGATGAACCTTTCGGTAGAACGGCATTGGAAGCCTCTAGTGCTGGATGCGCTGTTATTATAACAGATAGAGGAGGTTTGCCTGAAGCTTCCCCTTCAGCTATAAGAATAAAGAATCTTTCAATTAAGAATTTGCAAAATAATATAGAGAAACTTATAAATAATGAAAATTATAGAAAAATTTTACAAAAGAAAATTTATACAGGATTCAATTTAACTAATGAATTAGCTGCAAAAAAAATTGATGTTTATAGATCTAAATTTATTAAATCTTAACTTTATTTAGAGCATTATTTTTAAATAAATTTGCCTCTTTAATATATCTTCTTACCATTTGAGTTGTTTTGTGGCCAGTCATAGCCATTATACTTCTTTCATCAGCTCCTGATTCTGCAGCTACTGTTGCAAAACCTGACCTTAAACTATGACCTGCAAAATTTTTGTTTTCTATACCTGCTAAATTCAAATACTCTTTCATTAATAAAACCACTGATTGGTCAGTTAATCTTTTATTTGTTAGTGATAAACCTTTTGAAAATCTTCTAAAAATGGGTCCAGTTTTAATTTTTGAAATTTCTAACCATTTTTGTAAGTTCTTAACAGGACAATAAATTTCATTATTGAAATAGGGCAGTCCTTTAATAATTCCTTCACCAAACTGATCGGTTTTTGATCTTTTAACAGTGATTTTAAGACCTTCAGAAACAAATTCTAAATCTTCAAGATCAATTGAAACAAGCTCAGTTCTTCTAAAACCACCTCCAAACCCTATTAAAATTATTGATTTGTCTCTTAACTTTTTTATTTCGTCAATATTTTGTTCATTTATTACATTAATTATTAATTTTAAATGATTGATTAATATTGGTTTTTTACCTTTTTGAATGCTTCCTTTGACTCTCCTTATACCCATTAAATTTTCAACAATTATTGGATGTTTTGTATCTAAATAATGCCCTTTAAGCTTGTGAACCATGCTTATTGACACCAATCTGCGTCTTAAAGTGCTTATTTTTGAATTTTTAGATAAATGAGTGATGTATAAAGAAATTATTTTTGGTTCTGTTGGCAATGAATTTAGCCCGTGTTTTGCACAGAAGATACCAAAATCTTTAAAATCAGATTTGTAAGCTCTTAAAGTGTTATTTGCTTTAGAGTTTCTAAGATTATTTAAAGTTGCTTCATGTAATGATTTTAGGTCTGTAGTTAACTCACTCATAATATTACTATTGATAACAATTAATTATCATTAGTAATATATCAAGTGATTTTAAATGTCAAATGAATTAAAACAAAAGTTTATGACTATAGATGGTGAAATTCCTACAAGCTATTTTTTAATTATATCTTTAGGTTTAACTATACTGAGTTATTTGGTTTACAAAAAAAATGGAAAATCATTAGAAGTATATTTCTTATCTGTTTTAACAATAATTTTCTATTTATCTTATTTTATTCTAATTTTCGCTGGTCCTAAATAGTTTGTTAACGCTATTCACAGCTGTTAAAAACCCTTAATAATCAACTATAAAGTGATACTAATCATATTTGCACTATGATAATCTCTCAAATGAATTAAGAGGCAACTCTTAACTGACCATCTGGGGAAAAATCGAGAGATTCAAGCCCAGAGGGCAGAAAACCACGCAGAGTAGCGCTAAAATTGCGGGGTGGAAGGCATGGCGGTAGCGCATACAACGACGTGCCAAAAAACTACTGATCTTTGTACCTGAAAAGGTGCAGAGATACAGGGTTTTTCTTTATATGATCCTGAAAGGTACAAAATTTCAAATTAAAGTTTGGAAATATTTAAAAACAATCAAAAAAGGTAATATTTTAACCTATTCTGACGTAGCAAAGGGTATTAACAAGCCTAAAGCTGTTAGAGCTGTAGCTAATGCTATTGGAAAAAATCCATATGCTCCTAAAATACCATGCCATAGAGTAATCAGGTCTGATGGATCTCTTGGAGGATATTCTGGAAAAGGTGGTATAAAAACCAAGAAAAAACTGCTCAAATCTGAGGGAATTTTGCTCTAAAAGTTAGCAATACCAACGTTTTTTTAAAATTTAACAACATTTAGTATTACAATTCTAAATTCCCCTATTGGTTGCAGCTTATAAAATGAAATCTTTAAATTAGGCCTATATTTGGGGCATTAAACGCTATATTCATAAATTGCATTACTTCGGTAATTATTTAGAAAATTATTATTTTTCAGCATATTTATATCAATTAATATAAATAAATTCACATATCAAAATAAAACTAAGTTTTTATTAGCAACAGATTTGTTCTAAAATTTCATCATAATTGTTGATTTTTTTGAATATTGTCCCCTATCTCATAATCCAATTTCAATATATATTTTTATAATTCAAAAAACCGCATATTTATTGATTATTTTTAATTACCAGGACATATATAATTTACAAATTTTATGATTTTTATTCCATTAAATTGTATTTTATGTTAAATTTACTATAGTTTAGATATTATATAAAATTTAACAAATACAATAGTTTAAGAATATAAATTAAAGTATTATATTAATATATAGTACATATAAATTTACTTATATTTATGATAATATTCTCTTTTAAAAACATATAAACCTGATGAAACGATTATGAAAAGTCCAATAAAAGTATATTTATCAGGAAAATCCGAAAACACATAATACCCTAAAATAAGGTTAGTAATTATCTCAAAATAACCGAATGGTGCTAATTTTGATGCATCTGCGTAACGAAGAGACAAAATGATTAATATATGCCCTACACAGGCAAATATTCCCATTAGAGCCATCCAAGACCATTGAATTGGAGTAGGATTAATCCAAACAATAGGAACAAATAAAGATGCGATAAAGGCCCCTACTACGCCCGTAATCAATAATGTGAGTAAAGGGCTATCTGTTGAATATAATTTTCGAGTAATTATTAGATAAAAGCCGTAAAAACAGCCTGTACCAACAGCTGCTATACTAGCAAGATTAATCTCTATTATTCCTGGTCTTATTACAACTAAAATACCAATAAAACCGACTAATACAGCAGTCCACCGTCTATATCCGACTTTTTCGTTAAGTAAAAATGGAGAAAGAGCAGTTGTGACTAATGGAGCAACGAACGCCAATGTTAAGGCTTTTGCCATAGAGATCACAGAAATGGAGTAAAAAAAACATATATTTGCAAAAAATAAAGACAAACCTCTAATTATTTGTAATTTGATATTTTGAGAAAACTTCAATTGTTCCCTAAAAAATAAAAACATAAAAAAAGTTGTGAATACAACTGTAAAAAAATATCTAGCCCACGTTATTTGAAAAAAAGATAAATCCGAAGATAAGTATTTTGCAATGGCATCCATAAATGGCAAAACCATCCATGCGGATAAATTTAAAAATATTGCTTTCATTTAAGCGAAATATTTAAGGGCGATAAATACTGTAATTGGCACTGTAATCAATGACATTAAAGTAGAAACAACAATTGTGCTGGAAATATTATCTACATTTTTTTTCGGTGAATACATTGAAGCGACCAGATAACATAATATTGCACTAGGCATAGAGGATTGAATTAGTAAAACTCCAGCTGCAAAACCAGATAAATTAAAAAATTTTATAATAAAAAAACCTACAATTGGACCAAGAATTACTCTACCAATTGATGTTATAATTGAATCTCTCAAAGAAAATACTTTCATTTGGGTTAAAGCAATGCCTAAAGACATTAAAATCATTACAATCATCGCATAAGATAAAAGCATTGTTGTATTAATCACAAAAACTGGCATTTCTTTGCCGTAGTATAAAAAGATAACGGTCAATATAATTGTATAGAAGGAAGGACTTTTTGCGATTATTGAAAAATCAAATTTTCTTTTTGCAAGAAATATATTAGCAGTAAAATGTAAGAGTATTACCAAAGATGATATAGCTGCAGCTACACCCATTCCCAATTTACCATAAGCAAAAAGACATATTGGTATACCCATATTACCTGTATTAGGTAAAAAAAAAGTAGGTAATTCTCTAATATAATCTTTTTTCATAAGAATTAAAAAAACAAGACCAATTAAAGCAAATGATGAGAGTAATATTAATGCGTAAATAAAATATTCAGCAAATATATCAAAAGTAACACCTGTAGATGTAAGAGAAAAAATTACTAAAGCTGGAGTTCCAAAATTTCCAGCATAAGATGTTATAAACGAAGTATCGAAATTTGGATTTTTTTTTCCTAATAAAAAACCAATTCCAACAATAAAAAATACAGGGAATAGAACTTCAAATAACTTTATATAAAGTTCCATTAAAAAAGTCTTAATAATACAGGGTTTTTAATAATATTTAAATTTGATTTAAAAGATTTAATACATTTCTGGTAATCCTTTTCCAAAGATTTGTGAGTTATAATCACAATAGAAGCAGTTTTATTTTTATTATTTGGTATTTGAATTAATCTTTGTACAGAAATTTTATGTTTAGCAAATTTTTTTGTGATTTCAGATAGAACACCCGGTTTATCTTTAACTTCAAGCCTAATATATAAAGCATTTGAATAATTATCAGTATTATATATTGATGGAGATTTTCTTTTATTATCAGAAATCCCAAAAGGGTATTTGATATTTCCACGTAAAATTGACAAAAGATCAGACATTAAAGCAGATGATGTTGGACCAGGCCCAGCACCTTCCCCTTGCAAAACACTCTCCCCTACTGGATTACCTTCAATTATAACAGCATTCATAACACCATTAACATTTGCGATGTAAGTATTTTTTTTAATTAAACACGGATGAACTCTTTCAAATAATTTATTATTAACAATTTCTGTTATTCCCAATAATTTAATTTTATAATTTAATTGATTTGCAATTTCTAAATCCTTGTATTCTATATTTTCAATACCCTCCATTAAACATTTTGAATTTGATACTTTATTATTAAATGCTAAAGCAGAAAGAATTTTAACTTTAGCTAAAGCATCGTAACCATTTAAATCTAATTTTGGATTACCTGGTTCGGCATAACCTAATAGTTGAGCTTTTTTTAATACAGTTGAAAAGCCAGACTTAGTTTCTTCCATTTCAGATAATATATAATTACAAGTGCCATTTAATATTCCATATACTTTACTTATCTTATTAGTTGCTAGTCCTTCTTTAATAGTTCTTAATACAGGGATGCCACCTCCTACTGACGCTTCAAATTCTAAATTAACTTTATTTTTTTCAGCAAGTTTAGAAAGGTTATTACCGTGTTTAGAAATTAATGCCTTATTAGGAGTTACAACGTGAATTTTATTCTTAAGTGCAAATTCTACAATTTTTTTAGATATACCATCAGATTGACCAATGGCTTCAATTAAAATATCAATTTTATTATTTTTAAAAATTTTAAAGGGATCTTTATAAAATATTTTCTTATTAATTCTAAATTTTCTTTTTTTATTAATATTTTTAGCTGAAATTGCAGAAACAGAGATAATTTTTCCAGTTTTTTTTAGAATATCTTTTTTTTTTGTATTTAGTTCATTATAAAGATAATTACCAATCTGCCCTAATCCAACAATTGCTATATTAAGCTTTTTAGTCATATCAATCATCTAAACTTGGAAAACGACTATTTTTTCCATAATTAATAATTTTATTTTTAAAATCTTCAAAAGAAATATTTTTATCAATATCTAGATTTGGCTTTTGAACTATATCATCATTTTCTTTCTTTAAAAAAGAACCAAAGTTTTGGTTAGAACAATTATTTATAAATAAAAAAATTAATAAAATTATCAGTATTCTCATAAATTTAATCCCTCGTCAGACTTATATCCAAATAAAATATTCATATTTTGAACAGCTTGTCCACTACCACCCTTAATCAAATTATCTATCGCTGACAATATAATAATTTTATTCTTATATTTGCTCTCACACACAGAAATATGACAGTTATTTGTGTTTATTACTTCATTAGTTCCTAAAAATGTATTTGGTTTCAAAATTTTAATAAATTTATTATTTTTGTAATATTTTTTTAGAAAAGAATAAATTTTTTCAAGAGAATCATTTCTTTTAAGATCTAAATACATAGTAGTTAATATTCCTCTAAACATTGGTGATAGATGAGGTGTAAATTGAAATTTTACCTTTTTTCCAGTTTTTATTTTTAATTCCTGATAAATTTCTGAATTGTGTCTGTGAAAGGCTAAACCATAAGCACTCAATGTCTCATTTAAAAATTTGTTGTTATATTTTTTATGAATATTTCTGCCTGCACCTGAATAACCAGATTTAGAGTCAATTATAATATTGCTTGATTTAATAATATTTTTATTAATTAACGGTACTAGGGGTAATAAAATTGATGTTGGATAACAGCCTGGACAAGAAATTATCTTATATTTCTTAATACTTTTATTGTTTAACTCAGGCAAAGAATAAATACTTTGTTTGATTAATCTAGGAGCATTATGTTTGATTTTATACCATTTTAAGTAGTTACTAGCTGATTTAAGTCTAAAATCTGCCGCTAAATCAATTAAAATATTTTTATTATGTAAATTTTTTGAAATTTTTTGAGCCTCTCCATTAGGCAATGCTGTAAATACAACATCAACACTTTTTAATAACTCTTTATTAAATTTAATAATATTTGGAAGTTTATATTTATTAAAATATTTATCATAAGAGCTAATTTTCTTACCTACAGAGGTATCACCACAAAGATACTTAATTTTAACTCTTTTATGTTTAGTTAATAATTTAACTAATTGAATACCTATGTATCCAGTAGCTCCAGCAACTAATGCATTAATCTTAGACATATTTTAATATAACAGTTGTTTAATAAAATGATATTATCTTTTAGAGAATTGATAACTTCTTCTAGCTTTTGCTCGACCAGGTTTTTTTCTTTCAACTGATCTTGAATCTCTTGTGGTAAGTTTTTCTTTTCTAAGTGTTGCTTTTAGATTTTCATCAAATTGTAATAGTGCTCTTGATATACCATGTACTAATGCTCCTGCTTGACCTGTGTGTCCACCTCCAACAACTTGGGATCTAACATCGTATTCTGTGGATTGATTGATAATTTCAAAAGGTCTTAGTATTTGCATTTTATGAGTTGCTCTTGTGAAATAATCATCTAAATTTTTACCGTTAACGTAAATTTTTCCAGTCCCCTTTTTTAACCAAACTTTTGCAATTGAAGTTTTTCTTCTACCTGTTGCATATTTTGCATCTTTAAAATCTAATTTTACTTTTGAAGATGTAGATTGATTTGTTTCCATTTTAATTTCTTACTATATTTTTCGAATTAAGTTTTCCAATTTCTATTACTTCAGGGTTTTGTGCTGAATGAGGATGATCAGATCCTGAATAAACCTTAAGTTTAGTTAGTTGTTTTTTAGCTAAAGGACCACCTGGCAACATTCTTTTGACTGCCATTTTTAAAACTTCTCCAGGTTTTGAAGATTGTAATATTTCAGGTGTTGTTTCTTTAATTCCACCAGGATGCCCTGTATGTCTATAATATTTTTTATTTGAAAATTTATTTCCTGTAAATTTCAATTGATCTACGTTTTTAACAACAACAAAATCTCCACTATCCATATGAGGAGTAAACGTTGGTTTATTTTTTCCCCTAAGAATTTTTGATACAACAGTTGCTAATCTTCCTACCACAGCTCCAGTTGCGTCAATTTCAAACCACTTGCTGTTTAGGTCGTCTTTTTTAAGAAATTTAGTCATAATTGCGGGATTAATACTTATAAATCCATATATTGTCAAACGATATACAGTTAGAACTATAGTCATTTTTGATAGTTTTAACTAATAAATAAGCTATTAATAAGAGATAATATTAGTTTATAATAAATTCTTAAATTTTTAAACAGGAGCAACAAAATGTCAGACAAAAAAGGAATGGATCCTAAAACATATAAATTTGATACCCTTAGTTTACACGCAGGTTATCAACCTCATAAAAATGCTGGTTCAAGACAAGTACCAATATACCAAACAACTTCATATCTATTTGATGATGTAGATCATGCTGCTGCATTATTTAATTTAGAAAGGGGTGGACACATTTATAGTAGGATATCAAATCCAACAGTTGCCGTTTTAGAAGAGAGAGTTGCTTCATTAGAAGGTGGAACAGCTGCACTTGCTACATCGTCTGGTATGAGTGCAATATTTCTTGCAGTAATGACTCTTTGTGAAGCAGGAGATCATTTAGTTGTATCATCCCAACTTTATGGAGGAACTGTAAATTTATTTAGATTAACACTTCCAAAATTTGGAATTAAAACAACTTTTGTTAAACCAAGAGACACAGAAGGATTTAAAAAAGCAATTCAAAAAAATACAAAAGGTATTTTTGGAGAACTTGTAGGTAATCCAGGAAATGAAATAATGAATATGCCTGAGATTGCTAAAATAGCTCACGACGCTGGTATTCCTTTAATGGTAGATGCAACTTATCAAACACCTTATTTATGTAAACCTATAGAACATGGTGCTGATATTGTAGTTCATTCACTTACTAAATGGATGGCTGGTCATGGATCTTCAATGGCTGGTATAATCGTTGAAGGTGGTAAGTTTGACTGGATGCAAAATGATAAATTTCCAACAATGACTCAACCATATGAAGGTTATCATGGATTATCTTTTGCTGAAGAATTTGGACCAACAGCATTTACAATGAAAGCAAGAGCAGAAGGTATGCGAGATTTTGGTCCTTGTCTAAGCCCTCAAAATGCATGGAATGTGTTACAAGGTATTGAGACACTTTCTGTCAGAATGAAAAAGCATTGTGAGAATGCTGAAAAAATGGTCGAGTATTTATTAGGTAACGAAAGTGTTGCTTGGGTTTCACATCCGAGTGTACCAGATCATCCTGATCATGATTTAGCAAGCAAATTATTACCAAATGGTAAAGGATCAATGATAGCATTTGGTATTAAAGGAGGAAAAGCTGCAGGTGAAGCATTTATTAATAATGTTAAACTTGCTTCTCATTTAGCAAATGTTGGGGACACACGTACATTGGTAATTCATCCAGCATCAGCTACTCATTCTCAAATGGACGAGGCTACATTAAAATTTGCGGGTTTATCTCATGATATGATCAGATTATCGGTTGGTATTGAAGATATAGATGATATTAAAAACGACTTTGAAAATGGATTTAGAGCTGCTAGGAAACCTAGACTCGTATCCAATCAATGAAGTTTCAGGTAAATAATAACGAGGTTTATGCTTCTACAGGAGGTAGACCGTTTGATAAGAATAAACCATTAATAATATTTGTTCACGGCAGTGGACTGACTCATATGACATGGGTTTTGCAAACAAGATATTTTGCTTTTCATGGATATAGTGTTTTAGCTTTAGATATGCCTGGGCATGGATTATCAGGAGGTGAAAGTTTGAAATCAATTGAAGAAATGGCTGATTGGGTAAGTGATGTAATTGATGCAGTTGGATATAAAGAAGCTTCATTAGTTGGTCACTCACAAGGATGTTTAGTCACTGTTGAGTGTACAGCAAGGAATCCTGATAAAATAAAAACATTAAGTTTAATGGGTGGTGCTGGTGCAATTCCAATGAACCCTGAATTATTATCTTTAGCAGAAAATAACGATCCTAAAGCGGTTGAATTAATGATGGACTGGGCCCATGGGCCAGCTGGTCACTTTGGTGGTCATCCTGTTCCAGGTTTATATCATATTAATACAGGTTCAATGCTAGCTAAAACTAGAACAATAAAAAATACTCTTGGTGTAGACTTTAGAGCATGTGATAATTACAAAAATGGATTTGAAGCCGCTAAACAAATTAAAATACCCACGCTTTCTATACTTGCCACTGACGACAAGATGTGTCCAGTAAAAGAAGGAAAAAAACTAGCTAATTTAATTGAAGGAAGTCAAATAGATATAATAGATAATTGCGGACATATGATGTTATTAGAGGAAGCAGATCGGGTATTAAATGTTTTGAAAAAATTCATAACAACAAATTATCCAGCAAATTAGTAATTGCAAATTTGCATTTATGAAAAAAAATTTTAGATTTTTTGATAATAGACAAAAATATTTACTTTTTGTCACAACAACTAACGAAAAAAATAAGATTGCTGATGCATTAAAACCTATTGTTCAAAAATTAAAACCAAAATTTCCAGCATTAAAAATATTTGATGCAGGTATGGGTGATGGATCATTATTAATGAATGTAATGAGGCAATGTCATCAAAAAATGCCTCAAATTCCTTTGCTTGTAAGTACAAAGGAAATAAGCATGGAAGATGTCAGATTAGGACTTGAAAAACTTCCAGATCGATTTGTCGAACATAAAAATACAGTATTTGTTATCTCAAATCTAAATTATGTTGAGTCGACCGCTCTCAAATCAAATGACAAAAAAAAACAAAAAAAAATGAATTGGAAGATAGTTAAGCTAAAAGGCAATTCTTCATTAGATTTTTCAAATCAATTGAGAAAACTTAATCAAGAATTTTTAAGTAAAAAATGGCAAATAGAGAGAAACATTAAAAATGGAAATCCCACATACAAAGAACCTTCAGTAATTGTAATTTATAGAAAAGATCAGGAATTTTCTTTGAAAAATATAATTCCAAAAAAAAATAATGGGAAAAATAATTACGACTTAATCATTGCATCTCAACCTTATAGATCAAGAATATCTGCAGAGAAAAAAGTAAAGTATGTTATTGATCCAATGATTAAATCATTAGATAAGAAAGGAAAGTTAGTGGTAGTTCATGCATGTGGAAATGATCCAGGAAATAAAATTATTAAGAAAATCTGGCCAAAAGAAAAACCGTTTCCTTCACTATACGGATCTATAATTCAATATATAAAAAAAAATACAGATAATGAAATTTTGAAAAGTTTAAAATTTAATAAAAAACAAACTATTAAATATGTCTTGCGAGCATTACCAAATGAAATTAGCGGTGGTATTGCTACTTCATTAATATTTTCAGCATGGAATGCTGCAGTATATGTTAACCAAATATCAGATGAGCAAATAATGAATGCAGAAAGAAAAAAATATTACCAGAAAGTTGTAAAAGATATTGTCAATAAAAATAAAGGATTATATTTTAACAATGAATTATTTGTAATTGAAAAAAAATAATCAACTAAATCTATTCTTGTACAAAAAATATAAAGATGCTGTTATTAATAATATTGAACTAAATTGATGCAAAGACGCTACTAAAATACTAGCACCAGATAAAACGGTAAAAATTCCCAATATAATTTGTAATAAAATAGTTAAACCTAAAATAGATACAGCTTTAAATAAATAAAAAATTTTATTCCGATAAGTTATATATAAAATTACTATGAATATAATGAATATTAAATAAGCTAAATTTCGATGTAAATATTGAACAAGTGATGGATCGCTTAAAGCAGATAATTTAAATAAACTTATAAATTTATTATCATCTGGAAAATATGAATTACCCATTAGTGGCCAAGTGTTATATATTTTTCCTGCATCCGTACCTGAAACGAATGCACCAATAATAATTTGTAAGAAAATCAATAGTAAAAAAAATTCAGGTATAAAATTATTAATTTTTTTATCTATTTTATTTAAATTTACTAAACTTAAATAATTCCAATAAATTAATGATAAAATGATAAATGCAAATAAAAGATGAACTGACAACCTAAAATGACTTACATCTGTTTTATTTATTAGACCACTCTGGACCATGTACCAGCCTAGGAGTCCCTGAAAACAAATCAAAAAAAAGATGAAATAAAAATTATAAAGTTTTTTTAAACCTAATTTGAAAGTAAAGAAAATTAAAGGTATCAGAAATGCTAAGCCTATAACACGTCCAAAAAATCTGTGTGCCCACTCCCACCAAAATATTACCTTGAATTCACTTAAAGTCATTGAATAGTTTTGAAGTTTAAATTCTGGTATTTGCTTATAAGCATCAAAATAAGCTATCCATGACTCATTATTAATTGGTGGAAAAAAACCTTTAAAAAATTCCCATTCAGTAATTGATAATCCAGAATCTGTAAGTCTTGTTAAACCTCCAACGACTATCATTGCTGAGATCAAAATAAACATAACAAGCAACCAATTTGATATGTATATTCTGTATTTTGCATTTATTTCGGTATACATAATTGTCTAAATATAATATTTATTAATAAATCCAATTGATCAAATGTCGCCTGATAAAAGAAAAAAATTAAATATCCTGAGAAAGAAATTAGATCTACTTGATAATAAACTTATTAAATTGATAAAAATTAGGACTAATATAGTTAAAAATGTTCTTAAACTTAAAACCTATAAACATGAAATTGTTGATAAAAAAAGGATTTCAATAATTCTTAAAAATATTAAGAAAAAATCAATTAAAAATAAAATTGATCCAAAGATAACTAATCGAATATGGAAAAATATGATTATGTCTTATATCGATTTTGAAAAAAGAAATTTTAAAAAAAAGTAAATTACTTACTATGAGGTGGCAGTTTTTTTTCTATAAAAATTTCATGTTTTCTAGTTTCGGGATTATATTTTTTAGCTTTTAATTTCACTTTAGCTTTTTCTCCACCAGCAGGTTTTTTTACATAGTAAAAAAAAGAGCTGTCAGGTTTTGCCTCTGGGACAAGTCTTACTTTTACATGAGTTTTTTTAGCCATTGTTTTTAATATTTTTAATTATATTAGATATTTTACTTAATTTAGATCTAATATTTTTTTTGTTTATAGTTTTATTATTGTATTCGTCAACATTAGAATTATCTTCATTTAAAAGTTTTTTTGCACCCTTTATTGTCATTCCTTTATTTTTTAACAAAAAATGAATTTTCTTTAAAATTGCTATCGAACTTTCATCATAATATCTCCTTTTGCCAGAAAATATATAAGGTTTAATCTGTTTAAATTCTTTTTCCCAGAATCTTATTGTATGTGTTGATGTTTTACCGGTTTTTTTATTAAAAAGATTAAGAAGTTTTGCAACATCCCCTATTGATTTATATTGTTTTGAATCATTATTCATCTAAATTAATATAATTTTTTAATTCTTTTGAAGGTTTAAATAAAACAACATTTCTTTCAGATATAATTTTTTTTTCAAGAGTTTTGGGATTACGTCCAACTCTACTTTTTTTATAACGCAATATAAAAGTACCGAATTTAGGTATTTTTACTTTTTTGTTTTTTATTAATTCATTTAATAATATTGATAGAAAATCTTCTAATAAATTTTCCGAAATATTTTTTGAAAAACCCATTTGCATATAAATTGAGTTTATTATTTCTTTTTTTGTTAAATTAATTCTCACTTAAATAATATTTTTTTTTATTTTATCTATTAGGTCCCCTTTTATTATTTTTTCACAAACTTTTAAAGAATTTGCAAAACCTATTTCGTCTGTTGATCCATGACTCTTAATAACTGGTTTATCTAAACCGAGGAGTATGGCCCCATTGTACAAACGTGGATCCAACTTATTTTTAAATTTTTTTAAATTTTTTAAGTTTAAAATAGCAGATAGTTTACCTAAAATTGATGAATTTAAGGCTTGTTTTAACTCAGAAGTAATAAAATTAGCAGTTCCTTCAGCTGTTTTTAAAGCAATGTTTCCTGTAAAACCGTCTGTTACTATTACATTTACATCACCATCCATTATATGATTTCCTTCTATGTATCCTTTAAATTCGAACAATGAATTACTTTGTTCGTTTAAAATCTGATAGGTATTTTTAATTATACTATTACCTTTAACCTCTTCTGAACCTATATTTAATAAGGCCACTTTTGCTTCCTCATTTTTAAATAATGATTTGTGTAAAGCTGAGCCCATTAAACTAAAATCTAATAAATTTTTCTCATTACACTCAATATTTGCACCTAAATCCAAAACAATATTCATCCCATTTTTATTTGGCCAAAGAGCTGATAAAGCTGGTTTATCAATTTTTTCAATCATTTTTAAATTTAACTTAGCAATTACAAATAAAGCACCTGTATTACCTGCTGAAACGATTGCATCTGAATCGTTATTTTTTAAACTTTCTATCGATAGCCACATGCTTGAGTCTTTTCCTTTTTTTGCTGCTGATAATGGACTATCTTCATCTTTAATATGATTTTTAGTATGGAATATTTTATAATTTTTCTCTGGTATCTGTTCTTTCTTGATTAAAGGATCTATTAATATTTTGTCACCATATATATTATAAAAAATATTATCAGAGTTGTTATAATGGATCTTAATTCCTTTAATAATTTTTTTTGGAGAGTTTTCACCACCCATTGCATCAACTGCAATTTTAATTGGGTTGTTCATATATTTATTTATTCTTTAGGATCTATTACCTGTCTACCTTTATAGAAACCAGTTTTTAAATCCATATGATGAGATAAACGATATTCACCAGATTTTTTATCCTCAATAACGTTTTTAATATTAAGGCGTATATGAGATCTTCTTTTTCCAGCTCTAGATTTAGTAGTTTTTCTTTTTGGTACAGCCATAATTTAAAGGCTTATTATATCTTTTGAGAGGTTATTGAAAGTATTTTTTAATAGAAATTGTCTATATTTTTCTAAATAATCAATAAATTTTTCAAAATCTAATGTTTCATCAATGTATATATTTAGAATTTCTCTTTTTTTGATTAAATCTAAGTCTTCCCAGTTGTGTATTTTGTCAATAATTGAGAATAATAGATTAACATATTCTTTCATTTTTTTATTTATTGTTGCATCTCCATATCCTATTTCTCTAACAGAAAGCTCGATTTGTCTGACACAATAATCAAAAAATTTTTGTAATTCATCTTTATCTTCTATATTTTTATATATCTTTAATAAAAAACCTAAATGAAAAAAAAATATGATCATCCTATCATAAAAAGTGTCCTGCTTTTTATTATTATATAAAATTTTATTTCTGGTTAGTTTAATTAAATTGTTGTAAATATTAAAATATAAATTGTTCATGAAACATCTTATTATTATAATTTTTATTTTTATCCTGAACTGTTCAGGAAATAAAGTAACAAATTACCATGGTGCAAAGTTACTTAGTGATAAATATGACATGATAAAAGTTAATGCTACAAATAAAAATGATTTAATTGAGATTATAGGACCACCTTCAACAATAAGTGATTTTAACAAAAATATATGGTTTTATTTTGAAAGATTGAAAACTAATCAATCATTATTAAAACTTGGTACTCAAAAAATTAAAAAAAATAATATTCTTATAGTAGAATTAGACAATAAAGGTATTTTAAAAAAAAAAAGATTATTAGATTTAGAAGATATGAATGATATTAAATATGTTAAAACTGTAACTACTAAAGAATTTAAAAACGAAAGTGTTATTTATAATGTATTTAGTTCATTAAGAGAAAAGATAAACGCACCTCTTAAAAATCGTTAAATCACAAATTTTATCCAGCTATAACAGCAAGTAATAACAATGCAACAATATTTGTTATTTTAATCATTGGATTAACAGCTGGTCCTGCAGTATCTTTATATGGATCACCCACTGTATCACCTGTTACGGCAGCCTTATGAGCTTCTGAACCTTTTCCACCAAATTTACCATCTTCAATGTATTTTTTTGCGTTATCCCAAGCTCCTCCACCTGCAGTCATTGAGACTGCAACAAATAGTCCGGTTATTATTACTCCAAGCAACATTGCACCTACGGATGATAAAGCAGCAACTTGACCACCAATAGGCAAAATTATTAGATACAAAACTATAGGCGACAATACTGGTAACAATGAAGGTATAACCATTTCTTTTATTGCAGCTTTTGTAAGTAAATCTACAAGTTTTCCGTAATCTGGTTTTGCTTTTCTTTTCATAATGCCTGGAATTTTTTTAAATTGTCTTCTAACTTCAATAACAACAGCTCCACCTGCTCTACCAACAGCTTGCATTCCCATTGATCCAAATAAATATGGGAGCATTCCCCCAATTAACAAGCCAACTACAACAAAAGGATTAGAAAGGTCAAAAGTAACAACTATTCCCTCTAATTTAGATCCTGCTTCTTTTGAAAAATGTTTAATATCTTCAGTATATGCAGCGAATAAAACCAATGCGCCTAATCCAGCTGAGCCTATAGCATAACCTTTTGTTACAGCTTTAGTTGTGTTTCCAACGGCATCTAATGCATCAGTAGTTTTTCTTACATTTTTTGGAAGATTTGACATTTCAGCAATTCCACCTGCATTATCTGTAACAGGACCATAAGCATCAAGAGCTACAACCATACCAGCTAATGCAAGCATAGTTGTTACAGCAATTGCAATACCAAATAGACCGGCTATTGAGTTAGTTAATAAAATTCCTGCAACAATTATTATTGCTGGAATTGCTGTAGCTTCCATTGATATAGCCAAACCTTGAATTACATTAGTACCATGGCCTGTTGTTGAGGATTCTGCAACACTTTTAACAGGTCTATAATCTGTACCTGTATAATATTCAGTTATCCATATTAGTAATCCAGTGATAATTAAACCAATAACTCCACAGTAATATAAGCTCATACCATTAAAGGAAACTCCGTTAACAGAATAGTTGGTATCTAATCCAATAACATAGTCTGTTATGGGATATAAAATAATCAAAGACAATATAGCAGTAGCAACAAAGCCTTTATATAATGCATTCATTATATTTTTTGACTGTCCAAGTTTTACAAAGAAAGTACCTACTATTGATGTTAAAATGCAAGCCGCACCAATACTTAATGGGTAAACCATCATATTTAAATCTGACACAAAGAAAATTGACGAAAGAACCATAGTTGCAACAATCGTAACTGCATATGTTTCAAAAAGATCAGCTGCCATACCTGCGCAATCTCCAACATTATCTCCAACATTATCTGCTATAACAGCAGGATTTCTAGGATCGTCTTCAGGTATACCCGCTTCTACTTTTCCTACTAAATCTGCACCAACATCTGCACCTTTTGTAAAAATACCTCCGCCTAATCTTGCAAAAATAGATATTAAAGAAGCACCAAAGCCTAAAGCCACTAATGCATTTACAATTTCTCTTTCATCAACACCAGCTGATAATAATATATAGTAATAAACTGCAATTGCTAACAAAGCTAAACCTGCAACCAACATTCCTGTAATTGCTCCAGATTTAAAAGCTATTGAAAGACCTTGAGATAAACCTTTTCTCGATGCCTCGGCTGTACGAACATTGGCTTGAACAGAAACTAACATTCCAACATAACCAGCTATACCCGATAAAGCTGCTCCAATTAAATATCCAATTCCAACTAATAATGAAAATGCAAAACTAATTATAACTAAAACAACAACACCAACAATAGCTATAGTTTTATATTGTCTGTTTAAATATGCTTTTGCTCCTATTTGAATTGCGGAGGCTATCTCTTGCATCTTGGCATTACCTGCACTTGCATTCAAAATTGAAGAACCTGTAACAAATCCATAAACAATGGATAAAATTCCAGCAAAAATTGTGTATAATAAAATGGTATCAACAGACATATAATTCCTTAAATAAGAGTTTTAGTTATTTTTTAAAATGCGGACATTACAAAAAAGATTATAAAAGGCAATATTTAACTTTTTAGAATATGTGAGAATAACCTTGGTATTTAAGGTATTTTATTGGTATTCTCCTATTATCTGATAGGTAATTTTTTGATTTAGTATTAATTTGCCCAATAATTGAAATTTTTTGATTCATTTTAGAAGATAAAGTTTTTATATATTTTCTCTTTGACTTGGAAGCTGTAAATAAGATTTGATAATCATCACCATTGAATAAATAGTCTAATTTCTTAAGCTTTTTGCATTTAATTAATTGTTTTAATTGATTTGATATAGGGATCTTATCTATATCGATTAAATAACCAAGTTTTTGTTTATTTATTAGTTTATTCAAATCAATTACCAATCCATCTGAGACATCCATAGAGCAGTTTGCAATTTTAAAAAGACGTAAACTAAACTTTATAGGCAGATTAGGTGAATAATATTTATCAATAAAATATTTTTTTTGATTTGAGTTTAAATTAATTTTTTTTTTTAAAGCTTTTAAACCAATGTGACTATCACCTACGTTACCAGTTAAATAAATATCATCTCCAATTTTTGCTTTATTTCTATAAACAATTTTATTTGAATATCCTAAAGAAATAATTGTAAAACTTAGATTTTTTGAGGATGTAGTATCACCACCTGATAATTTTATATTAAATCTATTTTGTTCATTTGATAAAGATTTGTTAATTAATGACATATTTTTTTTTGTAAAATGTTTTTTGTTACCTGAGCCAGCTAAAAAGAAATAATTTGGCTTTACCCCTTTAGCATAAATATCTGATATAGATGATCTTATTATTTTCCTTATAACAAGATCTGGTTTATTGAAATTTAAAAAGTGTATACCCTCATTATAAGTATCAACAGAAATAACTAATTTTTTAATTCTATCAAAAAAAACATCATCATTTAAATTAAGCGAAGATGGATTATTTTTAGATAATTTTTTTAAATAACTATTTATTAAGAATTCTTCATTCATCAGTTTCTTAATTTCTTTGAAATTTTATCAAGCAAAGCATTTAAGTATTTTGTTTGTGTTAAATCGATAAAGAAATTAGAAGCATTAAGGTATTCTTTAATAATTATCTTTGAGGATATTTTTGGTTTATACATTAATTCAAAAATCGCGCTTTTTATTATTACTTGAAAAACTTTATCTAAGTTTGATATTTTTAAATCTTCATTTAAATGATTTGTAATTTCCTCATGAATTACGTCATCTCTTTCAATTGTACCGTTGACTACATCTTTTATAAATTTTTTGAAACGATGTTTTGGAAAATTTAATTCTACTTCATTGTTATAATATTTGCTGTAAAGCTTCTGTATTATAATAACTCTTGGATTATTTTTTTTACTAAAATGAAGTGGCATTCTATAAAGATAATATTGTTTTTACTGCATTGGCTGCTTCTCTACCCTTTTTGCCACGTGCTATAGCTTGCTTTTTATTTAAACAAGTAATTATTCCATTACCAACAGGTTTTTTTGACTCCACAGATATATTCATAATTGCATCGGTCGTTGATTTAGATATAAAATCAAAATGAGGCGTTTGACCTTTAATTACACATCCAAGTGCTACAAAACCATCATATTTTTTTAAATTTTTAGAAATAACTACGGGTATCTCAAATACACCTGGAACAGAGATTACATTAATCTTTGCAAAATTTTTTAGCTCATACTTAGCACTTTTAAGAAGAGCA
>CABZPQ010000005.1:0-80289 GCA_902527605.1 uncultured Pelagibacteraceae bacterium | reverse complement strand
GCTTACTTCATGATTATGGACATTTTGTTATCGATGATCCTGATAAATTAGTAGAAAATAATAAAGATGGTGAACACGAGATAATTGGATACAAATTTCTAAAAAAATATTTTAGCAATAAAGTTGTAAACCCAATTAAATATCATGTTTTAGCCAAGCGATATTTAGCAAGAGACAAAAGGTATTATAACAAATTATCTAAAGCATCGAAGATTAGTCTAAAACTTCAAGGGGGTGTTTTAAATGATAAAGAGTGTGAAGATTTTGAAAACAAAGATTATTTCAAAAGTTCCATACTTCTTAGAAAATTTGATGAGGAATCAAAAAAAGTTGGTATTAAAATGAAAAATATCAATCAATATAAAGATTTAATAAAATTAAAATTAAAATGAATTTTGATTATATAATAATCGGTGCTGGCACAGCAGGTTGTGTTCTTGCAAATAGACTAAGCGAAAATGGTAAATTTAAAGTTGCTTTATTTGAAGCGGGTGGATCTAGTGATATTTGGAAGGTTAATATGCCTTTGGCAATTTTGTATGCAATGCATGATCCAAAATATAATTATAAATATTATTCAGAACCGGAACCTAATTTAAATAATAGAAGATTATTTTGCCCTAGAGGAAAAATGGTAGGTGGATGCTCTGCACATAACGGAATGGTTTATGTTCGAGGAAACAAAAACGACTATGAGAGATGGGCCTCATTTGGCTTAAAATCATGGTCTTATGAAAATGTTTTACCATTTTTTAAAAAAATTGAGACATGGTCTGAAGGAGAGAATAAATTCAGAGGTGGAAAAGGAATTTTACCAGTAAATCAATCCAAAAACAAAAATCCATTGTTTAGTGCTTTTATTAATGCTTCTGTCGAAGCTGGATATAAAAAAAATGATGACATGAATGGAGAAGATCAAGAGGGATTTGGAATGTATGATATAACTATTCATAAAGGACAAAGAGCTAGCGCTTCTAAATATTATCTAGACCCTGCAAGAAAAAGAAAAAATTTAAAAGTTTTTACCAATTCTTTTGCTGAAAAGATTATTTTTGAAGGAAAAAAAGCAGTTGGAATAGAGGTAAATATTAAAAATAAAGTTACAAAAGTTTATGCTAACAAAGAAGTTGTTTTAAGTGGGGGTTCAATCAATTCACCACAATTATTAATGTTATCAGGTGTAGGACCTGAAAAAGATTTAAAAGATAAAGGAATTAATGTTATCCACTCTTTAGAGGGAGTAGGTCAAAATTTACAAGATCATTTAGAAACCTACATTCAGCAAGAATGTAAGACTAAAGATACACTTTATTCTTATGTTAATAAAATAAATATGCTTAAAATTGGTATTCAATGGTTTCTTTCAAAAAGTGGTCCATGTTCTACTTCATTTTTAGAAGCAGGTGGTTTCTGCAAATCTTCAGAAGATAAAAGCTATCCAAATATTCAATTTCATTTTTTTCCAGCATTTGTAATCGATCATGGATTAGTTGATCCTGACAGACATGGTTATCAATTACACGCAAGTTTGAATCAACCTAAAAGTAGAGGACATATTAAATTAAATAGTTCAAATCCATACGATTACCCTAAAATTCAATTTAATTATTTAGAAGATGAATATGATTTAAAAGAAACAATTAAGTGTGTTCGTGTAGCTAGGAAAATTTTAAGTCAAGATTCAATGAAACCATACGCTGGAAAAGAAATAGGACCAGGTGAAGGTGCAGCTGATGATGAACAAATTACAGAGTATATTAGATCAAAAGCCGAAACGGCTTATCATCCATCCTGTACATTAAAAATGGGTGTGGACAAAATGGCGGTGGTTGACGAAAAATTGAAAGTTCATGGTTTGGAAAATTTAAGAGTAGCAGATGCTTCTGTTATGCCGGAGATTACAAGTGGTAATTTAAATGCACCAACTTTAATGATAGGTGAAAGAGCAGCTGACTTTATCCTTAATTAGACTCGAGATATTCTTTATATCTATCTAAACTTTCTTTAGGCCAAGCAATTTTAGGATCATACATTTCATCATAGCAAATATCTTTGTTTACAATATTTATCCATGGATCTTTATTTTTAACAAATATGTGTGCTTGAGGTGGAAAAAGCTCTGGATTAGATAAAGTATTTGTTCTGATACTTATCCTTTTAACAGCGAATTCATAGTCAGAATAAATGTAAACACCACACTTTTTGCAAAAGTAAACCTTGCAGCTTTTTCCACTGCCTGCAATTAACTTCTTTTCTAAAAGCTCACCTTTGATATCTAATGAATTTTCAAAAATACTTGTATTAACAACGAAAGATGATCCGGTTATTTTCTTGCAATCTTTACAATGACAAGCATGTGTAAATAAAGGCTTAGATTTAATTGTATATTCAATTTCTCCACAAATACAGCTACCAGAAATTGGTTTAAAATCTTCCATAAATACTTTTTAGAGTATCTTATTAATTATGAAGGTTAAAGTTTTTTTGATATAGGTGCGATATGCAAACAAATGATAATACAAAAGGTATTTTGTTTATTATGACTGGAATGGCCTTTTTTTCCATTCAAGACTCATTAATAAAGTTCATTTTTGAAGATATTGCATTATTTGAGTTATATTTGGGGAGAACTTTAATACAAGCGACTATTCTTATATCTTTTTTTTTAATAACAAAAAAAAAAATTACTCTTAAAACACATTATCCTTTTTTAACTTTAGTTAGGGTTGTTTGTTTCTTTTTTGGATTTGCTTTTTTTTATATTTCTTTAACCTTTATGTCTTTAGCGATGGTTAGCGCTTTGTTTTTCTCATGTCCTTTCTTTATGTCTATGTTTGCTAAATTTTTCTTAAAAGAACAAATTGGAATTAGAAGATGGAGTGCAATTGTTGTAGGTTTTATAGGAGTATTAATTGTTCTTAATCCAACACTTGAGGAATTTAATTTTTTCAAATTAGCACCCGTCGGATGTGCACTTTGTTATGCTTGCTCGATGACAATTACAAAATACACTTCTGATAAAGATAATATTTATACTCAAATGACTTTGCTTTATATTTTTGCGGTTATTGTAAGTTTAATTATTTATCTAGTTAGTGGAGATGGAAAATTTAATAATTTTTCTGATCCTACTTTACAGTTTATCGTGAGAGAATGGTTTACTAACCCTTCGGCTTCATGGCCTTATGTTTTTGTAATGGGAGTGGTTGCTTCTATATCTTTCTTTTGTGTCTTTTCAGCTTATAGTATTGCTTCACCGTCAATTGTATCTTTGTTTGAATACTCTTATATAATTTTTGCGATGATTGCAGGATACATATTATTTAAAACAATACCTGAACCAAGAACATTTCTTGGAGCAGCTATTATTATTTCTGCTGGAGTATATATTTACTTTAGGGAAAAAGTGAGAGGTCAAATGATTGCGACGGACACTCCAAACAGATAACTGTTAAAATTATAAGTATTTGTTCGAAAATTGAGATAATTTTCTCATTGAAATAATAATTTAATAAGATTTAATTTTGATTATATAAATTGTTAACAATTAAAGGGAAAATATGAAAAAATTACTAATAGGTATATTCGTGTTTATCTTAAGCTTTACTTCAAAAGCTTTTTCAGATGGGCATGGAATTAAAATGGGTATTATTTTAGGATTTACTGGTCCAATTGAAACCCTAACACCTGCAATGGCTGCTTCTGCTGAACTTGCTTTTAAAGAAGCTTCAGATTCTGGCTCATTACTTGGTGGAAAAAAAATATCTGTAGAAAGAGCTGACTCAACTTGTGTTGATTCTGCTGCTGCTACAACTGCTGCTGAAGGTTTAGTTTCAGGTGGTGTAGTTGCTATTATGGGTGCTGATTGTTCTGGTGTTACAGGTGCAATAGCAACTAATGTTGCCGTACCAAATGGTGTTGTTATGATTTCACCATCAGCTACATCTCCAGGATTAACTGATCTTAATGATAATGGTTATTTCTTTAGAACTGCTCCATCAGATGCTAGAGGAGGACAAGTCTTAGCGGATATTACAAAGGACAGAAAAGTTAAATCATTAGCTGTAACTCATACTAACAATGACTACGGAAAAGGTTTAGCTGATGTTTATGTAGCTGCAGTTAAAGCTCATGGTATTAAAGTAACAGCTGTTACAGCACACGAAGAAGGTAAAGGTGACTATGGTGCAGAAGTAGCTACACTTGCAGCAGCGGGTGGAGATGCTCTTGCTGTTTTAGGTTACTTAGATCAAGCTGGTGGTAGTATAATTCAAGGATCATTAGACTCTGGATCATTTGATACTTTTGTTCTTTCAGATGGAATGATTGGTGACTCTCTTACTGACAGATTTGGAAAAGATTTAAATAAATCATTTGGATCTTTACCTGGATCAATGGGTAAAGGTGCTGGTATATTTAAAGAAGTTGCTAGTGCTGGTGGTATTGATTCATCAGGTCCTTATACAGGTGAAAGTTATGACGCGGCAGCCTTGATCACACTTGCAATGCAAGCTGGTGGAAAAGCTGACAGAATGACTGTTCAAAAAAATGTAATGTCAGTAGCCAATGCTCCTGGAACAAAAATTTATCCAGGTGAATTAAAGAAAGCACTTGATTTATTAGCTAAAGGTAAAGCGGTAAACTATGAAGGTGCTACAGCTGTTGAATTTACAGATGTTGGTGAAGCTTTTGGGTCTTTTATTGAAAAAGAAATAAAAGGTGGAAAGTTTAAAGACAAAAAGCAAAGATAATTAGAAATTAAAACCCCAGTTTCTTAACTGGGGTTTTAAAATAAATATTTGTCAGATAAATAAAATATTAATCCTAAAACAATACCTAATAAAATATAGTACATTATTGTTTGATGATTTTTTCTGGAATAATTCCTTGTGGTCTATAACGCATTATTAAAAGTAAACCAATTCCAATAACCAAGAATCTAAAATATGGAGCACTTTCAATTAAGTGAACTCTAACTGCATTAGTTTCTGGCAGATGGGATGTAAACAAATTAATTAAAAATAATGCAATTGGAGCAGCTTCGACCCATAAAAACCAAACTACAAATCCCCCCAATATTGCTCCGAAATTATTTCCTGTTCCACCTACTATAACCATAACCCAAATTACAAAAGTATATCTCATAGGTCTGTAGCTACCTGGTGTAAACAAACCGTCATTTGTAACCATCATAGCTCCAGCTAAGCCAACAATTGCAGATCCCAAAATAAAAATAAGAAGATGCTCTTTAACAATATTTTTACCCATTGCACTTGCCGCCTCTTCATTATCTCTTATAGCTCTCATTTTTCTTCCCCAAGGTGAATAAAGGGCTTTCTGTGTCACAATTAACAAGATAATAACAACAGTAAGAAATAAACCTGTAAAACATAATTTTACATAGACCGATGAAGCATCAATAACCATTTGATTTAGAGCTTCTTGCTTATCAGAGATTGAATTAATCAAATTTAATTTTGATGAATTAAATTTTGTAACTAAATTTATAAACCATTCTGAAGTTTGTAGATCTATTTCGTATGGTGCTGGTCTTTTTAATCCTATTACATTTTTTACACCTCTTGCCAACCATTCCTCATGTTTAATAATTGAAACGATAATTTCTGCTATTAATAATGTTGCAATAGCTAAATAATCTGCACGAAGACCTAATGCGATCTTTCCTATGACAAATGCTAAACCGCCAGCCAAAAGCGCACCGAAAATCCAGGAAAATAAAACGGGTAATCCCATGCCACCGAGAAATCCTGTCTTTGCTGGATCAACTGACTCTATAGCTTCTATCCCTGGTGCAGCAGTTACTCTTAGTAAAATTATTCCACCCAAGATTACAGAAGCTACTGAGTAATTTCTTAATTTAGACTTATCAAATCTATTAAGTATAAATTTAACTACAAAGATAATTGCAACAATTATCCATATACAAGCTAAAATATTTAAACCTCCAACTTGCCAAGCTTTTTTGACTGGTTCAACCGAAACTAAAACTACAGCTAATCCTCCTAATGCTGTGTATCCCATTATACCAAAATTAATTAATCCAGCATAACCCCATTGTATATTTGCTCCAATTGTCATAACTGCAGAAATTAAACAATAATTTAAAATAGTTAATGCAATAGACCAGGATTGAAATATCCCAACCAAAATTATTAAAAATATCATGATTGAGTATGCGGCAATGACATTTTTGTAATTCCTCATATTACTTTTCCTTTAAAGATACCTGACGGCCTTATTAATAAAACAATTACTAAAATTGAGAATGAAACTGCAAACTTGTAATCTGTCGATAATAACTGGAGTAAAGAGTCTGGCTCAAGATGTTCAGGTAATAAATATGAAATAAATCTTTTGTATGCGTAAGTTACAAATATTTCTGCAAAAGCTATAACATACCCACCTAGGAAAGCTCCAAATGGATTTCCGATTCCTCCAACAATTGCTGCGGCGAATATTGGAAGCATATTGTTAAAATAAACAAAAGGTCTATAACTTTTATCTAAACCGTATAATACTCCACCAATAGTGGCCAAAATTCCTGCGATTACCCATGTTATCAAAACAACTCTCTTAGGATCTATACCAGACAATAATGCTAAATCTTCATTGTCCGAATAAGCTCTCATACTTGTTCCAGTTTTAGTTCTATTTAAAAACCAAAACATTATTGAAACAACAATTAAAGTTACGATTATTGTTATTGCTTGTGTTGATTTTAAAGTTATACCTTCTGCAAGACCAGTCATTTCTTTAAATTCTGTTGCTTTAATTATAAATTTTTCACCATCTAAAAATCTTCTATCAGATGGTCCAATGATTATTCTAATTAAGGCTTGAGTGACAAACATTACCCCTACACTAACCATTGCAAACTGAACTGGAGGACTTTTTTTTATCCTGTAATAACTGAAAACAAATTTGTCTATGATTAACATATATAAAATCATCATTAGGATGGCGAAAGGAATTGTTAAAAGTGCTGTTGGTAGAACACCTAATCCAAAACCTAAGGACTGAAAATAATATGTTAGAATAACTGCAAACATTGTTCCAAAGGACATCATGTCTCCGGTTGCAAAATTAGCAAATCTTAAAACTGCATAAATTAAAGTAACAAAAATAGCACCTAAAGCTAATTGTGAACCATAAGCTAAGGCTGGTATTACTGTGAAATTAAAAAGTACAATTATTGCATTTAAGAAATCCATTATGCTCCCAAAAATGATCTGCGAACCTCAGGATCCTCAAGCAAATCATTACCGGATCCCTCAAATTTATTTTGACCTGTTACCAATACATAGCCTCGATCTGAAATACTTAATGCTTGCTTTGCGTTTTGCTCAACCATAATAACGGCAACATTTGTTTTTTTAACTTTTATTATATGTTCAAACAATTCATCCATTACAATTGGAGAAACTCCAGCTGTAGGCTCATCTAACATAAGAACTGATGGATCACTCATTAAAGCTCTTCCAAGCGCGACTTGCTGACGTTGTCCACCGGATAATTGTCCGACGACTTGGGATTTTTTTTCACTCAAGATTGGAAATAAACTATAAATACTCTCAATTTTATTTTCTAAACTACCTTCTGTCAAAAAGCCACCTATCTCTAAATTTTCTCTTACAGTCAACTCAGCAAATACATTTCTTGTTTGTGGAACAAATGAAATACCCTTTTTTACTCGATCTTGAGGATTAATTTTTGAAATATCTTCACCATTCAAAGTTACAGAACCTGATTTTAATTTTAATAATCCGAGCATCGCTTTCATGGCTGTTGATTTGCCAGCACCATTGGGACCTAGAATAGCTACTATCTCTCCCCTATTGGCAGTTATGGAACATGAGCTAATAATATCAGGGCCATCCCCATAACCTGCAGTCATTTTTGCTCCTTCAAAGTATGCCATTAATTTTCTTTTTTTGTTAAGTTTGACTTTCCAAGATAGCTTTCAATTACTTTTTCGTTTTTTTTGACTTCTTCAGATGTTCCTTCAAATAAAACTGAACCATCTGCCATTACTATTACTGGATCACACATTCTGCTTATAAAATCCATATCATGCTCTATCATACAAAAAGTGTAATTTTTTTCTTTATTCAATTTTAATATTGCAGTTCCTAGATCTTTTAAAAGTGTTCGATTAACTCCCGCTCCCACTTCATCAAGTAAAACCAATTTTGCATCAACCATCATGGTTCTTCCTAATTCTAATAATTTTTTTTGACCTCCTGAAAGATTTCCTGCCCTTTCATTTGCTAAATGTGTTAAATTAAGAAAATCTACAACCTCGTAGGCTTTTTCTCTAATAACTTTTTCCTCTTTTTTAACTAGTCCTGGTTTAATAAGTGCATTTAATAAGTTTTCTCCACTTTGATTTGATGGCACCATCATTAAGTTTTCTAAAACTGTTAAATTTGAAAATTCATGTGCAATTTGAAATGTCCTTAATAATCCTCTGCCAAATAACTCATATGATGGTATATCGGTAATATTTTCATCATTAAATATTACCTCTCCATCATTAGATTTTAAATTTCCAGCTATTAAATTAAATAATGTTGTTTTTCCTGAGCCGTTTGGGCCAATTATTCCAGTGATTGAACCCGATCTAATATTTAATGAGCAATTTGATACTGCTGCTAATCCTCCGAATAATTTTGTAAGATTATTTACCTGTAAGATATTGTCAGACATTTTACTTACTTTTTTTTAATCTATTCAAGACGCTATTTGCTGTTTTATTCAGAGATTTATAAAATCCAAGTTTTCTTAATTCTTTAACAGCTTGTTCATTTAAACCTTTTGGAGTTTGCGAATTTTTAACAAGTACTTTTAAATCTTTATTTGAATTAATTTTTGCGTCCTCAGATAAAGCAATAAATAACGAGGTAATATACTTTTGAGAGTCACTTCTATTAATTCCCTTTTTTACTAACCATTCACTCAGAGTTTGTAGTAATTCATAAAATGGTGCCATCATTGATGAAGTTGACCAAAAATTTAGTGATAGGTTTTCATTTTTTATTTCGACAGATGTGCCAAGCTTATTAAAAAAATTTCTAACTTGTTTATCTGGTGGAAAAATTGGTACTGGTCCTTTTCTAAGAGAAATTGGAGGCAAAGGAATTGCTCTAATAATCTTAGTTTTAACTTTAATATATTTTTTTAATTCAGTCATTTTTATTGTTGATATAAAACTTATTATCGTTTGACCTTTTTTAAATTTTAGTTTTGGAAGAATAATTTTTCCAATCGTTGGTGTTACTGCTAAAAAAACCCAATTTGATTGATTTATAATATCTTGATTATCAGCAGATATTTTTATCTTTTTACTTTTTCTTTTAAGTTCACTTGAAATTTTTGAATTTCTCTTTGAAACAATTATTTTATTAATTTTTAACTTTGATCCCAGTATTCCGTTGATTACTGATTTTGAGATATGTCCTGTACCAATAAATCCGATTTTCATGATAAACTAAGTGATTATTATCACTAAAATTAATTAATTAGTAAAAAAAGAACCTCTAATTCTTAGTAATTCTCTTGATAATTTTTTATTTTCTACAAATGGTTTTCTACCATGAAGCCAGAAATAGTTATTTGCAACTACTGAAAAGCCAACTGGTAAAGGCATTACAATCTTTTTTTGACTTCCCTCTAAAGAGTCTGATAATTTTTGCAAAAATAGTCCTTGTTCCATATTTTTAGGCTCAGGAAATTGGTCTATGTAAGAAATTTGTGGCTTTCCATTTTCGTCTTCTGAAAAAACAGGATGTTCTACTTTATAGTCAACATTTTTACTTTTTGGAGAACCCCATAAAAAATTTTGTTTTCCAACTTTATCATTAGTTAAGCTATCTAAATGTTCCCAATCATCAAGGTGTAACATTGCAGTTTCACCTCCTTGAACATTTTCTTCCTCCATTTTTAACATTAATAACCAATCTGTTTTTTCTTTAACGTAAGTTCCATCAGTATGAAGATCCATATTAGTATACGCTTTTCTAAGATATGAGTCGCTATTGTCCTCATGTTTAACATGAAATCTCGCATAATATTTTCCAGCCATTGAATCAAAATTTGGATTACCTAGTAAGTGTGTTACAGCTGTTGATAGTTTAATAAGAAAATTATTATCGATTTTTTTAGATTTATTTTTAGGTCCTATAATAAAACAACCTGTGTCTCTATCTCTTAATACAGAGTTTATAAATTTTCCTAGCTTTCCACCTGTTGAATCATCTAAAGATTTTGCAAGTGTAAATCTAGTAAAAGGTTTATATTCAAGAGCTGTAATATCAAATTTTTTAAAAGGAAATATTAGTTTATCTATAATTTCATCTTCAATTTTAATATTGATTATTCTTTTGGAGTAGTCACTAAATGAAATATCAAACCCTTGAATAGTATCTAAGCTATCCATTATAATTATTTGTTACAAACTCCAATTGAATTTGGTCCACATGTTTCACCATTAGTCCATGTTGCTCCAATTAAATTTGCTCCATCAAAATTAGCATTGGTCATATTTGATGAAGTAAAGTTAGCTTCCATTAGATTTGCATTTTGAAAATTTGCTTCGATTAACGTTGAACCCATAAAATCAACCCTTGTCATATTTGCTCCTGTAAAATTAGCTTTTTCAAAATTTCCACCAACTAGAGTTGACTCATATAAGTTAGCTCTTACAAATGTTGACTCTGGAAAAGTTCCAAATGACAAATTTGATGTCATCATAATACTTTTATCAAAATTTACTTGTATAAAACTTGCAAATGATAAATTTGAGTTAGGCAAATAACTGCCTTGTAAATCTTGTCCATCTGAAAATCTACAGTTAGTATAATCAACACCATCGGTTAAAGGATCGTCACATGCTGCTTGAGAAATACCTGGTATTAAAATTATGAACAATAGTAAAATAATTTTTTTCATTTATATCGTAAAGCTACTTAATAAAAACATAATGATAGCAGAGAATAAAGTTGGGTAAACTAAATTATTTCTAGTTAATTTAAAAATTATTATTGCTAAAAGCACAACAATAAATCTAGACAAATAATTACTGTCAGAAAGTGCACCAGCTGGAAATATTATCATTCTAGAAATTAAAGCAGCCAATGTCGAATAGGCTAAATAATTAAACCACCTATATATTTTGGTATTTTCATCTATTATTTCAGATGTAAAAGCTCCTAAAAACCTTGAAATATAAGTAGCTAAAGACGTAATAACTATTATTAAAACAATATTAGCTGACATTTTTCTCTCCTATTACAAAAGCAACAGTTCCAGCTATAAATCCTCCAATCAAAACACACCAATCAGGACTAATAAAATAAAATAAAGGTCCTAAGATAGCTCCTAAAATTATTGAAACATTTAATTGTATAGACTTCATCACTCCTATCATTGTGCAAGTAAAATAAATTGGATTAATTATAGCTAATCCAATCATCATTTCTCTATTTAGGAAATCAGCAGAGTAATAACCTAAGATAGTTGAAAAAATTGCTATCAACCAAGTTGCAGTTCCAATTCCAATCCAAAAGTCGACTCTATATTTTTTTTCAATTTCTTTATAATTATTTTTAAGGATTAACCACGAAGATACCGCAACAAAATGGCATGAAAGATAATACTTCCACCTCGGTTGGCTTTGATGCTTTAATAATGGCATTAAAGATACAGTCATCGGATACAACCTTGCGTTCACCAACCAAACAGCAAAAAACAAATTAAGTAATGAAACTCCTATCAATATCGATTCTGCCATCACAAGTGAGCCAGGTAATGCATAAGTTAAAAAGGTAGAAAAAATACTTTCTTGAATTGTAAAACCTAAATTTTTTAGTAATGCACCTATTGCTAAAAAACTTAATCCAAGAGCTATTGCGGGGCTATCGAATTCTTTTGCACAAAGAATTCCTTTGAAAAAATATTTTGAATTAATCATCCGCCTAGAAATAGACGTCCAACATCATCATTTTTCAGTAAATCATCACCTCTTCCTGCTATAGCAGTTTGGCCAGATACTAATACATATCCAATATCAGAAAACTCTAAACCTTTTTTGGCATTTTGCTCAACTAGAATAATTGTTTTCTTTTCATTTTTTTGTAGGTCGCCTAAAATCTCAAATACCATATCAATATATCTCGGCTCTAGTCCAATAGAAGGTTCATCAACCAAAAGAACCGAAGGTTTCATTACTAACGCTCTTGATATTTCTAATAATCTTCTTTCACCACCTGATAAAACTTTTGCTGGTTGATTTCTTCTATTTCTTAATCTTTCATATTTATCTAAAATTTTTTCTGCCTCTTGATATGATTCTTCCGTTTTATCTTTAATAAAACCACCCATTAATAAATTTTCCTCTACAGTCATATCTGGAAAAACTGAGTTATCTTGCAGAATATAAGCTATACCAACTGACTTCAATTTTTCAGCTGGAGACAAATTAGTTATTTCTTTTCCATCGATTTCTATTTTACCTGAGAAAATATTTGTAAACCCATATATTGAATGAAGTATTGTTGATTTGCCAGCTCCATTGGGACCAATTAAGCATAATGATTGTGCTTTACTTACAAATAAATCAAAATTATGAAGAATTTCCATTTTACCATATCCTGCGTTTAAATTTTTTATAGTTAAATGAATATCTTCTGAGGATAAGTTTTTTAGATCCTCCGCACCAGGTGCTTTTCCTAAGACTTCATATTGATTAGACATTATTGAGCCCCCAAATATGCATCAACTACTCTTTTATCATTTTTAATTTCTTCAGGAGTGCCATTTGCAAGCATTTTGCCATGAGCAAGACAAAATATGTCTTCAGCTAATTGCATAATTACTCTCATATTGTGCTCAATAACCAGCAATGTTATTCCAAAATCTTGATTAACTTTTATTAGTCTATCAATAATTCCATTAATTAAAGTAGGATTTATACCTGCTGTTGGCTCGTCTAATAATAGCATTTCTGGTTCATTCATTAGCGCCATTGCAAGTTCTAATAACTTTTGCTGACCAAAAGATAAGTCTCCTGCTCTAAGTTTTCTTTTTTGATACAAGCCAACAAAATTAAGTAAATTTTCTGCTTTTTCTGTAAGCTCTTTTGGAATTTTTGAGAATATTTTAAACAAACTTTCATCACTACCTTTGTGACTGATAAGCATATTGTCTACACAATTTAATTTTCCATAAATTCTAGTTTGTTGAAATGTTCTTAGTAATCCTAGTTTTGCAATTACTGGTACTGGTAATTCTGATACTTCTTTTCCATTAAACTTAATTGAACCATTGTCTATTGGATATGTACCAACTATAGAATTAAACAATGTAGTTTTACCAGATCCATTAGGTCCTATAAGACCAACTATCTTTCCTTTTTCAACCGACATAGAAATATCTACATTAGCTTTAACACCTCCGAATGATTTGCTTACATTGTTAACTTCTAAAATACTCATTTTAATTCTACCTGTGCTTTTCGATCTGCTTCATCAACAACTTCACCAAATCTTTCTGGATATTTTTCTCTTAACCATCCCATTAATCCCTCTGGGAAATAAATTACTATAACTACGATTAAAACTCCTAATGCAACATATTGCCAACCAAGGAAGAATGTCCAAAAACCCTCTTTAAAAAAATGAAATAAAGTTGCGCCTATAATTGGGCCCCATAAAGTTCCCTTACCTCCAAGGATTGCCATTAAAACCATAAATACACCCATTTCTCTTCCATCAAATGCAACATCAGTTGAGTCGATATAACCAACTAGACCTCCCATTATTCCACCAGCAAGACCACAAAAGAAAGCTGAAATCATCCATCCAGTTATTTTGTATTTCATAGTCTCAATCCCCATCGCTTCAGCTTTATCTTCATTATCTCTGATTGCGTTCAAAATTAATCTAAACCTTGTTGTGTAAATTGCTCTTACTGCAATAAATGTAAGTACAAGTGCTCCAAAACTTAAAAAGTAAAAAAATTCACCTCTTGCCTCAAGACCTCCTATGTTTGGAAAAGGAGGAGTAGTAAAGCCCTGTCCAGCTCCAATAATTTCAATACCTCCAGAAATTTCTCCTGCTGCAACTCCTAAACCTAAGGTACAAATTGCAAAATAATGACCTCTTAATCCTAAAATTGCATAACCAATTAATCCAGCAACAATTGTAGGAACAACGGCGGCAACTACCAGACCAGCTGCCATGCCTTGAAAGAATTGTGAAGGTGTATGAACGAAAGTTTTTTCACCACCACTTTCAGTCCATTCTGCCAATGGGAAAAACATACCTACTTGAACAGATGCGCAAAGGTACATTCCCAAACCATAAAAAAGAATATTTCCAAATGTGTTGTAACCCATTTCACCACCTTGGATATTCCAAGTAGTTGCAAGGACAATTAATACACACAGAATTGATAATTGAACTTTAAAAGCTGGAAAAATAAATGGTGCAACTAAACCAAATACCAATATTCCTATATACAAAATCCAACTATTTTTGTTCATATAAACTCTCTATTATATCTCTAAAATTTTTATCAACTGTAAAATAATGTCCATTTTCTTCATGAAGACTAGATCCTGTTGAATGATATTCATCTAAATGTTTTTTAAACTTTTCAATATCTATTTCTATCAGTTTGCCGTTATCGTCTTTAATTTTAGCTTTTCTCACTTTAAATACTCTCTCTTTCTTGAAAGTTTAAATCTTCTGTAAACTAAAATTAAAACTAATAATAAAAATACTGAACCAATTCTAAATTCAGTACCAAGAATGTAATCTGCAAATTCTTCAAATATTCCTAATCCCATACCTGACATAGCTACTCCAGGTAAATTTCCTAATCCTGCAACAATTACAATCATAAATGATCTTATAGTGTATGGTAATCCCATATAAGGATGAATTGTAAAAGTTATTGAAATTAAAGCTCCTGCTACACCACATAATGCTGCATTTATTCCAAAGGTTGCTGCATAAACTTTTTCAGTATCAACACCTAAAATCTTTGCTGCTCTTGCATTTTGAGCTGTTGCCCTAATAGCACGACCTAATTTTGATCTTTTCATATAAACTACTAAGCAAATTGCAAATACAATACTTATAAAGGCGGAAAATATTTTAGAGTTCGGCAATACAACATTGTTATCGAATAACATAGTTGTTCCATAACCTGAGTTAGCCAATACAACATCTGCACCAAATGCAAAGTTCATTAATTGCATGAAAAGAATACTAATTCCAAAAGTTGCTAATATTGAAATGAAGAGATCTCTATCTACAACTTTATTTATAACTAATTTATAAATTGCAATACCAACAAAATACATAATTATAGGAGAGACAATTACTCCCCAAGCTGGATGAATTCCATATAGATACATAAAATATGCAATGTAACCACCCAATATAACAAGATCTCCCTGTGCAATGTTAATTATATTCATAACACCCCATTGGAGTGCCATTCCATAAGCAATTAATGCAAATAATATTCCAAGTAAAAGTCCATCAAGACATGCTTGAATGGTTATCATTGGATATTGGAAGACTAAAAAATCCATAATTTAATTTTGATTTCTATAAAAAAAAGCCCCCTATTTCTAGGGGGCTTAATTATTTTTTTTTATCTTTCAGACCACTTTGGTACTGGGTGTATTAACTCAGCTGAAGCCCATTTTAATGGAGCAACAACTTTATTTTCACACTTACCAGCATCATCACACATTACTTGGAAAAGTACCATTGGTTTGTCAACATTTTGACCACCAGGTGCAAATTTAATATTTCCATAGAATGTTTGCATGTTAGTTGCAGCAAGAGCATCTCTAACTTTTTTCTGATCAAAAGTATTTGCTCTTTCAAAAGCATCTTTAAATACTAACAATGCAGCTGAAGACTCTGCAGATTGATATGGTGGGTCATAGCCAAATTCTTTTTCAAAATCTGCTGCATATGTCATACCATCTTTAAAGAAATCATCTTTGTAAGTTAATGTTTTATGCCATTGTGAAGCGCATAATGCATATTGTGAGTTTTTACCATGTTGCTTTGATAATTTTGCAGCATCACAGTGTGTCATTGCCAACATTGGAACATCAACTTTCATTTCTGAAATTTGTCTTATTGCTGTTAAAGCTCCTTTTGTATGACCTGAAACAACCAATACATCTGGCTTCATTTGTTTTACTTTAACTAAAGTAGCAGCCATATCATTAAGTTCTTTTGGAAGTTTGTCGTCGATTATAATTTCAGATCCAGTTTCTTTAGCAGCATCTAAAATACCTAATCTTACGTCTTGTGAGAATGCATCTTGCTCAAAAGCTTGTGCAATTCTTACACCTTTACCACCATTTAATTCAACAGCTGTTCTTATTGCTACATCAAGATATAAGTTTGCTGGTGCTAATACTGCAAATAGATATTTGTAACCTTTTGTAAACAAAGATCTAGAAGCACCGTTAGCCTCTACCATTGGAACACCGTATTTTTCTGTTACTGGCGCAATCGCTTTTGTCAAACCTGAACTGTATGGCCCAAGCATGAACTCTACTTTATCTTGTGAAATTAATCTTTCTGCAAGCTGAGCTGCTCTTTTTGGGTTTGATTCATCATCATAATATATGATGTCAAACTTATAAGTTTTTCCTCCAACTTTTACTCCACCCATGCTGTTAATTCTATCAACAGCCATGTTATAGCCGTTTTGAGTATGAACACCATTAGATGAATATTTTCCAGTTAAAGAAATTGCAGCACCTAAAATAATTTTATCTCCAACTACTTTTGCAAATGATACAACTGAAGTTGAAAATAATAATGCTATTGCAGAAACAAATGTTATTAAAATGTTTTTTATTTTCATTTATTCCTCTTTAATTAATTAGTTAATAAAGCTAAATTAATAACAAAAACTATTTAATTGCAAGTGGGAGTAGTAACGCAATTTGCCTTAGTATTGTTGAGTAAATGCAATAATTATAGCTATCAAAATTATCACACAAGCTGAAATTGTATTTATAATTTTAGGATTTGCTTTAATCCAAACAATTAATTTATTAGCTAAGATTGCATAGCCAACTAAAGATAAAAAATCCAATACAACATATGTTGTAATTAAAATAATAAACTGAACAATGTAATTAGAATTAAAATCAATAAATTGTGGAAATATAAACGGAAAGAACATCCATGCTTTAGGACTTGTGCCTGCTACTAAGAATCCATCTTTATAAAATGAAAAAAAACTTTTATCTAAAATATCTTTTGTATTTATATCTTTAGGCCTCGATTTATAAATATCATATGCGAGATATGTTAAATAAACGATACCAAACCATTTTAAAGTATTGAGTATTGTTGGATTGTCAGACAAAAAAGATCCAATGACAAAAATTACTAAGGTTGCCTGAATAATGTTCGCAGTTACATCTCCTAATGCAGTCCAAACACATTTTTGAACGCCGTAGTTCATAGAATAAGAAATAATTACAATTCTAGGTGTGCCAGGAGTTATAAACATAAAAATTATAATCTGTAAAAAAAGGATAAAATCTAAGGGAAGCATTTTAAGGATAGTCCTAAAAAACCGGGAGCTAAAGATGGCTAGATAGGACTATCTAAAACTGATAATATCATAGGCTTAAATATTTGCATTAAAATAATTTTAGCAATTTGTTGAATTTTGATGAAAAAAAGTCACAGACCGACAACCAGAGTTAAAAATCCAGAGCCACCTCTTGATAGTCCAGATTGGGTCATCTGGGCAGCGTGGGCTGACCGGATTACTTTTGAAGAAATCGAAAAAAAAACTGGAAAGACTGAAGGTGACGTTATTAAGATTATGAGGAGGTCATTAAAACCCTCATCATTTAGACTGTGGAGAAAAAGGGCAAGCTCACAAAGTATAAAACATAGAAAAAAATTTGAATATTCAAGAAAACAGATTAAGTCAAAAATAAATAAAAATGATTACTTACTATAGTAATTTATGAAACATCACTTATATATTGATTAATGAAAAATATAACTGTTTACTCTGGTCCAATGTGTAACTTTTGTGATGCAGCAAAAAGATTATTATCAAGAAATAATCTTAATTATAACGAGATAGATATATCAACAAAAGAAGGTTTAAGAGATGAAATGACTAAGAGAGCAAATGGACGAAGAACTATTCCTCAAATATTTTTTGATGACCATCACGTTGGAGGCTATCAAGAATTAAGAGAATTAGAAAAATCTGGGAAGCTTTTAAGTTCTTTAGAATAAATTTTTTAATCGACAAATGATATTGTCATTCCTGGTTCATTTGCATACATAACGTTACCAGTACAAGCAGCTGCACCGCCAGTAGCTTCACCAACTGCATTTGAAACATCAAATGCTACTTTTACTGTGGGAAAATCACCAGCTTTAACTTTTAAACCGCCTCCTGAAATAATTTTTCTATATTGAAAATACTCATCACTACTTCCTATTACGCCGTCATTTGAAACAGTTGCACCCAATGAGTCTACTGATCCATTCATGTGATCATCATAACTACTTCCATCGGGAACATATAAAGTTGACGATCCAGGAGTTCCCCCAGTCTGTCCTTTGGCATCTGTAGTTTTAGTTCCAGACTCACCAGCTTTTGTTGCACAACTTCCTGCTGTCCCAGTCATTGAAAATTGTCTACTCATGGTAATTTGAATAAAAGTATATAGAGTTCCTATTTTTGCTTTTGCGATATTTCCATAAGACCCAGCTGTAGCTCCAGCGTTAACGGAAGCAATATCTACAGCACCAGATGTTCCTTGTGGTGATATGGTTAATGCATTTAAACAATTCGCTGTGGTACTACCCGTTTCGCAAAGTTCAAGTTTTGTCATTGTAACTTTATATTCTGTTGCGGCTCCTGTTGCTGCAAATGTGTTGACTGAATAAAATGAGATAAACAAAATTAATATTGATTTGATTAAATTTCTCATAAATTATTGCTTAGTTAATATTACTGCTCCTTGAACTTCTATTGTCATTGCATTTCTTCTTCTCACTTTATCTTTCATTTTTGCTTCTATATCCCCTTTTTCAAAAGCTGTTGATGATAAAAATCCATCTTGAAGTGATGATTTATTTCTTGGGGGATTATAATACACAATTTTGAAATTCTCCTCATCTTCAACGCCTGTAGTATCTATAAAATTCTTTGACGCCTCAATTTGAATACTCGGAGACAAATTCATTTCAAGAGAAACCAAATTACCACCTGTATTCTCAGAAGCTTTATCTTTTTCAAAATCATAATTTTGCAAATTTAATCTTGTCCACGGCATGTATGGTAATTGTGATGATAAGTTTATTTCATGACCATCTAATACTTTTTCTTTAACGCCATTAATAGTTTCAACTCCTGACAGACCTAAATAATAGTTTCCAGTAAGTTCTAAAATTGGAGCTTTTGCTTCAAAACCTAAACTTGTTCTAGCATGACCCTCTGTATCGTAATCAATAAACCCATTTATACCCGTGATCATCGATTTGTCTGAAGATATATATCTTTGACCATAGCCTAGATTTAAAATAAATCTGGTATCATCGTTTACCTCTTGTGTATGTAAACTTAATTGTGAAAATGAATTCTGACGATCCGAGCTATCTAATTCCTTAAATTTTAGTATTTCTAATTCAACATCATCCTCCTCGGGAAACTCTAAAGAGAATTCTGTATCTCCTCCTAAAGTATTTTCAAAAATTGATGAAATTTTGTCTGTAAGCCTGTTCAGTATATCATTAGCTGTATCTCCATACGCAAAAGTTGTGAACAGAGATATGCAAAGAGTAAATAAGAGCTTATTTATTAAATTCATACGCATAGGTTTATTTTATTTTTGTTTTAATTACAATTATTTATACGGCTTAAAAACTAAGCAAACTCCATTGTTGCAATATCTTTTTCCAGTTGGTTGTGGACCATCATCAAATATATGTCCATGATGTCCTCCACATTTCTTACAGTGATACTCTGTTCTAGCATAACCGATATGGTGATCTGTTTTAGTTTCAAAGACATCTGGAAGAGATTTATAAAATGACGGCCACCCTGATCCACTTTCATATTTCGTTGATGATTTAAATAGTTCAGTATCGCAATTAGCACAGTGATATGAGCCTTCTCTTTTTTCGTTATTTAATTCACTTGAGCCTGGAGGTTCGGTTGCTTCATTAAATAAAATGTTTTCTTGCTCTGTAGTTAAATTGAAATTTTTTTTCGTCATAAAAATTTAGCACATGTTTTATGTAAACTAGAATGTAATTCTACTAGTTTATTAAAATCTTCGTTGTATCCACCCCCTAATACTCCACATATAGGAATTTTATTTGAGAAAAAGTTATCTATTACTAATTGATCTCTTTCAAATATACCATTATCAGAAATCTTAAGTTTACCCAACCTATCATTATAGTGAATATCAACTCCAGCAATATAGAAAACAAAATCAAACTCTTCTTGGTTCAAATAATTTAAGTTTTTTTTTAAAATATCAATATATTCTCTATCTTCTAAATTTTCCTCTAATTCAATATCTAGGTCACTTATTGATTTTTTTGCTGGATAATTAACTTTCGCATGCATACTAAATGTAAAAACTTGAGTATCATTTTTAAATATTTCAGAATTACCGTTGCCTTGATGAACATCTAAATCAATAATCAAAATTCTGTTTGCTAGACCTCTTGTAGTTAAATATTTAGCTGCTACCGCAACATCATTAAAAACACAAAATCCAGCTCCTTCATTAGATGTTGCATGATGGCTGCCTCCTGCGGTATTGCAAGCTATACCATAATTTAAAGCTAGTTTTGTAGCAAGGACAGTTCCTCCAGTTGCAATAAAAGACCTTCTAACCACACTGTCAACCAAAGGAAAGCCAATTTTTCTAATCTCGTTTTTATCTAAAGTTTTGTTTTTTATTTTATTTATATAATCTTCTGTATGTGCCTCTTTTAAAGTTTCTACTGAGCATGGCTCTGGAATATAGAAATTTTTAACTATTTTATTTTTAATTAATGCTTTAGCTAGTTCTCCAAATTTTTTTATAGGAAATTTATTGTCATCATTTAATTGAGCTTCATAATCTTTATGATTTACTACCGGTAATTCCATAAATGCTATTAGGGGTTATACTTCCCAAGGATTGTTCTTATTATTGTTGAGATTATATTTACTAATAGCTTTTTCTAGTGTTTGTAATGAAACTTTCTTATCTTCATAAAGCGTATACAAAGAACTAACAACTATATGTTTGCTATCTACCTCAAAAAAGTCCCTTAAATTTTTTCGAGTATCACTTCTTCCAAAACCATCTGTCCCCATTGCTAAAAACTTATTATTTATGTGGCTAGAGATTAATTGCGAATATGCTCTTACATAATCTGAAGTAGCAATTATAGGGTCATCATTAGAAATAAGATTTTGTAGATAATTTTGTTTTTTATTCGCAGGAGACAATGTGTTTTGTCTAAGAATAGATTTAGCATCTTTTTCTAATTCTGAATAGCTTGTTATGCTATATAATCTTGAACCAATTCCATATTCATCTTCAAGAATTTTAGAAGCTTCGATGCATTCTCTAAAAATTGGTCCAGACCCTAATAAATTTATATTAATTTTATCATTTGAATTATCTTTAAAAAGGTAGCCACCTTTAATTATTCCGTCTTTATTTTTTATATCAATTTTTGGATGAGAATATTTTTCATTGTTAACAGTAATATAATAAAATTCATCTTTACATTCTGTCATCATTCTTTTCATTCCTTCATCAAAAATAACTGCTAGTTCATTTGCAAAACAAGGATCATAAGATTTTAAATTAGGAAATGTCGAAGCAATTATATGACTTTGTCCATCTTGGTGCTGCAATCCTTCTCCAGCTAAAGTAGTTCGCCCAGCAGTAGCACCGATTAAAAACCCTCTCGGCATTTGATCAGCTGCTGCCCAAATCAAATCTCCTATTCTTTGAAAACCAAACATGGAATAAAAAATATAAAAAGGCATCATTGGAAAATTATGATTACTATAAGAAGTAGCTGCTGCAAGCCATGAAGATATTGCACCAGCTTCATTAATTCCTTCTTCTAATAATTGCCCTGTTTTAGATTCTTGATACTTTAAAATTGAAGTTGCATCTTCAGGTTCATATAATTGACCATCTGGTGAATAAATTCCAATTTGTGAAAATAAGTTAGCCATTCCAAAAGTCCTAGCTTCATCAGCAACTATTGGTACAATTCTTTTTCCAAACTCTTTATCTCTCATTATGTTTCCTAAAGACCTTACCAGTCCAGTCGTTGTTGAATATTCTCTATCGCTTTTTTCGAATAAAAAGTTTGAATGTTTTTCAATTTTTGGGGTTACCAATTGAACTTCTTTAAAACTTCTTTTTGGTAAAGATCCTCCTAAAGCTTCTCTTCTTTTTTTTAAATATTTGATTTCCTCTGAATTTTCATCTGGTTTATAAAACTCCATATTTTCTAATTTATTATCTGGAATATCTAATTGAAAACGATCTCTAAACTCTTTTAATGCATCGAGATTTAATTCTTTTTGCTGGTGGTTAGTCATTTTTGACTCTCCAGCCTTTCCCATTCCATAACCTTTTTTTGTTTTTGCTAAAATGACTGTAGGTTTGCCCTTAGTTTTAACAGCTGCATTAAAGGCAGCATAAAGTTTTTTAAAATCATGACCTCCTCTTTTTAATTTATCAATTTCATCTTTACTAAGTGAAGAAACCAATTTTAAAACTTCTGGATCTTCTGCAAAAAAGTTTTTAAGGTTATACTCGCCATCTCTTGCTCCTAAAGTTTGATATTTTCCATCTACAGTTTTAGCAAATCGTTTTAATAACAAATGATCTTTATCTTGTTGAAAAATCTTATCCCATTCAGACCCCCAAAGGACTTTTATAACATTCCATCCATTAGCTTTAAAGATTGTCTCAAGTTCTTGAATTATTTGTCCATTGCCTCTTACAGGCCCATCTAATCTTTGGAGATTACAATTTATAATAAAAGTTAAATTATCTAATTTTTCTCTTGAAGCGATAGATAATCCAGCCAAGCTTTCAGGTTCATCCATTTCACCATCTCCAAATAAACCCCATACTCTTTTATTTGTTTTTAATAAGTTTCTATTTTCTAAATATTTCATGAAACGAGCTTGGTAAATTGCATTAACTAAACCTATACCCATAGATGATGTGGTAAATGTCCAGTAATCTCTCATCAGATAAGGATGACAGTATGAAGACAGTCCTTGCTCATTTAATTCTTGTCTATAATGTTCCAAATGGTTTTTTGTTAATCTTCCCTCTAAAAAGGATCTTGCATATATACCAGTTGTGCACTGTGATTGATAAAAAATTAAATCAGCCTCATCTCCACCTTTAAAAAAATGATTAAATCCCGTTTCAAATACTTCAGCAAAAGATGCATAACTTGCTATATGTCCTCCAAGCCCACCATAATTTTTATTTGCTTTCATAACCATGGTTAAAGCATTCCATCTTAAAATTGCTGTTATTTTTTCTTCAATTGCTAAATCTCCAGGATAAATTCCTTGATCATATTGTGATATCGTATTTCTGTATGGTGAATATGGAACTGGTGAATATAATACTCTTAAATCTTTTGCTCTTTTCTCAAGTTTTTCTAAAATTAGTTTGGCACCCTCTCTACCATGATTTTCAACTACTGCATCTAGAGAATCTAACCAATCATTTAATTCTTGATTATCTAATTTTTGGTTTTGATTAGCTTTAAATTCTTTGCTCATCAAAATAATTATACACAAAAAATTAAAATTTATATCTGTAAAAATTGTCTTAATTTAATTTATTCAATGACCCTTTTTGGTTTGCCTGATGCAAAACTCTCAAGATTTTCGATCATTTGATTATAGAAAGTTAAATAATTTTCGGCAGTTACGTAACCAATGTGAGGAAGCAAAAGAGCATTCTGTACGAATCTAAGCTTATGACTTTCAGGTAATGGTTCTTTTTCGTAAACATCTATTCCTGCTCCAGCTATTATATTTGTTGATAATGCTATAATTAAATCATCTTCATTAACTATTTCACCTCTTGAAGTATTTACTAAATATGAGGTTTTTTTCATTTTCTCAAATTCTTTAATAGTAATACAATCCCTATATCTATCCCCTCCTTGAACATGAATTGACAGAAAGTCTGAATTTTGAATTAAGTCATCTTTGCTACACGGTAAAACGTCAAGCTCTTTGCATTTATCTAGATTTAAATTTTCACTCCAAGCCATAATTTGCATACCAAAAGCTTTGCCAATTTTTGCAACTTGAGATCCAACTCTTCCCAGTCCTAGTAAGCCTAAAATTTTACCTTTTAATTCCACACCAATAGTGGATTGCCAATAACCTTGGTACATATTATCTATTTCGGTTTTAAAATTTCTTGCAAGTCCCAAAATTAATGCCCATGTTAACTCTGGTGTTGGATTACTATTAATTTCAGTACCACAAACAACAATTTTATTTTTTTTAGCTGCCTCTAAATTTACTGATTTATTTCTCATCCCACTGGTAACAATTAATTTTAATTTTTTTAAACTTTCTATAAATTTTTTTGTTATTTTGGTTCTCTCTCTCATTATAAAAAGAACTTCAAATTCTTTTAATTGTTCAATTGAATCATTTTCATCTTCAAATGGCTCATTGAATATCTGAAATTCATATTTTGAAGATAATTTTTTAATATCAATAAAATCTTTTGCAATATTTTGATAATCGTCAAGTATAGCTACTTTAAGCATTTTTTTTATTCGAAAGTAATATCCCTGAAATAATAAATATTCCACCGATATAATGATAAAATAGTAATACTTCATCAAATATTATCATTGCAAGAATTGCTGCAAGAATAGGCATTAAGTGTAAATAAATACCAGCTCTATTAGCGCCTATTAAAGCTACACCCTTTATCCAGAAAAAAAAGGAAACGATACCAGGCAACAAAACAACATATAATAAAACAAGAATGAAATTTGTATTAATAATAATTCGATTACCAATGTAAATATAATCTATTACATACATTGGTATAAGAAATATTACACCAAGACCAATAACAACTTGAAGTAAAGTTATTGGTGATAATCCATAATTTTTTTTCTTTAAAAGTGCTGAATAAAGTGACCAAGATATCATCGCAAATAATGCAAATAAATCTCCTTTTTCAAAGGCTAAATTTTTAAAGACTTCAAAGTCTGCTTTTGAAATTATAAATAATACGCCTAATAAAGAAAATATAACTCCCAAAACTTGAAAGGTATTTGTTTTTTCTATTTTTAAAATAATTGAAAATAAAATAATCATAACTGGGACAGTTGAGATCATAAGCACACCTGTAATTACCTGGGTAGTTTTCAAAGAATAAAAAAGTGCTGAATTAAAAATACTGACTGCTGTTATTCCTAAAAAACATAAGAGATAAATATTTTTTAAAATTAATTCCCTTTTTTCAAGCATCTCTTTGTAAGTAAAAGGTAATAAAATTAGAAACGCCAGTGACCACCTTAATATGTTTAATGAAATTGGAGGTATGTCATTTAAACCTGCTATCTTTCCAACAATAAAATTTCCTGACCAAAACAGAGCTGCTAAAAAAAGCAAAATAGATGCAATTATGATATTACTTTTATTTTCAAGCATTAAATAGAGTACTATAAAAGATTACTTTTAACTAAACCTTATTGAGCTGTATGGTTGCAGATCTAAGTTAGTATTCTCACCTGAGATCATTTTAGATATAATTTTTCCTGATATTGCACCAAGTGTCCAACCTAAATGATGATGACCAAATGAATAAAAAACATTTTTATAGTTTTTTGAAGGCCCTAAGACTGGTAGAAAATCTGGCAATGTAGGTCTAAAACCAAGCCACTCATCTTTATGTTCTGGTAACCCATCTAACATATCTTTTGCGTTTAATATCAAGTTTTTTATTCTCGATTTAGATGGAGAGTTTTCTAAACCTCCAAATTCTACAGTTCCGACAACACGCAACCCCTGTTCCATTGGTGTCATTCCAAAACCTCTATTTGCATAAACAATAGGTCTTGAAATTAAATGGTCATAATCTTTGAAGTGAACATGATAGCCTCTCTCAGTATCTAAAGGAATATTTTCATGTAATTTATCAGTTAATCTTTTTGAGAATGCTCCACATGCAACAACAAGTTTATCAAAAATAAATCTTTGTGTTTCACTTCTAAGAACCGGTTTTTCTTCATCAAAATCAATATCTTGAATATTTAATTTTAAAAATTTTCCACCTTTGTTTACAAAATTTTCAAATAACTTTATTAAAATTTTTCTTGGATTTCTTGCGTGTCTTGCATAATCATAAAATACCCCACCATGATAAAATGGTTTTAAGTTTGGCTCTAAATCGTGAATTTCCTTTTTATTTACTAGTTGTTGCTTCACACCAAGCTGATCTCTTATTCTAATTTCTAGTTCTCTACTTTTCATATTTTGATCAGTCCAAACGTAAAGAATGCCATTATTTTCAACTAATCCTTCTAAATCAATTTCGTCAAATAATTCATCGAATGCCGGCAAAGACTGATCTAAAATTTGGTGCATATTTTTAGCAGTATGCATCATTTTTTCTTGTCTACAATTTAATATAAATCTTGCAAACCAAGGGATCATCTTTGGCACATAGTTCCACTTTAAAGCTAGAGGTCCTCTTGAGCTAATTAACATCGAAGGAACATCTGCTATAACATCTGGTCTGTTTAAAGGAACGGACGCATAAGGAGAAAAGTGGCCAGCATTTCCATATGATGCTGCACTGCCGGGCTCTTCTCTATCAAAAAGTGTAACCTGAAAACCTTTTTTTTGAAGAAATAAAGCATTGCAAACACCTTGTATACCGGCGCCAATAATTCCAATTTTCAGATTTTTTTCATCCACGTTTATAATATATTTTCTAAGAAATAGTTATTATATATGATATTTGATCGCGGGTTTATTTTACTTAAATTCTTAATTGCCTATAGAAATTAGGGTTAGGTTGTCACTTAGATAATTATCCACAACTGTATTAGTTACCTTATTTGATATATCTGATAGTTGTTTGTTAGAAACTGTATTAAAATTTTGCTCTATAATTTTCAATGCCCAATTCCAATGATAGTTAAATCATCATCAAGTATATCGTTATTTGCTTTTATACCAGTCTCTTTGTAATCTTTTTTGAGACTTTTAAGTCTTATTTCCTCAGTAGAATTTTCAAGTTCTTTTTGTAAAGAAGAATTTTGATGATTAAGTAAAAGTTTCTTAACTCCATCAATACCTATTTCGTTTTTATTTTCGTCCATACATTCTGAAAAACCATCAGTAAAACAATATATTCTTCCTCCATCTAATTTAAAAGTATCTAACTTATAAACATTTTCATTTTTATGTTTGACTACTGCAAGAGGAGTAGAAGAAGATGAATATTCAACAAAATCCTTTCCTTTTCTCAACAAAGCTGGTTGATGACCTGCATTTGCAATTTCAATAATGTCTGTTTTAATATTATAGCATCCGACTATTGAAGTTATAAAGGTACCTGGCGGATTAGTTTCATTTAAATCATTGTTCATTTCAAGTAGGATTTCATTAGGCTTAAATTTTAATCTTGAAAAAATTTTAAATAATGTAATTGCCTTAGCCATAACCATGCCAGCATTAACTCCTTTGCCAGAAACATCTGACAATGTGAAGTAAACAAGATCATCATGTAAATAAAAATCGTAAAAATCTCCTGAAATTTCTCTAGCTGGAATATTTAGTCCATAAATTGGATAATTAGACAAATCTCTATTTGGCATTAAACGTCTCTGCACATTCATTGCTAATTTAATTTCAGATGAAACTCGGTTTTTCCATTTATTTTTTTGTTTTTCACTTTGTTCTAATTTTTCCATCAAAAAATTGTATTGGGTACCAATAATACCACTATCAGTAAATGGATCTTGAGGAGCTCTTAATGAATAATCCTCAGTTTTTGCTTGATTGGTTAGTACTTCGAGTAATTCGTGAGTGTCTGTTGATGCATTGTGTTCTGATATATTTAAACCAAGCTCCTCTTGGATTTTACCTACTCGAAGTGGATAAATATAATTTATAGATTTAAAAATTATGTATGAAGCAAAAAAGCAAAATCCACCAATGCTAAATGTTCCTATGATTTGAATTGTTAACTGTTCTAATCTTGTTTTATCTAATCCCATCATTTCGAAATCACCAAATATAGCAACTGATATAGTTCCCCACATACCTCCTACTAGATGAACAGGTATAGCGCTAACCACATCATCAATTTTTAATTTTTCTAATAAAATAATTGTTGACCCTGATAAAATTCCTCCAATTGCTCCAATATATATTGCCTCCGATGGATTAACATAAGCGCAACTTGCTGTAATCGAAACTAAACCAGCCAGAGGACCTGTAATCATAAATAATGGCTCTGGTTTTTTCATTACGATAATACCCATTGCACTTGAAAAGATTAAACCAAATGATGCTGATAAAAAGGTATTAATTAATATCAATGGAATTTTTAAATCCATTGCTCCATTTGCACCACCATTAAATCCAAACCAACCGAACCATAAAATTAAAGCGCCAAGAGCAGCAATTGGTGTATTACTTCCTTGAAACAATTTTTTATCTTTATCTTTTCTAAATCTACCTGTTCTACTTCCAATAATGAGCAATATAGCTAATGCCACCCAACCTCCAACAGAATGAACAACAGATGCACCTGCAAAATCTAAATAACCCATCTTACCTAGCCAACCAAATTTTACTGTTGGATTCGTAAAATCAAAAGCCCACGCCCAATGGCCTACTATTGGGTATAAAATTCCTGAAGTAATAAAAGTAATTATTACGTATGAGAAAAATCTAAGCCTCTCAGCAACAGCTCCGGATATGATAGTTGCTGCTGTTGCAACAAACATTGCCTGAAATACAAAATATGTTTGATAACCAGCTACCTTGGTTGTAAAAAAATAAAATTTATTACCAAACAAGCCCATCACACTGGTTCCATACATTAATGCAAAACCAAAGGCCCAAAAAGTAACTACGGCTATTCCAAAATCTGTAATATTTTTAAGAGCAACGTTAATGCTATTCTTGCTTCTTGATAAACCAGATTCTAAACACATAAATCCAGCCTGCATCAAGAAAACTAAAATAGCGCAAATTAATAACCAAAATGTATCTAAATTCGCTTGTAGTACAGCTTCTAATCTAAACTCTGTTGCTTTGATAGCTCCCTTACTTGTGAGCTCTAACTGACTTATTTTAGACTGTAGCTTATCAACCAAAATTTGGAGTTCAGCTACAGTCATAAAATTTTTTTTAATCTATAAGTTTTCTTGCTTCTTCAGCGTCTGTAATTATGCCATCAACACTAATTACTTTAACTACTTCAAATCCAGTACCTAAAATTGCATTTTTATATTCATCCTCAGATAAATTTGATTTATCTGCAAAAGTAGATACTGCAACCCCTTCTGGCCAAGAAACATTAACTGTAGCATCAGGACAAGCCTTTTGTAATGCTTCAGTAACCATTTTTTGACACTTGATACATATCATACCATTTACTTGTGCGATTTGCGTTTGGGCTGCAAATAAGTTAGTGCTAAATAATAGAAAACCTATAGTTAAGATTATTTTTTTAAACATAATTTCCTTATTGTTTTTTATAAATCGTATCATTTATACAAAAAACATACAAAATAAATTAGATCAAAATGGGGAAATTATTTTCCAATCGAAATTAACGTTAAATCATCACTTAATTTATTTTCACCTGCAACTTTAACTACTTCTTTTGTGATTTCATTTAGTTGTTTTTTTATGTCCATATTGAAGTTTTTCTCAATTATTTGAATTGATCCATCTATTCCTATTTCCTCACCTGAGCTATTTAAGCTTTCGGATAAACCATCAGTGAAAGCGCAAAACCTTTTATTTTCTAGCTTAACTTTGTGAGTTTTATAGACTGACTTATCCTTTTGAAGTATTACACCCATTGGTGGAGAATTACTTTCAAATTGCTCATAATTTCCAGAAGATGATCTAATTATAGCTGGCTGATGACCTCCATTTACCCATCTTAATTCATCAGTCCTCATATTATATTCTCCTAATATACTTGTTACAAACATTCCTCCAGTTTTAGTTAAAAATAGATCATTATTCATATGAAACATCATTTCATCTGGATCTACTTGATCTCTAGACATTATTTCAAATAGAGTTGATGCTTTTGCCATTACCATTCCAGCATGAATTCCTTTACCTGCAACATCTGCAATAATAAAGTAAACGCTATCATTGTGAGGATAAAAACTAAAGAAGTCTCCTGAAACTTCTCTAGCAGCGATATTAATTCCATGCACAGGATAATTTTCCAAATTTCTTTTTGGTAAAAAGTTTTCTTGAACTTTTACTGCAAGTTTTACTTCGTTTGAAATTCTATCTCTCCATACTTTCTTTTCAGCTTCACTAGTCTCCAGCTTACTCATCAATCTGTTGTAATAAAGTCCAATAACACCACCAGCAGTAAATGGATCTTGTGGACCTCTAATAGTCAAGTCGCCGGACTCAGACTGTTTTTCTAAAATTGTAATTAAATCGTGTTCTACAGAGGTTGCATTATGCTCAGCAATATTCAAACCTAACTCTTCGTGTAGCGGACTTACTCTTAATGGATAAAAATAATTTAAAATTTTTAATAAAATATATGAACCAAAAAATGAAAATACACCGATCGAAACAATTCCAATAAACTGTGCTTTGATTTGTTCTAATCTTGTTAATCCTGTGCCTAAAATTTCAAGATCGCTAAATAACCCTACAGCAATTGTTCCCCAAACTCCTGCTGCCAAATGAACAGGCACTGCTCCAACAACATCATCTATTTCAAATTTATTTAAAAATTCGTTTACAAAAATTGCAACTACCGCTCCTATAATTCCAACAAATATTGAAGTCACGGATGTCATCGAATTACATCCAGCCGTAATTGCAACTAACCCTGCGAGTGGTCCAAGTATAACATAATAAGGATCTGGTTTTTTAAATAATGCAAATGAAATTCCAAGACCTGTTAATAAACCAAAAGAAGCAGCAAGAAATGTATTAATTAAAATTAATGGAACTGCTTCATCCATAGCTCCATTACTTCCACCATTAAAACCAAACCATCCAAACCATAAAATTAGGGTTCCCAAAACTGCTAAAGGAAAACTTGATCCTGTGAACTTTCCTTTGTTTGCATCTGAATATTTTCCTATTCTTGGACCTAAAATTAAAACAGCAGAAAGCGCGATCCATCCACCAACAGAATGAACTATTGTACTTCCAGCAAAGTCAACAAATCCAATATCTGTCAGCCATCCAGTAGTTTTAACTTGCCCAGTAACCGCGAGTAATTGTCTTGTAGCATCGATATTATTTAAATAACTCGAAGACCAGGCCCAATGACCAACAATTGGATATATAATTCCGGTAGCAATAATTGTAATTATTAAATATCCATTAAATTTCATTCTTTCAGCAACAGCGCCTGATACAATTGTTGCTGCTGTTGCAACAAACATTGCTTGGAATACAAAATATGTCATGTATTCGGCCTGATCAGTTTTAAAAAAGAATAAATCAGTTCCAAAATAGCCATTAAAACTTTTTCCAAACATCAAACCAAAACCAAATAGCCAAAAAATTACAACCGCAAGACCAAAGTCAGCAGCATTTTTAAGAGCAACATTAATACTATTTTTATGTCTTGAAAGACCAGTTTCCATACACATAAAACCTGCTTGCATAATGAAAACAAGAATTGCGCAATCTATAACCCAAAGGGTATCAACAAATGATTTTACTGATTCCAAATTGACGTTCTCCATCTTTATCCCTTAGGTTAATATTAAAAGATTATACATTAAATAATTCTGGTGCTCAAAATAGGTTTTAGTTGTCTTTTTTCTTCCAGATAAAATAAAATAAATAAGGTGATAAAGCAGGGACTAATCCAAACCAAATCCACTCATCCCACCTAAAACTTTTATCTAAACTCGGATTCCTTAGTCCATTCCACCAGGTTAAATAACCGATAAATATTATCCAGCCTAAACTGAGTGTGTAATAAATTTTTTGATTTTTTGTTGTTTCAGAATTTATGAAATTAGAAATTAGTTTTTTTACTGGCTCTAAATTCATTTAAACTAACACTTATTATTTCTTTCAACTCTAGTATCAGCGAATAATTCTATTTTACACCCACTACGATTATTTTCTTCTATAGCTTTTGCTTTAAAACCTGAAGCATCATTAGAAATACAAATCCAATATCCGTTTAATGCTTTTTTATTTTTTGGATCTATTATTGTTTTCGAACCACCCAATAAATTAGTTTCTATTGATTGAGACGTAGTGACGGTAGCTGTGCAGTCACCACTGGTTTTATCATAATAGTATATTTGATTGTCTGAATAATATTCGGTTTGAGCTAGCGCTATTTGTCTTAGAACGTTCTCAGTTGATTTTTTCTTAGTTGATGAAACGTAGCCATTATAACTTGTTATTCCAATAGCAGCTATAATCCCTAAGATTGCTACGACAACCAAAAGCTCAATGAGTGTAAAACCCCTGCTTTTGGCTGTCATAAAAAATATTTTATTATTCTATGGTAACTGTACCAGATAAGATGTCTTCGTCTTTTTTAGTGCACGATTTTACAGTAACTGTAGTGCCATCATCCGCTACATAAGTTTCACCTTCATTTGCTGTTGCTTTGCAATCAGTAAAATTTGTTGAAGTTATTGCAGTCTTAGATGTTTTATATGGATTTTTAAATTCAGTGCCTAATGCATTTGAAACTCCTGTAGCAACTACACCGCCATTTTTTCTGTCATCACATTTTAAGTTGTTTGACATTACATTTGTCTCACCAAGCTCACATTTTTTTAACTCAGCTGCAACGTATTTAACTATAGCTGCTTGATTAGATTTAACTGCTGATTTTTTTGCTCCTGATGTGTAGCCAGAGTAAGCAACAACTCCAACTGCTGCTAAAATACCGATAATTGCTACAACAACCAATAATTCTATAAGTGTAAAACCTTTATTATTTTTTTTCATAAGTTTTGATCCTATCGTAAATAAAAATATGTATATACATATAATTTATATATTTTAAAAGACAATATCTACACTCTAAAAGTAATCAAATTGGGTCATTTTTGTTGATTTAGCTAAGAAATTTAATAAATATTAATATTTATGTCATATAAAGTTACAGAAGAAGGAGATGTATCCATTGTTCACCTTGATGGTGAAATTGACATGGATGTAACTGAAAAAGCAAAAGAAATTATAATGCCTTTAATTGAGGCAAAGAAAGAAGTTCATCTTAATTTAAAAGAAGTTCAATATATGGATTCATCCGGTATTTCGGTTCTTATTGAGAGTCATCAAAAAGCGAATGAGTTGGGAAAAAAAGTAATTTTAAAAGATATAAGTAAATCAGTTTTAAAAGTAATTATGATGGCAAAACTCGAGCAAATATTGAATTTAGGATAAATGATGGTTGCACTAAGACAAATTTCAGAACAACGAGACTTTGTTGTTAGTTCTGCAAGTTTGAAAGATGTAAGATCATTTTCTAGAGAAGTATTTGAAAAAGTAAATATCGATCAAGATTTAAAAGACGAATTAGTTTTAGCAATTGCCGAGGCTGCACAAAATATTGTCAAGCATGCTTATCAAGGTGAAGACACTGAAGATAAAATGGAGATAAAAATTTCTTTAAACAACGGTGAATTAGAGATAGGTTTTTTTGATAAGGGAAGACCTGTTGATAAAGAAAATGTTCGGCACAGAAAAATTGATGATGTTAAACCAGGTGGTTTAGGAACTTTTTTTATACAACAAATTATGGACGCAGTAGTTTTTAAAGAAGGTGAAAAGCCTTGGATAAATCATTTAATTTTAACAAAGAAAATAAATTACTAACTTCCAATAATTGCACCAACGTTGAATATTGGTGAGTACATCGCAATCATTAATCCACCAATCATTGTTCCCATGAATACAATCATTATAGGTTCAATTAAACTAGACATGTTATCAACGGCAGTGTCAAATTCTTCTTCGTAATAAGCAGAGACAGAACTAAACATCTCATCTAAATTTCCTGTTTGCTCTCCAACAGAAATTAATTGGCTGAACGTTGGTGGAAATACTGGTTCTTTTAAAAAAAGTTTTGTTAAAGTGTCTCCTGAGAATACTCCTTTTTTAACATTTTCTAATGCTTGGGTAACAACATCATTGTTGCTGACTGATTTAGCAATTTCAATACTTTCAAGTAAATTAACTCCTGCAGCACTTAGGTTTCCCATGATTAATGAAATTCTTGCTATTAAAGACTTTAAAATCATATCACCAAAAACTGGCATTTTAAGAACTTGTTGATGCCATTTATATCTTACTGCTGGCATCTTTGTAGTGGTGTATTTAAAAATAATAAATATTGTAAGTAGCACCAAACCTAAAGTTAAACCGCCAGCACCTCTCATAAAATTACTTGCAGTCATAATTACCGCAGTTGGTGTTGGTAATGCAACGCCCATTCCATCATACATTTTAGCAAATACTGGAACGACTTTGATTAACATGAAAACCATAACTATTATGGCGACCGAAAACATAACTACTGGATAAGTTAATGCACTTTTGATTTTCTTTTTTACTTTTTCTCTTTTCTCAAGAGAGTCGACTAATTTAAGCAAGAAAACATCTAATTTACCACTGGCCTCACCTGCTTTGATAAGATTTATGTAAACATTATCAAATATTTTTGGGTATTTTTCAAAACACTTTGATAAAGTGATACCACCTTCAAGGTTTTTTCTAACATCTTCAATGATTTCTTTCATTGTGGGATGCTCAATTTGATCTCTTAACATTCCCAACACATTTAATATTGGCAATCCAGCTTTTACCATTGTTGCAAACTGTTTGGAGAAAATCATTACATCTTCTGGCTTTACTTTCTTTTTTCCAAATGAAAATCCACCACCCTTTTTTTTGTCTTTTTCAGCTTTTTTCTTTTTAACTTTTGTTAAATTTGTGATTATTACTTTTTGTTCTTTGAGTTTAAATGAGGCTTCCTCTTGATTAATTGCCTCAATCTCACCCTCTATATATTTACCTGCAGATATACCTTTATATGAAAATGTTTCGGATGACATTTTTAATCCATCGATAGAACTCTATCGTATTCTCTAAAATTCAAGTCTCCCGTTAAAATAAGCTCTCTCCCCATATCTTGCATTGTTCTAAAACCTTCATTAGCAGCAATTTCTTTTAACTCAGGAGTGGTTGCTTTTCTCAAAATTGCTTCTTTAATTGGTTTTGTAACATTTAATATTTCATAAATTCCCATTCGTCCTTTATATCCACTATCTTTGCATTTAGCACATCCTTTACCCTTTTGAACTTTTGCTCTTGATGCTTGTTCTACAGTAAATCCTAAGTCAGCAAGTGCTTTTGGCGTAATATCTTCATCTGGCTCTCTACATTCGGTGCAAGTTTTTCTTGCAAGCCTTTGTGCTAATACAAGTGAAACAGCTGCACTTATTAAATAATCTGGGGTTCCCATGTTTTGTAATCTAGTAATTGTGCTTGGTGCATCATTGGTGTGTAAAGTGCTAAATACCAAGTGTCCTGTTAGTGCTGCTTTTAATCCTATATCGACAGTTTCTTTATCTCGCATCTCACCAACAAGAATAATTTCTGGGTCTTGTCTTAAAAAAGATCGAAGTGCTGCAGCAAAATTTAAACCAATATCATCTTTTATTTGAACTTGTCCAACACCATCCAATTCATATTCAACTGGGTCTTCAGCAGTTAAAATATTTAAATGTGGTTTAGAAACTTCTTTAAGAATACTGTAAAGGGTTGTTGTTTTTCCTGAACCCGTTGGTCCTGTTACGAGCACTAATCCCTGCGTTCCATGAATTGCTTTTCGTAAATTAGATAAATCTGTTTCTTCAAAATTTAATTGTTCTAAACTTATGTCTCCCGCATCTTTGTTTAGTACCCGCATTACAATTCTCTCATTGTTTGCAGTTGGTAAAATAGATAATCGAAGATCAACTACCTTTCCATCTATTTTAAATGGAATAGCTCCATCTTGTGGTAATCTTCTTTCAGCAATATCAAGTTTACCCATAATTTTAAAACGTGTAACCACCGCCCCATAATTCGAATGAAGAAATTTTGCAAAATGTTCTTGCTCAGTTAAAATTCCATCTAACCTATATCTAACTCTTGATGAAAATCTGTAAGGTTCAATGTGAATATCAGATACACCAGATTTAATAGCTTCAGCAACTACAGCTGTACTGAATTTAATTACATCAGACTCATTTTCAATGGCTTCGATATCTTCTTCTGGTTTTTCTTCTAATACCTCAGCATTTTCATCAACGTCATAATCAAAAGTTTTAGTTTTTTCACTATTAGCCTTTTGAATAGACTCCATTGTAGTTTCACCGTCCGCTAATAATCTGTCTATATACGATGAAATATCTGAAATTTTAGCAGCGTGTAACTCAATATCTTTTTTTGTGATAGTTTTTAAATTTCTCATCAAGCTTAATTTTGAACTGTCTGGAATTGCTATATGTAAAACATTTCCCTCAATTTTGAATGGGGCTATAAAATTCATATTTATATAATTTGATGGAAGAATAGATTTTATTTCATCAGTGATTTCAACAGTCGATAAATCGATTATATCTAGAGATTGTTCATTTACTAAAAGATCTAAAATTTTTTGTTCGTCAGTTAACTTTAATTCAAATACTGCTTCTATTTGAGATTTTTCCCCCTCTGAAGAGGCTTTCTTGATATCAACTAAATCCTTTCCAGAAATAATATCCTGATCAATGAGAATATTAATTAAATTTATTTCAGACTCTCTACTAATTTTAAGCATTATAAAATTCTTGGTGCTATAAATATAAGCAATTCCTCCAAATTGTCTTCATTCTTTTTATATTTTAATAGATTACCAATTACAGGGACATTTCCAAGACCTGGAACTTGTTCATTTGCTTTTGTCACATTATTTGATTTTATTCCACCAATTACAACAATATCTCCATCAGCAACCAATAATTTCGTGGTAATTTCCATCTTAGTTATAGGAGGTTCTGACTGAGAAGTATCAGCATCATCATTATTTACCTGAATGTCTAACAACACATTACCATCTCCAATTATGCTAGGTGTAACTTGAAGTTTTAATGCTGCCTCTTTAAATGATGTTGATGTTGTACCTTCAGATGTTGTTTCGTAAGGAATTTCTTTACCTTGCGTAACCGATGCTGGTTGATTGTTGATTGTAAATACTTTTGGATTTGAAATTGTCTCTACTATACCTGTTTTTTCTAAAGCTGTAATTTCAGCTTTTAATACAGCCGATCCTGTTCTTTTTAATACTCCAATACCACTCGTCGCTCCGATTGCAGGTAAATTTGTTAAACTATCTTTAGCTGTTTGAACAAGTGCTGCAGATGTATCATCTAAAGTACCTGATGAACTTGTTGTTCCAATAACTCCACCAATTTGTTCTTGTTGTCTTTGGTAATATCCTCCTAGTCTTGTTCCAAGTTGTCTCTCAAATTCAGACGTAGCTTTTACTACAAATGCTTCAATAAGAACTTGCTCAGTTTTAATATCTATTTCTGTCAGAACTTTATCTACAGTATCTAAATCTCTTTCCTTACCTCTGACTATAATTGATCTAGTGGCTGTCTCTTCTGTAATTTTTATAGGAGATGTTGATGCTTCTCCTGAACCAGTCTGAAATAATTCCTCAATTGTAGCTTTTGCTAACTCAGGAGATATATAATATAATCTAAAAATTTCAGATATAATTGGTTCAACACTATCCTCTAATTCTACTTTATTTTTAACTGCCTGTGCTCTTTCAGATTTATAATTTTCTTGTGCAGTTAATGTTTCAGGAGAGTGAATTCTTATTAAATTGCTGTTAACATCTATGTCAGAAGCATAATTTTTCATGTCTAAAAGAGCTTGGAATGCTTTATCCCATGGCACATCAACTAACTCAGCTGATATTGCACCAGCAACCTCATCTCCTACTAAAACATTAATTTCACCAATTTTACCCATCATTTTCATTGTTTCTTTAAAATCTAAATTTTTAAATTTCAAAGTTACTCTTTGTTTAAGTAATGGGTAGCTTTCAGGAATTAAAAGATAATTTCTCTGTGTTTCAGATGTTATTTTTCTTCTTTTCTTTAATTTGACCGCATCACCATCAACTGGCTTGGGTCCCATTTCTAAGGTTTTAGCAATTTCTGCTTGACCTGTTTGTCTTATATCATTTTTAATTAAAGGTGTGTTGTGTTTAAAAGGTTTATTATATTTTTGATTAAATTTAGAATTTGGACCACAACTATTTAAAATTATTGCTAATATTATTAAGTATGCAGATGTAATTATTTTCTTAGTATTCATCTGCCTCTCTTATTTGGTTATTAAAATCTATAATTATGTATGATTTATCTTCTTTTAAAAAGATTGCTTCTGTTAATCTTAAGTCAATTAATTTTACTTTCCCAAGATATTGACCAAGTGTAATGGTCATTACATCTCCCGATGCATCTGTAAGACTTATATAGCTCGCATTTGCTCCTGATATTAATCCTGATAATTTAAAATTATATAAACTCATTGGATCTCTTTCTTCTCCTGTTTCAGGATTTAAAGATGAATTAGATCCTTCGTTTCCAGCAAATGGATCATTCAAAGGAACATCCTCTTCTTCTTCTTCAACTTTTGTTTCTAAAGTTTTTGTAATCTCTTTTGCCTTTTCGACAAGTTCAGCATTTGTAGAATGATTATCTGCAAAACCAATGTTTGGGATACAGAAAAACAAAATAAAGAATAATATTTTTTTAAAAGAATTCATCCGGTATTCCCACTATTGTAAGTTCTCCTTTTGCAATTATCGCTCCAGTTGAATCGTTTTGTACTATACTTATAGTCTCCTTGTCAAAATTTAACATTTTCTTGGATTTTGCAATTGATCTTTTAAATTTAATGTAGCCTAAAAAGTTGCCTTTTATCTCATATTCGACAGGTATTTGATAATAAGAGATATCAGATTTTTTTAATAGTTCTTCTGCTTGTTGAGCAACACCAGGTTTTAAAATAGGTTTTGGTTTTTTCTTTTCTATTTTTGAAATCGTCAAACCATTTATACCTGCAAATCTACTTAAGCTTTGATACAATCCTTCAACTTCAGCTTTTGAGTGAAACAATGTTGAACTTTCTTTAAATTGAGGTTTTAGTTTCTTTAATCTTTTTTTGTTTGTAATTATCTCATCCTCAAATTGAGTGATTTCAGATTCTTTTAAAACCTTGTCTTCGTATAACGCTTTTTTCTCTTTAACAATTGGATTTAAGATTAAGTAATACCCAATTAAAAAAATTATAATTGCAAAAAAACCAGCTCCAAATTTAATAAGAGTTTTTTTATCAACAGTTTTTAACTTTGCAGCTATATCACTTACATTTATATTTTTTAAATCTATATTTTTCAAATCCATTATGCGTTCTCCAGAATACAAGCTATTTTAAATCCCTTCATTGTTGGGGCTCCAGCAGTTTGACCATCTGGTAAAGTCATTGTGGCTAATTGTGCTTGCATTATTAGTTTTTTATTATTTAAATTACTTATTAACTTTAAAATATCTTGGTCGCTTGATGCTGTACCTTGTATAATAATCTGATTTGATCCGTTGTATTCTATTGAATTGAATTTTACTCTTTTTGGAACAGCTGAGGCTATTTGAGCCAGAACTCTAAAACTCACTTTTTTGTTTGATTTTATTGATTTACTAATTTTTAGAGATTTTAAAATTAAAGCTAATTCTTTTTCTACTTTATTTTTTTCTAATGTTCTTAGTTCATGAGTTTGAAGAATATCATCATATCCAACTAATTGTTTATTCAATGTATTTATTTGCCAAAAAGAAAGGCCAAATAATACTATATAAATTATTGCGATAACTCCTATTGCGCCTTTGAAAGCAAAATTTGAAAATACTTTGGCTTTTTTCTGTGCTATCATGCTATCTCTATTAGGAAGTAGATTTATATTTTTTACAGCAGTTACAAATTTGTAATATCCAAATACATCAAGTTTTCTAAACGCCAATCCAATAACAGTTGAAAGATAAGACCTATTATCTAACTTAACGCTCTCTTCTAGTTGTGCTGGAACTTTTATTTCTTTAATTGGATCTAATAAATTAAATCCTGTATTTGTTAAATTTTTTCTAAAAGTGCCAAGATAAGTTTCTACATTTTCTAAATTTGATACTACTTTCAGGTTTCTAATTCTTTTTTCATACTTTGTTTCAAAATCTTGCACCGCTTGTTTAACTTGGGTCACATATCTTCTAACTAAAGCATCCATCTCTTCCTGATTATCTGAATTTTGAAGAGTATTTCTATCTTGAGATCTTATAAATATATCTGTGATGATTGGATTATTTTCATACAAAATCATTACATAGTTTTCATCTAATCCAAATTCTAAAACTGCAGTTAAGTTTGCATCCTCAATTGAGCCAGCTAATTGATTCATTTGGTCGACTGCAGATTTAAGAGCAAAACACTTAACATCAATTATAACTGCATTTAAACCACCCTTCTTTATTATTGCTGTATAACTATTGATATCTGATAGTTTGGATGCAACGAATAAAATATCCATTGTATTTGCGGTTTTATCTCTATTTATTACTTGATGAAAAATTGAATAATCATTTAAGTTATCTGTTAATTGTACAAGGTTTTCCCAAAGAGAGTCTGTGTCTATTGCTTTGCTCAGCTCTTCATCTGTCATTAGGGGTGCTGTTACAACTCTGATAATTGCACTAGTTACAGGAATGGCAATCGCAGCATTTGTCGTAGTTATTTTAGATTTTTGAAGAGCAATTTTAAGTTCGTCTCCAAACTTATCTTGATTATCTAAAACAGTAGCACTTTTATCTAGACCTTCAATTGGATGAATAAAAAATTTTTCTAAAACCCATTTGTTGGATTTGTCAGTTGTTAGTTGTGCTAACCTAATTTCTGTTGGTGAAAGCTCAACACCTACAATTTCTTCTCCTTGAACTGCAGATTTTCCAATCCTATTTTTAAAAAACTTACCTAAAAAACTTTCTTTTTTCTTTTTTTCCTCTTTTTTTGGAACGGGTGTTTGTTCACCTTCTTTAGATTTCTTTTTGAATAAATTAGCAAAAGGGTTTTTCATTTTTTAATTAAGTAATAATATTAAACCATTATTATATATTTACATTAAATCAACTAATACTCGAACTTTCAAGCAAAGTGTCTGAAATGGGTTTTTGCAAATATTTATTAGTAATTTAATGACAATTTATTGTACTAAAGTATAAACTATTAATATGTTTGAAAAATTAGAGCAGTTAGCAAAAGATAATAAGAAAATTTCTGATTTTCATATTAGGGCAGGATCTCCCCTAGCTTATCGACAAACTGGAGAAATCGTAAAAGTTGAAGGCACAAATGTTACAGCTCAAGATTTAAAAGATTTAATCTCAATGAATTGTAACGAACACGAAGCTGAAAAATTTGAAAAGACTCATGAGTTAGACTCTGCAGTCATGTTAAGCGGATTAAGATTTAGAGCAAATTTTTATAAAACGATTAGTGGACCAGCTGCAGTATTAAGAAGGGTTGAAAGTAAAATTCCAGATATGGATCAATTTAGTCTACCGCAAGCTCTTTATGACATAGTAGATTTCCATAAAGGACTGGTACTTGTAACTGGACCAACTGGTTCAGGTAAATCAACAACACTTGCAGCAATCGTAAATGAAATTAATAAAACAAGAACATCAAATATTATAACTGTTGAAGATCCAGTAGAATTTATTCACAAAGATAATAAAAGCATTGTTTCTCATCGAGAAGTTGGAAAACAAACTCAATCTTTTGCAGCAGCGCTTAAAGCTGCGTTAAGAGAAGATCCAGATGTAATTCTTGTTGGTGAGATGAGAGATCTTGAAACAATTAGTTTAGCGCTTACTGCTGCAGAAACTGGTCACTTAGTTTTCGGAACTTTGCATACAAGTGGTGCCCCAAGTACAATAAATAGAATAATTGATGTTTTTCCTCCAGAGCAACAAGAACAAATTAGAGCTCAAATTTCTACATCACTAAAAATGGTAGTTACCCAAAGATTGTTAAAAACAAGAGATGGTGCTGGTAGGGTTGGTGCATTTGAAATCATGAAGTGCACTGCGCCAATTCAGAACTTAATAAGAGAAGCAAAAATTCACCAAATACCAAGCATTATGCAAACTGCTGTACGTGATGGAATGATCACTATGGAAAAATCACTGGAGGAATTAGTAAAGTCGGGTAAGATAGATCCAGGTGCAGCAAGATCAGGACATTAAAGGTTTCACAATTTTAGAATTGCTAGTTGTTATTGCAATTGTAGCAATCATATCTGGTGTAGCGTATCCAAGTTTTTCAAAATGGAGTACAGAACGAAAAGTAAGAGCTGCAACAGAAAAAGTTGCAAGTATGATTTCTAATATTGCAACACAAACTCAAAGAGGAAACTTAGCTTATAGCCAATTAATGGTACAAACATTTACAGGCTCTAAAAACCAAGAAAGCTCAATTTTTGTATCAAAGGGAATGGGAGATAAAAATTTCAAACAAAAATTGCAGAATGGACAAATTAATTGTCCAGTATCCTCATCAGGTTATTGGGATGATTTTGGTAAACCACGTAAAAATATTGAAGGAACAAGATTTAGTGAGTATTACGAAATTTTCAATCCTGAGGAAAATGTAATTGGAGAGTCTAAAATTGCAGTTCATTTTCTATTAACATCAGCAATATGTTTTGGTAAAGGAGGAAATTATTATAAAGCAACCAATGCTCTTTCAAAAGGAAGTAACATTAACGTTGTTATTGAAGGAAGCGCTACTCCTAATTACATTGTTATTTGCACTTATGAGAACGCAAAAAAAAATGGAAATAAATGTCCTACAAAAGGAAAGGCTCTTGAAAAACCAGCCTATTTAGTAAAATGGTCAAGATTTGGTAATGTAAGTAAATTTAAATGGAATGGAAGTGATTGGAATAGACAGTAAATTAAAAGAAAAGGGTTTAACGCTTTTAGAAGCTTTAGTTGCAACGGCTATTGTTGGAATAGGTTTTATAGCGGTTTTTCAGATGGTCAATTATTCAGTTAGATCAATTGATGTTTCTGGGGAAAGAACAAAATCTAATTATATCACTGCTATGATAGCAGAAGATTTAATTGGAGATGCAAATTCAAAAAAAGGTGATGATAAACTTTATGAACATCTAGCTAACTTAACGGATAAGAATGATTACGCTTGGCAAAATGCAGAATGTAAACCGAAAAAAAATATAACAGGCAATCCTTATAAAGGTAAAGATATTGCAATTGATAATAAAACACAAAAATGGAATTTGAGAGTATCAAGCGACAGAATTAAATGCAAACCCACAAGTGTTAACTCAACAACAACCAAAGATACAAAAAAATTAAAAGTTTATGAGATTTGTAGAAATAACGTAAAAGAAAATGGTAAGAGTAGACCAAACTGTGATTATCGTAATGATGATATTTGGGACAAAACTTATATCGGCAGAATGGAAATATTAATGCCAACTACAGGGACAGATACTAAAGGTGAAACTGTTCAAAAGAAAAAATATTTATATTTTCAAATGAACTGATGAAAAAATTTAATTCAGAAACTGGAGTAACGCTAATTGAAATTCTTATTGGGGTTGTGATTTCAATGATAATGATGGCTGCTATGTTTACATCTTACAACGCAGTTAATAATAGTTATTCCCAAGTAATTGATCGAGCAAAGATTAGTCAGACAGGAAGAGATATGATTGGAATGTTAGTGAGAGATATAAGAATTGCAGGTTTTAGATATTTTGATGATGTCAGTAAAACCCCAACAAATTACGTTCCAATTTTAATTACAAAAGCTCCAGGTAGTGGTTGTGATAAAATTGAAATAACTTACGGTGATAGAATTAGAGATCCTAAAAATCTTAACGCTAAACCACCAGTTTTTTTATATAAAACATACAAAGTCGTTTACGAGTGTAAAGCATCAAATATTGTAGACAAGAAAACTAACAAAAAAATTAATGCATATGCCATTTATAAATCAAAATATGAATGGAATGGATCTAGCTGGACGGCACCAACACAATCAACTGATGACTTGCTTTATAAAGACGAATTAGTAGTTGATTACGTTCAAGAATTAATTTTTATTCCAATTGATAGTAAGGGTAAAGTGATGAATCCAATTCCTAAAACACTTAGCGATAGCAACAAGATTAAAGTTGTTGATATAATGGTATCTTTAAGATCTCAGGGCGAGTTTTTTAGAAAAGAGAATGAAAGACCATTTAGACTTTTAGGTCAAAAATCTAATAAGAAATTCACAGATAAGTTTTTAAGAGAAGCTTTAGTCGTATCAGCACACACAAGAAATATGGGACTATGATAATTAGAAAATCAGAAAAAGGATTTGCAATGGTTTTGTCTTTAGTTTTGCTATTGGCAATGTCATTGATGGGTGGAGCATTGATATTAATTTCATCAGGTGACCATCAAAGTAATAATAACAGTGATCAATATCAACAAACATTTTATGCTGCAGAGATGGCGCTTGTACAAGGAGAAAAATATATTTTAAATGAGAAAAGTGGACCATGGGACGGAAAAAGCACTAGAGATACTTCGAAAGCAAATTTACCAGAAGATCATACCTCTCCTTTTTTAGGAACTATGAGTGCGCAAAACTATAATCCAGGTGCTAAATATAAATTTACATCAACAATTGATCGAAAATTTATAAATACAGGTACATCTTGTTTTAAAAGCTATAGAGATATTGATAGAGATAATCCAGACGACAAAAAAAGGATGAGAGTTATAAAGAATGAAACCACGAAAAAAGAAGTGGCTCACAGTTTTAATCTTGGAGTAATTCTTGAAAATACCTTTAGAAATAAAGGTAAAGATTTTGAAAAAGAGGAAGCAGTTAGAATGAAAAGTTATTATTATGAGTACTTTATTGAAAGAATTGGTGCCGCGAGCACACAAGCAATCGGATCCAGCATTAAATTAACGGCATCTGATGCATCAAAGAATGGTATTGCTTACAGAGTTTATGGTTGTGGTATTTATGGAGCCGAAAAAGAAAAAGATAGAATGATAGTTTCGTTAGAAAGTGTGGTAGTTTTACCTAAAAATTAAGGTTTTTAACTAATAAAATATGAATAAAATAAGATAATATATACGTTTATGAAAAAAATTATTTTAATAAGCTTCATATTCCTTTTCTCAATTCATGCAAACGCAGCTTGTAAATTTGATTTGGACTTTGGTGAGGATATCTCAAAAATACAGGATAAATATGGCCCAGCAATGCCACTAGAAAATTTTGGAGAAGATGAATTGAGCATGGTCATTGCTGTTGCTGATGAAGTCTGCCCAAACCACAGGTTAAAAGATGTTGCTATTGAGTATAGATTTTTAAACGACAAACTAGCTGCGGTTAATTTAATTAGTTTAAATACTGAAAGCGACACAAAAAAATCTGAAAAATTAACTATAATGAAATATGTAAAAAGAAATTATGGTGACTTTGATACAGGTCAAACTCCAACCTCATATCTTGGATATGAAGTATTTGAAAAAACAAAGCAGTTTATAGTTTACCAAAGAATTTTGGATGATCTTGGATTTATTGAAGAGCAAATGTATCTTTCTAACAAAAAATATGATGAGTTACTTGGAATTTTCTATAATCAACTTGAAGAAGAGATGGCGAAAAGTGAGTCTCAAAATTAATGAAATTTAAAATTTTTATATCCAGCCTAATACTGTTCTTTTCTTTTTTTGCATCAAACTTACATGCAAAATTATTACCGCCAGGCACTGGAACACAAGCTGATGTTCCTTCCAACTTATTAATTCTTTTAGATAAATCTGGAAGTATGGGGTGGAGAATGAGTAACGCACAATCAATCAATAGAATGTTTGATGGTGTTACAGATAGTTCAGGAAATATTTATATTGCACAATTTTCAAGATATGGGGTTAGAAAAATAGATTATACTACTGGTAAAACTGATACTTCTTGGGGTTCAAATGGAAGAGTTGGTATGAGTGGGTCATGTCGAACTTACTATCCTTACAGTGCAGATGTTTATAACGGGGTCATGTACGTGGCAAGTTATTATGACCATAGAATTAGAAAGATTAGACTTTCAGATGGTGCTTGTTTAGGAAGTTTAGCTACTGGCACTTATCCTAGAGGTGTAACAGTTTATCAAAATTATTTATTTACCACTTCCAACAATCGTTTGTATTCAATGAACCTGAACACTAATAGTGGAAGAAATTGTAGTTTTTCAAATAACGCTTGGAGATATTCATATGCAATTGCAGCAAATAACAATACTCTTTACAGTCACTATGCTGGTCGACTTTATAGTGCTCCTTTAACTAGTGTTGGAGGCACTTTATGTCCTACTGGAAGCACAAATAAAAATTTTAGAGATCGTGCTTCAGGCTATGTTTATGGAATGGAAGCAGACCCTAACACAAATGATGTACTTTATATTATGTCTCGTAGCTATAATAAGATGCGTAAAATAACTGTTAACTCGTCTAGAACTGGATACACATTAAATTGGGACAAAGGCAGATACCGGTACATGGGTGTTTCAACTGCAAGTAATACATTTTTTTATTATCCTTTTGGAATTAGTTATGATCATAGCAATGATAGGATTATTACCTATGGATATAATGCAAAAAAAGTTCAGGTCTTTGATGAAAATGGAACATATATAAAGTCTATTGGTGGATATGCTGCTACTACAAGAATGGCAGCAGCACATAAAGCCATAAAAGCAGTGGTCACAGACTCCAATTTAACATCAGGTGTAAATTTTGGCTTTGGTTATTGGTCAAGTTCATGGTCATCGAAAGCATGGCCACCAGGTTTTAGTTCATGGTCAGGGGATATAACCACAGGTAGAGCAAAACCTTGTGATACCCAAAACTGTTTAAAAGTAAGAGTTCATAATGATGGAGCTGCACAAATTAATAAAATTATTTCATCAGTGAATGCAAGAGGTGGAACTGATGCCTATACATTTATGAAAATAGCTCAAGACTATTATCTTCATGGAAGTTTAAGCCCAATTGATAAAAATTCACCTTGTCAAAAAAGTTATGTCCTCGTTATTGGAGATGGTGATTGGTACAATCACTCAAAAGCTGTGGCTATGGCAAAAAACTTATTTAATAATTATAAGATACCCACATTCGCAATTGCTTTTGGAACAGGAATTAGCAATAGAGGAATGAGGTATTTTAATGAACTAGCTGTAGCAGGAGGAACAACAAAAGCTATTGTTGCTCCAACAGCAGAGTCACTCAAAACTCAACTGGCTGCTGCTGTTTCGCAAATAATTGCATCTAAGTTATCTTTCACAGCGCCTGCTATTACCGCAACATTAAACTCTGATGGATCATTGTATCAAGCACAGTTTGATTATGCTCAAAATAAAGAATGGACTGGAACTATTAAGAGAACAAAAATAGATAAAAAAGGAAATCTTGATACAAAAGATAAAGGTAACTGGTCAGCTGTTGATGTACTGCCTAAACCAGGGAATAGAAAGATATGGAGTCCAATTCCTGGAACGGATTATTCGACAAATTATAACAACTGGGTAGAAAGTAATTCTTCAGCGATTGAAAGTATCTTAACTCTAAAAGGGTTTGATATTCAGGACTATCACAGAAAAACTAAAAATACTGATAATTCTATAAATAATAAAAGATGTGCAAACACAAGTGGTGTAGCAGATGGAACAGATGATGATTTAAAAGGCTTAATTAATTTTATTAGAGGGACAGATTATTTTGATTATGATGCAGATTGTAATCTGACAGAAGCAAGAGCTAAGCCAATGGGAGATGTTTACCATTCACAATTAGTTGTTGTAGGACCACCAACTGCAGAAACAGCTTTTACAAGTGAAAATCAAGAAGCTTATTGGAGATCAACTAAGGGATATGATAGTTGGGCAGAATCACAAAGATTGAGAAAACCTGTAATTTATGCTGGATCAAATAGTGGAGTTTTGCATGCTTTAGATGCAGGCTCAGGAGTAGAATTGTGGGGATTTGTGCCACCATTTATAGCATCAAGATTACCTACAATAATGAATACTAACTTAAATGAAATTAATCCAAACAAAGGAGGTTCAAATGCAATTTATGGTGTTGATGGATCTCCCGTTCAACATGATATTTTCTTTCAAAGTCCACATGATACATCCGCAAATTGGCATACCGTATTGTTTGTACCTTATGGAAGAGGAGGTAGTGGTTTCTCTGTATTAGATGTGACTGATCCTGCAAAACCAGAGCATTTAGTCTCAATATATAATGATATGATTAATAATCAGGTGTACAGAATGGATCATGCAAATAATGTTTTTGTATATGATTATATAGGTACATCTTATCCTCTAAGTGAATTTCTAGAAGCACAAGAAGTAGGTAACGTTTATGCTCCAGATAAAGATAATGAAGTAGCAAGTAAGCAAACTTGTGATGATACACAAACTAAGTATTGTTACGAAAGCACAAAATGGACTTTACCAGTAAAAAGTCTAACTAAAAGTATGCTATCAGTTCTTGAAGATGGAGTTGATATAACAAATAGCATTACAATTAGCTATGATACATCTGGAAACACTCAAATTAATTTCAACAAAAAAATGAAATTTGATGCTGACGAGTCCAAAACTCAAAGAGACAACTCACCGATAGGAGTGAATATAAAACAAGGAGCAGTTGGTACTGGAGTTGTAACAGACCCTGAATGGGACTACAGTACTCTTGGAGAAACATGGTCAGATCCAAGAATATTTAGACTACCTAATGCTGGTGCTGGAGACAATGTCAGAGATGACGATATATCAGTCGCTGTAATGGGTGGAGGTTTTGGTGCTCAATTCTCAGGAGCTGGTAGTAATGTATTTGTTATTGATCTGCAATCAAAAGATAAGTTTGGACAATTAATAAAGACAATTACAGTAGAAGATACTACTGCAAGCGATATTGATAATTCTGTTCCCGCATCATTAACAGTTATTACTCCAGATAAAGCAAGGGGTGCTGACTTTGCGGGAGCACTTGTATACTTGTCTGATTTAGAAGGTAAAATTAGTAAATTAAATTTAACAAATATGAGTACAGATCCTCAAAATGTACCTATAAAAATGTATGACATAACAACATTATTTAAAGCAGGAGCAACTAAATCAAATGGTAGATACATGTATAAACCATTAGATGCTTCAATTGGTGGAACAACAAATAATTTATGGTTGTACGCTGGAACTGGGGATGCTCAAAGATTGAATGCAAGAGTAAAAGGAACAAATAACTTAATGATTGGAATAAAAGATCCAGATTATCCATTCTATAAATCTATCGCAACTCCAAAAAATGCAGATGATATTACAAAATGTCAAAATACATCAAATGATAGAAGCGGAACTTCTTGTAGAGTGACAGACAAAGACAGAGGTTGGTATGTTGTATTAAAAGATTTTGCTAAAGTTACTGCTCAACCAAAAGTAAACAATGGTATGGTTTACTTCCCAGTTTATAGACCATCTGTATCTCAAAACAAATGTGATTTGGGAGATGCATTGATTTGTGTAACTGATGATGAATGTGGAACACATGACTCGTTTATCGGATTAGAATCTAAAAGAACAGAACAACAAAAAACTTTATGTAGATTTGTTGGTAAAGGGGTCTTATCAGAAATTGTACTTTTCGCTGGCAAAATTTTTGCAAATATATCTGGTAAATCGTTAGGAGCAGTTGCTGACCTCGTTACTTTAGAGGCTGCTACTGGTGAAGTTCAAACTTACAGAAAGTCTTGGAGAGAAAATTAACAATAAGGTGTAATGAAAAAAATATACCTCAGCTTAATTTTATTCTTTTTATTTAGCTCTTTAGGTCATGCTACTTGTCTTAAAACTGTAACTACTGCGCTAACTGATGTGCAAACTTGTGGAGCAAGTGAAACCTTGACTGTTAAGTCAACTGGTTCAATAGTATTTAGTGGATCTAAAGCAGTAAGAGCAAATAATGGTGTTGGTGCATCAAATACAACCGTAATCAACCATGGTTTGATAAGTGCAACGGGTGATACCATAAATATGAAAAGCGCCCCTGGAACAAATAGAATTACTAATTCAGGTACAATAAATACAGCTCAAAATGAAAATGCTAGCAGTAGCACTGCTGTTTTAGTTCAGAAAACAAATGACACTGAGATTGTTAATAGTGGAACTATTCATGGTGGAAAATATGCTATACAAGGTCTAGAAACTAGCGATATAACCATTACAAACAGTGGTACTATTTCTGCAAATAATACAACTGGTGCTGCCATTTACCTTACCAATGGTACAAATGCAACAATAACAAACACTGGAACAATTACAAATTTAAGACATGGAATTAGACTTGGTAAAGGTCATGGCTCATTAAATAATGCTACAATTATTAATTCTGGTTTAATTGCTGGCACAACTCATAACGATAGAAATTCAATATATGTTAGCGATGATGACAATGTAACTTCGGGATTTAATTTAATAACAAAAGGAGAAGGACATTATGATGGTAAAATTCTACTTAGTGATCAAAACGGAACAACCGGTGTAACATTTTTCGACTTTACGTTAGATTGTAGTATTTCAAGAGATCAGACCATAGAAATTCATGAGAAACAAAATATGAGGGTAATCAACAATTTATGTGGGAATGATACTTATGAAATTCTAGACTCAAATTTAAATCCAGATGCAGATAATTCTGAAACAAATGGATATTTAAGAATTTATGGTGAAGATTTAGATATTGATAGCCATAATAAAAAATATCGATCTGAAATATTTTTATCTAATTTAAATGATATTTTCAATTCGGTTTCAGAAGAAAAAAAATCTAGTGGATATTACTCTGTTAAAAAAAGAGATAATATTTATAAAAGTGAAACAAGTGGTGTAACGGGGGACTTTGAAATTGAAAATGATAATTTTACACCGTTCTTAAGTTATTCATCTCAGCAAGCTAAATTTAATAATGGAGAAGCTTTAGATAGTGAAAATTTAGCTATCGGTTTAAAAAAAGATATTGATTACGAGAAATTTAAATTTTCTGTAGTTTCAATTTTTGGGTTAACTCAAAATAAATATTTAGATCTTGAAACTGAAACACAACAAACTATTTCAAAAGAAAATCTAGGTCAGTTTGCTGCTGTAAATTATAAAGCATCTAAAGAAATCAAAATTGATGATAGTCAAAGTTTAAATATTGAAGTGGATGGTAAATATGGTCTTAGAAGACTTCCAACTTATCTAACATCTTTTACAGATGGGGATCTTTCTGTTGATGATGCTGTGGATCAAGTATTGTCAGGTGGATTTAACGTTGAGTATTCAAAATCTTTTGAAAATGGCTTCGTTCTTAAGCCATATACAGGCCTATCTTTAAATCAAACTTTGAGTGAAAAAATTGACATTGTTGCAGACGGTGAAAGGAAAGACATGGCCCATTATATGGATGATGATTTAGCAGTAAAAGCTGGTTTAAATATCAGCAAAAATACTGATAATTTTGGTCTAAACTTTAATCTAGAGTTTAATGAACAAAATGGACTTAAAGACAGCCAAGTAAGTATTTCATTAACGAAAGTAATTCAAAATAATATTAGCAAAAAAATAGAGGGTCTACCTATTGATCCAGAACTAGAAAAATTATTTGATCAATTGCAGCTAGCTAAAGAAAATGAAAGATTGGCTGAGATAAGTGGTAGAGCAGTTGAAGAGAATAGAATAATGAAAGACATGATTATTCAGTTGATCAAAGAAAATAATAAACTCAAGACTGAAAGAAATCTTTTGTTAAAAAACTAACTTTAAAACTTTTATAAAACTTATTTGGTTATTTGAGTAGATCTGCTTCTCGTAAAATTTAAAAAAATTTTGGTATTTTGTTTTATCTTTTTCCATAAGTTTAAGATAAATCTCTTGGATAGTATCCGAATTTTTTATTTGAAGTTTTCTTTTCTTTCCTAGAAGAATGAAAGCTAATTTTAGCCTCATCAAATTAGTTGAATTGAAATTATATAATAATTTTATACTCACAAATAATAATATTGGTACGAATATCCAAACAATGATTTTTGAAAAATTTAAATTTAGTAATTCTTTTATAAAATTTTTTCTTTCGTTATCATCATATGATAGTAAATGTTGTGTCCATACAAAATCAACATAGTTAAAATAAAAATTCATTATTTTGAAAAAATTATTAGAAAATATCGTGCTTGAAGATTTATCATTGTTTACGAAATAATTATTTAATGAGTTTCTAATATTAGAATTAGGTATTGCCCTAGTTGGATCAATTCTAACCCACCCTCTTTCATCAAACCAAACTTCTGCCCAAGCATGCGTATCTTTTTGTTTAAATTGGAAAAAATTCCCGATCTCATTTAAATCTCCACCATAGTAACCTGTCACTATCCGACTTGGAATTTGTGCTAATCTTGTAAGTAAGACAAACATTCCTGCATAATATTCGCAGTATCCTTCTTTAGAATTAAAGAAAAAGTTTTCATATTTATTATTTGAGTTTATCTGAGGACTAAGGTTATAAAAATATGATCCATCAGAAAATCTTTTATAAATTTTTTCGATAAATTCTTCTTTAGTACTTACATTATTTTTATTTACCCATTCTTTTATTTTTGGGGATACATTTTCTGGTAACAAAGTATAATAATTTTTTAGTGGGTTATCCAAAGAATAATCAGATTTATTCATTTTAAAAATTAATTTCTTCTTTCTGTCAATTAGTTCCCTACTTACAAAAGACTGGTTAAAATAATCTTTTGTAATTTGAATATCATTAGTGACTAATTTTGAGTTTTTTAAACTTGGTATCCATTTTTTTTTATATGGTTCTAAAATAATCTGATAATTTTTATTTAAATCTTCATTACCATTTATTCTCAAAGAATTTTTAAATTCACTAAAAAGATAGTAACTTGAGGAAGGTCTCCAAGATTGATCTTTTTCCATATAATCAAAGATTTTGACCCTAAAATAAAGATCCTCCTTCTTAAAATTGTTATTTATTAAAGTAAAAACTTCTTCGTCTGAGTTCGAAAACTGGCTAAATGAACCAAGATCTATGCTATCTGGAATACCTACTGAACTTGCAGATGTATCAAATAATCTGAAATTTACCTCTGCCCTTGGAAATACAAGATAAAAAATAATAATTATTGGAAATATACTAAGACCAAAGCCTAAATATTTTAAAATATTTTTTAAACTGAAATCGAGAATTTCCTTTTGTTGAATAAGATACATGTTAACAACTAAAAGTATTAAGATTAGAAAGGAGTTTAATGTACTTAGTATATCTTGACCCTTAATTAAACTTGCTACAGCAATAATCATAGAGATTAAATTATATGACAAAAGATTATTTTTATTTTTAAGTTCTGAGAACTTTATTATTAGCAAAACTCCAAGGCAGTTTAGAAAAAAATCTTCGGACAAAACATATTGATTGAAAATCAATTGAATATATAGAGCTCCCAAAGCAAATACTCCAACTGCTATGGACTTGAACTTAAAGTGTATTTTTGAAAAAATAAAACTTAAAAAAAATAAAGTGCCCCAAAATATTTTATTAGTTAATATTAAATCTGTAGACAACGAAACTAAGCAAAAAAATAATATAATATAAGTAAGAAGACTAATATTTTGCGATTTAATTTTTAACATTTGAAATATACTTTAAAATTTTATTTAGAGAGTTTTTATTTTCGTTTAAATGGAACACACTATCTTTGTGTTTAAAGGTTAAATTTAGACTTTTTGTGAAATAATAATCTAAAATAAATACTGAGTAACTTAATAATTTCTCAAATTCTATATGACTGTATTTATTTAAATCTAGGATTGATTTTTTCGAGCTTTTAAAAGACTTAAATTCTTTTACAAATTTTTTGTCTCCAATAGTTGATTTTTTCCAAGCGATTTTTGAGTAACTATCTCCTTTCTTGTATTCATCTATACCGTCAAATTCATCAGAATTATTATTTTGGTGAATTTTAAATTCTTGTAATAATTCTTGATTAGGAATTAATTTTTGTGGAAATACATATACTTTACTAAAAGGTTGATAATTTATTTTTGTCCTTATTATTCCAAATGGATATATCGATTTTAAAATTATTTTATTTAAAGAATAGACGCCCCTTTTGTCATTATTATATTTTATTTTAAATTCTTTTATTTTATCTGATAAATTAAAATTTTGTAATATTGATTTATTGATCTCTAAATCGATATTTAATTTTTTCTCTTTTGCATCATTAATTATCTTAAAGTTTATATGTTCTGTTTTATTTGCTTCAACTAAGTATTCTGTTAGAAAATTTATTCTTAAATTGTTAATATTTTGATGTGAGATAAAAATTGAAATAAAGAAAATAAAGAAAATAACAATTGAAATAAGAAGTCCTGAGTTATTTTCATAAAATACAGATATTAAAAAGCAAAAAAATACAAACAGTCCTAATAATAGTCCTTGAAGATTGGGATATATGTAAACTTTAAGTTTTTTTTTAAGATTGATTAAATGTTTAAAGTCTAAGTTCGTTAACCTCTGTACTAGCTGATTAACCATTGGTTATTTTAATTTTTTGAAGTATTTCCTCATTAATGAAGCTCATCTTATCCTCCTGGTTAAGAAATTTAATTCTATGTCTTAATATGTAAGGCAGAGTTTCCTTAATATCTTGATGAGTTACATAATCTTTTTCATGAATAATTGCCCAACCCTTAGCTAAATCTAAGATTTGCTTTAAACATCTTGCAGAAATATAAATTTTTTGATCAAGCGTTTGAATTACCTGCTCTATTTCAACAACATATTTATAAATTTCATCTTTTATGGTTAGCTGATCTTTTTTTTGTTTGATTGTCTCCCAATCAACAGCTTTTGATGAAGCGCCATTTAATTTACTTGTATTTTTTAACATCAAAATTTTATCGTTTTCATTTAGATCAGATAAAGAAAATGAAATCATAAATCTATCAAGCTGGGAATCTGGTAAAGAACTTGTGCCTGAAGAATCCATAGGATTTTGAGTTGCAATAACAAAAAATGGTTCTGGCAGTTTATAACTTTCACCATCTATAGAAACATTTTTTTCTTCCATTGCCTCTAAGAATGCACTTTGCGATTTCGGACTTCCACGATTAAGTTCATCAGCTAAAACTATATTTGTAAAAATTGGACCTTGTTGAAAGTTTAACTTCCCATCTGAAAGAATATTAAATCCAAGAATATCACTGGGTAATAAATCAGATGTAAACTGTATCCTTTTAAAGTTAAGACCAAGATTTTGAGTAATAGCTTTTGCAAATGTGGTTTTCCCTGATCCAGGATAATCTTCTATTAAAATACTTCCTTCAGAAAATATTGCAGCCAATGTCAATTTAATTTTATCTGCATTAGAAATTATAATTTTAGATGTATTAGCTATTATTTCGTTAAACATAATTTTGATTATAAGGGTTTTCTTAAATAAATTGAAAAATTATTATTAAAAGCATCATAACTACTTCTATAGTGCTCATATGATACATTTATAGTTAAATTATTGTTGAGTTTTGCCCCAATTCCTAAATTCAACAATAAATGCCCAGAATTTTGATCACCTATAGCATTACTAAAAATTTCAGAGGAATTATTAATATAATAAGCCTCTGATACCGAATTAATTGTTTTATCTTTTCCTAATTCAAATTTTAAAGATGGTTCGAATATACCTTTTTCATTCTCAATGACTTTACTTAAATTTAAACCTGCAGATAGTGATGCGCTTTTAACATTTTGTTTATTATAACTTACAGCTGTTCCATCACCTGTTTCTGTATATGCTTTTAGTTGAGTAAATCCTAAATCAAGTCTTGAATAATAATTTAAATTTCTACCTACAATTTCAACATCAGGTTCTAACAAGTAAGTAAAGCTTCCAAAGAGTTGGTTTCCTTTTCTATCTCCTTTATTTTTTCCACTTGTAACATCCCTGCTTAAATCTATATCCATTTCTCCAATGCCAGTAACCATTTCAAAAAATCTTTTGTCTTCAATTTTAAAACTTGTGTAATTCATAATGCTTATTGTGGCAGCATCCATATTTGCTTCATTGCTACCTACTTCAGTTTCTTGCCATGATTTATTGATTGCAAATCCAATTGTCTTATCTTCATTTATTTTCTTATCAATTCCAAAAGTAATTCCGTCACTATGGATATCTTGACCTAAATTCCCATCTTGCTGCCCTATTCTACCAAATGATATACTACCTTCACTCCATACTCCCCATTTTTCGGTCTTTTTCTCTTTTTTAATTAGTTTTGCCGAAAGTGAATTTATTTGTTGAGCTAATAATTGATTATCAAAATTCATTGCTAATCTTATATTTTGATTTGAGGAATTATTATTTGTAGATCTAATATAATTCATTCGTCCTGAAATTCTATTTAACGACTGATTTAATGAATTTATAGCAGCTACAGTTTGGTTTTTTGTGAGAGTTTTTACAGTCTCATTAAAAACTTCTCCAGGTTTTGTTGAAAAATTTAAAGCAGTTTTGCTTGATATGCCTGCATATGAATTGCCATTAGCATCATCGAAAGCACTAGCATCTATTAAAATATAATAATCAATATCGGCTGTTAAATCTGTGCTTGGATTAATAGTAATTGCTGTTGAACCACTACCACTGACTTTAGCTCCAGTGACATCAATTGTTTCAATAGTGCTATCATCAGAAGTCTTTTTTATAGTTATATTTCCACTTTCAGCATCAACCACCTCGCTAAAAGTTAGAACTATATTTGCATTTATTGCAACTTCTGTTGCATTATCAGATGGACTTGAAGATGATAGAGATGGAGCATCATTATCAAAATTTGTAACAACTAAATTCCAATTCGTACTTCCCGAAGATGTTTCTGTAAGTGTCCAATTGAACTTTCCGTTTGTAACCGTTACTGTTCCTGTGGAGCCAGCAGTAAATCTACTAGAAGAAACTCCTGTAATTACAGACGTATAAGTTCCAGCTGATAGAGCAGAATCTGTACTAATACTGAAAGTAGTTGCACCATTTTGATCATCAACAGCTAGCTTTCCATAATCAGTTGTGCTATTTGCTAGGAAGACGTAATTTACTGGAAGATAGCCTGTCAATTTCAAAGCATCATTTCCTCCTTGATCATTTGTTAGTGATTCAAGACCTACATTTGTTTTCACTTCTAAGTCATGATTGCTTGAACCGCTTGATATAGTTCCTTTATTTACAATTATGTTTCCATTAGAGCCATTGTCGCCAATACCAAAAATTGCATCCCCTGTAGCAGATATAGTGCCTGTATTAGTAATGGTGACATCGTTTACATTATTAATTTCAAAGCCATTTCCTCCTGTTGCACTGATCGTCCCAGAATTTGTAATAGTGCCAGCTGAATAGTCAGTTCCTGATGAATATATATATAGTGTATTCGCTCTACCCGAAATAGTACCAGAATTTATTATTGTACCTGCGTTAGCCTGTTGACCAAAATTTATTGTTCTATCTTTTGAAGATGTAATATTTCCAGAATTATTAATTGTTACTGTTCCAAAAGAAGGATGTAATTTAATAGTGTCTGCACGTTCAGACTCTAAAGTTCCACTATTTACAATAGATACTGTTCCTCTAGATTGTAACAATGAAAGTGCTGAACCAGGACTATTAGCATTATCAGTAACTGATACTGTTCCAGAATTATCTATACTAAAATCTGTAGATTGATCAGCTTCAATTCCTTTAGTTGTTCCAATAATTGTACCGTTATTAGTTATAGTTGTCGAAGTTGTTGAAAAAGTATGACCTTCTAATTCTACAGGTTCTGCGGCACTTGTATCAACTGTGACACCACTTTCAACAGTAAGTGTATCGTTGTTTGACATAACAATTTGACTAGAGTGATTAGATGAAATTGTTATATCTTCAGCTTTGACAATATTTAAAAATATTTGATTATGAATAATTAAATTCAAAAATATAAAAAAATATTTCATATTTATATACTTAAACATTTTTGATCAATTAGTTCTAGAGACCGTTTGTCATTAAAATCTTTAAAATAAAAGTGATTTAAAGCTATTTTCAAAAAAAAGATAAACTAATGTTCCAATGATTATGTATGGTCCAAATGGAATTTGTGAAGACATTGATTTTGAATTTTTCAACAAACTTGGAATAACACTTAATAAAGCAATTATAGATGATAAAAATATTACAAAGGGTATTGAGATCCATCCAAACCAGAATCCAATTGCTGATAAAAGTTTAGCATCTCCTAATCCCATTCCTTCTTTTTTTCTAATAGCTTTATAAATAAATATTATCAAACATATAATTCCATAACCGAAAATTCCTCCAATTAAAGAGTTCATATAATTTGGGAACATTGAATTTAAATTTGGGTCAAAAGATTTTATAAATCCTATTATCATTAAAAAAAAAGTTAAAATATTTGGAATTATAAAATGTTTAAGATCTATAAAAAAAATAATTAAAAAGGATAGAGAAAGTATAATTAAATATAAAGTGGTGAGTGAAGCACCAAATTTATAATAAATTAATGTAAATAAAATTATACTTAAAGTTTCTACAATAAAATATTGAATGGATATTTTTTTTTTACAGCTCCTACACTTTCCTCCTAGAACAATATAAGAAATTAGAGGAATATTATCGTACCAATTGATTTTTGTTTTACAATTTGGGCAAAACGATCTTCCAGATACAACGCCTTCATTATTTGGAAATCTATATATGCAAACATTTGCAAAACTACCCCATAGTCCTCCAAAAACTATTACGAATATAAAGTCCACTTAAATTTGATTATAATTTAATATTTGATGAGATGTGAATTAATCCGTCGATTACATATTGAACCAACAAAACTGCATCTTGAAGATGAATATATAAATTTGGCGTATAGACGATAATCTCCATTGTTGAAAAATTTATCAAAAATTGTTTAAATTGCTAGTAAATAAATGATCTTTTTTAAGTCAAAAAAACCTATCGAGCCAGAAAAAGAAGTTTCACAAGTTAATGTGGATCTAGAACTGGTCACAAAAATGAATCAGGATTTTGCTTTATCACTGGATTTGAATGATACCCTAATGAATGCACTTAGAGTTATTATTGCAAGACTAAATGCACAAGCTGCAAATATATTTTTAATTAATGAAGAAAAGAAAAAATTTGAATGTATCGCATCATTACATCAAGATTATTTAGATGAGTATGAGCTAGATTTAAAAGATGGAGTTATGGGTAAGGCTGTCGAACAAAGGAAATGTATTCGTGTTGGTAATGTTAGAAAAGATGTACGTGAAATAGCAGAGTTTTATTTTGATTTAGACAATAAAACAAATTTTACAACTTACTCAGTTTTATGTTCTCCTTTAATTGCTGCAAATGAGTGTATTGGTGTAATCCATTGTTTAAATAAAAAAACTGAAGATAAATTATTTATAGAAGATGACAGAAAACTTTTAGAAACACTTTCAGCGCCAGCTGCTTTAGCAATTAGAAATGCAAAGATGGCAAAAGAAATGGTTGAAAAAAATAAAATTCAAAAAGAAGTAGAAATTGTTGGAGAAATTCAAAGATCTTTATTATCTAAAAATAAAGAGAAAGACTTTCCTATTTCTGGAATAAATATCCCTGCCAAAGTTGTTTCAGGTGACTTTTATAATTTTTCCGATTTAGGAGATGGTAAATATGGATTTGGAGTTGCTGATGTATCTGGAAAAGGTATTAAATCTTCACTACTAATGTCGAAAGCATCTAGTCTTTACAGATGTTTAAGTAAAACTAATTTTTCAGCATCTGACTTACTATTTCAATTAAATAATGAGATATGTGAAACTATCTCAAGAGGTATGTTTGTTACTATGTTAATTGGAATATACGACTCAAATAAAAAAGAGTTATTGTTATCTAGTGCGGGTCATGAACCTCCATTAATATTATCAGCTGATGGAACTTTTAGTAATTTTTCTGAAGCTGGTCCACCATTAGGTATAATGCCAAAAACAAAATATCCAGAACATACTATATCATTTGAAAATAGTTCGATGTATATTTTCACAGATGGGATTACTGAGATTAAAAATCCAAGTGGTGAAATGTTGGGGTCTGAGGGTTTTGAAAATTATATTAAAAAATATCAATCAACTCCAATTAATGAGAGATTAAAAACAATGATTGATGATATTCTTGGCGCAGGCCACATACAAAAAGATGATTTAACAATTGTTGCTATAGATGGAAAATAGCTAATAGACTGATATTTGTTCCTGATTATAAATTTTACAACTCATTACAATACTAAGTCCCAACATAATAGATAACAAAGATGATCCACCATAAGACATTATAGGTAATGGCGCACCAACAATTGGCAGCATACCTAAAACCATTGCTATGTTAACAAAAACATATAAAAAAATTGCTGTAGCAAAACCAAAGCAATATAATTTTGCAAAGAAGCTCCTTGAGACTAGTCCAACATTTATGATTCTATAAATTAATAGTATGTATAACAATAAAAGTATAATTGACCCAAGAAACCCGAATTCTTCAGAAAAAAGTGTAAATATAAAGTCAGTATGTTTTTCAGGTAAAAATTCTAGATAGCTTTGAGTTCCTTTTAAGTATCCTTTTCCAAAAAAACCACCAGATCCAATAGCTATTTTTGATTGAATTATTTGATATCCAGCCCCCAAAGGGTCTCTATCTGGATTGAAGAAAGTTAGAATTCTAGATTTTTGATAAGGTTTTAAAATGGATATAGCAAAAGGAAGTGAGACTAACAATAATAATCCCGAGTAAACGAAATATTTAATATTTAAACCTGCCAACCAGATTATTGCAATACCACTTCCTGCAATTAAAATAGAGGTTCCTAAATCAGGTTGTTGTATTACAAGATAACAAGGAAATAATAAAAGAATGATTGGTTGAATTAAAAACTTGATGCTTTGAATATCTGAACTTTGAATTCTGTGATAATATCTTGCAAAACATATTATTACTGCAACCTTCATTAATTCTGAAGGTTGTAAATTTAGAAAATATAAGTTTATCCATCTTGTTGCTCCTGATGCTGAAATTCCAAAAAATAAAACTGTTATTAATAAAATTAATCCAACAATATAAAATAAATAAGCGTTTTTATACCAGGTAGAAACTCTCACAAAAGATAAAACTAAAAATAAACTAAAAAATACAGATAATCTTATTATATGATTTTTAGTATAAAAAGAAAATGTTCCTCCTTCTGTAGAATAAATTGCAAATACACTGATTAATCCTATAGCAATGATTAATAATATTAATAAATAATCAATAGATCTTAATTTATCTAAAAAACTGTAATTACTAGCTTGTATTCTCTCTCTTAACATTATGCTAAACTTGTATTTCCATTATTAAATTGTTCTCTTAATTTATGTCTATCAATAATTTTTTTAATTAATTTACTTGCGAGTGGAGCAGCTGCTTTACTTCCAGAGCCTCCATGTTCAATAATAACACTTATTGCATATCGTGGATCTTTATATGGCGCAAATGCAACATATAATGCATGATCTCTTTTTTTGTATTCAATTTGTTCAGTATCTAAATCTAGTTCTCTATCAAGATCAGTTATTCTTCTAACCTGTGATGTTCCAGTTTTACCTGCAAATTGATACTTGGGATCGTCATAACGAGATTTGAATGATGTTCCATATTGTTCATTTGTAGAACCAAACATTGCATCTAAAACAAAATTAATATTAGATTTTTTGTGATACATTCTCTGATAATATTCAATATTTATGTCATCTAAATAATTTCTTTCATGCAATGGATAATTGGATTGATCTAATTTAATTTTATTTATTACTCCTTTATAATTTATACTTGCATCTTTTATTATATGAGGTTTTATTTTATATCCTCCGTTTGCAATTTGTGCTGTCATTAAACAAAGTTGAAGTGGTGTAGTCTGAATATAGCCTTGTCCTATACCGTTGATGACAGTTTCTCCTAAATACCAACTTTGCTCCAATGCGCGTCTTTTCCATTTTGTATCAGGAACTAAACCATTTTTTTCATCGTTATATGTTTCACCAAGTACATTTGTTCCAAGACCGTATCTTTTTGCAATTATTGATAATTTATCAACTCCAAGTAATCTTGCCATTTCATAAAAGTATATATCGCAAGATTGTTTAATAGCATTCCTCAACTTCATATACCCATGACCCTCTTTTTTCCAACAATGATATTTTACTCCATATAATTCATATGGATGCTTATGGCCTTTGCATCTTATTGTTTTATTGGGATCTAATATTCCATATTCTAAAGCTGCTAGAGCAACCAATGGTTTAAAAGTTGATCCAGGAGAATAAAGCCCTGCAATAGATTTATTTATTAAGGGTTTTAAAGGATTATTTCTTATTTCTTTCCAATCTTTTTGATTAATTCCATGCGTAAATTTGTTTGGATCATAGGTTGGCGACGATGCCATTGCAACAACCTCTCCAGTATATATGTCCATTGCACATATTGAACCTGCTTTTCCTTTAAGTAATTCTTGGGCATATTTTTGAATTTCTATATCTATAGTTAAGTTTACTTTATTGCCCTGTCTTTCTTTAATATAATCTATTTGGCTTATTCTTTTTCCAGACGCATTAACTTCATATCTTTTAATACCGTAATTACCTATTAACATTTTTTCTTGTGAATTTTCTATTCCATATTTTCCAACTTTTAAGCCTGGAACAAAATTTTCTTTTATCTCAGGTTTTTCAAGATCTTTTGGACTGGCGTCGCCAACATAGCCAACTATATGAACTAGGTCATTTGCATATGGATAGAACCTGGATGTCGATAATACAGGTTTTGCACCTTCTAATTCATGTAAATATAAATTAATTTTTGAGAATTGTTCCCAAGTTAAATTATCTGAGACTACCAATGTATCCCAAGGTTTTAATCTTTCCTTTTTTTTATATAATTTTTTAATTTGAAACTGATCTAATCCAATTATATTTTTGATTTTAAATATTGTTAGATCAAAGTCATTAATTTCATCTAATATTAAGTGTAACTGAAAAACTCTATCGTTGCTTGCTAGTACTTTATTAAAGTTATCTACAATTATTCCTCTTTGGGGAGGAGTTTTCCACTCACGTATTCTATTTTTATCAGATAAGATTTCATATTTTTCTCTATCAGAAATTTGTAAATTATATAATCTTGATGAAATACCCGCAAAAAGTAATATTTTTGCTGCAGCTAATATAAACATCCTCCTTGTTATAACTCTACCTTTTTCTATGTTTCTTCCTCTATTCAACATTTTCTTGTTTTAAACCTAGTAAATAAATTTGATTAAATAATTTTGCCACTACCGGATAAATTAAAAATGAAAAGAATGCCGATGACATTAAAGCGCCATAGCTGATATTTCCATCAAAGAAAATTGCTAATACTGTAAAATGAATTGAGCTAACAATTAATATTGCGATAAAAAATAGTATCCAATCATAAATTAAATTAGGAACAAGAGTTCTTGTTCTAAAAAAAGATGCAATAACACAGAGTAAAAGATAATTTATTGATGAAACTCCAATAGGTAAATTTTGTACAACATCATTAATTACACCTGCAAAAAAAATTAGGCCATAACCAAGCATTTCGGGTTTCCTTAAAACCCAATAAAAAACAATTAAGTGAATAAAATTAAAAGATATATTAATTTTAAAAATCTGAAATGAAAATGAATAGCCTGTCAAAGCAAAGAAAAATAATAAAATAATTGGAAAACCATTTAATAAAAATTGATAAAATTTTATATCTCCTCTGGCCATTTTACTTATTTACCTGAACATAATTTAGTTGATTTAAGTTACTATAAAACTCTACATACTTTTTGTTATCTTGAATTATTATTTTCCCAACAGGAATTGATGCTGGAATTGTGCCATCAGAACCTGATGTATATACAATTTCATTCTCTTTTATCTCATTATCTTTTGGTAGATATTCTAGTTCAGCGTATTCATCATTTCCATTTCCCGAGAGTATTGCATTGATGCCACTTGGCTCAATAATGATTGGGATCTTGCTGTTAAGATCATTGGCCAGCAATACTCTTGAGCTTAAAAAGTTAACATTCACAACCTTTCCAATATAATATAGTCGATCTTTAACGGCTGATCCTAGTTTGACTCCATTCTTTTGACCTTTGTTAATTATTAAAGACTTTAAGTATGGACTTTGTTTATCCAATAAAATCTTGGTTAACATATAATCTTTTGAAAAAAGATCTCTTTCATCTATCAATTTTTTTAAAAGAGCATTTTCTGATTTGTAAAAATCAACTTCTTTTCTCAGTGAGTTAAGGTCAAGATCCTTATCTCTTAAAACTGAAAATTCTTCATACATGCTCAAATGATCTTGCAACAAATAATATTTATCTTTTACATATTTGAATGGGCTCGATACAACATAAGAACCTCTAAATATTATATCCTTTGTGATAGATCTAAATTGATTAATTGGCCCAGTTTTAAAATACTCTAATGATAAAACTAAGATAGATATAATTAATAGAGTGAATAAGGAAAACTTTTGTCTATTTCCTTTCTTTAAAAATGCTGAGCGAATAGCAATAATAAAATCGTCTCTACTCGATTCTGTTGACATAATATTTAATACTCAGATAGTACAGTAGAAAATATTTCTTGATCGTCTAACGCCTTTCCTGTTCCTATTGCAACACATGACAATGGATCATCAGCAATATTTACTGGTAATCCAGTTTCTTTAGAGAATCTTTTATCAATATTTTTTAAAAGCGATCCTCCTCCGGTCATTGTTAAACCCATATCAACCAAATCAGCTGATAATTCTGGTGGTGTATTTTCTAGTGCTTTTTTTATTCCAGATACAATCTCTTTAAGTATCGGGTTTAAGGCTTCTGAGGTATCTTGTTCTGAGATATTCACCTCTTTAGGAGTTCCAGATCTTAAGTCTCTACCTTTAACTGCATAAGTATTATTATTTGTTGGAATTGCTGTTCCAATATCTTTTTTAATTTTTTCTGCAGTACTGTCTCCTATCATCAAGTTATATTCTTCTCTCATATAATCTTTTAATGCATTGTCCATTGCATCTCCTGCTACTCTTAGCGATTCAGAGTAAACAACACCACCTAGTGACATAACTGCAATTTCCGTTGTTCCACCACCAATATCTACAACCATTGATCCTGTTGCTTCTTGAATTGGTAGACCTGCCCCAATTGCTGCTGCGATTGGCTCTTCAATTAACTGAACTCTTCTTGCTCCTGCTGCCAAAGCGCTATCTTGAATTGCTTTTCTTTCTACAGGAGTTGAACCAGTTGGCACGCAAATTAAAATTCTAGGATTTGCTAAAGTTTTTTTATGAACTTTCTTTATAAAATGTTTAATCATTTCTTCTGTAACAATAAAGTCAGCAATCACACCATCTCTTAGAGGTCTTATTGCTTGAATATTACCTGGCGTTCTCCCTAACATTGTTTTAGCTTCATCACCTACTGCTAAAACTGATTTTTTTCCTTTGTTATCAACAACTGCTACAACAGATGGTTCATTCAAAACTACACCTTTGCTTTTTAAAACAACTAAAGTATTGGCTGTTCCAAGATCAATTGCCATATCCTGGCTCCAAAACTTTCTTAAATTGGCAAACATTGACATTTAATTATATTCCTTTCACTTTTTGATGTTTAATATTTTGAGATGGTGCTTTTTTCTCACGTTTTATAAGCATTTTATTCAATGCATTTAAATATGCGTTCGCTGATGCAACTAAAGTGTCAGTATCAGCTGATTGACCTACGGTTGTCCTGTCATTTTCTTCGATTTTCACACTAACAGTTGCTTGAGCATCTGTACCTTCGGTTACTGCATGAACTTGGTATAAAGATAACTTTACATCATGAGGAAATAATTTTTTTATACATTTAAATATTGCATCAACTGGTCCATCCCCTGTTTCAGTTGTATTTTTAATATCACCGTAAACATCTAATGTCATTTCAGCTTTTTGTGGTTCCCCTGTGCCAGCAAATACTTTTAAAGATTTTAAATTAATCGCATTAATTTTATTATCTACAATTAAACTATCATCAACTAACGCAACTATATCTTCATCATATATATGTTTCTTTTTATCAGCTAAAACTTTAAATTTTCCAAAAGCAGCTTGAATAATATCATCTGTAAGATCTGAGTAGCCCAAGTCAGATAATTTGTCTTTAAAAGCATGTCGTCCTGAATGTTTACCCATAACAAGTGAGGTTTTTTTAACGCCTACACTTTCTGGAGTCATAATTTCATAAGTTTCTCTATTCTTTAACATTCCATCTTGATGAATTCCTGACTCATGAGCAAAAGCGTTTTTTCCAACTATTGCTTTATTAAATTGAACTGGAAAACCAGTTGCATTTGAAACTATTTTAGAGGCTTTACTTATTAATTCTGTTTTAATGCCTGTATTGTAAGGCATCAAATCATTTCTAGTTTTAATTGCCATAACTACTTCTTCTAATGCAGCATTACCTGCTCTTTCACCTATTCCATTAATTGTACACTCTATTTGTCTTACACCTTCTGAGACACCAGCCAATGCATTTGCTACTGCTAAGCCAAGATCATTGTGACAGTGTGCAGATAATATTGCTTTATCAATATTAGGAACATTATTCTTTAAATGTTTAATTGTTTTTGCAAATTCTTCTGGAATAGAATATCCAACTGTATCTGGAATATTTATAGTTTTAGCTCCACAATTAATTGCAAGTTCAACTGTTTTACACATAAAATCCATATCAGTTCTTGTTCCATCTTCACATGACCATTCAACATCATCAGTAAAGTTTCTTGCATAAGTAACGCTTTCTTTAATTGCATCTAGAACCTGCTCGTCTGTCATTTCAAGTTTGTGTTTCATATGTAATGGACTTGTAGAAATAAAAGTATGGATTCTAAATCTTGGAGCATGTTTCAACGACTCGTGACACGCATCAATATCTTTTTTTAATGCCCTTGAGAGACCACATGGAATTGAGTTTTTCATTATTTTACTTATTTCAGAGACTGCCTCAAAATCTCCTGGTGATGCTATTGGAAAACCCGCTTCAACAATATCTATTCCCATTTCATCAAATACTCTTGAAATCTGAATTTTTTCCTCAACACTCATAGATGCGCCCGGTGATTGTTCACCATCACGCATAGTCGTATCAAATATGTATAATTTTTCTTTATCTGACATTGTATTTTTTAGCTCGAGCATAATACATGCTCTCGCTCAGATTGCAAAATAATTTGGAGAATTAGGCCAATTTTGACATGAAGTTATTTCTTATCACTATCGACAAGCTTCTTCTTAGCAATCCAAGGCATCATTTCCCTTAAAGTAGCACCGACTTTTTCAACTGGATGCTCTGCTAGTTTTGCTCTTGTCGCTAAGAAATTTTTCTGACCATTTTTACATTCATCCATCCATTGTTTGGTAAATTTACCAGACTGGATATCAGCTAAAACTTCTTTCATTCTTTTTTTTGTTTCTTCTTTGTTTATGATCCTTGGGCCAGACTCGTATTCTCCATATTCAGCAGTATTAGATATAGAATAATTCATATTTGCTATTCCACCTTCGTAAATTAAATCCACAATAAGTTTAACTTCATGAACAGTTTCAAAATATGCCATTTCAGGTTCGTATCCTGCTTCAACTAAAGTTTCATATCCATTTTTAATTAATTCAACAAGACCTCCACATAAAACTGTTTGCTCACCAAATAAATCTGTCTCTACTTCGTCTTTAAATGTTGTCTCAATTATACCTGATCTACCGCCGCCAATGGCAGATGCATATGACATTGCTAAGTCTCTAGCTTTTCCTGATCCGTTTTGATGAACAGCAAATAAACATGGAACTCCTCCACCTTTTTCATATTCACTTCTAACTAAGTGACCTGGTCCTTTTGGTGCTACCATAAATACATCTAAATCTTTTCTAGCTTTTATCAAATCATAATGAACATTTAATCCATGAGCAAAAGCGATGGATGTTCCTTCTTTCACACGTTGCTCAATATGATTTTTATAAATAGTAGCTTGTAATTCATCTGGAGTTAAAATCATCACAACATCAGCCCATTCAGCAGCATCCGAAAGGTTCATAACTTTTAATCCTTTAGATTCAGCTTTTTCAATACTTGATGATCCTTCTCGAAGAGCTACAACAACTTCTTTTACTCCACTATCTTTTAAATTTAAAGCGTGAGCGTGTCCTTGGCTACCATATCCAAAGATTGCAATTTTTTTATCCTTTATTAAATTTGCATCTGTATCTTTTTCGTAAAACATTTTCATTTTTTTTCTCCTAATTAATTATTTAAATATATCTGCACCTCTTGTCATAGCTACAGCTCCTGTTCTTGAAACACTCACCAATCCAAATTTTTTTAAATCCTTTGACATTTTGTCTATTTCTCGTCTTAAGGCTGTTATTTGAATAACATTCGATTTTTTTGTTTTGTCTAGTAATACAGGATTATATTTTTTACAAGCTTTCAATGCACCCTCTAATTTATTATTTGGACCAACGATTTTAAATAACGCCATCTCCTTAAAAATAACTGCTTTGTCTTCTCTTTTAAAATCTGCAACCTTATGAACAGGAACAAGTTTTCTTAATTGAAGTTTAATTTGATTAACGACTTGTGGTGTTCCTGTAGTTACAATTGTTATCCTTGATATCTTTAGCTTTTCATCAACTTGGGCAACTGCCAAAGATTCAATATTATAACCTCTACCAGAAAATAGACCGACTACTCTAGCTAATACACCAGCTTCATTGTCGACCCAAACGACTATAATATGTGTATCAAATTTTTCTTTTTTATTTGAAAAACTATACGCTGATTTTGAATTAGGCATTAAACTAAGGACTTACCTTTGCCAGTAATCTTTTTATTTTCTTGATCTTTAGGTCCTAAAATCATCTGATTATGAGGCTTTCCTGATGGTATCATTGGAAAACAATTTTCTACTTTATCAACCATACAATCAAATATTACAGGTCTATCTGTATTCAACATTTCAATAATCTTATCGTCTAACTCTTCTGGTGTTTTTGCTCTTATACCAACACAGTTATATGCTTCTGCTAATTTAACAAAATCTGGTAGAGCGGCAGTATAACTTTCAGAATAGTTTTTATCATGTAAAAGTTCTTGCCATTGTCTAACCATGCCCATGTATTGATTATTCAATATAAATATTTTAATCGGAAGGTTGTATTGTACAGCTGTAGACATTTCTTGTATTGTCATTAATACTGAAGCTTCTCCTGCGATATCAATGACTAATTTTTTTGGATGAGCAACTTGTACACCCACTGCAGCTGGTAAACCATATCCCATTGTACCTAAACCACCAGATGTCATCCAACGATTTGGTTTGTTAAATTTATAATGTTGTGCAGCCCACATCTGATGCTGTCCTACCTCAGTTGTAATATAGGAATCTTTATCTTTAGTTAATTCATATAATCTTTCAATAGCATACTGAGGTTTTATAGTCTCTTCACTTCCAATATAATCTAAAGATCTAACCGACCTCCATTTTTGAATTTTTTCCCACCACTTGGAAGTCTTTTGTTTATTTGATTTTAAAAATTTTGATTTTTTTTGTTTTAAACTTTTCAAAGTAGATGAAAGAACAGTTTTTACATCTCCCACAATAGCTAAATCAACTTTAACATTTTTATTAATAGATGATGGATCTATATCAATGTGAACTTTTTTTGAATTTGGTGAAAATTCATCTATTTTTCCTGTTATCCTATCATCAAAACGTGCCCCAATATTAATCATTAAATCACAATCGTGCATTGCATTATTTGCTTCATAGGTTCCATGCATACCCAACATTCCCAAAAATTGATTATCATCACCTGGAAAAGATCCCAATCCTTGTAAAGTTGATGTGATAGGAAAGCCTGTTGCATAAACAAGTTCTCTTAAAAGTTCACTAGCCTTCGGTCCAGAATTAATCACTCCACCGCCAGTATAAAAGATAGGTTTTGAAGATTTACTCATTAAATCAATTAACTGATTAATACTATTTTGATTAAAATAATTGTGAGATTTACCATTAAGTTTTTTTTCTTTTTTTGGTTTTTTATATTTTGTTTTTTGAAATTGAATATCTTTTGGTATATCGACTAAAACTGGTCCAGGTCTGCCCGTTGTAGCTACTTCAAATGCTTTATGTATTGTTTCAGCTAAATCATTTATATCTTTGACTAACCAATTATGTTTAGTGCAAGGTCTGGTTATTCCAGTTGTGTCACATTCTTGAAATGCATCTGTACCAATTAAGTGAGTTGGAACTTGTCCAGAGATACAAACTAATGGAATAGAATCCATATACGCATCAGTCAAAGCTGTAACTACATTTGTTGCGCCTGGTCCCGATGTAACTAAAATAACACCTGGTTTACCTGATGACCTTGCATATCCTTCTGCTGCATGGCCTGCGCCTTGTTCATGTCTAACTAAAACATGTTTAATTGATTTAAAATTTTGTAATTCGTCATAAATTGGAAGCACTGCGCCGCCTGGATAACCAAAAATATGATCAACATTTTGGTCCTCCATACACTTAAATACTATTTCAGCTCCAGAGTATAATTTCGACATTCAGACAATCTAGCTGAAGTTGTGCTAATAGGTCAAGCAATCTATGCAGGTTTGGGAAATTTTTTTATAAATGATTTAACTCTATCAAATTTTATTTTTTGCCAATCAGACATTTGTCCTCTTGCCCATGTAGACTGTCTCTTAGCATATTGCCTTGTTTTTATTGATATTTTTTCTTTAAGTTCATTAAGGTTTATTCTTTTTTCTAGATAATCTTTAACCTCACTTAGACCAATAACTTTATTAGATGATAAATCTTTCTTTACTCTTAATTTATAAAACATTTTAGCCTCTTTTATTGCCCCATCTCTTAACATTTCATTTGTTCTTATAGTAATTCTTTCTATTAACTTCTCTCTAGGATAATCGATAAGTAACTTTATAAAGCTGTCCTGATTAAAATCAGAGTATGTCTCACTATACCAATCAAACAAAGATTTATTTGTAAACTTTTTTACTTCATAAGCTCTTATTGATCTTTGAGAATCATTTTTGTTAATTTTTTTTTTGCAAAGTGGGTCTAGCTTAATAAGTTCAGAATAAAATTTAATTTGTCCTATTTTTGACTGTCTTTTTCTTATTCTATTTCGAATAGTGAGTGGAATATTGGGAATTTTAACAATACCATCGACAAGTGCTTTAAAATATAAACCTGTACCACCAACAAGAATTGGAATCTTTTTCTTTTTTTTAACATTATTAATTTTTTTCTTAGCATCCTTAAGCCAATTTCCTGTGGAATAATTATCCTTTACACTTTTAAATCCATATAAATGATGTTTTATATTTTTTAAATCATTTTGCGGTGGTCTAGCTGTAAGAATTTTTAATTCTTTAAATATTTGCATACTATCTGCATTTATAACTTCTCCATTTATTTTTTTTGCAAGCTGAATAGCAAATTTTGATTTTCCAGATGCTGTTGGTCCTGAAATAAGAATTATTTTGGACTTAAGGTCCATTAATTTAGTTTAACACCAATGTATCTTCTTTGGTTATTGTTATTATAAATTGCGATAAGTAGACTCTTATCATTACTTTTTAGAGATAGTTTTACAATGTTATCTAGATCACCAATGGTGTTGATCTTTTTCTTTTGTGCTTCAACAATAATATTATTTACTTGAAGATAGTTAACTGGGCTATCTTTATCGATTTCTGTGATAACTAATCCTGTTGTATTTTTTGGTAAATTTCTTTCTCTAATATCATCTTTATTTAACAATCTCACTTTTATTTTCAAACCATCTATTGCATCTTCCTTAGGTTTTTCTGTTACTAAACCTTGCGATTTAAAGTCTTCAGATGTTTCTAGTCTTCCAAGTATAATTTCTTTAGTTATTTCACGTTTATTTCTCCAAACTTTTAGTTTTACTTTTTTTCCAACTTCAGTTTCAGCCACTATTCTTGGAAGCTCACTCATTTCATTAATTTTTTTACCATCAAATTCTAAAATTATGTCTCCAGCTTTAATTCCTCCTTTATCTGATGGACTATTTTCTGCTACACTAGCAACAAGTGCTCCTCTTGGTTCATCTAATTTTTCAACATCCGCAATGTCTTTTGTAACAGTTTGAATTCTTACACCTAGCCATCCTCTTTTAGTTTCACCAAATTCAATTAATTGATTAATTACTTTTTGAGCACTATTAGAGGGAATTGCAAAACCAATTCCAATTGAACCTGATTGACCTAATATTGCGGTATTAATTCCAACCACATCACCATCCATGTTAAACAATGGACCTCCAGAATTACCTTGGTTTATAGACGCATCAGTTTGAATGTAGTCTTCATATCTAGAAAGACCAATGCTTCTATTTCTTGCAGAGATTATTCCTGCAGTAACCGTTCCACCTAAGCCAAATGGATTCCCAATTGCAATAACCCAATCACCAATTCTTGCAGTATCAGAGTCTCCAAATTTAACTGGGGTAAATTTCTGATCTGACTCTATTTGAAGAACTGCCAAATCCATACCAGGATCAGCTCCAATTACTTTTGCCTTTATATTTTTTTCACCATTAACTCTGACAAAAACGTCTTCTGCGCCTTGTATTACATGGTTGTTTGTTATAACAATTCCTTTTTCATCGATAATAAACCCTGATCCTAGTGCACTTGTCTGTCTCTTTTGAGGAGTTCCATAATCTTTAAACATATCCTCAAAAGGAGACCCTGGGGGAAATTCAAATGGAAATGGGTTTGACCTTGTTGTTACTGTTGTTGTAGTCGAGATATTTACTACTGACGGCATTAATTTTTCAGCTAGATCTGCAAAAGATGCAGGCATATTCGCTGCGTTAGTAGTATTTTGAATATTAATTGAAAATAATACTAATAATAATATCTTTATGAATCTCATCTTTTTAAGTACCAAATAATAAAAAAACCAATCACTGCAAATACTAATCCACCAGTTCTTAGTTGATTGTCAGTGGCTTCCTTTAATTTCATTATCATATTTTTCATTTTTGATGGAAATATGGCGTAAAGAATACCTTCAATAAAAAGGAATAGACCAAAAGCGATGATCAATTCTCTCATTAAAGTTACTCTACTTTTTGATCTATATTTCCGAAAAATTTAAAAAATTCACTATCTGGTGAAAGTATCATTGAAGTTTCGCCTCCAATTAAAGCTTTTTGGTATGCCTGCATAGCTCTATAGAATGCGAAAAATTCAGGATCTTGTCCGAAGGCATCAGCAAAAATCTTGTTTTTCAAACCATCACCTTCTCCTTTCATAATCTCAGATTTTTTTTGTGCGTCTGCAAGTATAACGGTAACTTCTTTATCAGCAGTTGAGGTAATTGTTACTGCCATTTCTGCACCTTTGGCTCTAAATTCTTTTGCTTCTCTTTCTCTTTCAGTTTGCATTCTTCTAAAAATTGCATCACTGTTTGCTTGAGGAAGATCTGCTCTTTTAATTCTTACATCAACAATACTAATACCAAAATTTTCTGCTTCATTATTTACTCCTTCTTGAATTAACGACATTTGTTTTGTTCTATCTTCTGACAAAAGTGTTTGTAGTTCTTGCTGACCAAGCACGTTTCTTATTCTAGAATTTATAATTGTAGCTAATCTTGATCTTGCAACTCTTTCATTTCCAACAGATATATAAAATTTAAGAGGATCAATTATTTGAAATCTTGCAAAAGCATCGACGATAAGTCTTTTTTGATCTGAAGCAATTACTTCTTCCGGTGGTGTATCAAGATTTAAAATTCTTTTATCTAAAAATACAACGTTTTGTATGAATGGAATTTTAAAATTAATTCCAGGTTTTGATATAATTCTTTTGGGATCACCAAATTGAAGAACAATTGCTTGATTAACCTCTTTGACAATAAAAACTGAAAAGTAAATTGTTGCAATAATTAGTATGATTATTGGTAGTAAAAATTTTCCAGCTTTCATTTTAATTAGTTCCTGTCTTTAATTCTTGTAATGGCAGATATGGTACTACACCTTCGCCTGAATTTTTGTCGATTATTATTTTATTAATATCAGCTAATACTTCTTCCATTGTCTCAAGATACATCCTTTCTTGAGTTACTTTTTTGGCTTTTGCATACTCATTATATATTGATAAAAATCTACTTGCTTCTCCTTCTGCTTTAGCAACAACTTCTTTTTTATAAGCTTCTGCTGCTTGGAGAATTTTTGCTGCCTCTCCTCGTGCTCTTGGTATCACATCGTTAGCATATGCTTCTGCTTCGTTTTTAGATCTTTCCATATCTGCTCTTGCAGCTTGGACATCTCTGAATGCATCGATAACTTGATCTGGTGGATCGGCTTTTTGAGTTTGAACTTGAGTAATTTGAATTCCACTTGTGTATTCATCTAAAATTTCTTGAATTATTTCTTGAGTATCAGCTTCTATAATAGATCTACCTTCAGTCAGAATTGGTTGAATATCAGATCGTGCAATAACCTCTCTCATTGCTGTTTCAGCAGCTGCTTTAACTGTTCCTTCTGGATCTTGAATTTTGAATAAAAAATTACCAGCATCTTTGATTACCCAAAATACTGAAAAATCTATGTTAACTATGTTTTCATCACCTGTTAACATTAAACTTTCTTCTGGAACATCTGCAACCCCACCTGAGGAAAATCCGCTATCTCTTTCAGACCTAAATCCGATATCCATTCTATTAACTTTTGTAACCTTGGGAGTTAGTACATTTTCAATTGGAAAAGGAAGATGATAATTTAATCCAGGTTGAGTAGTTTTAACAAATTTTCCAAATCTTAATACAACGCCTTGTTCATCTGGTAAAACTCTATAAAGACCACTTAAAGTCCAAACAACTAGTAGAATTATAAGACCAATTATTATTGGCTTAGCACCGCCTTTACCGCCACCTAAAAATCTATTTATTATTGATTGTAGTTTGCTTATAACTTCATCAATATTTGGAGGAGTAGGACCTTTTCTAAATCCACCATTTCCACTACCACCTCCACCTGGAGGCGTTCCCCATGGACTTTGATTTCTAAAATCACTCATAATACGTCACTCTATATAGTGTCTTTATTAGTAAAAACAAGGTAATGGTAAATTATGGACAATAAAAAAGTAGGTTTAAGTGACACAACAAAGGCAAAAACTGAGCCAAAAACCTTTAGAAGGAACCCAATTATTGGAACAAAGTTTACAATTGCAATCTCAAGTGCAAAAGGGGGTGTTGGAAAGTCAACATTTGCCTCAAATCTTGCTTTAGCGTTAAAAAAAATGGGCTTAAATGTCGGTTTACTTGATGCAGATATATATGGACCATCGCTTCCAAAATTATTCTCAATAAATGAAAAACCTGAAAGTGATGGGCAAAATTTAAAGCCAATTTTAAAATATGGAATTCAATGTATGTCCATAGGATTTTTAACAGAGGAGCAAACACCAATGATTTGGCGGGGTCCAATGGTAATTTCCGCGATAAAAACTTTTACACAAAAAGTTTTGTGGAAAAATTTAGATTTTTTAATTGTTGATATGCCACCAGGAACAGGAGATACACAATTGACTTTTGCTCAAGAAATTAACATGGATGGAGTAATTATTATATCTACACCACAAGAAATAGCCTTACAGGATGTAAAACGTGGAATAAGGATGTTTGATAAACTTAAAGTAAAAATATTAGGACTTATAGATAATATGAGTCATTTCATTGGAGATGATGGAAAAAAATATGCAATATTTGGTGAGGGTGGCGTAAAAAAGACTGCAGAGGAATTTAAAAAAGATTTTTTGGGAGAAATACCAATTGATCCAGAAGTTGGAAAGCAAGGTGACTTAGGACGACCAATAGTTGAGAGCAATCCAGAGCATGAAATATCTAATATTTATTTTGATTTTGCAAAGAAAATTAAAAAAAAATTTTTAATATAAATGTTACTTCAAAATTTCGAAAAACTTATAATTTTTGGGGCTAGGGGAAATACAGCGAACTATTTTTTAAAAATATTAGAAAAAGAAAAATTTGAAGGAGAAATTACTGTTGTATCAAGAGATAAAAATAAAAATAATTATTTCAATCAATTTAAATTGAATTTTAAAATATTAAATGGAGATATCAAAGAAACTAGCTTTTTGGAAAAATGTTTCGATAACATTGATACTGTATTAAATTTAGCTAATATGGAAAATAGTCCAAAAATTGTTGAAATCGGATCAAAACATAAAGTTAAATGGTTTATTTTAGTTCACTCAACAATGATCTTCTCAAAAAATAAATCAAAGTTTATTTTAAATAGAATTAATATTGAGAAAGATCTTTTAAAAAAAAATAAAAATTTAACAATACTACGTCCCACAATGATTTATGGTAATAAAAGAGATATTAATATTTCTAGGCTAATTAAATACTTAGATAAATTTAAGATTTTTCCAATATTTGGAAATGGGAAAAATTTATTACAACCAGTATATGTAAATGATTTATCCAAATCTTATTTTAATGTTATTAAAAATAAAAATGTTACATTTAACAAGTCTTATAATTTAGCCGGAAAAAATTCCATTGAATATTTAAAAATTTTGAAAATTATTGAATCTGCATTAAAGAAAAAAATTATATTTATAAGATTGCCAATAAATATTAGCGCTATATTGGTTAAAATTTTAAATATTTTATTTTTTGGAAAATTCCCAATAAATTCATCACAAGTCAGAAGACAAGGTGAAGATAAAATATTTAGTTTCGATGAAGCAACTAAAGATTTTAACTTTAATCCAATAAAAATAGAGGAAGGATTAAAGCTGCAAATAAAAGATTATTTAAATACTAAATAAAGATCTTTAATTTATGTAAGAGTAATGTAGAGATTATGAATTAACATGTTTCTATTAGGAATATTAGGAATTTTACAAGTTTGGTTTTTACCAGGTCTTACTTTATTATCGTTCAGTCGAAAATTAAAGTTGATTGACTGTATAATATTATCACTACCACTAAGTATAACACTAAATACCATCATAGTCTCATTGCTTGTTATTTTTAAAATTTATTATCAAATTAGTTTTTTAATATTAGTAGGGCTAGAGGTAATAATTATATTTTTAAATTTGTATAGAAGTACATACTTTAGACCTTCAGTTTTGCATTTAGAAAACTTTATAAAACTAAAAAAAAATATAGATTTTAAATTTAATTCAATAGATTTAGTAAATTTATTTTTTTTTGGAATTATTTGTTATTTTGGGCTCAAAACTTTAGGTGAAGTAATTCATATTGGTGATGCAATACGCAGCTTCAATCCTTGGAGTATTTCTTGGTTTAATAGCAATCCTCTAGACTTTGGATTTTATACTCCTGGGATTTCTATTCTAATGTCGGTAGTTTATAAATTTATAAATAACACTGATGTAGAATTTTTTACCAGAGCAATATTAGTAATATATCCAATTTGGATCTTTTTTATTTTTTATAGAACTTCAATTTTAGCTAACAAATTTCAAAACTACATTAAAATATCTCTTCTAATCACTTTATTTGTTTTTGTTTATATTTTTAGAAATTATGGAATGTATATAGGGTTAAATGAACCTATACTGTTCTTAACATCAAGTTCTACAGCTTTTATCTTTTACTTATTTTATACTTTTAAAAATAAATTAAGTTATTTTGAGTATTTAATTTCTGGATTAATAGTTATTTCAAGTCCAATTCTTAAACAAACTGGTTTTTTTATTTGTTTTATTTTTCCAATATTCTACTTATTTTTTTTTATAAACACAAAAAATTTCAGAAAAATCATAAAAAATACTATTTTTATTATTATACCTATATTTGGCCCTTTTATTTGGATTAGTATTAAGGCATATAATATTTTATTTCTAAAAACTCAAACAAGTAACTTAGGTTTCATAATATCGTTAAATCAAGGTTCACTTTTAGATAAACTTGAAAACATTTTTGGTTTTATGTGGATACCTTTCCTAACCTTAATTTTTCTAAGTTTAATTAATAAACACTCATTGAAATTATTTTTAATTGTTTCTTTGCCATTTTTTACCCTATATTATTTTTACTTTGGTTACGATAATAGACATATTTCATTAATTATTCCATTTCTGGCTATCAACATTTCTTTTGGAATTTACGAACTTGTAAACAAATTTAAAATTTATAATTTAAAATATCCAATTTACTTCTTTAATTTTTTTGGTTTTATTTTAGTAATTTTAATTCTATTAATATTGAATAATTATAGAAATACCGAAAGATTAATTTCTTCAAACCTTAATAAAAAAAATGAAAGAGGTGACAAAGTTCTTAACACATTAATTTATCACTATGTTGGTAAAAACAATTATAAAATTTTATCCATTCCTGATCAAATGGATTTTAGATATCTGCCAAAAATTGAAAACAGAGTAATAGCCGAGCACGATTGCAAAAATTTGTTAAAGAATGAGGAAAAATATTATTTGTTAATAAAAAATTCATATTGTCAAAATTTAATTGATGAAGAATTAAAAAATTATTATAAAAAAAATAAATTTAAAGCATTATTTTTTTATAACGATCACTATTTGTTCATCAAATAAATATATTATGAAATTTTTAATAAATATTTTAACACCACTTACAAGATATACTATATCAATCCATAACTTGGGTCTCATAAACACTATCAAAATTTTATTTTTAAAGTTCTTTCCGAGTGATGAAATATCTTGTCTAAAAACTAAGAAATTTGGAGATATCTATTGGAGAAGCAAAATAGATTATGGTGTTGTTGGTCATTTTTACAATCAACAAATAAACATTAATACTTTTGGAGAAGAACCAAAAATTATTTTAGATATCGGTGCAAATATTGGTGTTGAAACTTTAAGATTTAATAAATTATTTCCAAATTCTAAAATTATATGTGTTGAGCCAGAGTTAAATAATTACAAAGTTCTTCTAAAAAACATTGAAAATAAAAAAAACATTATTTCAATTAATAAAGCCATTTGGAATAAAGTAGATAAAGTAAGTATTGAAAATAATTATTTTGAGACAAGCTCTCAAACTTTTAAGATAAGTAAAAAAAATGGTTTATCAGATGTAGTTCCGACAACAACTATCAAAAATATAATAGATGATCATAAAATTAATAAAATTGATATTCTTAAAATTGATATTGAAGGATCAGAGAGTGTTATATTTGATGATAGTGCAGCTGAATGGATTAAGAGTGTAAATATGATTATTATTGAATGTCCAGATAATGACAGCCCGTTTGCCACAAATAAAATATTTCAATCATTTTCAAAAAATAATTTAAAATTCAAGACATTCATTAACGGAGAAAATTTTGTTTTTATCAACGAAAAATGTAGTTGGAAATCTGAAGTTATAAATTTTTATTAATTTTTAAAATAATCTAAAATTAAATTGTATAGTTTTTGGTTATAAAAATAATTTCTTATAAAATAAGTTTTTTTTAATCTTATTT
>CABZPQ010000004.1:0-107160 GCA_902527605.1 uncultured Pelagibacteraceae bacterium | reverse complement strand
CCTCTACTTGATCATGCGTAACAAATATGCTTGTTACTCCAACTTTCTGCTGAAGTTTTTTGATTTCAAGTCTCATCTGAATTCTTAATTTTGCATCTAAGTTTGAAAGAGGTTCATCAAATAAGAATATTTTAGGATTTCTAACAATTGCTCTACCCATTGCAACTCTTTGTCTTTGACCTCCGGATAACATTGAAGGTTTTCTCTGTAAATAATCTGAAATTTGTAGCAGCTTAGCTGCATCATTTACTTTTTGCTCAATTGTTTCTTTGTCAATTCCTCTGTTTTTTAGACCATAAGCCAAGTTATTATAAACATTCATATGTGGGTATAATGCATAGTTCTGAAACACCATTGCTACATCTCTTTCAGACGGATCTACCTCATTAATTAATTTTCCATCAAGATTAATATCACCCTCTGTAATATCCTCTAAGCCTGCAACCATTCTTAATAAAGTTGATTTTCCACATCCACTAGGTCCTACAAAAACCATAAACTCACCTTCATCAACACTTAATGAAGTTTCATGAATAGCCTTAGTTCCATTTGGGTAAATCTTAGTCACATTTTTTAAATCTAAAAAGCTCATTTATTTCTCCGTTTGAATTAATCCTTTTATGAACCATTTTTGTAAAAATACTACCACTAAAACTGGTGGGATCATTGACAAAATGATATACGCAAATCTTTCTGCAGTTCTTGGCAGAGCAACTCCTTCATAGCTTTCTGTGTAAATAATCTTCATTCCCATTACAACAGTCCAGTATTCTTCTGCAGTTGTCATTATTAGTGGCCATAAATATTGGCTGTATCCATATACAAACATAAAGATAAACATTGCTGCTATCATGGTTTTAGATAATGGAACCAAGAAATCTATGAAAAAACTCCAAGCATTTGCTCCGTCTAATTTTGCTGACTCCAAGAGTTCATCTGGAATTGTTTTATAAAATTGTCTGAAGAAAAATGTTGCTGTAGCTGAAGCAACTAATGGAAGGATAAGGCCTGTATATGAATTTGTTAAACCTAAATCAGATACAATTTTATAGCTTGGAAAAATCCTTACCTCCAAAGGAACAAGTAGAGTAATAAAGATTAACCAAAAAATTGGTACAGCTAATTTAAATCTATAATAAACCAAAGCATATGCTGACATTGCTGAAATAACTACCTTAAGTGTTGCAATTCCTAATGCCATTATAAAACTATTAATAAACATTTTTGCAGCAGTCACTTCTTCTGACCAACCACCTTTTTCATTTAAAACTTCGTTATAATTTCTTGCTAGCTGATCACCTATATGAAACTTCATACCTTCGGTTAATATAGTTACAGAGTCATGCGAAGAACTTGCAAAAGATATCCAAATAGGAACTACCATTAATAAGACTCCTAGTATTAAAATAATATGAGCAATTATTTGAAGTGGTTTAATTTTCATTTATCTTGAAAAACCCCCTTAATAAAATATTTCTGCAACACAATTATAATTAAAATTGGTGGCACCATAGACATCATCACGAAAGCAAAACGATGAACAATTGAACCCGACATCATTTTTAATCCCATAACCACTGTCCAATATTGTTCTGAAGTTGTTACCAATAATGGCCATAGATACTGATTGTAGCCAAAAACAAACATAAATATTAACATCGCTACAATCATTGTTTTTGACAAAGGAATTAAAAAATCAACAAAAAATCTCCAGGTATTTGCTCCATCAAGTTTTGCGGATTCAAGTAATTCATCTGGAACGGTTTTATAAAATTGTCGAAAGAATAATGTTGCTATAGCTGATGCTGAAATAGGAACTATTAATCCAAAGTAAGAATTCACTAGATTAAGCTCAGCCATCACTGAATAAGTAGGGAAAATTCTTAACTCTAATGGTACTAAAATTGTAATAAATATAATCCAAAACAATAATGTTGCATATTTTATTCTGTAATAAACCAACGCGTAAGCAGCCATTAAAGATGTAACAACGGATAATATTGCAACTCCTGTAGCCATGATAAAACTATTAAAAAACATTTTTAATGCTGTTATCTCTTTAAAAAAACCACCCTGATATAATAAAACTCGTAAGTAATTTTCATAAAAGCTATCTCCTAAAAACATTTGGAGACCATTCATATTAATCATTGAACTCGTGTGCGTCGAGCTAGCAAAAATCATCCATACAGGAACTACCATGATTAGTATTCCAATGAGTAAAATTAAATGTGAAAAACTTGATGTGATAAATCTAGTCATTAATTATAATGTATTTTCCCTTCGATATATCTAAATTGAAAAATCGTAATTACTAATACAATCAACATCATCATTATTGATTGAGCTCCTGCACTTCCTAAATCCAGTCCTCTAAATCCATCCATGTAAGCTTTATAAACTAGAGTTCTTGTTTCACCGGAAGGAGCACCTATTGTTGTGGTATCAATAATTCCAAATGTATCAAAGAAAGCATACGTTATATTAATAATTATTAAAAAGAATGTAGTTGGCATTAATAATGGGAATGTAATTGTCCAAAATCTTCTAAAACTATTTTTACAGTCAATCATTGATGCTTCAATTACAGATTTTTGTATAGCTTGAAGTCCAGCCAAGAAGAAAATAAAATTAGCACTGATTTGCTTCCAAGAACCAGCTATGATTACGTAAATATAAGAGTCGAACACACTTTCGTACCAATTAAATCCCCACAGTTCGTGAAATAAATGATAAAGAAGACCAAATCTTTCACTAAAAAAATAATTTGCCATTACACCGACTACCGCAGGCGCAATTGCATAAGGCCAAATTAAAAGTGTTTTGTAAGTGCTTTTACCATGCATTACATTATTAGCCTGAACGGCAAGTAATAATCCAATTGAGCCTGTAATTAACGTAATAATAAAACTATAAATAATAGTAAATTTGAAAGCTATGAAATAAGCTGGATCATCAAAAATAAATAAAAAATTGTCAAACCATACAAACTTCGATCCAAATCCAAAAGCATCTTGCATTGTAAATGCATCTCTAAAGGTTTGTATGATTGGCCAATATAAAAAAATTAACAATATACCTAGCTGCGGAGCTAAGAAAAGATATTGTGAATAGCTAGATTTGAATTGGACTTTTTTCATACTTTTGTAAAAATAAATAAGGAGGGTAAATTAATACCCTCCTTATTGTTTTAATTATTCTTACAAAGTTTTAGCAAATTGCTTTAACAATTTAGCTGCACCTTTGTCCATATTCTGCAATCCTTTTTCGATTGATATTTTGCCGTTTAACATTGGCTCAATATTTTCGTAAATTACTTCACGAATTTGGGGCCAGTTACCAGCTCTATATCCACCAGGAATAGTTGAACCTTCTAAGCTTAATTGTTCACCAACTGCTTTATGATATGGAGAAGCTCTATAGAAATTTATAGTTTCAGCTAACTCTATACCACCTTTAGTCACTGCAGAGTAACCAGTCATATTGTGATAATACAGATCCATTTCTGGAGAACCCATAAATTCTATAAATTTAGCAAGTCCTTTGTACTCTTCCTCAGTATGACCATTTAAGATCCAGTTAGCGGCACCACCTATAAAAGTTGGATACTCTTTTCCTTTGGTTACTGAATCCCAGTAAGGAATATGATTAACTGTAAAGTTTGGAACAACACCTTTCATTCCACCAAATGATGCAGCAGAACCAAACCAAAATGCAGCTTCACCTGCTATAAATGGTGCTTGATTGTCTCCCCACGCTCTTCCTTTATAGCCATATAAACCTTTATCATACCATTCTTTAACTTTCTTCCAATGATAGACAAATGCATCAGTTTCAGCGAATAAAGTTTTTGTAGGAACAGCATCGTAACCATTATTTCCATCTAACATTAATAAATTATGTCTAGAAAAGAAATTTTCAGTCCAAATCCATGGACTATGACTTTGAACTAAAGGAATGTATCCAGCAGCTTTGATTTTTGGAGCCATGGCCTCAAATTCTTCATAAGTTTTTGGCACAGATTCAATTCCAACCTCTTTCAAAATGTCCATGTTTGCATACATCAAACAAGTTGAACTATTGAAAGGTACACCAATCATTTTTCCATCAGAGTCGGCATAGAAATTTTTAATGCCTGGAATATAGTTGTCAGCATCTACATCAATGCCATATTTCTTAGCCATTTCTTCAAAACCGATAACAACACCATTTTTTACTTGAGCTACCATGATTGCAGCACCAGCATCATAAACCTGTGAATAGTGTGGTTGGTCGCCTGCTCTAAATGCAGCAATAGTTGCCGCCATGTTATCTTCATAACTTCCTTTTCCTGTAGGAATGACCGTATATTGATCTTGTGAAGCGTTAAATCTATTTGCAATTTCAATAATTACATCACCAAGAAAACCACTGTTTCCGTACCACCAATGAATTTCTGTTTTTGAATAACTGTGTGATGTAAAAGAGAAAGTAAATAGAATTGTTAAAACACTAAGTATTTTTTTCATATCTATCCTTCTGTTAAGTTTATTTTATTTTTTATTAATAATTTATTAATGTTAAGATATTATTAAATTGTAAATAATTGCATTTAAAAATTTTAAATTTCTAAAAGAGGTTGTATATTTTAAAACAAATCATAATTTAAATGTCTAAAATATTTGATTTATTCATAATAGGTGGCGGTATAAACGGTGCAGGTATTGCAAGAGATGCTGCAGGTAGAGGTTTATCAGTTTGTTTAGCTGACAAAGGTGAGATTGGAGGAGCAACCTCATCTTGGTCGACGAAATTAGTACATGGTGGTCTTCGTTATTTAGAAAATTATGAATTCAAACTAGTTAGAGAATCTCTGAAAGAAAGAGAAATAGTTTATAAAATTGCCAGACATATTTCCAAACCGATTCCTTTTATAATTCCTTATGCAGATAAAATTCGACCAGCCTGGTTAATTAAAATTGGTTTATTTTTGTATGATAATTTAGGTGGCAAAAGCAATATACCAAAATCAAAAACGTTTGATCTTACAAAAAAATTTTCAAATATTCTTAAGCAAAAATACAAAACTGGTTTTCAATATTTTGATATACAAATTGACGATAAAAAATTAACGAAACTAAATGCTAAAGATGCAAAAAGAAATAAAGCTAAAATACTAGAATATAACAAAGTTAAAAAAGCTGAAATTATTGGCAATGAATGGATTATTAGTCTTGAAAAAGGTGAAAAAGTAAAATCAAAAATTTTAATTAATGCATCTGGACCATGGATAAACGAAACCTTAAATAAAAATATAAAAATTAAATCTAAGAAAAAAATAAGATTAGTTAAAGGAAGTCATATTATTACAAAAAAATTGTACAAAGAAAATGTTGCATTCACATTTCAAAATACTGATAAAAGAATAATATTTGTGATACCTTATAAAGGGAAGTTTTCTTTAATTGGAACTACAGAAGTTGAGGTTAAATCACCAGAAAATAAAGGAATATCAAAAAAAGAAATTACATATTTAATTCGTTCAGTAAATAATTACTTAAAAAAACAAATCAGAACAAAGGACATTGTAGATACTTATTCAGGGATAAGACCTCTAATTGAAGATTTTAATACAGCTTCAAAAGTCACAAGAGATTATGTTTTTGATTTAAAAATTATAAAAAAATTACCTTTATTGAATATATATGGAGGAAAACTAACCACCTACAGAAAATTGTCTGAAAAAGTCCTTTTTGACCTTAGAAAGTTTTTACCTAAAACAAAAAAAGGTCCATGGACACACAAAAAGAAGCTTCTCTAAACTTAATGACCGTTAAATTTGAAAAATTAAAAAAAACAATAATTAAATGTAATAAATGCCCTAGACTTGTGAGGTTTAGAAAAAAAATATCTACGGAAAAAAGAAAACAATATATGGACCAAACTTATTGGGGAAAACCAGTTACAGGTTTTGGAGATATAAATGGAAAAATAATGATTGTTGGTCTAGCACCAGCTGCTCATGGTGGAACCAGGACAGGTCGAGTCTTTACTGGAGATAAATCCTCAGACTTTTTATATAAATGTTTACACAACGTAAAAATTGCCAATCAAAGCAATTCAGATCATGTAAATGATGGATTGAAAATAAAAAATACTTTCATAACACCAGCTTTAAAGTGTGTCCCTCCGGGAGATAAGCCATTAAATGAAGAGTTAAAAAATTGCTTTGGTTATTTTAAATCTGAATTTGAAATACTTAAAAATCTTAAAATAATTGTAGCTTTAGGAAAAATCGCCTTTGATACTTGTGTAAAATTTTATAGAGAAAATTTTGATTACACTGAAAGAGTAAAATTTGGTCATGGAACATATTTTAAATTACCTAATAATGTATTGTTAATGGGGTGTTATCATCCAAGTCCAAGAAATGTAAACACTGGAAGAATTAATGAAAAACAAATGACTAAACTATTTAAAAAAGTGAAAGAACTAGTTTAGTTTATTAATAAGTTCTTTTGGAAGTTTTACAGGTTTTCCCAAATTATTTAGAGATACCAATTTAATCTCTGCATCACATAAAATATCTGATTTTCTTTTAATTACTTGTGACATTGTAATAGTAGTTAAAGTATTAGACTTAATTTTTGTATAAACAGTAATTTTATCCTCAAATTTTGCTGGTTTTTTAAAGTCTACATTGCAAGTTTTTACTGCTATCAAAACATTATGTTTATTTAATAACTTTTTATTTGAATATCCTATTGAATAAATAAGCTCAGATCTTGCTCTTTCAAAGTACTTTAAATAATTTGCGTGGTAAACTATTCCACCGAAATCAGTATCCTCATAGTATACTTTTAAATTATACTTAAATACTTTCATCAATTGATATTAATAAAATTTATTGAGAAGAAAAATAGATATTTTGATAGTAAGTAATTGATTTTTTCTTGGAATTATCTGTATCTGACATAATCGCTATACCATCCAGCTCATTAACATCTAAATTATGGAATTTTTTGAAATCTTCTTTAACATTTGCTTTGACAGTTACCCATTCATTTAAATTTGTTTTGGTAGTAGCAAGTACATTATCTATGGACTTTTTAGTATATGGGCTTGGAAAGTTGCTTCCAACTTCTTGATTACTCGAAAAAACATAATTTATTGCTCTATTGGATAAAGGTGTTGCTCCAGTTTTTTTAATGACGAATACTCTTCCTGCAAAGTCATGACCTTTTTTAGTTGTTTCATCTATCCCTGGTATATCTTTCTCAATTTTCCAAGTTATATTTATGAAAGGTGTTTTATTTAGATCAATTTTAATCTCCTTGCCTAGACCAGAAGCAGCATTATCTGCAATAGCTTTTAAGTAATTGCCATTCTCGTTAGATCCAACTGAATATGTCGTTTTATTATCTGCCCCTCTTACTTTTCTAACTGTCAATTCTGATAATTCTTTGTCTGTAAACTCAAATACTTTTACTTCCTCGGCATACAATATTGTTTGAAACAACGCTGTAACTAAAATTAATTTAAATAAAAGTCTAAACATGTCCTCTCTATATAAAAGATAAAATAATTTTCAAATTCAAAATTTTGACATTATTTCAACATGCATAATTCATTATTGTTATCTATTTAGATGATATGAAATTAACAGTTCTTTTTGGTTTGATGATTTATTGGTCTATAATTATAACTGCACCTGTAATTTCAAAAAATTCTGAAAAATTTGGAGAAAAAAAGGTATTAATACCTATTAAAAAACCAAGAATTTAAGGCAGAAGCACTATCTTAGGGGCTGAACAGGTTCCATCATGAATTTCTTTAAAAGCTCCCCACCCATCTTTAAGATTTCTGTACTCAATCCACTCTATCTTGCCTAGCTTGTTATTAGTTAAAATATCAATAGTTTCTCCAAATTCTTTGTTTGTATAACAATAAGTTCCAATAAAAGTAACTTCTTGTAGAGTTGCTTTCCTAAAATTAAAAGATCCTGCGGGCTGAGTTAGTCCGATATGAACTATTATTCCACCCGGTTTTACTACACTGATTGCCTGTTGTCGTGAAACTTCAAGTCCAACAGTATCAAAAACTAAATCAAAGCTGCTCTCTTTAATGTCTTTATGATCTGGTGATACTGTTTTTGCATCTACATATTTTGAGCATGCATTAAGTCTTTTTTGATTTGGATCAGAAATAGTTAAATTTGTATTTCCTTGGATCTTGGATAAAATTAATGCACATAATAGCCCAATTGCTCCGCCGCCCTGAACAAGCGTTCTACATTCATTTAATGGTTTTTTTGATGCTTCTACTGCTAATAATACTGCATGATATGAAACTGCTGTTGGTTCTGCAACCGCAGCCTCTTTTACATCAAGCTTTTCAGGAACTTTGAAAATATTGTGATCTGGAACTGTAATGAGTTCTGCAAATGCACCTTGTCTTTCATAAGGTCTATTCATTCCTAGAAGAACTCTATCTGGACATAAATGTTCTCTTCCACTTTTGCAGTATTCACAATTTCTACAAGTTATTAATGGATTAAGAACTGAAATTTGATCTTTAAGCGTACCGTTAATTATTTGACCACTAACTTCATGTCCTAAAATTAACGGGGGAATTCTTCTCTCATCTTTTCCGTGGTAGGCATGCATATCTGAGCCACAGATACCTGATGCATGAACTTTAAGAATACTTTCTCCAGGTTTTTCAGAAGGTTCTTTTTCCTCCCTAAATTCCATCTCCTCAACACCAGTGTAGACAAGCGCTTTCATTATTATTTATTATTCAATAAATAATATACTAAATAAGATACGAATGCTCCAATAATCCATCCAAAAGATTGATATTGTATTAAGTTTTCATTAAGCAAAGATGATAAAGAAAATATTGATCCAATTAAAAGAGCATACAATGCTTTGAGGTTCCAACCGTTGCTATAAATATATTCCGTATGTTCTTTAGGGTAAAATAGCTCTTTGTGGTTAATTTGTTGTTTTTTAAACAAATAATAATCTGCAACTAATACACCAAAAATTGGCCCAAATGTCGTAGCTACTGCTTCAACAAATATTAGAACATTAGCTTTGCTTAAAATTGAAAGCCAAAATGTTGAAATAATTAATCCAATAATTGATATTACAATTCCTGTTTTTTTTAAAGTTAATGAGTTAGGGAAAAAATTTATCAATGTATTTTGCGAAGGAATATAATTTGCTATCAAATTAGTTGATAACGAAGAGATGATAATAAATATCAAGCAAAAGAAAGTTAGAAAATTGTTATTAAATTTTCCAACTATATCATTTGGATTAGTAAGTAGACTTGAAGCATTTAACCCTTTGCTAGTAAGAATAATATCTGAACCTAAAGTGATCAAAACTGAGAAAAAAGAAAAGAATATCAAATTTAAAATTATACTTAAGTTTCCTTTGGTCATTTCTTTGTAACTCATTGAGTATCTAGAAAAGTCGCCAAAAGTGAGAAGAACAATAGCAAAATAAGCAAATAAAGTTCCTGTGATTGAAATTATTGGAGCGATATTTGACTGAATTGCAAAATTGCTAAAGACTAAGCTTAGTTTTATTCCATTAAGGAGTTCATTGTAATACTCAGATAAAATAACAATTAGCAGTACAGATAGTCCTAAATATATTGAAAGACCTGAAAAATTAATAAATGATTTTAGAAAATTCTGTCCTTTTGTAAAAAGGATGTATTGAAATATTAAAGTTAAAAATAAACAAACCCAATCAATTAAATTTAAACCAAAAAAGAATAGTAGAAATATTTCATTCTGTAAGAGTTGATTGTCTATTTTAAATAGGATTATCCTTACAATATATCCTAGTGATTTTGATATAAAAAATGTTTGTACACCAAACATGAACAAACCAACTAATCCTCTGATCATCCCTACATATCTGGCGCCAGTAAAACCCATTGAAAGTCTGAGAATTGTTGGAAAACTTAATCCACTACTTTGAGAAATTTTTCCAATTATATTAGCAAAAAAGAATACTAATAATCCTGCTAGTAATGATCCTGTTAAGACAACAAAAAAATTTAGATCATAGAATAAATATAAAGCTGATATTAAAGAGAACCCAACTATTGTCTGAATATTTATCGCCCAAAAGTTAAAATAATTCTTCCAACTCCAGTCTCTATTATTAGGATTTATTGAAACTAGTTCCCAATTTCTAAGTTGAAATTTTTCGCTTTGATTCACCGATATGATATTAATCAATTATTTACTGCTGTCCATATAAGAGAGTTGGCAACCATAGTACTATTTTTGGATACGCTATGATTATAATTAATCCAATTATCTGTAATACCATGAACTGCATCATTCCAAGATAAATATCTTTTAAATCCCAACTTGGAACTACTCCTTTTAAAAAATAAGCAGATAACGCTACGGGGGGTGAGAGCCAGGCTGTTTGCAAATTAACAGCAACAAGAATTGCAAACCAAGTTAGATTAAATCCTAATGCTTCAACTAATGGTAAAATAATAGGAACAACTATCATAACAATAGGTACCCACTCTAATGGCCATCCTAAAAGAAAAATCATAATCATGATTATTCCTAAGATTAAATATTTATTCATCTCAAGTGATAAAAGAAAATCTGTCAAAACCATTGGAGTTCCTAATCTTGCAAACACCGCTCCAAAGAAATTAGAAGCAGCAACTAAAACCATAATTAATGCAGAAATTTCTAAAGTTTTAACTAGTGCGTCTTGTAATTTTTTTAATGTTAATTTTTTGTAAGCTAGTGAAAGCAATAATGCACCACCTGCACCACATCCTGCAGCCTCTGTTGGCGTAGCAAATCCAAATAGAATACTACCTAATGCAGCAAATACTAAAGCAGCAGGTGGAACTAATCCTAAAAAAAATTCTAGCCATAATTTTTTTAAATCTGTTGTTCTTAATTCTTCTGGTATGGGTGGACCTAGCTTTGGGTTCATCATACATCTGAATGTAGTGTATGCAGCATACAAACATGCCAACAATATTCCTGGAACTATTGCTGCAGCAAATAAATCAGTTACTGGAATTTCCATAATTGGACCCATAACTACAAGCATAATACTTGGGGGAATTAAAATACCCAAAGTTCCTCCAGCAGTAATTGTACCAGCAGCTAATTTTACATCATAATTAGACCTGTTCATTGATTTAGCTGCCATAATTCCAAGAATTGTAACTGATGCACCAACTATTCCAGTTGCAGCTGCGAATATTACTGAAACAAATAAAACTGCATAATATAAAGAGCCTCTAACTCTTGCCAACATCATTTGGAAAGCTGAGAATAATCTCTCCATTAAACCTGCTTGTTCCATCATTATTCCCATAAATACAAATAAGGGGACGGCGGCGAGAGTTTGTTCGGTCATCACCATAGAAAATTGTAGTGTCATTAAATAGAAAACTAATTTTCCAAAACCTAAGTATCCAAAAACAAATCCTAAAAAAATAAGAGTAAATGAAATTGGAAATCCTATAAATATTGCAAACAACATCACACCTATAAGTATGAAACCTAAAATTGCTGGGTCTATTAAATGTGAAAGCATTAACTACCTGGCCATTTACCTTTGACGGCTGCGTAATAACTTTTAAAAAGTTCTGAAACACCTTGAATTAGAAGGAAAACAATTCCAATCCACAGACAAGATTTTATGGGCCACATATATGGCATCCATGTTGTATCCATCCCTCTTTCGTTTCTCATTATACTTTCTTGGACAAAGCCTGTTGTCATATACAAAAAGACTATTAATCCTGGAAAATAAAATAATAAGTAAAGCCAAAAATCTATTCTGCCTTGAGTCTTAACTTTAAAATTTCTATATAAAAAGTCTGCTCTAATATGAACACCTTTTGAAAGAGCGTATCCTGCTCCCAGCATAAACAATGCTCCATAAAAAAATCTGCTCATATCATAAGCCCAGATTGTAGGAGCTAAAAATAATTTTCTTGCTAAAACCTCATAAACCATCCCAAGCATTAGTGGGATCGTAATCCAACAAACTATGTTTCCTATTAATTTACTAAATTTGTCTATGTTAACTATAGTTTTAGCCATCCAAGTTGGCATATCATCAGGCATCTTTCCAGATCCTGATCGCCTTTCGGCTATCATTTCATCTGAAATATCTAACTTTGGATTATCCGACATATAAATTTTAGAAAAAAAAAGCGGGCTTATAAAAGCCCGCTTAATAACTTTATTTATTTCTTCAACGAATTAGCATAAGCCATTCCTAGCTTAGCATTCGATGTTTGTGCACCAGACCAGAATGGTACAGCAGTATTAGCAAAGCTTATCATTGAGTCATAAACTTCTTTAAAGAATGCATTTTCTTTAGCATTTTTCTCTAAAGTTGCTTTCGCTGCAGCCATATAAGCTGGGAAATAATCAGCTGGTGTATCTTCAAGTATCACACCATGATTTTCAGTTAGATCTTTAAGAGCTAATCCATTAGTGTTGATTCTGTAAGCTAAAGCTCTCATCAACGACGCATCAGCAGCCATCTTCATTGAAAATTTCTCATGGTCAGTGAATTTATCGTAAGTGCTTTTGTTTAAATAAAAGTCAGCATTTACGACTACTTGGTGTAAACCTTGTAGATAGTAGTGTTTTAATACTTTATGTATACCAAACACTTTATCTGGTTGAGGACAACACCACTCAGCAGCATCAATAGTTCCTGCTTCCAATGCAGGAAGAATATCTCCACCACCCATTGCAACTGAAGCTATTCCAATATCTTTATAAGTTTGACCTGGAATTCCTGGAGGAGTTCTGAACTTAAATGTTCTGAAATCATCCATGTCTTTGATTTTTCTTGGGAACCATCCTAAAGCTTCTGGACCAACTGGTTGAAGCATGAAACCTTTAATGTCTCTTTTCATTTCTCCCCAAAGTCTGTCATATAGTTGTTCTCCACCACCATATAAAAACCATGATAAGAATGCGATGTTATCAATTCCTACACCACCACCTGCTACTGGCGAACCAAATAACATAGCAGCTGGATGTTCTCCAGACCAATAGTGTGTCCAAGCAAATCCGCAATCAATCAAACCTTTATCAACAGCATCCAGAGTTTCTTTAACTCCAACTACTGTTCCTGCTGGCATAATTTCAAATTTTAAAGATCCACCTGTTAGTTTTGTTACGTTGTCAGTAAAGTCTTTTAACATTACCGCTTCATCACCTTTAGCGCTAATAACCGTCTGACACTTTAACGTTTTTGCAGCATTCGCATTTGAAATAAATCCAAATACTAAGAACGCAGCAAACAACGCTGAAACGATTTTTTTCATTATATCCCTCTCTTTTTATTTATAATGTAAAGATCCTCTCAAAAATCTAAGGCAGATACAAGCGTCATTTCGAAGTATTTATGAGAAAAATGTTTAAAATCATTAAATATTCATTAAAAATTATTAATAAAAAATATGGATAAATTTGATTACATAATTATTGGCGCTGGTTCAGCTGGCTGTGTTTTAGCTAATAGATTAACAGCAAATCCTGATACTAAAGTTCTTTTACTTGAAGCTGGTGGTAAAGACACTAATCCATGGATCCATATTCCAGGTGGTTATTTTAAAACTATGCACAATCCAGATACCGATTGGTGTTTTAATACTGAGAAAGAACCAAACTGCGATAACAGACAAATGGTTTATCCAAGAGGTAAAACATTAGGTGGAAGCTCCTCTATTAATGGAATGCTCTATATTAGAGGTCAATCGAATGATTATAATTATTGGAGACAATTAGGTAATGTTGGTTGGTCATGGGATGATGTTCTGCCCTACTTTAAAAAATCTGAAGATTTTCAATTTGGGGAAAATGAGTTTCATGGTTCTGGAGGCCCTATCGCTGTTGAGAAAATTAGAGCTACATTTAAAGTTCTTGATCTATTTTTAGAAGCTGCTGAAGAACATGGTTATAAAAGAACTGATGATTTTAACAACGGCGATAATGAAGGAATGGGATATTTTCCCTTTACAATTAAAAATGGATTTAGATGTAGTACAGCTGTTGGTTATTTAAATCCAGTTAAGAGTAGAAAGAATTTAAAAATTATAACTAAAGCGCATATTAAAAATATAGAATTTGAGAATAAAAAAGCAAAAAAAGTAAATTATTGGATTGATGGAAAAGAGTTTTCTGTTGAGACTAATAAAGAAATTATATTAAGTGCAGGTACAATTGGTTCGCCTCATATATTACAAGCATCAGGTATTGGACCAGGAGAACTTCTAAAAGAAAACAATATTAATGTTTTAAAAGATCATCAAGGAGTTGGAAGAAATCTAACTGATCATTTAATGCTAAGACCTGTTTACAAAATTAAAAATTTAGAAACTTTAAATGATATTTACTACAGCTTTACTAAAAAAATGTTATCTGGTTTAAAGTTTCTTCTCTTAAGAAAAGGACCTTTAACAGTTGGAGCAAGTTATGTTTGTGGTTTTGTTAAAAGTGATGAACATTTAGAAACTCCAAATCTTCAATTTCATATTTCACCAGCAAGCACTGATCTTTTAGGAAAGTCAGCTTTACATAAATTTCCAGCGTTCACTCCAACAATTACAAATGTAAGACCAACTAGTAGAGGGTCTATAGAATTAAAATCTCCAGACACCAGAATTTCACCTAAAATAAAAATGAATTATTTATCAACTGATGAAGATCGTGAAATTGCTGGAAAAGCATTAAAGATTGTAAGAAAAATTGTTATGGAGTCTAAAGCTTATAAAGATTATCAACCTGAAGAGCTTAGACCGGGAATCAATATTACAGATAATGAAGAATTAGCAACAGAAGCTGGAAAATTTGCGAATACTATTTTCCATCCAGTAAGTACATGTAGAATGGGTAAAGATGAAAATGCTGTTGTTAACGATCGATTAGTCGCTCACGGACTAGAAAATTTAAGGGTTGTAGACGCCTCTGTTATGCCTCATATCACATCAGGAAATACAAATGCACCGACAATAATGATTGCGGAAAAAGCAGCTGATATGATAATTGAGGATAGTAGAAGATGACCGAACAAATAGTAATTTTTTTTCAAATAGTTTTTATCGATTTAGTTTTAGCAGGAGACAATGCAATTATAATTGGAATGGTTGCATCTCAATTTCCAACTGAGCAGAGAAAAAAAATTATTTTTTGGGGAATTGGAGCAGCGGTAGTTTTAAGAATTATATTTACACTAATAACTGCTTATCTATTACAAATCACAGGACTTAGACTTATAGGTGGAATATTACTTCTTTATATATGTTACAGACTTTACGTGGATGTAATTAAAATGAATGGTAATGCAGAAGAAAATGTAAAAAAAGTAGATAACAGTTCATTCATGAAGGCAATAACAACTGTAATTCTAGCAGATGTAACAATGAGTTTAGATAATGTCTTAGGTGTAGCGGGAGCAGCTAGAGATCACTATATGCTATTAATATTTGGTCTAGTTTTATCAATAGTTTTAATGGCTACTGCAGCTACATTGATATCTGGCTGGATTAAAAAGTATAAATGGATAGGATGGGTTGGATTATTAGCAATATTATTTGTTGCAATAGAGCTAATATATACAGACGTAAAACTATTTTTATAAATGTATTTAAAAAAAATTAATTTAAAAAATAAAGTTGCTTTAGTTACTGGTGCGGGAAAAGGTATTGGTAGAGCATGCTCTATCGCTCTTGCGGAAGCTGGTGCAACGTTAATTGGAGTAAGTAGAACAACTTCTGATCTTGATAAGCTTCAAAAAGATATAAAAAAAGTTAAAGGAAAATTAACTAAAATAACTTGCGATATTATGGATTATGAAGATCTTTCTTCTAAATTAAAAAAAATTAAGAAGATCGATATACTTGTAAATAATGCAGGTACAAATATTCCTGAGCCTTTCGAGAAAATCAAACAAACAAGTATGAACTATCTTGTAGATTTAAATATGAAAGCAGCATTCAATGTTGCGCAATTAGTAGTCCTAAAAATGTTAAAAAATAAAAAAAAAGGTGGGTCTATAATTAATATGTCCTCACAATTAGGGCATGTTGGTATGTCAGGTAGAAATGTTTACAATATGACAAAATTTGGAATTGAGGGATTAACAAAAGGAATGGGAGTTGAACTCGCAACAAAAAATATAAGAGTAAATACAGTTGCACCTACATTTGTTGAAACTCCAATGGTTAAAAAATTCTTTAAAAATAAAAAATTTAAACAACTTGCTTTAAGTAATATACCCATGGGAAAAGTTGCAACAGAATCTGATGTGGCTACAGCAGTATGTTTTTTAGCTTCAGATGCAGCGAGTATGATAACTGGGACATCAATTGTGATTGATGGAGGTTGGACAGCAAAATAATGAAAAAATTGTTGCTTTTTTTAGCAATTATATTTTCTACACACTCTCATGCTTTAGAGTTTCAAGGTAAATTTTTACAAGGACATTTTATTTTAGGTAAAGCAGAAGCTGGATCAAAGGTATTTGTAGATAAAACACAAGTTAAAGTATCTAAGGATGGATATTTTGTATTTGGTATTGATAGAGATCGAAAGTTTGATGTAGCTATTACCGAAATAAATAATGGTAAAAAAAATAAAATTATAAAAAAAGTTTTTAAGAGAAAATATAATATTCAGAGAATTGATGGTCTGCCTGAAAATAAAGTTACACCACCAGAGTCTGTTTATAAAAGGATTAAAGAAGAAAATGGAAGAATTGGAAAAGCAAGAGCCATAAATTCTGATTTAACTTTCTTTACTGAACAATTTATTATGCCCGTTAAAGGGATAATTAGTGGAGTTTACGGTAGCCAAAGAATTCTTAACGGCAAACCTAAATGGCCTCACTATGGAATTGATATTGCGGCTAAACAAGGAACTAAAATTAAATCATCTGGAACTGGAATAGTGACTATGGCAGAAGATGATCTTTATTATACAGGTGGTACTGTAATAATGGACCACGGACACGGAATTTCAACGATATATTCACATCTTGAGAATGTAATGGTTAAGGTTGGTGATGAAGTTAAACAAGGACAAATTATTGGAACTGTTGGATCCACTGGAAGATCAACAGGGCCTCATTTAGATTTTAGGATAAATTGGTTTCAAACTAGACTTGATCCTATGAGTATTCTTCAATAAATTCTGGCTATGAAAAATGAAATAAATCGTATCGCTGGCAGACTAGTAAAAGCTTACAACACAAATACAGTCATTAATCCTATCCCAGTAAAATATTGTAAAAATATTAATTTAGCTAACAAACTTAGAAAATTGTGCGAAGACCAAATAAAAGACGAAACAATTGGAATAAAGGCTGGTGGAACTGGAATTCAAGCTTTAAAAAAATTAAAAGAAAAAGAACCTTTTACAGCAAAAGTATTTAAAAAAAGATTGGTCAAATCTGGTCAAAAGGTAAAAATAAACCAACACACTAAAGGTATAGAGGTTGAAGTTTATTATTTTATTAAGAAATCTTTCTTTGATTTCAAAGGAAATGTTACAAAATCAAATGTCACCAAATTTATTAAATTTATGGGGCCTTGTTTTGAAATTGTTGGATTTAGACAAAGAAATAAGAAATTTACGTATTTAGGAGATATATGTGGAGATTTTGGATTTAATATTAAATTTGTTGTTGGAAGAAAAACAAAATTCAAAAAATTAAACTTAAATAATTTAAAAACTTCATTAGTTAGCAAAAAGAATGGGGTAAAAGTAAATGGTAATACAAACATTGTTTATATTAACCCATTAAATTCTTTAAGATTTGTTTTAAATAAAGTTAAGAAAGAAAAGATTAACTTAAATAAAGATTTTTATGTTTTCACAGGCTCAACTGTGGGAGTAGTTCCATTTAAAGGAAAAGGATTATACAAAGGAACAGTTGATAAAATTGGTTCTGTTAGTGTTAACATTCGTTAATGGGTCTTCATTTTAGTAAAGAAGAATTCTCAAATAGAAAAGAAAAGACACTAAAATCTATGAAAAATGAGGGTGTAGATGCTCTTATCATGTTTAGACAGGAGTCTATGTATTGGCTCACTGGTTACGACACTTTCGGATATGTTTTTTTTCAAGCATTAGTTTTAGATCAACGAGGTAATGTAATATTATTAACCAGAGCCCCTGATCTAAGACAAGCTCAAAACACATCCAATATTAGTGATATCAGAATTTGGGTTGATAAAGATGGAGCAAATCCTGCTGATGAACTTAAAATAATTTTAGATGAGCTAAATTTAAAAGGAAAAAAAATTGGTGTTGAATATGAGGCATACGGTCTAACAGGAAGAAATGCATTAAGACTTAATACAGTTCTACAAAACTATTGCTCAATTGAAGATAAATCAGAATTAATTACAAAACTAAGAGTAATAAAATCAAAAGAAGAAATTAATTATGTAAAAAAAGCAGCAAATTTGGCTGACAAAGCTTTAGATGAAGTTTGGAAGCATGCAAAAGCAGGAGTAAGTGAATCTAAAATTTTAGCTGAAATGAACAGAGTTATATTTGAAGGAGGTGGAGATTATCCTGCTAATGAATTTATTATTGGATCTGGAAAGAATGCCCTACTCTGTCGATATCAAGCAGAAAAACAAATACTTAATAATCAAGATCAGTTGACCATTGAATGGGCTGGAACTTATAGGCACTATCATTCAGCAATGTTTAGAACAATACCAATAGGAAAAGCAGATCCAAAACATCATAAAATGCATGAGGCTTGTGTTGAAGCTCTTACAAATTGCGAAAATAAATTAAAACCTGGAAATAAAATTGGAGAAGTTTTTGATATTCATGCAAAAACCTTTGATGATCATGGCTTTAAAAATTCAAGAATGAATGCATGTGGTTATTCATTAGGAGCAACTTTTTCACCGAACTGGATGGATTGGCCAATGTTATACACAGGAAATCCATATGAGATTCGGCCAGGAAATGTATTCTTTATGCATATGATATTGATGGACTCTGAAAATCAACTAGCTATGAATTTAGGCGAAACATATCTTGTAACAAACGAGGGAAATGAAAGAATGGGCAATCAAAAATTAGATTTAGTTATTGTTTAATATTTTATTTTTTGCTTGAGTAAACTCTTTTTCAGTTATTACTCCCTCATCAAGTAATTTTTTTAATTCTTTAATCTGTTGAACTATATTTGATGAGTTTGTTTTCTGGGTCAAATTTACATTATTTTTTTTATCTTTTTTTCCAGATATATTTTCATCTTCTATTAATTGACCTGTTTTGTAATTTATTCCTGGCAAATCCATTAAATCACCATCATAAAAACCGGCATCTTGTATTTTTTTAGCAACCAAATACGGATCTTTTAAGTCAGATCTTTTTATGCTGACTTTATTTCCACCATTTTTCCAAGTAATTTTTCTTTTTTTTGCAAATGTAAAACAAGGAACTCCATTAGATCTTTTTTCACATTTTTTTTTTACTCTGTAAACAGTATTATTATCCATACAACCATATGTTCTATATTCAGCTGGGCAATACATGTACCATGCATATCTTCCGTCTGTTGATACTGCCATCACCAAAGGATCATTTTTTGTTTCTTTATCAGCAGAAAACTTGGTGCTACCTGCGCCGTACATATACATCATAACAAATTCCATTATTTGTTTTGATAATTTAAGCTCACCCTTGCCACTTTTAGCATATGATATAGATGGAATGATTATAAATATTATAATTAATAAAATTTTTAAAAATTTCATATTACTAAATTAGCTTATATTAATTATTATAAAAAGATATTACTACAATTCTTTAGTGCAACCAAAGAAAGAAATATATTTTTCATTGTCTTTAGTATTCATATTTTTTGTAACTTCGTGAATTAATTCACCAGTTGATCGATTTAAAAATACTGATTCTGAATATTTTTTTTCTTTATCTATATTTTTAAATAAAATGGTGTCGTTTTTAGCAATTCTAACATCATCTTTACTAATTTCTGAATAAGTATCTATAAATTCTGATAAACCATTAATAGTAAGTTTACTTGGTTGTGCTGCTACAACTTTTAATACTTTGTTTTTATCAACTTCAATATTGTCTGCAGTAAAAGTTTGATAATTAAAATCTTTATTTTTGATCATTATTTTTTCTAATTTACAATCAAATGTGATTTTAAAATCATGGATAATATCTGTATTTTTTGAATAGCTAATGGATGTTGAAAAAAGTAAAATTACTATTGAAAATAATATTTTCATTTATTTACCATATCGTATTTTATTATGTAAATCGTGTGCACTTTGCCACCCATTTTCTAATCTTGGTCCTCCAAAATAATCACCACATAAACCTAATTTTAAAGACTTATTCCATAAAGATAATTGTTTAAGTGGCTTTGAATTAGATGAATACATCCAGCCATGAATTCTTGAGTGATGAATTTTTTTAATTTTTAAATTGGTTAATTTCTCAAATTTTTTAACAAGCTGTCTTGTATAGTATTTTCTTTTATTTCTATAATCTTTCGTGAATTTATTGCCGTATTTGTAAGTACTTTGAAGTGTCCATAAATCATACTTATAATTAAATCTTTTCTTACTATTCTCGTATGCAGCCCAACCGAGCATCTCATCATTAAAAAAGTAACTACTATTAGATTGTTTAAGCTTATTGGTGACAATCATAACTGTTAAATTAGCATCCATTTTAACTTTTTGACTTAAATAGGATTTATTTAAATATCTTTGTCCTAATTTCTTACTTTGAGGAAATGGGCAGGTCAAAATAAGATTTTTACATTTTTGTTTTACATCATTTTTGAATGTTAATTGCCAATAATCATTTAATCTCTTTATATTTATAAGCTCATGTTCAAAATTGCATTTAATTTTCTTTAATAAATTTTTGCTAATAGAGTTATTTCCTTTTGTTCCAATTAATTTTAAATGATTTTTAATTTCTTTGACTGTTTTATGCAGAAATAAATGGTTACCACCCCACTTTTTTAAAACTTTTTTCTTAATAAGTTGATTAGTAAACGTTTTAAATTTTGTAGATTTTGGAGAGATATATTGAAGTCCATGATCAAATCCGATTTTATCTTTATATTTTTTAAATGAACTTCTGCCACCATATCCTCTCGCTTTATCGTAAACTGCAACAGAATATTTTTTATTTAATAAGTTTGCTATCGTTGATCCAGAGATTCCTGATCCTATGATGCAAAAATCAAGCATGATTTGTAACTTGAAAGATTAACAAAGATACTCAAGTGCCTTAAGTATTCCACCTTTTTTATAAGGTATTTTAGATTTCATTAAACCCATCTCAACACCTGCTAGTGTTCCAGCTAACATCAGTTCATTAAAATCACCTAGGTGACCAATTCTAAAAATTTTTCCAGCAACTTTTGCAAGTCCTGTTCCTAATGACATATTGTAATGATCTAAAATAGTTTTTCTTAAAAAATCAGCGTCATGACCATCTGGAACCATTACAGCTGTTAATGAGTCTGAGTATTCTTCTGGATTTTTACAAAGTATTTCTAATCCCCACGAGTTAACTGCAACTCTTGTAGCTTCTGCAAATCTTTTGTGTCTTTTGAAAACATTATCTAAACCTTCTTCTGTAAGCATGTTAATTGCTTCGTCTAAACCATAAAACAAATTTGTAGCTGGTGTGTAAGGAAAGTAACCTTTTTTATTATTTTCTAACATCGGTCCCCAATCCCAATACGATTTTGGTAATTCAGATGTTTTATATGCCTCTAAAGCTTTAGAACTTATTGCATTGAAAGAAAGTCCTGGTGGTAATAGTAATCCTTTTTGTGAACCACCAACAGTTACATCAACTTTCCACTCTTCATGCCTATAATCAATAGAACCTAATGAAGATATCGTATCAACAAATAATAAAGCTGGATGTTCCGCATTATCCATAGCTTTTCTAATTTCTCCAATTCTACTTGTAACACCTGTAGAAGTTTCATTATGTACAGCACAAACTGCTTTAATTTTTTTATCTTTGTCTTCTTTTAATTTTTGTTCAACAATGTTTGGATCAACACCTGTTCTCCAATCACCTTCAACAAAGTCTACTTCAATTTTAAATTTTTGAGCAATATCCCACCAAAGAGTTGAGAAATGACCAGTTTCAAACATCAAGATTTTATCACCAGCACTTAAAGTGTTTACAAGCGCAGCTTCCCAAGCTCCTGTTCCTGAAGCTGGAAAAATTATTACAGGTTCAGAAGTTTTAAAAATTAATTTTATTCGGTCTAAAACTCTTAATCCTAATTCAGCAAAGTCAGGTCCTCTATGATCTATAGTAGGATAATCCATAGCTCTTAGAACTCTATCTGGAACGTTTGTTGGTCCTGGAATTTGTAAAAAATGTCGACCAGGTCTTATATTATTTGAAATTGCCATACCGCTGTATATGCTAAAGAAAATATATAAGCAAATTTATAATGTATGACAAATAGTAGTAATTTAATTGATAGCTTAGAAGTTTATGTTCTTAATAATCCAGATGAAGTAAAGCCACATTGGGTTAGTCACTTCATTGTACCAACAGCTAATGAACTCCTGATTAAAATTAAATCTAAAGATGGTCATTCAGGATTTGGTTTAGCAACAAGCTACACTGATATTGCTCCTATCATCAAACCATTTTCAAATGGCTTACAAGATCTAATTATTGGAGAAGATCCGTTTTGCCCTGAAAAAATTTATGAAAAAATTTTTAAATTAACTGATACTCGAACAAGTAGCGAAAAAGGTTGGAGCAGAGAAGCATTAATCAGAATTTCAGCAGCTTTAGATATTGCTTGTTGGGATTTGATAGGAAAAGCATCAAACATCCCATTGTATAAATTATTTGGTGGATACAGAAATAAAATTCCTGTTTATGTTACATGTGCTTACTACAGAGACGGTAAGGATGAAAAAGAACTAAGAGATGAAATTAAAAAATTAGTAAATATTGGTCATCAAAGTTTTAAAGTTAAGGTTGGTGGACTTAGTATCAAAGAAGACGCTAAGAGATTAGAAATTATTAGAGATGAAATTGGAAATCAAAAAGGTTTAATGATTGATGTTAATAGAGCATGGGATCTAAAAACAGCAATTGAGGGTGTAAAGGAATTTGAGAGATTTAATCCTACATGGATTGAAGAGCCTGTTAGGTGGGAAGATGATAGAAGAACTTTAAAACTTTTATCAAAACAAACTAAAATTCCATTATCAGGTGGTGAAAGTGAAATAACCATTTATGGATGCAGATCCATGATTGAAGAAGAAGCAATTCAAATTTTACAATTTGATTGCACAATGTTTGGTGGATTTACTAATGGAAAAAAACTTTCTGCATTGTGTGAATTAAATCATATAGATGTAGCTCCACATCATGATTGTTATATTCATGCACCATTAGTAGCATCAACTCCAGCTGGGAGAATTGTTGAGTCATTTGATGATGAAAGAGATCCTCTTCAAGCTCAATTATTTGAAAATCCACACAAAATGAGTGATGGATGGATACATTTAAATGAAAAACCTGGTTTAGGTTTAGAGATTTCAGAGGCCGCGTTAAAAAAGTTCGGTAAACTGGTTTACAAAAATAAATAAACCTTTAATTAAGTTTTATGCGGTTTAATTCAGATCAAATACAAAAGATTGGTAAAGAAATTAGTAGTAAAGTTGATGGAAAAACTTTATTCGATGAATTCTCACGTGGAAGATACAGTACTGATGCTTCTGTGTATCAAATTAAACCTCTTGGTGTAGTTCTTCCAAAAGATACCAATGATGTTTTAAGTTTAATGGAGTATTCACAAAAGAATTCTGTACCTCTATTAGCTAGAGGTGGTGGAAGTTCTCAATGTGGTCAGACTGTTGGAGAGAGTGTTGTATTAGATTACAGCAAACATCAAAATAAAATTTTAGAACTTAATGTTGAAGAAAAATATGTGTGGGTTCAGCCAGGTGTCGTATTAGATCATCTAAATGCTTATTTGAAGCCTCATGATCTCTGGTTTCCAGTAGACGTTTCAACAAGCAGTAGAGCAACTATTGGAGGAATGTCAGCTAACAATTCCTGTGGATCAAGATCTTTATATTATGGCAACATGGTTCATAATGTATTAGCTATTGAAGCAATATTGGATGATGGTTCTATATTTAATTTTGACCAGATAAATAAGAATTATTTAGCTACTAAGAATAACCAAGATAGACTTTATAAAATCATAGACAAATTTATCGATGTAAGACAACAGGTTGGAGGCGAAATTGATGCTAATTGGCCAACAACGCAAAGAAGAGTTGGAGGATATAATATCGATCTAATTGATCCAGAAGGATTTAATTCATCAAATCTTCTTGTTGGCTCTGAAGGAACATTATCTTTATTTAATAAAATAAAATTAAAATTATCAGAAATACCAAAGAATAAAATTTTAGGTGTCTGCTACTTTGATAATTTCCATCAAGCAATGGAATTATCAAAAGAGATAGTAAAATTAAAACCAACTTGCGTTGAGTTGATGGACCAAAATTTATTAAATTTAGCGAAAGAAATCCCAATGTATGCTGGGGGTATAAAAAAATATATCAAAGGAAATCCTGAAGCTGTTTTGATGGTAGAATTTATTGATACCGAGAAAAGTGTATATGAAAAAAAAATAAAGGATCTAGAATATTTAGTTTTAAACCAAAACAAAAAAAATCAGTTTTCATATTATTCAGATCTATCAGAGCAGAAAGAAGTTTTTGAAATAAGAAAAGCTGGATTAAATATTTTGATGTCAATGAAAGGTGATAGAAAACCAGTTGCCTTCATTGAAGATTGTGCGGTTTCTCTAGAACACTTAGCTGACTACACAGCTAGATTAAAAGAAATATTTAAAAAATATGGAACAAGTGGAATGTTTTATGCTCATGCATCTGTTGGAACTCTTCACGTAAGACCAGTTTTAAATATGAAATCTGACAAAGATATACAAAACATGAGATCTATATCTGAAGAAGCTTTTGAAATGGTTAAAGATTATAAAGGTTCTCATTCTGGTGAACATGGTGATGGAATTGTTAGATCAGAATTTCATGAAATGATGTTTGGTAAAAAAATCACAAATGCTTTTGAAGAAATAAAAGATACATTCGATAGTAAAAACCTTTTAAATCCTGGCAAAATCGTTAGACCGTTTAGATCAAACGATAGATCTTTAATGAGATACAAGTCAGGTTATCAAACAGATAATATAGATACACATTACGATTGGTCTAATTGGGGTCAATTCTCTGATGCTGTTGAGATGTGTAATAACAATGGTGCTTGTAGAAAATTAGATTCTGGTGTGATGTGTCCATCATACAGAGTAACTAAAGAAGAAAAAGATTTAGTTCGAGGTAGAGCAAATACTTTAAGATTAGCTTTATCCAACCAACTTCCAGAAGGTTCATTTGCATCAAAAGAAATGTATGAAACCATGGAATTATGTGTGAGTTGTAAAGCTTGTCAAAGAGAATGTCCTATGTCGGTTGACATGGCTAAAATGAAATCTGAGTTTCTTTCTCATTATTATAAAAAATTTAGTATGCGGATTAAAGATAGAGTTATCTCAGATATGCCAAGACTTATTTGGTTATTAAAAATTGTTGCTCCTATATTTAATAAAATCAAAAACATACCGCTAATCTCAACAATTGTTGAAAAGTTTGGTTTTGCAACAGCAAGGTCTATGCCTGAAGTTCAAAACCAGAATGCATTACGAGAGATTTACGACAGTCAGACAGTATCAGAAAATAAAGTAATTTTGTTTGCAGATACATTTAATATTAACTTTGAAAATGAAAATTTGGTTTATGCAATTAAAGTATTAAATAAATTTGGTTATCAAGCAATTATACCAAGTTTTGGTAAAGATAAATTAAAGAGACCCCTTTGTTGTGGTAGAACTTATATATCTTACGGTCAATTAGACAAAGCCTCTGAAGAGCTAAATAGATTTAATGATTACGTTATCCAAAATAATTACATTGATTTACCAGTTGTAGGTATTGAGCCATCCTGTTTATTAACATTTAACGATGAGTATCAGACATTAAAGAATGTAAATAATAAAGAACAAATTAAAAATAAATTTTATCTACTTGAGGAATTTATTTTAGAACAAATAAGAAATAACAATAATATTAAAGCTAATAAGTTTGATCAAAATGTATTAATCCACGGCCACTGTCATCAAAAATCACAGGATAGAATGAAAGGTCTAACTAATCTTTTATCAGAATTAAATATTAATAATGAAATGATAGAGTCTAGTTGTTGTGGAATGGCTGGTTCATTTGGATATGACAGTAAGACATATGAAGTATCTAAAAAAATGGCTAATCTTTCTTTAATACCTGCAATAAATAATAGTAGTGAAAAAGATTTTATAGTTGCAAATGGTACGAGCTGTAGACATCAAATATCTGATTTATCTGAGAAAAAAGGTAAGCATGTCTCAGAATTATTATTTAAAATTTTTGAAACTGTTAATTAAAGAATTACTTTTCTATTATAAAAATCTTCAATCTGGTCATCTTTATAACCAAAAATTTGCATAAGTTCTTTTGTATGCTCTCCTAAGTTTGGAGCACCTTTTGATTTTTCAGTTTTACTTTTTGAAAATTTAATTGGCATACCAATAGCCCTACTTTTACCGGCTTTTTTATTATCTACTTCTATAACCATTTCTCTTTCAATTGTTTGAGGATCTTTAAACATGTCTGTTATAGAGTTAATAGGTCCACATGGTAAACCATTATCATCAAAAATTTTTAACCATTCACTAGAAGTTTTTTTAATTAGTTCTTCGTTAAGAATATCGACTAATTCTTTTAAATTTTGTTTTCTATTTAAATTTGATGAAAATTTTTCATTTTCTTGCAAGTCTTCACGACCAATTGCTCTAAGCAACATCAACCAAGTGTTTTGATTTGAAGCACCTACTGTTATCCATTTATCTTTTGTTTTAAATGCTTGATAAGGAGCTGTTAAAGGATGTGCTGAACCTAAAGGACCAGGTGACTCTCCAGTTGCACCTGCAATAGCAGACTGCCAGTATGTATGAACAATGCCTGCTTCATATAAAGATGTATCAACTTTTTGTCCTTCACCCGTTTTTTCTCTATGAACTAATGCTGCTAAAATTCCACTAGCCGCAAGTAAACCTGCTGTTATATCTGTTATAGGTGCACCGACTTTCATGGGTGGTTTATCTTTACTTTCACCAGTAATACTCATTAATCCACTCATGCCTTGTGCAACTAAATCAAATCCTCCTTTATCTGCGTAAGGACCCGTTCTACCGTATCCAGAAATTTCACATAAAATAATTTTAGGATTAATTTTTGACATAACGTCATATCCAACACCTAGTTTTTCTAATGTCCCTTTTCTAAAATTCTCCAAAACCACATCAGAATTTTTTACCATCGTTTTAAATATCTCTATTCCATCTTTGTCTTTTAAATTTAATGCGATACCTTTCTTATTTCTATTCATCATCATAAAAGCTGCTGACTCACCGTTAATTTCTGGTGGCAAAAAATTTCTGGTATCATCTCCCCCGGGTGTCTTTTCTATTTTAATTACTTCTGCACCAAGATCAGCTAATAATAGTCCACAAGTCGGACCAGCCATTATTTGTGCCATCTCAAGTACACGAATGCCTTTTAATGATGCAGTCATCTATTACTTATTTTTGAATTTTGGTTTTGTTTTGTTTAAGAAAGATTGATATCCAATTTTAAAGTCTTGGGTATCGTAACATTTGTAACCAAGATTATTTATTTTTTCTGTGACTTTTCCATTTTTTAAGATGTTTCTTGCAAATTGTTTGTGCCACCTTGCAACTTTTGGAGCACCTTCACATATTAATTCTGCTGATTTATATGCTTCTTTTTCAACATCTTTATCATTTACTACTCTATTAACTAGCCTCTTCTGAAATGCTTCATCCGCTCCAAAAACTCTTCCTTCAAATAATATTTCCATTGCAGTTGTGTAATTGGTTACTTTTAAAAGAACCTCAAGTTCTTTTGCAGCCATTGTTAAGCCTAATCTTTTAATTGGAACTCCAAACCTAGAGCTTTTGCCACAAATTCTAATGTCACAACATCCTGCTATTTCCAATCCACCTCCAACACATATTCCTTCTATCAAAGCAATTGTTGGTATTGGGCAATCAAAAATTGCACCAAGTGTTCCGTGTAAAAATTTACCATAAGATTTAGCTAATTTTGATGAAGACCTTTGTTTTTTAAATTCTCCAATATCATTTCCTGGTGAAAAAGATTTACCACCCTGTCCTCTTATAATGATACATCTTAAATTTTTATTCTTAGATAACTTTTTAAAAACTTTGCCAAGCTCAATCCACATTGGCTTAGTCATTGCATTTAATTTTTCTGGTCTATTAATAACAACTTCGACTAAATGTTTATTTTTTTTATTTACTTTAATTAATTTGCTCATTTAGCTCCTATAAAAAAATTCAACTAATGTCATCGGTATAGCTGGTACATAAGTTACTAACATTAACAATACTAATAATACACATATAAAGGATATGTTCGATCTTGTTACATCCCATATGTCTGCTTTTGCAACGGAACAAGCCGTAACTAGAACACTTGCAACTGGTGGTGTTTGTTGACCAATTGCTAAATTTAAAGTTACAATTATACCAAAATGAACTGGATCAATACCTACCGCATTAACTAATGGCATTACAATTGGAACTGTTAATATTATTGCAGCAACTGAATGTAAAAAGAAACCTATTACTAAAAGAAAAACATTAAGTATTCCTAAGACAGCATATTTATTATTTGTAAAATCAATAATTGATTCTGCAACTTTTTGTGGAATTTGTTCAATTGTTAAAAATTCACCAAGTAATACAGATGCTGCTACCAATAACATTACTGAAGCTGTTTGAATTGCTCCTTCACAAGCTGACTCGTATAATCTTTTAAAATCTATTTCTTTATAAATAAATCCAATAACTAATGATGCTACAACCGCTAAACCTGCTCCTTCAGTTGCAGTTACAACTCCTCCAAAAATTCCACCTAAGATAATAATTGGTAATAAAAATGCTAATGCTGCATCTTTTGCAGTTTTCTTTACATTTGGAATATTAAATGTTTCCTCAACAGGAAAGTTTTTACGTCTTGCAGTAATATATGCTGCCAACATTAAGAAGAAACCACCTATTACTCCTGGAACAATACCCGCTACAAACAATTGAACTACTGAACTTTGGGCCATTACTGCGTAAACAATCATTGGTATTGAAGGTGGGATGATAATCGCCAAAGACGCTGAGGATGAAGTTACTGCAGCAGCGAAAGGACCAGGGTATCCTTTTTTCTTCATCGCAGGAATTAAAATAGATCCTAATGCAGCAACATCTGCAACTGCAGATCCTGAAATTTCAGCAAAAAACATAGAGGTTGCAATGTTAATCATACTTAAACCACCCTTGATAAATCCAACAAGCGCTGAAGCAAAAGCTATTAATCTTCTAGAAATACCTGCACTATTCATAATTGATCCGGCTAGGATAAATAATGGAATAGCAATCAATGGGAACTTCATTGATCCGTCAAACATAACGATTGCCGTATCAATTAGAAAACTTGTTCCTGTCTTCAATACCATTGCAATAATTGTTGTTACTGCAAGGCCAATAGCGATAGGTACATTGATAGATAAAAGAAGTAGAAGGACTGCAAACATTGTAAGAATTATCATTAAATATCTCCTGTTTGCTCGTCACCTGTTGTTTGAAGAACTAAATTTTTATAGTCTTCAGGAATTCTTAAAGTCTCAGATAAAATAAATAAACATGATGCAATTGGAATAACTGATTGTACAAAAGGTTGGGGAACCCACTCTAATGTAACTAAAGTCTCTCCTGTTATAAGAGTTAAAACTAAATAACCATAGTAAGCCAACAATATTAAAAAACCATAAACAACTAATTTTGACACTACAAAGAAAATTTTTCTAAGTGCTAATGGAAAAGCTTTAAAAATACTTGGAACGCTTATATGAGAACCTTTTAAAGCTGCATAAGCTGAACCATAATAGGTTATCCATGCAAGTTGAACAGCTGCAACCTCGTCATACCAAACTAAAGCACTGCCAGCAAAACGAAAGGTAACACCAAGCAAAACTGTTACTGCTAATGCTACCATCATTATAAACAGTATTAGTTTTAATATTTTTTCGTAAGAATTTATAAATTTTTGCAATGTCATTTTTTTTTCAGGCCCTCTGGTAGAGGGCCTGTTACAAATTATGTTAATTTGCTAAAGACGATACTTTATCAATTAACGCACCACCAGTTGGTACTTCTGACGCGAATTGATCGTATATTCCTTTACTTGCACTAATGAAAGCACCTTTATCAGCTTCATTAACTTGAACTCCAGCTGATTTGATAACTCCCAATAAAGATTTTTCAAGATTAGCAGCTTCAGCGTACACAAATTTTTGTGTATCTTTAGCAGCTTGCTCTAAAATACTTTGTACATCTGCAGGTAGTTTGCTCCAGTGGTCTTTATGTACTGTTACATAAGCTGGAGTGTAAACGTGACCTGTGATTGATAAATATTTTTGAACTTCTTGGAATTTAGCACTAGCAATCTGAGCATATGGGTTTTCTTGTCCATCCATTGTTCCTGTTTTCAAAGCAGTAAATACTTCTGAGAAAGACATTGGAGTTGGGTTTGCACCATACGATTGGAACATTTTAACTCTCCATTTTGATTTAGGAGTTCTTAATTTAATTCCTTTTAAGTCACCTGGAGTGTTAATTGGTCTAGTGTTGTTTGTGATATGTCTAAATCCATTTTCCCAAACAGCAATAACTTTGTATCCAGTTTTGTCTTCCAGATTTTTAAACATTCCTGGTAAAACTTGGCTTTCAACTTTATTCATGTGTTTTCTGTCTTTAATAATGAAAGGCATATCAAATACACCAAACTCATCATGAATAGATGCCATTACTGATGAAGGTAACCACATGTTAACTGTACCTAATTTTAGTTTTTGCATTCCTTGTTTGTCTTTACCAAGTTGCGAAGAACCAAAAACAGTTACTTTTCCTTTGCTGCCTAATCTCTCATTTGCAAGTTTAGCAAAATGATCAACTGATGCAGAAAATAAAGATCCAGGTTTACCTACGTGTCCAAATTTTACTTCAGTTGAATTTGCTGAAAAACTTAAAAATAGAGAAGATAATAAAACAACAATTATCTTAAAATATTTGTTCATATTTCCCTCTTAAGTTTGTTTTTTTAAAACAGCTTACAGAAAATATGAATGCAGTGCTAGGGATTAAATTGGCGTATCGGAAAAAAAATTATCGATCTTTAAATTCAAGATTGCCACGGGAGTCGACACTCTTTTTTACATGCTGATAGTAGGTAGGATTATCAATAAGTCTGGACATATCTATACCCTTATTCTCATAGCGTCTTTTTATTGTCATTCTTGGGATTATTACAAGGTTCATATTATCAATGAAGTCCTCGGTCCATTCTTTTTCTATCTTATCTTTGACCAATCTTTTCAAAAATACCCTTAAATCAGAACAACTAAGGTGTTTAATTTTTTCGTTATACAATACCATTTTGATGAATATATAATCTTGGTATTATCTTGCAAGTTTAATGAATATATCTCCCATGCCTGACTGAAGCTGATCTAATGGAGTATTGTTTCTAAGAGTACAATATCTGCCTGTCACCTGGTGCCTGTCTATTGCATTAACATTATATTGAGTGCAGGTTTTGGCTTTGTGTAATAAACCAATGACCAGTTTTCCATCTACTACTGAAACCTGTTTCGTATCTAAATCATTACCATTACAAAAATATTTTTTGTTTACCCTTTCAGGAAAATCTGTTTTCCCACAAGGATTTTCAATTGTGAACACATAAAATTCTTTTTCTATGCCTTTAAATTTATGTTTCATTTTAGTTGTTTTTGAATATTTCATTAAATCACAGGAACATGGAATGCAGCATCTATAATATTCACCACATATTTTCTTACCCGTATTGTTTTCACTCAAATAAACATATTCGGGTACTGCATTTGGACTTATTAAAGAACCTGATACTGCACAATATAATTTATTATATTCTACAAAATCTTCATACGAGATATCTTTATCAATTATATATTTAAAAAATTTAGGACCTGCCGCATTTCTATTTCTGTCTGGAAAAATTTTATTCCAATCATTGACGATATCTTGATAATAGTTTTTTTCTTGAGAATTTGCTGAATTTATCGGAATTGAAAAAAAAATTACAAATAGAATAAAACTAAGTATATTTTTAATACTGTGCATTAATAAATGATCTAAAAACCCATATTTGACCAGTTACTTCGGTCTTGAGTTTTGTTACTGAATTTTTTTATTTCTTCTTCAGAAGGTTCCCTAAAAAGATACATTACAATTCCTGAAACAAATAATGCTAATAATGATAAAGAACAAATAGTCATGTGTTTGATATATAAAAGCTTAATAATTTTTCAACACTATATATTGAGTAGTATTGTCCTATAATTTTTGTCTAAATTCGTAAGTTTTATTTAATTCATCAATATCAAATGATTCTATTGATCCATCGGTCCATTTAATTTCAACTTTCAATTCTTTTTCACCTTTTCTTATTCCATAATGAGCAACAGGTTCCATCTGACAAAGATATCCTGAGCCTGCATCTATTGTTTTTGAATGAATTCTTTTATTAGATTTAATTGTTACTGTTGCACCTCTTGCAGGAGCTCCATACTGATTAAGTGGTTTAATACGTAGATAATTAAAATTTGTAATATCTGCTTTATATAAAGTTAAAGGTTGAAAGCCGGACTCTCCGTGAGAGACTAATAGCTCTAAAATTCCATCGCCATCAACATCTGCAACTGCTGCTCCAGTTCCAAGACCAACAGTCTCTAGTCCATTTTCCATTTTAATTTCTTTAAATACTCCACCTTCTAAAACTCTGAAAAGTTTATTTGGTTCTCCAATATTATTCATGAAAATTTCATCATATCCATCATTATCAAAATCAGCTGAAATAACTGTTCTTATTTTTGTAGGATCATTGTACGGAGATGTTGATATATCTTTAAATTTATCACCATCTAAAACATATGCTCTATGCATTCCATCCCAGTTTGAAGATAAAATATCTAATCGTCCTCTATATAAAAGATCACTTAAAGCTGTGCCTCTACCATTTTCAAATCTATCTTGAACTGCATACTCTTTAGCTACATCTTGGAATGAACCTTTAGAATTAAAATATAAAAAGTTATCTCCTCTTTCATTTGCAGCAAAAATATCAGATCTATCTGAAAGAATATGTCCAGATACTATGGCTCTACCTCCAGTAATTTTATCAATTGATAATGATTTAGCTTGATCTTTTATTCGATCTCTAATTAATTCATAAAATCGAGTAGGACCTCCATAATTTGCAACATAAATACCATATGCACCATCACCATTTCTATCTACACAAACAACTGACCTACCTGCAGTTAAGTTTAATTCACTTTGATTGATTTCTTTTTCAAATAAATCCTCAAATTTATTGTTATTTAAATCTATTAATCGATCAGAATAAATTTTTGATCCACTGTATGTATCAGTATTTAAAAAATATATTTCCTCATAGCCATCTTGATCGATATCACATGCGGCAACACCGATTGTTCTTCTTTCTTCATCTGTAAATATTTTTTCATTTACTATATTTATTAATTTTCCATCTTTGTAAGAGAGGGCCAAATTTTTGAAACCAAAGCCAGTTACTACAAAATCATATTTATTATCTTTATTAACATCAGTAACTGAAACTCCATAGCTTAGTCGAAATTCATTTTCTGCTATTTGATCGGTAATATTTAAGAAAAAATCTTTAGCGTTAGCATAACTAAATACTGATAAAATACCAAGAAAAACGAAGATAATTTTTTTCATAATCAAGCTCTTTATTGAAATTTTAAAATTAATATATGAGATAAATTAGCTTACTCAAGTAAGCCTAAAATTGAATAAATAACTAACCCTATAATTGCTGCAAAGAAAATCAAAAATGAAATTTGACTAAAAATATTATTCTTTGATCTAATTTCTCCCTTTTTATACTTTCTAATCTGAATGATGCCAAATCTAATTACTATCAAACCTAGAATCAGTAGTGATACTTTAAATAAAAATTCAATCATTTAATCTTTATATAAAGTTGTTTCATCAATTTGGTTTTTTTCACACATAGTCTGTAGTTTGCACATTCTAGGATCTGAGTAACCAGCATTAGCACCACATGCAAAATAAGATCCGCCTTCTCGTAATACTCCTCCTCTATTTGGCGTATCTAACGCCGCCCTAGCTTGGCTTTGGCCGAAACTTCCCAGTAACGGATTCCTATATCCTAGTCCATAAAAATGATCGTGGACAGTTGACTCTTGTCCTTGAAAATTTGAATTACAGTGTGTTGGTATGGATCTATTTTTATTCATATTTGAGACTATATCTGTATCTCCATTTAAATATGCATTAGATGGTAGCCAATGCAGATAACAATATCCTCCATTAAATTCTATGTCAGGAGTATTTTGAAGTTGTGCATTTGTCCATTTTCTTAAAATTTCTTTTTTAAAAAATTTTGCATTTTGTTTACACAAAGTTTTTTTTGCTCCACTTGTATAACCACTGTAAGCAACTACACCTACTGCAGCAAGAATACCGATGATAGCTACAACTACTAGAAGTTCTATTAATGTAAAGCCTTTAGATTTCATTTTTTATTTGCTTTGTAATTTTCCATCCATTTTTTAAAAACAATTATAGCATCATTCATGTCTTTTGTTTTATGTGGATGATTCTTGGCCCTACCTAGCATAGTTGCAATAACATTTACTTGATATTTTATTGGTCTTTTTTTTATAGCTGAAACAGTAAACAATGCTTTTTCCTTATCTTTAAAACCTAAACCTTTTAATGTTGTCTCTGGTTTATAATCTGAAAATAAAGAAAGATTTAAAGGTTTAAATTTTTTATCTTTGATTAGTTTATTCATTGGCATTTTATCAATAATTTCAAAGATTTTTTTTGTATATATTTTATCTAACTCACTTTTTTTTGTGCCATCAAAACCAATTAAAGTAATTTTAAATTTTTTTGATTTATCTAATTTCGTAACTAATTTTATATATCTTTTGTGAAAGCCTTTAATTTCTTTTTGATACAAATCTTTTGATCTTTTATATTCTGGGTGAATGTAATTAGGAGTATTGAGGACTAACAATCTACATTTCCATAGATATTTTTTAAAACTCATTAAAAAATATTAATTATAAATTTTGTCTCTTACAAGCTTACTTAGCAAACTATATCCAAGTTCATTCATATGTAGTGGATCTTCATCGTAAAACTTATCATAACCAGCATTTATCATTGGTGTTGTAATATCAACATAATCCCACATTTTTAAATTAGTTAAGTGTTTTTTTATCTTTGAATTCGCATCTAAAATTGTTGTCATAAGATCCCTTCTAAAAGGACTGGGTTTAATTGAAATAAAAAAACATTTTGCTCTCGGCAATTTTTCTTCAACTTGGTTAGAAAATAATGAAAATTCCTTTAACAAATCATCACTATCCATTCCATATCCAATATCATTATCCCCAGCATAAAAGAAAAGATTGGAAGGGTTTAAAGGAGCAACCAATCTATCAAAATATCTTCTACAAGAGACTAAGGTTGAGCCACCAAAACCTAAATTATAAAGATTATTTATTGATAAATCGTTTTTGGCATTATCCCACATTTTAAAAGTTGAACTTCCATACAAGGCAACGCTGTTATTTGTTTTTGTCTGTTGAAAAGAATTATGTTCTAATTCTCTAACATCTAATTCAAACTCTTCTTCAACTGGACTAACTAAATTTACATTAGTTTTCAAATTTTCTATTTTATCTATGTTGTCTTGAACATTTTTAGCTAAATCAATAGCTTCTTCTACATAAGATCTAAATTTGTTTCTGTAATTATCTAAGAAGCTTTTCATTTCCTCTTGATTTTCTGGATCTTTGACATGATCACTTATGGTTATTGGCTCTTTAATGACGGCTGAATATATTGTTTTAGAAACTGGATAATCAAAATTAGCAAGGGCAATTGGAATAAGTTTTGGTTTTGGGTTAAGTTTAAATGCAAGGTTAAATGCTCCAGCTTTAAATGGTCCTGGAGATGTTATTGTTTTATTATCTTCTGTTTCTGATGTTCCTTCGGGCGCAATTACTATCGGTTGTTTTTGATTAAATACCTTTTGAGCTTCGTCAAAAAGCTTTTGTTTTCTTAATTTTTTTTCCTCTACGCTTTCGTCCAACTTATCAGACTCTGGGGTATGAACAAAAATGTAATCTAAATTTTCATAGTAATTATATCTCCAAAATTCTGTGTTCCGACTTGTTCTAACGATACGTTGACCTCCATTATTATATTTTGGATATAAAATTTTTGAGCTGATGAAATGACTGTCTATTGAAAATGAATGCCCATTTGCAAGCTGATTATCATCTATAGCTGCTAGGTGATTGTAGAAAAAAATATTTGTTGGTTCATCTGGCAAATTTTCCCAACCCTTAATTACATATTTAACATTATCAAAAGCTTTGGTGAAATTTGAATTAGTTAACTCTCTTAATTTTGTTTTATCTGAATTACTAGAAGAATTTGAAACTCTATTATAAATAATATTTAATTGGCTGTGGAAACGAGACTCTCTTTCTAAATTATTTAAAGTGTCTTTTATTAGACTAGATAATGATTTTTCTATCTCATTTCCTTTAATAATTAATTCGTAAACTACATCAAATGCCATTGAATAAGTATGAGTGCTCTTCAATAAATGTGGAATACTATACAACTTAGAGCTTACAGGTATTCTTGCTGTATTATCTTTCAATAATAAATTAACAAATTCTAATTCGTTTTCTGCTGAATATTTTGTTAGACCAGTTGCACTTTGTTGGAAACGTCCTAACTGCCACAATTGTCTTTTGAAAATCTTTATTGATAATTCAGGGTCAGAAATAATCAGATTTTCAAGGGCTTCGTTAGAAATATGTAAAACTTTCGTATCCCTAGTAGATTTAATTGTATATGGATTAAAAAAATCTCCTTTTCCAGAAGATAAAGTTAGAGCAATACCAGCTCTAGTTAGAGTTCTAAAATTTCTTCTTATTTTCCCATTAATAAAGTTGTGGAATAAGCCATCAACTTTACCACTTAATAATATCTTTAAACCTTTAGAAACATCTCCCTCTTTAACTATATATTGATTTGATGAATACATCTTAATATTACCTAATTTAATAAACTTTTCTAAGTCATCATCAGTAAGTGTTGAAAAAAAAGTAGCAGATTTAATTCTATGTATATTTGTAATACTTTTTTCTGATGGGATGCCTGGAGAAATTTGTATTCCATCATCTTTATACAAAGTGTTTAAATTTCTTGAAGAAACAAGCAGTTGGAAAGAAAAAAAAGAAATCGCTGAGTATAATGTTGATATAAGTTTACTATTTTTTTGTTGTAAATCTCTTAAATCATCTAGTTTTATCGAGATATATTCTGTTCCACCTTCAATAAATATTTCACCCATAAATCTATTGGGTTGATTAAGTCCAGATATACCTAGTGGTGTTGCGGGCTTTGTTATTTTTGCAAAGGTTATGGATTTAGTTTCAAAATACTTTGTAAATGTAGCTTTGCCTTTAATTAAAAAATAAATGTTTTTTGAAATTTGATGCTGCTTTGCTAAAACTTCATCACTTTCAGCTATTACATGGTTTGATATTACATCTATTAAATCAAAAGATTTTTTAAGAGTTCCTAATTCAAAGCCGTTTTGCTCAAATAATTCAGATAATTTCATAAGTAAAATGAATAGATATACTTAATTTGAATTTATTAATTAAAAATAAATGCATACCTGGGTTGAAAAGTTATCAATAGTTTACCTAATTTATTTTAGTAATAAGAAATTGTGAAACGTAAATTAAAAAAAAATAAATCAGAAAATAAATCTAAAACGCTTTCTAAAAAGCCAAAAGTTATAAATCCTAATTATTTTTATTTTTATAATGAAAATGGAAAATTAGTTGGAATACCTTATGGAAATTAAAGCATACTAGGAATAATTTTTCTCAAATCCATTGCTAATCTAGGTTTTATATTAGAATATACTACTCCTTTACCGGATTTTTTTAACGCCAATATTTTTCCATCTGGGGATATAATTGCTGTATGTCCAAATGTTTCTCTCTTAGAAGTATTTTTTCCTGTTTGTGCTGGTGCAAAAATATAACAAAAATTTTCAATCGCTCTTGCTCTCAAAAGTGCTAACCAATGTTTTTGTCCTGTAAACTTTGTGAAAGCTGAAGGAACAGCTATAAAACTTAAATTTTTTTTTGATAAATTTCTATAAAGTTCAGGAAATCTTAAATCAAAACAAATTGTAAAACCTATTTTACCCCAAGGTAAATTAGCTGTTACCAATTTGTTTCCTGCTTTAAAAGTTTTACTTTCTTTATGTTGCTCTTTATTGGGAATTTTAACATCAAACATATTAATTTTATCGTAATATTTGACGACTTTTCCATTTGGTCCAATTAATATTGATCTATTTCTGAGTTTATTTTTAACCTTAATGCAAATTGAGCCAAGCAAAATCCATTTCTTATATTTTTTTGAAACTTCTTTAATTTTATACAAAATTGGATCTTTATTCATTTCAAATGAATATTTAAAAAGTGTTTCTCTACTACTAGACATCAAAGAAGAGGTCTCAGGTGTAATAATTAAATCAGATTTATTTTTTATAGCTTGATTTACATATTTAAGAATATCTTTGAAATTACTTTTATAATTTTCTCCACTAGATAATTGTATGCAAGCTATTTTCATGTTTGAAATCCGTATTTTTTTTCTAAATATTTAATAACATTATGGATTATAAAAGTCATAAACAAGTAAATACCTCCTGCCACAATAAATACCTCTACAGGCTTAAATGTTGTTGAAATTATATATTTAGCAACACCGGTTAAGTCCATAAGTGTGACTGTGCTTGCCAAAGATGTGCCTTTAAGCATTAATATAATTTCATTACCATAAGCTGGTAAAGATTGTTTAATTGCAATAGGTATTTGTATTTTTGTAAAAATAATCTTGGAAGGTATCCCTAAACTTCTTCCAGCTTCTAAATATCCCGGTTTTATAGTTTGAAAAGCTGATCTCAATATTTCTGATGTATAGGCGCCAGTATTGAATGAAAATGCTATTATCGCACACCAATATGGTTCTTTTAAAACTACCCATAAAAAGGTTGTTCTTAAATATTCAATTTGACCTAAACCAAAATATATTATGAAAATTTGAACCAATAGAGGTGTACCTCTAAAAATATATGAGTATCCATAAGCAAATTTATTAATCAACTTATTATTATGCATTCTCAAGATTGCAAAACCTAATCCAATAAAAAGACCGACAATAAGAGATACAGACAATAGTTTAAGAGTAATCAAAGTTGCATTTAGCAACTTTGGAAAACTACTAATCATTAATTCAACATCCATTAGTAACCTTTGCTATATTTTGTTTCTAATCTATTTAATAATTGCATACTTAAAAATGTAAGCATTAAGTATAGAACTGCTGCAAATGAGTAAAAAAATAATGGATCTCTAGTTGAACCAGCTGCAATATAGGATTGTCTCATTATTTCAACTAAACCTGTTACAGATATGAGAGAAGTATCTTTTAATGTAATTTGCCAAACATTGCTTAAGTTTGGGATTGCTAATCTTAGCATTTGAGGCAAAATAATTTTAAAGAAGTAAATATATTTATTAAAACCTAAAACTTTTGCAGCTTCGAACTGACCCTTATCGATTGATTGTAGGGCTCCTCTAAATACTTCAGTCGAGTACGCTCCCGATATTATCCCTATTGAAAATGAACCTGTTAAAAAAGCGTTAATTTCGATGTAATCATTATAACCAAATATTGAAGCAACAAACATAATTGCTCCACTTCCACCAAAGAAAAATAAATAAATTACAAGAAGCTCTGGTACACCTCTAATAACAGTGGTGTATGCATTACCAATAGAATTAAGAAATTTATTATTAGATAATTTTAACGGAGTGAATAAAGCAGCAAATAAAAAGCCTATTATCATTGCGGTTATTGAAACCGCAATTGTCATTAAGGTTGCAAAGAATAATTCGTCTCCCCAACCTTTATCACCAAAATATAGAAGTTCCATAATATAGGTGGCTAACTATAGCCACCCATAAATAATTTATTACATAGAAGCGTCAAAACCAAAATGTTTTATAGCAAGCTTACTAATAATGCCATCATCTCTAGCTTTATCAATTGCCGCATTAAAATCATTTAAAAGTTTAGAGTCACCTTTTCTAATACCTACACCAACACCATTTCCAAAATCTCCACCTGCAAATGTTGGTCCAGTTAATACAACTGCTTTACCAGATTTTTCTGCATAATCTGTAAAAGCAACAGCTGCAGCTAGTGCTGCATCTATTCTACCAGCAGATAAATCTAAGTTTACTTCGTCTTGAGTTTTGTAAGTTCTAATTTTTACATTACCCATCAAACCAGATTCTAAGAAGTTCTGGTGAATTGTTGCTGTTTGTACACCAATAGTTTTACCTTTAAATGCTTTGGTCAAAACATCTAATGTTGCTTGTTCATCTGCACTCACATCAGATAAATTTATAGCTGACATTGTTTTAAGACCTTCGTTTTTCGATCCTTTCATAACTGCTAAAGATGCAACTTCATCAGCATAACCTTGAGAAAAGTTTATTGTTTTCATTCTCTCGCCAGTTATTGACATTCCAGCCATGATAGCATCAAATTTTCTCGAGACTAATGCTGGAATCATTCCATCCCAGTCTTGCTCCACAATAGTACAATCATGATTCATTATTTTACATAATTCATTTGCTAATTCGACTTCAAAGCCAATCAAATTTCCTGCTGAGTCTTTAGAATTCCAAGGTGGATATGCACCTTCGGTTCCTATTTTAATTTGATCTGCAATAGAAGAAATTGTTAGAAATGATGATATCAAAATACCAAGTCCTAATACTTTTAATTTTTTCATTTTTTCCTCCAAAAATTTTAAAGATTATTTCATAAAATTATTGTTTTAAAAAGGAAAATTAATGATTTATTGACGAGGAAAAATTCCAAGAACAATCGAAGCTTGGTATATAAACTCTTGAAAGTTTTGTATTTCCGAAATTTTTGTTAAAAACATTTAACCAATTTTCAACTTGTTTTGGTTTTTTGTCTTGGCTTCCAACTTGTGCAGTAATTACACCTTTAGGTTTTAATATTCTTTCTAGGGATGACATATTTTTAGCAGCTAAATCTATACAAAATTGATCATCGTTAAGATCAACAAAAATTTGATCATAGGTATTATCTTTGACTGATTTAATGCTCTCAAATGCATCACCCCAAACACATTTAACTGAATTTTTTTCTGTAGCCTTTTCACCTATTTTACTTAAATGTTTATCGCATACATCAACAACTTCAGGATCTAATTCATACCAATCTATAAATCCAAAATTTTGTGAAATACATTCTCTTGCTACTCCCCCGTCACCTCCACCAATAATTGCAGCTTTCTCTTTATTAGAATTTAAATTAAGACCAGAATTAACAAAAGTTGAGCTATATAAATGTTCATCACTTTCAGCGACTTGTATTTCATTATCAATAAATAAAGCTTTTCCAAATTGTTCTAAATCTAATATTTCAATATATTGTCCTGCTTTGGATTTAAAATTTTCTAATACTTTATTTACAACATAAGATTTTTTTAATCCTGGTGAACTATAGTTGTCATGGTAAAGATCAATCGTATCTCTGTTAAATTCCTTAATAATTATTTGTTTGTGTTCTATTTCTTCTTTAATTACCTTAAGAGCAACTGATGGTGAAACTTTTCCGCATGTAAAAAAATCAAAGCTAATAATTTCATTTTCTGGGAAAGTGTGAAAGCTTATATGGCTTTCTGCTAACAGAGCTACCAATGTAAAACCTTGAGGCTCAAATTTATATTTTGAAATCTTTAAAACTGTTACTTTCGCTAGTTTTGCAATTTTATAAACTAACTTTTCGTAAAATGAGGTATCATATTCTTTTTTGGTTCCAATGATGTCTAGAGTTATATGTTCACCAACTTTTGTCACTTATCAACCTCTTTTATAATTTTTGGCTTTTCTTAAAACTTTATTCATTTCTTTTAAGGAAAGTATTTTTGGCTTTCCAAACTTAAGAGCGGTTATATACTGTAAACTCAAATTTTCAACTTCTTGTGCTAATTCAAAAGCATCTGGTAAATTATTATCAAATGCAATCTGGCCGTGATTTGCAATTAAGCAGGCTTTTCTTTTATTTAAAGCTTTTAAAATATTCTTTGAAAGTTCTCTTGTTCCATAAGTTGCATATTTTGCACATTTGATATCGTTACCTCCAGCTAGAGCAACCATGTAATGAAAGGCTGGAATAGGTTTTTTGTGAACAGATAGTGCGGTTGCATTAGTTGAATGTGAGTGAACTATTGCTTGAGCATCTTTCTTTTTAACATAAATATCTTGATGAAATCTCCATTCTGATGAAGGTTTATATTTTTTTTCATATTTTCCATCTAGACTTACAAACACTATATCTTTTACTTTTAGTGATGAGTATTTTTTTCCTGAAGGGGTAATAAGAAAACCATTGTTATGTCTGACTGATATATTGCCGGATCTTAAAGCTGATAATTTTTTGTCATTAAGCATTTTTGAAAACTTAATAACATCATTTTTCTTTTTATTAATTTTTGAAGAGACCATTTAAACCTTCAGTAGAGGCTTCGCATATTCCTTTTTCTGTTATTAATGCTGTAACATACTTCGCTGGTGTTACATCAAAAGCCAAATTTAATGATTTACTTTTCTCTGGATAAATTAAAACTTTATCAACTTTATTATCTTTATTAATTCCATCCACATGAGAAAGTTCTTTTGGATCTCTTTCTTCTATTGGAATATCTTTAGAGTTTTTTAAATTCCAATCTATCGTTGAACTTGGTAAAGCAACATAAAAAGGAACCTTATTATCATGAGCCGCAAGAGCTTTTAAATATGTTCCAATTTTATTGCACACATCTCCGTTGGATAATGTTCTATCTGTTCCAACAATACACATATCGACCTGTCCTCGCTGCATTAATATTCCACCAGTATTATCTGCTATAATTGTATTTGGAATTTCTTCTTCGTTAAGTTCGTATGATGTAAGGTTTGCTCCTTGATTTCTTGGTCTAGTTTCATCTACCCAAACATGTATTGGTATTCCTTTTTTATGTGCATGATAAATAGGAGAAGTTGCTGTCCCCCAATCTATTGTAGCTAACCAACCTGCATTACAATGTGTGAGAATATTTACAGTGTCTTTCTTTTTATTGTATATATCCTCAATAATATTTAATCCATTTTTACCAATACTTTCACAAAATGCCTCATCTTCATTACAAATTTCTTTAGCTTCATTGAGTGCAACATTAAATAAATTTCCAGGTTCAATAAATGATAATTTGTTATTCATTCTATGAACTGCCCACTGAAGATTTATAGCCGTCGGTCTGGAAGCAACTAACTCTCCTGAACTTTTTTTTATAAAATCTAAACTATTATTTTCTTTTATAGCTAAAACTAAGCCAAATGCAGCGGTGCCTCCGATTAATGGAGCACCTCTCACTTCCATTGTTTTTATAGCGTTTATAGCGTCTTTAACTGAAATTAATTCTTTTATTATAAATTTATGTGGTAGCTTTGTCTGATCTATTATTTTTACAACTTGTTTTTCTTCATCAAACCAAATTGTTTTATATTCAACACCATTAATTTTCATTATTTTAAATTATCAATGAAATATTTAGAGTTATAATTTCTTTCATTTTATTCGTGAAGCAATGTATTCTTTAATTGTTGGATTATAATACTGAAAACAAAGTCCAGCATCCATATTATGACCCTTTTTTACTGGTGCCTCCCAGTCATCTCCTTTTCTCTTACATCTCTTTCCATTAATTTTATAATTTTCTGAAATTATTATTCTTTTCATTCCAGGAATTTCTTCTAACCAATCAGATAATAATCCTTCATATTTATCCTTAGGATGTGTGAAGGCTAATATAGGAACTTTTAAATTATTTTTAATTTCGTCATTCATCTTTTGTCGAACATCATGAGGTCCTTGATTTTTTTTTCTAAATTTAGCCATTGCTTTTTCTACACCATTTTTTTTTACTTTATATTTAGAAGACAATTTTCCAAAACATGCTTGCATATAAGATATGCCTCCACCCACCTTATCTGGGTACCTAGACATAAACAATAACGTGGTTAAACCACCACAAGAATGTCCTGTAACAAAAACTTGTTTTCTTGGTACTCCCGCATCTACAAATTTTTCAATTAATTCTAAATTTAATTCTACTCTTTTATCTAACATATGCTTACCTTCATAAATTTTTGGTTGAGGCTTTAAATACCACCAATCCTTTTTTTTAGACATATCTCCTCTAAGATGATCTGAGCATAAATTATAAACCATTATTTTTTTTCCATTAACCTCTTGGTCTATCAAAGATGCATGATTTCTTAACATTGATACCCATGTACAATTTGGTGAGGTATCATTTTCGTCTTGTCCGTGATTATAAATTAAAATAATTTTATTTTTAGGATCCTTAATTTCAAAATTTTTAATCAATCTAACCTCTTTATTAATGAATCCGCTTTCATTAATCTTATCGTTAGGTCCTGCATAAACCAGAGTTGAAAATAATATAAAAGTAAAAATTAATAATATTTTTCTCATTTTTTTAAAAGTATCCTACCTGCCACTGTTTTAAGTTTATCTTTTGTTTTTTGTGTTCTTTTTTCTGGGGCTGTAATTATTGCTACATCTAAACAATTATTAGTTGGATCATTTGGATCAATGTGATTTTCAAAGTTATCTATCAAATTTTTAATCATATTTTTTGCTTTCGCAGCATTACCTAAAAGTACTTTAATAACTTGTTGAACATCAACATTTTTATGATCTGGATGCCAGCAATCATAATCTGTTACCATCGATACTGAAGCATATCTTATTTCTGCTTCTCTTGCTAGTTTAGCTTCTGGCATATTTGTCATTCCAATAACATCCGCTTTCCATGATCTATATAAATTTGACTCTGCCAATGTTGAAAATTGCGGACCTTCCATTACTACATAAGTCCCACCTCTTTGATAAGGTATACTCTCTTTTTTGATAGCATCTTCACAAGCATTCATAAGCCCATTTGAAGTTGGATGTGCCATTGATACATGTGCAACTATCTCTTCATCAAAAAAAGTTTTATTTCTTGCAAAAGTTCTATCAATAAATTGATCAACAATAACAAATTTTCCTGGATGCAATTCTTCCTTTAAAGATCCTACAGCAGAAACTGATACAATATCTGTAATACCTAGTTGCTTCAGTGCATCAATATTTGCTCTAAAATTTATTTTTGATGGAGAAATAAAATGACCTTTTCCATGTCTAGGAAGAAAATAAATTTCATTGTTATTGTATTTCGCTTTTAATATTAAATCTGAAGGTTTTCCCCAAGGAGTGTCTAAATCCAGAGTTTGTCTATTTTTAAAATCTTCAACATCATACAGACCACTTCCACCTATAATTGCTAATTTATTATTTGCCATATATTTATCTAGATTATATTTAAGATTAATGGATTTAAAAGAACATATTAGGTCAATTCAAGATTATCCTAAAAAAGGAATTTTATTTAGAGATATTACAACTCTTATAAAAAATGAAAAAGCATTCAAAGAATGCATTAATCAAATATTAGAAAGATCAAAAAAATTCAAATTTAATAAAATAGCCGCTGTTGAATCAAGAGGTTTTGTTTTTGCTTCGGCTATTTCATATATGTTAGATAAACCATTTATAATGCTGAGAAAGAAAAATAAATTACCTGCTGATGTTCATTCTATAGACTTTGAACTTGAGTATGGAACAGCGACAATAGAAGTTCATAAAGACTCTTTCGATGAAGGTGATAGTGTCTTAATAATTGACGATTTAATTGCCACTGGAGGTACCGCTGAAGCAGCTGCCAAATTAATAGAAATATCGAAAAGTAAGGTCGCAGGATTTATTTTTGTAATTAATTTATTTGACCTTGGAGGGACAAAAAATTTAGAGAAAAAAGGTTACAAAATTGAAAACTTACTGCACTTTCCAGGTCATTAAATTTTAAATATTTATCAGCTTTTTTGAAAGATTGCTCCAATACAATAGTATTTCAATCGATCATTGCATTTTGATAAAGATGTATATTTTTTATATTTAAAGTATTTGATTAAGTATAATATATTAAATATATAACATTTTAGTCCCGCATTAAAACTTGCAATATTTTTAGCTCTATAATCATCACATTCTGTTATAAAATAGATCTCCTTTAAATTTAAATTAAAATTTTTTGAAAAATTTTTAATTTCATCAATACTATATCCAAGCTTTACGTGTCCACCATCTTCAATTGGAGATGTTTTTTTACTCCAACTAAATTTATCTGCAAAATGAATGTAACTATCTAAATGTGGTGAAGTTATTATTATATAACCGCCACTTTTTGTAGACCTTACTAAATTTTCAAAAAAATTGTTATCATCTAATATATGTTCAATTACTTCTGATGACCATACAAAGTCAAATTTTTTAAAGAACCATTTTTCTCTTAAGTCTTGATTAATTATTTTAAAATTTTTTTTTTTAGTTTTGGATGATTTAATTTGATTTATATTAAAATCTATTCCTAAATAGTTCAAGTTTTTGAAATATGAATTTAAATATATATAGAAATTTCCAGATCCACATCCGACATCGAGAATATCAATATGATTTAATTTATTTGATAAATTTTTTATTATGTTTAATCCAAATATAAACCTATCGTTGCTGTCCTGGGCTCTAGTTAAACTCATATAAAAAATTGGACAAACTTTTAAAAATACTTTGTCAACTAAGTCTACTATTTTATGTATAAGTTTTGGTAAGTACTCTTTTCTCATTATTTGAATTTATTTATAAATTAATTTCTTAATTTTAGATAAGTTAAAATTCTTTTTATAATATTTTTTATTAAATATTATATTCTCCTTTTTTTGGTAGCGGGAAGTGGGATCGAACCACTGACCTCGGGCTTATGAGTCCCGCGCTCTAACCAACTGAGCTACCCCGCCGTAAATAACTGTTGGTTTATACTACTTTTATTTTTTGATGCAAACAAGATTTCACTTGTTCTTTTTCTTATCTTTTTTAATTTTTCTTTTTTCCTTTAAAGAAAGTTTAGCTTTTTTCATCACACTAGAGTCTTTAAATGATTTTCCACTATATCTTTTTGACATTTAATTTAATTGTTCAAAGAACTTATCTTTTAATTGATAGGTAAAAGGATATTCTTTTCCAAGTGGTTGGAATTTAGTCTTAATTACTATTACGTTTTGCTTATCAAGTTTAAATTTCCATGTTAATTTGATGTCTCCTGAAAACACTCTTAACTTGCCTAAGTTTGTAAATCTCCATCCATCTTCTGAAATAACTTTTCCATCTTGGTATCTTTTGTAATTTTTTTCATCAAATATATAAGTTACAACACCTTGATTTCTCTCATCTTCAAGAGTTATTGCATAATTATTTAAAAATTCTGCCATTTGAGATTTATTCAAACTTTTCTTTGTTATAGATTTTAAAAAATCAGTAGTTTTATCAATTGTTTCATCTATTTTATCTTTAGCTATTGAGATCGATGATAAATAAAGAAAAATGAAAAGAATGCTAAAAATTTTTTTAAACATACCTCATTAATTTAATAAATTTATTGTAAATAAAAAGGTAAATATTGAAGCAAATGTTGAAATAAATATTGCCTTAATAATATTTTCTGGACTTACATTATATGCAGAACACATAACAATTGAAGTAGCTCCACATGGGCCAACACTAACCAACAAAGCTCCAGCAAAATTAATTGGATTTGACAAGCTAAAGAATGTGTACCCTAAAATTAGCAAAATCAGTGGTGATATAATAAGTTTTAATATTGAAATAGTAATTGTTAATTTATTGAAAACTTTTTTTGAGTAAAAAGATAGAATAATACCAATTGCAAATAACCCAACTGGCATCACACATGCTGCTAGTCTTTGAAGAATATACTCAAATGGAGTGTCGTCTATATTGATCTTTGAAATTCTTATTATTAATCCAATTAATATTGCTAATATCATCGGATTTAATATTAAATTTCTTAAAAACTGAAATAATTTAATTCTCTTTTTTACAGTAAGTTCTAAAAAGAAACTAACTATGGATATTAAAACTACACTATCCATTAAAATAATACCTGATATTTGAGTTATTGTACTCCCTGAAAAGAAAATTTCTGCAATAGGTAAAACTAATATGACGTGATTAGATAAAGCAACTGTTAAAGCCCAAATAATTGACTCTTGAATTGATCTTTTGAAAGTATTTTTAGTTAATAAAAAAGCAAATATTCCACTCGTTAATTGCATTAAAAAATATGATGAAATTTGAGACACATCTATTTCCCCAACATCACTTTGTGCAACTAGTTTTATGATTAAAGCTGGTACCGCTATATAAAATGAAAATAAATTAAATATTCTAGCCTTTTGTAAATCAAATATTTTAATATATCCTAAAAGATAACCTATAAGCGTAATGCCTATAAATGGTGTTAATCCTAGAAATACCTGAAACATTATTGGACAGTAATTCTATGCATAATTCTATTACCTTTAAAAGCTGTAGCTTGATGTAGCATAGATCTGTTATCCCAAATGGCTAATTGGTTCTTTTCCCATTCTAAAGAATATTGAAAACTTTTTTTTAATTGGTGTTTAAATAAATAAGTTTTAAATTTTTTGTCAATTTTACTATTATTAAAACGTATAAAGTGTCCTGGACTACAATATAAAGTATATTTACTATTTATTTTCCTTATTAATTTATGCTTTGAGATAAGTTCTTTCGTTTTTTTCCCCTTTTCTTTCTCTCTTTCCAATCTAGTTACAGAAATAGGTCCCTCTGATGAAAATATACATTTTTCATTTTTAAACTTTCTTTTGAAACTAGCTGGTAATTTTTCATAAGCTAAATATTGGGAACAGAAATCTGTGTTTGCCTGCCCTTTTTTTGGAACTAACTTAGATAGTAACATAGTAAATCTAGGTGGCTTTTTAGTATAAATTGAATCAGTATGAAATTGCTCCCCAAAACTAGGTCCTTTATCAGTAGATTTTCTTTGAACAACAGTTATTTGAGGATATTTTTTATTCAATCCTTTAAGTCTTGGATAGTTTGCAAGTTTTCCAAATTTTTTTGCAAATTTTACATAATGATCAGAGCTTAATTTTTGGTTTCTAAAATAAATCATCCCATATTTTGAAAGAGCAGATTTTATTTTTTTTAACGACGAATTGTTAATTTTATTTAAATCGCAGACTAATTCTGCACCTATATTTTTTTTATTAGGAATAATTTTAAACATTTTTTAAAAAGAAACTTTTTAATTGTTTAATTGTTTCTTTGGGATTTTGCTCTGGTATAAAATGTCCAGATTTAACAGCAACTCCGACAACTTTTTTATTTGAATATTTTTGCCAAATTTTAATAGGTTTAAATTGTTTGTTTATAACTCCATTTTTTCCCCATAAAACTTGAACAGGAATATTTAATTTTTTCTTACGATCGTTCCTGTCATGATCAAGATCAATTGTAGCAGATGCTCTATAATCCTCACATGATCCGTGTATTCTTTTTGGTTGCTTAAAGCACTTTAGATAACCCTCTTCAACTTTTCCAAATTTATGATTGCCAGACCATTTATCTAAGCAATACTTCATCCATTTCCTTGGATCACTCATTATCATTCTTTCTGGTAACCATTTTGGTTGAATTAAGAAAAACCAATGAAAGTAAGCTTTTGCAAAATCTCTAGTAGTTAGTTCGTACATATCTAAAGTTGGACAAATATCTAAAACGCTGAGAGCAAGCACGTTTTTTCTGTGGTCTCTTGCTAATCTATGAGCAACTCTTCCACCTCTATCATGACCTGTAACAAAAAATTTAGGATATCCCAATTTTACCATCATTTGTTTCATGTCATTAGCCATTTCTCTTTTTGAATAATTAAAATGTTTATTATCAGATGGTGGAGCTAAACTGTTTCCATAACCTCTTAAGTCTGCTGCAACTACAGTAAAGCTTTTTGATAACTCAGGAGCCGTTTTGTGCCACATTAAATGTGTTTGAGGATAACCATGAAGTAATAATAAAGGCGGTCCGTCTCCTTTGATTTTACAGAACACTTTTCCTTTTTTAACTTGTACGTATTTACTCTTAAAACCTTCAAACATTTATTTATTTTAATTTATATTTTTATAATTCAATCAGTAATTTTAAAATTGTTAAAATACAACGTTAATAAGATCAATTATTAAATTGAATTATCATTCATTGGATGTATACCTTCATTTTTGTGAGAATTGAAGAAGAGCTAAAACTAGATTATTCCGACGTACTTTTTAGACCTAAAAGAAGCACTCTTAAAAGTAGAAAAGATGTAAATCTAAAGAGAACTTATCGTTTTAAATACAGTAAAAATGAATGGTCAGGAATTCCTATAATGGCTGCTAATATGGATGGTGTTGGAGAGCTAGGTGTTGCACAAAAGTTATCAGAATATGGGATGATTACATGCTTAACAAAACAGCATGACGTAAAAAAAATCAAAAAATTTAAAAAAATAAAATCAATATATACAAATGTAGCTTTAAGTATTGGCACTAAAAAAGAAGATTTCCAAAATTTAGATAAAGTTTTAAAAGAATTTAGTTTCATTAAGTTCATTTGTATTGATGTAGCAAACGGTTACTCAGAGCATTTTAGTAAATTTTTAAAATCTGTTAGAGATAAATATCCAACAAAAACAATTATTGCAGGAAACGTTGTTACTGCTGATATGACTCAAGAATTAATTTTATCAGGTGCTGATATTGTCAAAGTTGGAATTGGGCCAGGAAGTGTTTGTACAACACGTATACAAACTGGAGTTGGTTATCCTCAGTTAAGTGCGGTAATAGAATGTGCTGATGCAGCTCATGGATTAGGTGCACATATAATTGCAGATGGCGGATGCACATGTCCAGGTGATGTTGCTAAAGCATTTGGTGGCGGAGCTGATTTTGTTATGCTTGGAGGAATGTTTGCAGGTCATGATGAAGGTGAAGGAAAATTAGTAAAATCTAATGGATCAAAGTATGTTGAATTTTACGGATCAAGTTCTGAAACTGCAAATAACAAACATTATGGTGGACTATCAGACTACAGAAGTAGTGAAGGTAGAACAGTAAGAGTTAAGTACCGTGGTAAAATTAATGATACCATTTTAAATATTTTAGGTGGTGTAAGAAGTAGTTGTACATATGTTGGGGCACCCTCTTTAAAACAATTAAGCAAGTGCACAACTTTTGTCAGAGTTACTAAGCAATTTAACGACACATTCGCTAAATAGATGAAAGAATATTCTATAGCTTCTATTGCTGGTGACGGCATTGGCAAAGAAGTTGTACCTGAAGCACAAAAAATATTAAAAGAAATTTCTCAACAACATCAATTTAAATTAAATATTGAGGATTATGATTTTGCATCATGTGATTATTATGAAAAACATGGAAAAATGATGCCAGATGATTGGAAGGAAAAGCTCACTAAACATGATGCAATTTTCTTTGGTGCAGTTGGTATGCCAGATAAATACCCTGACCACATAACACTTTGGGGATCATTGTTAAAATTTAGAAGAGAGTTTGATCAATTTATTAACTTAAGACCTGTAAAACTTTTTGAAGGTGTAAATGCTCCATTAGCTAATAAAAAGCCAGGTGATATTGACATGATAATTGTAAGAGAAAATACTGAAGGTGAATACTCATCAGTCGGCGGAAGAATGTATCAGGGAACTGATAGAGAGGTGGTTATTCAAGAAACAATAATGTCAAAATATGGAATAGATAGAGTTCAACAATTTGCTTTTGAATTAGCTAAAAAAAGAAAAAGAAAAAAACTAACAAGTGCAACAAAATCAAATGGAATATCAATTACAATGCCTTATTGGGATGAAAGATTTAATGAGAATAAAAAAAATTTTTCTGATGTAGAAACTGATCAATACCATATTGATATATTAGCTGCTAGATTTGTTCTAAGTCCTGAACGTTTTGATGTGATAGTGGCATCAAACCTTTTTGGGGATATTCTATCTGATCTAGGACCAGCTTGTACTGGAACTATTGGAATTGCACCATCTGGAAATATTAACCCAACAAATAAATACCCATCATTATTTGAACCTGTACATGGATCTGCGCCAGACATTGCGGGCCAAGGGATAGCCAATCCAGTGGGACAGATTTGGTCAGCTGCAATGATGCTAGATTACTTGGGTGAAAAAGAAGCTTCTGATAGAATAGTAAAATCAATTGAATTAACTCTTAAAGATAAAGACAGTCGAACAAAAGATCTTCAAGGCTCTAGTAATACAGAACAGTGCTCAAAAAGAATTTTAGATAATATTAGTTCAGTCTAAAATTTAATCAAAATTATGAATTTTCTTAAAAATAAATCTATTACCAAAGTTATAATTTTATCTATATCTGGATTTTTTATTTTAGTTTGCCAAGATTCTACTGCAAAATATCTGGGAACATTAATGCCATTAAATCAAGTAATTTGGGGCAGATTTTTTTTTCACTTTGTTATTATTTTAATTTTATTTGCAATATTAAAACCTAAGTTAAACTTAAAAAGCAATTTTAAAATTAATATTATTAGATCTATATTAATGGTTTTTGCTACTTTTTTTTTCATTCATTCTTTACAAAAATTTGACCTTGTTGATATCTATGTAGTTTTCTTCTCAGCTCCATTAATAGTATCAATTTTAACGGCATTGTTTTTAAAAGATATTCTTTCATCTAAAGGTATAATTTTAATGTTATTAAGCTTCGGGTGTATAATTTATTCAATGAGTCCAAGTATGAAAGTTTTAAGTTTAGACTTAATTTTTCCTTTGGTACCACCAGTATGTTGGGCTTTATATCAATTTTTTACAAAATTTATTTCTGGTAATAATAATCCTTTAGTGGCGTTATTTTATGCTGCTGTTGTTGGGGCCATTGTTTTCTCTATTTATGTAATGTTAGACTGGACACCTATTGAGAATAAAAAGTTATGGATTTGGTTAGCATTTCTAGGTGTATTAGGTTTTACTAGCCACCTTTTAATTATATTTGCAATTCAGCTATCAAATTTATCTTTTGTTACTAATTTTCAATATTCACAACTAATTTGGTCGACATTAATCAATTTTTATATATTTGGAGTACCTTTTGATTTTAATAAAACTTTTGGAGTTATTGGAATAATTGTTTTTGGAGTTTTATTTGTTCAGGCCGAAAGTAGAAAAAGGAAAGTTAATTCTTAAAATTTTTATTGTTTAAAGGTTTTTCTAACACCTCAACTGGATATTTTTGTTTTTCAATTTCAATATATATTTTTTTGTCTTTTAATGTTTCAACTGTATTTCCAGAATTGACATATCCAAAAGAAAGATTTTTATCATAACAAAAAGAATAATTTCCTGAAGTTGTTCTACCAATTATTTTGTCATCCATATAAATAGGTTCTTCATGTAGTAAAAGTGGCTCACCAGGTTTACTGTCTTTAAGTGTAAACATCATCATCCTCTTATCTAATTTTTGATCTTTAATTTTCAATAAAGCATCTTTTCCAATAAAGTTGACATTTTTTTTATAACTAATTGCAAATTTTAAACCTGCTTGATACTGATTTTCTTCAGGTGAAATATCATGTCCCCAGTGAACAAATCCACTTTCCATTCTCATAATATCCATTGCATGCATTCCACAATGAGACAGTTCAAAGTATTTACCCTCATCAATCAGAATTTCATATAAATTCTTAGCAAAACTTGACTCAACATAAAGTTCAAATCCCAATTCACCAACATAAGAAAGTCGTTGAGCCCAAATTTTAATGTCATTTATCATTATGAACTTTCCAGTTCCAAACTTAAATTTATCATTACTAAAATCATCATTACTTATTTTCGAAATCATCTCTCTACTCTTTGGACCAAATAATCCTAAACAACAAATATCCTCTGTTACATCTTTAAAAGATACGTCTTCATCTAAATATTTTAAGATATGGTGTTTATCGTGTTCTCTCGTAGCTGCAGAGCTTACAACTCTAAAAAAGTTTTTTTCCATACATACAACTGTTAAATCTGTTTCTATTCCACCATCTTCATTCAGCATATGAGTATATGTTGTTTTACCAATTTCGTTTTTAATGTTAGCTGTACATAACTTTTGAAGTTCTTGATGAGTTTTTTCCCCTTTTAAATCAAACTTTGAAAAAGTTGAAAAATCAAAAAGTCCAACATTTTTTCTTGCATTTAAAGTTTCATGCTTTGCTGATGGGTACCAATTTTGATAATTAAAACTATATTCATACTTAGGCTCTTTACCATTTAATGAATACCACATTGGTCTTTCAAAACCTCCTGCAACTCCAAAACAAGCTCCAGCATTTTTTAATTCCTCGTGATAAGGTAAAAGCTTTTGATTTCTTGATGTATTGTGCTGTTTAAAAGGCCAATGCATTCCATACAAATCACCGAGTGTTTCTGTAACTCTTTCCATAATAAAGTTTTTTGAAGAGTGAAATTTCTGAAATCTTTTAATATCTAATGAAAATAAATCTTCATTTATATGTCCGTTCATCATCCATTCAGCTGTTACTCTGCCCGCTCCTCCTGAGCTAGCAATTCCTATGCTATTAAAACCACAACACGTGTAAAGGTTTTTAACTTCAGGAGTTTCTCCTAATAAGTATTGCGTATCTGGAGTAAAAGATTCTGGGCCTGAGAAAAATTTTCTAATTCCTGCACTCTCTAACATTGGTAATCTATAAAATGATTTTTCTAAATATGGTTCAAAATGGTCAAAATCATCAGGAAGTTCGCCGAAAGAAAAGTCATCAGGCACTCTTCCCGTCTCCTTAAACGCTGGTTTTGCATTTGGTTCAAAAATTCCAACAAGCATTTTCCCTGCATCTTCTTTCAAATATAAACAAGCATTATAATCTCTTAAAACAGGAAGATTTTGAGGTAAATCTTTCATTGGCTCAGTGATTATATAAAAATGTTCATTTGGGTACAAAGGAACACTAACATTAATTTCTTCACCTAATTGTCTTGACCACATTCCTGTAGCCATAACTACATACTCACAATCTATAATACCTTTTTCTGTTTCTACTCCACTTATTCTTGAATTCTTTGTAAGTATTTTATTTACAGGAGTTTTTTCAAAAATTTGAGCACCTTCCATTCTTGCAGCTTTTGCGAGCACGTTAGTAACTCCAACAGGATCTGCTTGTCCATCTTTTGGCATGTAAACACCACCTACAAGATCTTCACTATGAATCACTGGATATAATTCTTTTAGTCTTTTGTGATCTAAGACTTCTACTTCTACATCAGACAATTGTGCAGTCGTTGCTTGTCTTAACAATTCTTGCATTCTTTCTTTAGTAGATGCAACTGTAATTGCACCATTTTGCTTCATCCCGGTTGATAATCCTGTAGTCTTTTCTAATTCTTTATAAAGATCTAAAGAGTATTTTCTAATTTTAGTAATTGTAGATGATGCACCTAATTGACCTAGAAGACCTGCAGCGTGCCAAGTAGTTCCTGATGTTAATTGATCTCTTTCAAGTAATATTACATCTTTCCATCCAAATTTAGCTAAATGATAAGCGCAAGATGTTCCTGCAACACCTCCGCCAATAACTACTACTTTAGTACTTTTTGGTAACTCCTTCATACTTAATGTAATTTATACAATTAAATTTAAAAGCAAACAATATGATCGATGTGAATGGGTCTTTTTATACCAAATTTTTCATCAACTTCATGTTGATGAATATGATGAGAATGCACAAAAACTGGTATTAATTTATTGCTTAATGTTTTTAATGTATAAATAAAATTTGATCCTCTAAATTTTCTATCTACTACTTCAAGTTTGAGATTACTAGCATCATCATGCTGTAAGTCCTCTGGTTGTATTAATAATTTTACTTTAGATCCTATTGGAAACGGTCTAGCAAAATTTCCAGTTATTGTACCTAAATCTTCATTTTCAAGACTTTTCGGACTGGTAACTTCTGCTGGTATTAATGTACCTCTATTTAAAAAATTAACTACTTCTACTGAATTTGGTAAATGATAAACATTATATGGATCATCATATTGCTTTAATTCACCGTCTAATATTATTCCACATTTACTGCCTAGATAAAAAGCTTCATAAGAATCGTGAGTTACAATTATTGTTGTTATTTTAGAATTTGTTAAAACTTGCTTTAATTCAACTTGAATTTCCTCCTTAAAACTTTGATCTACATTAGATAATGGCTCATCAAGCATTAATAAATCTGGTTGAGAAACTAAAGATCTAGCTAAAGAAGCTCTTTGGGCTTCACCGGCACTAATCTCATGTGGAAATTTATTTAATATTTTGTTTAAGTTTAAAAAATTAATTACTTCTTTAGTTTGTATTTTTTTATTATCTTTCACTCTATCTGAACCAAGATTAATATTTTTTTCAATATTGTAATGAGGAAATAAGCTGTTCTCTTGAAATGATAGAGCAATATTACGATTTTCTGGTTCGATATGAATATTTTCAGAAGAAATTGTTTTGCCTTTTAGATTAATTTTACCTTTATTAATTTTTTCTAAACCTGCAATAGTTCTTAAAATTGTGGTTTTACCTATGCCAGAGGGGCCAAGTAAACATACAATTTCACCTTCATTTTCAATTTTTAAAGAAACATTATTAACTTTATTTTTCCCACCAGCAGCAAAAGATACATTTTCAATTTCAAAAAAATTATTAGCCATTAGTCTTTCAAAATAAATTTAGACGTAATCAAAATAAATGTACTTGCAATTAATATCAAGAATAATGATGGAACTGCTGCAGCTTCTAAGAGATCTTGAGATGCAAAAATATATGCTGTTGTAGCGAATGTTTCAAAGTTAAATGGTCTCAATATCAAAGTTATAGGTAATTCTTTTATTACTTCTATAGTAATCAATATCCCTATAAGAAAAACAGAATTTTTTAAATAAGGAACATGAATTCCTAAAAAAGTTTTTATTTTCGAGTAACCAAGAAGATAAGAACTTTCATCAATTGACCTATTTATTCTTTCATAACCAGTTTTCAAACCGTTATAAGCTAATGAATAAAATCTGATAAAATAAACTATTACTAAACCAAAAATAGATCCTATAAATACTCTCTTTATAGAATTAAATTCAAAGGCTTTTATAAAAGTATTATCAAACCAAGCAATAAAAGTGATGAATGCTACAGCTAAAATTACACCAGGAATTGCATAACCAGTAATAGAAAATGTTGTAAGATAATTTAAGAATTTACTTTTAGTTACTCTGTTTCCATAATTTGAAATAAATGAAAAAATAACTAGAACAACACTTGATAAAAATACCAAGTAAATTGTGTTTATAAATAATTGAAAAGTATTTAAATCAAATAAATTTTTTGGAAAAATTATTGTCCAATACAACATTTGTAAAACAGGGAATAAAAAGCTGATTAAAAAAACTAAAAGACAAAATCCGAATACTAAAGAACCTTTTGAAAAGTTTAATTTAATTTTCTTCTTTTCTTTAATTCCTCCCTTAACTGGAGAGTGATATTGAGCTTTTTTTCTTGAGATATTCTCAATAAAAAAAAGTCCTAATATAAATAATAGCAAAAAAAATGAGAGCTGATTTGCAAAAGCTAAATCATCAAAAGATATCCATGAATCATATATTCCAGTAGTAAGAGTTGCTATTCCAAAAAATGATACTGCTCCAAAATCTGATAATGTTTCCATAGCAACTAATGCTAAACCCGCAACTATAGCTGGTCTTGCAGATGGTAAAATGATTTTAAAGAAAGATTTATATTTTGAAAAACCTAGATTTTGTCCTAATTCTATTAAATTTTGAGACTGATAATGAAAAGATGCTCTAGTTAAAACGTAAACATATCCAAATAGTGAAAAAGAAATAGATAAAATAGCACCAAGCATACCATCAAATTTTGGAATGGATTGATTATATTCACCAGGTCCAAATAAAGATTTCAATATTGAGTATAGTGTTCCAAAGTTTTCAAAAAAAGCAGTTAATGAATAAGCATAAATGTAAGCAGGTACTGCAAAAGATAATATTAAAGCCCATTTAAAAAATTTAACGCCTGGAAAATCATAAAATGAAACTACGTATGCACTGCCAACGCCTAAGAATAATGTAAGAACCAAAACTCCTAAAAGTAATATTAAGGAATTATAAATATATTCAATTAGAAATGTATTTTTTAAAATATCAAAGTAATTAGTTGTTTCTTGGAAGAAACTTGCAAACACAGTTAAAATTGGAATTGCAACAACAAATGAAACTAAAAATGAAGAAAGGTACCAGGAATTAAATTTCATATATTATAATCCGCCTTATAATCATGAAAATCAAAAGTGCCTATAGCTTAGGAGACCAAACCATAGGCACAAACTTTAGAAAATCAAAAATTAAATACTTTTAGGATATGCGGAACCTCCTTAGTTTTAATTTCAGACAATTTTCTATTATTTACACGTTTATTGATTTTTTCACACTCCGAAGCACATGCAGGACAGGCTTTGGAAGATTTATTATAATCAACTTCTGTAGTAAATTTTTTTTTAACAGCTATCATTTACTTCCAACCGGCAGCCAACATTACTTCCAATGCATCTGCTTGTTTTGCACCGTATGACTTAACATTTGTTTTAGTATCCATTACAAAGTTCATCTCTTTGCCAGGAACTAAATCATTAGGTGTTACACCACCGATCATTGGATACTCAAAAGTATTATTTACAATGTGATTTTGAGCCTCTGTTGATAATAAAAACTCAACTAATTTTACAGCATTAGCTTTGTTTGGTGCATGTTTAAGCATACCAGCTCCACTAATATTAATGTGCGTTCCTCTATCTTGTTGATTAGGGAAAAAAGGCATTACTTTTTTTGCTGCTTCTTGTTGTTCAGCACCTTTTTTTCCAGATAACATCAATGCATGATAATATGTATTTGCAACAGCAATATCAGCTTCTCCTGCAGCAACAGCCATGATTTGAGCACGGTCATTACCTTTTGGAGTTCTAGCCATGTTTGCTACAACAGCTTTAGACCATTCTGCAGTTTTTGCTTTACCATTATTCTTAACAAGTGAAGCAACTAAAGATTGGTTATAAATGTTGTTAGATTTTCTTATTACTAATCTACCTTTCCATTTTGGATCAGCTAGACCTTCGTAAGTCATGCCATTAAGTTCGTTTGCATTTACTCTTTCAGGTGAATAATAAATTATTCTTGCTCTCTTAGCTATTCCAGTCCATTTAGCAGATCTAAATTGTGCAGGTACAGCATCCTTAATAGCTTTTGACCAGCCTGCACTTTGCATCATTCCTTTTGCTGCGAAAGCACCTAGTCTTCCAGCATCAGCTGTAATGTATAAATCTCCAACACAGTCTGCTCCCTCTTCTGTAATTCTTTTCTGCAGGGCTTTATCTTTACCTGATACGACGTTTACTTTAATTCCTGTTGCTGCTGTGAACTTTTCATATAATTGAATGTCAGAATCATAGTGTCTTGCACTAAAAATATTGACCTCAGCTGCAATAGTAAAACTTGAAATTAAAGCAAAAAACAATGAAATTATTGTTAATTTTCTCATTCTACACCTTAAATTTATATTTATATTAAACGTATTTTGTCCTGCAATGCGGATGATAACTATTCTCAATGAAAATGATTATCAATTGCAATATTGTCGCAATTGATAATCAATCGCAATTATTACTGTTTTTTGGATAAATTATTTAAAATTCCCACTCAGAAATTTTACTGTAAAGGAAGTTTCTAAAAGCTTGAACTCTAGCAACATTTTTAAGTGATTGAGGGTATACAAAGTGTGCCTCTGTAGTTGGACCTTGAACGCTAGGTAATACTTTTACTATATTTGGTTGTTTCACAGTTAAGTAATCTGGTATTGCTGCTAATCCTACACCGCTTTGAACGGCTAGTAGTAAACCATAAACACTATTCACTCTCATTACAGTTTTTCTTTTTTTATTATCTTTCATTCCAAGTTTTAATGCCCAATCTGGATTATAAACTGGAGATGGGGCTCCTCTACCAAATGAAATAAAGTTGTGTTTATTTAAGTCATTAACTGTTTTAGGATATCCATGTTTTTCAAGGTATTTTGGTGATCCGTAGATATGATAATTGATATCTATAAGCTTTTTTTGAATGTAATTAAGTTGTTTTGGTCTTCTCATAAATATACCAATATCCGCTTGTCTAGTGCTTAAATCTAACTCTCTATCATCAAATATGAGTTCAACTTCAATTTCGGGATTTAATTGCATAAATTCTTGTATTCTTGGTGTCAGCCAAGTTGTTCCAAAACTAACTACGGTAGTTACTGATAGTTTTCCTGAAGGTTTGTGTTTTTTATCTCCTAAAGTTGTTTCTACCTCTTTTAATTTGGAGATAACTTCATGAGCTGTTTTAAATACATATTCACCATTTTCAGTTAGTGTTAAACCTCTAGCATGACGTTCAAATAATTTAACTTTTAAATCTTCTTCTAAAGATTGAATTTGTCTACTAATTGCGGATTGACTTAGATTTAGAATTACTGTTGCACTTGTAAAACTACCTGCCTCAGCAACTGCATGAAATATCTTTAATTTATCCCAATCCATTATTTATTTACATCCACTACAATTTTATTTTTTAAATTTCCTTTTAATATATCTGGATAAACATTTAATAATTCATCTAATCCAATAGTATTTACTGATTTTTCTAAAATATCAAAATCTAGCAAAGCAGGAAATTCTCCCCAGACAAACTCTTTTCTTTTTTTACTGATATTAACCGAGTCTACTCCCCATAATTTAACTGCTCTTAATATAAACGGAATTACTGATGTATTTAATTTATTGCCACTAGCATTTCCACATATGGCAACAATTCCTTTTGGTTTAGTTTGAGCTATTGCATTAGATAAAATGTTACCACCCACGGTATCTACAACTCCATCCCATGTTCCTTTATCTATTAATCTTGCTTCGCCCTCAAATTCTTTACGATCTATAACGTTTTTTGCACCAAGTTCTTTTAAGTAATCTGCTTTATCTGGTTTACCAGTTATAGCTGTTACATTAATTCCCATCTTAGCAAGAACCATTACTGCTACCATACCAACACCACCTGTAGAACCTGTTACCAATACATCGTTTACTTTTGATTGCATCAATAGTTCCTCTCTTGCTTTAACTGCAAAGGCACATAATAAACCTGTAAGACCGGCGGTTCCAAGAATCATTGCTTGTTTATTTGTCATTCCCTCAGGTGTTTTTGTAATATGATCTTTTTTAACTTTTGCGTATTGAGAATATCCACCATCAAAAAGTTCACCTGCTCTACAACCTGTTAATATAACTCTGTCTCCTTCTTTAAATTCTTCACCATCTCCTTGTGCAACAGTTCCAGAAAAATCAATACCAGGTATTCTTGGATACTCTTTTACTAATTTACCACCATCTTTTAGTATCATTGCATCTTTCCAATTAAGATCAGAATAATCTATCTTAACTAGCACCTCACCATTTTTAAAATGATCTAAACTTAGTTCTTTGACTTCTCTTGTAAAATTTTCGTTCTGATTATTTATTACAACTGCTTTAAATGAGTCCGCCATGTTTATCAGTAAATATTATTTTGCAATAAATCGCAAATATCTATTTTGATAACTTAAATCGTCCTTAAACTGTCCAAGATAAAAATTTGTAACTGTGGTAGCTTGCTCTTTTTTTATACCTCTCATAGTCATACACTGATGAGTTGAATCTATTGTAACCGCAACACCTTTTGCATCCAAAGACTCCATTAAAGTATTAGCGATCTGAACAGTTAATCTTTCCTGTGTTTGTAATCTTTTTGAAAACACTTCTACAACTCTTGCTATTTTACTTAATCCTACAACTCTTTGATTTGGAATATATGCTACATGAGCAATTCCTATAATTGGTGCCATGTGATGTTCACAATGACTTTGTACTGAAATATTTTTTTGAACAACCATATCGCTATAGCCTTCAACATCACCAAATGTTTTATCTAAGACTGCTTTAGGATCTTCTTTATATCCCTTGAAATATTCTTTAAATGCTTTTGTTACTCTTTTTGGAGTTTCCAATAAACCTTCTCTAGTAGGATCTTCACCTAACCATTTAAGGATTTTGACAAAAGCTTCTTCAGCTTCTTTGTCAGTTACTTCATTAATTTTTTTTTCGTTTTCGTTTTTTACTAATTTCATGACGTGCTTTTATATATATAAAACCTTAATTTTAAAATATTTATTATATTTATTATTATGTTAGATAATTCCACATATATGTTTAAAAAAAGAGAAAATGTAGCAGAAATAGAAGAAGGCAAGCTTTTATCTCCTAAATTCGACAATGATGGATTGATTCCAGTCATTACAACATGCTCAAAAACAAAAGAAATATTAATGCATGGGTATATGAATGTCGAAGCCTTCAAGTTAACTATTGAAACCAAAGAAGCTCACTACTGGAGCAGATCAAGACAATCAATTTGGCACAAAGGAAAAACAAGTGGATTTGTTCAAAAAGTAAAAGAGATTCGAATTGATGATGATCAAGATGCTGTATGGATGACTGTAGATATTGGCGAAGGTGCTAGTTGCCACGTTGGGTACAGATCTTGTTTTTACAGATCTGTCCCTTTGGGTAAAATTGATAATGCAAGACAAATCGAAATGAAATTTGAAGAAGAAGAAAAAAAATTTGACCCAGATGTTGTTTATAAAGGACAACCTAATCCAACAAAAATATAATAAATTGATGAAAGTTTTAAGTCCGTTTGGACCAAAAATTGCTGTTATTAAAATTCCATTAAACTTGATAAAAAAAATTAATGATGAAGTCGAAAACATTATTAAAGATAAGAAAAAATCAAAATCAAATGACTATTCAAAAAAATTAGTAGGGCAAGTTGAGCAAGAAATCGAATTAAAAAATAAATTTATAAAAAAAAATTTAAAAAGTTTTATCTCAAAAAGTGTAAACCAATATTTAAAAAAAAATCTTAATAAGAAGTCAAGAAATATTAAAATTAAGAATTTATGGGTCGTAAGACAATTTAAAAATGATTATAATCCTGTGCATTTCCATGATGGTAATGTTTCTGGAGTTGGTTATTTAAAAATTCCTAACAATTTAACAAAAGGACATAAAAAAATTAAAACTAATGGGACGATTGATTTTATTTATGGATCTAAATCTTTTTTGAACAATTCTATATTTAATCATAAACCAAAAGTTGGTGATCTTATTTTATTCCCGAATAATTTAATGCATACTGCATATCCATTTAAATCTGATGGTGAAAGAAGATCATTTTCTTTTAACATAGATATTGATAAAAAATTAACAAGATTGTTTCATGGCTGATAAACAAAAAAACGTTTTAGACGAAGACTTGGAGTTATGTTCAAATGATCCTTTAACAGGATGGTATAGAGACGGATGTTGCAATACAGATGAAAATGATCATGGTGTGCACACTGTTTGTGCAAAAGTAAATACTGAATTTTTAGAATGGTGTAAAGAAGCAGGCAATGATTTAATTACACCTCATCCTGAGTTTGGTTTTCCGGGTTTAAAAGATGGAGATAGTTGGTGTGTGTGTGCAGGTTGGTATGCTCGAGCTTTAGAAGCGGGAAAAGGATGTCCAATTTATTTAAAAAAAACTCATAAAAACACTTTGAAACTTATTCCAATTGAAACTTTAAAAAAGTTTGCAATCGATTTATCCTAACTACATATTTCCATATTTAGGTCCACCCCCACCTTCTGGAGTGACCCAAGTAATATTTTGAGATGGCTCTTTAATATCACAAGTTTTACAATGTATGCAATTTTGTGCATTTATTACAAATTTTTGAACAGAATTTACTTCTTGAACTTCATAAACTCCTGCTGGACAATATCTTTGTGCAGGCTCATCAAATTTTTCTAAAGTATATTTTATTGGCAAATCTGGATCTTTAAGTTTTAAGTGGACTGGCTGATTATCATCATGAATTGTACCTGTTAAATAAACCGAACTAGTTTTATCAAAAGTAATAACGTTATCAGGCTTAGGATAATCAATTTTTGGCATTTTATCTGCTGGTTTTAAAGCTTCATGATCAGCGTGTTTATGTTTTAATGTGAAAGGAAGCTTTCCTCGAAATAAAATCTGGTCAATTCCAGTAAATAATATACCTAGAATTAAACCCCAAGAGAAACTTGGTTTTACATTTCTTGCCTCATATAATTCTTTGTAAACCCAACTTTCTTTAAATTTTTTTTCATATGTAGATAAATTTAAATTTTTTGTAAGATGATCATAAATCGTTTCAGCAGCGATCATTCCACTCTTCATTGCAGTATGAGACCCTTTTATTTTAGGCATGTTTAATGTTCCCGCATCACATCCAACTAACAAAGCACCTGGCATAAACATCTGAGGTAAACTCTGTATTCCTCCCTCAATTAAAGCTCTTGCGCCATAAGAAATTCTTTTTCCACCTTCAATTATTTTTTTTATATCTGGATGAGTTTTAAATCTTTGGAATTCATCGAAAGGTGAGAGATGAGGATTTTGGTAATCTAATCCAATTACGTAACCGAGAAAAACTTGTTTATTTTCTGCATGATACATAAAACTTCCACCGTAGGTATTATTGTCTAAAGGCCATCCAGCAGTATGCATTACTAAACCTTCTGTATGATTTTTTTCATCTATCTCCCAAATTTCTTTAAAACCAATTCCATATTGTTGAGGATTTTTTCCTTTATCCAACTCAAACTTCTTAATTAATTCCTTTCCTAAGTGACCTCTGCATCCTTCTGCAAATACTGTAACTTTTGCATGTAATTCCATTCCTGGTTCATAAGTATCTTTTTTATTTCCCTCTTTGTCGATACCCATATCTTGGGTTGCAATACCTTTAACTGATCCATCATCATTATATAAAACTTCACTTGCTGGAAATCCTGGGAATATTTCAACTCCTAATCCCTCAGCCTGCTCTGCTAACCATCTACAAAGATTTGCAAGACTTATAATATAATTGTTATGATTTTGTTGAACCTTAGGAAGCAACCATGTTGGCCAACTTAATGATTTTTGTTTTCCTAAAAATAAAAATTTTTCTTTTGTAACTTTTGTTTTAATGGGAGCATCTAATTCTTTCCAATTAGGTATTAGTTCGTCTAAAGCACGTGTTTCAAACACGTTCCCTGATAAAATGTGTGCACCTATTTCAGATGCTTTCTCTAAAAGGCAGACATTAATATCTGGATTTAACTGCTTTAATTTAATTGCAGTTGAAAGTCCTGATGGTCCACCACCTACGATGACAACATCGTATTCCATCACTTCTCTGGACATAATGATAATTTCTTACAGTATTTGCTATTTTTGTATAGTGTTTAATTTGTTCAATTCTGACAAAAACTGAGGAAGAGCCTCAAAAAGATCTGCTTCTAATCCGTAATCTGCGACACTAAAAATTGGAGCTTCACCGTCTTTATTTATAGCCACAATAACTTTGCTTTCTTTCATTCCTGCTAAGTGCTGTATCGCACCTGAAATTCCAACTGCAATATATAAATCTGGGACTACCACTTTACCCGTTTGTCCTACTTGATGATCATTCGTAATATAACCTGCATCAACTGCTGCTCTAGATGCACCAATTGCTGCATTAAGTTTATCCGCAATATCACTTATTAATTTGAAATTTTCGCCATTTTGCATTCCTCTGCCACCAGAAATGACTATTCTAGCTGTTCCAAGCTCTGGTCTGTCTGACTTAACTTCTTCTTTCTTTAGAAATTTAGTTGATGAACTAGCTTCTGCTGGATCAGATTTTGTAATTTCAGCAGATCCACCACTCTTATCAGCAGGGTCAAACGACGTCGGTCTAATAGTAACACATTTTTTTTTGTCATTACTTTTAACCGTAGCAAAAGCATTTCCTGCATAAATTGGTCTTAAAAAAGTATCCTCAGAAATAACTTTAATTATATCGCTCACTTGCGAAGTATCTAGTAATGCTGCAATTCTTGGCATTAAATTTTTGCCAAATGTATTTGCTGAGCTTACAATATGTGAATAACTTTCTGCATGCTTAATTATTGCTGCTGTATAATTTTCAGCAATGTAGTTTTCATAAATTTCATTATCAACGTGAATAACTTTTTTTACATTTGGAACTTCAGATAAAGATTTTGCAACATCATCAGCTTGATGACCTAAAACCAAAACATGAAGATCCTCATTTATTTGAGAAGCTGCAGTTATAGCATTATAGGTAAATGGTCTAACCTCTTTATTATTATGTTCTGCAATTAATAATACTGACATTTAAATTACCTTAGCCTCATTTTTTAATTTTTGCACTAATTCTTCTACACTAGCGACTTTTATTCCAGCTTTTCTTTTTGGTGGTTCTTCAACTTTAATTTGTTCGATTCTAGGATTAATATCAACTCCTAAATCTGAAGCATTTAACTGTTCTATTGGTTTTTTCTTCGCTTTCATAATATTTGGTAGCGAAGCATATCTTGGTTCATTTAGTCTTAAATCACATGTAACAATAGCTGGAACATTTACTTCAATAGTTTCTAAACCTTCATCAATTTCACGAGTTACTTCTAATGCATTATCTTTAACTTCAATTTTCGATGCAAAAGTTGCTTGAGGCCAATTTAATAAAGCTGCAAGCATCTGACCAGTTTGATTGCAATCATCGTCAATTGCTTGTTTTCCCATAAACACCAAATCAGGATTTTCTTTTTCTACAATTTTTTTCAAAATTTTTGAAACTGCTAATGGCTCAATCACATTATCAACTTTGACATGTATTCCCCTATCCGCTCCAACAGCTAATGCTTTTCTAACAGTTTCTTGAGCTTTTTCTTCACCGATTGTAATTGCAACTATTTCTTTAGCTTTGCCAGCCTCTTTAATTTTTACTGCTTCTTCTATTGCATTATCATCTGGTGGATTTGTTGACATTTTAACGTTGTCAGTAACAACACCAGAACCATCTTCTTTAACTCTTATTTGAACGTTGTAATCAATAACTCTTTTAACTGCGACTAATATTTTCATTAAGCTCTTAATAAATTGTTTTCTGGATCGTAAGGACTTTCATCTAAAATTGTAGCATCATATTTCTCACCTAATATTTCAATTTTAAGTTTTTGTCCAACATTTGCTAATTCTGGTTTAACCATACCTAATGCTAATGATTTTCCAATTCTAAAACCAAAATCTCCTCCTGTAGCTCTTCCTATAACACTTCCATTTTCATAAATTGGATTGTTGCCTAATACATCTGCATCTTTTGGATTATGAACCTCCAAGGTAACAAGTTTGTTATCAAAACCTTTTTCTCTCCACTTGTTTAATGCTTCAAGTCCAATAAAACTTCCTTTATTAGGATGTATAAATCTATCAAGACCACTTTCATAAGGTGAGTATTCTATTGATAGTTCTGTTCCAACCAATTTATAAGATTTTTCTACTCTCAAACTATTCATTGCTCTGATACCATATGGTTTTAGTCCAAGATCTTGTCCTGCTTCCATAAGTTTATCAAAAATGTGATTTTGATATTCAATTGGATGATGAAGTTCCCATCCTAATTCACCAACAAAATTAACTCTCATAGCATTTACTGGTGCGTACCCTACATCAACCATTTTTGCACTTAGCCATTTAAAGTTTTCATTTGAAAAATCATCTTTTGAAACTCTTTGCATTAACTCTCTTGCTTTTGGACCTGAAACAACCAAAACTCCATTACTATTAGTTAAATTTTCAAACTGCACTGAACCGTCTGAAGGCATCCATTTTAAAATCCAATCATGATCTAATCTTTGGAAAGCTCCTGCTGATACTAAATAAAAGCTATCATGTGACTCTCTCATAATAGTAAATTCAGAATGAACTCCGCCTTTAGTATTTAAAGCATGACATAAATTAATTCTTCCAACTTTTTTTGGTAATTTGTTTGCAACTAAATTATCTAAAAATTCCTCAGCACCAGGTCCTTTAATTCTACATTTTGCAAATGCAGTCATATCCAAAAGACCAACATTTTCTTTTACGTTTTTGCATTCTTTTTCCATTGCATTGAACCATTTTGATCTTCTAAATGACCAATCATCTTTTTGCTCCATTCCATCAGTTGCAAAAAAATTAGGTCGTTCCCATCCAAATTTTTGACCAAACACTGCTCCTAAATTTTTCATTCTGTCATAACATGGCGCTGTTCTTAATGGTCTTGCTGCTGGTCTTTCTTCATCAGGAAAGTGAGTTATGAAAACGTGACTGTAGGCTTCTTCATTTTTAGCTTTTAAATATGATTTAGAGCAATAATCTCCATACCTTCTTGGTTCAACACCAAGCATATCAATTGTGGGTTCACCATCTACAATCCATTCAGCAAGTTGCCATCCTGCTCCACCTGCTGCAGTGATACCAAAACTATGACCTTCATTTATCCAAAAATTTTTCAATCCCCAAGCAGGACCAACAATTGGGTTACCATCAGGTGTATAACAAATTGCACCGTTATAAACTTTCTTAACTCCCACTTCACCAAATGCAGGTACTCTATGTATTGCACCTTCAATGTGTGGAGCCAATCTATCCAAATCTTCCTGAAATAATTCATATTCAGAATCTTTTGATGGTCCATCTACATAACAAGCTGGTGCACCATCTTCATATGGTCCTAAAATTAATCCACCCGCTTCTTCTCTCATATACCATCTGCTATCACTATCCCTTAAAACTCCCATCTCTGGTAATCCATCTTTTTTTCTTTTTTGAATTTCTGGATGGGGTTCAGTAACAATGTATTGATGTTCTACTGGAATAACTGGAATATCTAATCCAACCATCTTTCCAGTTTGTCTTGCAAAATTTCCTGAACAAGAAATAATATGTTCACACTCTATAGACCCTTTATCTGTCTCAACAACCCAACCATCTTTGGTTTGTTTCATTCCAACAACATTTGTATTTCTATAAATTTCTGCTCCTCTATTTCTTGCACCTGTTGCAAGAGCTTGTGTTAAATCAGCTGGTTGAATATATCCATCTTCAGGGTGTTGTATTGCACCGACTAAATCAGTTGTATTACATAATGGCCAGATTTCCTTAACTTGATCTGGTGTTAAAAATTTTACATCAACACCAATTGTTTGAGCTACACCAGCGTATTGAAAGTATTCATCCATTCTTTCTTTAGTGCTTGCCAATCTAATATTAGATACAATACTGAAACCTACATTTTTTCCTGTCTCTTCTTCCAACGTTTTATATAAATTGACTGCATACTTATGGAGTTGTCCCACAGAATAACTCATATTAAATAATGGTAATAAGCCAGCCGCATGCCAAGTTGAGCCTGATGTTAGTTCTTTTCTTTCAATTAAAACAACATCTGACCAACCTTTTTTTGCTAAGTGATAGAGTGCACTAACTCCTACTACTCCACCACCTACTACAACAACTTTTGCTTTGGATTTCATTATCAGATTCCTACTAAATTTTAATTACTAACGAAACAAAATTCTATTATTCATCATCTGCGTCACGCCAGCCCATTCTGAACATTAAATAAGCGGCAACTATGACAGAAATTGTACCTACTACCATGCCAATATTTATCCCAACTTCACTTCCCCAAAAATACCATCCAAGTTGAGTGGATGAGATTGTTGGAAAGCATAAAATAAACATTAGTATTGCGTACCTAATATACATTGGAGGCTTTTTCATTATATTGATGATCCCATCGGTATTGGTTGTGAAACTGCTGTTGTTAGCCAGCAATCTAAAAGATTGCCCTCTTTATTATTCTTTTCAACTTTCCATTTAAATTTAAAATATTGTTTATCCTTATCCAAAACAACAACTTCATAAGTTGCCATAGTACTTGATTTGTAAATTTCAGTTACTGTATTTTCTTTGTGATCAATCAACATTGAGTATGAAGCCCCCTTTAACATTCTTTTAAATCTATCTAAGGGACCTGTCATCCTTTGATTATTTGGATGTGCAAATTCCCATGTTTGCTCAATTCCTCTATCTTTGTATGGACTGTCATTTTTCATTAACGCCTTTAATTGAATTAAAACAACTTGTTTCGGATCTATATTTACACTTGGTTTTAAAACATCGGCAAATGAAGAATTAAAATAAAAAAATGTAATTAAAATAAATAAAATTTTGGATTTCATATTTTAAATTTATCTTAAATTTAAAATGAAATAAAAGGTCTTAATATCACACTCAATAATTTGTTATTATATAGTTTTGAATAATCTATCGTATTCGTTTTTAATACATTTATTAGAGATATAATAAATTTTATTTTGAGAGACTAATTTAGCTGCATTTTCGTTGTGAATTCCTAATTGCAACCATAATACATTTGCACCAATTTCTATTGTCTGTTTTGCTATTTCCTCAGCCTCCTCACTAGGTCTAAAAACATTAACAATTCCAACATGATCTTTAATATCCGTTAGTTTTTTATAAACTGGTTCACCATGTATAATTTTATTATCTGTTACTGGATTAACAGGAAAAACTTTGTAACCTGTATTTCTTAAATATTTCATTATTATATTGGAAGTTTTTTTTGAGTCTGGGCTTGCTCCAACAATTGCTATCGTCCGATAACTTAAATAAAGTTCTTTTATCTTTTCATCTACAAGTGTTGTATCCATAATTTAATTTAAATTTTAAGATCAAGTCGAGGTTTCCAAAATGGTCTGAAGAGTTCAATTTTTGGACATCTATTCATAACTACTTTTAAACCTGCATCTTCAGCAATTTTTGCTGCATCATGATTAATTACACCTATTTGTCCCCATAATACTTTTGCTCCAATTGATATTGCCTCTTCGGCAATTCCATAAAGATCCTCGGATTTTCTAAATACTTCGACCATATCAACAGGTCTATCGATAGAAGATAAATTTGGATAAACTTTTAAATTTCTAATTTCCTTTATACCTTGTTTAGGATTTACAGGTATCATGTCATAACCAGTTTCGTGCAAAACTCTTAATACACCATAGCTAAATTTGGTTTTGTCTGGGCTAGCACCAACCATAGCAATTGTCTTAACTGAGCTTAAAATATCTTTTAAATATTCAGCGCTATAAGGTTCATTGTGGTTCATCTTTATTTTTTTTCTTCCTTTTTACTCGCGATATCTGCTTTTAATTCATGAGGTTCTAAAGGGTCTAGGAAAGGATTTCGATACAATTTATCATGACTTTCAACTCCTATCTCAATTGTGCAATCTGTTTTTGCTTTAGCAACACATAAAATAATATATCCATCATTTATTTGTCTGTTATTTAAAGCAACTTGAGAACGTTGATCCACTTCTCCATTAATTAGTTTAGCTGCACATGTAATACATCCTCCATACTGACATCCGTATGGAAGATCGACACCTTGATCTCTTAATTCATTTAATAAAGGTTTTTTTCCACTGACTTCAAATGCACTATTATTTCTGTTTGAGATTGTAATCTTTGTCATAGCCAGATATCACTTGTGCAATCTCCACCAGGATATCTACTTTCGTGGCATCTACTAGGTCCATTTGGTTCTTTACCAAAATCAACAATAAAATCTTTATTAATTTTCATTCCCCCATTTTCAACATCACAATCAATCATAATCATTGCTCCACCCTGTTTTCTAATTTCAGGATAAAATTGATTATCCCAAGTAGAAAATAATGATGTTGTTACATACATCCTTTTACCATCTAAAGATAATTGATACATTTGAGGTCCGCCAGCAATTTTAACACCATTTACTTCTGGAGCCTTTCCTAACAATCCACCCATCCAAACTTGGCCTGTTAATTTTGGTTTGTGTGGATCTGAAATATCGTATTGTCTCATATCTCCATGAAGCCAATTATTTATATAGAGATATTTATCATCCATTGAAACTAATATCGCTGACATAACTCCAGGTACAGGGATTGGCCAATCAGGGTGTGGTTCATTTTCAACATCAATTATTTTTTCCCATTCCCATTTTCCCTCTTTTGATTTCCAAAAATGAATTACATTTGCACTTAGTGCTGCACCACAAAATCCATGACTACTGTCAGGATTATGCATAAATTTAACTTCTAATGGTATTAAACCATCTTCACCTAAATACATTGTTTGAACTGGCTCTTTTTTTTTAAAATCCCAAACATGAAGTCGTCTACCATATTTCAAATGACCAACTTCCTCTAAATCAAATCCAGGCATGAAAGTATTTGGGGCAGCCCACTCAGAACTAACCATTACATTATGTCTTGGCTGGTACCAGAAGTCATAACTAAAAGGTATGTCTCCCATTGAATTTTCCCACCTACCTACAATTTCAAAATCTTTATTTAAATGTAAATATCCTCCTGGTGCTTCTCCTCGAGCGTCTCCAAGAAAAGAAATGATAATTTCAGAACCTAAGCAATGAACTGTGTGTGGTCCTGATAAATTAGTTTTTTTCTTTATTTCAGATCCATCTACTACTTTATGTATTTTTGGAGCTCTAGGATCGGATGCAGTATCAACAACATAAATATTATTTGATCTAACACCTGGAACTAATAAATATTTTCTGCTCATTTTTGAGTCGCCATGACAAGAAGAACATGCATTCCATCCCATATGATGCAATTCATCACCAATACCTGGCATTTCAAGTCTATGAATTACTTTAGAATAAGTAGGACTTTGAGGATCAACATCGACTGTTGCTAGGTAGTCTGGTTTTTGTATTCCTGTCCCTGTGTAAATAGCTATAGTATATAAAAGCTTTTCTTTTGGTGCTTTTATTGCTTCTGTAGGACTAGCATATCCAGGACCACAACATCCATCCATGATTGATTTTCTCCTTTAATTACAACTTAATCTTTTTTTTAAGTGACTTCAACTTAATGGTTATTTGTTTTTCCAACTTGGATTTCTTTTTTCGATAAATGCACTTATACCCTCTTTGGCATCATAAGATGACATATTAAGTGTCATCATCTTACTTGTATAATCATAAGCTTTGTTAAGGGGCATTTCTAATTGTTTATAAAAACCTTTTTTACCTATTTTGATAGTTAAATTTGATTTTGAAGATATTTTTTTTGCAATATCTAAAACTTTTTTATTCAAAATTTTTGGACTGTAGTGATCATTAATTAATCCAATTTCCTTTGCATATTTTGCACTAATTGGATCACCGGTAAGTAGCATTTCCATCATTCTTTTTCTGCTAATTTTTCGACTGACAGCAACCATTGGTGTGCTGCAAAATAATCCAATTTTTACTCCGGGTGTAGCAAACGTTGCTGAGTTCGTACTATATGCAAGATCACAACTGGCAGCTAATTGACATCCGGCTGCATAAGCAGCACCATGAACTTTTGCTATGACTGGTTTGTTTCCCTCCACAATTTGCATCATAAGTTTTGAACAAAGTTTAAAAAGTTTTAGATGATTAGATCTATTTTTTATACCTCTTACCTCTTTTAAGTTATGGCCTGCACTAAATCCTTTTCCAGCTCCTTCTAAAATAATGACCCTTGTTTCTTTATCATTATCTAATTTTTTGAATGCCTTTAATAAAGATGAAAGAGTTTTGTAGGATAATGAATTATAAGTTTTTGGATCATTAATTAAAACTCTTTTAACACCTGTAGATAATTTATTTATTTTTACAGTCACTTATTTTAATTTACCTTCTTCTCTCATCTTAGCTCTAATTTTAGTTGCTGAAATTTTTTGAATTTCTTCAGGCAAAACTATTTCTTCAATTTTATATCCAACACCTCTACCATAACAAATATTTGTAATATTAGGGACAAGCATAATTTTGAACCTGCCCTCAAACTCTGGATTAAGTTTTTCCTCAATATTTTTTTTGACAGTTTCAAAATCGAATGGGTTATCATCAACACCTTGTACATCTCTAATTTGAATACATACTTGTCCTGTTTTTTTTATAATTTCCTTAAATAGAGTATAATGACCATCATGAAACGGTTGCCATCTTCCTAACATTTGAGCTGTTGGTTTTTTGTTATCCCATTGATACGTCATTTTTTTATCTCCTTTAAAATCTTTGGTGCCCAAGACTTAGCATCTTGTGTGGTAACATGAAAATTATATTTTTCTGGTTTAACAAACATTTTATTAGTGTCATCAAATCTACCTTCTTTTATTGTATCTACCCAAACTATATAATCTGCAGGAAATAAACTTCTTGCTTTTGGAGTTGGGCAAATAAAATCTGCAATTACATAATTTCCATCGTTTTTTAATTTTAAAGCAAAGTCTGCCATTCTTTTTGCTTGTCTTGTTCTGCCCTCTTCTGAAAAATCCCAATCGTTTGCGGCTTTTCTTACTTCATCTGCATTTAATCTTTTAGCATTTAACAGTGGAGCAAGTTCGTCAGCTAATGTAGTTTTTCCTGCACCTGGAAGTCCCATGATTAATATAATTTTCATTTTTAGGTTTTAGCTTTAAATTAAATTACCAGCAACCCACTTATGAAAGTGATGAGTTGGATTGTCCATTTTAGGAGAAAAATTACCACCATTATAAGCTGGAGAGTTTCTGCCTATTTGCATACTTTGTATTATATCTACATCTTCTTTTTGAATATCTTCCCATTGTTTGTGATTTTTTTGTCTTAGAGATTTATACTTTTTTGAATTTGCCGCTTCATCTCCAACATAATAAATTTCCATATGCTCTATTGTAAACTCATGATTGTTTGGCTCTAACCAATAAGCATAATAATGATCTTTGTGAATTCCTAACATTACGTTAGGAAATAGTGCTACGTACTCAGCTATATTTTCTTTATCTTTCGGCCAGTTAGGGAAACAAGGAAACTTTTCATTTCCTTCAAATCTTGGATTATAAACGACTGTTCCTTGTCCAGCGAAACGATTTGGCAATCCTTGAATATGATAGTGATCTTCTAATTTTGAATAAGAATTTAAACCTGGATGTACCCAAGGCAAATGATAGCTCTCACAATAATTTTCAATTGCAAATTTCCAATTACATTTTGCATCTAATTTAAAATAACCATAATCATTTGCATGATGAATTAATTCTCTATCTTTCAAAGGCCAAAATCTTTCCCATCTTTCACTTAAAGGACTAATGTAATCCTCAAATGAAATTTCATTGTTGTTAATATTAATCATAATTAGATCTAACCAAATATATGATCTTATCTCTTTTAAATTACTTTTTGATTTATCAAATTCAGGTGTTTGATGAATATTCATGCCTCCTATGTGAGGTGTAGCAATTAATTTTCCCTCTAAGTCATATGACCATGAATGATATGAGCACCTCATAACATTTCTAATTTTGCCAGCTTCTTTAACTAATTTAACTCCTCTATGACTACAAATATTATGAAAAACTTTTATTTCTTTATTTTTTGTTCTAACAATAAGTAGGGGTATTCCAAGTAAATCAATTGGTTTCACATCACCTTCATCTGGAATAGAACTTCCAACTCCAATTACGATCCACTTATCCTCAAATAATTTTTTTCTTTCAATTAAAGTATATTCTTTACTGATGTAACATTCATTTGGTAAACCATGAGCTTCACTAATTGGTTTCGATACAATATCTAACTTTTGTTTATCTATAATATTGTAAATTTCTGACATGACTTACTTTACTTTATCACTTGATATAACCCTAACCAAGCATTTACATCTTTGCTCGCAATGTAATCTGATTTAAAAAATTTTATTTCTTTCCATTTATTTTGCTCTTTAAGTTGTTCAATTTTTTTATCAAAACCATATTCTTCATGTATTCCCTCATTAATAGTAAAACAGATAAATCCATCATTCTTTGTAATCCTGATAAATTCCTCCAAAGCTGGTGGCTTTACATGTCCAAAAGTAAATGTACCAACACACATAACAGAGTCATATTCGTCATCTTTTTTATTAATGGGTTTATTCAAGTCTACTTGTTCAAGTTTTTCATAAAGATCATTTGGCACTAATTCTAATAACTTTTTTGAAAGATCTGCCCCATGAAAATTTTTAAAACCATATTTTTTTAATTCAACACCCACCAATCCAGTTCCACAACCAGCGTCATAAATTTTTGCATCTTTGTTTTTTTGAAATTCCGAGAATACTTTTGTAGTTTCTTTTGGTCCTGTGTAATTCCAATCGACCATATCCTTATCATATTTATTGCCATCTCCCCACTCATCATAATATTTCATTACTTCATCAGTATCTTTTAACTTATAGATGGGAATTTTATTACCTACGTCTTTTTGCGCCATAATAAAACTTACTTCACTTTTAATAAAAAAACTCCAAAATAATTTTTTTTATCTGAAAAATATTTTAAGACTTTAAAGCCAGATTTATTAACTAATTTAACAAAGTTATTTTTTGAATATTTATGAGAATTTTCAGTATGAATTGTTTCGTTTTTAGTAAATTTAATATTCTTTTTATTAATTTTTAAAGTGAAATTTTTTTTTGAAATAAGATGCATTTCAATTCTATTTTTTTTTAAATTATAGAATGCTTTATGATCAAAATTTTTAGTTTGAAATTTTGAATTACAAATTTTGTTTACTACATTTAATATATTTTTATTAAATTTAGCTGTTACTCCCAATTTATCATTATAAGCATTTTCAAGGGTCTTCTTATTTTTGATTAAATCTACCCCAATCACTAAATAAGAATTTTTACCTATGATTTTTGAAAAATTTTTTAATATTTTTTTTGCATTTTTGGGTAAATAATTTCCAATTGTCGATCCTGGAAAAAAACTGACTATTTTTTTTTTATTTTTTAAAATTTTATTTAATCTATTGGTCTGACTAAAATCAGCACATATTGCTGTTACTTTTAAATCTGAGAATTTTTTTGCAATTTTTGATGCATTTTCAAACAAATATTCCTTACTAATATCTATAGGAATATATTCTTTGGGTTCGCTTAATGATTTAATAAATTTATTAATTTTTTTATTTGAACCACTACCAAATTCTACAATTGTTGAATTAATTGGTAACTTCTTTTTTATCTCTTTTTGTAAGCTACCTAGTATTTCTAGCTCTTTATTGGTTGGGTAATATTCTTTAAGGTTTGTAATTTTATTAAATAACTTCGAACCTTTTTCATCGTAAAAATATTTAGGTAATAAATATTTTTGTTTTTTTAATAATCCTTGTAAGATTAATTTTTTATCGTCTTGAATTTGATTGTTTATGTTTATTAATTTTAATTTAGTCACTAGATGTCATCAGCTAGTCTGACACCACAAAACTGCCAAGTATCACTTGGATAAAAGAAATTTCTATAAGATGCTCTAATATGATTAATAGATGTAGAATGTGATCCACCTTTTAAGACAAACTGATTACACATGAACTTATTATTATATTCTCCTAGATTTCCTTCATATGGTTTATATTTTTTGTAAGGTGTGTAATTACTACTTGTCCAAGCCCATAAATTTCCATAAACATCGTCTGCCTTTTCTTCAACTTCATGAAAAACTTTATTTTCTAAAAAATTACCTTTTTTCTCAGATTGTTTTAAAAAATACTCTAGTTCAAATTCAGTCGGTAATCTTTTATTTTTGTATCTTGCAAAAGCATCCGCTTCATAGAAACTTATATGAGAAACTGGTTTTTCATTATCAATTTTTTTTACACCGTTTAATGTAAAATAATAATTATTATCTATCCAATACATTGGTTTTTCTAATTTGTTATTATTTACAAAATCCCATCCATCAGATAACCAATACTCATGATTTTTATATCCGCCATCATTAATAAACTTTTTCCATTCTCCATTAGTAACAAATGAATATATTTTAAAAGGATCTAATTGTGTTTCTGATACTGGTAATTCGTTATCGTAACAAAAAATATCCTCGCTGTTTCCATATTTAAATTTTTTACTAGTTTCTAATGTCAATTCATTTTCTTCTTTAGCAGTTGGTTTATCGTCGTTAGAATTATAAGTCGGCATCAATGGATTGTTGTAAAAAATATTTTTAATATCCATTAACATTAATTCTTGATGTTGTTGTTCGTGATTTGAACCTAGTTCAACTAAAAATGATGTCCTGTTATTTTTTGTCCTTTTTAAAAAATCAATAATATTTTCAGTTACATAATGTCTATATTTTACAACATCTTTTAAGATAGGTCTATTTAGTGAACCTCTCTTATTTCGAGGATTGTACTCACCTACAGAATTATAATACGAATTAAATATATAATTATAATCTTGGTTAAAAGGTTTGTAACTTTCATCTAATTCTGACAAGATGAATTTTTCGAAGAACCATGTGGTGTGACCAAGATGCCACTTAATAGGACTAACATTTTTGCTGGGCTGTATGACCATATCCTCGGCCTCTAAGTTCTCGCACAGGGACAGAGTTTGTTGTCTTGTTTTGGAGAATAATTCTGTAATTTGAGATAATTTATTTTCCATGACTAAATTTAATTAAATTTTCAGATCATGACAATGGGTTACAATGTGTTCAGCTGTTTAATATTTTTATAGACACGGAATATAAAATAATTAAGAATTTACTTATGAATTTTTCTTTAGAAATAGGTCCTAAGACTGATTTAAGCACGTTGCCAAAGGTAAAAGATGTTTATGTTACAATGCTACCTGGAGGTGATTATAAAGAGACCGCTCAACAGTCTGGAGAGTTAGTTAAAGAGGGATTTAATCCAGTTCCTCACTTCCCAGCAAGGTCAATAAATGATGAAAATCAGCTGAAAGATTATGTTTATAGATGTAAAGATTTGGGTGTTAAGCAGGTCTTGGTGATAGGTGGAAGTCGTGACCCGATCGGAAAATTTGATAGCTCATATCAAATGTTAGAGACAGGGTTTTTTGATGGTATCAAGATTGGAATTGCTGGACATCCTGAGGGGAGTCCTGATATATCCGACTCTGATTTAGAAAAAGCTATGATAGATAAAAAGCCTTATGCTGATTATATAGTTACACAGTGGCTAATGGATACTCAGCCTATTATAGATTTTATCTCAAAACAAACAATACCAGTTCATGTTGGAATAACTGGGCCAATGAAAATATCTAGCTTAATTAAATTTGCTAATATTGTAGGGGCAAAAAATTCCATTAACTTTCTTAAATCTAATTTTAGTAAGGCGTTAGATTTATTGAAACCTAAAGACCCTAATGATTTAATTGGGAAAGTTAAATCGCATACTGATTATTTCCACATTTATACATTCGGCGGCTTGAAGGAAACTAACAAGTGGTTGAAGGAGAATAACTATGTCTAATGAATTTGACTATAGTAAACTAAGACATACAACATCAGTAGATCAATCTGATAGAAAAGTACCATACAATTTAAGACAAAGCGGACCTACTAAAGTTGAGATGCTAATATCAACAAGAGTAAGGAAGTCTCCATACTGGCATTTATCAATGAAAGCAGGATGTTGGAGAGCAACTGTATATAACAGAATTTACCATCCAAGAGGTTATGTTAAACCTGAAGATGGTGGTGCAATGGTTGAGTACGAAGCAATCAAAAACCATGTAACAATGTGGAATGTTGCAGTTGAAAGACAAATACAAGTTAAAGGACCAGATGCAGAAAAATTTGTTGACTATGTAATTACAAGAGATGCTACAAAAATTTCTCCAATGAGAGGAAGATATGTAATTTTGTGTAATGCATACGGAGGAGTATTAAATGATCCTATTCTTTTAAGAATATCTAAAGATGAATTTTGGTTTAGTTTATCAGATAGTGATATTGGATTGTATCTTCAAGGAGTAAATGCAGATGAAAGGTTTAATGTTCAAATTAATGAAATAGATGCTTGTCCTGTACAAATTCAAGGTCCTAAAGCAAAAGCTTTAATGAAAGATCTTTGTGGAAGTGAAGTTGACATAGACAACATGCCTTTTTACGGTTTGGCGTCTGCAAAAGTTGGTGGAAGAAGTTGTATTATTTCTCAAACAGGTTTTTCAGGCGAGTCTGGATTTGAAATATATTTAAGAGAAGCAACTTTATATGCTGAAGATATGTGGAATGCTGTTCTTGAGGCAGGTAAAAAACATAATTTAATGGTAATTGCTCCTGCACACCATAGAAGGATACAAGCTGGAATTCTTTCATGGGGACAAGATATGGATCATGAACATAATCCATTTCAATGTAATCTTGGTTATCAAGTTTCTTTATCTGGTAAAGGTGAATGGAACAAAAAAGGTGATTATGTTGGAAAAAAAGCTCTCGAGAAAATGAAAGCTGATTTAAAAGCAGGTCATAAACCTTACAAACTTCAATTAGTTGGACTTGAATTAGGAGGAAAACCTATTGAAGAATATGCTCCAGATTTTTGGTTAATTTCAGAAAACGGCAGTGAGCCTGTGGGATTTATAACTTCTCCTTGGTATCACCCAGAAAAAGGGAAAAATATTGCTATGGGATACGTTCCATTTGATGGCACGCTAAATGCAAATGGTTTTCCAAGAGGTAAGGTTGGATCGAAATTTAAAGTCCATCTACCAGAAAAATATTCTGATAAACCTGGAGAACCGGTTGATGCTGTTGTAGTTGATATTCCATTTACAGAATCTTACAACGCAAATACAAGAGAAGTAGTCAGTAAGTGATAAAAAATTTTTTAGGGGGAATTTAATTCCCCCTAAATATGACGAAAACCTTTTTCATAGTTGTTTGCATTATAATCGCTATTGCTCTAATAATATTCCCATTAATCGTTTCGTATAAGGCGCAAAAAAAAAATAAAGATAATTAATGTTTGCTCAGTTTTTAGATATTGTTTTTAAATCGTTAAAGCTTGATAAAACTCTTTATAGAACTCCAAGATATTATGGAGAAGCTGGAATTTATTTTGCAATTCTAATTATGATTTTAGATGGGGTTGCGGGTGCTATTGCAGCTAATACGATTGTAAAAACATCAGTTGGTATATCTGGTTTAACAGCATTATTAACATGGCTGGTGTGGGCAATTTTTATATTTGTAATTGGGGTTAAAATTTTTCCTGATAAAGATAGAAAAATTCCATTTAAAAGAGTTCTTATAGCTGTTGGGTACGCACACGCTCCAGGCCTGATAAGATTTTTTGCAGTTACACCAGAACTTGTTCTTTTAATTATTTTTCTTACTCAATTTTGGATTTTTGCTTCATTAATCATTGCGACAAGACATATTTTAAATTTAAAATCTAATTTAAAAGCATTTGGAATTGTATTTTTGTCTTTTTTGATTATTTCTTTTTTGACAATTTCATTTGTAATGACAAAAATTAATTCATTGCCTATTAGTACGAATATCTAAAGTGGAAATAAAGTTTTTGATGTTCTGCAGGAGTTGCAAAGTTTATATCCTGTGAGTATTAAATTTTGAGTTACTGTCTCATCTTCTTTTTTACATTCATCACAAATATCATTTAATTCATTATTATCTGAATTGTCTGATTTATATTCAAAGTTATCAGTCATTATCTGTTAATCCTGCTCCTGCGGTTTTTTGTTTTAACTCATCTGTTTCTTCTACAAATGTGTTTTCAGATAATTTTGTTAATTCTTTCCAATCTTCTTCGGAAAAATTATTCTTGTTTTCTAAGAATTGGATTTTAATTACATGAGCTTTTTCTACAACCTCACTACTTAAATAATTTGAATAAATTGATTGATTGAAATTTAATAAAAATTCTTTTTGATCTATCTTTAAAAAAATTCTCTTTCCCGTTATTTCCGAAGATCTGCTGACAAACGGCAAAAATATCAATGGGTAAGCCATTTTTTCAATTTCTATATCATTTAGTTCTTGGATAGAGATAGATTGATCAAAAAAACTTAATCCAAGTTTAATTGGACAATAAAAGTTTTGAGGTCTGTTGCTTTTGTTAAAAGATTGGCAATTTTCAAACTTCTCATTATTAAAAATCTTAAAATATTGGTTTATGTTTTTTATACCTGGTAAACCAAATAACTCGAGTTGCTTGATGTTCTTTCCTATTTCTTCTGCAACTCCCCAGGAGAATCCTTTCGCTTTTGTTGAGCGTTTAACAATCGTGTCAATTTCACTATAACTTCTCATTAATTACTTTAGTTATATATCCAATATTGATTAAATGAATTTAGTTCATTTGGTAATGGAGCTCCTTGAAACATACAAATCCTTAACCATTTGTCAGATCTTGGATCAAACTTTACCGCCCCAAAAAAAGATAGTTTAAGTCTTAACATATCAATAGGAACTAATTTTGAGCCGATGGTGTTATCTTGAATTTCAGAATATGGATATTTCTCTGTTATGAACACTCTTCTTACTATATGTCTTAAATCATTGTTCTGTATTAGAAAACTACCAACCTTTAAGCTGTTTTTTAAAGTAAAAATAGTTTCATAAAGTTTTTTTATATCTCTTGCAATTGCTGTGGGCTGCTCGAGTTCTGAACCATTATCTTCAAAACGATCTCCAATCCTTGGTTCTTCTTTATTTTTTGAAATGAACCAAAATTTTTTATTATTTTCATTTTTTGAAAAATCAATTTTTAAAATATCTGAATAATTTTTCTCAATTATTTCTCTTAAGTCATTTATAGTTCTATCTACAGGTATATTAAAACTGCTATCCTCGTCTGAACTCATTTGAGAAATTAAAGGATCAGTTATTTCATTATATGGCTCCATCATTATAGAAACCAAATACTCAACTCCTTCTTCAGATAAATTTTCCTCTGCCCAATTATATAATTTATCAAATATATAAAAATTTGATTTATTAATATTATCTTTCAAATAATTAATTAAATTTTGTAAATCATTAATTAAATTCTTAATTTTTTTCTTTTGATACTCACTGTCAGTATTCCATGAAGTTACATTTTTTAAAGATTTTGTTAAACAGTTGTAAAAAATTTTAAACTCTTCTTCTGATACTTTTTCTATTTCTCTTATTTTTTTTAAAGCTGTCTCTTTAGCTAAAATCCAATTATTTAACAATGAAGGATGGTTAACAATAAATGGTGCCATTCCTAATCCAGTTGAATTTCCAATTCCTAAATTTCTGCAAATATCCAAGTCTAATTCTACTGCGTCTTTAGGATTTTTATGTTTAGCTATATGATTGACTTGATCGAAAGTGAATTGTCTTACAAGGTAAACTAACATCATTTCCAATCTAAAAGGACCATTTATTTCATCTCTATTTTTAATTCTAAACCTGTCTGCTAATCCAAATTTTCCTGAGCCGTATACTGCAGTTGTTCTGTATAAATATCCAACTTTTGAAAGCTCATTAGTATTTGGCTGGATACCTTTTGATAAACACTCAACCACATAATTAAATGCTCTAACTGATCTATTTGCTCTTGAGAGAGTTAGTTCTTTATAAGAAAGTCTCCCTACTTCTTGTTTAGGGACATTTTGTGAAAGTCTATTAATATCAATTTTTGAAGGAATACCATCATACAAAGCAAATGCAGCATCCCATTTGGTTGCTATTACTCTATCAGATCTTTCCTCATCTTTAAGCTCATTAGCAAAACAAACTAATGAATATGTTTTTTTATCTTTTGAAAATGAATAAATAGCTACTCCATATCCCCTATCATTCAAGTCAAACAAATCTCTGTTATATTTCCAATCTTTGAACTCATTTAAAAATGATCTTAGAAAAGATAATTTAGATTGATGAAACGATCCAAGTCTAGAGAGTTTCATTACAATTTTAGGATCTCTTAGTGGAACTTGCATTAATTAATTCCTTTATAAAAATTAAACCAGTTATTGCCAAGTATCTTATTTATCTCTTCTTCCTGAAAACCTCTATTTTTTAGCTCTGTATTTAAGTTATTAAATCCTCTTGCATCCAAAAACCAATCTGGTTGTTTTGGAAAACCAGGTTTATCTTTACTGCCCTCACCAAAATTTTTTGATTTTGACCATGTTCCATTTCTCATCCACTCAACTACGCTGTCTGGCTGGTTTAAACATAAGTCTGATCCTATTCCAACATTATTAATACCCATAATTTCAACTGTTCTTGCAACCATTTCACAAAAACTTTCTAATTTACAATTCGTTCCATCTTTTAAATGGTGAGCATACAATGATAAACCTAACATTCCTCCACTTGCAGATAAAACTTTTAATAATTCTGTAGATTTATTTCTTTTAGCTTCAAACCAAAAAGTTGGATTTGCATGAGTGATCGCAATTGGTTTTTGACTAATCTCAATTGCATCAAGTGTACTTTTTTCTGCTGAATGAGACATGTCAACAACGATACCTACTCTATTCATTTCTTTAATAGCCTCTTTTCCAAAATTAGTAACGCCACTATCATTTTTTTCATAACATCCAGTAGCTAATAATGATTGGTTGTTATAAGTTAATTGCATAAATCGACAACCTTGTGAGTGTACTTTTTCTATAAGACCTATATCATCTTCAATTGGTGAACAATTTTGAAATCCAAAAAAAATTGCCGTTTTGTTTTCTTCTTTTGCTTTTGTAATATCATTGTAGTTGTTGCCTAGAAATATAAGATCTTTATTTTCTTCAAAATGTTTATTCCATTCTTGTATTCTTTGTTGTAATTCATCATAGTCTTCATGATAAACTAACGTTACGTGTACCGCATTTAATCCAGCTTTATTATTTATTTCAAAGATTTCTCTGGACCATCTACAATACTGAAGATTATCAATTCGATAATTCATATTTGGTATACACTATTATTATTATTATGATTGTCACTAACTTAAACTGTCCTTAGCTAAAAATTGCAATTTAAGGGAAATATCTGTAAATTGATATTGGTTTCATGAAATACAAAAAAAAATCACATAAAGTATCAATTGTAATGGGCAGTCAGTCTGATTACAAAACAATGAAGAATTGTGAAAAAGTTCTTAAGATTTTAAAAGTTAATTATGAAACAAATATCGTCTCTGCACACAGAACACCTGATAGACTTTATAACTATGCAAAGAAAGCAGAAAATAACAATATTTCTATTATTATTGCTGGTGCTGGAGGATCAGCACATTTGCCTGGTATGATTGCTGCAATAACTAGAATTCCAGTCATAGGTGTTCCTATTGAAAGTAAAAAGTTAAAAGGTTTAGATAGCCTACTATCAATTGCTCAAATGCCAAAAGGAATTCCTGTTGGTGCAGTTGCTATTGGAGAAGATGGTGCAATCAATGCTGGTTTATATGCTGCTTCAATTATAGCTACGTATGATAACAATGTAAAAAAAACACTTTTAAATTGGCGAAAAAAACAAACATCAAAAGTAAAAAAAAAACCAAAGTAATTAATGTCTAAACCTGATCTAGGAATAATAGGTGGTGGACAATTAGGAAGTCTATTAGCATCTGCTGCAAAAAAACTTAATATTAAAACGGTTATTTTATCAGATGATAAAGATGCACCCGCAATTAATTTTGCAGATGAATTTATTTATGGAGATTACAAAGACATAAATATCATCAATAACTTTTTAGAAAAAGTCGATCTTGTTACTTATGAGTTTGAAAATATCCCGTATGATATATTGAAAAAAATTAATGAAACCAAATCTGTATTACCAAGCCCCGAAATAAATAAATTAATTCAAAATAGAATGACTGAAAAAGAGTTTTTAAATAAAAACAATATAACTACTACACAGTTTGTAAGTATAAACGATTTAGATGATATAAAAATAAACGATAGATTAATACCTGGTTTATTGAAAACTTGTACACTTGGCTATGATGGAAAAGGCCAATATAAAATAAATAATGCAAATGATTTAAATGAAGATTTTGATTTTTCAAAAGGCTACATCTTAGAAAAGATAGTAAATTTAAAAAAAGAAATTTCAGTAGTGGTTACAAGATTTGGTCATCAAAAATATGAAATTTATGATCCAATTGAAAATTATCATGAAGACCAGATTTTAAAACACTCCAAAATTCCCGCTGATATAAGTGATGAAATTAAAAATAAAGCATTGGACTGGGCAAAAACAGTGGCTGAAGAGCTTGATTATATTGGTACAATGTGCGTTGAATTCTTTATAGATAAAAATAATAATTTATATGCTAATGAAGTTGCACCAAGAGTACATAATTCTGGACACCTAACTATAAATTCACACAACATTAGCCAATTTGAAAATCATATAAGAGCTGTATGTGGACTTGAAAAATTAGAAACAAAAAAAATTTATAATGCAAAAATGCTTAATTTGATTGGTGAAGATATATTAGAATATAAAAATAAAAAATTTAAAGAAAATGAATTTTTTTATGATTATTTAAAAAAAGAAGTTAAAGCTAAAAGGAAAATGGGACATTTAACAATTATAGAAAAATAGTTTTAAGAAATTGTTTGTATCAAAGAAATATTATTGTTTGTAGGTTTATTAACTTCCTTTGAAACTTCATGAAAGTTTAATTTTGTTTTTTTACACTCTTTCAGAAAACTCGATCCTGTTAATTCAAGATTTAAATATCTATTAACATCATTTTCATTAATTATAACAGGCTGTCTATGATGTATTTCTTTAATATTTTCATCTGCATCCTCGGTTATTAAACAAAATTGATCATTGTCATAAATAGCCGCTAAATACATAAGCTTTTTATCCTCTCTTAAAAAATAATAAGGTGTTTTGTTTTCCTTTTCTCTTTTCCACTCATAAAAACCATCTGCTACAGCTACACATCTATGTAGTCGAATTAATTTTTTGAAAGACACTTTTTCATCTATAGTTTCTAGTCTTGCATTTATTAAAGGTTTAAAATCTTTTTGCTTAGCCCAGCTAGGCACTAATCCCCATTTTAAATTTTCTAGAGTATTTCCATTATTATATTTTTTAATTACAGGTAATTTTTGAAATGGATGTGCATTATAATTTTCATTATCTTCAACTTGTATAGCTGACTTAACAAGTTTTTTTGTTTTTGTAACGGGGCTAGTTATTACGTATCTTCCACACATATTTAATTTTCTTGGTTTAATCTAAATTTAGATTATATGTTTTTCAAAACTATGAAATCAATAGAAAATAATTTTGATGATCCGCAAGTAAATGAGTTGCTAACTAAGCATTTTATTGAATTGAGATCAGTTTCTCCTGAGGGGAGTTCGCATGTATTAGATATACCTGGATTAAAGGATCCAAGTATAAAATTCTGGAGTTTGTGGGAAAATAATGAATTAATTGGTTGTGGGGCTTTAAAATTATTTGATGAAACACATGGAGAATTTAAATCTATAAGAGTTTCAGATAAGTTTAGAAATAAAAAATATGGTGGAAAAATAATTTCACATCTTATTGAAAAATCAAAACAAATAGGAATCACTAAACTAAGTGTCGAAACTGGTGCAGGTGATTTTTTTGCACCTGCTAGAAAACTTTTTAAAAGTTTTGGTTTCGAAGAGTGTGGGCCTTTTGCGCACTATAAAAATGATCCTAATTCATGCTATTATTCAGTGGATATTTGAGGAGTTTAGTTTGGAAACTGATAAATCGAGACCATTTGTATTATATGTTGCCGAAATCATTTATCAAAAGATATATGAAATCAAAATTAAGAACCCTAATTTGACTAATATTCAAGCTTTTGAAATATTTATTGCATCAGATGATTATAATGAAATTAGTTCAGGAAATTTTCATGATAAGTGGTTTAAAGAACTTGAGAGCAATGACTACATAGATAAATCTACAAAAAAAAAGATTAATCAAGAAACTATAAGACTTTTACAAATACAAAAAGATACTATGATTAAACAATTAATGAAAATCCCAAAATTATATTATGCAAAAAGTCACTTTCCGTTGGAATTATCTCAAAGAGCATTTGATCATTTGTGGAGAGTTTGTGAAAGTTATGAACTTTGGTGTAAAGAAACTAAACAAAATGGATTAATATTATTAAATTTAACAGAATAATTTATGAGTAATAAAATTTTGAGATTTATAGATAGTACTTTAATAGATTTAGGAAGACAGTTTAAGTGGACCTATCTACCACCATTGATGATTTATCTTGCTGCTGGTATTTCAGGACTAACAGGTATTGTTGGAACTTTTTTTGTCAAAGACTATCTAAACTTATCTGCTGCTTTTCTTGCTGGACTGGGTTTTTGGGCTGGAATTCCATGGGCATTGAAGATGCCTTTAGGTCATCTTGTTGATCTAATCTGGAATAAAAAAAATTACATGGTTTTTGTAGGAGCATCCTTAATATCATTAAGTTTAATTATAATGTACGGTTTAATAATTCATACTGAATGGATGTCATCAATTCTTTCAGTAGAAACATGGTTTGTGATCAGTGTTTTACTTGCTCCGATTGGTTATGTTGTGCAAGATGTTGTAGCTGATGCTATGACTGTAGAAGCAGTTCCTTTAGTTGATGACAGCGGAAATAAATTTTCAAGAGATGAAATCAAACTTATGCATACAACAATGCAAACTCTTGGAAGATTTGCAATAATTGGTGGAACTGTTTTAGTTGCTTTAGCTAATGTAATTCTTTTTAAAGGAGTAGACGAACTTGAACAAGCAGATAAAATAAGTTTATACGGTTCAATTTATATATATGCTTTAATTATTCCAATTGTATCTGTACTAGGAATATTTCTTGCTTCATATCTAAAAAATCAAAAGAAAAGAAAGCTTATTGAACAAGGTTTAGAGGGTGACCAAGATTATGCTCCTTCAGAGAAAACTGAAGTTAACTGGTGGATATTAGGTGGAAGCTTGGTTTTTGTTATCTTCACTTTAGGTATTGGTTCATTCAAAGTGCCTTTTGCTCAAGAAATTGTTTTTGTGGGTTCAATGGCAATTATTCTATTTTTAATGAATAAATTAGTTAAAGAACTTCCTCAAGATTTAAGACTTACTGTTGTAGGAACGGCAATAATAATTTTTATTTTTAGAGCAATGCCAGGACCTGGTCCAGGTTTGTCTTGGTTTGAAATTGATGTACTTGAATTCAATGAACAATTTTTTTCTGTATTATCTCTTATAGCCTCTGTTTTAACGCTTGTTGGTATTATTTTATTAAGACCATTTATGGCAAACAACTCAATAGCTAGAATAATAGTGATTTTATCTATTGCAGGTGCAATTTTATTTTTACCAAGTGTAGGAATGTATTATGGATTTCACAATTGGACATCATCTATTACTAATGGAGTTGTTGATGCCAAGTTTATTGCAATATTAAATACTGCACTCGAGTCGCCTTTGGGACAAGTCTCAATGATACCTTTACTTGCATGGATTGCTAAAAATGCGCCGTCGCACTTGAAAGCAACTTTCTTTGCAGTATTCGCATCTTTTACAAATCTTGCTTTATCAGCAAGTGCCTTGGGGACTAAATATTTAAATGAAATTTATGTTATTACTAGAGAGGTAAAAGATAAGGTAACAAACGCTATTCTTACCACCGCAGATTATTCAGATCTAGGTATTTTGTTGATAACAGTAACGCTTGTAACTTTAATAGTTCCAATTGTGTTTGTGGTTATAATTCAAAAAACTAAATTCAAAACTTCAGAATAATTTTTATTCAGCTTTATAGCCAAATTCTAAACAAGCATCAGTTATTGAATGGTAAAGAGATTCACCAAAACTTCTTAAAGCAAATATTCTTACCTTTCTTGGGTTTGAGCTAATAAAATCAATAGTTATTGTGATTGCATGAAAAGCAGAATTAGAACATTTTCCTTCATCAAGACCATCTAAATTTAACGGACAACCTTTTTTCAATACTTCATCTACTAAAGAACCTTCCAATTCCAGTATTGTTCTTGAATGAGATAGATCTGTTAATGCAAAATCATCATGGCTTAGGTTTTCTAAAATAGATTTTTCTATTTCTTTATTTTTTGAAACGACTAACCAATTATCAGGTCCCATCCATAAAATTCTTGTATTTTTATTTGAAGAAACCAAAAGTGTCTCAGGTAAATTTAAATTATCTATTTTTATTTTATCAATACTAATTGAAGATTTTTTATATTTAACAATTTGATAAATCAAAACATCTTTGATTTCTCTAATATTTATTAGCTCATCTTTGCTATCGTGATTGCCAAACAATCCATGTTTATGAATATTTTCTAGTGCAGAAATATTTTTCATGATCTAACTCTTTTTCCTTCAGGATCAACATAATGAGAAGAAATAACTTCTACTTCAATTGACTTATTTTTTAATGGTGATACTGCAAAAAACTTTTTACCTATCATGTTTTTTCCATCTTTCATAATTGCTAGAGAAAATGGATTATTATTTTCTACACTCCAACAAGAAGAAGAAACGTGACCAAGTTTCGGATTAGGTAATTTTGCATTCTGATCTTGGACGATATGAGATCCTTCAGGAATACTAGACTTTCTATCAATTGGAATAAGTCCAACAATTTTTTGTCTGCTCTCAACATTAAATGCTTCTCTTCCTAAAGAATTTTTACCAATAAAATCTTTTTTCTTTGAAACTAATCCATTCAGTGAAACATCTGATGGGATTGTTCGGCCATCTAATTCAGGTCCTGCAACGTGCCCCATTTCTATTCTTAATGTTGATAAAGCTTCAGTTCCGTAAGGCTGATTTCCAAATTCTTTTCCTACTTCCATCATTTTCTCCCACATGAACATGCCATGATCTGATTTGACATTAATCTCATACGCAAGCTCACCAGAAAATGAAATTCTAAAAATTCTTGATGGAACACCAAAAAATTCTGCTTCTTTATAGCCCATAAAAGGCAATGCATCATTTGAAACATCTAAGTCTGGATATAATTTTGATAACATATCTCTAGATTTGGGCCCAGCAATTGCAGCTCCTGCCCATTGCTCAGTTGTAGAGACAACATTTACATTTAATTCTGGCCAAACAATTTGTAGATAATATTCTAAGTGAGATAAAACATTTGCAGCTTGTGCAGTTGTAGTAGTCATATGATAATGATTTTCTGAAATTCTTGTTGTTGTTCCATCATCCATGACAATTCCATCTTCCCTGAGCATTAATCCATATCTTGCTTTTCCCACAGGTAATTTCATCCAAGCATTTGTATAAACTCTATTTAAAAATTCTGCTGCGTCTGGACCTTTAATATCAATTTTTCCTAATGTTGTTACATCGCATATACCAACATTCTCTCTAACATTTTTTGCCTCTCTCTTTGAAGCTTCAAATAAATTTTCACTTCCTTGCTTATAATATCGAGGTCTTTTCCAAGCACCTGCATCAACAAATACCGCATTATTTTTCTCATGCCATTCATGCATTGGAGTTTTTCTAGTCGGCATATATTCCATACCTACTTCACGACCAACTATTGTCCCGATTGTAATTGGTGTGAAAGGTGGTCTAAATGTTGTGTGTCCCACTTCAGGAACTATTTTACTTTCTATATTAGATACCAACTGAAGACCATTTAAATTACTTGTACGGCCTTGATCTGTTGCCATTCCAAGAGTTGTATATCTTTTGACGTGCTCTATTGATCTGTAACCTTCTCTTAGTGCGATTTCTATATCAGAGACAGATACATCATTTTGAAAGTCAACAAATCTTTTTGGATTTTCATTTTTTGGTAACGGCATACACCAAAATTTATCATGAGCACCGTATTTTTTTTCATTTACATTTGGAATTGCAATTTCTGTTTTAGTATCTGTAATTTTAGCAGAAAGATTTGAACCATTTTCAAAACCATGTTTTAAACTTTCTTCTAAAGTAAAAGATCCATTTGCTGCACCAACTGAAGTCTCATGTTGTTTTTTCTTATCTGGAATAAATGCGTCAATTTTTTCTTCATACTTAAGTTTATTTCCTGATTGTGATGCTAAATGTACTGATGGTGTCCAAAATCCAGACACACAAATACAATCACAATCTATAGTTTCTATTTTCTCAAAAGAATTTTTATCTTTATTTAGTTTGCCAATTTTTGCAGATTTAACTTTTTTATATCCATTAGCAACAATAACACCATGAGAAAATCGTATATCAATTCCCTTTGATTTAGCTTCATCGATTAATTCTGATGAATGTTCTTCTCTTGTATCTAATATAATTGGTTCAACATTATTTTTTTTGAACTCTAAAGCTGTTTCATATGCACTATCATTATTTGTAAAAATTAAAGGTTTCTTTCCAACCAATACTCCGTAGACTTTCATATATTCTTTTGCAGCTGCTGATAAAAAAATTCCCGGAGTATCATTGTTTCCAAACACAATTGGTCTTTCAATTGAACCAGTTGATAAAATTGTTTCTTTGGCTCTAATATACCAAAGTCTTTGTCTTGGGGTGAATTTTGATTTTTTCTCTAAATGATCACTAACTCTCTCAAACATTACCAGCATGTTATGATCATAGTAACCAAAAACTTGAGATCTATTTTTTACAGTGACATTAGGCATAGATTTTAATTCAGTAATTATTTTTTCCGCCCAATCTTTTCCTGATAAGTTATCGATGCTTACATCATCGGTTAAAAGTGTTCCTCCAAATCTTGGTTTATCCTCAGCTAAAATTACTTTTGCTCCATTTTTTGCAGCAGCATAAGCGCTTGCTAATCCAGAGGGTCCAGATCCAGTAACCAATAAATCACAATACTCAAATTTATGTTCATATCGTTCTTTATCTTTTTCTATTGAAGCAACCCCTAGTCCTGCGGCTTTTCTAATGAAAGGTTCGTAAATTTTATACCAGAAGCTTTTAGGCCACATAAATGTTTTGTAATAAAACCCAGCAGGGAAAAACATTTTTAAAAAATTATTAATTGCACCAACATCAAAATTTACTGATGGCCAACAGTTTTGGCTCGTTGCAGACAATCCTTCAACGAGTTCCATTTCTGTTGCATTAACATTTGGCTCTGAATGACCGTTGAATTCTACTTGAAGCTTTGCGTTTGGCTCCTCTACTCCTGCACCAAAAAAACCTCTCGGTCTATGATATTTAAAACTTCTACCGACCAAATGTATTCCATTTGCAATCAAAGCAGATGCAATTGTATCACCTTCATATCCAAATAATTTTTTACCATTAAAAGTAAAAGATATTTTTTTGTTTCGATTAATTAATCCCTCTTTATTTAATCTAAATGGTTGGCTCATCTTATTTCTTCTGTGACTTTTGCTGTTTGGAAAATTTCATGTGTAGCGGTGTCTCTTTGCACCTTAATCCATTGTCTACATCCAGCTATATGTTGCCATAACTCTATATGTTTCCCTCTTGGACTTTTTCTCATATAAACAAAATTATCCCAATCTTCACTTGATACTTCTTCATTTATATTAGGTCTTTTTACAGTTGCATCACCTCCATACGAAAATTCTTTTTGTGCTCTTAAACCGCAATAAGGACATTTGATGTATAACATTTTTTAACCAATCCAGGTTTTAGTTCCTAAACCTTTTTCATCTAAAAGATGGCCTGTAGAAAATCTGTTTAATCTTAATTCTGAATTTAATTCGTGAACTTGATCTTGCGCAATTGTATGAGCAAATGTCCAACCAGAAACAGGAGTTGATTTAAAACCTCCATAACACCATCCGCAGTTTAAATACAATCCTTCAATATGAGTTTTATCAATTATTGGAGAACCATCCATAGACATATCCATGATACCTCCCCATGTCCTTAACATTTTTAATCTACTCAAAAATGGAAACAAAGCTAAGCCACCTGTCAATACATGTTGTATAGTTGGCAAGTTACCTCTTTGAGCATAACTATTATATCCATCAAGATCACCACCCATTACCATCTCACCTTTATCTGATTGACTTATATAAAAGTGGCCTGCACCAAAAGTTACTACTCCATCTAATAATGGTTTTACAGGTTCTGAAACACAAGCTTGCAGTACATGAGTTTCTATTGGCAGTGTCATATTTAATTTTTCAGCTAGTATATTTGTGCTACCCGCAACACATAATCCAACTTTTTTTGCTTTGATATCACCTCTTGAAGTTCTAATTCCTTTTATCTTTCCATTAACAACATCAAAGCCAGTTACCTCACAATGCTGAATTATATCTACTCCCATATCATCTGCTTGACGTGCATAACCCCAAGCAACAGCGTCATGTCTTGCAGTACCAGCGCTTGGTTGCATTAAGCCTCCAAAAATTGGGAAACGTACTTCATCACTAAAGTCAGCCATTGGAATTAATTTTTTAACTTCGTCTCTATCCAATAACTTTGCATCTATTCCATTTAATCTCATAGAGTTTCCTCTACGAGCATATGCATTCATTTGAGCATCTGAGTGGGCTAAGTTTATTATTCCCCTTGGAGAAAACATCACATTAAAGTTCAGTTCTTGACTTAAGTTTCTCCATAAATCCATTCCAAATTCATTAAATCTTGCATTAGCATCGTACATAAAATTTGATCTTATGATTGTTGTATTTCGACCAACATTTCCACCACCAATCCAGCCTTTCTCAATGATAGCTACATTTCTAATATTATGTTCTTTTGCTAAATAATATGCAGTAGCAAGACCGTGTCCTCCACCTCCAATGATGACTACATCATATTCACTTTTTGGAGTTGGATCTTTCCAAGCAACTTCCCAATTTTGGTGATTGGAGAAAGCGTTTTTGATTAGACTAAATACTGAATATTTCTGCATCCGTAAGTTTTATAAAATTAAATATAAGTTTTTGCTAATTTTTTTTATATATATTTTTTAGATGTTTAAATACGTGACAAAAAAGGATAGTAATTCTGCTCATTAATAAGTAATTAGATTTATGTCAAAATCAGATATCCAAATTGCACGAGAAGCAAAAATGAAACCCATTAATGAGATTTTGGGTAAAATTAATGTTCCAGACGAACCAAGTGCTTTTAGCCCTATGGGACGTCATATTGCTAAAATAAATTTAGAATATTTAGATAGTTTAAAAGATAAACAAAATGGAAAATTAATTTTAGTTACTGCTATTACACCAACTCCTGCTGGTGAGGGAAAGACAACTACGTCAGTTGGTTTAAATGATGGATTAAATAAAATCGGTAAAAATTCTATAGTGTGTTTACGTGAACCTAGTTTAGGTCCTTCATTTGGAATGAAAGGTGGAGCAGCAGGCGGTGGATATGCTCAAGTTGTTCCAATGGAACAAATCAATTTACATTTTACAGGAGACTTCCATGCAATTACATCTGCTCACAATTTATTGTCAGCGTTAATTGATAATCATATTTATTGGGGAAATAAATTAAACATAGATGTAAGAAGAGTAGTTTGGAGAAGAGTTATGGATATGAATGATAGATCTTTAAGATCTATCAATATTAATTTAGGTGGAGTAGCTAATGGTTTTCCAAGGGAAGATGGTTTTGATATTACAGTAGCATCTGAGATAATGGCTATCTTTTGTTTAGCAAATGATCTTGAAGATTTGGAAAAGAGAATAGGTAATATTACAGTTGCTTATACTAGAGATAGAAAGCCTATTTTTGCAAAAGATTTAAATGCTCACGGACCAATGACTGTTTTATTAAAGGAAGCAATCAGGCCTAATGTAACTCAAACGTTAGAAAATAATCCTGCCATTATTCATGGTGGTCCTTTTGCAAACATTGCGCACGGTTGTAACTCTGTAATAGCAACTAAAGCAGGTTTAAAACTAGCTGATTATGTTGTAACTGAAGCTGGATTTGGAGCAGACCTAGGAGCAGAAAAATTTTTAGATATTAAATGTAGAAAATCAAATTTAAAACCTGAGTGTGTAGTTATTGTTGCAACAATTAGAGCATTAAAAATGCACGGTGGTGTAGCTAAAGATGATTTAAAAAATGAAAATGTAGACGCATTAAAAAAAGGTTTAGTAAATTTAGAAAGACACATTGAAAACGTAAAAAAATTTGGTTTACCGGTAGCAGTTGCTGTTAATCATTTTGTTGCTGATACTGATAATGAAGTAAAAGAGTTAATAAATGCTTGTGATAATATGGGAGTCAAAGCCACTTTATGCACTCATTGGTCAAATGGTGGTGAAGGAACAAAAGAACTTGCTGCACATATTGTAGATTTAATTGATCAAAAACAAGCGAATTTTAAATTTTTATATGATGAAAAAATACCTTTACTAAAAAAAGTTGAAACTGTTGCAAAAGAAATATATCGAGCAAACGAAGTTGTTGCTGACAGTAAAATAAAAGATCAATTAAAATCTTTTGAAGAAGCGGGTTATGGAAATTTACCTATATGTGTAGCGAAAACACAATATAGTTTTTCTACTGATCCAAACGCAAAAGGTGCTCCAACAGGCCATTCATTACCAATTAGAGAAGTAAGATTATCTTCAGGTGCAGAATTTATTGTTGTTATATGCGGAGCAATCATGACAATGCCAGGACTACCAAGGGTTCCTGCAGCAGACTCTATTAAGCTTAATGAAAAAGGTGAAATAGAAGGCTTGTTCTAATTTAAATTATTTAGCCAATTTTCTAATTCTCTCATCCTTGCATCTTTGTTAGAAATTTTATTTTCATCTTCTATAATTTTTACATGAGTGTCTATTTCCATTTGGTCAATAAAGGCTTTTTTTTCTAATAGTCGATCTCTCCTAAAATGAATTAAGCTTATCATTTTGGCATAAGTTATCTCTGGGTGATATTGTATTCCCCATACATTCGTTGAACCAACATTAAAATTTATACCCATGACTTTATTTATTGGATTTGATGAAAGTAATGTAGAGCCCTCAGGTAATTTCACAACTTCATCAAAATTAAATGCAGGGGTATTAAATTTTTTATTTTTATTTTTATAAAGCGGATGTTTAAGACCGTTTTCGTTTATTTCTATGTCATGAGCTATTCCCCTATGAGCGCCATTAGTGCATTTCTTTACTTCACCACCAGCAACAGTCACAGCAACTTGCATTCCCCAACATATTGCGAATATATTTTTTATATTCTTTTGACATTCCCGCATAAAGTTTATTTGTCTTCTTATTTCTGGAGTATCATTATAAATATTTAAACTACTACCACCCCATATCATTCCGTGATATTTAGTTAAATCTTTAGCTACTTCGTTAATGTTTTCATCCGAGGAAGGATTAACAACATCAATTTCTAATTGATCTGTAAAATAACTAATACTATCTTTTAAACTCTCAGTATGTGTTTTTATTCCACCATCAGTAAAACTTTGATTTTCTTCTCTAAGATTACCCTCAACTATAAGAATTCTTTTCATTAAAATAATTTACCTGAAATACTGTGTTCATAAAGTGCTTTCATGTCATCCTTGCTCATTGTCCTTGGATTGGTAGAAGTTGATGGATCTTCTAATGCCATAACTGATAACTGCTCTAAATTTATTTTATTTACATCAATAATTTCTGATAATTTATGTGGTATATTTAATTCTTTTCTTAGTTCTAAAATCCAGTGTAAAAAACTATCAAAACTTTTATCGAGTTCGAGATAATCACATATAGAAATTATCCTTTTTTCAATCATTTCTTTGTTAAAAGTTAATACATAAGGCATAAAGATTGCATTTGATAAACCGTGGTGAACATTAAATTGCGCATTAATAGGATGGCTTAGAGAGTGAATGGCACCAAGCCCTTTTTGAAAAGCAGTAGATCCCATACTAGCTGAAGCTAATAATTCTGCTCTAGCATTTAAATCTTTACCGTTCTTAACTACTTTAATTAATGAATTTTTGATTAACTTCATTCCTTCAATCGCAATTCCGTCAGCCATCGGGTGAAATCCTGGTGCACAAAAAGCTTCTAAATTGTGTGCCAAAGCATCCATACCTGTAGCTGCAGTCAATCTTGGAGAAAGATCTAAAGTTAAATTGGGATCTAAAATTACAATAGAAGGTAAAAATTTCGGGTGGAAAATAATTTTTTTTATACCTGTTTGTTTATTGATTATAGCTGATGCTCTTCCAGTTTCTGATCCTGTGCCTGCTGTAGTGGGTACAGCAATGATAGGTGCAATGTTAGTTTCATCTGCTCTTTTCCAATAATCACCTATATCTTCAAAATCCCATATTGGTCTAGACTGTCCTGACATAAAAGCAATAGCTTTACCTACATCAAGACCGCTGCCACCACCAAATGCAATAACTCCATCACAACCTAATTTCTTAAACTCCCCTACACCCTCTTCCACATTCTCACCCACAGGATTACCTGAAAAATTTGAAAAAACTTGAAGATGATTATGGGTTTTTTTTAAATCTTTAATTATATCTTGAACCATTTTTAGATTAATTAAATCCTTATCTGTAACAAATAATGGTTTATCAATTTTCAAATTTTTACATGCTAGACCTAAATCTTGAATTCTGTTCTCTCCAACCCAAATTGTAGTAGGATAATTCCAATTAGTTTTCATATTAAAATAATATTTAATTTTTCTATTTTTCTTAGTACAATATATTTATAATTTTAATTGTAGAGGAAAAATTATCATGACTAAAGTCGCTATAATTGGTGCTGGACCTTGTGGTTTATCAATACTGAGGGCTTTTGAACATGCCGAAAAAAAAGGAGACAAAATCCCTGAAATAGTTTGCTTTGAAAAACAAAGTGATTGGGGTGGTCTTTGGAATTATAGCTGGAGAACGGGATCTGACCAATATGGAGATCCAGTTCATAATAGCATGTATAGATATCTTTGGTCGAACGGACCTAAAGAGTGTCTTGAATTTGCAGATTATTCTTTTGATGAACACTTTGGTAAGCCAATTCCATCTTTTCCACCTAGAGAAGTACTTTATGATTATATCACGAGTAGAGTAAGTAAAGGAAATTTAAGAAATAAAATTAAATTTAATACAAGAGTAGTTAATACAGTTTTTAAATCAGATAAATTTGAAGTTAGCTATCAAGATAAAGAAAATGATAAAATTTTAACTGATCATTTTGATTACGTTGTAGTGTCGACTGGTCATTTTTCAGTTCCTTTTATACCCGAATACAAAGGTATGAGTTCATTTCCTGGAAGAATAATGCACTCACATGATTTTAGAGATGCAGAAGAATTTAGAGGAAAAAATATTATAGTTTTAGGAAGTAGTTATTCAGCTGAGGATATTGCGCTTCAATGTAATAAATATGGAGCAAAAAGTGTAACAATTGGCTACAGACATAATCCTATGGGTTTTAAATGGCCCGAAGGAATGAAGGAAGTATTCTATTTAGATAGATTAGAGGGAAAAAAAGCAATTTTTAAAGATGGAACCGAACAAGATGCAGATGTAATAATTCTATGTACTGGTTACCTACATCATTTTCCTTTCTTGGAAGAAAATTTAAAACTTAAAACAAGAAATAGACTCTATCCCCCAAAATTATACAAAGGTATTGTTTGGCAAGATAATCACAAACTTTTGTATCTAGGAATGCAAGACCAGTTTCACACATTTAATATGTTCGATTGCCAAGCTTGGTATGCAAGAGATGTTATAATGGGGAAAATAAATATGCCAAGTGGAGGGGATATTGAAAAAGATATTAATAAATGGGTTGCTTTAGAGGAAAAACTAGAAAATCCTGATCAGATGATTGATTTTCAGACTGAATACACAAAAGAATTACATGAGATGTCGGATTATCCAAAAATCGATTTTGAACTAATCAGAAAACATTTTAAAGAATGGGAACATCATAAGGTTGAAGATATATCTACGTATAGAAATAAATCTTTTTCATCTCCAGTGACTGGATCTGTAGCTCCTGTTCATCATACAGCTTGGGCAAAAGCAATGGACGACTCCTCTGAAACATTTCTAAATAAGAACTAAAAATCTAATCTAATTTTCTAAAACCAGGTCTAAATATAAAGCTGCGCTCCATGAGAAATTATTTGCGCCCATAACTGATCCATCTTTATAACTGTAATATTCATGGAAACCTTTTTCTTCAATTAATTCTAAAGTTTTTTTTTTGATTTCATTTGCATATTCTGGCTCTTTTTTGATAAGTCCTTGATAAATCAACCAATTACAATTTATCCATATTGGACCTCTCCAATATCTTTTTTCTTCAAATGAAGGATGATTTGGTTTTATTGTTGAGAAATAGTAATTGTCATTAATATTATGATTTTTTAAATTATTAATAATTTTTTTATTTAATTCATCATCTTGTAAATTTGCATAGAGAGTAAAATAATTTGTTATTGATGGAACAACTATATTCAAGTTAGTTTTTAAATCTTTTGAGACAAAATCATTAATATTATCATCATATAATTTTAATATTTCATTTTCAGTTTTGGATACAAAATTATTTAAATCATCAAAATTTAAATCAAAATTTTTAGCTAAGCTAAGTAGATCTTTATTTGCTCTCAAAAATAAAGCATTAAATCCAACATCTACTACATTAAAATCAGAAATCTTATACAATTTATGTGGATCATACTGAACATCCCTAAATTGATCTCTTAAAGTTACATATCTATCATAATCAGTTTTTAAAGGTCTCTCATCAGAGTTTGAAACTTCAAGGTCTCTTCTTTTATAATTAAGATCTTTATCTACTTTGATATTGCTCATTGACTGATCCCAAATTGGTGAATTATCATACCCACTCTCCCAAGGATGTAATATGGATACAAGGCCGGTTTTATTAGGATCTCTGAATTTTATGAACCAATCATGATAATTTTTAATTTTTGTTATTATATTTACAATTCTTGAATGTTGTTCATTACTAAGTTGATTTTTTTCAACAATTTTCCTCAAAATACTCGCTAAAACTGGTGGCTGAGTAATACCAGATGAAGGAATATTTTTTCCACATTTCCAAGTCGTGTGATTTGGAAAATAAGATGTATCTTTTTCATGAAAAAGAATGTGGGGCACCATACCATCGTCCCACTGACCATTAAGCAAAGTTTCAATTTCTATAATTGAAAAATCTAAATTAAAGTAAGAATAGCCGAGCGCTATAAAAGCCGAATCCCAATTCCATTGAGCAGGATATAATTTGTTATTGGTAGGAAGCGTGTAACCACTTTTTCTGTTACCTAATAATATTTTTTTTGCTTCTTCTACTTTATTTTGCATTATCCTTTAACACTTCCTGCAGTAAGACCACTTACTAAATATTTTTCAAAATAAACAAAAATTATTAAAATTGGCAAAGTTACTACTACAGACCCTGCCATCAAATATTGTCTAGGTGTTTCAGCTCCAACATTCAGAAACTGAATAGCTCTTGATAACGTGAACGTATTTGGCCGGTCTAAAAACATTAATGAAAACAAAAATTCATTCCAAGCTATCATAAATACATACAAGGCTACTGATGATATTGCAGGTAAACTTAGTGGGAGTATAATTTTAAAAATTATACCAAGCCAATTTTGACCATCTATTATCCCTGCTTCCTCTAATTCTTTTGGTATACTTTTAAAGTAACCTTGCAACATATAAATTGCTACAGGTAAGGTCGTAGCTGTATAAACTATTAACAAACCCTCAATAGAATTTCTTAAACCAAGTTGACTAAAAATTGTGTACAAAGGTATCACTAAAACTATCGCTGGAAACAAATAAATTATCAATATGGATGTTGATAAAAAATTTTTTCCAAAGAAATTAAGTCTTGCAACTGCGTAAGCAGCTGGTATTGCAAATATTAATGTTATAATGACTGTACCTAATGAGACTATTGTGCTCGTTAGCATATATCTTCCAAAGCTGTAATCTTTGAATACTATAAAATAAGATTTGAACAACTCCGGCAATCCCTGTGCAAAGTTAATACTAAAGTCTAATGGGTTTAATAATAATAATGCTTGGGTTTTAAAGCTTGTAACTAACATCATGTAAAAAGGGAAAATAATTACAAAAGAGAACAGTGTAATCCCAAACAGTGTTAAAAAATTAAAGAATAATTTTTGAGAAGAATGATTTTTTGACAAAAAGTTTTTGTCGTACTTTTTTATAGTATTAAAAAAAAATAGTGAGATTGAGAATATGCCTAAACTATACCAAATAGGTAAATTTGTTGAGATGAAATAATCAAAGATAGAAAATAAAAGTGCTAGTAAAATTATTTTAATATTTAAATTTAATTTTTTCCCAATAAGAAGATTTATTGCACAAAGAATTATTCCAAATATAAATAATTTATTAAAATTAAAATTTGTTAATTCAATTCCTTGTAATGTAACTAAGATTTTCCAAATACAAATTACTGAAAACAAAAACAAAGACGAGATAAAGCAATAAGTAAATATATTTTTAATTTTCATCAGCTCTTTTTCCTAAAAGTTTAAAATAGATAAACATAAAAATTAATAGAAAAACTACAATCACAATAGAAACTGCAGAACCCATACCAATATCCCCGATTGAAAAACCTTGTTGATATACATTTATTGGCAATGTTCTTGTACCTGATGCCCCGCCAGTGAGTAAGAAGATGTCTTCAAATTTATTAAAATTCCAAATAAATCTAATCATAAATAGAATTGAAATCACTGCTAATATCTGGGGCAAAGTAATATTAAGAAATTTTTGGATAGGATTTGCACCATCAACATCAGCTGCTTCATACAACTCTTTTGGAACTGCTTGAAGACGAGCAAGAATAAATAAAAATGCTAGAGGAAAATATCTCCAAATTTCAAAAATAATTACAGTTGTTAATGCTAGCCTTAATTTAAAATCAAAACCAAGTATGTTTAAAGTTACATATTTTTGTCCTAATAAATTTATTGGCCCATCAATAATTTGATAGTTAATTAACAAATTATTTAAAGTTCCACTTGTTGGATCAAGTAAAAGTTCCCAGGTATAAGCAAGAGCTACAACTGGCGCAACATAAGGAAATAGAAGAACGCTTCTCATAAATGTTCTTCCAAAAAATTTTTGATTTACCATTTGTGCAGCTAAAATTCCAAAAACTATTGCACCTATTGTTCCAAAAAAAGTATAATAAAAAGTTGTTGATAATAGATCTATAAACGCTTTGTCTTTAATTACTTTTTTGAAATTATTTAAAGTAAATTCATAAGTTAATAATATATTTTGTGACTTGCCTGATAGTTTAGGTTCATAAGATTTTAGTTCCTTCTTGGAAATTTCTTGATTATTAGTATTTTGAAATACTATTTCTAAATTTTCTCGATATTTTTTTGGCCAATTACCTAACTCACACTTAAGTAAATTTGATTTAAATTGACATTTATTATTTAAACTTATTGGTTCAATGTTGTCAGGATATTTATCTTTAAATTTTACATTAGTAATTTCTTGTGTAAGAGAACTATTTCTTAATTTATAAATTATTTTTATTTGAGTTGGATTATCTTTAATTGATTTTACTAATTTTTTTGCTCTTGGTTCAGGAATTCTTAAATCTTTAAGCTCTACATTTTTAAAGCTGATCCATATATTTGAAAATATTGGAAATAAAATTATAGAAAATACTAAAAGAACCGATGGTAATATTAATAGATAAGCTGTTCTTTTTTCAATTTTTGCAAGTTTTGAACTCATAAAAAAAAGCGGATAATTAATATTACCCGCTTTTTTTGATTTTTTAAATTACTAGAAGCTAGCTAGCACAGTATTAATTTCATCTACTGCTTCATCTAGCGTCAATTGATCGTCAATGTATTGTCTAGTGATTCTATTTATAAATTTATTGTTAATAATTTTAGATGCTCTAGATAGTTCACCTTCTTTTACTCCCCATCTGTTAGCAGTATCTAAACCAGCAACAATATTATTTATTACATCTGCAGAATATAGATCTGTTAAAGGAGCTTTTCTATCAACTCCTACAGGTAGTTTACTCCAAGCAGTTGTAAATGCATTTGGATCACTTGCATTACCTCTTCTTACAGGGAACTTGCCTTCTGGTGCTATAGATAAAGTGCTTGTGTATCCTTCATCCATTGAATAAAGAATAAACTGCTTAGCTTCATCGGTATCTGCATCTGCAGTTACACCAAAGTATCTAACATCCGCCCAAGCTGCACCTTTTACATTATTTGGTCCACTAAAATTAGTAATAAAACCAGTTTTAGATGCTAATTCAGGTGATGTTGGATCGCTATTAATTGTTGGTGGAGCTGAGTCTCTTAAACCAGCTAATTCATCCATTATAAATGGTGACCATATTATCATTGGAGTTTTACCAGCAAAATAAAGTTCTCTTGATTGTTTCCAATAAAGTTCTCCTGGAGGACTAGCCTTAGCTAATTTTTTATAAAACTGTAAAGAATTCTTTAAAGCTCTACCTTGTTTTTTTGTTCCACCTTTTTTTACTATGTTTACACCATTTGCAAGTAGAACATGTTCCAAAACCTGACTCATAAAGTTTTCATCAGTTTTAGTTGCTGCAACAAATCCAAACATATCATTACTAGATAAAGCATCTATTGCTTTCTCGATGTTTGCGTATGTAGTTGGTGGTTCTAAACCAGCAGCTTTAAATAAATCTTTTCTGTAAACGACCATTTGAGTCCATCCATCTACTGGCACGGCTGCAATTTTGCCGCCTTTTTTTGCCATCTTTAAAGCACCTGGAGCAAAAGTATCTTTTCCAAGTGTTTTAACTACATCATTATTTGCATCAACGTCTAAAATTCCCGCTTCTGCCCATGGCAATACATATTGCAATGTATGATAAATTACATCAGGAAGATCTCCTGCTGCAGCTGCTGCAGTAGCTCTTGTTCCTAAATCTTTTTCATCAATCGGGATAACTTCAACTCCAATTCCAGTTTTGGCTTCAAAGGCTTTTGCCATCTCTTCTTGTTTAGCCATCCTTGCTGGTTGAGTTTCTGTCGTCCAGAATTTAATATCTGCAAATGCAATTGAATTAAAAACAAAAGCTATTGCAGAGATTGTTATTAATATATTTTTAAACATATATTCCCCTCTTTTTTCTTGTTTTCTAAAGTTATTTAAAAATTAACACATAATGAACATTTAAAAGAAGAATAACAAGTATGTAAATTAAACAATACTACCTGAGATTGATTTAGGAATTTTTAAAAGAAATACCTTTATTATCAAATAAATGGCAACGAAATGGATCAAAACCTATTTTAACGGTGTCTCCTACTTTGATATTTGTGTCTCCATCAGTTTGTACAACAAGAGGATCCCCCTCTTTCTCTAAATATAAATATGTTCCTGAACCTAATTTTTCTACAACGAAGACTTTACTTTCCCATAATGAATCTGTTTTTGCATTTAATATCAAATGCTCTGGTCTTATTCCAATTTTTATACTTTCACCTTCTTGAGTGTTCTCAGAAATTTTTGGTACATTTAACTTTCCAGTCCCCATTATATCTACTTCAGAACTCTTTGAACTTTTACTTAAAATTTTACTATCTATAAAATTCATTTTTGGAGATCCGATAAAACCACCAACAAATAAATTATCTGGGTTATTATATAAGTTCATTGGTGATCCCTTTTGTGAAACTATACCCTGATCCAATACAACAATATCATTTGCAAGTGTCATGGCTTCAGTTTGATCATGAGTTACGTAAATCATTGTTGCATTAAGTTGATCATGTAATTTTGCTAATTCTACCCTCATTTGTACTCTTAATGCTGCATCTAGGTTAGATAATGGTTCATCGAATAAAAAAACTTTGGGTTTTCTTGTAATAGCTCTACCAATAGCTACTCTTTGACGTTGTCCTCCAGATAATTGTTTGGGTTTTCTCTCTAGATACTCCTCTATTTGTAAAATTTTAGCAGCCTCCATTACTCTTTGCTCTATTTCTTCTTTTGATTTTTTTTCAATCTTTAAACCAAAAGCCATATTATCAAATACTGTCATATGAGGGTAAAGAGCATAAGATTGAAATACCATTGCAATATTTCTTTCTTTAGGTGGCAAATCGTTAACAACTTTATCGTCAATAGATATTGTGCCAGAGTTAATTTCTTCTAAACCAGCAATCATTCTTAAAATTGTAGATTTACCACAACCACTTGGTCCTACTAGAACAGTAAAAGACTCGCTTTTTATATCTAGAGAAACATCTTTAATAACGTGTGTACTTCCAAAATACTTATTTACTTTATCTATTTTAATACTTGCCATTTTTAATTTAATATTAATTTTTTGTTATTAATTATAGATTTAATTAATTTTGTCATCAAAGGGATTTTTTTTTGTTGAATTTTTTTTAATACAAATGGAGCAATTTCTCTTGCAAGTTGCTCTCCCTCTACAGTTTCATTAGGCATAAATTTTCTTTTGGCATTGTTGAATGTATAGCCTTGCCCTAAGTAACTTCCCATTTTACTATTTCTACCCCCAGCAGCACTGACGTATAAATCTCCAACTCCAGCCAATCCAAGAGCAGTCTCAATTTT
>CABZPQ010000003.1:0-159200 GCA_902527605.1 uncultured Pelagibacteraceae bacterium | reverse complement strand
CATATTTATAACTTACTAACTGATTTAGACCTACAGGACCTCTTGGTGGCAAGGTGTTTGTTGAAATTCCAACCTCTCCACCAAAACCAAATTCTCCTCCGTCAGCAAATTGTGTTGATGAATTTTGAATAGCAATAGAGCTTTTTACATTCTTAATAAAGAATTTTGCTGTATTTTTGTTTTTGGTTACTATTGCATCTGTATGCATAGTTCCATATTTGTTGATATGGGTAACTGCTTCTTTGACATTATTTACTAATTTAACTGAAATAATCGGTGAAAGATGTTCTTTTGACCAAGTATTATTATTTGCAGGATATGTTTTGCCTTTAAATAATTTACTTATTTTTTTATCAGCTAAAATTTTACAACCGCTATTAGCTAGTGAATTTAAAATTAAATTTACTAATTTCGATTTACTTTTATGTATTAAGAGAGTTTCAGTTGCACCACATATACTAGTATTTCTCAACTTAGCATTTAATACTATTTTGTTTGCCATATTATCTTCTGCCTCTTTATCAATATATGTATGACAAATTCCTTCCAAATGACCAATAACTGGGACCTTTGAAAGCTGTTTAACTTTTTTTACTAAATTTTTTCCACCTCGTGGTATTACAACATCAATGGAGCTTTCCATTTTTGATAATAAATAATCGACGAGTTTTCTGCTCTTGTTATTTATAAACTGGACATAATTTTCGTTTACTTTATTTTTTTTTAGAGCTTTCCTAAATAAATTTACTAAAATTTTATTACTATTGTAGGCTTCGGAACCACCTCTTAATATAACAGCATTTCCAGATTTAAAACATAGTGCTGATACATCCGAAGTAACATTGGGTCTACTTTCAAATATTACACCTATAACTCCTATTGGTATTGTAACTCTTCTAATTTCAAGTCCATTTGGCCTTTTCCATTTGGAAGTTACTTGATTAACTGGATCTTTAAAAGAAGTAATAGTTTTAATAGAGTCAATTATACTTTTTAATTTATTATTACTAAGAGTGAGTCTTTGAATTAAGTTTTCTTTTAATTTTTTTCCTCTTGCATAAAAAATATCTTTCTTATTTTCGCTAATAATTTTATTCTTATTAATCTCAATTAATTTTACAAAATCTTTTAAAACTTTATTCTTTTTTTTTGGACTAATACTTGAATTCAAAGCTTTTCTAGAATTCAATCCAATTTTTTTAAGTAGTTTACTCATTAAATTTTAACCATATCATCTTTATGTATAACTTCAGACTTTGTAACATAGCCTAAAAGATTACTAATTTTGTTAGAATGTTCTCCTTTTATTTTGGATATCTCATCAGATGTAAAACTGCTCAACCCTCTAGCAAATTCTTTGTTATTTTTATCTAAAATTCTAACATGATCACCTTTAACAAATTTTCCTGAAACTTTTCTAATACCTGCAGCTAATAAACTTTTTCCATTTTTTAAAGCATTTAAAGCACCATCATCTATAATAATTTCTCCTTTTGGAGATATAGAGCTAATTATCCATTTTTTTCTTGCATCTAATTTAGATACTTTTGGCAAAAACCATGTCCCAGAATTATGTTCTAGTATATTTTTAATTGGTCTTTTAATTAAACCATTTGCAATAGCCATATAGCAACCCGAGACTTGACATACTTTTGCAGCATCAATTTTCGTTTTCATTCCACCAGTGCCATACTCACTTGTGCTTTTACTTGAAAAATTTTCAATCTTAGAATCAATATTTTTTATTTCTTTAATCAATTTAGCATTTTTATGAATTTTTGGGTTTTTAGAATACAATCCATCAACATCAGACAATAATATTAAGCAATCTGCGCCTGATATTTGTGCAACTCTTGATGCTAATCTGTCATTATCTCCGTATTTAATTTCAGAAGTTGCAATACTATCATTTTCATTAACAACAGGTACAAAATTAAGCTCAAATAAGTTTTCGAAAGTTCTTTTAGCATTTATAGCTCTTCTTCTTTGTTCAGTATCTTCTAAAGTAATTAGAATTTGAGAAATATTTATTTTATTTGAGCTAAATGTCTTTTTAAAAAGATTCATTAATTCTATTTGTCCAATTGATGCAACAGCTTGACTTTTATCAAGCTTTAAAGTTTTTTTATTTAATTGTAATTTTTTACACCCTAAAGCAATTGCTCCAGAACTCACTATAACAACGTTCTTTTTAAGTTTCTGTAACTCTTTAATATCTTTAGCAAATTCCAAAAGCCATTTTTCTCTAATAATTTTATTGTCATTTATTAATAAAGATGAACCTATTTTTATTACTACAGTTTTGGAGTCCTTAAGATACATAGTTTACCAACTTTGACTTTATATCTGATACTGATTTTTTATCCATTGTTGACATTAAAAAGATATTTTTTTTTAATTTATTCTTGAGTTTTTTTATCTTCTCTTTTTTTTCCTCTTCATCAATTAAGTCAGTTTTATTTAAAACTACTATTTCTTTTTTTTTAACTAAATCTTTACTGTATTTTGATAATTCTTTTCTGACTTGATTGTAAGAAATAAATAAATCATCTTCAGTTATATCTATTAAATGCAGCAAAGTTTTGCACCTTTCTATATGTTTTAAAAACTTTATTCCAAGACCAGTTCCGGTATGAGCACCCTCAATTAAGCCTGGTATATCTGCTAAAGTAACTTCTTTGTCATCATAACTAGCAACACCAAGATTTGGATTAATTGTAGTAAATTTATAGTTTGCTATTTTTGGATTTGCACTCGTCATTGATGCAAGCAAGCTGGATTTCCCAGCATTGGGCAATCCTATGATACCGATATCAGCAATTGTTTTTAGTTGAAGCCAAATCCAAAATTCCTCTCCTTGACCCCCTTTTGTAAATTTCTTTGGGGCTCTATTGGTTGAGGACTTAAATCTAGTATTTCCAAATCCTCCTTTACCTCCGCTTGCTACTAAAAATTCCTCTTTCTGACTTTTAAAATCATAAATAAGTGTTTTATTATCTTCTTCAAATACTTGTGTTCCTAAAGGTACTTTTAAATATAAATCTTCACCACCTTTCCCAGTTTTGTTTTTTCCGCTGCCATCCTTTCCTCTTTCAGCTTTGAAGTGTTGTTGATACCTGTAATCAATCAAAGTATTAAGATTTCTTTCACTAATAAGAATTACAGATCCTCCTTTCCCTCCATCACCGCCATCAGGGCCACCAAACTCTACAAATTTTTCCCTACGAAAACTTGGAGATCCCGACCCTCCGTTGCCAGCTTTTACATATATCTTAACTTGATCTAGAAATTTCATATAACAACTATGTGAGTGTTGTATCTATTAATTGGGCTTTACAGAAACGTAAGTTCTATCAGATTTTGATTTTTTAAACTCTACTTTACCTTTAACAACTGAAAATATCGAATGGTCTTTACCCATGCCAACATTTTCTCCAGGAAATATTTTAGTTCCCCTTTGTCTTACAATAATGTTACCAGGCACAACCATCTCGCCACCATATTTTTTCACACCAAGTCTACGACCTGCACTATCTCTTCCGTTTCTTGACGATCCACCTGCTTTTTTCGTTGCCATAAATTACTTTTTATTTAGCTGCTTCCTTAGTTTCAACTGTTTTTTTTGATGGTATTTCTTTTCTTTTTTCTGCTTCAGAAATAACTTTACCATCTTTTGAATAGATTTTACTTATTCTTACCATTGTAAATTTTTGTCTATGACCATTTTTTCTTCTCGAATTTTGCCTTCTCCTTTTTTTAAAAATAAGAACTGTTCTATTTTTTCCATTTTTTATTAATTCAGCTTCAACTTTAGCTCCACTAATTGTCGGCTCTCCTAACTCTAAATTTTTATCATCTCCGTAAGCTAGTATTTCATTAAACTCTATTTTTGAATTTTCTTTTAAATCTTCGAGCTTTTCAACTTTGAGAATCTCTCCAGCTTTCACTTTATACTGTTTACCACCTGTTTGAATTACCGCGAATGACATAGTTAGCCCTAATTTTTATAGTCAGCAATATAGTCTGGGTTGCATCATAGTCAAGGTTAATAACTTAGAAATTATCCTTTAAATCCCTCAATTTTTTGAAATTTTCTAGATCGTTTGACTTAAGAAAAATGTTACAATTAAGTTCCTCACCAATCGTTGATGGCATACTAGTTTTACCTTGTTTAATTTTTTCTTTAATTTCTTTAATTTTGTTTATTAATTCATTGTTATTGGAATCTTGTGCTAAACAAAATTCAGAATTCTTTAAAGTATATTCATGTCCACAATAAATTTTTGTATCTTTATCTAAATTTTTTAAAACCTGTAGTGAGTTGTACATTTGCTCGTAACTCCCTTCAAAAATTCTTCCACATCCCATTGAGAATAAAGTATCTCCTGTAAAAATTAACTTATTTTTAAAAAAATGAAAACAGATATGACCTATTGTATGGCCAGGGACATGATATATTTTTGCTTCAAAAATATCCTTCTTCCAAATTTCACCATCACTTAAGCAAATATCAATTTGAGGTATTCTATTTTTATCTCCAATATAACCTATTACTTCTGCATTAAATTTTTTTTTTAATTCTTCATTCCCACCAACATGATCATGATGATGATGTGTATTTAATATATATTTTAAATTTAATTTATTTTTCTGTAAATAATTTATAATTGGATCTGCTTCACCAGGATCAACAACACAACAATTTCTATTAGCTTCATTAATTAAAATGTAAGAAAAATTATCTTCCAGACACTTAATAATTTCTACTTTCATTTAACTTTCTATTAAAAATATACCTAAATGAGAGTCAAGATTTTTATAATTTAAATTTGATTTATTTATTTCTGAAATTCGACTTTTTTTTAAAGCGATAGACTTAAATATTTTAATATTCTTACTACTGCAAAAATTATAAAAATCTTTAATTGTGCACATATGTAAATTTGGTGTATTGTACCATTCATGAGGTAAATTTTCTGTTACAGGCATTGTGCCTTTAAACAATAATTGTAGTCTAACTCTCCAGTAACCAAAATTAGGTATTGTAACAATTACTTTTTTTCCTACTTTTAGTAATTCATTAATTACTAATTCAGGATTAAGAAAAGCTTGTAATGTTTGGCTTAAAATAACGTAATCAAAAGACGATTTAGGAAATTGTTTTAAATCGCTTTCAGCATTCCCCTCAATTACAGTTAATCCTTTTGATAAACAATTTTGAACTTTTTCTTTAGAGATTTCTAGTCCACGAATATCTTTAGTTTTGTTTTCTTGTAAAAATTTCATCAAGTCTCCATTGCCACAACCGACATCTAGAACTCTAGTATTTTCCTCTATCAAATTAGATATAATATTAAATTCTTCTTTCATTTATAACTTTGTAGGTTGAATTAATATAATCGCCAAGTGTCTTTAGGAAACTTGGAACATCGAGCAAAAATGAGTCATGCCCCTTATCAGATTCTATTTCTACAAATCCGACATCTGCACCAATAGAATTTAGTGCTATAACTATTTCTCTATTCTCCGATGTTGGATACAACCAATCTGATGTAAATGATATTACAAAAAATTTTGTTTTAGTTTCTTTGAATGCATCAGATAAGTTTCCTTTGTACTGTTTGGATAAGTCAAAATAATCCATTGCACGAGTTATATATAAATAACTATTAGCATCAAATCTATCAACAAACACAGATCCTTGGTATCTAAGATAACTCTCAATTTGAAAATCTGCCTCAAATCCATATCTTAGGCTATCCCTATCTTGCAATTTTCTTCCAAATTTTTCCTGCAATCCTTTTTCAGAAAGATAAGTAATATGTGCTGCCATTCTTGCTACCGCTAACCCTTTGTCAGGATTTAATTTGTAATTACTATAAAATCCATTTTCCCACTTACTGTCAGCCATAATTGCCTGTCTTCCTAATTCATTAAACGCTATGTTTTGTGCCGAGTGACTAGATGTGCAAGCAATCGGTATTGCAAGTTTTGCTTTATCTGGAAAATTGGCAACAAATTGAAGTACTTGCATTCCACCCATTGAACCACCTACTACAGCAAAAAGTTTTTCAATTTCTAAATATTTAATTAGCTCATATTGAGCGTTAACCATGTCGTTAATTGTTATAATTGGAAAATCAGTTCCTATTTGTTTACCAGTGGATTCATTTATTGTGCTAGGTCCGTAAGATCCCATGCAGCCTCCAATAACGTTTGCACAAATCACAAAAAATTTATTTGTATCAATTGGCTTATTTTCTCCAACAACATAACTCCACCAACCATCTTTATTAGTTATTGGGTTTTTTCCAGAAACATATTGATCTCCAGTCAAAGCATGGAAAACTAATATTGCATTACTTTTTTCACTGTTTAATTCTCCATATGTCTCATATGCTATTGGAAAGTTATTAATTTCCTTACCACAATCCAATTTAAGGGGATTTGATATAATTATTTTTTTTGTATCAATATTCTTATTCATAATAATTGTACTGATTGAATTGTGAGAAAAAAAACATTTTAGCGGTTTTTTTAAAGCGCTCGCAATTCAGTATAAATCAGCGCATGCAGCTTTTACTTCAAAGGAATTTATATGTCAAATATTGCTCAATTAATTATTGTTTTATCTAGTTAAAAGACTATTTATAGTGAAATATTTACTATGACATTGCTAAGATTTAAAAACATAAAATTACAGAGTTACAAACCAGGAAAATCCTTATTGGCTGGTAATAAAAATATTATTAAGTTATCTGCAAATGAATCTGCTTTAGGTGTCAGTAAAAATGTCGAAAAAATTGTTAAGTCTAAATTTGATATATCAAAATATCCAGACAGTAAATTTTCGGAATTAACACAAAAAATATCAAAGAAGTATGGTTGTGATAAATCCAAGATAATTTGTGGCTCTGGTTCTGACGAAGTAATTCAAATGCTTTGTCAATTGTTCCTAAGAGAAAATGATGAAGTTGTTGTTCCTCAGTACAGTTTCCTCATGTATAGGATATACTCCAAAATTGTTGGGGCAAATGTAAAATTAGCTAAAGAAATTAATTTTAAAGTTTCAGTTAAAGAAATTCTTAAAAAGACATCAAAAAAAACAAAAATTGTTTTTATTGCAAATCCAAATAATCCAACAGGCACTTATTTAACAAAAAACGAGCTATTAGACTTAAGGAGAAGATTAAATAAAAATATTTTATTGGTTGTTGATGATGCATATTTTGAATACATGAAGAATAAAGATTACAAATCTGGAATTGAGTTATTTAAAAACTCTAAAAATGTATTTATTTTAAGAACATTTTCAAAAATCTATGGTCTAGCTTCATTAAGGATAGGCTGGGGATACGGTGATAAATCTATAATTAAAGAATTATATAAAATTAAACCACCTTTTAACGTAAATAAATTTGCTCAAATTTGTGCTGTTGAATCTCTTAAAGATGATAAATTTGTTAAAAAGTCAGTAATACATAATCTTAAATGGTGCAAAAAAATTAAAAATGAGATGTTAAAATATAATATTGGTACAAACAAAATATCTGGAAATTTCTTTTTGTTAGATTTCAAAAAAGCAAAATTTACCGCAGACACAACTTTAAAAAAATTACAGAAATATGGAATTATACTAAGAGAAATGAATTCATATGGCATAAAAAATTGTCTAAGACTTACAATTGGCAACACAAAAGAAAACCAAATATTCCTAAAAAGAATGAATACTATTTTTAAAAATGTTTAATAATATTCTTATTATTGGTTGCGGATTAATAGGCTCATCAATATTAAAGGCTTCAATACAAAAAAAAATTTCTAAAAATTTTTTTGTATTTGAAAAGTCTAAAAAATATAGATCTATTATTAAAAAATTTAACAAAAAAATTAAATTTTTAAGAAGGTTAGATAAAAATTTAAATAAAATTGATCTTGTGATTTTAAGCACTCCTATGAGTGAATATCCTAAATTTTTTTCGTCATTAAATAAAAATCTCAATCATAATTCAATTATAACTGACGTTGGTTCAACAAAAAAAAATCTAATTTCTTTAAAAAAAAAAAAATTATCAAAAAACCTTGATTGGGTGATGAGTCATCCTATCTCAGGATCCGAAGTTAGTGGGCCCAAATATGGTAATGCTAATTTGTTTAAAAACAAGTGGTGCATAATAATAAAAGATAAAAATGTTCTAAAACAAAAAAAAGTAGAGAGATTTTGGAAATCTTTAGGATCTAAAATAATTATTATGAACCCCGATGATCATGATAAAATTTTTTCAGTCACTAGTCATCTACCTCACTTGATTGCTTACAACTTAATAAAAACTGCTCAGGATTTTCAGAAAAAAAAGAATAAAAATTTGATTAAATTTAGTGCAGGTGGATTAAGAGATTTCTCAAGAATTGCTGCTTCCAACGAAATAATGTGGAGAGACATATTTTTCGAGAATAAAACTAATATGATTGAAGCAATAAATCTTTTTATGAAAAATTTAAAAGATTTTAAGAAGAATATAAGTAAGAAAGAAAATTCAAAGATAATAAAAAAATTAATCAATTCGAAAGTAGTAAGAAAACAAATAATTTCTCAAAAACAAGATATTTCTAAACCTGATTTTGGTCGAGAGTAACTCAGATCCTTGTTACTTTTTTTACATCTAATTTCGCAGTTTCTTTGATTAGTTTTATCGTTTTTTTAATTGGCATTATGATCACTCTTTTTTTTGGACCATAAGCGTGGATAAGATCATATGTATTGATGCATATAGCAACATGTCCTTTCCAAAAAATAATATCACCTTTTTTAAATTTTTTTTTGTATCCCACACCTTTTTTTAATTTAACTTGATCAATCGTGTCTCTTGGAAAAAAATTATTATTAAATTTATAAAATATTTGCAATAGAGCTGAACAATCAATTCCTTCGAATGTTTTTCCACCCCATTTATATTTACAATTTAGAAAACTTTTAAATATCTTTACAAAATCAAAATTTTTTTTTTGGATTGGAAATATGTCTTTTGATCTTAGCCATTTATCTTTTTTATACATAATGAAATTTTGATCCTTTTTTAAAATTTGTATTTTGCTCGTAAATGGTAAAAACTTTTTTGATTTCTTTTTTTTATTACCTAAATAAATTCTAGCTTTTAAAATCCCAACTTTGTGAGTTGGATTGAATTTTTCGTAGCTATCAATTTTTTTTATAAAGCCTGAATATTTGTCATATGAAGTCTTTATTTTAAAATAATTATTTTTTTTACTAATTATTTTAAAACTCTCACCGTAGATAAGTTGAGAGCTAACATTAGAGTTCTTCTTTGGTTCCTCTAATATATCGACAAAAGGCTCTTTTAAAAACAAACTATTTTGCACCAATTTTAATTTTATTCCTTATAAACCATAAACAAATTAAGGATGGGATGACCATTAAAGTAGTAATTATAAAAAAGGTTCCCCAGTCTCCATTTAGCCAATCAACTAAAGCACCCGATGAAGAAGCAAGTGTCGTTCTTCCTGCAGTTCCAATTGAAGCTAGAAGTGCATACTGTGTAGCGGTATAAGTCCTATCCACTAAAAGAGAGATAAAGGCTACGAAAGCAACAGTTGCAAATGCTGCAGATATATCATCAGCGATAACCGCTAAAGCAAACAACCATTCAGATTTTCCTGACCACGCGAGAGCAGCAAATAATAAATTTGTTGCTGCCATAAATCCACCAGCAACAAACATTGTTTTTATTGTGCCAGCTCTCATAGCAAATATTCCACCTAATAATGTAAATACAACTGTAGTTATCCAGCCTAGAGTTTTAGAGTATATCGCTATTTCACCTTTTGAAAATCCTACCTCTTTATAAAAAACTATGGACATTCTTCCAAGAAAGGCTTCTCCAATTTTAAAAAGAAAGACAAAGCCAAGGATTCCAACTGCAATTGAGAAACCATTTTTTTTGAAGAAACTAATTATTGGACCTCCTATTGTACCAGTAATATAAGCAACAAATTTTGTTATTACATTATTTGATCCAAGTTTTGATTGTATTATTTCGTCTGTTTCTTTTTGTTTGTTTTGCCTATCTGTTGTTATAGGCTCGTGTATAAACATTAAACCTATATTCATCAGGATTACTACAACGCCAAGGACTAAAAAAGTAGTTTGCCAGTAATCTTCAATTCCAATGTTTTGAAAAAATTCGGCAGTAAACAATGCTATAACACCACCTAACTTATATCCGGTCCACCATCCAACTACAGCCATAGCAGCACCTGCTGCCATAGATTTTCCTTCATCAGCATTAATTTGTTCGATTCTCAACGCATCAACTGTAATATCTTGTGTAGCCGAAGCAATTGCTATAACTAATCCAACACTAATTAGTAACGCCAAATTTTCTGTAGGGTTAATAAAACTCCAAACAATTAAACTAAATAAAATTATAATTTGCATAAGGACAATCCAGCCTCGTCGATGCCCTAATCTTTTTGTTAAAAATGGAATTTGTATTCTATCAATTATTGGTGCCCACAAATAATTAAAGGCGTACACCCCAAATATTAAACCTGCCCATCCAATAGTTGATCTACTTAAACCTTCTTCTTTTAGCCAAAGGCTTAAACTGCTGGCAATTAAAACCCAAGGAAATCCACTAATTGCACCAAGAAGTAATATTCTTAGCATTCGAATATCCTTGTAAACTAAAATAGATTCTGACCAGGTTTGTTTTTTTTCAAACATTAATATTTTCTCCAAAAAGATGGAATAAATAATACTAGAATTGCAAATAATTCCAACCTTCCAAGTATCATTGCAGCACTGAGAACCCATTTAGAAAAATCAGATAGGCTTGAAAAACTTCCGTTCGGACCAATAATATCACCTAAACCTGGACCAACATTTGAAATTGACGTGGCAGCTGCTGAAATTGCAGTAATAAAATTTAATCCATCAAGCGATAAAAGCGCAGTCACAACAAAAAATATTAATATATAAAGAAATATAAAAGAAATAATTGAGTCCATAAATTTTTCATCCACATTATTATTTTGATATTTAATTTTGAAAATTCCTCGAGGGTATATTATTTTTTTCAGCTGGTTTGATATGAATTGATACAAAATTTGAACTCTAAAAATCTTTATTCCGCAAGTTGTAGAGCCTGCACAGCCTCCAATGAACATTAAAATTATGAAGTATACTAGTGGAAATTGACCCCAATTACTAAAATTTTCTGTAGCATACCCTGTTCCAGTTAAAATAGAAATTATATTAAAGCTAACAGACAAAAAACTTATCTCAGTTAAGCTTTTATTTATAACAGATAAATAAAAAAACATTAAAAGAATTGAAATAATAACCAAAATTATAAAAGTTTTTATTTGTGTGTCTTTGAAAAATATTTTCTTATCTCCAGCCAAGTATTTGATGTAACTAATAAAAGGTATACTTCCAAGAATAATAAATATTATTGCATTAATTTCTATTAACGAGCTGTTAAAATAACCTATAGATTCATTATAATTTGCAAAACCTCCAGTCGCTATTGTTGTCATAGCATGCACGATGCTATCAAAAAAACTCATCCCAAATATAAAATAAAAAAAAGCACAAGTTAAAGTTAATAAGGAATATATAGACAATAATCTCAAAGAAACTTCTTTAGTTTTAGGAAAAATTTTTTCAGAAGTATCATTAGATGAAATATTGAAAAGTTGCATACCCCCTATATTCATTAAAGGCATTAAAGTGATTGCCATTACGATAATTCCAATACCACCAAACCACTGTAACATTCCTCTCCAAAGTAATATCGCTTTAGACGTTTCATTTAGATTCGTGATAATTGTAGATCCTGTTGTTGTAATACCAGACATGCTCTCAAAAAACGCATCTGTAAAACTCAAATCCGTACTAGAAAAAATTAAAGGTAAAGAACCAAATATAGCAATACTTAACCACGAAAGTGCTGTGAGCAAAAAAGCTTGAGGTAAACTTATCTTTTTATCGTGATCATAATTAGAAATAAAAAATAAAAATCCAAAAACAATAGTAACAATCATTGATCCGATAAATCCTGCATCAATTTGATCAAATATTAATTGAACCAAAATAGGTACAATCATTGAAAGACCTAAAATAATTTGCAAAACCCCTAATGTAAAAAAGACAGTTTTATAATTGGACATTTTGAATGGACATTATTTTATGGTAAATAAATTTCAACTCTATATGAATTATTAAAAAGGCTGATATTAAGGATATTTAAGTAGTTGTGATAGACAAAACAAATTTTGACAAAACAAACGCCTGGCCATTTGTTGAGGCTAAAAAGCTATTAAGAGAGAGAAAATCGAACATAGAAAAAAAAAATAAAATAGTTTTACAAACTGGTTATGGCCCTAGTGGTCTACCTCATATAGGTACATTTGGAGAAGTTGCAAGGACGACAATGATTGTCAACGCTCTTGATCATTTAACAGATATTCCAAAGGAAATTATTACATTTTCTGATGATATGGATGGTCTTAGAAAAGTACCTGAAAATGTTCCAAATCAAGAAAAGCTCAAAAATAATCTTCACAAACCTTTAACGGATGTCCCTGATCCATTTGAAAAGTTTAGTAGTTTTGGAGAACATAATAATAATATGTTGAAACAATTTCTTGATAATTTTAAATTTAAATATTCATTTAAAAGTTCTACAGAACTCTATAAGTCTGGTTATTTTAATGACACACTAAAATTAGTTCTAGAAAATTATGAAAAAATTATGGAAATAATTCTTCCAACTTTAGGCAAAGAAAGACAGAAAACTTATTCCCCCTTTTTACCAATATGCCCAGAAACTGGAAAAGTTCTTGAAATACCTGTTTTAGAAATTGATTCTAAATCTTTTAAAATCATATTTGATAATAATGGATCAAAATTGGAAAAAAGTATTTTAGACGGGAACTGTAAATTGCAATGGAAAGTTGATTGGGCAATGAGATGGTACGCTTTAGATGTTGATTTTGAAATGTATGGAAAGGATTTAATTGAGAGTGCAATTCTTTCAACCAAGATTATTAAAACATTAGGTAAATCTAACCCATCTGGTTTTGCGTATGAACTTTTTTTGGACGAAAAAGGTGAAAAAATATCTAAATCAAAAGGTAATGGAGTAACTATAGATGAATGGCTGAATTATGCATCTCCTCAAAGTCTATCTCTTTACATGTATCAAAATCCAAAAAGAGCAAAAAAATTGTACAGAGAAGTTGTTCCAAAAGCTGTTGATGAATATCTAGATTTTATAGAAAAAGGAAAAACTCAAAATGATTTACAGAAGTTAATGAATCCAGTTTGGCATGTGCATAATGGATCAATGCCAGAGGAAAATACAATTATGACTTTTTCAATGCTTTTAAATTTAGTTGAAACAAGTAATGCGGACAGCAAACAATTACTTTGGAAATTTGTAAAAAAATACAAGTCGGAAATTAATGAAAATGATCACCCAATTTTTGATAATTTAATTGAATATGCAATAAAATATTTCAATGATGTTATAAAAACAAAAAAAATTTACAAAACTCCAAATGAAAAAGAGAAAGTTGCACTGAAAGCATTAATTAAGTCTTTAGATAATTGTAATGATAAAATGGCTCCTGAAGATATTCAGACAAATATTTTTACCGTAGGAAAAGAAAATGGTTATAAAGAAAATTTAAGAGAATGGTTTAAGCTTATCTATGAGGTTGTATTTGGTGACGAAAATGGACCCAGAATGGGCTTCTTCATTAGTTTTTTTGGAGTAAATGAAACCAAAGAATTGATAAGAAAAAAGGTTGAAAATGTTTAATCTTATAAGACCTTTTATATTTAAATTTAGCCCTGAAGTTGCACACTCGCTAGCAATAAAGGCTTTAAAGTTAAATCAGATACCAGCTATAGATAAAACAACCAGAGTTACTATCCAAACTAAATTTTTAAACAAAACCTTAAATTCTCCTCTAGGTGTTGCTGCTGGATTTGATAAAAATGCAGAAGTTTACAATCCTCTATACAAACTAGGATTTGGTTTTGTTGAAGTAGGTACAATTACACCTAAACCACAAATAGGAAATCCGAAGCCAAGAGTGTTCAGATTGGAGGAAGATGAAGCTTTAATTAATAGACTTGGATTTAATAATATTGGATCAGAAGAAAGTAAAAAAAATATTGAAAATAATTCACCTAATGGATTACTTGGTATTAATATAGGACCTAATAAAGATACTGAAAACAGAGTTGAAGATTATTTAATTTGTTTCAGAAAATTTCATAATTTAGCAGACTATATTACAATTAATATCTCTTCTCCTAACACAGAAAATTTAAGAAACTTTCACAAAAATGAAGAGTTAGATAATCTTTTAAAATGCATAAATGAAGAAAAGAAAAATTTAAATTCAAATGTGCCAATAGCAGTCAAAGTATCTCCTGATATTGATGAAAAAAGTATTGATGAAATCTCAGAACTTTTTTTAAAATATAATGTTCAAATAGTTATAGTTTCAAATACGACAGATAGAAATAGAGAAAATATATCTAATATAAATAAATTAGAGAAAGGCGGTTTGTCTGGAAAACCACTTGAAAATATCTCTAATGAATTGATTAATAAATTTTTTAAATTAGTTGGAAAAAAAATCTTAATAATTGGAGTTGGAGGCGTTGACTCTGCCGATGGCGTTTTTAATAAAATTGTAAGCGGTGCAACTCTTGTGCAATTGTATACAGGTATGGTTTATAAAGGACCAACTATTGCTTCAAAGATTAATAAAGATCTCGACGAAATTGTAAAAAGAGAAGGTTTTAAAAATATTTCTGAAGCTATTGGAACAAAAAATTAATCTTGACTGGTATTCTTTAAGACCATATACATCTTGAAAATTTATGTCTAAAAAATGCGAACTTACTGGTAAAATCCCTCTAAAAGGCCATAATGTTAGTCACGCTAACAATAAAACTAAGAGAAGATTTCTTCCAAATTTAAAGAAAGTAAAATTTAAAAGTGAACTTTTAAAAAAATCTATGAGATTAACAGTTTCAAATGCAGGTGTTAGATCTGTAGATAAAAAAGGTAGCTTTGATAATTTCTTAAAATCTGCAAAATCAAGAGATTTATCGTTAAGATTAAAAAAGCTTAAAAAATCAATAATCGCAAAAACAGCATAATGAATAAAGTTTTCCTTACTCTCTCATTTTTAATGGGATTGGTTGTACTAGCATCTAATTATCTAGTTCAATTTCCTATAAAATATTATGGTTTAGAGGAAATTTTAACTTACGGTGCTTTTAGTTATCCAATTGCATTTTTAATTACAGATTTAGCCAACAGATCCTTTGGAAAATTAGTAGCAAGAAAAATTGTCTATATAGGCTTCACAATTGGAATTTTGTTTACTTTAATATTTTCAACTAATTTCACTGATCTTATTTCTATAAGAATAGCAATTGGTTCAGGATCAGCTTTTATAATTGCTCAACTTTTAGATGTTCAGATATTTGATCAATTAAGACAAAAGAAGTGGTTTATAGCACCTTTGACGTCTTCTTTGATAGGTTCAACAGTTGATACTTTTTTATTTTTCTCAATATCATTCTATGGAACGGGAATTCCTTGGGTAACTTTGTCGTTAGGAGATCTTGCGGTAAAAATATTTGTTGCTCTTGTAATGTTGATACCTTTTAGATTATTACTCGGCACACTAAAAGCAGCATAACTAAATTTTAGGTTCTTGTTGGGTCATACAATGTATTGCACCAAATCCCCATATCAATTTGCTACAGTCAACTGTTTCGATTTTTCTATTTCTAAAGTAATTTTTGAAAATTTTAATTGCAATATTGTCTTCTTTTACTCTGAATATTGGAAGAATTATTTTTTTATTACAAATATAAAAATTCATATAACTTGCAGGAACTCTTGTATTCTCAATATAAATTGGTGAAGGCATAGGAACTTTTATAATTTTGAATTTCTTTCCTTTCTCACAATTACTTTCTTTCAATATATTTAAATTCTTATTTAGGTTTTTATAATTTATATCTTTTTTATTATTTTCAACCGCAGTCATAATCGTATTTCTTGAAACAAATCTTGTTATGTCATCAACATGTCCATGTGTATCATCGCCTGCAATTCCTTTTTTAAGCCATATAAAGTTTTTTATATTTAAGTATTTATTAAACATTTTTTCGTAGTCCTTCTTTTTAAAATTTTTATTTCTTTCTTGAATTTTGCTTAACAAACATTCTTCAGTTAATAGAATTGTACCTGAGCCATTTACATCAAATGCCCCTCCTTCCATGATTATTTTTCTAATTCTGCCTTTTTTTTTGATTATTGGATCAATCTTTTTAAAATTACCAATTTTACTAATACTATTATTGATTTTATTGTCATTTTTATAATTATTATACTTTGACCAACCGTTAAAACCAAAATTTAGTATTACTTTTTTCTTTTCAACTTTATTTGTTATAAATATGGGTCCAGAATCTCTTAACCATATCCTATCAGTTTTAATATAGTGGAAGTTGATATTTTTAATTTTATTAAGTTTTATTAATTTTTTTATATTTTTTATATTTTTGCTAACGATTAAGTTAACTTTCTGATTTTTTGTAATTTTTTTTATAATCTTTAAAATTACTTCAGGAATAAATTGATATAATCCAGGCCAATCATTTTTATTATAAGGCCAAGCAATCCAAACTGAATTTTGAGGCTCCCATTCAGCCGGCATTCTAAATCCATTAAAGTTTTCATTCATCTGCAGGATTTTTTAGTATGCCTTTATAAAAATCGATTCTTCTATCCCTTAAAAAAGGCCAATGCTCTCTGGCTGAATCAATTTTTTTATAGTTTATTTCACGAATTAAAATTTCTTCTTTTTTATTCCCAAGTTTTCCAATTATTTGCCCACTAGGATCTATAATCATTGAGTTTCCCCAGAATTCTATTTTCTTCTTACCTTTTTTTTCTGTTCCAACTCTATTTATAGCAACCACATAAGTACCATTTGCGATTGCGTGAGATTTTTGCATTGTTATCCAAGAGTCTAGTTGAGATTTTCCAAATTTCTTTTTCTCTTTAGGGTGCCATCCAATAGCAGTAGGGTAAAAAATTATTTGTGCACCTTTAAGTGCAGTCAATCTTGCAGCTTCCGGGAACCATTGATCCCAACAAATTAAAGATCCAATTTTACCAAATTTTGTTTTAACAGATTTAAAACCTAAATCTCCAGGAGTAAAATAAAATTTTTCATAATAACCAGGATCATCTGGTATATGCATTTTTCTATATTTCGATAAAATTTTACCTTTCTCGCTAATAACGATACTAGTATTATGATAGAAGCCATGTGTTTTTTTTTCAAATAATGAAATCATTAATACTATTTGTAAATCTTTGGCTAATTCACAAAATATTTTTGTAGTTCTACCAGGTATTTTTTCTGCTAGCTTAAAGTTGGAATGACTTTCTGTTTGACAAAAGTAATTTGATAAAAATAGTTCTGGCACACAAATTATTTTAGCTTTTTTTGATGCTGCTTTTTTTATATTTTTAATAGCTGAATTTATATTTTTTTGAATATTATCTGAAATTTTGCTTTGAATAATTCCAATTTTTACTTTTTTGATCATCAATCAAAATATTTTGGAAAAGTTTTTTCTGTCTCTATTTTTCCACTCTCCAGTATGATAGGCGTCACTTGCTATTAATGGTAAAACACTGGTAGCTTCAGCAAATACCATTTGTTCTTTGGTAGTATCAACCTTACCCCATGAACTTGCCTCTTTTAATGTCGAACTACTGCAAGCCCCATCTCTTGAGTCAGCAACAGTAATTTGTATTGCATATTTGTGCATATCTACATTTTTTCCCAAAAGTTCAGCACAAATTACCGTGTCTTGTATAAAGTTTTTAGGAACTCCACCACCAATCATGAATAATCCCGAACCTTTAGATTTAATTTTAATCTCTGTTAATTCTCTAAATTCTCTAATTGAGTCTATTGTAATATGATTTTTTGGATTTCTCTCTTGATGCATGACTAATCCAAAACCTGCACTTGAGTCTGTAAATGCAGGACAGAATATAGGTACATCGTTATCAAAAGCTGTTTCAATTAAAGAACCTTTCTTTTTAGAATTAGTTTTTAGATATTTACCAATCTCTTTAATGAATTCTCTCGATGTGTAAGACTTCGGCTCAAGTTTGTCAGCTATTTCTCCTATTGTTTTATCACAAACCTGGAGCTCCTCTTCATCGATGTAAGTATCATAAATCCTATCTATATAATTGTCTCTAAGTTCATTATCATTTTGATATTGTGATCCTTGGTAATGTTTAAATCCAAGCGCTTCAAAAAAATCCATATCTATTATAGATGCTCCAGTTGCTACAATTGCATCTACCATGTTGTATTTAACCATATCTCTATAAATATGCATACATCCAGCTGCAGAAGTAGATCCTGCAAGAGTTAAGAATATTGTACAATCTTTATCTTTAAGCATTTCATTATATATCTTGGATGCATTAGCAGTTTCTCTTGAAACAAAAGACATTTTTTCCATAGAAGATATAATTTTTCTAGAGTCAAAAGATGTAATATCAATATGCTCAACTTCTTTACTTAAAAAGTCTTTTTTTCTGTTATGATTAAGATTTTTTGTATCTGACATTATGCAACAAGAAACTCTTTATTTGTTTCTTTGTCATACATCGTCATTATTGGATTATCACATACTTCGTAAATACTATCAGAATAATATCCATTAAATTGAGTTCTAAATGTCAATCCGTATGCTCCTAATTGACCTAATTCAATGTAATCACCTTCTTTAATATTATTAGGTAGAATAAAAGGTCCCTTCATATAATCCATGCTATCACATGTTGGTCCATAAAAATCAAATGAAGTCAATTTTTTTGATATAATTCTTCCACTTGTAATTATCCTTGATGGATAAACTATATTAGGCACACCTGCATCAAATAAAGTTCCGTATGTTCCATCATTGATATATAGCTTTTGTTTTTTTCTTAAGTTTACTCTCACAATTGTCGAACCACTTTCTGCAACAATTGCTCGACCTGGCTCACATATAATTTCTGGTTTTTTTTCTAATTTTAATTTATTTAATGAATTTTTTATTTCCTCAAAATAAGAGTCTAATGATTGAGGAACTAAGTCAGGATAGATTGTTGGAAATCCTCCACCTATATTTATAACATCTGGAACTATTTTTGTTTTTTTTATTATATATTTAATTTCATTAATCCCTTTTGAATAGGATATTGGATGCATACATTGCGAACCCACATGAAAACTTAATCCTATTTTTTTTGCATACTGTTTTGTTAATCTATAAAGCCCTATTGCTTCTGAAGTTTGTGCACCAAATTTTTTAGATAAATCTATTTCTGCGTGTTCATTAGAAACTGCAACTCTCACAAATAACTCTAAATCCTTAGCTTGATTAGTACTATTAAGAATTTTTATTAATTCATCTTTTGTATCGATTGAAAAAGTCTTAATATTATATTTGAAATATGCTTCGTTTATACTTTCCTTGCTTTTTACAGTATGCATGTAGGAGCATTTTGCATCTGGGCTAACACTTCTAATTGCCTCAACTTCTTTAATTGAAGCGATATCAAAATCATTAATTCCACTTTCCACGATAGTTTTTAATACTAATGGATGCGGGTTAGTTTTAACTGCATATAGGATTTTACCAGGAAATTTATTCTGAAAAAATTTAGAAGCTATGTTTATAGAATCTCTTCTAATACAATAAACAGGTTCTGTTGGTTTCAGTTGATTTACTAATTTATCAACTGATTTAAATTTTTGCATTTAAAGCTCCAAAAAAAATTTAACAAAAAAAACCGGCATAACTGCTATGCAAGTTTATATAAAACGAGCATTTATGCTGAAAATGAGCCAATGTAAAGTAAAAATGTACCCTTGAAATAATTTAGAATGTTTCCATATAAGGTCCATGCCTGAAGTAGAAGTGTTAAAAAAAATAACAGAATTTGAGGATAAATCTCTACTTATAGTAGATGATGACAACCCTTTTAGAGAAAGACTAGCTCGAGCAATGGAGAAAAAGGGCTTTTCTGTTTCACAAGCAGAGGGTGTAAAAATTGGAATAGAGTCTGTGAAATCAAAAAAACCTGCTTTCGCAGTTGTTGATTTAAGACTAAACGATGGAAACGGACTAGAAGTTGTAAAAGAAATCCAGAAAAATAACTCAGAAAGTAGAATAGTGATGCTTACTGGTTATGGAAATATACCAACTGCAGTTGCAGCTATTAAAGAGGGTGCAATTGATTATCTAGCTAAACCAGCAGATGCAGATGACGTAGAAAAAGCACTTTTAGCTGATCCAAATAAAAAAGCTGCTCCACCAGAAAATCCAATGTCCGCAGATAGAGTAAAATGGGAACATATTCACAGAGTCTTTGAGCTATGTAACAGAAATGTATCTGAGACCGCAAGAAGACTTAAAATGCATCGAAGAACTCTTCAAAGAATTCTATCAAAAAGATCTCCAAGATAATACTAAATATATTTTCTAAGTTTAATAATTTTATTAACTAAAGCTGTTAGTAATAACATCTTAAATAATTCAGCATAAAGAAATGGGTAAACGCCAAATTCTAATATTGGTTTATCCCAACCGATTAAATTTCCAAGCCACAAAATACCCAAAATATATATTACCGATGTTGCTATTATAATTTTTAAAAAATTTAATATATGGTTTTTATCGTATGTAAATATGCCTGCTATCAGACATGCAAATATAAAACCTATTAAATATCCCATTGTGGGACCAACTAAATAAGCTAATCCTATTCCTTTCTCTGGTGAGTTAGAAAATACCGGTAATCCCATAGTTCCTTCTATCAAATAAAAAACTACCGAAAGTACCCCGACTTTATATCCAAAGGAAATTCCTAAAAACAAAACTATAAATGTTTGCATAGTCATAGGAACTGGATAAAAAGGTATTTTAATTTTTGCAGATATTGTCAATAAAATAGAACCTATTAATGCAAATATTATGATTTTAATTATTTTATTATTAGAAATTGAATTTACTAATTCCATTAGCTTTAAATTACTATTTTAATAAAGTTTAATCCACTAATATTTATTAACAGGATGTTTTATTCTTACTATAATACGTCAATTTATTATAAATTAAATTATGGGTAAAATTAAAAAAACAGATCATTTCTATCTTATTGATGGGTCCGGATACATATTTAGAGCCTATTATGCATTGCCACCATTAACACGAAAAAGTGATGGTTTGCCAGTAGGAGCAGTAAGTGGATTTTGTAACATGCTGTTTAAATTATTAGAGGACTCTAAATCTAGCGAAAATTTAGAAAAACCAACTCATTTCGCAGTAATCTTTGACTCTGCAAGAAAGAATTTTCGAAACGAAATATATTCAGATTATAAAGGAAATAGGTCTGATGCTCCCGATGATCTAATTCCACAATTCGATTATATTAGAAAGTCAGTATTAGCATTCAATTTACCCTCTATAGAAATGTTAAATTACGAGGCTGATGATTTGATAGCCACCTATGTAGAGCAAATATTAGACGAAGGTGCAAAGGTTACAATTGTATCATCTGATAAAGATTTAATGCAACTTTTCAAAAAAAAGGTTCGTATATACGATCCAATGAAGAATAAATTTATATCTAATGACGATGTAATAAATAAATTTGGGGTTGGTCCGGATAAAGTAATTGATGTTCAATCACTAGCAGGGGATAGTACAGATAATGTACCTGGCGTTCCAGGTATTGGAGTAAAAACAGCAGCAGAATTAATTAAGGAATATGGAAATTTAGAAAACCTTCTTAAAAACGCAAATAAAATAAAACAGAATAAAAGAAGAGAAACACTTTTAGAAAATAAAGATATGGCTCTGGTAAGTAAAAAACTAGTCACATTAAAAAATGATGTTCCGGTGAAAGACAAATTAACTGACTTTGTTCTAAAAAAAGTAGACGTAGACAAGTTATACAATTTTTTGAGAGAAATGGAATTTAATAGGTTATTGAGTTCAGCAATTTCGACGTATGGTCAATCCAAATTTAGTGATGAAATAGAAGTCAAAAAAGAAACATCTAAAATATCAAAAGATAAATATGTTTTGATAAAAAATTTATCTGAAATAAAAGATTGGATGCAAGAAGCCGAAGAAGCTGGTGAATTTTCTATTGATACTGAAACAGATTCTCTTGACCCACATCAGGCAAATTTAGTTGGTATATCAATTTCTAGCAAAATAGGTAAAGCTTGTTACATTCCAACAGGTCATATTGATAAAAATAATCTAAATGAAAAAGATGTTTTGAGAATTTTAAAACCATATTTAGAGGATAAAAGTTTAAAAAAAATTGGGCAAAATATTAAATTCGATTACATAATATTTCGTAAAAGGGATATAGATATTCAAAGCATGGAAGATACAATGTTGATGTCATACGTTTTAGATGCTGGGAAAAATAGACATAATATGGATACTCTTTCAGATATTCATCTTGGTCACAAAACAATTAAATATAAAGATCTTGTTGGATCTGGAAAAAAAGAAATTAAATTCAGCCAAGTAGAGTTAAATATTGCAAAAGATTATGCGGCAGAAGATGCTGATATAACTTACCGTTTATATAAAATATTTTTGAAATCGCTTAAATCAGAAAAATTACTAAATATTTATGAAATTTTCGAAAAACCTTTAATTAAAATTTTAGCATCAATGGAAATCAATGGCATAAAATTGGATAATAATTTTCTTAAAAAATTATCTGTTAAGTTTGAAAAAAAACTTCAAGATTTAGAAAAACAAATTTTTAAAATTTCAAAAAAAAAATTTAATATTGCATCGACTAAACAGTTGGGTGAAATAATGTATAATGACCTCAAAATTGCATCGCTAAAAAAGACTAAAAAAGGTAGTTTTGCAACTGGTGCAGCAGTTCTAGAGGATTTAGCTTACAAAGGGAATGAATTTCCTAAATTGGTTTTAGAATGGAGGCAATCTAGTAAATTGAAAAATACATATTCAGATTCTTTGCCAGAGCATTTAAATCCCAATACAAAAAGAGTGCATACATCTTTTCTGTTAGCAGCAACTACAACGGGTAGACTTGCATCCAGTGATCCAAATTTACAAAATATTCCTATTAAAACTGAGGAGGGCAAAGATATTCGTAAAGCCTTTATATCAGAAAAAAATAAAAAACTTATATCAGCAGACTATAATCAGATCGAAATGAGAATTTTGGCTGATCTAGCTGATGTAAAAGAACTAAAAAAAGCTTTTAAAAATAATGAGGATATTCACTCATTAACCGCTAGCCAGGTTTTTGGTGCAGACATAAAAAAAATTGATGCTGATATGAGGAGAAAAGCGAAAGCTATTAATTTTGGAATAATTTATGGAATATCTCAATATGGTTTGGCCAAACAAATTGGTGTATCAAACAATGAAGCCGAAGAATTTCTAAATTCATATTTTATTAAATTTCCAGAAATTAAAGAATACATGAATAACACAATTAAATTCTGTAGAAAAAGTGGATATGTAAGAAATATTTTTGGTCGAAAAACTCATATTCCAGGAATCAATGATAAAAATTTTAATGTTAGAAATTTTCAAGAAAGGGCAGCTATAAATGCACCTATCCAAGGATCTGCATCAGAAATAATGCGACTTGCTATGATTAGAATCAACGATGAGCTAGATACTAAAAAAACAAATGAATTTAATATGTTACTTCAAATTCACGATGAATTGATTTTTGAGGTAATTGATAATGGTACTAAATCTGCTTCTAAAAAGATTAAAGATATTATGACAAGTGTGAAAGATAGTGATTTGCATTCATTTTCAATACCATTATCGGTAGATGTAAACATAGGTGATAACTGGGGAGAGCTTCATTAATAAACATTTAATTGCCCAATTTTAAACATTTTAGTATTTTTATAGTTAAACATGAAACAAACAATTGCCCTTGTTGATGATGATAGAAATATATTAACTAGTTTAAGTATTGCTCTAGAGAAAGAGGGTTTTAATATTCAAACTTATTTGGATGGAGAAAGTGCCTTAATAGGTTTGTCAAGAAATCCCCCAGACCTTGCAGTTATAGATATTAAAATGCCAAGAATGGATGGAGAAGAATTGTTAAAAAAATTGAGAAAAAAAACATCTATGCCCGTTATCTTTTTAACTTCAAAAGATGAAGAGGTGGATGAGCTCTTAGGACTAAAACTAGGGGCTGATGATTTTGTAAAAAAATCAGGTGGCTTTTCAACTAAAGTTCTTATTGAAAGAATTCGTGTCCAACTTAGAAAAAAAGATAATAATTTAGAGGATAATAGAAATATAATTTCACATGGAAAATTAAAACTTGACCCTTCACAGCTAGAGTGTGAATGGGATGGCAAGCAATTACCAGATAAATTAACAACAACAGAATTCTTAATTGTAAAGGAATTAGCAAAAAGACCTGGAATTATTAAAGAAAGATCTCAATTAATGGATGTTGCTTACAGAGAAGACACAGATATTGAAGATAGAACAATAGATAGTCACGTAAAAAGGATTAGAAAAAAGTTTAAAAAAGTAGATAATAACTTTTCAGCGATAGAAACCAGATATGGCAGTGGTTATCGTTGGAATGTTAAGTAATGGCTACTTCAAAATCTAATAATCAATCTATTTTAAAAAAATTCTTAGTTATCAACTTTATTGTTTTTTTAGTGATTGGTGTATTAACATTATTTTACCTTAACACAGTAAAACCTACACTCATTAAAAATAAAACTGCCTCGCACATAAAAATTATTGATAATACAACAGAAAATATTGATCGTTTAAAAATAAATTTCTCATCTGAAGATATTAGAGAGTTTCTGTTTTCCACTAAATTTTTATTTCAAAGTATAGATAGAGTACAGATATTTGATAGTGAATTTAATCTATTAGGAGATACCGACACATTAGACTTAGATCCAAATGCTTTCTCAAGAAGTCTAAACATAATTGAAATGAGTGACTTAAATAATCAAAGTATTCAAAATAAGAATTTGGAAGAGAGCAATAAAAGCTTTGAAAGTAAAGAAATATTTGAAGATTTAAAAAAGTACTCATATTCATCAGATTATGGAAAACCGTTAACTTACTCTAAAGAAAACTATGATCAATTTTTATTAGTAACTGTTAAAAATGTAGTCAGTGAAAACAAAACAATAGGCTATTTAGCTATTACTGAAAATGCCAATGAAATAAAGGTTGCAATAGATGAAAGAAGAAATTTTATAATCAGAACTGCTTTGCTTGTCGCATTAGTAATTTTAATTTTTTCATATGTATTAAATAGATACTTCTTAAAACCAATTAAAAATTTGGTTCAATATACAAATATTATAAAAAACAAAAGTAAGGAAAAGACCAATATTGGAAATATAAAAAAAAGAAATGACGAATTGGGAAAATTATCAAATTCTCTTGATGAAATGACTAATGAATTAAACAAAAGAATTACTACAGCAGAAAATTATTCAACAGATCTTTTGCATGAAATCAGAAATCCTTTAGCATCTCTAAAAAGTGCCTCTGAGATAATTTCTGAAACAAATGATAAATCTCAAAGAAACAAATTAATTAATATTGTATCACATGACGTAGAGAGAATTGAAAGATTAATAACTGATTACTCTCAAATGCTAAGAGATGAGGCTGCAATTTCCTCTGAGAAAATGCAAAAATTAAATTTAAAAGAGATTGCTCAATCTGTTGTTGACGATTTTAACAGTATCTATGAAACAAAAAAATCGATTGGAATTAAATTGAAATCTAATGGAATTAAAAATTATAGTATCTTAGGGATAGAAAATAGAATTGAACAAATTATTGCAAACTTATTAGAAAACTCAATTTCTTTTAGTGAAAATAATCAAGAAATTACCGTTGAAATATCAAAAGATAAAAATGATAAAATTAAATTAGTTGTCGTTGATCAGGGATCTGGATTTAGTGAAAAGGATACAAATAAGATATTTAATAGATTTTATAGTAATAGACCTGAAAACTTTGGAGAACATTCGGGTTTGGGATTAAATATTGTCAAAAATTTAGTTGAAATTCATGGTGGTGAAATCAACGCATCTAATAATAAAGATAAAGGGGCAAGAATTGAAATAATTTTCCCAGAAGCATAAATCTTTGTTGATATATTAAGTAAAATTGTTAAAAGCCTCTTTCTATGGAAGATTTTAAAGTAAAAGATATATCTCAAGCGGAATTTGGAAGAAAAGAAATTTCATTGGCCGAAACTGAAATGCCAGGATTAATGGCTCTTAGAGAAGAATATAAGGGTAAAAAACCTTTAAATGGAGCTCGGATTGTTGGTTGTTTACACATGACAATACAAACAGCTGTCTTAATAGAAACTTTAGTTGAGTTAGGAGCCGAAGTAAGATGGTCCTCATGTAATATTTTTTCGACACAAGACCATGCAGCAGCAGCGATTGCAAAAGCTGGCATTCCTGTATTTGCTTGGAAAGGCGAAACAGAAGAAGAATATTGGTGGTGTGTAAAGCAAACTATTGTAGGAAAAGATGGCTGGAAACCAAATATGATACTTGATGATGGCGGCGATCTTACAGCATTGATGCACAAAGATTATAAAGAATTATTAAATGATGTTAAAGGTTTATCAGAAGAGACAACTACAGGAGTTTTAGCATTAAAAAAAATGGAAAGTGAAGGCAATTTACTTGTTCCGGCAATAAATGTTAATGACTCAGTAACAAAATCTAAGTTCGACAATTTATATGGTTGCAGAGAAAGTTTAGTTGATGGAATTAAAAGAGCTACTGACGTCATGATGTCAGGTAAGGTAGCTATTGTAGCTGGATTTGGAGATGTTGGAAAGGGAAGCGCTGCTTCTCTTCGCCAAAGCGGTGCAAGAGTTATGGTTACAGAAACAGATCCAATTTGTGCTCTCCAAGCTGCAATGGAAGGTTATGAAGTAGTCTTAATGGATGAGATGATAAAAGAAGCCGACATTGTTGTTACTGCAACAGGAAATAAAGATATTGTGACAGCTGACCATATGAGAGAAATGAAAGATAGAGCAATTCTATGCAATATTGGTCACTTTGATAATGAAATCCAAGTAGATGCTCTTAAAAATTATAAATGGGATGAAATAAAACCACAAGTTCACGAAATTACATTGCCAGATGGAAAAAGAATTATTTTATTAGCAGAAGGTAGATTAGTTAATCTTGGATGTGCAACAGGACACCCTAGTTTTGTAATGAGTGCTTCTTTTACAAATCAAGTAACAGCTCAGATAGAATTATGGAATAACTCAGATAAATATGAGAAAAAAGTATATGTTTTACCTAAACATTTAGATGAGAAAGTAGCCAGACTTCATTTAGAAAAAGTTGGAGCTAAATTAACCAAATTATCAGATGATCAAGCAAAATATATAAGCGTAACACCAGAAGGACCTTATAAACCAGATGCCTATCGCTACTAAAAGTAGCAAAATAGATATTTCAAAAGAAATTATCACACAAAAAATTGCTGAAAAAATTGCAAGTAAAGTTAGTAAAAATACAACTTTGCTTTTTTATGGAAATATAGGTGTAGGTAAGACTACATTTATCAGGTATCTAATCAATTATCTTCAAACAAAAAATGGTTTAGAAAGAACAGAAATACCTAGTCCAACTTTTAATATTATAAATGAATATGAGATTAATTCTTTGATTGTTAGACACTTTGATCTTTACAGAATTAAAGATAAAAAAGATTTAAATAATTTAGGAATTAATGAAAATCTAGAAGATTATGCCAGACTAATTGAATGGCCTGAAATCTTAGGTAAAAATATAGAAAGTACTTTTACATTAAAGTTTGAATATGATGAAAAGCTTGAAAATAGGTACTTAATTATATCTAACAATATTGATTTTGATTTTAATGAATTTGAAAAAATTTAAAAAGTTATCAGGAGATGCATCTTTTAGACAATTTTATAGAACAAATAATTCAGTATTAGTTTATAGCAAAATTCAAAAGCGATCAAACTTGTTAAATTATGATGCTGTTAACAAAATATTGATTAAAAATAAAATATTAGCACCAGGTTTAATTAGTCAAAATTATAAAAAAAACTTTATAGAAATTGAGGATTTCGGCAATAAAAACATGTTGGATAAAATTAAATCTTCAAAAACTAAATTAAATGAATACAAAAAAATACTGAAAATTTTATATCAAATTCAAAAAATTAAAAATTTTAAAACTCAAAATTTTCTCAAGAAAAAATTTAATTTATCAAACTATTCAAAAGCTAAAATACTTAAAGAATCGTACCTTTTTTTGGATTGGTACTTACCAGCAAATAAATTAATTATTCAAAAAGGATATATAAAAAAAAATCTCAAAAAAATAATAGATAATTTGTATTTAAATTTAAAAATCAAACAGAAAGTATTTGTACATAGGGATTTTCACGTCTCAAATATGATGTTTTATAAAAATAAAATCGCTTTAATAGATAGTCAAGATGCAGTCCTAGGTAATCCAGCATATGATTTAGCCTCACTTATAGATGATGTAAGAATTAAAACTTCAAATAGTTTTAAGTCAAATATTTTAAAAGTATTTCTTAGTAAATTTAAGTATAAAAATAAATCTCAATTTATTAACGATTTTGAAATTTTATCTGTTTTAAGAAATCTAAAAATAATTGGTATATTCACAAGACTTGCAAATAGAGATAAAAAAAAGAAATATTTAAAATTAATACCTTATGCATGGAAATTAATTGATAATCGTATGAAAAATAATTCAAATTTTAATGATTTAATAAAATTTCTAAAAGAAAATCCAAAAATAAAAAAAAAATGAAAATTAAAACGGCAATAATTTTATGTGCAGGCTTTGGAAAAAGATTAATGCCATTAACTGAGAAAACCCCAAAACCACTCTTGAAAATCAATGAGATTAGCTTATTAGAAAATACTATAAATTTGATAAAAGTATTAGAGATAAAATCTTTAAAAATTAATACTTTTTATTTAAGTGAGAAAATTAAAGATTTTATATTTTCAAATAATTTTGGTTTAGAAATTCAAATCATAGAAGATGGTGCTGAAATATTAGACACAGGGGGCGGTCTTTTAAATGTTGTAAATAATTCAGTTGAAAGAGATTTTATAGTTTTTAATCCTGATACAATTTGGAACACTGAATATGCAAATGAAATTAAGCAGATGGAAAATATATATTTTAAAAATAATTTAGAAAATATTTTAATGGTTGTAAAAAAAGATTTAAGTTTTGATAAAAGACTTAAAGGCAATTTCTCTCTTGCTGGTAATAATTTAAATAAAAATAATGATAAAAATTATATTTATACAGGATGTCAAATTATAAATAAAAATATTTTAAAAAATTTATCAAAAAAAATATTCTCTATGAATGAGATTTGGGACTACTACATTGAAAAGGAAAATTTGTACGGTTTCGAAAGTAATATTGAATTTCTACATTTGACAGATAATGAGATTTACGAAAAACTTTTGCAAAAAGGTTAGAATTTAATTAAATCCCTAGATCTACTCTGATCGAGGTATTTAGCTTCTTTTATATTCTTTTTTTCAAATTTCAAAAGTAGAGGATTTCCGGTTGGTATTTCAAGTTTGGAAATTTCATTGTCATCAATTTTAAATAAATATTTTAAAAGCGATCTAATAGAATTTCCATGAGCAGATATAATTGTGTTATCGTGTAAATTTTTCTCTATGTTTTCAACAAAATAGGGCACAACTCTATCATAAGTATCTTTTAAGGACTCTGTATCTGGAATTAAGTTACGAGGTATATCATTATAAATACTTATATTTTTTGGATGATAAGGACTATTTGTGTTCAATGGTTTTGGCGGATTATCCCAAGATCTTCTGAATTTGTGAACTTCTTCTTCTCCTAATTTTTTCCTCATTTCATCTTTATTTAATCCTGTAAGTGACCCGTAGTGCCTTTCATTTAATTGCCAGGCCTTAATTATATTATTTGGTTTTACTCTGATCGTATTTAAAATGAGCTTCAAGGTATCAATCGATCTTAGTTGATATGAAGTATAAAAATGTTTTATTTCTAAATTTAATTTTTTTATAAACTCTCCGGCTTTACAGGCTTCTAATTTACCTTGTGGTGCGAGCTCAACGTCGACCCATCCTGTAAATTTATTTTCTAAATTCCATTCGCTTTGACCATGTCTAACAAGTATTAAGTGACTCATTTGTGAAAATTTAATATAGATTAACTATGAATTACTTAAAGCAGTTTTTTTATCTGTCTAACGTAGTTTTATTTATTTTTTACTTATATCCCGGTAGTATTTTTGGATGTTTTATTTATAGTGATTGTAAAATTCAACCACAATTAACAAGAGATTTTTTAGTATCTTCAAATCACGTTTATGTTTTCTTTATTATATCAATTCTAGGATTAATTGTTTTTAAACATAAATTAAAAAATATATTTATTTATCTTATTTGCATTTCTATTGTTTTAGAAATTATGCACTTAATAATTCCAGAAAGAGGATTTGAATTAGGTGATTTGTTTGGTAATATAATAGGTGTATTTATATCGTTTTTAGTTTTTAAAATAATTTATAAAGGTAGATTACAATGAGTTCATTCGATGAAAGAAAAAAAGGTTTTGAAAAAAAATTTGCTCATGATGAGGAAAAACAATTTAAAATTAATGCAAGAAAAAATAAATATTTAGGAGAGTGGGCCTCACAAATTCTCGGATATGATGAGGAAAAAAAAAATCAATATATTCAAGATGTAATTAAAGCAGATTTTGCTGAGGCAGGTGATGAAGATGTGTATAGAAAGCTTTATGGAGATTTAAAAGATAAAAATATATCCGAAGATCAAATTAGAAAAAAAATGCAAGAATGTAATGAAAAAGCAACTACTGAAGTTAGTTAGTTTTATATTTTTATTTACATTTGTAGCAACAAATTACTTACTATCAGAAACAATCCTAATTTCAGATAAGATTAAAATAATTGATGGCGATACAATTTTATTAGATAATAAAAAAATTCGTTTTTCAGGCATAGATGCTCCAGAAACTAAATTTAAAGGGAAGCAACAGTTTTGCCTAAAAAATAAAAAAAAAATTAATTGTGGAAAAATTTCAAAAAATTCTCTTACAGAAAAAATTATAAATAAAAAATTAAAATGTCTAATTGAGCCACAAAAGGACTATTTTGGTAGGTATTTAGGTGAGTGTTTTATCAATAATGAAAGTGTTTCAGCTTACATGGTAAGAAATGGATTAGCATTCGACTATCCAAAATATTCGAAAAAAAAATATTCTAAAGATCAAATTTATGCAAAAAACAATAAGTTAGGTTTATGGAGTATGGAATTTGATTATCCATGGATATGGAGAAAAAATAATAGATAATTTATATTAAACTGTGATTCTTTTTAGAAAGTATTTTTTATTTTTTGGTCTATTATTTTTAACTGCTTGCTCATCGATACCACAAAATACAGCAGATGGCTGTTCAATATTTTCTGAGAGATATCTTTGGTATAAACACGCAAAAAAAACTGAAAAAAAGTGGGGAACACCAATCAACTTACAATTAGCAATAATAAAAATGGAATCTGATTTTGACTGGCTCGCTAAGCCTGCGCGTCAAAAATTATTTAAAGTTATACCTTATAAAAGACCTTCTAGTTCATTTGGATACTCACAAGCTATTAAAGGTACTTGGAAACAATATAAAGATGAGACTGGAAATAAATATGCTTTAAGAACTAGATTTAAAGATAGTGTTGATTTTATTGGCTGGTATACAAACAAAACAGAAAAAATTTTAAAGGTTTCAAAAAAAGATGCTTTCAGACAATATATTGCTTATCATGAAGGCTGGGGAAATTATAAAAATTATAAAAATAATCAGAAAGTTATAGTATTGGCAAAAAAAGTAGAGGGTTATTCAAATAAATTCAAGAAGCAGCTTAATAAATGTAGTAAATCTTTGACTACTAGAAAATATATTATTTTTTAATCAACTGCTTTTCTAGCTCCAGATCTACTGCATCTATTCTCTTGGTATTTTTTGCTAATGTTATATACATAGTTGGCGTCACATATAATGTAAAGAATGTTGAAATAATCATTCCACCAAAGATTGTTGATCCAACTGCTAATCTAGACGCCTCACCTGCGCCTGGACCTATGTTACCTACTATAAGAGGCAACATTGCAATCATGGTGCTTAATGAAGTCATTATGATTGGTCTTATTCTTAATTTGCAAGCTTCCATCAATGCTTCCTCAATTTTTGCACCTGTTGTTCGAATTTGATTAGTATAGTCGACGATTAAAATACTATTTTTAGTGGATATACCGATTAATATAATCAAGGCGATTTGTGAAAATATATTTATTGAACTATTTAGAAATAAAATGAATACAAGACCTCCAAAAACTGCAAGAGGCACAGTCAATATTATAATAAAAGGATGGACAAAAGAGTTAAAAGTAGCGGCCATTACTAAATATGCAGTTATTAATGCTAAAGCGAAAATAAGAAATATTTCGTTACTAGTCTCTTTTAGTTCTTCGGACTTACCTTTCCAAGTTATTTGATTTTGAGGAGCAACTCTTAACATTACGTCTTCTAAATATTTTATAGCTTCAGACAATGTGTATTCTTCAGATAAAGCTGCCGATATAGTTACTGCTCTTTGTCTATTATATCTAGGTAATGACTCAGCAGTTCCTTTCTCTTCAAATTCTACCAAACTTGCAACAGATACTAATTTTCCTGTAGTTTCAGATCTTACAAAAATCTTTGATAAGCCATCTTTATCTCTTCTATCTGCTAAATACTGCTGAAGAATAATGGGGTATTCTCTTCCTTCTTTATTATATGTTGTAACTCGCTTTCCACCGTATAATGTTTCTAGTGTTCTGCCTATATTTTCTATTGAAACTCCTAAATCATTTGCTCGATTTTTATTTGTGATTAATTTTACTTCAGGTTTATTTTTTGTGTAATCACTTTCAATTCTAAACATATTTCTATTTCTTCTTAGTTCTCTTAAAACTTGACTTTGAATTTGTTCTAACTCTTCATAACTTGTCCCATAAATCACCATTTGAACTGGTTTATTGTAGCTAGAAACTCTTATAGATTGAGGTGATATAGGAAACGCAAACGTTTCAGGCACACTAACAACTTGTCCAATAGCTTCTCTTAAAACAACTTGTGTACTCTTTTCTCTATTTTTCCATTCATCTAAAAGTGCAATTATAATAAAAGTATTATATGAAGTTGCGGACTTACCGAAACCAGGTACCCTCATAATTAATCTTTGGTAAGGACTGTCTTCTGCTTGTAACAATTTTAATATTCTTCCCTCAATTATTTGGGCTTTTTCTTGTGTGTACTCGAATGAACTTCCTTCATCAGTAGAACCAATTATTAAATAAGCCCCCCTATCTTCTAATGGTATCAGTTCTTTTTTAGTAAAGTTAAATAAATAAACTGAAGCTGCAATTAATAGAATTATAAATATCGAAATTGTTTTCTGTTTATTAATCCAAAATTTTAAGGTATCGGTATAAAATTCTGTAAAAGATTTAAATCCATTATTAAATTTTTTTACAAAAAAATTAATTTTTTCTTTTTTATTTAAAAACTTACTTCCTAACATTGGTGAAAGAGTTAAAGCCACAAACGAAGAAACAACAATTGAGAAAGATAGTGCTATTGCGGTTTCCTTAAACAAGGTGCCAGCTATACCCTCAATAAAAATTAAAGGTAAAAAAACTGCAACTAAGATTAAAGTTGTAGCTATTATCGCAAATGTTATTTGTCTTGAGCCTTTATAAGCAGCTACAAGTGGCGTTTCTCCTTTTTCAATTCTTGTATAAATTGCATCTGTCATTATTACAGAATCATCAGTTATTATTCCAATTGCTAAAATAAAACTTAGGAGAACAAATATATTTATAGAAAGATCAAATATATATAAACCTAAAAACGAACCAATTAAACTTACTGGCAAAGCTACAGCTGGTACAATTACAGCTTTTAGGTTTCCTAAAAACAAGTAAATTATTACTACAACCAAAATAAAAGCAATAATTAAACTTTTATAAACTTCCTGTATTGCAGTTCCTACGTAAGTTGCTCTATTAAATGCTATTTCTAACTTTAAACCATCTGGTAAAGATTGATTTAAAACGTTTATTTTCTCTTTAATTTGATTTGAAAGTTCGACGGTTGATGCTCCACTTTTTGCGTATATTCCAATCCCAACTGTTTTTAAATTAGCTGCATTTTTTCTTTGAGCTTTAAATAAAGTTTTCTCAGAAACTGGACCAAGCTCAACATTTGCAATATCAGAAAGGGTTGTGACTTTATCTTTGTTTTTCTTAAGAGGAAGCTGCTTGATTGTTTCAATGTTAGAGTAAGACTTGTCAATATTAAGAGTTAAATCTTTGTTACTAGCTTCTAAAGTTCCAGCGGGGATGTTTATATTTTCATTTCTTAATGCTCTTTCGACTTCCTGAATAGTAAGATTATTGGCTGCTAATTTGATAGGATCTACCCAAACTCTAACACTAAGCTCTCTTAATCCACCGACTAAAATTCTACCAACATTTGGTACGCTCGAAAAGGCATCTATAAGATATCTTTCTGCATAATCACCCAAATCCAAATCATTCCAAGTTGGTGACGATAGCGCAACCCACATTGTGGTTGTAAAACCTGCTGCTTGTTTCAAAATTTGAGGTGGGTTTGCTTGATCTGGCAAATTATCTGCAACTCTTGATACTCTTTCTCTTATATCATTTGCTGCATCATCTAAATCTATATCTGTATTAAAATAAATATTTATTCTACTTCTTCCATTAAGCGAACTAGAATCAATGTTCTTAATTCCTTCCGCTCCTCCTATAACATCTTCTATTTTTTGTGTTATTTCTTCATCAACAATTTCAGCTGAAGCAGATTTATAATCGGTTTGTACCTGTACCACTGGAGGCTGAATACCATCTGGTAATTCCCTAACAGGTAATTCCCAAAATACAAAAATTCCAAAAATAATTAGTATCATTGACATTACCCATGCAACGACAGGTCTTTTAATACTAACTTCAGTTATATACATGTATTAATTATTTTTTATTTTCTTGTTTTTCAGAGTCAGACTTTTTAAATATATTTAATTTTTGTAACCACGCAAACATACCATTCTTGTTTTCTTTAGTATCTTTTTTCTTTTTTCCACCCCAACTAGATTTGTTTTGATTAGCTACTTTAGCACCCTTTTTTATGGGTCTTATTATTAAATTTGGTCTGACTTTTTTTGTACCCTCAGCAACAACTTTGTCACCAACTTTTAGACCATTTAAAACTTCAACAAAACCCAGGTATCTATCGCCGGTATCAATATTTGTTTTTAATACTTTATTTTTTTCGTCAACTTTATAGATAAATATATTATCACCTTCCACTATTGTGCTGGTATCTGGGATACTTAAGCTTTCTCTTGTATCATATTTTATTGAAATTTCTAAAAATGAGCCAGGCAAAATTTCACCAGATGTATTGTCCATTTTTATCCTTGTTGGTAATGATCTAGTATCCTCACTAATTCGACTAGCTAACGAGTCAACTTGACCTATATATGTTTTATCTTTGTATCCAGAAAATTTTATATCAACAGGTAAACCAACCTTAATAAATGGTACAAACATTTCAGGTATATCTACATCACAATAGATAATACTGGTATTTTCGAGATTAACTAAGATCGAAGATTTTGAAACTTCGATGTCCTCTGAAAATTCTCTTTTTCCAATTGTTCCATCAAACTGAGCAGTAATTTTTCTATTTTTAAGTTCTGCAATTACATCACCTTTTTTTACTTTTTGATTAAAGTTGATAGGTTTAAGTATTTCATACTTCTCAATTTTATAGGATTGTGTTTTAAATGGTCTTGCTGTTCCGTATGTGCTTATTAAATTTTCAAAAACTCTATTTTCAGCTGCAGTAACAATTATTCCTGGAGGTGGTCTTTTACTAAATTTCTTCTTAAAATGATTTCCAATCATTGTTCTACCAACAATCACTGTAGCTATAATTAAAAAGAAAATTATTATTATGCTTGTAATTTTTGTTGATCTTTTCATATTTTATATTTTACCATATTCAGCCCATGAACCATCATAAATGACTGGAAGATACTTATTATTTACTTGAGAATATGCAAGTGCCAAAACACATGCTGTGATCCCAGAACCGCACGAAAACACCACATTTACTGGGTCATTTAAAGATAAATCTTTAAAATAAGAAGAAATTTCAGATTTACTTTTAAAAGTAAAATCGTCATTGATAAGGGTTTTAAACGGTAAGCAAATTGAATTAGGTATTGAACCACTTCTTACATTTTTTCTTGGGTCTGGAGTTGTGCCATTAAAACGGTCTTTGCTTCTCGCATCAACTAAATCAAATTTTTTTTTAATTATATTTTGGTCGATCTGATCTTTGCTCTTAACCATTCCATTATTTTCTTTTGCTTTATAGTTAGTTGTTTGAATAATTATATTATTAGCAGAAGTTATTCTTTTTTCTTTTTTCCATTTATTAAAACCTCCATCTAAAACATGTACTTTCTTTTTATCATGGCCAAAGTAAATTAAATTAAACCATACTCTACAAGCACTTAAAACATCAGAATTATCATAAATCACAATTTCGTCTTCGTTAGATATGCCCATAGATGATAGTATATTTTCCCACGAACTATTGTCCGTTAACATATGTGGTAAGTCGGTTGATTTATTACAATTTTCATCAATATCAAAAAAAATTGCATTTGGTATATGCTCTTTATTAAATTCTTCTTTACCACTTCTTTTTGTTGCAGGCATATGCCAAGAGCCATCAATTATTTTTACATTTGAGATATTTTTTTCTAGCCACTCAGTTGATATAAGTGACATTAGAAACTTTTTTCCAAATATTTCTGATGATAATCTTCGGCTTTATTATAATTTTTTGATTTTGATATTTTGGTAACGATTTTACCTTTAAATTTTTCATTAATTTCTTTAAATACTTTGTTAGCGATTTTATTTTGATTTTCATCATGAACAAATATTTCACTTCTATACTGAGTACCTACATCTGGACCTTGCCGGTTTAAAGTAGTTGGGTCATGAAATTCAAAAAAATTTCTTATTATTTCCTCATAAGAAATTTTAGTACTATCAAATTCAACTTTAATTACTTCTGCGTGATTGGTATCACCATAACATACTTCTTTATAAGATGTCTTCTCAGTATTACCTCCACAATATCCAACCTCTGTATTTATTACTCCATCTAACTTGCTAAATTTTATTTCGGGTCCCCAAAAACATCCAAGTGCTAAAGTTGCTATTTCCATTGCTAAAAATTTTAATTAATCTAAAGTTATTATCATGCTTTCCAAAAATCAATTAGGCTTTTTTTACATGTTTTTATCAATATGTGCCTTTTCATTTATGGATGTAATAGTCAAGTGGTCATCAGATTATCCAATTGGACAGGTAATGTTCTTTAGAGGTCTATTTGGTATTTTGCCAATAATTTTTTTAGTTCCTAAGACAAGATTTAGAGATTTTTATAAAACAAATAGACCAGGATTACATTTAATTAGATGTTGTTCAGGACTGATAGCTTTAGCAGCAATATTTTTGGCACTAAGAAACCTACCACTTGCAACAGTGACAAGTATTTCATTTGCTGCACCTATATTTACAACTTTGCTATCAATATTTTTATTAAGTGAGAAAGTAGGATTATATAGATGGGCTGCAGTATTTGTCGGTTTTATTGGTGTTTTAGTAATTACCCAACCAGGATTTTCTAGCTTAAATATTTATTACTTATTTCCAATAATCTTTTGTATTGGAATGTCTTATGTTGCAATTACAATTAGAAAACTTTCATCCACAGAACCAGTATGGTTGATCTCATTTTTTTTTTCTTTTGCAATTACAATTGTTGGAGTTCTATCAATACCATTTGGTTGGATCATGCCAACTTTCAATGATTTCTTACTTTTATGTACAATTGGCTTGTTGGGAGGAACAGCTAATCTATTATTAAGTCAATCTTATAAATTATCTGAGGTTTCTCTGGTTACACCTCTTAAATATTTGGGATTAATATTTGCAATATCTTTTGGATATTTTATTTGGGATGAAATTCCCACAATTAAAACATTGATGGGTGCTTCACTGGTAATAATATCATCAATCATTATATTTCGAAGAGAAATATATTTAAATAAACAAGTAACGGTAAGTAGAAATGAGTAAGGCACCACCATATTGGACAAAAGCTAGAACATATCTTTCAAAAAAAGATAGTATTATGAGATCATTGATTAAAAAATATAAAGATAATAATTTAACTACTAGAAAAGATGTCTTTTATTCTTTATGCAAAAGTATAATAGGACAACAAATAAGTGTTGCTGCTGCAGATTCTGTCTTCAAAAAATTTGAATCGGTATGTAAAAAAAAAATTAATCCAAAAACTGTTTCAATGCTTAAAACATCACAACTTAAAAAATGCGGTCTTAGTCGTCAAAAAATAAGGGGTATCTTGGAAATGTCTCAAAAATTTAAAGATAAAAGTTTTAATCCAAGATTAATTTCGAAAATGAGCGATGAAGAAGCAATTATATACTTATCAACTTTAAGACAAATTGGAAGATGGTCAGCAGAAATGATTTTGTTATTTACTTATAATAGGTCTAATATCTGGCCAGTTCAGGATATTGGGTTATTAAGAGCAATATCAAACAACTATAAAAAAAAATATTTTCCACCTGAAATTTTTGTAAAAAAGCTTCAAAAAAGATTTTCTCCATACTGCTCTGTTGCCACTTGGTATTTGTGGCGTTCAATTGATGACGATACTATTCAGTATTAGCACCCTCCACAATAAACATATGTCTTTTTGTAGTTTGTTCTGCATAAGACCAAGCTTTTAAATAGTCTTCTGAGTCATGACAAGATATGGCCATGTCATAACTGGGAAATTCCCAAATGACGGTCCTTAATATTTTGTCACCACTATAATATTTTAGTTTGCCTCCTCTAACTACAGGAGTACCACCAAATTTTTTTATAACTGGTATTGCATTTTCACCATATTTTTTTAGGTTATCTTGATCTGAAATTTCTGTATACAAACTCACCCAATATGCCTTCATATTTGCCCCTTTTCTAAGTTATTCCATTCCTTCAAATATCATATGTTCTCTAATTACATTATCTTTAAGGTATGTTCTTGCCTCAACATATTCTTCAGAATCGTAGCATTTTTTAGCAGTATCCACGTCTGGGAATTCTGCAAGTGCTATTCTAACCATTTCTCTACCCTCAAGTGCAATGTTATTAGCACTTCGAGCTAAAATTTTTCCAGAATGTTTTAATACAGCTTCCTTTGCTTTATCTGCATATTTTTTCATTCTTTCAGGGTCTTTAATTTCACTGTAAGTTGCAATCCAGTAACCTTTCATAATTCTCCTTTTTAATTTTTTTTTTTTATGTTACCAAATTTTATGGCAGAAAAATTAATAATCAATTATGAAGATTATAAATTAGCAGTTGAAAAGTTAGCTCTTACAATTGAAAAAAATTACAAACCATCTGTTTTAGTCGGAATAATGAGGGGTGCAGCACCTATAATTGATATGCTATCAAGAATATTTAAATTGCCCACTGCTTATGTTGTTATTCAAAGTTATTCTGGAGAAACTGTAGAAAATAAACAGGGCGAACTTATTTTTGCAAGAGACATAAGCTCAATAGCTAAAAATGAAGACTTTAAAAATGTTTTATTAGTTGATGATTTATCCGATACTGGACTTACTTTAAATGAAAGTATTAAATGGTTAAAAAATTATGCTCCAGTGAAAAACCATATTCAAGAAATAAAAACGGCTTGTCTTTGGAAAAAAAAATCCTCTTCTTTTACTCCAGATTTTTGTCCAATTTTACTTGACGGTGATCCTTGGATAGTTCAACCTTCAGAATATTATGATGAAATAGATATTAATGGTTTAAAGAAAAAACATTCATAAAAAAAAAGGCCAACTATATAAGTTGGCCTTTTTAATTTTTTTTTAAAAATTATTTTGGAATATCTCCTTCAACACCTTTTACATAAACACTCATTCCAGCTAACATTCCATCATCAGCAACTTTCCCTTCTGCAACTAATATATTACCTTTTTGGTCATATATAGGACCTGTGAACGAATGAACTTTTCCTGATGCTAGATCTTTTTGAAGCTGCTCTACTTCTTTAACTAAGTCAGCACCCATTGCAGAATTATATGGTCCCATAGCTACCATACCTTCCTTTAATCCATGCCATGTGTCTTGTTGACTCCATGTGCCGTCTCTTGCAGCAATAGCTCTTTCAACATAATATGGTGCCCAATCATCTATAATTGAAGTCAAAATTGATTTAGGAGCAAATCTCTGCATGTCACTTGCTTGACCAAATGACCATACACCTGCTTTCTCCGCTGTTTGAACTGGTGCTGTACTATCTGTATGTTGCATAATTACATCTGCACCTTGATCGATTAAAGCTTGCGCTGCTTCAGCTTCTTTACCTGGATCGTACCAAGTAAACACCCATACAATCTTAGTTTTAATATTTGGATTGACCTTTTGTGCAGCAAGAGTCATTGCGTTAATTCCTCTTATTACTTCAGGAATTGGAAAAGATGCAATATAGCCAATCGTGTTAGTTTTAGTCATTTTTCCAGCAATATGGCCTAAAAGAGTTCTTCCTTCGTAAAATCTTGCAGAATAAGTAGAAACATTTGAGTGTTCTCTCTTATAACCTGTTGCGTGTTCAAATTTTACATTTGGAAAATCTTTTGCAACTTTGTTAGTTGGATCCATATATCCAAAACTAGTTGTAAAAATTAAGTCGTGGCCAGATTGAGCCAGTTGTCTTATCACTCTTTCTGCATCAGCACCTTCTGGAACACTTTCAACAAATGTTGTTTTTATTCCAGCTGCCTCTACAGCGTTTCTACCTTCGTGATGTTGAAATGTCCATCCATGGTCACCAGTTGGGCCAACATAGACAAAACCAACTTTAAAATCCGCATTTGAGTTTACACTAAACCCAAGTAGAAAAATTGCAGAAATTAAATATCTAAAAAAGTTTTTATACATTTTGAATTTCCCCTCTAAATTTTTTTTGTGAAGCTTTAAGTTAATCAAAATTCAAAAAAAAAAAATAATTATTTTCGAATAGCTAACATTACTTTTCCTTATAGAATATTCTTCCTAAGGAGGTTGGGGTATTAAGTTTTATTTTTCTACTGTCACGAGAGATTACAACTAAAACTATTATTGTCATCAGATAAGGTAATGCACTTAAGAATTGAACTGGTATTCTAAACCCAATTGCTTGCATATGTAATTGTAAAATTGTAATTCCTCCAAAAATTAAAGCACCAATTAAAACTTTTATAGGACTCCAGGTTGCAAATACAACCAAAGCCAAAGCTATCCATCCTCTTCCAGCTGTCATATTTTCAATCCATTGTGGAGTGTATATTAAAGATAAATATGCACCTGCTAAGCCACACATAGCTCCTCCATAAAGAATACAACAGTATCTAACTAGAATAACATTTATACCTTGATTAGATGCCGAAACAGGCGAATCACCAACAGCTCTAACAATTAAACCTAATTTAGTTTTTTTCAAAAAATAATTAGTTAAAAATGGTAAAGCAAAGGCAAAATATAAAACTATAGAGTGTCCAAATAATATTGGACCAAAAAACGGAATACTTTCTTTTAAACTTGAAAATAAAATTGGAAATTCTTTTCCAGGGATACCAACAAAATTTTTTCCTAACATTGCGGATAAACCGATGCCAAAAATAGTTAATGCCAAACCCGTTGCAACATGGTTTGTAAGAAGAGATTGCGTTAAAAATCCAAAGATTAGTGAAATTATAACTCCTGATAACATAGAGCCTACGATTGCTATAAAAAGGTTATCTGTTATTACCATTAAAGCAAAACCAGATATTGCTCCGATTATCATCATTCCTTCGACACCTAAATTTAAAACGCCCGATCTTTCAGTAATCAATTCACCTGAAGCCGCAAGTATTAATGGCACTGATGAAGCCATTATTGATCCTATCAGAATTCCTATAAAACTAATGTCTAAGCTCATTTTTTTTTAAATTTAAAATTTTAACTTTGAAAAAAAGCAAATAATCAGATGCGAGTAAAAAAAATAAGATCATACCCTGAAAGACTTGGCCGGTATATTTTGGTATTTGCAAAAAAATTTGAGCCGTTTCAGCACCAAGGTATGTCAAAGCAACAACCAAAGACGCAAAAATTATGCCAAAAGGATTAAGACGACCTAAAAAAGCAACAATAATTGCTGTAAAACCGTAATCGGGGGATATCATTCTATGCAGCTGTCCAATAGGTCCAGTAATTTCACCAACTCCAGCTAATCCCGCACACGCACCACTAATCATAAAAACAATCAAAATCATAGTTTTTCCTTTAAACCCAGCATACTTAGCAGTTTTTAAACTTAGACCAGATACTTTAATCTGAAAGCCTAAATAGGTTTTATAAAGAACAAACCAACTCAGCATAACTGCTGCAAGAGCTAAAAAAATACCAGCATGAATTCTCAAACCTTCAAATAATAATGGCATTCTAGATGAGTCACTAAATTGTCTTGTTTCAGGAAAATTAAAACCTTCAGGATTACTCCATGGCCCAACTACTAAGTAATCTAAGAGTAGCTTTGAAACGTAAACCAACATAAGACTAACTAAAATCTCATTTGTATTAAAATATGTTTTAAGGATTGCTGGGATAAGTGCAAAGATCATTCCCCCGATTGCTCCAGCAATTATAACTAAAGGTAATATATAAAAACCTTCTTGATTATAAAATAAAAGAGCAACTCCTCCTCCTACAATCGCACCAAAAGTTAATTGCCCTTCTGCACCAATATTCCAATTATTACTTTTAAAACAAAATGATAAACCAATAGCAATCAAGCAAAGGGGGGTTGCTTTGAGTAGCAATTCACTGAATCCATATAAATTTGAAATAGGAGTTATAAAGTAAAACTTAAGCGCTTCTATTGGATTAAAGCCTAAAATATAAAAAATTATACCGCCACCTAAAATTGTAAGTATGATTGCAATAAAAGGAGTAAAAAAATATAATGCCATTGGTACATCATTTCTTTTTTCAATTTTAATCAATGGAACCTCCTCCCATTAGAACTCCCAATTTTTCTGGTGTGACTTCCTCTGAAGGCATTATTTTTGAAAGCTTGCCTTTGTAAATAACTGCAATTCTATCACTGAGTTTTAATAACTCCTCCGTATCTGTAGAAATTAAAATCGTTGATTTTTCTTGATCGTTAATTTTTATAAGTGTTTCATGAATATAATTGATTGCACCCACATCGAGCCCCCATGTTGGATTGTAACAAATTAATAACTCCGGAGCTGTAATTAACTCTCTCCCTAAAATAAGTTTTTGTAAATTTCCACCTGATAGAAATTGACTTTTTAATTCAACATTGTCTGTATTTACTGAGAAGTCAGATAATATTTTCTTTGAATGCTCTTTAATTTTTTTTTCATTTACCAAACCTTTTTCAAAAAAATTTGATGACTTAAAATTATTTAATGCTACATTTTCATATATTTTTAATTCAGGTACAGCCGCTTGAGATATTCTATCTTCAGGAGAAAAAGCCATTAAATATTCTCGTCTTTGCTTTGGATTTAATTTAGCAATTTCCTTATTTCGAAAAATGATTGATGTATCTGGCGTAATTATTTCCCCACTCAAAATTTGAAAGAGTTCGTTTTGACCATTGCCAGAAATACCCGCTATACCCAAACATTCTCCTTTCTTTACAGAAAAATTTAGATTAACTAAATTTGTTTCAAAAGGATCATCGCTATAAAAATTTAAATGTTTTACTTTAAATATCTCATCTTTATTTTTGGAAATATTAATTTTTTTCTTTATTTTCGCTAGTTTTTGACCAACCATCTTATTTGCGAGAGTTTCAACTCTTTCATTTTGTGTTTGGCTAACCGATACAACCTTACCTTTTCGCATTACAGCAACCTCATCACATAAAGACAAAACTTCTTTTAACTTGTGAGTTATGTAAATAATTAATATTCCTTCATCACAGAATTTTTTTAAAGATATAAATAATTCCTCTGTTTCCTGCTCAGTCAAAACAGATGTGGGCTCGTCCATGATTAGAACTTTAGGGCTTCTTAAAAGACATCTTATAATCTCAACTTTTTGCTTTTGCCCTGCTGATAAATTTAATACAGGAACGTCAAGGTCAATACTAAAGTTATATTTTTTTAATATTTCATTTACTCTTATCCTTAAACTTTCGTTATCTTCAGTTGCATCTATACTTAAGTTTTCAAATACTGATAAAGTTTCAAATAAATTGAAATGCTGAAAAACCATTCCAATTTTATTTTTCTTGGCATCGAGTGGAGAACTTAATTTTAAATTTTTTTCATTTAAAAAAACCTCACCATTATCTGGGCTCACTACACCAGACAAAATTTTTACCAATGTAGATTTTCCAGCTCCGTTCTCTCCTAATAATGCGTATATTTTTCCACTTTTAAATTGAAGAGATACATTATCATTAGCTATACATCCTGGATATATTTTTGATATATTTGATATTCTTAAGTCTGTTGCCATAGCATTTCTTTAATATAATAAATCAATAACTCTATAATCTTTAAAATTTCCTATCTTTTCAAATTTGTATTAAATTCAAACAATTTAATGAAAGTTTTGAACAAATTGTTAACATAATTCAACTTTAGGTATGTATTAATGATTGTTGCTTTTAAAAATAATACTTTATCAAAAAAATTTATTGCTCTGTTTATCACATTAACAATAATTTTTTTAAATGGATGCCAAACAATTAAAAAGAAATCTGATGAAGTGGCTGAAAAAGAGAATGAAAAATTTGGTCAATTCGTTGGAAAAGAAGTTAATGAGATGAGATTAGAATTAGGCTCGCCTTCAGAAGATTTTGTCAATGAACTTGGAAATGAAATGCTTATCTACAAAACAAAAAAATATGGAATTCCTTGTGAAAGAAAATTTGAGGTGAATGCATCAGGGGTTATTATCGGATTTAGCTCTAGTGGATGTATTTAGTCTTGTGGGGACTAGCCCCACAAGCAAGGTACTTATTTAATTTCAATAAGTTTCTTTTTTTTATGTTCTGGGATAATCCTTTCACATGCGATTGTTAAAAGACCATCTTTTAACTCCGCACCATTCACTTTTACATCATCTGCAATTGTAAATGATCTCGCAAATTGTCTTTGCGATATACCTTTGTGGATTATCTCTCCATCTTGGTTTTTGTTTTCACTTCTATCAACTTGTTTAGTTCTTACAGTTAATAGATTATCTTCAAACTCTACCTCAACATCTTTTTTATTGAAACCAGCTAAAGCAACTTCAATTGAGTAGTTATCTTTGCCAGTTCTTCTTATGTTGTAAGGCGGGTAGTTTGATTGCATACTTAAACCACCATTGCCCAACATGCTTTCGAATTGGTCAAACATATCGTCAAAACCAATAGAGAAAGGTCGAAGTGAGTTGAAAATTGATAGATCCTTACTTGTCATATTATCCTCCTTTAATTAAGCAAGTTTATTTATTGCTAGCCCCATTAGGCGACTAACAATGTTTATATGGTAATTAATTTTGATATTTCAAGATCAAGTGTTTAATTTTCCAGCTATTTTCAAAGCGAACGCGTAGTCAACTGCAATCTCCTCAATTGCTCCATCTCTTCCAGATTTTCCTCCATGACCTGCATTCATTTCTGTTTTTAATAAAAGTAAATTGTTATCCGTTTTGTAATCCCTTAATTTTGCAGTAAATTTTGCTGGCTCATCAAATAATACCCTGTTATCACTTAGACTTGTTGTTATCAAAATGTTTGGGTAATCCATCTTTTTAATATTGTTATAAGGTGCATATGAAAATATGTAATCAAAGTGTTCTTTTTTATCTTTAGCATTTCCAAATTCATCAAATTCGCCGACTGTTAATGGTAACGAATGGTCTAAGTTCGTGGTCAACGAGTCAACGAAAGGAACAGCCATAACAATACCCAAAAATAAATCAGGCGCTTGGTTAACAACGGCTCCCATTAAAAGACCTCCAGCAGATCCACCCATTCCAATAATATTACCTTTAGACGTAAACTTTTTTTCAATTAGAAATTTTGCAGAAGCAATGTAATCTTCAAATGTATTTTTCTTGTTTAATAATTTTCCTTCTTTCCACCATTTCATTCCTTTTTCCATACCGCCTCTAATATGAGAAGTTACCCATATAATATCTCGCTCTATTAAACTTATTCTTGTTGAAGAAAAACTTGGTGACATAGAACTTCCGTATGATCCGTATCCATATAATAATAATTTTGCAGATCCATCTAATTTAGTTTTTTTATGTCTTGTTATGGTAATAGGAACCATTCTTCCATCATGAGAGGTACACTCTAATCTTTCAACTATGTAGTCATCAGAATTATGGCCACTAGGAATCTCTTGTTCTTTAACTAATTTCTTCTCCTTTGTTTTAAGATTATATAGGTAAGTCCTTCCAGGAGTTTTTGGTGATGAATATGATAAATAAACAGTATCAGTATTTCTATCTCTTTGGGTTAACGACACGCCAGGAACAATAACTTTTTCATCTGAAAAAAATATTTCTTCTTCTTCATCATTTTTTGGATTTCTTAATATTAATTTTGATAATGCATTAGAAGTTTCAGATCTTATAATCCAATCATTTAAAAAAATTAATCCTCCAATTAAAACCTCATCTCGTGCAGGTATAAATGTTTCCCACACCTTTTTTTCTAAATCATTTGTCTTTTCGATCTTAAAATCTTCTGCATCTTCATTTGTATGTTTATAAAAATTACCATTCCATGAATTAACAGAATATATTATCCCTCTTTTTCTTTTATCAATTAGTTTTGGTTTTGGAATTATTTCATCTGCTTTAAAATAATACTGTTCCGAGGTATTATGATCAGATGACGTAATAAAAAAATACTTTTCGTCAGAGCTAAGACCTATTCCTACAGTAAATGCTTCACTTTCTTCTTTAAATATAAGAATATCTTTATTAGTAGGAGTTCCAATTTCATGCCTGTAAATTTCTCTTGGTCTGTGATTGTCATCAAGCTTAGAGTAAAAAATATATTTGTCATCTAAGCTAAATGTTATTCCACCACTTGTATTTTCAATTTTTTCACCAACTTGCTCTCGACTTTTAATATCTCTTATATGTATGGTGTAATATTCAGATCCTTTTAAATCTAATGAATAAGCTAGTAATTTATCATTATAGCTAACTTCTAAGTCTCCAAGCCCAAAATATTCAGTTTTAAGCTTTTCTTTTTCTAAGTCACCATTCCAAATTTCTTCTATTTCATCAGAATCAATTTTTTTTCTTAACTTTATAGAATAATTTCCTTTTGTTGTTGTTTTTGTCCAGTAACTATATCTTACATCTTTAAACGGAAGAGATTCATCATCAAGTTTAATTCTTCCCTTAATCTCATCGAATAAAACTTTTTGAATTTCTTTTGTATCTGACATTTGATGACTAAAATAATCATTTTCATCTTCAAGATATTTTCTCACCTCTGGCAATAATTTTGAACTATCTTTCAATACTTCAAGTATATTTTCCTGATGTATCCAACTATAATCGTCTTCCCAAGTTACGTTGTGACAAGATTTTAATTCTGGTTTTTTTTTAAGCTGTGGTATTTTCATTTAAATTTAATTAATTTATGAATATTTTTTTTGTAATACTAATAATCTTTATAATTCTTTATATTTTACTCAATTGGTTTGCCAAAACCTCAACAAAAAAAATATCAAAATTTGTAAGAACTTTTATTATAATTTCCTCAATATTGTTAGCGGTAATAATGGCATATGCAGGAAGATATATATTTTCCTTACCATTTATGTTGGCTATTTTACCTTTAATTAAAACGAAAGCAGGTATTTCTTTATTTCAGCTATTTAGATTATGGGGACTTTTTAGAGTTTTAAAAAATTCTGGCAGATTTAATTTTAATCAATTTAATCAAAATATGTCATCTCAGAATATGAGTTTAGATGAAGCATATAGAATTTTAAATTTAGACCCCAAAAAAAAATATACAAAAGACGAAGTGATGAATTCTTATAAAAAAATTATGAAAAAAATTCATCCAGATAGAAGTCCAGAATTAAATAATATTGCTACTTTAGTGAACCAAGCCAAAGACACAGTCTTAAAATCGGTTGTTTAAATATAACTTAGTATTGATTTGTACACTTGTTCGACCTTAATTAAATTTGGATCAATTTCACTTCCATGTGTAACATTATCAATATCATAACCTTCAGGAATAATTCTAATATGATTAGGAGTATAATCTGTATATGCTTTTGGAGAGTCCAGTAAAATTACAAGGCTTGGTTTACCAGATTGTGATGAAATATGTGAACCAAATGAATCATTCCCTACATACATATCTGCAGAAGCTATAAAAGGTATTACTTCTGAGATATTTTTGTTACTAAGATCTGTAATATTATCTCCTTCAACCTTATCCATTATTTCTTGAGCAATTAATTTTTCATTAGGACCACACAAAATAAAAAAATTAAATTTATTTAGTTTATTTAACTCATTTATTAGATTTGAGTAATTATCAGTGCCCCATTTTGTTGTTGGACCTGAAGATCCAGCTCCTATTACAATGTTAAATTTTGATTTATCAAAATAAGTTGAGACACTTTTAAGTTTATTCTCATTTATGTAAATTTTTGTGTATGTTTGACATTTCTCTATGTTTAATACATTCGCAGTAAACTTTTGTGCTGCGTTGATTAAATGAAGATTTTTTTTTTTAAATAAAGGATAGTGATAAATATCTTTTATTCCAGCTAACTTACACGCGATGAATATTCTAGGACTTGGATAATAAATAAATATTTTATCAAAATTGTATTTTTTTAATTCTGATGAAAAACTAAATATATTTTTAAATTTATTATATTTTTTATCTATTATTATGACTTCTTTAATTTTAGGATCATCCTTCAATGCATCCGATAAATTCTTACATAATGTAAAAATTGTTATAGGCCCAAACTTTTCAGATAATTGATGCACATAACTTAGATGTAACAAATTTGCTCCAAGACCTATATAGCTAAGATAAACACAAACTTTCATAAGTATTTAGAATATATTTTTTTATTATTTTTTTCTTAAATCTATTCTATAATTATAGTCATATAATTAAGTTATGATTAATGGAATATATGCAGCTACACTGTCAGTATTAGATAAAAATCTTGCGTTAAATAGTGAAAAAACGATTAAATATGCAGAAAATCTAATCGACAAAGGTTGCCATGGAGTAGTTTTTTTTGGAAGTACTGGACAATCACAACTAATATCTCTTTCGGAAAAAATTCAATTAATCAATTTGTTACCAAAAAGTAATTATAGGGATAAATTTATAATTGGAACTGGTCTTAATTCGCTAGTTGACAATATTAATTTGATAAAAATAGCCAAATCAAATGGGTTTAATAAATTTTTAATTATGCCCCCTGCCTATTATAAGTATAGCGATCACGATGTGATTAATTTTTACTCAAGAATAATAGATGAAATTAATGAATGTAAAATAATTTTATATAATTTCGAAAAACTCTCAGGATATAAATTTAGTATTGATTGTGTTGAAGAGCTAGTAAAAAAATTTCCAAGTCAAATAGTTGGAGTAAAAGACAGTTCTTATAATTTGTATGAAAATTTGAAAATACATAATTTTTCAGTAATGCCAGGTTCAGAATCAAAATTATTGAAAGGACTCGAATTAGGTTGCTCTGGAATAATTACAGCAACAACAAATGTTACTTCAATTTTGGCAAGAGATGTTTACGATAAATTTCAAAATGGATCATATCAATCTTCAAACGAAAAGTTGTGTTTAGTAAGAAGTATTTTCGATAAATTTAATTTAATATCTGGATTACATACTTTTATGGCGCAAATTGATCAGGACTACCAGAATTTAATTCCACCATTGAAGTTATTAAATGAAAACGAAAAAAAAATATTTTTTGATGAACTTCAAAAGATTGATTTTGACTTTAAGCACTTAAAAGCAGCATAATGAAACTTATAAATTTTTTAAATGATTTATTTAAAGAAGATGGCTTTATCTTAATAGATTATAATTCTAATAGGTATGTAATAGGGAAACCTTTGAAAGAAACTCCAATAGAGTTGCAATTACTAGATAAAAGCTTGCACCAAAAATTACTGTTTCATCCTGATTTATATTTTGGTGAAGCATATACCAATGGCTCTTTAAGATTAAAAAATGGAACCTTGATGGAATTTCTTGATATAGCTTTTAAAAATATTGGAAGAGCAGATATTAATATTTATGGAAAGACATTAAATAAAATAAAGGGAACTTTAAAATATTTAACAAGTTTTAATAAAATTGTTAAATCTAAACAAAATGTTGCACACCATTATGATATTTCAGAAAAATTATATGATTTATTTCTTGATAAAAAAAGACAATATTCATGTGCATACTTCAAAAATGAGAATGATACCTTGGAAACTGCTCAAGAAAATAAAATTGATCACATAATTAAAAAACTTCATATACAACCTAACCAAAAAGTTTTAGATATTGGATCTGGTTGGGGAACACTTGCAATTGACATTGCAAAAAAAACAAAAGTTTCAGTTACCGGAATTACACTTTCAGAAAATCAATTAAAATATAGTCAAGAAAAAGCCAAAGAATTAAATTTAGATAATCAAGTTGAATTTAAATTAATAGATTACAGACAATTGAATGAAAAATTTGATAGGATAGTTAGTGTTGGAATGTTTGAACATGTTGGAAAAAAATTCTATCAAACCTATTTTAATAGAGTGTCTCAAATGTTAAAAAAGGATGGAGTAGCTTTGATACACACAATTGGATCAAATCTACCACCTAGAGACCCACAGCCTTGGATAACAAAATATATATTTCCTGGTGGATATACCCCTAGTTTAAGCGAAATAGCGAGGCCAATAGAGGATTCTGGACTTATAGCTACAGATATAGAGATTTTAAGGATGCACTATGCTCACACATTAAGAAATTGGAGAGAAAGATTTCTATCAAAAAAAGATCAAGTTTTAGAAATGTTTGATGAAAAATTTTTAAGGATGTGGGAATTTTATCTTACAAGTTGTGAAATGGCTTTTAAATGGGGAGATCAAGTTGTATTTCAACTTCAGCTAACTAAAGATATAAGATCTGTTCCTAATACTAGAGACTATATTTATTAAAAATTAGCTGATAAAGCTGTATTTCTTAAATGAAAAAAAAGAAAAAAAAACCTAAAAAAAAAAATTTAAAAACAAAGGTTAAAAAATCAAAAAATAAATCCAAGTCAAAAATAAAGAAAAAAAGACCAAAATTAAAAAAAAAAACAACAAAAAGATTAAACCGAAGAAAAAAAACAAAAAAAGTTAAGTTAAAGACAAGTACTGAAAAAGGTATTATTTCAAGAACGGTCAGACTTGAGGAAGATTTAAAAAATAAGTTTTCTTTCAAATTTAGTTTTAATTTATTATCAATTGATAAATTAATACAAAAATTTTTTCAAACTATAGAATTTAGATTAATTCGTTTTAAAGAAATAAGAGCTGAGGAAAAAAGACAAATTAAACTAGAGAAAATTGAGCAAGCAGAAAAAGAAAAAATTGAAATTGAAAAACAGAAAAAAGCAGATGAAGCTGCCTTTCTAAAAGAAAAAGAAATTCAATTAAAACAAGAACAAAAATTAGAAAGAGAAAGAGCAAAAGATATAAAATTATTCTTAAGAAAAGAACAGGCTATACTAAGAAAAGAGCAGGCGGAGAGACAAAAGAAATTTTTACAAGAATTAAAATTAGAAAAGCAAATAGAAAAGTTTAGAATAAGAGAGGTAAAAGAACTAGAACAACTTGAAAAATTAGCTTTAAGAGAAAAGAGAGAGGATTATTCAGGATTACAAGAGCGTATCGAAAAACTTAAATTAAAATATCAACAAATAAGAGATCAGAAAATAAGAGAACGAGTCGAGGCGCTTGGTGTAGAAACACAAGAAGGAGACGATAGAGCAAAATTACTTCAAAGAGAAAGGGAATATACTTTAGCTAGGCAAAAAATTGAGTTTGCACTTGAAAGCTTCTACAGAAGTGCGAATAGTTTAGTTTTTCAACTTAACAAAAGATATATAACTAAACATATGTCTATCTTGAGATGCATAGACAGAAGATTCGAAACTGGAGAGATATTTATAAAATGGGATGAGACAATTGATGATGAGTGGTTAATACTAATTTATATTAAAAATAATTCTCCAGATGAAGGTATAGTAATTGAAGATAAAACAAATGAAGAAAAAAATATTTCACATGAATTTAAACCAAGTGAAATTTTTAAAGCTTCAGATTTAATGGTAGATTCATTAACCCAGCTGATTGCAAAAAAAAGATCTAAGAACAATTAAATTTGTTGGTCTTTGATAATTTTTTCTATTAACTTTATATTTTCTCCACTTTTGATTAATGGATAAATAGATTTCGCTTTTCTCAAGTCATCAACTGCTTTTTCATATTCCTTTAAGCTTAAGTATATTTGCGCTCGTCCTGATAATGCTCCAAAATGTCTTGGCTCTAGATCTAAAACTTTTTCAATATCATCTAACGATTTCTCATAATCCCCTAATATAAATAGTAATGTTGCTCTCTTATTCCAACCCTCTGCCCATTTTGGGTCCTCATTAATCACGTCTGTAAATAGTTTTAATGCCATTCTATACTGCTGATGATACATGGAATAAGTTCCGTTCTCTAATTTGTTCGTCAGATAATCATTGTTTGGGTGTCTTGTCCATTTATTCCAAATTTGATCCTCTAGCCTTTCTGCTTGTTGTAAATTTTTTGCGTTAAGCAATTCTTTAAACAATATATTTAAATTGTCTGAATACACATTATTTGTATTTACAAATAAAAATATAATTATAAAAATTATATGTTTTTTAATCACTGACATATACTGATACTCCTCTAGAATTAATGTCTACATCAAATTTTTTATGCAATGGTGGAAAAGCTCTTTGAGAACAATCCAGTCTATCACAAGTTCTACATGAAACCCCTACAGGTATCTCTGATTTTTTATCATTCAAATCTAAGTTTTCCGTATAAACAAAATCTCTTGCATATTTGGCTTCACATCCAAGTCCAATAGATAACATACTTTTTTTTTGTCCATATCTTCCTATACCTTTTTCAACAGTTCTTGCTATACATACATACTTTTCGCCATTAGTCATTTTACTTACTGCAGCCTGTATAACACCAGGTCTAGAAAAAGCCGAATATACATTCCATCGAGGACAAGCACCACCATAACGTGGTATTTCAATACCTGACAATGAAAATCTTTTTGAAATATTACCAGCGACATCAACTCTCAAAAAATGAAAAGGAACCCCAGGTAATTTAGGATCATTCAAGCATGTGACCCTATGTGTGACTTGTTCGAATGAAGTTGCAAAAGTATTTTGCAATAACTCTAAATCATATTTAAGTTTTTTACATTCAGAATGAAATAATTTGTAGGGCATTAAAATTGCTGCACCACAATAGTTTAATAAAGCAACTTTTGTTAATTTTTTCGACTCTTCATTTGGATAATTAAAAGTATCAAGATAAGAATTTATTATATCACTTGCTCCCTCTTGTGCAATTTGAGCTGCAGCATGTAATTTCTTTGTTTCCAAAGATAAATAATCAGACAATAGTAACTTTCTATTTTTGTTATCATAAATTTTTGAGAATGGTTTTCCTTCCTCAGGAATTATATCTTGCACTTCAATTTTATACTCTGATTTTAAATAATCACATAAAGCAATATATCTTGTTCTATTATTTTGTTTTATTTGTTCAAAGATTTGATTTGCAAATTCCTCTAGTTTTGGAAAAAAATTTCTATTTTCTTGCAAAAAATCTGAAATTACTTCTCCAGGAAATGAGTTTTTTCTATTATCTACAATTTTTCCTGAAAGTTTTTCAATTTTGTTAACTAATTCATGATCTTTTTTTTTCAAAATGTCTCCTAATCTTATAAGGGCTTTACCAATTTTTGGATTACTATTTGCAAGATCTTTAACTTCTGGACCAACTATATCCAAATCTTCAAAAAGTTGATCATCAAGCAATTCTGAAATTGTGTTGACCATATTGATATCTGACTTATTTGTTAGATCGCTAATGTTGATGCTTAATTCCTCACAAATTTTTAAAAGCAACTCCCCGTCAATTTTTCTCTTCCCCCCCTCGATTAAAGCTAAATAACTTGGTGAAATGTTAAGTTGCGAGGCTAGTTTGTTTGCTTGCATACCTAGCTGCCTTCTAAAAGCTTTTATTTTTGGACCAATATTTAATTCTACTTGACTCATTTACTATATGTAAACTTTGTAAATTATTATTTACAAAAAATTTATTGTATTTACTGGATTTTTAACATTTTTTGTAGATTTTGTAAATATTGTAAATTATAAAGTTTACATGGACAAAAATACTATAAAAAACATTGAAATTAGTTCTCAAACCACAAATCACCAAGAGCATCAAGAGCACAGAAGTAGAGGGGTTTATTTAAGAGATGACCACTGTGATTGGGGATCAAGTGGAATGAATGAGTTTACAGAAGAATATAACGAAAAATAAAAAGAACTAGTTTTTTTAAAGGGGGAATAATGTCAGCCGAGAATATCTCGTACGAGTTGAAAAGATTTGCAGGAATACAAAGGGATTATAAGCCAGATGAAGTAGAAAGGCTAAGAGGATCTATTAGAATTGAGTATTCAATGTGTAAACAGCAATCTCAAAAACTATGGAGATTGTTGAATACAGAGTCATATGTAAACACACTTGGTTCTTTATCAGGAAATCAAGCTGTTCAACATGCAAAAGCAGGTTTAAAAGCAATTTATTTAAGTGGTTGGCAAGTTGCAGCTGACGCAAACAGCGCTGGAGAAATGTATCCTGATCAATCTTTATATCCTTACGACAGCGCACCTAAATTAGTTGAGTCTATGAATAATTCCTTAATTAGAGCTGATCAAATTCAACATATGGAAATTGCAGACGGAGATATGAAAAGCAGTGAAAGAACTGACTATATGTTGCCAATTATTGCAGATGGTGAAGCAGGATTTGGTGGACCATTAAATGTATTTGAGCTAACAAAAAAATTTATAAAAGCTGGCGCAGCTGGAGTTCATTTTGAAGACCAACTAGCTAGTGAAAAAAAATGTGGACATATGGGTGGTAAGGTACTTGTTCCTACTGGAACCATGGTTCGAAATCTAAAAGCAGCGAGATTGGCAGCTGATATTGCCGACGTTCCTCTCATTATTCTTGCAAGAACAGATGCCAACGCTGCGAAACTAATAACAAACGATTTTGATGAAAATGACAAACCGTTTTTAACCGGAGAAAGGTCACCCGAAGGCTTTTATTATGTAAAAGATGGTATTGATCAAGCAATCTCAAGAGGGTTAGCTTATGCACCTTACGCGGATTTAATATGGTGTGAAACTGCAACACCTAATTTAGAAGAAGCAAAAAAGTTTGCTGATGCAATACATGCAAAATTTCCTGGCAAGATGTTAGCTTATAATTGCTCCCCATCATTTAATTGGAAGAAACATTTATCTGATGATGAGATTGCAACATTTCAAACTAAAATTGGAATGATGGGATATAAATTTCAATTTATAACTTTAGCAGGTTTCCATACGCAAAATATTGCTATTTTCGAGCTTGCAGAAAAGTATAAAAAGGAAGGTATGACTGCTTACTCTAGAATACAACAAAATGAATTTGCTAGAGAAAAAGATGGATATACCAGTGTTAAACATCAACGAGAAGTTGGCACTTCTTATTTTGATGCAGTTTCCAATACAATAAGTTCTGGAAAGAGCTCCACAACAGCAATGGAAGGCTCAACAGAATCTGAGCAATTTTAATTACTCTTTAGTTTTTGGATTTGATCCCAGGCTGAATTAATAGCTCTCATTTTCTTTTTACTTTCCTCAATAACTTCCTGAGGGACCCCTTTACTTAGAAGTAAGTCAGGATGGTGTTCTTTACTTAATTTTAAATATCTTTTTCTAATATCTGTAAGATTATCATCAGGTTTGCTCTCTAATACCACATATGGATTGAGTTTATCTGATGATTTTCTTCCCTCAACTATTCCATTGAACTGGGCGTTACTAAGACCAAATAATTGAGAAACATGTTGTATCATTCTAAATTCTTGATCACTTATATTTCCATCAGCTTCAGCAATATAAAATAATATATTAATGACTTCTTCCAATACATTTATATTTCCTTGATAAATTTGAGCTATTTGTTTTGCATATGGCTCGTAACCAGTGCTTTCTTCTTTAGCTTTATTAAAAATTTTTCCAACTTGATCTAATTCATGTTCTGGAATTTTGAGTTTATCTTTTACCGCTATTAATTCCTCTCTACTAACCTGACCATCTGCTTTACTCAGTTTCGCTGATAAAACTATAAGAGCTAATGCAAAAACTTGTTGAGGTTGTGCAAAAGATTTAAATGATGATCTTGATCTTGATACTTTTCCACCAATTAAGGAACCTAATAGCATTCCAAACGGCCCTCCTAAAGAAAAACCGATCATCCCACCAATTAAACTTCCCCAGATAGACATATAAAAAAAAATTAATATAATTTAATATATTTATGTTCTCAACTTTTTTAGCTTTAACATTTTTATTTTTAATGTTTATGTGGTCATTGGCTTGGGTAAATTATTACAATAAACTAGATAAAAGATTTGGTTCATCTTTATGGAGATGGAGTTATGATTATCCAGTGCCAGGTGATAGAGATATTTCTTTTCTCGATGATAAAAAATTTGTTATTTTAAGAAGAAAGAGGAATAGAGCGGTTACAGTTATGTATTTTATTTTATTTTTCTCTTTTTTTATATTTTTATCTTTTGTAACCCAGATTTTATACGCTATTCAACATTAGTTTAGTTGGTGCCTATTTTTTAAATACAAAAAAAACGCTACAATTTCATATCCAACATAAAATAATTGGTAAATGACTGGGAGTTTAAAAAATTTATAAAGAAACTTATATTTTGGAATATTTTTCCAAATAAGTAAAAAAGCATCAATACCTACATAGATTTTTCCGTCTTGTTCTACATGAAGTCTTCTTAGAAGCTCTTTATCAGTTTTTTTTGTTTCTAATTCAGCATTTTTATTTTTAGTTATGTCTATCCAATTCAAATTTTCTATGTTTTCTTTCTTATAAATATTAATTTCTGCTCTGCAGATTTTGCATGAATTGTTAAAAAAAACCTTCATAATTAAACTATATTTGAATATTTTATTTTTACAAATGTGCCAAATAAGCAGTTGATATATTAATAATCACTACTACATTCTTCTAATGTCAAATTTCTTCAAAGAAACAGATATAGATACATCGCAAGCTGAAGCAATTGTTACTGAAACTTTAAAAAATTGTGATGACGGAGAATTATATTTAGAAAATCATAAATCAGAATCCATCGTTTTAGACGATAATAAAATAAAGAGTTCAACTTATAATTCTGATCAAGGATATGGTTTCAGAGCTGTGACAGGAGAGGTTGTTGCCTACTCTCATTCTAATGATATATCAAAGGAATCATTAAGAAAATCAAGCGATAATTTAAAAGATACATTAAAGTCAAAGAAAGGAACCTATAATCATGAAATTCCTAAAACTAACAACAAATATTACGAAAATATTAATCCTATTGAAAGTAAGACTTTCGACTCAAAGATAGATTTGCTGAACAGTGTTAATAACTATTTAAGATCAAAAGGCTCAATTGTAAATCAAGTAACTGCAAATTTTCTAGGTGAACATAGATCAATAGAAATTATTCGTTCTGATAATCAAGTTTTGAAAGATGATAGGCCATTAGTCAGATTTAACGTTTCCGTCGTTTTAGAAAAAGACGGAAAAAAAGAAACAGGTGTTTATGGAGTTGGAGGAAGACAAAGCTATGATGACTATCTAAAAGATGGAAGCTGGAAAGATGTATGTGATGAAGCTTTTAGAATCGCAAATGTGAATTTAGAAAGCAAACCAGCACCAGCAGGAGAGATGAAAGTTGTTTTAGGCCCTGGATGGCCAGCAATTTTAATACACGAAGCAATTGGACATGGTCTTGAAGGAGATTTCAATAGAAAAAAAACTTCAGCTTTTCATAATTTAATGGGGCAGCAAGTAGCAAGTGAAGGAGTTACAATTGTAGATGATGGCACATTACATCAAAGAAGAGGAAGTTTAACAATAGATGATGAAGGAACGCCTACTGAAAATACAGTTTTAATAGAAAATGGAATTCTAAAGAACTATATGCAAGACCGTCTAAACGCTCGTTTAATGGGAACTAAGTCAACAGGTAGCGGAAGAAGAGAAAGTTATAAACATGTCGTTTTACCAAGAATGAGAAACACAATGATGTTGTCAGGTAAATATTCACAAGATGAAATGATAAGTTCAGTTGACAAAGGTATTTTTGCTGTAAGTTTTGGAGGAGGGCAAGTTGACATAACTTCTGGAAAATTTGTATTTAATTGTACAGAAGCATACGAAATTAATAATGGTAAAATTGGATCACCAATCAAAGGTGCTACATTAATTGGAGATGGACCATCAATTTTAAGAGAAGTTTCATTAGTGGGTAATGATATGAAATTAGATCCAGGTATTGGAACATGTGGGAAAGCTGGACAGGGTGTTCCAGTAGGAGTAGCTCAGCCATCAATTCTTATAAATAAGATGACTGTTGGTGGAACAAAACTTTAATCTAAATGATAAGGGATCAGGAATTTTTAAGAGATATAGCGTCTTATTGTATTGAAAACTCTAAAAAACTAGGAGCTACGGACGTGGGTGTAAAAGTAATTCACTCTGTTTCAGAAAATGTTAGTTTTAGAAATAAAAAATTAGACGAGTCAAATAGAGCAGATAGTTTTGCTGTCAATTTAACTACTTATATAGAAAAAAAAAAATCAAGCATTAATTCATCAGATTTATCTAAATCAAACTTAGAAAAACTAATAGAACGTTGTATTGATGCTACAAAAATTACTCCATCAGATGAAAATAATTCGTTACCAGATAAAGATTTAATGTCAAAAGAGATAAGAGACCTTAATCTCTATGATGAAACACATTATCCAAATGATAAAAAGATTGAATTTTTAAAAAATGTTGAAGAAACAGCATCAACGGACGAAAAAATAGTTAATACTGAAGCTGGTTTTACCGAATATAAAAATAATTTTATACTCGCAAACAGTAATGGTTTTTTAGGTGGATACAAAACCTCAAATTTTTCATCTTCATGCGTAGCTGTATCAAGAATTAATGGTGCAATGGAAAGAGATTATGAGTTTGGTAGCACAAGATTCTTGCAAGATATGACGAAACCAGAAAAAATTGGAAAAATAGCTGCCGACAAAGCAATAAAAAAGTTAGGACCAAAAAAAATTAAAAGTGAAAAAATTGGCGTTATATTCGATAAAAGAATTTCCAAAGGAATATTAAGCACACTAGCAAGTGCAATTAGTGCGAGTGCTATTGCAAGAGGAACTTCTTTTTTAAAAGATCAAATCAATTCTGAAGTTTTTCCAAATTCAATTAATATCATCGATGATCCAAAAATTGAAAAAGGATTAGGCTCCCAAAACTTTGATAGAGAAGGTGTTGAAAGCAATTCTTTGAAACTAGTTGAGAATGGTATTTTAAAAAATTATTTAATTGATACTTATTATGGTAAAAAACTAAATTTAAAATCTAATGGTAGATCTGGAGGAACAACAAATTTATACTTTGAAAACGGTACCATAAGTTTTAAGGATTTGTTAAATTCAGAAAAAAAATTTCTATACATAACAGAGACTATAGGCCATGGAGGAAATATCATTACTGGAGATTACTCAGTTGGAGCTTCGGGATTTATGGTTGAGGATGGAGAATTGACTTACCCAGTAAGTGAAATAACTATAGCTGGGAATTTTAAGGAAATGTTTAAGAATATTACTTTGGCAAATGATTTAGAGATGAAGTACTCAACAAATGCCCCTACTTTGTTGATTAATCAAATGACAGTAGCGGGAAAATAATTATTGAATTTTTTTTAGTCTATATTCCCATAGACCCATTCTCTTATAAGCCACTTTTATAATCAATGCTTTTTTTTTATCGTACCATATTTCAAAATTTAATTTTTTATCATCAGGTAGATTTGTGTTGGTAGAAAAAAGTCTAAAATGTTCTACATCATATTCTTTATTATAAAGTTTAATTTTTTCTTTTCCTAAAAATTCTATGTTTTGTTTTTTTACACTTCCAGATAATGGACTTATTTGTGTCTCAGTTTGCAAAATTCTATGATTCCACCAATGACCGATTATATTTTCTCTATCCGCCTCACCCTTATATGATGATCCATCAATTATAAACTTCTCTTTTTTTTCATCAAAAATTAAATTTACATATTTTCTCTTATTGTTTTGAAATGTTTCTGAGTTAAATGAAATTAATTGGTCTCCAATATATTCTTCAGTACCTCTACTATTTATAGAGAATACTGTAACACCCAATAATTTCACCTCAAAATTGGTTGTATTTTTTACAATAAATTTATTTTCTTTTTTTTTAAATGTGAAAATACTTTCTCCAATTTTTTCATCATCTTTAAATATCTCCATTTCTATATTTGAATAATTTTTATAGTGATCAGTATGTGCTTGCAAAAAAAGAGGAGATAAAACTAACAATATTACTAAGAATTTTCTCATTATTTCATATTATTTTAATTAACTTGTCAGAACTTTATATAGAATTTTTATGTTTAAAAGATAAATAGTCTAAAGAATTATGTTTTTGACCATTAAAAATATCCCCTCAAAATCTTGGAGCTCAAAAAAACCTTTAAATTTGAAACCTAAATTTACAACTTTTTTACTTCTATGTGTTGGTTTATCTTTGTTTGGGTTGGGAGAAGGTCTTTTATTAGTTTCTACTACCGGCAATTCTCCATGGTCTGTTCTTGCAGAAGGTTTATCAAATATACTAAATATTTCGATTGGTTTATCCACTCTCATAATAAGCATTGTCGTTTTAGGTTTTTGGTTTCCACTAAAACAAAAACCAGGAATTGGTACAATTCTAAATATTTTAATCATAGCAGCGATAATTGATTTGACGCTTTTTCTTTTTGATCCTCCTGTAGCTACTTTTTCAAAATATATTCTTGCTGTATTTTCTGTTTTGCTTGTCGGTTTAGGAAGTGGAATATACTTAATTGCAAATTTAGGACCCGGTCCTAGAGATGGATTGATGACAGGTCTAACAAATAAAACTCAACTTCCTATTGCTTTAATTCGAGCTACTTTAGAAATTTCAGCTGTTATATCTGGTTGGTATTTGGGAGGAACTGTTGGTTTGGGCACTATAATATTTGCATTTGGAATAGGCCCTGCTGTAGCTTTAGGAATTTATATTGTGGATAAAGTTACGAAGTAAATGTTTTAAGCGGACAATTAGTCGATTGTTAATACTGAATAAAAATTGTAAATATAAATCATGTCTATAAAAAATTGGATGAAAGAATCAGCAAATATACTATTTGACGATAGTAAAAATGATTTAAGAGCACTTCCCAAAACTGTGAGACTACAAATATTATTAGTTTTAAGTTTTATATGGACTACAGTATTTAGTTTATACGTATTTTCATATGCCACTTTTGCATTTGGTTGGGCAGGGACATATGTTGCTCATATAGGTTTAATATTTGCTGTTTATTATACTTTTAAACAATTTCACAGAGCTGAAGCAAAAACTGTTAGTGTTTTTAAGACAAAAAATTTTGATCCATTCAAGATAATGACAATTGTTTTTGTTATAGTTTTTATTTTTGTTTTCTCTAAAGGCATTGAAGTATTGACAAGAACAAACTCTTACTCAATTCCATATGATGGACCTACTAAATCAGCATTTGAAAAGTGGCTGCCTTTTACCAAAAATAAATCTGAATAATAATTTTTTTAAGAAGCTTCTGATAATTTAGAGAGTTTTTTTCTCTCATGTGGATCAAGCACAGCTTTCCTTAATCTGCATGAATTTGGTGTAATTTCTAGTGCTTCATCAGAGTTTAACATGCTCAATTGCTCAGCAATCGACATCTTTCTTACAGGAGTTAATACAACATTTTCATCTGTTCCTTGTGTCCTCATATTTGTAAGTTTTTTACCTTTCATGACATTTATAATCATATCACCAGGTTTAGGTGACAATCCTACAATCATACCCGAATAAACTGGATCATTATGAGTAACAAACATTTCTCCTCTTGCCTGTAGATTATAAATTGCAAAAGCTACTGCTTTTCCTTGTTCCATAGAAATTAATGCACCATTTCTTCTGCCTTCCATATCTCCCTCAAATTTTCCATAAGAATGGAATATTCTGTTTATTACTCCCGTTCCTTTAGTTAGAGTAAGAAATCTACTGGTGTATCCCATTAAACCTCTAGTTGGTGCATGAAAGATTAATCGTTTTTTATTTTTTCCAGTATCTTTAAGATCTATTAATTTTCCTTTTCTTTTATTCATGGAGTCTATAACTTTAGAAGAGAATTCTTCGTCAAGATCCATAGTAATTTCTTCAATAGGTTCTAATTTTTGACCATTTTCATTTTTTTGAAATAAAACTCTTGGAGGGCTTACTGTCATTTCAAATCCCTCACGTCTCATTTGTGTTAATAATATTTCTAACATTAATTCGCCTCTTCCACTTATTTCAAATGAGTCTTTGTTCTCATTTTCTGAAAAAGAAATTCCGACATTATTCTGAGCCTCTTGAACCAATCTCTCTCTTATTTGAGTACTTGTAAGTTTTTTACCTTCAGTACCAGCTAATGGAGAACTATTTACGGTTATTTTAATTGACATCGTTGGAGGATCAATTGGGGTTGCTTGGATTGGTGTATTTACCTCAGTATCACATATAGTATCAGCAACATTTGCTTTTTCTAATCCAGCGATAACCACAATGTCTCCTGCTTCTCCAACTTCTATTGGTACTTTTTTTGTCCCCTCATATCTAAATATTTTAGTCAACCTTCCCTCATCAACTTTTTCTCCATCAAGATTAATTGCCTTGATTTGTTGATTTGCTTTTGCAGTACCTTGAGAAATTCTACCAACTAAACTTCTACCCAGAAAACTATCTGCATATAAAAGAGTCGAAAGCATTGCAAAAGGCTTGGACTTCTCAAATTCTGCTGGTTTAACATGATCTATTACTAAATCTAATAATGGATTTAGATTCTCTCTTGGACCATCTATTTCATTTGATGCCCAACCAGATCTTCCACTTGCGTAAATAACTGGAAAGTCTAATTGCTCTTCATTGGCATCTAAACTGACAAATAAGTCAAAAGTCTCATTTAAAACTTCATCAGCCCTTTGATCAGCTTTGTCTAATTTATTAATAACCACTATTGGTTTAAGACCTTGTTTAAGTGCTTTAGCTAATACAAATTTAGTTTGAGGCATTACCCCTTCGGCTGAATCTATCAATAATAATGCACCATCAGCCATACTAAGAACTCTTTCAACTTCTGCAGCAAAATCTCTGTGTCCAGGTGTATCAATAATATTTATTCTAGAATCTTTCCAATTTATCGACGCTGGTTTGGCAAGAATTGTAATACCTCTTTCCTTTTCAAGTTCCCCGGTGTCCATCAGCCTTTCATCAACAATTTCATTTTCTCTAAAAGAACCACTCTGTTTCATTAAGTTATCAATCAAAGTAGTCTTGCCGTGGTCAACATGAGCAATTATGGTGATGTTACGTATTGATGTTGTCATTAGCGCGTTCTTATATATTCAAAATATTTTTTTTCAATCCTTAAAAGTAATTAAATTGCTTTGTTTTTCCTAATTTTTAAGAATTATGTTATACTAAAATGATTAAGTAGTTTTGTTTTATTAATACCAGTAAACATATTTCCTTTAAAAAATTCAAAATCGTAGTTTTTGCTATATTCATTTGGAATACAACAAACCATTTTAATCCATTTACTTTTATCATAAAATTTAAGTTTTTCTAAAGTTAGGTTGTATGGTTTAGACTTATTCGAAACTAATGAATAAAAAGAATAATTTAAATTATTGAAAAAATCAAAAAGTTCAGATGAATAGTTTTCAATTAAAATTGAAGGCTTATTATCTTCAATAATTTTTTTTGCACCATACAATACTTTTAAGTCAGCACCATCAATATCAATTTTAATTGCACTAATATTTTTTATATTTTTATTTTCGTAAAAATTATCTAATGTAATTTGAAATAACTTCTCTGATTGAAAAGTATCATTTATTTTGTTATCCTCATAAAATGACCACCCTTCTTTTGAAATTATAGAATTGACTTGAATATTTTTATCTCCAACAAAATTTTGAAAATATTCAAAATTTTCGATCTTAAGGTTTTTTAATGTACTAATTGATTTAGTATTGGGTTCAAAACCTATAATTTTTGAAAAGTAATTTTTAAATAAACTAGGATAATATCCTGTATGACAACCAACATCTATGAAAACTTCTTTATTTCTGTTGCTCAGACTATCAAGAAATAGATATTCATTGCCCCAATCTGTGAACGAATTAGTCATATAAACTTCATGACTTGAAAGATCCCATTTGTAAATTGAGTATTTATTATTTGTTATAGTTCTATAAAAAAATCTTTCTTTGGATGATTTTTTAAAATGTCTAATTTTAATGCCTTTGATAAGATAATTTATGTAACCGATTTGTTTTCCAAAAATAATATCCACCTAATAAAATATATATCATATAAAAAAAAGGGCAGTAAAAACTGCCCTTTTTGAATTTTTGTTTGAGATAAATGGGGATTACATTCCCATTCCACCCATGCCGCCCATACCACCCATTCCTCCAGGAGGCATACCAGCTCCACCAGCGTCTTTTTCATCTGGTTTATCTGCTATCATTGCTTCAGTTGTTACTAATAATCCAGATATAGAAGCAGCATCTTGAAGTGCTGTTCTGACAACTTTGACTGGATCGATAATACCTTCTTTAAACATGTCAACATATTGCTCTGATTGCGCGTCGTAACCATTGCTAGGTTTGTTAGTTTCTAATAATTTACCAACAACTACTGATCCATCTACACCAACATTTGTTGTAATTTGTCTAATAGGTGCTTGTAAAGCGCTTTTGACAATTTCTACACCTGCTTTTTGATCATCACCTTTAACTTTTAAACTATCAAGTTCTTTTGAAGCATAAAGCAATGCACATCCACCACCAACAACAATACCTTCTTCAACTGCAGCTCTTGTAGCGTTTAATGCATCCTCAACTCTATCTTTTCTTTCTTTAACTTCTACTTCAGTAGCTCCACCAACTTTGATCACAGCTACACCACCTGCTAGTTTAGCAAGTCTCTCTTGTAGTTTTTCTCTATCATAGTCTGATGTTGTTTCTTCAACTTGAGCTTTGATTTGAGCACATCTTGCTTCAATGTCAGATTTTTTACCTGCTCCACTTACAATTGTACTATTTTCCTTGTCAACTTTTACACGTTTTGCAGAGCCAAGATCGTTGAGTTTAACATTTTCAAGTTTAATTCCTAAATCCTCAGAGATAACCTGACCACCTGTAAGAATTGCTATATCTTCTAACATAGCTTTTCTTCTATCTCCAAAACCAGGAGCTTTAACAGCAACAACTTTTAAACCACCTCTAAGTTTATTAACCACAAGTGTTGCAAGTGCTTCTCCCTCTACATCCTCTGAAATTATCATTAAAGGTCTGCCAGCTTGTACTACAGCTTCTAACAATGGAACCATCGGTTGAAGATTTGTTAATTTTTTTTCGTGAAGAAGGATTAGTGGATTTTCTAACTCAGTAGTCATTTTATCACCATTTGTAATAAAATAAGGTGAAAGATATCCTCTATCAAACTGCATACCTTCAACTACATCAAGTTCTGTTTCAATCCCTTTAGCTTCTTCAACAGTAATAACTCCTTCGTTACCAACCCTCTGCATAGCTTTTGAAATCATTGCACCGATTTCTTTATCACCGTTTGCTGAAATTGTCCCAACTTGTGCAATCTCATCACTATCTTTAACTTTTTTAGCCGATGAAATTAATTTATTTTTTACATGATCTACAGCAGCATCAATCCCTCTTTTAACATCCATTGGGTTCATCCCTGCTGTTACATACTTACAGCCTTCTTTAACGATTGCTTGAGCTAAAATTGTTGCAGTTGTTGTTCCATCACCAGCCTCATCGTTAGTTTTGCTAGCAACTTCTTTAACCATTTGTGCACCCATATTCTCAAACTTGTCATCAAGATCAATTTCTTTTGCAACTGAAACACCATCTTTAGTTGTTCTTGGTGCACCATAAGATTTGTCGATAACAACATTTCTTCCTTTTGGTCCAAGAGTAACTTTTACAGTGTTGGCAAGTATATCAACTCCCTTTAACATTGATGCTCTAGCATCTGAATCAAATTTTACTATTTTAGCCATTCTAAATTCTCCTTATTATTTATTTACCTGTTGCAATACCCATAATGTCAGATTCCTTCATTATGCTGTACTCTTTACCATCAATTTTAACTTCTGTTCCTGACCACTTACCGAATAAAACTTTATCTCCTACTTTAACGTCCATAGGTATTAGTTTTCCATCTTCAGTTTTTGCGCCTCCGCCAACAGCAACAACTTTACCCTCTTGAGGTTTTTCTTGAGCTGTATCTGGAATAATTATGCCACCAGCAGTTTTTTCGCTGCTATCTAAAACTTCTATTAAAACACGGTCATGTAACGGTTTAAACTTCATACAAATTCTCCTTTAAATAAGCAGTCATATAGAGACATATTTAATAATTTTCAAGATCTTGAATAAAAATTATGGTCTAAAAAACTCAAGAATTAAGCTTATTTTTAAGCTATACCTCAAGTATGCCTCAAAACTTAGACAAAGATGGACTGAGATCTAAAATAAACAGTTACGAATTATTTTTTATCGACATATGGGGAGTGATCCACAATGGGTTACAAATTTTTGAAGATTCAATTGAAGTATTAGAAAATTTAAAAAAAAATAATAAAGAGTTTGTGTTACTTACCAATGCGCCGAGACCAAATTCTACAGTTATTGATTTTTTGAAAAAAATGGGGCTCAAAAAATTTTATGAAGATGTGTACACCTCAGGAGAAGCTTCATTAAAATATTTAATGAAAAATTTTCTAAATGCAAAATTTTATCATATTGGACCATTAAAAGATTTTGACCTATTTAAAAGATTTGAACAAAATAAAGTTAGCAATATTGATCAAGCTGATTATTTTATTTGTACAGGTTTATTTGAAGATCATGAGTTTAAACTTGACTATTATAAAGATTTACTTGAGAAATTTTCAAATAAAAAATTTGTGTGTACCAATCCAGATTTAATTGTTGATAGAGGAGATGTAAGAGAGTTTTGCGCTGGATCAGTTGCAAAAATATTTGAGGAAATAGGTGGAAAAGTAATTTACTTTGGAAAACCTTATCCTCCGGTTTATAATTTATCTGCTAAAATAAATGGTAAAAATGTCTTATGTATCGGAGATAATATGAATACAGATATTAAAGGTGCTAATATTCAAAATTTTGACAATTTGTTAATAACGAGTGGTATACATAAAAAAGAATTAAGTAGTCTTAATATAGATAAATTAGAAAAAAAATATGGAGTGAGCGTAAATTACACTCAAACAAAATTAAAATGGTAAACAAAATTAAAATCTACAAAAATTTTAAAATTTTAAGAAAACATCAAAATGCCATGATATTAATTGGTAATTTTGATGGCTTACACTTAGGCCATCAAAGACTATTCAAAGAAGCAAAAAATTATAAAAAAAAATATAATTCAAAAATTGGAGTAGTGACTTTTGACCCAATACCAAAAATGTATTTTAATAAGGGTATTACGAATTATCGACTTTCAAATCTTAATCAAAAAAGTAAATATTTTAGTGATTATAATGTAGATTTTTTAATAAATAAAAAATTTGATAAAAAATTCTCTAAAATATCTTGCCATAATTTTATTAAAAATATTTTATTTAAAAAGTTAAAAGCAGATTACATTTTTGTTAGTAATAACTTTAGATTTGGAAATAGAAGAGAGGGAGATGTAAATCTATTAAAAAAACTTCAAAAGAAATATGATTATAAATTAATTAACCCAAAACCGTTATATAAAAAAAATAAAATTATTTCTTCAACATTCATAAGAAAATTAATCGAAAATGGTGATTTAAAAATTGCAAATCAACTTTTATCTAGAAATTGGTCAGTAGAAGGTGTCGTTGAAAAAGGTAGAATGATGGGTAGAAAAATTGGCTTTCCGACATGCAACATAAATATAAAAAATTATGTAATACCAAAGGTAGGAGTTTATGCAGTTGATGTTTATATTGAAAAAAACAGAAAAAGGATCAAAGGAATAGCAAATATTGGTTATAGACCTACTTTTAATCAAAAAAAATTATTATTAGAAGTAAATTTATTTAAATTTTCTGGAAATCTTTATAATAAAAATCTAACTATTAATTTTACAAAATTTATTAGAGGAGAAACCAAATTTAAAAATATTGATGCTTTAAAAAAACAGATAAAGAAAGATATTAAAATTGCTAAAAGATAAAATTTTATGAGCAAGGAACACATTAATTTACCTAAAACAAAATTCTCAATGAAGGCAAATTTGCCAAACAAGGAGCCAAATTATATTGAATTTTGGAAGAAAATTGACCTGTACAATTTGTTAAGACAAAAAAGTAAAGGGCAAGAAAAATTTGTACTCCATGATGGGCCTCCATATGCAAATGGCAATATTCACATGGGTACCGCTTTGAATAAAATTTTAAAAGACATAATTACAAAATTTCATCAAATGGATGGTAAAGACTCAGTTTATGTTCCTGGTTGGGATTGCCATGGTTTGCCTATTGAGTGGAAAATTGAAGAACAGTACAAAAAGAATAAAAAAAATAAAAATGATGTTCCAATTATTGAATTCAGAAAAGAATGTAGAGAATTTGCAAATAAATGGATAGATGTCCATAAGGGAGAATTTACTAGACTCGGGGTAATCGGTGATTGGGAAAATTACTATTCAACAATGTCATTTGATGCTGAAGCTCAAATAGTTAGAGAACTTGGAAAATTTCTTAAAGAAGGAAGCCTTTATAGAGGTTACAAGCCAGTTCTTTGGTCAACTGTTGAAAAAACAGCTTTAGCTGATGCTGAAGTTGAATACATGGATCACGTTTCAGATACGATTTATGCAGCATTCAAAGTGAAAGTTTCAAATTTAGATATAATTAAAGGTGCTGACGTAATTATTTGGACAACAACCCCATGGACTATTCCTGCAAATAAAGCTTTAGCTTACAATGCTGGCCTAAAATATGTTTTGCTTGAAATAAACGATAACAAAAATTTTATTGATAGAAAAATAGTAATTGCAAAGGACCTACTAGAACCTTTTAAAAAAGATACTTCTATTGAAAATATAAAAGTTTTAAACGAATTTTTAGGAAAAGATTTGAAAGGAACAATTTGCAGTCATCCATTTTCTAAAATGGGATATGATTATAATATCCCAATGCTTGAGGCTAATTTTGTTACCACTGAACAAGGCACAGGTATTGTCCACTGCGCTCCAAGCCATGGACCAGATGATTTCAATCTTTGTTTAAATAATAATATTAAAGCAATTGAAACAGTTGATGGTGATGGAAAATATACAAATGAAATTAAATATTTTGAAGGTTTACATATTTTTAAGGCCAATAACTTAATCATTGAAAAATTAGATGAGCAAAAAAATTTAGTAACAAACGGAAAACTTACTCATTCTTATCCCCATTCTTGGAGATCAAAAGCTCCTCTAGTTCATAGAGCAACTCCACAATGGTTTATTTCTATGGAAAGCCATGGATTAAGAGATAAAGCATTAAAAGCCATCGACAATACAGATTTTTATCCTTCCAAAGGAAAAGAAAGAATAAAATCAATGATTGAAACTAGGCCTGATTGGTGTGTATCAAGACAGAGAGTTTGGGGTGTGCCGCTACCGATTTTTATTTCAAAAAAAACAGGTGAAGTTTTAGTTGATGATGAAGTTTTTGAAAATATCGCAAAAATTTACGAAAAAGAAGGTTCTGATTGTTGGTTTAATGAAGATTATCAGATATTTCTTGGAGATAAGTATAAAGCAGAAGATTATGAAAAATTATCAGATATAGTTGAGGTTTGGTTCGATAGTGGATCCACTCATTCTTTTGTCTTGGAAAAAAGAGATGACCTTAAATGGCCTGCATCGATGTATTTAGAAGGTTCAGATCAACATAGAGGATGGTTTCATTCTTCATTACTAGAGTCATGCGGAACAAGAGGTATTGCTCCATTTGAAAGCATTCTTTCTCACGGTTTTGTCGTAGATGGAAAAGGTCTAAAAATGTCAAAATCAACAGGTAACGTAATTGCTCCACAAGATATACTTAAAAAATACGGAGCCGATATATTAAGAATTTGGGTTGCATCTTCAAATTATGCTGAGGATCTTAGAATAGATTATTCAATTTTAGATCAACACGCAGAGTCTTATAGAAAAATTAGAAACACGTTCAGATATCTTTTAGGAAATATTCAAGATCAATATGAAAATCTCGATTTCGAAAAAGTTAAGTTTGAAAACTTTGATTCACTTGAAAAATTTATGCTTCACAGAATTTATATAATTAATGAGAATTTTAAAAATAATTTTAAAGTTTATAACTTTCACAACTTATATAAAGAATTACTAAATTTTTGTACAGTTGAGCTTTCAGCCTTTTATTTTGATATCAGGAAAGACACTTTATATTGTGAGGCTTTGAATTCCGAAAAAAGAAAGAACTGCATAACTCTTTTAAATATTATTTTACAATGTCTCCTAAAATGGTTTGCCCCAATATTATCATTTACAACTGAAGAAATTTATCAATTGATTAAAAAAGAAGAAGATAAACAAAGTATACATTTACAAAATTTTGTTTCCGTTCCAAATTCTTGGAAAAATAAAGAAATAAGCTCAGATTGGGAATATGTAAAAAAAATTAGAGATGAGGCAAACATTTCTATTGAGAACATGAGAGCTGAAAAATCAATTGGCTCAAGTTTAGAGGCAATGATTGAGATAAAGTTAAATAAAGAATTTTATGATAAAGCAAAACATATAAATTTTGCTGAAATTTGTATAACTTCATCTGCTTCTGTAATTAAAGAAGAAAATTTAAAAAATAGCATTGATGTAGTTGCAAAAAAAGCTCGGGGAACAAAATGCCCAGTTTGTTGGAAAATTTTTGAGTCAAGTTGTGAAAGGCATGGACATCTTAATTTAAATGGGCAATGAAAAAATAAATAAACTTCTTATTGGTTTTATATTTATAGTTATTTGCTTTGCTTTAGATAGACTATCAAAAATTTATATTCTAAATATTTTAAATAATGAAGGACAAGTTGATTTTTATATAAATCAATTTTTAAATATCTATTTAGTTTGGAATACAGGGATAGGATTTGGTTTATTTTCATCAGAAGATAAACTTTTCTATAATATCTTTACTGCAATTATAGTCATTATAAACTTAGTAATATTGTATTTCGCTTTCATTGAGTCAAAAATTAAATCATTTTTTTTAATGATAATATTAGGAGGCTCTTTAGGAAACTTATTTGACCGAGTTTATTACAGAGCTGTTCCAGACTTTATAGATTTAAATTATGCAGGATATCATTGGTTTATCTTTAATGTAGCTGACATATTTATAACAATTGGTATTATATGCCTTATTTTATCTGAATTTATATTCTATAAAAAAAAAGATGAAAAAAATTAGACTAAATTTAATCTTATTAATCGCTTTAGTGCCATTATTAACTTTTTGTGGTGGAGTTAGAGATGCTTTAGAAGGTAAAAAAAGATCTGAACAAAGTGATGAATTTCTTGTAAAAAAAAAAAATCCTCTCCAAATGCCACCTGACATGAATAAACTTCCTATGCCGGGAGATGATTTAGAAGTAAGCAGTCAATCAAATGACAAAGAAGTAAAAGATTTACTCAAAATAAAAGACGATAATAATTCTGAGGACTCTAGTAGTGGGTCAGATTTATTAAATAATATGAAAAAGAAAATCCAGTAATTAATGGAGACAAAAAATATTATTTACAAAAATTTCAATAATAAAAATAAACAATTAAATAAAAAAAAACTTAATAATTTCATAAAGCTTAAAAATTTAATTGAAAAATATCCTTTATTAAAATCTCTAAAAAATAATTATAATTATTCATTTCAGAAAAAAAATTTACTAAATTTCAAAAAATACGATGAGTATAATTTAATAGGAATGGGAGGATCTATACTAGGCGCACAAGCCATTTATGATTTTCTTAGTCATAAAATCAAAAAAAAATTTTTCTTTTATAATAACCTACAGAACATAAAAATAACAAAATCAAACAAAAAACGTTTAAATATAATTATATCAAAATCAGGCAACACCCTAGAAACATTGTCAAATTTAAACCTGATCTTATCAAAACAGAAAAGAAATAAAAATTTAATAATTACTGAAAAAAAAAATAATATTCTTAGAGCTATGGTGAGTAAACTGAGATCTGATGTAATTGACCATAAAAATTACATAGGAGGAAGATATTCAGTATTATCTGAAGTTGGAATGGTACCAGCAGAATTGATGGGTTTAAATGAAAAAAAATTTAAAAGATTAAATTATCTAATAAAAAATAAAAAATTTATTAATTTTTTAATTGAAAATGTCTCTTCAATTTACTCAAATATTATTAAAGGAAAAAAAAATTGTGTAATTTTAAATTATGATGAAAAATTAAATAACTTTTTGAAATGGTACCAGCAATTATCTGCTGAAAGTTTAGGAAAAAAGGGTAAGGGTTTCTTTCCTATAATCTCTACAATGCCAAAGGACAATCATAGTCTTTTACAACTATATTTAGATGGCCCAAAAAATAATTTTTTTAGTTTTTTTTTCTCTAGAGATAGAAACCAATTTAAATTTAGTAATGCTTTTATAATTGATGGATTAGAACATTTAAAAAAGAAAAGTTTGGATCAAGTAATGTATGCTCAAAAAAAAGCTACGCAAAATGTATTTAATAAGAAAAAATTATCATTTAGAAGTTTTGAAATTAAAAATAAAAGTGAGGAAACCTTAGGTGAACTATTTACATTTTTTATTTTAGAAACACTAATGCTAAGCTCCTTATTAAATGTAAACCCGATTAACCAACCTTCTGTTGAATTGATTAAAATAGAAACAAAAAAAATCCTAAAATAGTAATTTACCAAATATTATTTTTGATAAACCATATTTTTTTTCTCTAAGAACTTTAAAATCTTCTATAAAATTTTCTCTAAATTTCTTATTTCTATGTATTACTATTAATGTACTTTTGTGAGCAATTTTTAAGTCTAAAATTTTCCTTAATAATTTATTTATATTTTTATCTTTAAATGGCGGATCCAAATAAATTAAATTAATTTTTTCATTATCTATATTTTCTTTAGAAATTTCATATGCGTTTATTTCCTTGATGACTGAACCTTTGTCAATTTCTAACTCCTTAATGTTTTTCTCTAAAATTTTCAAAGAGGGTTTGTAATTTTCAAAAAAAAAAACTTTTTTTACTCCTCTAGACAAACATTCAATGCCAAACGAACCAGAACCGGAAAATAAATCCAAAACTACGTCATCTTTGAATTTAATTTTTTCATTCTTAGAATGCTCTAAAATATTAAATATCGACTCTCTAACCATATCCTTTAAAGGTCTTGTTGTTTTATCTGTAGGATTATGAATAAATTTCCCTTTTAGTTTTCCACCAATTACTCTCATTTATCTATGACTTTATGACCTATATCTGATCTGTAAAAACCATCTTCCCAATTCAATTTATTAATCTGATTGATGATTTCTTTTCTACTTGATAAATAACTATCTGAGATATTCACAAAATTTATTACCCTACCTCCAACTGCTATAATTTTGTTTCCAGAACTTTTTGTTCCAGCATGAAAAATAAAATTATCTTTAGTTGATTTGAATTCTTTTAAATTTTTAATTTCAACATTCTTATTATATTTTTCAGGATATCCTTTTGAGCATAAAGCAATGCACATACTTTTTTTATTTTTCCATTTTATTTCGTGAGTCTTTAATTTTGAATTACAACAAGAATTTATTATTTCCAATAAATCACTGTCAACCAATGGTAATATAGTTTGGCATTCTGGATCACCCATCCTGACATTATATTCAATTAGGTATGGTTCATTACTTTTTATCATTAAGCCGGCATATAAAAAACCGACGTACTTCTCATTCATTTCACTTATAGCTTTTAACGTTGGCTCAATTATTTTGTTTAAAATTTTATTCTCTAAATCATCATTAATTAAGCTTGAAGGTGAATAAGCTCCCATTCCTCCTGTATTTTTTCCAGTATCACCCTCACCAACTCTTTTATGGTCTTGAGCTGTATTAAAAGTTTTATAACTAATTCCATCTGAAATAATAAAAAAACTCATCTCATCACCTTCTAGGAATTCTTCGATTAATACTTGATCTGCTTTCCCAAATTTACCGTCAAATATTTCATTAACTGCAGTTTTAGCCTCATCAACATTTTGACAAATATAAACACCTTTACCTGCAGCAATAACATCTGCTTTTACAACAAGAGGAAAATTAGATGACGATAAAAATATAAATGAGTCTTCTTTAGATTTACAAATTTTAAATTTAGCAGTTGGTATGTTAAATTTCTCACAAATTTGTTTTGTAAATATTTTTGAGCCTTCTAATTGAGCTACTTTTTTTCTAGGACCAAAAACTTTAATATTTTTTGACTCTAGGAAATCTACTAATCCTTCGACTAATGGTTTTTCTGGACCAACAATCACTAATTCGATTTGTTCTTTCTTAATAAAATTATACAAATCTTGAAAATTTTCCAAATCTAAATCAATATTTGCAGATATTTCTTCGGTACCAGCATTACCTGGTATTGAATATATTTTTGTTATTTTTTTTGAATTACTTAAGTGATGAACTAGAGCATGTTCTCGTCCTCCACTTCCAATAATTGCAATTTTCATTTAGTAAATATATATCTTAAATATGTTAAATAAGTTAGCTAAATTAAAATACTTAGCAAATAATTTTGAGATCATTGAAGATGGTGATCATGTGATTTGTGCTATCTCACAAAAAAAAATACCACTTGAAAACTTAACTTATTGGAACGTTGAAGAACAGGAAGCCTACTTTTCGTATGTTGAGGCCTCAATGAAAAGAGATTTATTAGATAAAAACTGATTATGTTTTCCACCTATCATGAGTCCAGATCCACTGGTCTACATTTTTTAAAATCATTTTTTCAAGTATCTTATTTAGATGTTCAGTGATTTCTTTGATTGATTTATTGTTCCCGATTTTAATCGGTTCTGAAACAAACATTTTAAAATAGTTATTTTTTCTTCTCTCTATATAAATAGGCACTAAATCACATTTATATTTTTTAATTAATTGTGCGGGTATGGTTGTAGTACTAGCTGGTTTACCGAAAAAATTAATTTTTATACCTTCTCTTACTCTTTGGTCTATCATTAGAGCTACTGAGTTACCTTTTTTTATATTTTCAATAATCTGTCTTGTGCCTGATCTTCCTTTTTTAATTTGATTTTTGCATATAAAATTTTCTCTAATTTCTTCCATAGTTTTGTTAAGGAATAGGTTATTAAGCGGTCTATAAATAGCGCACAAATTTATACCAGCTTTTTCAATTTGGAGCGCCATTAATTCAAAATTATTGAAATGACCAGATATAAATACAGCTCGTCTTTTTTCTCTCTTAATTTTGTTTAGGTTTTCAAGCCCGTCTATTTCAATAAATTTATTTAATTTGTTATTTCTAAAAGCTTTAAGAAAAGGATATTCAGCAAGTATTCTTCCATAATTTCCATATATTTTGCTAATAATTTTATTGTAATTTTTTTTATCTACAATGCCAGATTGTTCCAAATTATTCTCAATTAATTTTTTTGATCTAAATATTGGTCCAAACAATCGTCCAATAAAATCTCCCAAATTAGATCCATTTTTATAACCAATTATAATTAGTATAAAAAAAAACAATTTTATTAAAATAAATTCAATTAAATAAAAAAACTTCCTCATAATTTCTTTAATAAAAAATTTTTAAATTCTTTTTCTTTTTCAATTTTTAATCCTATTTTTAAAAATTGGATATTTTTTTTTTGTATATTTGATAATCGATTGTAGTCTTTTTCGGTTGTTATAATTTTTAATTTGTTACTCTTAGCCATATTTTTTATATTATTAATATCAGAATTTTTATACTTATAATGGTCTGGAAAACTCATTATTTTTTTTATCTTAAAATTATATTTTTTTAATGTTTGTTGAAATTCTAAAGGATTACCTATGCCTGAAAAAACTAGAAAGTTATTTTTAAATTTAAAAGACTCAAGATTTCTAGGAGTGTATTTGGCTCTAAATATTTTTAAATTTGGATTTAATCTCTTTAGAGTTTTTTCGAAACTTTTATTATTTTTTTCACCATTAAGAAATACAAGATCATAATTTAAAATATTCGTGATTCTCTCTCTTAAAGGCCCAGCAGGCAAAACTAGCCCATTTCCAACTAGCTCTGAACTATTAAAACAAGCAATAGAAATATCATAATTTAAACTTTTATCTTGTAAACCATCATCTAATATAGCTAACTGGTATTTTTTTCTCTCAGCAATTCTCAGTGCGATATCTCTAAAACTTAAACAAATTAGATTTCCATATTTTGATAAAATATTTTGCTCATCAATTTGATCAATATATTTTTTTTTAATAAACACAGTTTTAAACTTATATTTTAACATATCATTTATTTTTAAAACTAAAGGTGTTTTTCCAGTTCCACCTAAGTAAATATTTCCAACACAGATTGTTTTTATTTTGAAATATTTTTTTGGACTTAAAGATTTAAAAAAATTAAAAATAATTGTTATCAAACTAAATGGTAGGAGTAATAATGATATGAAATTGAAACTATCCCAAAAAATGGGTCTTTTTACTTTCATTATAAATAATTTTTAATTTCTTTAACGTTATTTTCAAAAATTTTAGCACCTAAATAATTAATCTTATTAAGTTTACTATTTGATATTTTGTAATTATGATTTTTTACAAATACCTTTTCCATTTGATCAATATTTTTAATCTCTGAAGATATTTTTAAACTTTTTAATTCTTTATATATTTCTTTAAAATTATTTACTTTTTTACCATGCATCACGTAATTACCCATTCTTACAGCTTCTAATGGGTTTTGTCCTCCATGGTTTACTAAAGATCCACCAATAAAGGTTACATTTGAAAGTCTTAAAAATTTTGACATCTCTCCATATGTATTAACAATATATACGTCACAATTTTCAGACGGTTTATGTCCGCTTGATCTTTCGGTAACTATCAGTTTTAATTTTCTAAGTTCTTGCTTTATATCCTCTGATCTATTTATGTGACGCGGAACCAATATTGTAATTAAATTCTTAAACTTTTTCTTCAATTTTAAATGTAATTTTCCAATGATTTTTTCCTCATTATAATGAGTGCTAGCTGCACAGAATATTTTTTTATTTTTAAAATATTTTTGAACATTTTTCTTCAAACTTTGTTTTTCATTTTTGAAATACTTTAAATTTCCAATAAATTTAATTTTTTTAACACTCAATTTTTTTAAATAATTTCGTGTTTCTTGATTTTGAGGTAAAGCTAAAGTTATTTTACTGAAAACATTCTTTGCAAAAGATGAAAAGATTTGCCATCTTTTGAAACTTTTACTCGTAATTCTAGCATTGATTAAAATAAGAGGTATTTTTTTTGAATTTATTTTTTCATACATATTCGGCCAGATTTCAGAATCTACAAAAATTGCGATTTTTGGTTCCCAATAATTTAAAAAGTTATTGCATATAAATCCAATATCAAATGGATAGTAAATATGAGTTGTTTTCTTTAATGATTTCTTTGCAATTATTGATGCAGAACTCAAAGTAGTTGAAGTAAGTAAAATTTTTTTTATAGATTTGTCTTTTTCAAACTTATTTATCAAAGGGAGAATGCTCATGATTTCTCCAACACTTGCACCATGAAACCATACAGTTGTTTCAGTCTTTTTTAAATTATAATAAGCGTATTTTTCTAAGATTCTTTTCCAATCTTCCTTTCCATTAATCACTCTAAAAAATAATATAAATGGTGAGATTAAAAAAAAAATAATTCCTAATATATTATATAAAAAATACATTAGTTATTTTTTATTTGTCTTTCGTAGAAGTTTTTATAAAGCAATGAATTTTTGATTAGATCATCATGTTTCCCTGATGACTCTACAGAACCTTTATCAACAACATAAATTCTTTCTGAATTAAGAATAGTTGATAGTCTATGAGCAATAACTACTGTTGTTTTATTTTTTGTTAATTCCTCTATAGCTTTTTGTATTTTTTCTTCTGTTTCAGAATCGAGAGATGAAGTTGCTTCGTCTAGAAGAATTATTTTGCTATCCTTTAACAAAGCTCTCGCTATCGAAAGTCTTTGCTTTTCACCACCCGATAATTTTACTCCATTTTCTCCTATAACAGTCTGAAATTTATTTTCTAATTTTTCTATAAAATCTGTACACATTGATATTTTTGCAGCTGTAAAAATTTCTTCGTCACTCGCGTCTGGCTTAGCATATTTAATATTATTAAAAATAGTATCATCAAAAAGTGTTGTATTTTGATCAACAATAGATATTTCTTTCCTTAATGATTTTAGATTAAGGTTTTGTACTTTTTGATTATCGATTAGAATTTCCCCAGAGTCTGCATCATAAATTCTTGGTATTAAATTTAATATTGTAGATTTTCCCGATCCGCTGTGGCCTACTAAAGCTGTCATTTTTCTACCAGCTATGTCAATATTAATATCTTTAAGGACTATATTGTTAAGATTTGATTTGTAACTAAAATTAATATTCTGAAATTTTATTGATGCGTTACTTATATCTAATATTTTTCCATTTTCATTTGTTGAAATTTTATTTTGTTGATCAATAATAGGTAATATTCTTTTTCCTGCCGATAGTCCTTGGCCAAAAGCAACATTAACTGTTGCTAAAGACTTTACTGGTTGATAAGCAAGCATCATAGCAGCCAAAAAAGAGAAAAAATTGTTTATACTAAGCTGGTCATTCATAATTAATTTTCCTGAGTAAAAAATTAATATTGCAATCATTATTCCAGTTACAACTTCCATTATTGGAGTGGATCTTATAAAAACAGTTGCAATTTTTATTGATTTTTCTTTTAGATCATTGATGAATTTTTCTGATCTTTCATGTTCATAATTCTCTCTTTGAAAAATTTTTATAATTTTATGATTCTTAAAAAGATCAATTAAATATTTATTTAAGTCGCCCGATTTTTCTTGTGCTTCTGTGGCAACTTTAATAATACGTTTTCCTAATTTTTTTGCAGTTATCGTAGCTATTGGAAGCATAATTAAAGCTATAAGAGAAAGCCTCCAATTTTGAAAGAACATCACAAATAACAAGCCAATAAGCGTTAAGCCATCCTTGAATAGGTTTAAAACTGCATTACTTAGCATCCCGGTTATTTGATTAACATCAAAGTTAAGATTTGAAATATATTTTCCTGAATGTTTATCTTCAATTTTTTCAGTATCAGCTTTTATGAAAGAAGATAACATATCGATTTGAATATTTTTTTTCACTTCTTCTGCAGTTTTTATCATTAAAACTTTTGCTAAATATAGAGATATGCCTTTTGTAGCAAAAGCTATTATGATTAAAAGTGGAATTATGAAAATTAAACTTTGATCTTTGTTTATAAAAATTTTTTCTATTGCAGGGTCGAGTAACCATGCTGTTGCTGATGTGGCACCAGCAACCAAAATAGAAAACACTATAGCAAGAATTATTTTATTTAGATGTTTTGTTGTATAATCATTGTACAATCTTTTTATAATTTCAATATTTTTCATTAAGTTAATTTTCCTACTAGCAAAATTATTAAAATAATAAGACCCAAAAGATTGTTGCTTTTAAACTTTGCTAAGCAGTCATTCCCACTTTCAGTTTTTAATTTGAGAGATTGAAAAATTAACAAATGAGTTAAAGGCACCATTAAAGCAATGTAATATAAATAATTAAAATTCATTTTATAACCAACAAGAAACAATGATATTAAAAATATAATGTAACAAAACGATATAAATTTTTTTGGGTTATTTTTAAATTTAATCGATGTTGATTTAACTCCAATTATTTCATCATCATTAATATCTTGATATCCATATATTGTGTCGTAACCTAATGTCCAAAATGTGGCTCCTAAATAAAATATAATTGGTACTATAGAAATTTCATTTTGAATGGATATCCATGCCAAAACTAGACCATAATTAAAAGTAATACCTAAAAAAAGTTGAGGCCAGTAAGTAAATCTTTTCATTAATGGATATGTAAAAGCCAGTGGCATTGAAAGAAGAGCCATATAAATGGTAAATTTATTAAAATTTATCAAAACTAAAAACGCGATTAAACATAAGATTGCAGCATATATTGCAGCATTAAATACGGAAATTTTTTCTGACGCTATTGGTCTATTTTTTGTTCTTTCGACTAACTTGTCAATTTTTCTATCACTTATATCGTTAACAATACATCCTGCTGATCTCATTAGGACAGATCCAGAAAAAAATAAAAAAGCATAAATAAAATAAGTATTTAAAGAAAGAGAAAAATCATATGAAATTGTTAAACCCCAAGCACATGGCCAAAATAGAAGCATGAAACCAATTGGTTTATTAAGTCTTGTTAATTCAATAAAAATTTTAACCTTTTCAGACATAATTTACTTGTAAATAACAAAGCGTAGATTCATAATCAAACTGATTCGCATGAATATTGATTACACTGTTACCGCATTAATGTTTCCCGCCATTCCTTTGATTATGGCTGTCTATAGCAATAGATTTCATACATTAAGCGGTTTGATTAGAAAAATACATGACGAATATGTTTTTGAAAAGCACACTCCACCAGAGTGGAAGCAGCAGCTAATTAATTTAAATGATAGAGTAAAAAATTTAAGAATTACTATACTTTTTGCAGCATTTGGTTTTTTATTTAATATGCTTACTGTTTTTGCTCTTTATTTAGAGACATATTTTTTAGCTAGAATAATTTTTGGCTCTTGTTGTTTATCTATGATGGTATCAATAATCTTTTTTATTAGAGAAATACAAATCTCGACTAGAGCGTTAAGACTTCATCTTTCAGATATGGATGATCAATTTAAGGAATAATAACTGCTGGTCCAGTTAAAACCCTATTCTCTAAATCTATGTGAGCTTGTTTAGCTTCACTTAATTTATATTTTTTAGAAACTTCAATTTTTATTTTCCCTGAGAGAACTGCATCAAAAACCAATTTAGCAGATTTTTCTAATTCATCTCTTGTAATTGTATAATGCATTATTGACGGTCTTGTAAAAAAAAGACCTTTTGTATTTATATGTTTTTTAACATCTATAGTGTGAACATATCCAGATGCATTTCCAAATGCAACCATCATCCCTCTAATTTTTAAACATTCTATTGATCCTTCAAAAGTTTTTGCTCCTACACCGTCATAGACAACATCTATTCCGTTTTTACCTACTATTTTTTCAACCTCTTCCACAAAATTATGATCTGTATAATTGATAACATGATGACACCCATTTTTTTTTGCTATTTCAACTTTTTCTTTAGATCCAACTGTTCCAATAACTTCACATCCCAAAGCATTAGCCCACTGGCATAATATTTGACCAACACCACCAGCTGCAGCATGAAATAAAACTTTATCTCCTTTTTTAACAGCATATGACCTGTGTAATAAATATTCTGATGTTATTCCTTTTAATAAAATACAAGAAGCTATTTCATCTGAAATACCTTCAGGCACAGTAACTAACTTTTCTTCTGGCATTATTTGTTTTTCCGAGTATCCACTTATTGGAGCAGATGCATGACTTACTCGATCTCCAATTTTAAAAAGACTTACTTCTGAGCCAATTTCTTCAACTACTCCAGATGCTTCTAATCCAAGTCCACTAGGTAATTCAATCGGATACAAACCTGTTCGATGGTAAACATCAATATAATTAAGTCCAACTGACAAATTTTTAACTAGAACTTCCTTTGGACCAGGTTTACCAATCTCAATATCTTTATATTCTAAGACTTCTGGACCTCCAAACTTTTCAAATCTTATAGCTTTCATATTTACTTTACGAAATTACCATTATGGTAATCATCAATTGCTTGAAGTATTTCTTGTTTGGTATTCATGACGAATGGGCCACCTCTTGCAATCTGTTCTCCTATTGGTTTTCCAGATATTAGTAAAAATTTAGCGTTTGTTAAAGCAGTTACTTTTAAGTTTTCACCTTTAGATAATAAAATTAAAGTAGAGTCTTTAACATTTTCATGTTTATTGTTTCCAATTTCTATCTCACCTTCAATTAAATATATGAATGAATTGTGTGTGGATGGAACTTGATGATTAAAAATTTTACTTTCATTTAATTCTACATCAAAATAAATCGGATCGACATTGTGTTTTTTTATTGGACCTTCTGAATTTTCAAACTTTCCAGCTATTACTTTTATAAATTTATCTTCGTCCTTATGTGTGCTCATTTTATCAGAGTCAATATAATGGTATTCTGGTTTGCTCATCTTTTCGCTAGCAGGCATATTAATCCATAATTGAAAACCATGAAGTTTTCCATCGTTCATAGCTGGCATTTCAGAATGAATTATTCCACTACCAGTTTTCATCCATTGCACATCTCCTGCAGTCATTTTTCCTTGACCACCTGTACTATCTTTATGTTCAAAACTCCCAGCTAACATGTATGTAACTGTTTCAATTCCTCTGTGTGGATGAGGAGGAAAGCCTGCAATATAATCATCTTTATTTTCTGATCCAAATTCATCTAACATTAAAAATGGATCATAATAATTTGGTTCAACACCAATACTTCTTTTCAATTTAACTCCTGCACCATCAGATGCTGGTGTTGGATCTATAATTTTTTCTACTTCGATATTTATCATGTTGTTCATATAGGATATATCTAAATTAAATCAAGCAATTCTGATAAATTACTTATTTGTTGGTTAGGTTCAAAATCTAATTTATCAAAAATATTATTATTTCTATTCACCCAAACTGTGTTGTATCCATAATTCCCTGCGCCAGAAACATCCCATGTATTAGCACTTAAGAATAAAACTTCATTCTTTTCAATATTATATTTATTTATTGGAAGATCATATACTTTTGAATCTGGTTTAAAAATACCAGCTTCTTCTACAGAAAAAATATCATCAAAAATATCTTTTAATTGATTGCTAACTACAAGTTCATTTAAAAGGTCAGGTGTACCATTTGATAGAATTGCTAATTTATAATTTGATTGTTTTAATTTTTTTAAAGCATCCCTTACTTCTGTAAATGGTGAAAGCACCTTATATAAATTTAATAGTTCTGATCTCATTGAATTATCAATATTGTAAAAATTCATAGATTTATCCAAACTATCTTCAGTGATTTGCCAAAAATCTTTGTGTCTTCTCATTAAACTTCTAAGCCAAGTATATTCAAGCTGTGTAGTTCTCCAATAATTAGCAAATCCTTCCCATTTATCTCCTAATTTTTCCTTACATTTTTCAGCTGCAGAATTAACATCAAATAGGGTGCCGTATGCATCAAATATGATTGCTTTAATTTTTTTCATAAATTAATTTAAATATAATGAGCAATATTAGAATATTTTATCCAGAAAAATTATCAATTAATTTAGAAACTAATTTAACTAAGTCTCAGTCACATTATTTATTGAAAGTAATGAGGATTAAACAAGGAGAAACCTTTTCAGTTTTTAATAAATCTGGAGAATGGAAGTCAATTGTAACTGAAATTTCAAAAAACAGCTTAAATTTTAAGGTTGTTGAACAATTAAGACAAAAAGATAAAGAGCAAGAAATCTGGTTAGCCTTCTCACCCATTAAATCAAATTATTTTAACTTCATGATACAAAAAGCAACTGAGCTTGGAGTAACAAAATTTGTACCAATTATTTCTGAAAGGACAATTGTTAGAAAAGTAAATAATGAGAGATTAAATAAAATAATTATAGAGTCGTGTGAACAAAGTAATAGAATAAATATTCCCTCAATTGAAAAACCTCAATCATTAGATAAATTCCTGTCTAACAATTCAGATATCAATTTAATTTTTGGAGATTTAAATACGAATAATAAAAAAATTAAAATTTCTAATTCAAAACCAAATTGTCTTTTAATTGGACCTGAAGGGGATTATTCAGCTGAAGAAATTAAAAAGATTCTAAACTTTAAAGGGTCTCAATCAATAAAACTAAGCGATAACATTTTAAGGTCTGAAACTGCGGTTATATCCGCCTTATCTGTGATCAATTATTTGCAAAATTGATAAATTGTCGCGAATTCTCTAGTATTTTTTATAATATTTTCGATCTATATAGAAAACAAATGAAGAAACTATTTTTTGTTTTTATAGCATTAATTTACTCAGTTGAGGTGTTTGCAAACCAACCAAAAAATTGGCAATTAGGTTTCCAAGAGCCTGCATCGCAAACTATGAGAGATATAGTTTGGTTTCATGACTATATGTTAGTACCTATCATAGTTGCTATAAGTGCGTTTGTTTTATTTTTAATGCTTTATGTGATGGTAAGATTTAGAGCATCGAGAAATCCTAATCCATCTAAAAGAACACATAATGTTTTAGTTGAAATTGTTTGGACATTAGTTCCTTGTTTAATCTTGATCGTGATGGCAGTTCCGTCATTTAAAGTTTTATATTCACAAGATGCAATTCCTAAAGCTGATGTAACTATAAAAGCAATTGGATATCAATGGTATTGGGGATACGAGTACCCAGATGAAAATATAATTTTTGATGCTTATATGATCGAAGAGAAGGACTTAAAAGAAGGTCAGCCAAGATTGTTAGCAACAGATAATGTAGTCGTTGTTCCAGTAAATAGAGTAGTTAAAGTTTTAATTACAGCAAATGATGTGCTTCATGCATGGGCATTACCAGCATTTGGAGTTAAAAGGGATGCGATGCCAGGAAGAGTAAATGAAACTTGGTTCAAAGCTGAAAAAGTTGGAACTTATTACGGACAATGTTCTGAGTTATGTGGAATTAAACATGCTTTTATGCCAATTGAAGTTAAAGTAGTTTCAGAAGAAGATTACCAAATTTGGCTTTCAGAGGCGAAGATAAAATTTGCAAAAGATGAAAATTTAATTAATAAAAAACTAGTAGCGAGTAAATAAAAATGAGTTCAGAAGCATCACATATTCACGATCATCATACTCCAACAGGTTGGAAGAGATGGGCATATTCTACAAATCATAAAGATATTGGAACAATGTATTTAATTTTTGCAATTATTGCAGGAGTTATTGGAACAGCTTTTTCAGTTTTGATGAGAATGGAATTAATGCATCCTGGTGATGATGTTTTAGGTGGTAACTACCATCTTTATAATGTTTTGGTTACAGGTCATGGATTAATAATGATTTTCTTTATGGTGATGCCAGCGATGATTGGTGGCTTTGGAAACTGGTTCGTGCCGATAATGATTGGAGCACCAGATATGGCATTTCCAAGAATGAATAATATTTCTTTTTGGTTATTGCCTGTTGCATTTATTTTATTACTTTCATCAATTTTTGTAGATGGACCTCCAGGTGCACAAGGTGTTGGTGGTGGCTGGACGATTTATCCACCTCTATCTTCTACTGCAGGTCAACCAGGTCCAGCAATGGATTTAGCAATTTTGAGTTTACACGTCGCAGGAGCTTCTTCAATTTTAGGAGCAGTTAATTTTATTACAACTATTTTAAATATGAGAACTCCTGGAATGACTTTGCATAAGATGCCATTATTTGCATGGTCAATTTTAGTTACAGCATTTTTATTATTACTTTCGTTACCAGTATTAGCGGGAGCAATAACTATGCTTCTAACAGATAGAAATTTCGGTACAGCATTTTTTGATGCACAAACAGGTGGAGACCCAACATTATTCCAGCATTTATTTTGGTTTTTTGGTCATCCAGAAGTTTACATTTTAATATTACCAGGATTTGGAATGATCAGTCATATAGTATCTACTTTTTCAAAGAAACCAGTTTTTGGATATTTAGGAATGGCTTATGCGATGGTAGCAATTGGAATAGTAGGTTTTGTTGTTTGGGCTCACCACATGTATACAGTTGGTTTAGATACTGATACTAAAGCGTATTTTTTAGCGGCAACAATGATCATCGCTGTTCCAACAGGAATAAAAATATTTTCATGGATAGCTACAATGTGGGGAGGATCTATATCATTTAAAACTCCAATGGTTTGGGCTTTAGGATTTATATTTTTATTTACAGTTGGAGGGGTAACTGGTGTTGTTCTGGCAAACGCTGGAGTAGATACTGCATTGCATGATACTTATTATGTTGTAGCTCACTTCCACTATGTACTATCTTTAGGGGCTGTTTTTGCAATATTTGCAGGCTTCTATTATTGGTTTGGGAAAATGTCAGGGTATGAATATTCTGAGTGGATGGGTCAACTTCATTTTTGGTTAACTTTCATTGGTGTAAATTTAGTTTTCTTTCCACAACACTTTTTAGGATTAGCTGGAATGCCAAGAAGATACGCTGATTATCCAGATGCATTTGCTGATTGGAATTATATTTCTTCAATCGGTTCATATATTTCAGTCGTAGGTTTAGTAGTATTTTTTGCTAATTTAATCTACGCATTTGCAAAAAAGAAAAAAGCAGCACAAAACCCATGGGGAGAAGGGGCCACAACATTAGAGTGGACAGTTCCATCGCCACCAAATTTTCATACTTTTGATGAATTACCAAAGTTTGAAGATTATGAAGGTACTGAAAAATCTAGTAGTTAGTAACGTCTTAAGATATAAAAATTAAAATGGCTACGACGTATTCTAAAGTAAAAAAATCATATTACGAATTAGGTATAATTCCTGAATTATTAAAATTAATGAAACCAAGGGTAATGTCTCTTGTTATCTTCACTTGTGCAGTTGGTCTATTAACAGCTCCTACTTCAGTTTCGTTTCAACAATCAGTGATTGGGATATTAATTGTAGCCTTTGGTGCTGGAGCAGCAGGAGCACTTAACATGTGGTATGAAGCTGACTTAGATAAATTAATGTCTAGAACATGCTTACGTCCAATTCCAAGAGGAAAGCTGAACAGAAACCAAGCATTATATTTTGGAACATCTCTTTCAGTTATATCAGTTGTAAGCTTATACTTTGTTACAAATGCTTTATCAGCATTTCTATTATTGTTTACGATCTTATTTTACGTATTTGTTTATACAATCTGGTTAAAAAGAAAAACTCCTCAAAATATTGTTATAGGTGGAGCATCAGGAGCTTTACCACCAGTAATTGGATGGGCAATAGCAACAAATTCTATTTCGTTGGAGTCGATTGCTTTTTTCTTAATAATTTTCTTTTGGACACCATCACACTTTTGGGCATTAAGCTTATACAAAGCTGATGATTATAAAAAAGCAGGTATTCCAATGCTTCCAGTAACTAATGGAATTCAGGATACTAAAAAGAATATTCTAATTTATTCTTTGTTAATGATACCTACAATTGTTTTCCCATATTACATTGGATTTGTTGGTGAAGTATTCTTAACACTTAGCTTACTACTTACATTTTATTATAATTTAATTTGCTACCAGCTTTACAACTATAAAGTTGGAAAATTTAACATAAAGAAAGCTAGACATATTTTCAGCTATTCAATTATTTACTTATTTTTAATATTTGTTTTTTTCTTAGTGGATAAAGTTTTATGATAGTCAAAGATCAGAAATTAAAAAAGAAAAATTTATGGACAGCAGTTGGTTTGGTTGCATTTATAATTTTCTTATTCATTTTTACATTATTTAATATTGGAGTATTTGAAAGACCTCTATGATTAAAAAAAATACTTTAACTCCACTAATTCTTGCAGGAATTTTTGTCTTTATGTTGGGATTATCTTTTGCAGCTGTGCCTTTGTATGATTTATTTTGCAGAGTAACTGGCTTTGGTGGAACAACACAAATATCTAAAGAGGCTCCTAATATAGTTTTAGATAAAAAAATAAATGTAAGATTAGACACTAACGTTAACAGTGCTCTTGATTGGAATTTTGATGTTGATCAAAAAACAATGGATGTTCAGCCAGGCAAGGTATACAGAATTAAATTTGAAGTGGAAAACACCGGAGATGAAATTTCATCTGCTGTAGCTACATATAATGTTTCTCCGTCATCATTTGGAGCATATTTTAATAAATTAGGCTGTTTTTGCTTTGAAAAACAAACATTAGATCCAGGGGAGAAGGCAAGTTACACCCTAGTTTTTTACCTAGATCCAGAATTAGTAAATGATCCAAAAACATCTAGAGTTGAAGATGTTACTATGTCATATACTTTTTTCTCATCTGAATATTATAAAAACGAAAAAAAAGAGAGTTAAAATAAATGTCTGCATCAGGTCAAAAACATGATTATCATTTAGTTGACCCTAGTCCTTGGCCTTTAGCCACATCTATAGCAACACTAGTTACAGCTGTTGGATCTGTTTATTATTTTCACAGTAAAGTTATGTGGGCAATGGTTTTAGGTTTTTTACTTATAATTTATTGTGCATTTATGTGGTTCAGAGATGTTGTAATCGAAGCAGAGCACAAAGGTCATCATACACCTGTTGTTCAAATTCATCACAGATATGGAATGACATTATTTATTGCTTCTGAGGTAATGTTTTTTGTTGCATGGTTTTGGGCATACTTTGATGCAAGTTTGTTTCCAAATGAATTTATGGGAAATGTATGGCCACCAAAAGATATTGAAACTTTTGATCCATGGGACATCCCACTTATAAATACTCTTGTCCTACTTTTATCTGGTACAACAGTTACTTGGGCACACCATTCTTTATTAGAGGATGATAGAAAAGGATTTATAAATGGTCTAATCTGTACAGTAATTTTAGGAGCATTCTTTACGTTATTGCAAATATACGAATACCAACACGCTACATTTAGTTTTTCGGGTCATATTTATGGAGCTACATTCTATATGGCCACAGGCTTTCATGGTTTCCATGTTTTAGTTGGGACTATTTTCTTAGCCGTGTGCTTATGGAGAGGTAAAATAGGACATTTTACTAAAGAACATCACTTTGGTTTCGAAGCCGCTGCTTGGTATTGGCACTTTGTTGACGTCGTCTGGTTGTTCTTATTTGCAGCTATTTACATTTGGGGAAGTTAATAGTTCTTGAAAAATAAGCTATCTTTTTCAATCTTTGTATACTTTTTTATTTTAGTTTTTTTGGCATTAGGTACTTGGCAAATAGTTAGACTAAATTGGAAGCTTGATTTAATAAATTCAATTGATCAATCTTTAAAAAGTGATCCAGTAGAATTTAATGGAAGTAATCCAATTAACTTTAAAAAAGTAAAATTTGAAGGAATACTAGATAATTCAAAAATAATTTATCTATATTCCTTAAATGAAAAAGGAGAGCCAGGATTTGACATTGTAAATCCTGTTAGCATTAACAATAAAAGCTATTTAATAAATCGGGGTTGGGTTCCAAGAGACCTTAAATCTAAAAAATATGTTTCAAATGAAAGTAAATTTGAGGGAGTTTTAAAATTAAAAAGCAAATTTAATTATTTCAAGCCAGATAATGACGTAAATAAGAATTATTGGTTCACGCTTAAAGATGAAGATTTATTGACCTATACAGGTAAAGAATTTTCTCCATTCATTATCAACAATATTAGCAAGCAGGAAGGAATTTATCCTCAGTCAAAACAAATTGGAGCCAATATTTCAAACAACCACTTAAAGTATGCTCTAACATGGTTTTCATTAGCTGTTTCTATTTTTTTAATATATTTATATTTTAGAAAAAAAAATTACTGATGGAATATATAAGCACTAGAAACAATTCAGATCATTTTTCATTTAAAAACGTATTTTTGAAAGGTTTAGCTGATGATGGAGGTCTTTTTGTTCCAAAGTCAATCAAACCATTTAGTAAAGATGAATTAAGCAAACTAAGTGGTCTTAATTATAATAAATTAGCAGCCGAAATAATTTTCCCATTTATTGGTGATTTTATGACTAAAGAAGAGTTAATTTCCACGGTATCAAAATCTTATTCAAAATTTAGAGCAGACGATGTTGTAAAAATCTCTGATTTAGGAAATTTAAAAGTTTTAGAACTTTATCACGGCCCAACACTTGCTTTTAAAGATATTGCAATGCAATTAATAGGAAATTTCTATCAATATCATTTAGGAAATGATCAAGCTAAAATTAATATTATTGTAGCAACATCAGGAGACACAGGTGCAGCTGCTATCGATGCTTTAAAAGGAAAAAAAAATTTAAATGTTTTTGTATTACATCCAAATAACAGAATTTCACCAGTGCAAAGAAGACTGATGACAATCCATGAAGAAAAAAATGTTTTTAATATTGCTATCGAGGGAAACTTTGATGACTGTCAAAATTTAGTTAAAGCAATGTTTAATGATGAAAAATTCTCTAGCTCTATTAATATGTCGGGTGTTAATTCAATAAATTGGGCAAGAATTGTTGCTCAAGCTGTTTATTATTTTTATGCTTATTTTAAAATAGGCAATGGGCAGCCACTGTCTTTCTCCGTTCCGACTGGAAATTTTGGAGACATTTATGCTGGTTATCTAGCAAAAAAACTTGGTCTTCCAATTGATAAACTTATTGTAGCTACTAACAAAAATGACATCCTTCATAGAGCAATTTCTGGCGGGGATTATACTCAAAAGAAAGTCGAGGAAACAAATACTCCTAGCATGGATATCCAGATAGCAAGTAATTTTGAGAGACTTTTATACGATGTTAAAGACTGTAATTCAGAAGTTACAAAAGATGTGATGAGTAAGATAAAAAATAATACTTATCAAATTGATAATAGTGACTTAGATGAAATAAAAAAGAATTTTACGTCTGAAATGTTAGATGAAAATGAAACTATCCAAATGATAAAAGATATAAATAAAGAATATAAAGTTGTAGTTGATCCGCATACTGCAGTTGGAATTGGTGCTGCAAAAAAACTTGGACTGGAACAAAATTGCGTTGTTTTATCTACAGCACACCCATGTAAGTTTCCAAAAGCAATAGAAGATGCAATCTCAAAAACTGAAGAATTACCAGATAGTCTTAAATATGTTTATGATAAAGAAGAAAAATTTGAAGTTATATCAAATGATATAAATAAAGTTAAAGATTATGTAATTAATTCCATATGAAATTAAAAATAAAAGATCAAATCCCTGATATAGAAATTTTCCATCTAATAGATGGTGAACCACAAACTAGAAAAATTAGAGATATTTTAGGAAATGGTAAAGTTATTTTATTTGGATTGCCTGGCGCTTTTACCTCAACTTGTTCAAAACTCCATCTTCCTGGATATGTAGGTAATGCAGATAAAATTAAATCAAAAGGAATAGAAAAAATATTTTGTTTATCTGTGAATGATCCATTTGTTATGAATGCCTGGGGAGAAGCGAATAATGCTGGAGGCAAAATTACAATGTTATCAGATCCGTATCTATTATTTACGAAAGCAATTGGCGCTGAAGTAGATAGAAATTCAAAAGGAATGGGTATTCGTTCAAATCGTTATGCAATGGTTATTCAAAACTTAGAAGTAGTTAATATTCAAGTTGAGAAAGAAACTAAACAATGTGGTTTATCCTCAGCAGAGGGCGTTTTAGATTTATTATAATTAGTAGGGCAGTTCTGCTGCCAGGTGTACCTAAATTGTGGCAGAGGACCTTGCCAATAAATCCACTTCATTATTAAGTTCATCTGTTGAATGTGCCTTTACCCAGCTCCATTTAATTTCAAAAGTATTTGATAGATTATCTAATTCAGTCCATAGTTCTTTATTCTTAACTTCTTTTTTATTTGCTGTTTTCCAACCATTTTTTTTCCAATTATGTATCCATTCAGTTATTCCAGATCTTACATATTTAGAATCTGTAAATATTTGAACCTTGCTTCCTTTTGGAATTTTTTTTAAAGCTTTAATGGGGGCAAGTAATTCCATTTGATTATTTGTTGTTTCTTTTTTGCTTCCTTTAATTTGAGTTTTCTTTCCATTTTCAATAATAATTGCAGCCCAACCACCATTTCCTGGATTTCCAATGCATGATCCATCTGTGTAGATTTTAATCATCAAGAATAATCCTTAAATGTACTCAGATTTCTATGAAAGTTTAACTTATCTATATACTCCTTTGGATCTTTAATTTTAATGACAGCATTTTTAGGAGTATTTAAATAATCATAGGATCTAGTTAAAAGATATCTTAAAGCTGATCCTCTGCATAATGTATTTAAATTTTTTTTTTCAATTTCAGTTAACTTTCTAACAGATTGGTAGCCCTTTAATAAATTTGAGGATCTTTTTTTGTCTAATACAAATTTTCTATTTTTCTTTTTAAAACATAAAGCGTTAATGCAGGTTGCTAATTCATAAGATAGGAAATCATTAGCTGAAAAGTAAAAGTCTATAAATCCGTGAAATCTACCTCTATTGAAAAAAATATTATCAATAAAAAGATCGCTATGAATTATTCCATTTGGCATCTTTTTAGGCCATTTTTTTTTTAGATCTCTCAAATCATCTTTCATTAAATCTTTTAAGTTTTTTGACAATTTATTAATTTTATTGTCTATTTTATTCAGAATTGATCCCCATGAATTTATCGATAGAGAATTTTTTCTATATAATTTCAATTTTTTTGAAGCTTTATGAAGAAGTGCTGCATTTTTTCCAACTATAAAACAATCTTTACTATTTAGTTGATCTTTATCTTTTCCTTCTAAAAAACTGACAATACAAGCTTTTTTATTTTTTAAATTAAATAAATATTTACCTTTTTTGTCTTTTATAGGGACTGGACATTTTACTTTTAATCTAGATAGACCAGACATAAGATTAACAAAAAATGGAAGATCTTTTTTCTGAACTCTTTTTTCGTAAATAGTTAAAATATATTTATTTTTCTTTGTCTTCAAAAGGAAGTTGGTATTTTCGATACCTTTTTTTATGCCTAAATAATTTATAATTTTTCCAATTTTATATTTTTTCTCGATAGATTTTATCTGCTTATTATTAATTTTAGTATAAACAGCCATTAATTTAATTTTCCAGGAATTTTAAAAGTAATATTTTCTTTTACGATTTCTACTTCTTCTATGTTGACTGTAAATTGATCTTTTAACTCTGCTATAAATTTTTCAACAAGTATTTCTGGTGCTGAAGCACCTGATGAAATTCCAATTGTGTTACATTCTTTAATCTTATCTATTGGCACTGGACTTTCTGAATGTATTAACTCAGCAGAACTACAACCAGAGTTTTTAGCAACCTCAACTAATCTTACCGAGTTAGATGAATTCCTACTTCCAATTACAAAAAACATATCACATTTATCTGCTATTTCTTTAACTGCTGATTGTCTATTTGTTGTTGCATAACATATGTCATCTTTTTTAGGCTCTTTAATATCTGGATATTTAGATTTTAAAGCTGCAATTATATCTTTGGTATCATCTACAGAGAGTGTTGTTTGAGTTATGAAAGATAGCTGTTTATTTGAGACATTTTCATACTTATTTGCGTCCTCAGTGTTTTCAATCAAATCTATTGAACCTTTTGGTAATTGACCCATAGTTCCTATGACTTCTGGATGGTTTTTGTGTCCTATTAATAATATATGATGACCTTGTTTGTTTAAGTTTTCTGCTTCTCTATGAACTTTAGATACCAGAGGACACGTTGCATCCACAAACATCATATTTAAATTAGAAGCTTCCTCTGGGACAGATTTTGGCACTCCATGTGCCGAGAATATAACTGGTCTAGACTTATCTTTGATTTCATCTAATTCTTCAACAAATATTGCTCCAATCTTTTTTAAACTTTCTACAACATGTTTATTATGTACAATTTCATGTCTTACATAAACTGGAGCACCAAATTTATCTATACTCTTTTTTACAATTTCAATTGCTCTATCAACTCCTGCACAAAATCCTCTTGGTGCAGCTAAATAAATTTTTAAATTTTTGTTACTCATTTTCATCCTTTTTAAAAAACGGAATTAAAAATACAATACAAGCAATAAAAAAAAATAGGCTTCCAAACATGGCCCAAAAACTTCCTATACTTGAGATAATGAAACCAATTGAAGATATAATGAACAATATCCATCCAATTAGATTTATAGTTTTATTTTTCATTTTTTTTCTACCATGAATTCAAGTAAAATATGAGGAAAGGTCAATGAAGCCAATCCAACAAATATTATTTTAATAATACTTTCATCTATACCAAATTTTTCTGAAATAAAATAAAAAACTATTAAATACATTATTGCTGTAATTACTGTAAGTGGAATAATTTTTCGTAAAAAGATTGGAAATCCTTTCATCAAATTTTTATTTATTTCACTAATTAAACTTAGTGAGTGTCTTATAGAATGAAGAAAGCAGAAATAAATTGTGAAAGCCAATATAGGGTTAAAAAAATAGTTTAAAATAATTATTGAAAAACTATCTAAAAAAAGAATTGATCTTAAATCATTATTATTACCTCTATATATAAGAAAATTACTTAGCACCGATAATATAACTAAAGGAATTAAAAAATTATTAGCCACAATATTTTCGTCTATTGAAAAGTTTAACATTTTAAAAATTTCGATTGTCTCAGCTTTATGAAACAGTAAAGGTGCTGAAATAACCAATGATCCTTTAATGAAATAAAAAATTTCTAAAAAATTAGCATTTTTTGTTTCGATAAAGTCACTATCCTCTTTGCCAAAATGATATGCTGCAACTATTAAAAAAAGCGAAAGCAATAATATTGGACTTAAAATCCAAATTAAAATAATAAAAATAGCAATACCTAAATAAGTTATATAGAACACTTCTGTATTTTTAATTTTATAAATTTTTAAAAGTTTTTTACCCTTTTCATGATCCAGCGCACCGTGAGAGATACCAATTGTAAGAATTAAAAAAAAACTAAAAACTATAAATGAATTATCTCTCAATACCTCAAAGGCAGAAAAAAAAATACAGATATTAAAAAAAATAATAGAATGAAAAAAATTTATTTTGTTGATCATTATTTAAATACAGCTTTAATAAAAATCCATTTTGGCATCTTTAATATAATGGATAAGTCCTCGAAAATATTACTTTTATTGGAAAGGAAATTTATTACTGTTTTTGACTTGCTTTTAAACATTTTGAAGAAAATATTTGGCATGATTTCTGGCTTTTCAGCTAGGACTTTCAAAAAAACATTATCTAAAAACTTATACTTACTTTTTATATTGAAAGCTCTAGTTTGGGTTATTTTATCAATGTTTTGGGTAATATATTCTGCTTGTTCTTGGATATTTAGGAAAGTATAGCCAGTACTCAAACGCGTCATACCTCCAGCAGTTCCAATATTTATCGTATTTTTGTTATTTTGAAATTTTGGATAAAATAATGGTATAGCTCCAACTTCTTTATAATTAATTTTATATTTTTTTAATTTTAAAGTGTTTTCGATGTAATCAGTAATTTGTTTATCATAATCTTTTTCACTATCATCTTCCATTTTTGAAAGCCACGTAGTTTCGATTAAAGCTGATTTTTTTGAGTAGGGTAGTGTATAGAAAAAATGAACACTTTTTTTTTGATCACAATCAAAGTCCATTAAATTCATTATTTGATCATCAAAAAAATCTTTTTCAGTTTCAATCTCTACACCTTGAAAGTGTTGCCATAAATTAGAATCTTTATTCTCAAGATTTGGCAAACTGTTAAATAAAATTGCGTTTTCTGTATTTACTTCACTAATATCTTTAAAGAATTGAATATTAGGATTTTTATTGATTTTATTTAAAATTTTTTTGTAGAATAGTCCACTATCAATACTTTCATAAGGAGTTTCTTTACAATCTTTATATTCAACATTTCCTTTAAAATTGATTGTATAATCTTTCCATCTTTTTTTTACACAGTCATCAAACTTGTGAGGTACAGTTTTCCAATATGACCAAGTTTTATCTCTTTTATATTCGTCTCTTTTTTCAATAATTGCTAAAGTCTTATTTTTAAGTTTATCGTGATACTCTAACTCATAAGCCAATGTTAAACCTGCACAGCCACCTCCAATAATTATGTAATCAAAATCTTTCATTATACTCGATATCTTGCATTATTATCTCATGCTCTTTTATTGTAAGTTTTTTATCTTCTTTTACAAAATATAATTTAATTAAATCACCAATAGATAGCAAGGTATGTAAGACTTTTCCCAAATTGTTTACATAAATTTTTCCTGATTTAATATAATTTTCTAAGTTTCCTTTTTTTAAGATTTCATTTCCGATTTGTCTATATACTCGTCTTGCAACCAAAATCGAAAATCTTAAAAAGAATGGAATTTTTTTAATTGATATAAAAGAATTATTATAAAATTTGTCAGCGATTTTTAGAATTCTTTTAATTTCATCAAAATTCTTTTTTATATAAAACCTATTATTGCTTTCATCTTCAATAACATCTCTTGAAATATTAGTTAATTGCATTGCAATGCCTAAGTCAATCGCTCCTAAAAGTGCTGATCTTTCTTTGACATTTAAAATTTTTGCCATCATTAATCCAACTGTTCCAGCTACTCTATATGAATAAACATATAGATCTTTGTCAGTGTTGATTTCTACTTTTGATTTTATATCAGCCTCTACGCCATCGAATAAATCATCAATTATTTTTTGTGATATTCCAAATTTGTTTATTAATGCCCACATATTTTTAATTATTTGGTTATTTTCATTTTTTAATTTGAAATCTTCTTTGAAAGTATTGAAATTTTTTAATTTCGTATCAAGATCACCTTTTTCATCTGCTATATTGTCTATGTATCTACAAAAATCGTACAAATTAGAGCAATCAGAGTAGACTTGTTTTGGTAAAAAGAAACCTGCCCAATTAAAAGATTTAGCGTATATCGACAAATAATTTTGTTCATTCATTACAAAATTTTATCTAAGACCTTTGCGGATGATAGGACTCCTGGAACACCAGCTCCAGGATGAGTGCCCGCTCCAACAAAATATAAACCGTCATAAACCTCAGATTTGTTATGAAATCTAAAGTATGCTGATTGAGAAAATTTTGGCTGAATTGAAAAACCAGAGCCATATTTTGTGTTTAATTCATTCTCAAAATAATCAGGAGTTAAATAAAAATCATCTACAATATTTTCTCTTAAGTTAGGTAATAAACTTTTTTCCATTTTATCTATCACAAGTTTTTTTAGATTCTCTCCTTCGATTGACCAGTTTATTCCTGATTTATTATTAGGTACAGGCACTAATACATAAAAGCAATCATGGTCTTTTGGTGCCATACTTGAATCTGTTGCGGTGGGTCTATGTAGGTAATAGCTTATATCGTTATTTAATTTTTTGTTTACAAATATATCATCCAAGTGTTCTTTGTACTTATCGCCAAACTTTATAGTATGATGTTCAACATTTTCGTATTTTTTCTTTGTTCCAAAATAATAAACAAACAAACCCATTGAATATTCCATTCTATTTATCTTCCAATTAAATAAGGTGTTATACTTTTTATTATTTAGCATTTTTGAATAAACACCGGGAGGATCTGCATTACAAACTACGTTATCTGCTTTAATTTCCTCATCTTCACTTGTCACAACCCCGACAACTCTTTTATTTTCTGTAAGTAAGTTTTTTACTTCTTTACCTTTAATAATTGTAACATCTTCTTCTAACATCAATTTCTCAAATCCTTTTATGATTTGTCCTGTCCCTCCCATAGAATAATGAATTCCCCATTTCTTTTCTAAATATAAAATTAATCCATATATAGAAGTTGTTGTAAAAGGGTTCCCACCCACCAATAATGGGTGCATACTAAATAGCCTTCTTAGTTTTTCGTTTTCAATAAAACCACTAACCAAAGAATAAACAGATTTATAACTTTTTAAACTTAGCAATGCAGGAATTTGCTTAAACATAAATGAAGGTTTATCAAATGGCACATCTGATAATTCTGAATAACCCTTATCAAATATTTTTTTTGTAAATTTAAGTAAATTTCTGTAACCCACTACATCTTTATGATTAATTATTGCAATCTGTTCTTCCATTTTCTTTTCATCGGCTGAGTAATCAAAATGGCTTCCATCTTCGAAAACAAATCTGTACCAAGTATCTAAATCTTTTATTTTTATGTAATCATCTGGATTTTTATTAAAAAGTTTAAAAATTTCATAAATTAAATAAGGAGCGGTTATTACAGTTGGTCCACCATCATAAGTAAACCCATTACTTTTAAATACTCTCGCTCTTCCACCTAAATCTTTTTGTTTTTCAATTAAAGTAACTTTATGACCTTTTGCTCGAAGTCTAAGAGCTGCCGCCATACCACCAAAACCTGATCCAATTACAATGGAATTCATATTTCTTAATTTACATTATTTTTATAAAATTTGATAAACTATCTTAGTTTAAGAACTGATTTTCTTTAATTCTGTCTTTGTTTCTTCAAGATTTTTATTAAACAAGTTGTCAAGTTTAGACTTATCAACAGATGTAGTAATAATTTTTTTTACAGATTCTACAGCAATATTAATTGATGTATCTTTAATTTCTTTAATTGCATTATCTTTCATTTGAGAGATTTTAGTTTCTGCTAGACTTTTCTTGAGTTCAGCTGATTTATGAAATTTATCATTCATTTCAATTACAAATCTTTCAGTTTCATCTTTTGACTGCTGCATAATCTTCTCACTCTCAATTTTTGCAGTATCTAGCTTCTTTTGCGCCTCATCCAATAGTCTTTTAGATTCAGCTCGGAGTTTTTCACTTTCATCAATTTCATTTTTGATATCAGTAATCATTTTGCTCAATAAATTATTAACATTTTGTGGAACTTTTAAATAAATTAGCGCCCCAAAAAATATTACAAAAGATACTGCTACCCAAAATGTTGCATCAAATGCCATTATTTTTTTCCATTTCTTTTTTAGAAAGATCTTCAACTATGGCTGAAAGACTACTTTTATTTATATCTTCACCAATTAATTGTTTAACTAGATCGGAGGATGTCTCAATTGCAATTTTAGTAACTTTCTCTTGAGAAGTTTTTTTTAATTGGTCTATTTCTTCTTCAGCTTTTATTATTTCTTTTTCGATATCCTTTTCTAAAGATAATCTTTTATTGTTTATATCGTCCAAAACTTTTTGTCTTTCAATATTAAAGAAGTTTTTTGCTTCGACTTTTGTATCATTGATAATTTTATCAAATTCTTTAACTTTTTTTTCAGTTTCTTCCCGTTGCTTGTCTGCAGTTTCGATATTCTCTAAGATTTGTGATTTTCTGGTTTCAAGATTGTTACTAATCTTTGGTAGTATGAACTTAGATAAAATTATAAACAACAATCCAAAAGTAAGTACTAACCAAAAAATTTGAGATATCCAAAACTCGGGATTAAGCTGGGGCATACCCCCACTTTCAGCGCTTTGAGCACTATAAGTAAAGATAAGACTTAAAGCTAAAAATTGAAAAATTATCTTTTTCAACATTAATTAAAATGCAAAAAGAATAATTAATGCAACAACTAATCCAAATAAACCAGTAGCCTCCGCTAATGCAAAGCCTAGTAGCAAGTTTGGAAACTGCTTTTGAGCCGCAGATGGATTTCTCATTGCACCTGAAAGATAATTTCCAAAAATTATCCCAATTCCAACTCCTGCACCCGCAAGTGCAATTGCTGCTAGTCCTGCTCCTATCATTTTTGCTGCTTCTAATTCCATTATATCCTCCTTATGTTAATTAATGGTGTAAATTTAATGCATCATTCAAATAGATACATGTTAAAATTGCAAATACATATGCTTGAAGAAAAGCAACTAATATCTCCAAACCTGTTAATGCAACTGAAAAACCTAGTGGTAGCCAGCCCCCAACAATTCCTAAGCTAACTACGAAACCTCCAAAAACTTTCATCATCGTATGGCCTGCCATCATATTTGCAAACAATCTAACTGATAAGCTAATTGGTCTACTTAAGTATGAAATTATTTCTATAACAACTATTAATGGCAATAAAACCATTGGAACTCCACTTGGCACAAAAAGTTTTAGATATCCAAGTCCATGTTTAATAAATCCAATTATTGTTACTCCTATAAATATAAATGCTGCTAATACAAAAGTCACAATGATGTGGCTAGTGACAGTAAAAGAGTATGGTATCATCCCAAACATGTTACAAAATAAAACAAACATGAATAAAGAAAATATGAAAGAAAAGTAAGGCTTAGCTTTTGATCCAGCTGTATCACTTATCATTTTTGAAATAAAAGAGTAACTGAGTTCCGCAAGTAATTGAATTTTATTTGGTATGATAGATCTTTTCGTGCCTAAATTAAAAATAATTAATATTGCTAGTGAACTTATGACCATAAACAAACTCGCGTTTGTGAATGAAATATCTATGTTATTTATTTTAATTTCTGGACCAATTCGGTACACGTTGAATTGGTACATTGGATTTGCTGCCATTTGCCTACTATTTTTGCATTTTTTTTGCTGATCTAATAACGTTCATAATTCCAGCTATTACACCAATAAAAAAAAATATTAAAATTAACCAGGGTTTAGTACCAAACCAATTGTCTAAAATAAACCCAATAATTGTCCCAACAGCTACTGCAGATACCAATTCCGTGCTCATTTTGAAGGCTGACCCCATACTTGAGCCTTTATTTCCCTCTTCAGATTTTTTGTCTTTGTCAGTTTTATTTTTTGCAATTTTTAGGCGAGTTTTAAACTGGTCTTCATCCATTATTAAGCAACCATACTCTCTGCTTTTTGAAGATCTACAGCAACTAGTTGGCTAATTCCTTTTTCTGGCATTGTTACGCCGTATAGTCTGTCCATTTTAGACATGGTTAGAGCGTGGTGAGTTACAATAATAAATCTTGTAGATGTAATTTTAGTTAGTTCCGTCAAAAGATTGCAAAATCTTGTTACATTCGCATCATCTAGAGGTGCGTCTACTTCATCTAGAACACATATTGGAGCTGGATTAGTAAGAAACACTGCAAAGATTAAAGATAAAGCAGTCAGGGCTTGTTCACCTCCAGATAATAAAGTTATTGATTGTAATCTCTTTCCTGGTGGACTTACCAACATTTCTAATCCTGCATCTAAAGGATCATCAGAGTCTACTAGCTCTAGTTTTGCACTACCTCCATTAAATAGTTTGGTATAAACTTCATTGAACTTTCTATTCACTTTTTCAAAAGCATCTAGAAGTCTTTCCCTACCTTTCTGATTGAGTTCAGTAATACTTTCTTTTAACTTTATAATTGCAGTAACTAAATCTTGTCTATCTTTTTCCATTTTCTTAATTTCATCTTCATATTTTGAAGTCTCCTCGTCTGCTCTTAAGTTAACCGAGCCTAATTTTTCTCTTTCCCTCTTTCTTTCATCAAGCAATTCCTCTTGAGTTACTGTATCTGGATATTCAGATACATCTTTTAAGTTTGAAAAATTCAGTATCTCTTCTTCTTTTAAATTAAGTTCTGTTGATACTCTTTCTAGCAAATCATTTCTTCTTTTATTCAAACCATCGATTGTTGCTCCAGAGCTTGCCTTTCGTTCTCTTATTTCAATAGACTCTTCTTTTGTTGTATTTAGATTACTTCTTAATTCGTTAATCTCTTTATCTAGCTCATCTATTAATATTTCATTATCACTTTTTTCTTTTTCAGAAATTCTTAAACTTTCTGATATTTGTCCTTTTCTTTCAGCTTGTGTTTGAGGTTGTTTTTCAAGGCTATCTAATTTTTTTTGTTGAGTATCTTTTCTACTATTTAATTCATTAATCATTTTTTCAGAATTTACCAATAAGTTTTTCCAACTTTCTATTTCTTGGTCAATTATTTTAATTCTTTCACTTCTTTTTATTGACTCTTTTTTAATATTTTGATTTGCACTAAATGCTTCAGCGTATTCTTCTTGTAGACTTTTGATTTCTTCGTTTTTCTTAGTTACTGTTATCGCTAAATCGTTGTCATGCATTTCATTAATTTTCATTTTTAAAAATGAAAGATTTATTTTGCATTCATCTATTAAATTAGTTGCACCATTGATATTGTTCTCTGAGAGCATTTCTTTTGCTTTATCTAACTGCTCACTTGCTAAATCAATAGTTTCTGAGTTCTTTTTTAGAGTATCAAGGTTTAGATTTTCTAGTATTCTCTCTAATTTATCTTGCTCATCTTTTAATTTTCCTTTTGCATTTACAAGATCTAAACCTGACAATTTTTCAGTTTCATAATATTTTGAATCGACTGTAATTAAATTTTCTTTTTCTTCTCTAAGTCTTTTTTCATTAGAGTTTGCATCAATGATTATGCTTTTTTCTCTAACAATATCGTCATCAATTACACCTAAAGCCTTTCTAATTGATTGTATTTCATCATTAACCCTGTCTTTTTCTTCATCTAAACTTTTTAACTCTAGATTTAATCTTTGAATTTTTGACAAGTTTTCTTGATTTTTTTCTCTTATAGGATTTACATTTTTATTCTTTTCAATAATTTTCATGCTTAAATCCTCTAATTTATCATTAAAGGACTTAACTTGATCATCAGCCTCATTGTTGATCTCATTCTCTACTTTAATCTCATTATCAATTTCTAAAAGACGTAAATAATATAAACCTGCCTCAACTTTTTTTATTTCTTCTGAAATGGATTTATATTTTGCAGCCTCTTCAGCTTGCTTTTGCAAATTTGCTAATTGTTTTTCCTGTTGTCTTCTTAATTCATCTGCCCTTTTTAAATTATTTTCAGCCGCGCCCAATCTTAATTCTGCTTCGTGTCTTCTAACATGTAAACCTGCTATACCAGCTGCTTCTTCTAAAATAGCTCTTCGATCTGAAGGTTTTGCCGTAACCAATGCTCCAATTCTACCTTGACTAATAATCGAAGGTGAATGAGCACCTGTTGACAAATCTGCAAAAAACATTTGAGCATCTTTAGCTCTAACTTCTTTCCCATTTATGTAAAATTTTGAGCCTTTATCTTTTTCTATTTTTCTTCTTATTTCAATTTCATCGAGCTCATTATATTGTAGAGGACCATCCTTATTGTCATTTGATAAGCTCACTAAAACTTCTGCAATATTTTTTGATGGTTTGTTTGAAGTTCCAGAAAATATAACGTCTTCCATTCCTGAACCTCTCATACTTTTTGCCGATGTCTCACCCATACACCATCGCAAAGACTCCACTATATTTGATTTGCCACAACCGTTTGGGCCAACTATCCCTGTTAAACCTTCTTCAATCAGGAAATTTGTTTTTTCAGCAAAAGACTTAAATCCATTTAGTTGGATTTTTTTAAATTCCATTCACTGATTTATATCAGTTTTTCAATGTATTTTTTTAATTTTTTGTAGTTTGAGTGATTTTCAAACTTTTTTCCGTTAATTATGACTGTAGGGGTAGCATTCACCTTATACTTTTTAACACCTTCGATTCGGTCTTCTAAAATGTGATCCTCTATCTTTTTATCAGCCAAGCACTTATCAAAATCAAGATTATATTCAGTATTATCAATAAATTTTTTCATTGCTTGATTTGCTTCTAATTCATTTTTTCCCTTGATCCACTTATCTTGATTTAAATAAAGGTGATGCAAAATTTCATGCTCACCATCATTTCTACAATGCGCTAATTTAGTTGCATTAAATGCAATGATATCTAATGGGAAGCTTTTAAATTCTATTGAGATCAATCCTTTATCAATAAAATCTTCTTTTAGTTTAGGATAAATATTTTTATGAAAATTTGCACAAAAACTGCAAGTTAAAGATTCAAAAACCATCAACTTAACTTTTGAGTCTGCATTCCCTACTAAAATTGGTTTAACTTCAGAATTAGCATTAATGAAATTAAAAAAAATTAAAATTGAGACAAGAATTATTTTTTTCATTTTATTTTAAAATGTTTACTTAGCTCTAAAAGTGAGTTTTTTATTTTGTCATTTTTAATATTATTTATGCTCTTTATATGTTTATTTTTTGTCGCATTAATAGTGGTATTTTTATGGCTTTCTTCAATTTTTCCGTCAAATGTATTCAATTTAATGTCATCTAAAACATGATAGCCAAAAAAAACATTAATTTTTTTTATTATTTCTTTTTTAGAATACTCAACGTCAATTTCATTTCCCCTCTTCACTAAAATATTTAAACGACTGCCCGATAACTTGTTTGAACTTTTATATGACTTAGGAAAACTTACTTTAAACAAATCTTTACCTACTAAATATTTCCAATTATCTAAAGTTTCATTATAAATTTTACCTTTTTTACTAATTATTCTTTTTGCTTCTGTGGGTAAAGTATCTTTAAAAGATCTTAAACCTTGAATGGAGTTATATCTCTGCTTAGTATTATATTTTTGACTCATATGAATAATAAAAACATACCAAATAAAATTCTACTTTGGTACGATAATAATAAAAGAATTTTACCTTGGAGAAAAAAAGTTTCTCAGAGGCAAAAAGAATATTTTACGTTTGTTAGTGAATTTATGTTACAGCAAACTCAAGTAAAAACTGTTATTCCTTATTTTAAAAAATTTGTAAAACAAATTCCAACCTTTCAATCATTGGCAAATGTCGACGAAAAGATCTTAATGAAACATTGGGAAGGTCTTGGTTATTATTCAAGAGCAAGAAATCTAAAAAAAAGTGCTGTTATAATTGTTAGAGATTTCCATGGTAAGTTGCCAAAATCTTATGAAAAGTTAATACAATTACCAGGAGTAGGTGAATATACATCCAAAGCAATAATGTCTATAGCATTTAACCTTAAAACTATTCCTTTAGATGGAAATGTAGAGAGAATTCTTAAAAGAACTCTATATTTAAAAAAGCATAATGAAATATCTAAAGATTTTTTAAAAACAAAAATTAATTTTTTTGGACTGTCCAATCGCGCTAGTGATTACTCCCAAGCAATCATGGAGATAGGTGCTTTAATATGCAAACCAAAAAATCCAAGTTGTATGGAATGTCCTTTAAATAAAAATTGTATATCTATAAAAAAAAATGACTTTGAATTGACCAAATTTAATAAAGAAATAAAAACTAAATATTTCGAAGCGACTATTTACAAAAAACATAATAACTACTTATTAGTCAAAAATGATAAATTTAAATTTTTAAAAAATATGCCAATTTTTCCAATGACTGAAGTTCGAGAAAGTAAGTATAATTATTCAAATAATAAAAAAATTAATATAAAATTATCTAATATGGAAATGAAAATTTTGTTAAATAACTCGAAAAGACCTCCAAAGATTAAAAATAAAATATTAATTAAAAAAGATAAATTAAGCTCAGAAATAATTCCATCATTTACTAAAAAAATATTTTATACCATCTCAAAATCTGAATGAAAAAAATTGCAATTGTAGGGGCTGGTATATCTGGTTTGTATCTTGCAAATGAATTAAACAAAAATACTGAAATAGACTATAAAATATTTGAAAAAAAAGATTATCTTAATTTTAATGAAGGTTATGGTATTCAACTTTCAGTTAATAGTATTAATTTGTTAAATAAAGTAGGATTTAAAAATATTTCAGCATCAGATGTTTATTATCCAACAAAAGTTAATTTTTTCCAGGCCAAAAATATTAAAAAGATTTGTGAAATTGATTTAAAGCAATTCAATAATGTAAACGACCGTTACACAACACTTAAAAGGTCAACATTAATAAAGTTTTTAATTGGCAATATACCTGAGGAAAAAATTCAATTTAAAGCCGATATTCAAAATATAGAATATAATGAAAAAATAAAGATTTCTTGGAATAATAAGAATGAAAGTTTCGATTATATAGTAATTGCAGACGGTGTTTTTTCAAAATTAAAATCTCAAATATCAAATAATCATTTAAACCCAATTTTTAATGGGAACATTGCTTTAAGGGCGAATTTAAAACAACATGAAAAAGATAATATTTCTGTTTATATGGGGTCAAATTTTCACTATGTAACTTATCCTGTAAATCAAAAACTCGAATATAATTTCGTTGCTATAATCAAAAAGAAACTAACTACTAAAGAAATTGAAAATAAAAATATTCTTAATTCAGAAACATTTATAAAATCTTTAAAAGACTTTATTTCACAAAATTCTATTATAAATTTGGAAAGTTTAGCAAATATAAAGTGTTTTCCTGTATTTGTAAGCACTGAATTACCCACACTAAAATATCAAAATACTTATTTGAGTGGTGATGCTTTATTTGCTTTTCCACCTTCTTTTGCACAAGGTGCTTCTCAAAGTATTGAAACAGCAAATGGTATTTTAGAAAATATTACAAATTCAAATAGTATTTATAAAGATAAGATAAGTAAAATATTACTAGTAAATAAAAGATCAAAATTAAATCATTTTGCCTTCCATTTAACTAATCCAATAATAATATTAATTAGAAATATTATTTTGAAATTTTTATCAAAAAATAAAAAATTTCTAGAGAGTTATCTTGGAAAAATTTATAGAAATTAAGTAGTTGGCCTTAGTCTTTGCCTCAAATCATCAATTGGTTTGAGTGAATTACCTGATTTATAATACCAAAAAGTCCAACCGTTACAGCTCTCAGCACCTAATATTTGTGCAGCAACTTTATGAATTGATCCTTCCGATTTCCGATATTTTATACTACCATCAATCATAATTTTAGCATTGATTTGTTTTTTTTGATCAAAAATTTCAGTACCAGGTTTAATAATTCCTAATTCAACCAAAGATCCAAATGGCACTCTTGGTTTGGATCTATTATTTTTTATAGTATCTAAATATTCATCTTCTATAATTTTTGTTTTTTTAATTCTTTTACTTGCAGCTTCAAAATAGTTTTTTTCTTTTTCTATCCCAAAATAATTTCTACCTAACTTTTTTGAAACTACAGCAGTTGTTCCTGTACCAAGAAACGGATCCAATATTAAATCGCCTTTATTAGACGATGCTAATATTATTCTGTGCAATAAAGACTCTGGCTTTTGCGTTGAGTGAACTTTATTACCATTATTTTTAAGTCTTTCTTTTCCATTACATATAGGTAAATTCCATGTAGATCTCATCTGTAGATCATCGTTTAAACATTTAAGTGATTGATAATTAAAAGTATATTTTGAGCCTTCACTTTTTGATGCCCATATAAGTGTTTCGTGCGCATTCGTAAAACGTGTTCCTCTAAAATTTGGCATAGGGTTATTTTTATTCCAAATCACATCATTTAGTATCCAAAAACCTAAATCTTGCATTTTTGAACCAACTCTAAAAATATTATGATAACTTCCTATCACCCATATAGATCCATTTTTTTTTAAAATTCTCTTACATTCTTTAAGCCATTGAACTGAAAACTCATCATAACTTTTAAAACTATCAAATTTATCCCACACATCGTCTACAGCATCGACTTTAGATCTATCAGGTCGACTTAATTCCTTTTTTAGTTGAAGGTTGTAAGGTGGATCTGCAAATATAAGATCAAAACTTTCAGCCGGAATTTTTTTTAATTCCTTAATACTATCTCCATTAATAATTTTATTTTTTATGTCTGAAATGATCATTTTATATTTATGAATTAGACTCCAGTCAGGAGTCTACGTCAACCTGTGATTGAATTTATTGATTGATAATTGTTATGATTATTATTTAAGACTCAATATCTTGTGTATTGGTTGGAAGGTTTTTCTATGAAATCTAGTCACTCCAAATTTTTTAATAGCTTTGATATGATCCTTAGTTCCATAACCTGCATTATTATCCCAGCCGTATTTTTTAAAAGAAAAAGACATCTTTTTCATTAGCTTATCTCTTTCAACTTTAGCAATAATCGATGCGGCTGAAATTTCAGGAATTTTTTCATCACCTTTTACAATAGTTTTAATTACATAATTTTTTAAGTCTGGTGGTTTATTACCATCTATTAAAACTTTTTTAGGTTTCAATTTGAGTTTCTTAATTGCTCTTTTCATTGAAAGTAGGCTAGCATTTAAAATATTATTTTTTTCAATTTCCTCTATTGATGCAGATCCTAACGCCCAAACTGAATTTTTTTTTATATATTTAGCTAAAGATTGTCTCTGAATTTTATTAAGTTTTTTTGAATCTTTAAGAATTTTTCTATTAATATCTTTATTTAAAATAACAGCAGCTGCATAAACTGGTCCTACAAGACTCCCCCTCCCAACTTCATCAACCCCAGCAATAATTTCTCTCATATAAAATATTATTTAAATTTAAATATCTAAACCGGTTTCATCTATTTTTTTTTTAATTTCTTTAAGGTCGGCCCAAGAATATTTTTTTTGCTCTGATTGTCTTAGCAGATATGCTGGGTGAAAAGTTATCATTGTTAAATATATTTTATTATTTATTATTACTTCTTTCCATTTTCCTCTCTCTTTGGAAATTTTAATTTTATTCCCGAAGAGCGCTTCCATTGCTGTGCTTCCCATTAAAATAAGTATTTCTGGATTTATAATCGAAATATGTTTTCTTAAATATTCAGAGTATCTATTTATTTCTGATATTTCAGGCTTTCTGTTATTTGGAGGTCTATAATTTACAACATTAGTTATATAAACGTTGGTTCTATCTAAATTAATAGCTTTCAACATTTTATTTAAAAGCAATCCTGCATCACCAACAAAAGGTTTTCCTAATTCATCTTCTTTTTGTCCAGGTCCCTCACCTACAATCATTATTTTTGAAGATGAATTTCCATCACTGAAAACAAGATTTTTTGCACTATTTTTTAGTTCACAATCTTCAATCTTTTCTATTTCAACTCTAAGTTTTGCTAATTCTTCAGATTTTTCCTCATTAGAAGCATTATTTTTAAATCTATTTATTGGCTCATCACTAAATTCATATTCAATACCTAGCTCGTTTATTAAATCATTATCAAATATGTCATTTTGATTTTTTTCATTTAAAGTCATAAAGTAAAAAATGTTCTTAAAAATTTTTTGTTTTATAATATTAATTCTATACCAAACAAATCTCTATTCAAAAGCAGCGAGTGAAAAAGAATTCAACCAGAAGTATCTATCAAATTATCTTTCAGCATTATTATCATTTGATAACCAGAAAAATAACGATGCTCTTAAGTTTTTTGAAAATTCAAAAATATTAATTCAATCACATGATAGTTTTTTGCAAGAATATGTATTTTCTTTACTTTTGGATGGACAGGTTAAAAAAGCAATTAAACAAGTAAAATATTCTAATACTTCAATTGGAGGAGATTTTTTTGAAGGAAATTTATTATTAATTTTAGATAAGATTAAGAAGAAAAAGTTTAAACAAGCAGCTTTGAAGTTAAAAAAATTGGAAAGGTTCAAAGAGGACGACTCATACAAATTTATAATTTATTCTAGCTTAAAAAGTTATATTGATCTTTTTATATATAAAAAATCTGACATTGTTGAGCAATTTGGAAAATTAGATTTGATTAACATGGCTTTTCAAAATTGTTATTTGAATTCCAAAAAAACTGAGCATTATTTTTTAAATTTAATTAACGATTCTCAAAGTGATTACTCTAGATATACTTTTTTTTATTTGAGTAACGAAGTGTCTAATAATGACCTTGCAACAGTTGATAATTTTGCAGATACAATAGATCCTTTAAGAAGTAGTTTGCTTATTTCTCAAGTAAAAAAATGGATAGATGAAAAAAAATATACAAAATTAACACAGCATTTTTCATGCCAAAATGAGAATGATATTTTGGCAGAATTCTTTTTCCTTATATCTAATTTTTATTCATCTCAAAGTAGATTTGATTACTCAAACATATATTTAAATATTTCAAATTATTTAAATCCAAAATTTTATTTTAATTTATCATTAATAGCTGAAAACTATCAGTCTAATAATAATTATGATCTAGCAAAAAAAACTTTCGAAAAATTTGATGATAAGGATGAAATTTTTTTTTGGTACAAAACAAAGAAGATTGCCAGAATTATAGCAGAGGAAGAAAATTATGATGCAAGTTTGAACTATATATTAAAAAATCTTGAAAAATTTAATAATAAATCGACAAAGATGATTTATGATTTGGCAAATATTTACAAAAACTTTAAAAAATATGATGAGGCTATAAATTATTATACTTTGGCCTTAAAAAATTTGGATAAAAATTCTATGGCTTATGCAGATGTCCTTTATCGCAGAGGTGGAGCGTATGAAAGATTAAAAAATTATGATTTGGCGGATAAGGATTTGCTAAATTCAATTAAAATTAGACCTGACGAACCCTATACACTTAACTATCTCGCTTATAGTTGGTTAGAAAGAGGATATAAAATTGAAGAAGCAATAGAAATGTTAAATCAAGCTTACAAAGGGAAAGAAGAAGATCCTTACATAACAGACTCTGTTGGTTGGGGTTATTATTTGACAGGAAATTATATTGAAGCAGAAAAATATTTAAGAAAAGCTGTTGAATTGTTACCAAGTGATCCTGTTGCAAGTGATCATTATGGAGATGTTCTTTGGCAATTAAATAGAAAAATCCAAGCTAATTATTTTTGGAAAAGTGCTCTAAATAGCGATGAAGCAGATGAAGAATTGAAAATTAAAGTTAAGGAAAAATTATATAATGGCTTAAATAATAATTCCTAAATGAAGTTTCATAAAATAAAATCATTTGCAAAAGTAAACTTAACTTTAAAAATTTTAAATAAATACTCAAATGGTTATCATAAAATCGAAAGTTTAATATCTAAGATCAATTTGGCTGATGAGATTTTAATAAAAGAGACACAAGGTTCAAAAAATATAATATCGTTTAGTGGGAAATTTTCCTCAAATATTTCAAATACAAATACAATTTCAAAACTACTAAAAATCTTAAATGATCAAAATTATATTAAAAATAAAAAATTCAATATCAAAGTAAAAAAAAATATACCCCAATCTTCTGGTATGGGGGGAGGATCTATGAATGCAGCATCCATTTTGAACTACCTATTTAAAAAAAGAATAATTAAAACTACAAAAAATAATTTAATTAAAATTGCAAATAAAGTTGGTTCAGATGTAATTTTGGGTCTTTATGAGAGTCCAATGATCCTACAAGGGCAAAATATAAGTAAAATTAATAAAAAATTAAATTTTCATTTGTTAATAATAAAGCCTAATTTTGGATGTTCTACCAAGATGATTTATGCAAAACACAGAGGATTTTCAAAGAGCCTATTCCATAAATCAAAAAACATTAACAGACAAGATTTATTAAAAGTTTCGAATAACGATTTAGAGAGAGCAGCTTTTAATAAATATCCAGTTTTAAGAAGTATCAAAAGTTACTTGCAAAATTTAGATAATATTTACTTTGCAAATATGACAGGCTCGGGTTCGACTATAATTGGTTATTTTTTAACCAAAAATGCGGCAATAAAAGCTCAAAAAAAATTAAAAAATAAATATAAAAACTATTGGTGTATTTACTCTAAAACTATATAAAGCTTTTTTTTTGTGTTATACGAAAAACATCTTGGGGTGTAGCCAAGTGGTAAGGCAGCGGTTTTTGGTACCGCCATTCCTAGGTTCGAATCCTAGCACCCCAGCCATTTATGAAAGCTTTACTTAAAAAAATTTTTCAAAACAAAAAAATTTCAAGCGATAAAGATCTCAAATTTCTAGATTTAAAAAATAATAATGGAGTAAATAAAATATTTGGTGCAATAAATAACCACAATGAAACCAGCGAGATTAGATATGTTGGTGGTTGTGTAAGAAAAATTTTAAATGATGAAAAAACAGATGATATCGACCTTGCAACTAATTTAACTCCTGATCAGGTTAGGCAATGTTTAGATAAAAACCAAATAAAGTTTTTTGAAACAGGAATTGAACATGGCACAATCACAGCAGTGATTGATGATCAAAATTTTGAAATTACAACATTAAGAAAAGATGTAAAAACAGATGGAAGGCATGCTGTCGTAGAATACACAACTAATTGGAAGGAAGATTCATTAAGGAGAGATTTTTCAATAAATTCAATATATTCAGATTTAGATGGGAATTTATATGATCCAAATTCTGGTCATAAAGATTTAAATGTTGGAATAATTAAATTTATAGGTGATCCAGAAACTAGAATAAAAGAAGATTATTTAAGAATTATTAGATATTTAAGATTTTATACTGAATATAGCAAAATCGATCATGAAATTAATATAATAAAAATCATTAAAAAAAATATAGAGGGTTTAGGAAAAATATCAAAAGAAAGACAATTCAATGAATTAAAAAAAATTCTCAAATTGGATAACTTTTTAAATTTATTTAAAAATAAAACCTCTTGTGAATTATTTTCATTAATTTTCCCTCAACTAAAAAATTTTAAAAAATTGAGCAAGTTATCAAAACCACAAGAAAAGATATTAAAAAATAAAAGTTTAAATTTCGTCATTTCTTTTCTTGTAATCGATGAAACTGACAATTCTGACTATTTTGTGTATAAATATAATTTACCCAATGAGTTAAAAGATAAAATTAATTTTCTAAAAAATAATTCGCTAAATAAAGATAATACTAAAATTTTTAACAAGAAAGATTTACAAAAAATATTTTATTATGAGGGTAAATCTAGCACAATCGATTTAATTGATTTCAATTTGTTATATTTTAAACAAAGTAAAAAACTTTCAGAATTAAAAACTTACTTTGAAAAATTAGATAAACCAGAATTTCCAATAAAAGCTCAGTTATTAATAAATGATTATGGATTAAAGGAGGGAAGGGAATTGGGTCAAAAATTAAAAAATTTAGAAATGAAATGGATTGAAAATAATTTTAATTTATCAAAAAAAGATATGGAAAAAGTTTTATCAAATTAAACGTATTTTACGTCTACAATTTCAAAATTTTTTGTCCCTGCTGGTGTATTTATCTCTACAAGATCTCCTTTATTTTTACCTATAAGACCTTTTCCTATCGGTGATTGAAAATAAAGAAGCTTTTGTTTTAGATCTGCCTCGTCTTTACCAACAATTTTGTAATTTATTTTTTCATTTGTATCTAAATTTTGAAGGTAGACTGTAGATCCAAATATCACCTTCCCATCATTACTAATCTTGGTGATATCAATTACATTTGCTCTTGCAATTAAATCCTCAACTTCTTGAATTCTTCCCTCGTTATGAGATTGCTGTTCTTTTGCAGCGTGATATTCAGCATTTTCTTTCAAATCTCCATGTGATCTTGCTTCAGCAATGGCTGCAACAATTTCGGGTCTCTTTTTTTCTTTTAAAAAAATTAATTCACTTTTTAATTTTTCTAATCCTTCAGTAGTAATTGGTTCTTTATCCATAATTTACCATTTAGCTGTTGGTGGTAATGACATAAGTATAGCTTCAACATTTCCACCAGTTTGTAAACCAAATTTTGTCCCCCTGTCATGTAATAAATTAAATTCAACATATCTACCTCTTTTTTTGTATTGGATTTCTTTATCTTTAATTGTCCATTTTAATTTATTTTTTTTCTCAATTATTTCATTAGAAATATTTTTAAAACTTATTCCCACTTCTCGAACAAAAGAAAAATCTTTTTCCCAATTATTTTTTTTATAATCAAAAAAAATCCCGCCAATACCTCTTGGTTCTTTCCTATGTGGCAAATAAAAATATTCATCACACCACTTTTTATATTTTTTGTAATAATTTTTGTTATGTTTATTGCATGATTTTTTTAGTTCTGAATGAAACCAATTTTCTAATTTCTTATCTTTTATACAAGGTGTAACATCCATTCCACCTCCAAACCAACCAAATGAAGTAACTATATACCTCGTGTTAAAATGCATTGCCGGCACATGAGGATTTTTCATATGCATAACAACAGATATTCCAGATGCCCAAAATTTAGAGCTTGTTTTGGTGCCTGGAACTTTATTTTTAAATTCATTTGAAAATTTTCCATAAACTTCTGAAAAATTTACTCCAACTTTATCAAAAATTTTACCGTTTTCTAAAATTCTATATTGTCCTCCACCTTCATCATTACTTTTACTTCTATTCCAATTAGTAATTTTAAATTTAGTTTTTTTGCCCTCTTTTTCCTCTATTTCTCTACAAAGCACTTCTTGTAAAGTTTTAAACCAATTTTTTGCTAATTTCTTTTTTATGTATTGATCCATTTAACCTAACTGTCTTATAAATTCTGAAGCTCCTATGGCCACTGATATTGAAATGTTTAATGATCTTTTATTTTTTAGCATTGGAATCTTAATTCTTTCATTAACCTTAGAATGTACATCTTCTGGAACACCAGCACTTTCTCTGCCAAAGAGCAATATATCATTACGTTTAAATTTAAACTTTGTATAAACTTTGCTAGCTTTTGTCGTCATTAAAACTACTCTATTTTTAATATTTTCATCAAAGAATTCTTTAGGGCTCTTGTAAAACTTAATTTCACTGTAATCTAAATAATCCATAACAACTCTCTTGAACCTTTTATCGCTAAATAAAAACCCGCAAGGTTCAATGATTTCTAAACTAGCCCCTAGGCAAGAACAAGTTCGAATAATTGAAGCTGTATTTTGAGGAATATCCGGCTGATATAGAGCTACTTTTAGACCGTGTTTTAAAGGTTTCTGTGTCATTGTTACCATAGAAATATCTCTTTTTTATTATATGAAATCATATATTACCAAAGATATAAAATATTAAAGATGTCAGACCAAAAAGACGAAAAAAAGACCAATAGAAGAGATTTCTTGTTTACTGCTACAGCCGCTGCTGGCGCAGTTGGAGTAGGTGCTGCTGTTTGGCCATTAGTAGACCAAATGAACCCAGATGCCTCTGTAAAAGCATTAGCAAGCACAGAAGTAGATGTGAGTTCAATGCAACCTGGACAGTCTTTAACAGTACTTTGGAGAGGTAAACCAGTTTTCATTAAAAGAAGAACTGAAGATGAAATTAAAAAAGCGAGAACAGTTGATATTAATGATCTTAAGCATCCTGAAAAAGACGAAGATAGAGCAAAAAATCCTGAATGGTTAGTGATGCTTGGAATTTGTACTCATCTTGGATGTGTACCATTAACAGATAAAGGTGATTATGATGGTTGGTTTTGTCCTTGCCATGGTTCTCATTATGATACATCTGGTAGAATTAGAAAAGGACCAGCTCCAACTAATATGGAGATACCTAAATACGAATTTGTAAATACTAACACGATTAAGATTGGATAAATATGAGTAATCACGAATATACACCTAGTTCAAAGTTTGGTAAATGGTTTAATGATAGATTGCCTTTGCTTACATTGGCAAATCACTTAACAGATTACCCTACACCAAAAAATTTAAATTACTGGTGGACTTTTGGTGGGATATTAACTTTTTGCTTAATTACCCAAATAGTTACAGGATTAGTTTTGGCTATGCACTACATTGCTCATGCAGATATGGCATTCAGCAGTGTCGAACATATAATGAGAGATGTGAATTATGGATGGTTGTTAAGATATGTTCATGCAAATGGTGCTTCTATGTTTTTCCTTGCAGTTTATATTCATATTTTTAGATCTTTATTTTACGGATCATATAAATCTCCTAGAGAAATAATTTGGATACTTGGAATTATAATTTATCTGCTAATGATGGCAGCTGCTTTTATGGGATATGTTCTTCCTTGGGGACAAATGAGTTTTTGGGGAGCAACAGTAATAACCAATTTATTTAGTGCAATCCCACTTGTGGGGGAGAGTATAACAACTTGGTTATGGGGTGGTTACTCAGTTGACAATCCAACTTTAACAAGATTTTTTACTCTTCATTACTTGATACCGTTTTTAATACTAGGGCTTGTAGTACTTCACATATGGGCGTTACATGTTCCTGGAAATAACAATCCAGTTGGTATTGATATTAAAAAACCTTCTAAAGATACAGTTCCGTTTCATCCATACATCGTAATTAAAGATGCATTTGCATTATTAATGTTTTGTATTGTTTTTGCGCTGTTTGTATTTTATCAGCCAAATATTTTAGGTCATGCAGATAATTATATCGAGGCGGATCCACTTGTAACTCCTGCTCATATAGTTCCTGAGTGGTACTTATTACCTTTTTATGCGATCTTAAGATCTGTTCCTGATAAACTTATGGGTGTTGTTGCTATGTTATCAGCTATTTTAATTTTAGCTGCTTTACCATGGTTGGATACGTCAAAAGTTAGATCAGCAGTTTTCAGACCGTTATTTAGACAGTTCTACTGGATCTTGGTAGCTGATGTTTTAATTCTAGGATATGTAGGGGCGATGCCAGCTGAAGGATTGTACTTGTTAATTGCAAGAGTTGCTACAGCGTATTACTTTGCGCATTTTTTAATTATTCTTCCAGTTTTAGGATGGAAAGAAAAAACCACCCCGCTGCCTTTGAGTATTACCGAGCCAGTTTTAGGAGGCTCACCAAATTTAGCTGCAGCAAGGAGTGATGAAAAAATAGAAAAAACAATAAAGTGAGAAAGTTAAAAAATATTTTTTTTGTATTAATATTCTCAGTTATAGTTCTAAATTCATCTAACTCTGCTGAAAAATCACCTCCTTTTTTAGAGACTAAATGGACTTTCAAAGGTCTCTTTGGAAAATTTGATAGAGCATCACTTCAAAGGGGTTACCAAGTATATACAGAAGTATGTGCATCTTGCCATTCTATGAAATATTTAACCTATAGAAATTTGGCAGAAAAAGGTGGACCAGAATTTTCTGAAGCAGAAGCCAAAGCAATAGCTGCAAGTTTTGAGGTAACAGATGGCCCGGACAGCACTGGAGAAATGTTTGTAAGACCAGCCAAATTATCTGATAAATTCGTGATGCCATATGCTAATGAGCAAGAAGCTAAAGCTGCTAATGGTGGTGCTTATCCACCAGATATGTCTGTTCTAGTTAAGGCAAGAAAAGGCGGAGCAGATTATATTTATTCCTTATTGCTAGGGTATTCTGAACCACCAGAGGGTGTAGAACTTGATGATGGTGTTTATTACAATAAGTATATGTATGGTAATAAAATTAAAATGCCAGCTCCTTTATCTGATGATTTAATTGAGTATACAGATGGAACAAAAGCAACAGCTAAGCAAATGTCCAAAGATGTTACAAATTTTCTGATGTGGTCAGCGGAACCACATTTAGAGCAAAGACATAAAACAGGATTTAGAGTTATAGCTTATTTGATAATATTGACTGTATTGGTTTACTTTACTATGAAGAAGATATGGTCACGTGTTGAATCTAAAGTTTAGAACATCCCCATCTTTAACTATATAATCTTTGCCTTCTAATCTCATTTTGCCGTTTTCTCTTGATTTTAACCAACCACCACTACCAACAAAATCTTGATAAGACACAGTTTCAGCTCTTATAAAACCTTTTTCAAAATCTGTATGAATTATACCTGCTGCTTGAGGCGCCATGCAATTTTTGTTAATTGTCCAAGCCCTTGTCTCCTCAACTCCTGAAGTGAAAAACGTCTCTAAAGATAAAAGGTCATATCCTTTTTTGATTAATAAATTTAATCCAGTATCATCTACGTTTATCATTTTCATATAGTTTTTTCTTTCTTCATTTTCTAGTTCATTTAATTGATTTTCTATTTCAGCTGAAATAGTTAGGGTGTTTTTAGAACCATATTTTTCAATAAAACTTTTTGTATAATCATTGCCTTTATCAATGCTATTTTCATCAACATTACAAACATACAATTTAGGTTTTGTTGACAATAATCCTGACAATTTAACATCCTTTTTATCAAATTCTTCGTATAATTTATTTATATCATCGTTATCATTAATTAAATTCTGAGCTCTTTCTAGAATTTGGTTTTGATTTTCGTCATTATTTTTTTTATTTTTCCTATCAAGTCTTTTTTGTATAGATTCCAAATCAGCTAAAGACATTTCTGTTTCAATTATTTCTAAATCTCTAATGGGATCAACTGTTGGATTTACATTCTGAATATCATCAGAATCAAAACACCTAATTAAATGAATAACAGCATCTACTTCTCTTATGTGTGATAAGAATTTGTTACCTAATCCTTCACCTTTAGAGGCTCCTTCGACTAATCCTGCTATATCAACAAAAGATATTGTAGTATTTATTTTTTTTTTTGAATTTGAAATTTTAACCAATTCATCTAACCTATAATCTGGTACAGGAACTACACCTATATTTGGATCTATCGTACAGAAGGGGAAATTTGCTGCTTGAGCTTTGCTTGAATTTGTAAGTGCATTAAATAAAGTAGATTTACCAACATTTGGTAAACCAACTATACCACACTTAAAACCCATTTAATTATTATTAACTTTGCTTGAGAATAAATCTAATTTTTTATCTATTAAAATAGCAATAGAGTCTATTATATTGTGAGTAATTTTTTCTAAGTGTTCTTGTTCATCATCAGAAAAATCATTTAAAACAAAATCTGATACAGACATTTTATTCTCCGGCTTTCCAATCCCGATCCTCACTCTTGAATAGTCTTTTCCAATAAATTTATCAATTGAAGCAACTCCATTGTGACCTGCGCTTGATCCACCAAATTTTGCCTTTATTTTTCCAAACTCTACATCTAGATCATCATGAAAAACAATTACATCTTCTGCATCTATTTTGAAATATTCAAGCAATTCTCTGATACATATCCCTGAGTTGTTCATAAAGGTCAGAGGTTTGATGGCATAAATTTTCTTTTCCCCAATATTGCCTGTTGTAAGTAAACCCTTAAATTTTGGCTTTTGCTTTGAAAGACCAAATTTTTGATTTATCGCATCTACAACTTTAAAACCTATATTATGTCTATTATTATGACTGTTTGGGGTTGGATTGCCCAAACCTACGAGTAACAACATTTTATTTTATTATTATTTTCACAGATTATTATTTTTTCTCTGCTGGAGCTTTTCCTTCGTCTTTTCCTTTGTCGCCATCTGCAGCTTTTTCTGCACCTTCCTCAGGTTTAGCGTCTCCATCCGCAGCTGCCTCCGCAGTTTCTCCACCTTCTCCTTCAGCTTCTGCTGGTTTTTCAGGCTCTTTAACAACTGTTGGTGCTGCTACTGTCGCGATTACAAAGTCTCTTCCTTGAATTGTAGGTGTTACATTTTCAGGTAAATTTATAAAAGATATTTTAATACTTGCTCCAATATCTAAGTTATTTAGATCTACAACTAACTCTGTTGGTATATTTTCTGTAGGACATCTTAATTCAACTTTACGTCTTACAATATTCAAAACCCCACCTCTTTTTAATCCTGGTGACAATTCGTGGTTTATAAATTTAACTGGAATTTCTAAAATTACCTTTGCACCTTTAACAATTCTTAAAAAATCTAAATGTATAGGCTCATCTGTCACTGTATCAAAATCAATAACTCTTGGTAAAACTTTTTGTTCTTTACCATCAATATTAATTGAAATTATATTTGATAAAATATTTTCTTTATTTAATAAATTTTTTACTTCTTTAACAGAGACAGAGATTTTTTGATTTGGCTCCTCTCCTCCATAAATTATTCCTGGAACCATACCTTTACTTCTAAGAGATTTTACTTCACCCTTAGTTTTTGTTTCTCTAATTGTGGCCGCTAATAAACTCATAAAGTGTCGGGTTTTTTAACTTATGAAGCTAAATTTTACAAGTAAATTATTTAAATAGATCTGATACTGAGGTAGAATTTGATATCCTTTTAATAGCTTCTCCAACCAAATTAGAGATTGTTAATACCTCAATATTCTTAGCTTTTTTAACTTTTGTCGAATTATCAATTGTATCAGTTACAACTAAGTTTTTTATTGAAGATTTTTTAATTTTTTCAACAGCATTACCACTTAATACTCCATGTGTTACATACACATGAACATCTTTAGCTCCTCTTTTTTTTAATTCAGAAGCTGCATTTACAATTGTTCCACCAGAGTCGATTATATCATCAACTAATATACAAGTTTTATTTTTCACATTTCCAATTACATTCATCACTTCTGATTTTCCAGGAGCAGGTCTTCTTTTGTCTACTATTGCTAAATCTACATTTAACAATTTTCCTAAAGCCCTTGCTCTTGCTGTACCACCGACATCTGGAGCAACACAGATTATATTATTTTTTTTTAATTTCTTTTTTATATGTCTAGCAAATATTGGAGTTGCAAATAAGTTATCTACTGGAATATCAAAAAATCCTTGAATTTGTCCAGAGTGTAAATCAACTGTAACGACTCTATCTGCTCCTGCTTTTGCAATAAGGTTAGATACAAGTTTTGCAGATATAGATGTTCTAGGAACCACCTTTCTATCTTGTCTTGCATATCCAAAATATGGGATCACCGCAGTTATGTTTTTGGCCGATGATCTTTTTAAAGCATCAATCGATAGTAGTAATTCCATTAAATTGTCATTTGCAGGAGATGAAACGGATTGAATTAAAAAAATACTATTGCCTCTAATATTTTCATTAATTTCTATATAGATTTCTCCGTCTGCAAATTTTCTTATGTTTGAATTAACTAGTCTATTTTTCAAAAATTTAGATATTTTTTGACTAAGATGTTTATTGCTGTTTCCTGTGAGAATTTTCATCCGCGATAAGCTATTTAATCATAATTGCAGATATATTTCTACCATAATCGTTATGTTTATTTTTTTTTGATCTTCTAGAACTAAAAAAGTTATTTTCTAAAGCATAGGTATCTTTTCTTATTATATCTATTTTTTTAACTCCATTTTCATAAAATTGAGATTTTATATATTCGCTTAAATCAAAATAAATTTTTTTCTTTTTAAATGTGAAGAAATTCACATTTTTTTTATTTTTGTCCTTAAACAATTTAAAAAAATCATTTTTTACTTCATAACTATTTTTTTTTATACATGGTCCAATGCAAGCAATCATATCTTTCTCTGAGCATCCATTTTTTTTTAAAAGCAGAATTGTTTTTTTTACTATTCCCTTAAAAGCACCTTTCCACCCAGCATGTATTGCACCAACAAATTTTTGCTTTTTTTCTATAATAAGAATTGGTGCACAATCTGCAGTAAGTATACTAATTGCTATATTTTGTTTATTTGTAATCATTGCATCTCCAGTCATTTTTTTTTTTGGAATTCTACTGATTTTGTAAACTTTATTGCTGTGAATTTGATTAAGAGAAACTATATTTTCACTATTACAGCCTATTTTCTTTGAAACTATTTTTAAATTTTTATTTATATTAGCAATTTTATCTTTGGACCCCTTTCCACAATTTAAACTCTTGTAGATTCCTTTTGAGGTACCACCTAATCTATTAAAAAAATAATGCGAAACGTATTTTTGATTTCTTAAAATTTTTGACTTAATCACTTAAAACCCAAATTAAAATTATTTTTGGATTTGCTTACAAATAATACTTTAAACAAAGAGCCCATATGTTTTGCATCAATTAATCTTTTTATTCTATAAAATATGTCAGCTTTCTTACTAAATTGTAAATTTTTACTTATTATCTCAGCTCTTTTTAATATTCCTAATTTAATTAAAAAATTACCTTGGGTTGTTATTAAAGATTTTAAATTAGAATTTGCAAACTCTTTCTTGTACATTTTAAAATTTATTAAATGAGTAATATCTGAATTATAGGGATTTTCTAAAAAACTAATTTTTCTATGCTTCTCAACACTTTGTAAAGTATTTTTCATTTTTCCACTAGTAAAGCCATAGTCTATCATTAATAAACCACCATTATTTTTAAAAATAAAATTCGCTATTTCGTTAACAAATTTCATTGCTGAAGGTGAATATTCAACAAATTTTTCTTTTTTTATATCCTTACCTAAATATTTCTCAATTATTTTTGAAGATACTTTTTGATCACAAACTTCAAACTTATTTTTTTTGTATGCTACATATTTCTCATACCAATTATTTCTTTTCTTTAAAAACTGTTTGATAGGAAAAGCATCAAAAAACTCATTAGCCAAGAATATAGTTGGAGCCTTTGGAATTTCTTTTAAATTCTTAATCCAACTTGCTTTTTTTTTGTCTATTTTAGTCTTCTGAATTTTTATTAGTAATGGACTTTTTTCTAAAATTAAGAAATTGGCAGATAAATTAATTTCACTAAAATTATTTAAAGTTTTTATAATTTGTGACATCATCTCACCGTTGCCTGCACCTAGTTCGATAATATTTATTTTTTTTGGCTTTTTTAAATTCTCCCAAAAAGAAATTAACCAAATAGATATCATTTCTGAAAAAAGAACAGAAATATTGGGAGATGTTATAAAGTCACCTTTTTTTCCAAAAGGATTTTTTTTAATATAATAACCATTATCTTTGTCATACAAAGATTTGTAAATAAATCTATCCAATGAGATTTTTTTATTGTGTCCTATTAGCATTTTTATAATAGATGATAATTAATCCGCAGGTTAGTGTTATACAACTTATTATTTGCCCCATACTCAAGTTGAAAAATAAATAACCTAGTTGTTGATCAGGTTCTCTAAAGAACTCGATAACAAATCTAAAAAATGAGTATAAAATTAAAAAATACCCTGAAATAATACCAGGTGACTTTCTTAATCTATTAAACAACATATTTAAAATAATAAATAGAACAACTCCCTCAAATATTGCCTCATAAATTTGTGAAGGATGTCGATTTAAATCATCAATTTTTATAAACTTTACTGACCATGGTACATTTGTTTCTATGCCATAAAGTTCTGAGTTTATGAAATTTGATATTCTTCCTAAAAAAATTCCTACAGGAGAACAAACAGCAACCACATCTAAATAAATAAAAATATTTTGATTTTTATTTTTACAGAAAAAATAAGTTCCAATAATAATTCCAATTAGTGCACCGTGAAAAGACATACCTCCTTGCCAAATTTTTATAATCTCAACTGGATTACTAATAAAATAAATTGGGTCGTAAATAATTACATATCCAATTCTTCCACCAAGGATGATACTTATGATCAAATAAGTTATATAATCGTCAAAATATTCTTTTTGAGTGCTATCTTTAATTAGTTTGTTCTTTGCAAAATACCAACCAAATAATAAGCCAATTATATAAGACAAGGAATACCATCTAATTTCTAATGAAAAGATCTCAAAAGCGACTGGGTCAAAATTATTAATAAACATTTAATTGTAATATTATAAATATTACTTAAAATTTGATAAGAAATTATTATGTCAAAATCAAGATTCGTATTTGATAAATTTGCAAAATTTTTGGAAGAAGGACTCGTAAATTACAAAGATTTTAGTGACGAGGTTGTAAATATTTTACGGTCAAAAAAAGAAGAAATTATCCTTAAAATGAATTTAGTAAGTAAAGATGAAATCGATATATTAAATAAAAGAATTGAAAAATTAGAAAAAAAAATTGCTGAAAAAAAAATAAAAAAAAAAACTAAACGGGCAAAGAAATAATAACTTTTAATCCACCTAAACTAGACTTATCAAATTTAAGATCTCCCCCATGTGATTTTACGACATCTGATGATATAGCTAAGCCAAGACCAACACTTGATTTTGTTTCTGATCTACTTTTGTCAATTTTATAAAATGGCTTCAAAACATTTTGATGTTCTTTCTGTGGTATTCCTGGACCATCATCCTCTATTGAGATACTAATAGTTGATCTTCCTTTTTTTAGATACAATTCAACATTATCAGCAAATTTTAAAGAATTATCTATAAGGTTATTAATACATCTGCTTATTAAATTCTTTCTTCCATCAAAATAAATCCTCTCTTTTAAGAAATATTTTATATTTGGTTTCTCATATTTTTTACAAATATCTTCAAGAAGAACAGAAATATCAAACGTTTCAGTTTTATCTTTTGCCCCAGATCTTGCGAATTGAAGATATTCATTTAACATTTTTTCCATTTCATCAACATCTCTTGAGAGTTTTTCTGCAACACTCTTATCTTTAATCATTGCTATTTGAAGTTTTATCCTTGTCAAAGGAGTTCTTAAATCATGGCTGATACCGGATAGCATCTCAGATCTTTGGTTAAGATGTCTAATTATTCTTTTTCTCATTTTGTCAAACTCTAAACCAGCTTTTCGGATTTCGAGTGCTCCAGAAGGCCTAAATTCGTCAATATCTTCTCCTCGACCAAATCTTTCAGATGCTTCTGCAAGTTTTGTTATAGGTCTAGTTTGATTCTTTAGAAAAATTATTGCTACTGCTATCATTAACAATGCTGGTAATGTTATCCAAAGTCCAAATAATCTAGCTGAACTTGTAGTAAGTCTGTTTCTTGGAATATAAAATTGAAAATAGCCTTTTGAATATCCTATTTTTAAATCAACAACCTCTTTAAAGTTAGTTGTATCAAACCAATAAGTTAAATTTTTTTTCTTTAATTCTCTCCTTAGTGATCGATCCACTGGGCTGAACCATCTTTCTGGTATTTTATCTGGTAAGATTTTATCTTTTTCATATTTGATATTAAAACCCAAGTGTTCTTTGAATAAAATTATTATAAAATCTTTGTTCGTTTCATCGTTATCATAAGCATCTACAAAAGTTTTGACTTCAGAGACCAATGCTCTTGTCATTCCAGAATTTGTTTTGATCCAAAGACTATCAAAAAAAACTAAAGAGATAGTTATTTGCATAACTACTATTGGAACAGCGACTATGAGTAAACCTCTATAAAAAAGTCTTTTAGGTAAGATATTTTTTATATATTTACTCAATCCATAAAACATAACCTTCACCTCTTATTGTTTGTAAATAATTCGGGCTTTTGGGATTTTCTTCAATTTTCTTTCTAAGTCTTGTAATTATTACATCAATTGATCTTTCTTTATCAATTTTTATAAGATTACCAATTTCCTCTCTTTTAAATATTTTTCCAGGAGAGTTAACCATTTTATCTAAAATTATTTTTTCTGTATTATTGATTTTTATTGATTTATCATTTTTTAAAATAAACTGCTTGTTAAGATCTATTTCAATTTTACCAAATTTAAATTTTCTTTTTGTATTTCTATATTTTGTTTTATTTAAGATATTGTTAATTCTAAGTACTAATTCTTTAGGCTCAAAAGGTTTTGGAAGGTAATCGTCTGCACCAATGTCTAAACCCTCTATTCTTTCTGAGGCCTCACCTTTTGCTGTTAAAAGAATTATTGGGGTTGAAATTTTGTCTTTATTTTCTTTTGTAAATTCCAAACCACTTTTACCAGGCATCATTATATCAAGAACTATTAAATCAAATTTTATTACTTTAACTTTTTCAAGAGCATCTTCAGCACTATTTGAGCTGGTTACGAGATAGTTATTTTGAGAAAGATATTCCTTAACTAATTCTCTTATACCATCATCATCATCTACAACTAAAATATGTGCTTTAAATTTTTCCATTAATTATTTTTTTTAAAACATTGTCAAAACTGACAACCTCATTTGCTTTTGATGCAGAGAATGCTTGGTAAATTCTTTTCTTTTGAGCTGAGAAAATTTCGTTAAATAATTTCTCTCCCTCTTCTGTTAAGAATACATGTTTTATTCTGGTATCTACTTGATCCTTTTCATATTTTATAGCTTTTAAATTTATTAAATCTTTCAAAACTCTATTCAAACTTTGCTTTGTAACTTTCAATTTTCTTAAAAGTTCTGATATTGTAATACCCTCATATAATGAAATTAGATGAATAACCTTGTTATGTGCGACACCTATGGAGTATTTATTCAACACATTTCTAGCATCTGAGACCGTCTCTCTGTAGCCAAGAAATATTTTTTCAATATATTGTTTGAGATCATCGTCTTTTAAATATAAAAGTTTTTTCATATTGGTAAGTTATATTGACATATTATATATACAAATATATTTTTTTATAAAATTAAATAATGATACCTTTCGATAAACGAACAGGAAAAATTTGGTACAATAATGAGCTTGTTGAATGGCAAGATGCAAAATGCCATGTAATCAGTCACGGACTTCATTATGCAAGTTTAGTTTTTGAAGGTGAAAGAGTATACGACGGAGAAATATTTAAGCTAGAAGAGCATACAGATAGATTATTTTATTCTGCAAAAAGATTAGACATTAATATTCCTTATACAAAAGATGAAATAAATGAAGCCTCTAAAAAAATAGTGGCGGTTCAAAATATTCAAAATGGATATGTAAGACCTTTTGCGTGGAGAGGAAGTGAGATGATGGGTGTGTCTGCACAGAAAAATACGATTAATGTAGCAATAGCGACGTGGGAATGGCCTGCGTATTTTGATCCAAAATTAAAAGCTGAAGGAATAAGATTAAATATTTCTAAATGGAGAAGACCCGCTCCAAATACTATTCCTTGGGATGCAAAAGCAGCAGGATTATATATGATTTGTACTCTTTCAAAACACGAAGCTGAACAACAAGGTTATTCTGAATCATTAATGTTAGATTTTGAAGGTAATGTTGCAGAAGGAACAAGTGCAAATATTTTTTTTAAAGATAAAAATAATGAATTGCATACACCAACACCAGATTCCTTTTTAAATGGTATTACAAGACAAGCGGTAATTGAGCTAGCAAAATCAAAAAATATTAAAGTTCATGAAAGAAAAATTTCTCCAGATGAACTAGGTAATTTTGATGGATGTTTCTTAACTGGTACAGCAGCTGAAATAACACCTGTTGCAAGCATTGCAGACCACAAATACAAAATTTGTGATATTATATTAGGATTATCAAAAAGTTTTGATCAGTTGGTTAGACAGAAAAAAGCTGCCTAATCCTTATTATCTTCAGATATTGCATGGTCTATTCCTTTTCTAAGATAATCATATCCAGTATAGAGCGTTAAAAACGCAGAAAGCCATAAAATAATAATGCCAATTGTTTGAGCATTATAATCTTGAAAATTAATTAATTTATTTCCAGTTTCTCCAGTTAAAAGTATTGCTATAGAAAACATCTGCAGGAATGTTTTAAGCTTTGCTAAATTAGAAACAGGAAGCTTTATCTTCCCTTTTGCAAGAAACTCTCTTAATCCTGAAATTAGTATTTCCCTTGTTAGAATTATAATAGCTGCAATAACTTCGTAATTTTTTATTGTTTGGTCCATAACTAATAAAATTAATGCAGTTGCAACAATAATTTTATCAGCTATTGGATCTAAAAGTTCTCCAAGTTTAGACTCTTCTTTAAACATCCTTGCCAAAAGGCCATCTAAAAAATCTGTAAATGAGGCAATTAAAAAAAGAGCAAACGGTATTACGTCTCCATAAAATCCTGGAAGATAGAATGTAAAAACAAATATCGGAACAATTATTATTCGTCCAATTGTTAAATAATTAGGTATTTTAAATTTCATTCGTGAAAGAAGTTATATATTTTTTTTGCAACTTTTTCCTCAACTCCATCAACTGATTTTATTTCATCTAAACTAGCTGATTCCACAGCTCTGGCTGAACCAAAATGATTTAATAATGCCCTTTTTCTGATAGATCCAATACCATCAATTTGATCTAATAATGATTTGCTTATGCCCTTTTTTCTTTTTGCTCTATGAGCACTTATTGCAAATCGATGGGATTCATCTCTCAGTCTTTGTAAAAAGAATAATGTTGGATCATTTTTCTCGAATTTGAACTCTCTTCCATTATGAAAAAATGTTTCATTTCCACTATTTCTCATTTTGCCCTTCGCTATAGCTACAATAGGTATTTCATGTAGACCGAGTTCATTCATCGCTTCTCTAGCTACAGAATATTGACCTTTCCCTCCATCAATTAAAACTAAATCAGGGAAAGTTAAATAGTTATCTTTCTCTTGAACTGCTCTTTTAAATCTTCTGTTAAGAACTTCTTTCATCATTCCATAATCATCTTGAGCATTTTTTTGAATTTTTATATTGAATTTTCTATACCTTTTTTTAACAAACCCTTCATCGCCATAAGTAATTAAAGCGCCCACACTATTTGTGCCTTGAATATGGCTATTATCGTAAACCTCGACTAAATTAATATTAGTTTCAAGATTGAATTTTTTTGATACTGCATCAAAAAGATCTCTATTATTCTGACTCTCATAAAGTTTTCTATTCAAACTATCTTTTGCATTATTTATTGCTTGATTAATAACTTTGAGTTTTGTCCCTTTTTTTGCAACAGTAATTGTGATTTGTTTACCTTCTTTTTGTGTAAGTGTTTTTTCAATTAATTCTTTCTCTTTAATTTCATTTGATAAAATTATTGAAGATGGCACACTTTTATTTTCATAAAATTGAGAGACAAAAGAATTAATGATATCACTTAGACTTTCTTCTGGATCATGCTTTGGAAAAAAAGCTTGATTACCCCAATTTTGTTTTGACCTATAAAAAAAAACTTGAATACAAGTTTTTCCAGACTCTTTATATCCCGCGATAACATCTGCTTCGACTAAATTTGCTTCATTAATTCTTTGAGAAGATTGGATAATATTTAATGATTTAATTCGATCTCTTAATATTGCTGCTTTTTCAAAGTCTAAATCCTCACTAGCCTTTTCCATTTGATTAGATAAGCTTTTCTGAATTTTTCTAGATTTGCCTGACACAAACTCAATTGCATCATCAACAGTTTGTTTATAATCACTCTCAGTTACGTAACCAACGCAAGGTCCTGAGCACCTTTTAATTTGATAAAGTATGCAGGGTCTTTCTCTATTTTTGAAAACAGTGTCATCACAAATTCTAAGATGAAATATTTTTTGGATCATTTTTATAGTCCAATTTGCAGATCCAGCTGATGCAAATGGTCCAAAATAAAATCCTTCTTTGCCTTTTTTCCCTCTGTGCCTTTTGATTTGTGGCCATTTATCTTTGTCGCCTATAAAAATAAAAGGAAAGGATTTGTCATCTCTTAGTAAAATATTAAATTTTGGTTTAAACTTTTTAATTAAATTTGCCTCTAAAAGTAAAGCCTCACTTTCATTTGAAGTAGTAGTAATTTCGAGTCTTTTTGTTTGAGAGAGCATTCTCTCAGTCCTAATGATATGACTTTTCTCTGATACATAACTTTTAAGTCTGTTTGGAAGGTTTTTTGCTTTACCCACATAAAGAATTTCTCCTTTTGAATTTAGCATCCTATAAACACCTGGCAACTTAGGAACCAAGGGCAATTCTTTTTTAATTACTTCTTTACCTATATCAGAGCTGATCATGGCTTCTTTTTTTAGAAATTTGGATCCCAACTGAGCTGCAATCCTTCATTATTTCTAATTTTTCGATTTGAAGAGTAATTTTATCTATTCTTTTATCTTTGAATAGCTCATCAAAAACATCTTCTGCCAATGTTTCAAGAAAATTGTAATGTTTGTTTTTTACTAGTTTTTTAATTAATTTTACTATTTTTGCATAATTCACTATCGATTTAATATCTTTATCATTCGATGGCTGTTTATCTTGATAATTTACTTCTAAATTAAATTTTACTTTTTGAGGTTTTTCTTTTTCAAAATCAAAATAACCAAGTTTTAATCCCAGTATTAATTCTTTTATTAAAACTTTTTTTTCGTAATTAAATAAGCTCTTTGTTTTATTTATTTTAACAATCTTTAAGTTATTCTTTTTCATTCCTTACCACCCATTATGTCTGGAGTTTGCCAGTTTAAGTTTTGGCCACTATCAATTGCTAAAACTTGACCGGTAATAGATCTATTTTTAATAAAAAAGTCAACAGCATTGCAGATTTCTTGAACATCCGTCTGTTTTTTAAGAGGTGTTGCCATGTATTGTTTTTTAAAATGTTTATCAGACTGTCTTTTATTTTTAATAGTTGGACCTGGAGCAATTCCATTCACTCTAATATTTGGGGCAAGACTCATGGCGCTAGTTTTGGTTAAAGTATAAAGACCAGATTTACTTAATGTATATGAAAAAAAATATGGTGTTAATTTAAATATTCTTTGATCAATTATATTAATAATATTATTGTTTTTGCCTCTAGCATTTTTCGCAAAACCCTTTGATAATAAAGCTGGCGCTTTTAAATTAGCTTTTAAATGGCTTTCCCAACTTTTTGTTGTGAAATTTTCAAGTTTATCGTTCTCAAATAATGAAGCATTATTAATTAAACAATCAAAATACTTCAACTTTGATTTTGAAAATTTAAGCATTCTTTCTATTTCTTTTTCTTTAGTTAAATCTGCTTTTGCTAAATAAATTTTTGTACCACTTTTAATTAAATCTTTTTTAAGATTTTCTGCTTTAGATCTAGATTTGTTATAATGAATAACAATTTCAATATTGGGTCCAGATAATTTTTTAGCTATCGCAGCCCCCATTCGGGTTGCTGCTCCAGTAATTATTATCTTCCGTGCTTCCATTTTTTATCTCTTTTTTTTGTGACCCTTGTACCAGGCATACCTAGTGTTGATCTCCCCTTAGGATAGATTTTATTTTTAACATCGTACTGTCTAATTTTGGGGTTTAAAGTAATTTCTAATTCAGTACTTTGAAGTTTTCTCATCTCATCTCTAATTTTAGCAGCTTCCTCAAATTCCAAATTAGATGCAGCTTCTTTCATCTTTTTGTCTAATCCTTTTAAATGTTTTTTAAGGTTACCACCAATATTGGAACCTTCACTTATTTTGACGTAATCTTTCTCGTAAACACTTTCTAAAATATCACTTATTTCTTTTTTTACAGATTTAGCGTCGATTTTATTTTTCTTATTGTACTCTAATTGAATCTTTCTTCTTCTCTCTGTTTCTTTAATTGCTTTCTTTATACTTTTTGTTTCCTTATCCGCATAAAGAATAACTTTTCCATCTACGTTTCTTGCGGCTCTTCCTATTGTTTGAATTAATGAAGTTTCTGATCGCAAAAATCCTTCCTTGTCAGCATCCAGTATTCCAACTAATGCACATTCTGGAATGTCTAAACCTTCTCTTAATAAATTTATTCCAACTAGAACATCAAATACACCCATTCTAAGATCTCTCATAATCTCTATTCTCTCAAGTGTATCTATATCAGAATGAAGATATCTTACTTTTATACCATTTTCATGAAGATACTCGGTTAAATCCTCTGCCATTTTTTTTGTAAGTGTTGTAACCAAAACTCTATAATTATTTTCAACTACTCTTTTACATTCATGCATAAGGTCATCTACTTGATTTTTAGCTGGTCTAATCTCAACTGGTGGATCAATTAAGCCTGTAGGTCTTATGACTTGATCAATAAACTTACCTTTAGTCTGTTCCAATTCCCATGGGCCAGGAGTTGCCGAAACAAATACAGTTTGTGTTCTCATCAAATCCCACTCTTCAAATTTTAAAGGTCTATTGTCCATGCAAGAAGGTAATCTAAAACCATACTCAGCCAACGTGCTTTTTCTAGATCTATCTCCCTTAAACATCCCATTAAGTTGGGGAACTGTAACATGAGATTCATCTACAAAAACTAATGTGTTATCAGGAAAATATTCAAAAAGAGTAGGTGGTGGCTCTCCTGGTTTTCTACCAGATAAAAATCTTGAATAATTTTCAATTCCTGCACAAGATCCTGTTGCCTCAATCATTTCTAAATCAAATTTAGTTCTCTCCTCTAATCTTTGCGCTTCTAATAATTTATTTTCTGCTTTGTGTTTTTTTAAAGTCTCTTCTAGCTCTTTTCTTATTTTTATAATTGCTTGCTCTACAGTTGGTTTAGGAGTGATGTAATGAGAGTTAGCATAAACTTTTACAAGGCTAAGGTCTCTAACCTGGTCTCCAGTCAAAGGATCAAATTCTTCAATCTTTTCTAGTTTATCACCAAATAAACTTAGTCTCCATGCCCTATCCTCTAAATGAGATGGAAATATTTCTAAATATTCTCCCCTTGCCCTAAATGTTCCTCTAAAAAAATTTTGATCATTTCTCTTGTACTGAAGAGCAACAAGAGATTTTATTATTTGTTCTCTATTATATTCATAGTTTTTCTGTAGAGTTAAAGTCATTTTGCTGTAAGCTTCAACTGATCCCAAACCATAAATACAAGAAACACTTGCAACTATTAAAACATCGTCTCTTTCAAGAAGAGATCTTGTTGCCGAGTGTCTCATTCTATCAATCTGCTCGTTTATAGAAGCTTCTTTTTCAATGTAAGTATCTGATCTTGGTACGTAAGCTTCTGGAGTGTAATAATCATAGTAAGATACAAAATACTCAACAGCATTATCTGGAAAAAAAGTTTTCATCTCACCGTAAAGTTGAGCTGCCAAAGTTTTATTTGGTGCCAATATTAACGCTGGTCTGTTCGTAGCTTCTATAACTTTTGCCATTGTAAAAGTTTTTCCAGATCCAGTTACTCCTAATAATACTTGATTAAACTCATTTTTTTTAGCTCCTTGGACAAGCCTTTTGATTGCATCTGGCTGGTCACCAGCTGGGGTAAAATCTGACTTTATTTTGAATTTTTTTCCACCTTCGAGTTTTCCACCGATTTTTGGGTTTTTACTCTGAATGTCTGTAATTAGGTCTTGATATGTATTCTCCATATATTAAACAACGTAATTGAATAATTTCATAATTCAATGAGCATAATATCTAATAATTTAAAAAGAATTAAACCATCTCCAACTATTGCAGTTACTCAAAAGGCAAGAGAATTAAGAGCTGCAGGAAAAGATGTAGTTGGACTTGGGGCAGGGGAACCAGATTTTGATACTCCCATCAATGTTAAAAATGCAGCCATTAAAGCAATAAGAGACGGAGATACAAAGTATACTGCAGTTGATGGAACTCCAGCATTAAAAAAAGCAATTTTAAAAAAATTTAAAAGAGAAAACAAACTAAATTATAAACTAGATGAAATCACAGTTGGAACTGGAGGGAAACAAGTTCTCTATAACACTTTTATGGCAACTTTAAATAAAGGAGATGAAGTTATTATTCCTGCTCCATTCTGGGTTTCATATCCGGATATGGTTCTCTTAGCGGGAGGAAAACCAAAAATAGTAAAATGTGATGAAAAAGATGGATTTAAAATTACCCCTGCAAAATTAAAAGCTGCAATTACAAAAAGAACGAAGTGGATAATCCTTAACTCACCATCTAATCCAACTGGATCTGGATACAGCAAATCAGAAATTCAAAAATTAGCAAAGGTTTTAATCAAAAACAAAAAAGTTCATATTTTGAGCGATGATATTTATGAACATGTTAAATATGATAATTTTAAATTTTTTACAATTGCTCAAATTTCAAAATTAAAATCTCGAACATTAACAATGAATGGAGTGAGTAAATCTTATGCAATGACTGGTTGGAGGATTGGTTATGCGGCTGGACCAAAAGAAATAATTTCTGCAATTAGAAAAATTCAGTCTCAGTCTACTTCGAATCCATCATCAATTAGTCAAGCAGCAGCTGTTGAAGCTTTAAATGGAAAACAAGACTTTATTAAGAAAAGAGCAAAATCATTTAAAGAAAGAAGAGATTTTGTTGTAAAAAGTTTAAATAATATTGATGGTATTAGCTGCTTGAAACCTAATGGTGCATTTTACGTATTTCCCAATTGTAAAAAACTTTTAAATAAAAGAACTAAACTTAAAAAAGATACTGATTTTGTCCAAAAGCTTTTAGAAAAACAAAATGTTGCTGCTGTTCAGGGCTCAGCATTTGGTTTAGATGGATATTTTAGAATTTCATATGCAACTTCAATGGCAAAACTTAAAATAGCAATGTCTAGAATTAAAAAGTTTTGTGAGGATTTAGGATAAACCTATTTTTTTTTATTTAGTCCAATTAGAGAAGAATTTCTAAATCTTAAAATTACAATTGCTAAAGCAATTAAAACAATCGCACCAGCTTCATATAGTAATATCTCTGGATTTAGAGATTTTCCTTGTAAAATAATAAATCTAGCAAGAGCAGTTATAGCAATAAATAACGGCAGTGTAATTTGAATTGATTGGCTCTCCCAAAAAACTCTAACCATTGCAAGCACTTCAAGATATAGAAAAAGTAAAAGCAGATCTGCTAAAGCAACCCTTTGCACGAGTATCATCTGATACATCTCTTGTCCAAAAGCAATCACTGTACTAACTAAAATGATTACTAAAGCGACAAGCTGGATTTGTTTTACAATATTTTCCATCTAATTAATTTATATTTTAATTCAAATATTTATTCTAGATCAATTTTATTGGAATATAATCAATCTTGGGAAAGAAACTTTTCTGCCTCTAAAGCGGCCATACATCCCATTCCAGCGGCTGTTACTGCTTGTCTAAATATTTTATCTTTTACATCTCCAGCGGCGAATACACCTGGAATATTAGTTTCTGTCGAATCATTCTTTGTAACTAAATATCCTTCTTTATCCATTTCTAACTGATCTTTAAATAATGAAGTTGCTGGATCATGTCCTATAGCTATAAATAATCCATCGATTTTTAGTTCATCTACTTTATTTGTTTTAACATTTTTAATTTTTAATCCAGTTACATTTTTAGGATCATTATCCCCAATAACTTCATCAACAACAGAGTCCCAAATTATTTCAATTTTTTTATTTTCCATTAATTTCTTTTGAAGTAATTTTTCTGCTCTCAAACTATCTCTTCTGTGTATAAGCTGAACCTTTGAGGCAAATTTTGTTAAAAACATAGCTTCTTCGACCGCAGCATTTCCACCTCCAACAACTGCTACAATTTTGTCTTTAAAGAAAAATCCATCACATGTTGCACATGCAGATACACCAAAACCCCTAAAGCTTTGTTCTGAATCAATATTTAACCATCTTGCTTGAGCTCCAGTTGAAATAATTATTGAGTCTGCCTCATAAATTTGACCACTATCTCCAACAGCTTTAAACGGCTTAGATTTTAAGTCTACAGATGCAATATGATCTTGAATCATTTCAGTCCCAACTACTTCTGCCTGACCTTTCATTTGATCCATAAGCCATGGCCCTTGTATTACATCTTTAAATCCAGGAAAATTTTCAACATCAGTTGTTGTTGTTAATTGGCCACCGGGTTCCATACCATGAACTAATATTGGTTTTAACATCGCTCTTGCAGCATAAATTGCTGCTGTATATCCAGCGGGACCTGACCCAATTATTAACACTTTTGTGTGTTTAGTTGGATTTTCACTCATATGAAAGCTATATAATGATTAATGACTAAATTGAAAGGTATATTATTAACAGAAGGTATGCATGGGATGATTAGCCAAGTTGAAGGTTTGGCTAAAGCTTTAGATATAAATTATTCTCACCACACAGTTGAAACAAAAGGTTTCTGGAAAGTTATACCGCCAAAATTCACTCCTATATCCGACTCAGTTTTTAAAAAAATTGAATGCGAAGATGTTGATTTAATAATTTCATGTGGGAGAAAAAGTATTATTCCATCATTATTCTTAAAAAAAAATTCAAAGAAAAAAGTATTTAACATTCACATTCAAAACCCAAAGATAAAACTAGATAATTTTGATCTAGTTGTAGTGCCTGAGCACGATAATCTTGATGGACATAATGTATTAAAAACAAAAGGAGCTATTCATTATTTAACAAGTGAAGAAATTGAAAAAGACAAAGAATATTTGTTTAGTATTTCAAGCAAATTAAGGGATAAAAATATAATTTCTTTAATTATTGGTGGTCCTACTCAGTATTATGATTATTCAGATAGAAATATCCAAGAAATTTTTTCAAAAGTAAATTATTTAGTTAAAGAAAATAATCTTAATTTAGTAGTCATTCCTTCTATGAGAACGCCAAAGGGAACTATAGAACATGCAAAAATATATTTTGGAAATGATCATTTAGTATTAGATGGTGTTGATAAAAAAGCCTATTTAAGTGCTCTTTCACAATCAAAACATTTAGTTATTACTTGCGATTCAAGCTCCATGATTTCAGAGGCAGCTTTAACAGGTAAGCCAATTTATATTGCCACTATTCCACCTAAAAAAAGCGATAAAAGATTTAAAAATTTTAGAAAATTATTTCAAGAAATGAATATTGTAAAAGAATTGGGAGAAAAATTAGAAAATTGGAACTATGAAAAATTAGATGAAACGAATAGAGTAGCAAATATCATTAAAGATAAAATTCAATTATAATGGCATTTTTAAATTCAATATTAAAAAATTCGTCAAATCACAAAACTCCTTTTGAACATTGGGAATTAAATCAACCACTAACTAACGGCCAAGTTCAGGAAATTGTAAATGCTGATATAGCTAACCCGATAGAACATAATTTAAACTATGATGGCACAAGAGCAATTGATGGAGGTGAAGGTAAGTTTAGAGAAGGTATATCAGACGGAGGCAAAGCATTAAAATTTAGATGTTTTGTTACAAAAGAAAATTCAAATCAATTTCCTAATCTTGTTGAATTTATTAAAGAACTTCAAAATCCATCGACTTACAAAAAAATTTCTGAAATGATAAATAAAGATCTTTCTAATTCATATGTAAGAGTTGAAGTTATCTGTGATAGAAAAGGATTCTGGTTAAAACCACATTGCGATATTAAAGAGAAACTGATGTCATGTTTATTATTCGTAAACAAGCATAATGAAAAAGAAGATTTAGGTACAGATTTTTATGATGAAAATCTAAAATTAGCAAAAACTGTTCCTTATAAGGATAATTATGGTTATTTCTTTTCAAGTGGCCCTAACACTTGGCACGGTATGGAAAAAAAAGAAATAGTTAAAGAGAGAAGATGTCTTCAAGTAAATTACGTTACATTTGAGACGGATTGGAAAGTTAATTAAAATTAATTATCTTGCAGAGATCTAACTCTTAACTTTGTTGTTTTTAAGGATTTAATTGCTTCTAAGAACGAATAGGCTGTAGACATATTCGTACAATAAGGAATTTTGTTTGCAAGAGTTCCTCTCCTTAATGCTCTAGCATCACTAATCCTGTGTTCAGAATTTCCACCTCCAGTATTTATTACCAAAGATATTTTTTTTGAATTTAAAACATCTACTATATGTGGTCTCCCACTGCTCACTTTATTAATTTTTTTACATCTCATTCCATTTTGTTTTAAAATCTCTGAAGTTCCTTTGGTTGCAGAAAGTGTGAATCCGAGTTTTATTAATCTTTGTGCAACACCTACTATTTCTTGCTTGTGAGAGTCTTTTACTGATAAAAATGCCATCCCTTTAGTTGGCAATGAATTAGAAGCAGCAATTTGACTTTTTGCAACAGCCATTCCAAAATCATCATCAAAACCCATTACCTCACCAGTAGACTTCATCTCGGGGCCAAGTAATAAATCACTATCTGGAAATTTATTGAATGGAAATACTGCTTCCTTAACAGCAAATTTCTTATTGGTTTTATATTTTAATTTATACTTACTTAACTTTTCCCCAGACATTATTCTTGATGCAATTTTTGCAAGCGGAATACCGTTTGCTTTTGAAACAAAGGGAACAGTTCTGCTTGCTCTAGGATTTACTTCAATGACAAAAATTTCATCATTTTTAATTGCAAATTGAATATTTAAAAATCCTTTAACTTTTAAAGCCAGAGCTAATTTTCTTGTTTGTATTTTAAGTTCTCTTAAAAGATTTACTTTAATTGACACCGGCGGTAAGCAGCAAGCCGAGTCTCCTGAGTGAATTCCTGCTTCTTCGATGTGTTGCATTATTCCAGCAACATAAACATCTTTTCCATCTGAAATCGCATCTACATCTACTTCCATCGCATTATCTATAAATTTATCAATTAAGATTGGATTTTTTTCTGATGCTTTGAAGGCTTCATTTATAAATTGTTTCATTTGACTTTTGTCATGAACAATTTCCATAGCTCTTCCTCCCAAAACATAAGAAGGTCTAACAACTACAGGCAATCCAATTTTTTCAGCAACATTAATAGCTTGATCGAATTTGTAGGCTATTCCGCTTTCAGCTTGTTTTAATTTAAGCTTTATGAGCAACTCTCTAAATCTGTCTCTATCTTCTGCTAAATCAATTGATTTATATTGTGTCCCTAAAATAGGCAATTTATTTTCATCTAAAAATTTAGCTAATTTGATAGGGGTTTGGCCTCCAAATTGTGCAATAATCCCAATTAGATTTCCCTTAGACTTTTCTTTTAAAATTATATTCTCAACATACTCTTCAATCAAAGGTTCAAAGTACAATCTATCACTTGTATCATAATCTGTAGAAACAGTTTCTGGGTTACAATTTATCATTATTGTTTCAAAACCTGCTTCTTTTAAAGAAAAACTAGCCTGACAACAGCAATAATCAAACTCTATACCTTGGCCAATTCTATTTGGTCCTCCACCTAAAATAATTATTTTCTTTTTATTACTTGGATCAGATTCACATTCTGTTTTAATAGAAAAATTTCTTTGATATGAAGAATACATGTAAGGTGTAAAAGATTTAAATTCTGCAGCACAGGTATCAACTTTCTTAAAAACAGGCATAACTTTTAGCGCCTTTCTTCTTGATTTCACAATTGTTTCTTTTTGAACAGTTAATTGTGAGATCTTTTTGTCAGAAAAACCTATTGATTTTATTCTATTAAATTCCTCAAAAGTTTTGGGTAACCCTTTTAAACTTAACATTTTTTCTTCATCAACTATTTCCTTAATTTGATTTAAAAACCATGGATCTACTTTTGATAATTTATATATAACATCTAAAGAAATTTTTTTTCTAAAAGCCTCAGCAATCAGAAGTAATTTGTTTGGAATATTGATTTTTAATTTTTTTAGGATTTCTCTTTTTGAATAGTTAAAAATATTATCTAATCCTGATAAACCAGTTTCAAGTGAAACCAAGGCTTTTTGTAAAGATTCTTTGAAGTTTCTCCCAATTGCCATTGCTTCACCAACTGATCTCATGGATGTGCCTAAAATTGCTTCTGTGTCAGAAAATTTTTCAAACGTAAACCTTGGAATTTTTGTTACAACATAATCGATTGTTGGTTCAAAAGAAGCTGGTGTTACTTTAGTTATTTCATTTTGTAGTTCATCAAGAGTATAACCAACTGCTAATTTTGCAGCAACTTTTGCTATTGGAAAACCTGTTGCTTTTGAAGCTAAGGCAGATGATCTTGAAACTCTCGGGTTCATTTCAATAATTACCATTCTTCCATTTTTTGGATTTATGGCGAATTGGACATTTGAACCTCCTGTTTCAACACCTATTTTTCTTAAGCAAGCAATAGATGCATTTCTCATTACTTGATACTCTTTATCTGTAAGTGTTAATGCTGGAGCTATTGTAACAGAATCACCAGTATGAGTTCCCATTGGATCAACATTTTCTATTGAACAGATAATTATACAATTATCATTTCGATCTCTAACAACCTCCATCTCAAATTCTTTCCAGCCATCTAAACATTCTTCAACCAAAACCTGATTTTGAGGAGACTCATTCATTCCTTCTTTTACAATCTTAAAAAAATCTTTTGTTGTTCTCGCAATACCTCCACCCAATCCTCCCAAAGTAAATGAAGGTCTAATAATTGCAGGTAGTCCTATTTTGTTTAAACATTTTTTCGCGTTTGAAAATTTATTCAAAATCTCTGATTTTGGTAAATCGATACCAATATCTGACATATTTTTTCTGAATTTTTTTCTATCCTCAGCATTCGCTATTGCCCTAGAGTTTGCTCCAATAAGTTCAATTTTATATTTTTTAAGCAAACCAACTTTTTCTGCGTTAATTGCAAGATTTAATGCAGTTTGACCACCCATAGTAGGTAGAATCGCATCAGGCCTTTCTTTTTTGACTACTTCTTCAAGTACTTCCAAAGATATTGGTTCAATATAAGTTTTATCAGCAACACCAGGATCAGTCATTATAGTTGCTGGATTTGAGTTTATTAATATTACTTTATAACCTTCATCTTTTAATGCTTTACATGCTTGTGTTCCTGAATAATCAAATTCACAAGCTTGACCAATAATAATTGGTCCAGCTCCAATGACTAAAATTTTTTTAATATCTTTTCTTTTTGGCATATTTTTTTATGTCTTTAACAAAATTACTAAATAAATATTTACTATCTTGTGGTCCAGGATTAGCTTCAGGATGATATTGGACTGAGAAAACTGGTTTATTTTTTAATCTTATTCCCTCAATAGAATTGTCGAATAATGATAGATGAGTTATTTCTGTATTTTTTTTTAAGCTTTGCTTAACAACCTCAAATCCATGATTTTGACTGGTAATTTCTACTTTCTTTGTAATTAAATTTTTTACTGGATGATTTGCACCTCTATGACCCAATTTCATTTTTTTGGTTTTTGCATCTAATGCTAAAGCTAATATTTGATGACCCAAACATATCCCAAATAATGGAATATTTTTTTTTATTAAATTTTTAACAACTTTAATCGCATACTTTCCTGTTGCAGCAGGATCGCCAGGACCGTTTGACAAAAAAATTCCATGAGGTTTTAGATTAAGTATATTATTTGCATTTTCTTTGCAGGAAACGACTTTAACTTCGCAATCAAAATCAGAAAAATACCTAAGTATATTTTTTTTAATTCCATAATCTATCGCCACAACTCTAAATTTTTTTTTTTTATTTTTTTCATAACCCCTATTTTTTTTCCAGGTTTTATATCCTTTCCAAATATAAGTTTTATTAGTTGAGACCTCTTGAGCAAGATCCATTCCGCTTAAACCAGGCCACTTAATTGATTTATTTATTAGTTTATTGATATTAAATTTACCATTTTTATTATTTGATATTGTTCCTTTTGGAGCGCCCTTATCTCTTATAAAATTTGTTAAACTTCTAGTGTCAAGACCGGTTATGCCTACTATTTTATTTTTTTTAAGCCACTTATCTAAATTTTGAAGAGACCTATAATTTGAAGGACTTGTAATCTCTGAATTAAAAATAACTCCTCTTGTCCATATTTTATCAGACTCTATGTCTTCTTTGTTAGCCCCAACGTTCCCAATGTGTGGAAAGGTAAAATTTATTATCTGTCCTGCATACGATGGATCAGATATTATTTCTTGGTAACCAGTTAATGATGTATTAAAGCATACCTCTCCAGTTGCCTCTCCTGTATGTCCCAGTCCAATCCCTTTAAAGACTGATTTATTTTCAAGAACTAAAATAGCTGTGTTAAAATTGGAGAGATGTGAAGTTTTGTTTTTTCGTTTTAAAGTCAATTACAACTCATAAGTTAAAGGTTAATACAATAAAACGTATTTATCCGCAACAGATCTATAATAATTTTTTAAAAATACAATTTTTTCTTTTGAACAATTTTGTCTATGAAGTACATTCTGATTATGACCATGAGAGACAAAATAGATAACGATTACAAAAATGCTTTAAAATCAAAAGATAAAAATAAGATATCAACTTATAGGTTAATTTTATCAGGAGTTAAGGACTTAGATATTAACAACAGATCTGGCCCAAATAAAAAGGAAACAGACGATGAGGATATAAAAAAACTCTTAAAAAAAATGATAAAACAAAGATCCGAATCAATTGAAATATATAAAAAAAATAACAGGTCAGATTTATTAGAAATTGAACAAGGGGAGCTTGATGTTTTATCCGAATATTTACCTAAGCAATTATCTGAGGAAGATACAAAAAAGATATGTGAAGAAATTATAAAAAGTTCTGGAGCCTCTTCAATTAAGGATATGGGTAAAGTCATGGGTGAATTGAAAAAAAAACATTCTGATACAATTGATTTTTCTAAGGCAGGTCAGATTATTAAAAATTTACTTAATAGCTGATGAAATACCCAAAGGAATATTTAGACGAAATTAAAAATAGGTTAAAAGTTTCAACAGTTGTTTCTAAAACTGTTAAACTTAAAAAAAGAGGTAAAGAGTTTGTTGGTTTGTCTCCATTTAAAACAGAAAAAACTCCATCATTTACAGTTAATGACGAAAAAGAATTTTACCATTGTTTTAGCACAAGTGAACATGGAAATATTTTTGATTTTGTAATGAAAACCCAAAACCTTAGATTTGGTGAAGCAGTTAAAATGCTTTCAAATCTTGCAGGTATGCAACCTTATATGTTTTCAAAACAAGATGAGGAAAGAGAGAATAAATGGAAATTATATAAATCTATATGTAGTAATTTTTCTGAATTTTATAAAAATGAATTGTTTAAAAACGAGAATTCAACTAAAGCAAAAAATTACCTTAAAGCAAGAGGACTATCTGGTGTTGAGGTGAAAAATTTTAATCTTGGCTTTGTTACAGAAGATTTAGATTATTATGAAATCCTAAAAAAGGATTTTGATGAAGAAATTATCAAAGATACAGGTTTGTATTACTTTGATGAGAAGAAAAAAAAATATATATCAAGATTTAGAAACAGAATAATTTTTCCAATAAATAACATATCAGGAAATATAATAGGTTTTGGAGGAAGAATTGTAGATGATAATAAAAATTTAGCCAAATATATTAATTCGCCTGAGACACCTTTTTTTAAGAAAGGATCAAATTTATATAATCTTGATAAAGCAAGAAAATTATCAAATAAATTAGAGGATGTTTATTTGGTGGAAGGGTATATGGATGTTATTGGTTTATCAAAAAATGGAATAGAAAATACTGTTGCAAATCTAGGAACTGCTTTAACAAGCAAACAGATTCAAATTTTAAATCAATTCTATAATCATATCATTATATGCTTTGATGGTGATCAAAGTGGCTATAAAGCTGCATTAAGAGCTGCAGAGAGTATTATTGATGAATTAAAACCTGACAAAAAAATTTCCTTTCTACTTTTAGAGGATAATTTAGATCCAGACAATTATGTAAATAAATTTGGTAAAGAGAAATTTTTAGAAATTTCAAATCAGAAAACTATACCTATACATAAGTTTATATTTGAACATTATATGAGTCATACAACTGAAAGTCCTAGTTCAAGAGCAATCTTCGAAAAAAAACTAAGAGAAATTGCCTCAAATATTAAAGACAGTTTTGTGAAAAAATACACATTAGAATATTTTCTTGAGAAAGTTTCAGAGTTAACACCAAATATTAATTCAAAATTTAGTAAAAATTATAGAGCATTTGCTAAATCTCTTGCCAAAACTAAAAGTTACTACAATGAGACCAAATCACTAAAATCTTTTGAAATTAAAGAATTTTCTTTTTTATATGTATTAATTGCTAAACCTAAATTAATTTATGAAAACTTTCATTTAATTGATAATGTTAAATTATACAGTTACGAAAATAAGCAATTATTTGCTGAGATTTTAAACCAATCAGAAAATTTATTGAACTTAGACTTACAAAAATTAAATGTGGATAAAAATCTTATTAATAGAGTTATGAATTATGCTTCTGTTAAACATATAATTTCAAAAAACTTAAATGATAATGACAAAATTTTAGAAATTTTTACTGAGATTATACAAGATCTCAAAAATTATGAATTAGAGCAAAGAATTTCTGAATTAGAATCGAAGTTTTCAAAAGATATGAGTGAAAGCACATTTAATGAGATAAAAGAGTTAAAAAAACAACAAAAAATCAACTAAAAATAAAAAAAATCACATAGATTTTTTTGTATTAGTCATTATATAAGTCGTTCAAATATTTTAAATTGTGGAACGAATAATTACAAAATCATTTGCAAGATTAATGGGTCGAGGTATCCATCGTGGATTTATAACTCATGAAGAGTTAAACAAATCTTTAGGTAAACGAAATTTATCAAGCGAAAATCTTGCCCAAGCATTTATCCATATACTTGATGAAAATATTCTTCTCGTAGAAAAAAAATCTGATTACAAAGTTTTAAGAAAAAAAGATGCATCTTCTAAAGAAGAAGGCAAGACATTAGAGAAAAGTGACGATCCAATTAGAATGTATCTAAGAGAAATGGGTGGAGTTGAGCTATTATCTAGGGAAGGAGAAATAGCAATCGCAAAAAGAATTGAAGCAGGTAAGGATGTTATGTTAAATGCATTGTCTCAAAGCCCAATTACTGCACAACAGTTTTTTGAATGGGATGCTAAACTTCAAAATGATGAGATTTTAGTAAGAGAAATTATTGATATTGATACAAATTATATGGATGACGAAGATAATTCAAATGGTTCAAAACAAAAAAAACAAGATGACGAGCAAAATCAAGAGGACAGCAGTAATGGAGATGAGGATGAATTCAATCCAACACTTGCTGCTATGGAAACGGAGATTAAACCTAAAGTTTTACAAACAGTTCATACATTGAACAAAGAATATAACAAGTTAATAAAATACCAGAAGGAAAAGCTTGATTGTGTTTTAAATTCAAATAAATTTTCTTCTTCTAAAGAAAAAAATTATAAAAAAATTGTTGATGATATTCTTGAACATATCAAATCACTTCAATTATCACCTTCTGTATTAGAAGAATTAGTTCAAAAACATTATGTGGAGAATAAAAAAATAATTTCTCTAGAGGGGAATTTACTAAGACTTGCTGTAGATGCTAATATATCAAGAGATGAGTTTATAAAGTTTTATATTGGAAATGAGATTAATCCTAATTTAAAGCAATTTTTAGATACCAACGAAACTTGGAAAAAATTTTTTCAAAAAAATAAAAATGAATTTAAAAATATTCGAGACAGACTAGTTGAGATAAGTCATAAACTAGGTATTTCAGTTACTGAGTTTAAAAAAATGGTAAGTAGAATCCAAAAGGGAGAAAAAGAGTCAAGGATAGCTAAAAAAGAAATGGTTGAAGCTAATTTAAGATTAGTTATTTCGATAGCAAAAAAATATACAAATAGAGGTCTTCAGTTTTTAGACTTAATTCAAGAGGGAAATATTGGATTAATGAAGGCAGTAGACAAGTTTGAGTATAGAAGAGGTTATAAATTTTCAACTTATGCAACATGGTGGATAAGGCAGGCTATAACAAGGTCTATAGCAGATCAGGCAAGAACTATAAGAATACCTGTACACATGATTGAGACTATAAATAAAATTGTAAGAACACAAAGACTAATATTAAGTGAGTTTGGACGAGAAGCAACACCTGAGGAATTAGCAAAAAAATTAAGAATGCCTCTAGAGAAAGTTAGAAAAGTATTAAAAATCTCTAAAGAGCCTGTTTCACTGGAGAAACCAGTGGGAGATGAAGAAGATAGTAGTTTAGGAGATTTTATTGAAGACACAAAAGCATTGGCTCCATTAGAGCAAGCAATAAAATCAAATTTAAGTGAAGCAACTACAAAAATTTTATCAACTTTGACACCTAGGGAGGAAAGAGTTTTGAGAATGCGTTTTGGTGTTGGAATGAATACAGATCACACTTTAGAGGAAGTTGGACTTCAGTTTTCAGTAACCAGAGAAAGAATCCGGCAGATTGAAGCAAAAGCTCTTAGAAAATTAAAACATCCAAGTAGATCGAAACAGCTTAAAAGTTTCTTGGAAAGTTAGGGCCGTTAGCTCAATAGTAGAGTACTGCATTGACATTGCAGGGGTAGTTGGAGCGTAACCAACACGGCCCACCAAATAGAATGTAATAATGAACATTTTAAAAAATCAAATATTATGTTTTAGATATTTTTTTTTATTAATTATTTTTTTGATTTTTTCTTTATTATTTGAGGGAGTTATTCATCATTATTACCAAATTTTTTCTTATTATTTTTATTCAGAATTTAGACATGATAGAGGTGGTTATAACTCATTTTTCTGGGAAGAAAATGGTATAGTAGAATTCGGTCAGGCAATTATTTTGCTTTTATCAATAATAATTTTATTTAGATATATTAAATTTCACTTAAAAAATTTAAGTAAAACTTTCCAGATAATATTAATCATGTATTTGATTGGATTAATGTACTATTTTTTAGAAGAAATTTCTTACGGCCAACATCTATTTTTTTGGTCGACTCCAGAATTTTTTATAGAGTTAAATTCTCAAAATGAGACAAATTTTCATAATATTAGTAATTTATTAAATGAATTACCAAGAACTTTTTTATTACTATTTTGTTGCTTTTCGTTTTTTTTTGAAAAATTGATAAGATTTAAATCAAAAAATTTAGCTTTTTTTATATTTCCAAATTTGAAACTCAAGTATTTATCATTTTTAATTTTATTCTTTGTTATCCCAGATTTAATAACAGATATTTTTGATATTAAGCCCTTTTTTTTAAGCTGGGAAATTGATAAACACCCTTGGATTTTTTTAGTTGATTTAACTCAACTAATAACGTTCAACTTCATAAGATTGTCCGAATTACATGAATTATTATTTAATTTTTACATAATTAGTCATATATATTATTTAAAAAATTTCTTTAATTTGAGAGATATTAAATAGTTATTTACTAAATTTTAGATAAACGAATAACCTTGTTCATTATATAGATTTAATGTAATAACTCTAGAATTAGTAGGGCCTGTAGCTCAGTTGGTTAGAGCAGTACACTCATAATTTTTCATCTTCTTAAAACCAAATTCACCTAATAAAAACACTATATTTTTATGGCTAAATTTTCAAGTTCTAGGAATATTCAATTCTGTATTTTCATACCAACTATTTACCAATAGATTGAAAGTTTATAATATCTCCATATGAAAAATTTTCTTATTATCATTTCAATAATAACGCTATTTTCTAATTTTTCTTTTGCTGGAGAAAAAAAAATAAAAATGAGAAGTAGTCCAAAAAATAGTGATTTTAAAAAAGTAGAAATCAATGTTAGTCCAGATCTTATAAAAATAGAAGAAATTAAAAATTTAAAAAAAAACCTAAATACTGCTAGTAAATACGCAAAAGAATTAGACTCTACTCTAAGGGAAAAAAAGAAAATAAAATATAGAGGTTCAGCAAAAGAAATTTATAAAAATTACTCGAAAAGTGTATTTTATTTATACAATCCAGACATGAAAACTATGGGAACAGGATTTTTAGTAGATGATGAAGGTTTGGTTCTTTCAAATTGGCACGTTGCTGAAAAAACAGAAACTTTATATTTATGGACACTTCCCGATGGAGGTGAATTAAGTGAAGAATTTCTTTTTGATGAATCGCCATACTTTAATTCTAGCGTTGTTGCTGTAAACAAAGAACAAGATTTGGCTTTAATAAAGGTTAGAGGTTTACCAAAATCTATTAAATCTGTAAAACTTGGATCAAACGATGTTGTCTCGGTAGGAGACAATGTTTATGCAATAGGCCATCCAATGTCTTACCCATGGACCTTTTCTTTTGGAATGGTTAGTCAAGTCAGAAATAATTTTAAATGGAAATACGACACAAAATATGAGCACAAAGCTGATGTTGTTCAAATGCAGACACCAATAAGCACAGGTAACTCGGGAGGGCCATTATTCTCATCAGATGGATTAGTAATTGGTGTAAATACATTAGGAATGCCAGATGGTCAAAATTTAAATTTTGCTGTTGCGGTTGATCATGTAAAAAAATTTATTGATGCTAATCCTGATGTAAAAAATTTTAACCCAATTACTTCAATAGTTAAAAAAGAATACCCAAATGCAATTACACAGGATTTTGATGAGAACGGTGTTATTGATACTTGGTATATAGATACAAATAAAAATAGTAAAGCTGACAGAGGATATGTTGATGAAAATGAAGATGGTATAGTTGATGGAATATTATATGACGAAAATGAAAATGGGATTTTTGAAATTTATGCAGTAGACACTGACGGAGATGGAAAATATAATGAATATTACATAGATAAAAATGAAGATGGTAAGGCTGACGTTATATCATATGATTACGATCAAGATGGCAAATCAGATAAAGTAGAACCTATAAAAAGTTAACCTTTGGGGAAAAATAAAAATTCACCACCATCATGCCCTGTTCCGTGAATCCCAGACATATTTGGAGTTTGATCTGCATTATCAATTACATATTTTCTTACACTTTCAAAAAGTTCTGTCGATGTAATTACAGTTTTGTTTGATTTTAGAGTTCTTATTAATTTATCTGCGAAATAAGAGTGGTTGCCTCCATCACTATCAACTACTGGGGTATTTCCACCTGAAGTCATTGCAAGTCTTGTTTTAAGAGCTTTAAATCTCTCTATTTCATTTTTAGTTATTTTAGCTTTGCTAGTTTGAGAAGTATTTCCTCTTAAAACAGACCCAGCGAAACAACTATCAACTATAAGTAAGATGTGTTTTGCTTTAGAACGTCTAATCCAATTTTTAATGTTGTCATTTCCAAGCCATTTCGCATCTTGTTCTATACCTGCATCTACCGGCAACCAGTAACCTCTGTTTTCATCTTTTTCTAATTCTCCGTGACCAGCGTAATAAATTAATAAGTTATCTTTATCAGATCTTTTTCTTGTAAAATTTATAATTGCATTTGCAGTATCATCATAATTTGCATTTAATAGCAGAGTTGTTTTAAAGCCGTACTTTTCCTCTAAAACTTTTGAAATTTCAGTAGCATCATTTTCCGCTGCATCTAGTTTTTCAAGCTTTTGATAATTATTATTTCCAATAACCAAAGCATGATAACTATCCGTAGTTATAAATTCTGGCATTGAAGTTTTGCCCTCAAGTTTCAAACCATTTTGGAATAGGCCATCATATTTCTCTCCTGTAGAATAAGTTAAAATCCCCTTTCCATGCTCCCAATCTTCTAACCATTCTCCTTTATAGATGTCTCCATTCGAAAATTTCATTTCACCTTGGCCATTTCTTAAATTGTCAGACCATTCACCTGCATACTCGCCACCATCTTCATAAGTCATTTTTCCAAAACCTGTTTTTTTAGCTGCTTTAAAATCACCCTCGTAAATTTCACCATTTTTATAAAAAAACTTTCCTTTTCCATGAATAACAGAATCTAAGAATTCACCCTCGTACCTATTACCATTTTTAAATAATACTTTTCCAACACCATTTTCATAGGCTCCTACCCAAGCACCATTATAAGTTGCCCATTCTTGTGTCTCATCTAAAGTACAATCTATTTGACCTTGCCCTTCTTCCCAATCATACTCAATTTCTCCAACATAAAAACATCCACCTATGTAATTCAATCTGCCATTTCCATGTCTATAGCCTTCTAGATAATCACCTTCAGCAGAAACTAAATCTACATCTGTTCCTTCAGGATAAAATTGTTTACCTTTTCCGTGATACAAATCATTTTTCCACTCTCCTTCATATCTGACACCGTTTTCTTGAATTTCTATCGCAAATCCATTTACCTTGTGCTCTTTGAAGTCACCCTCAATTACATCTCCATATGCAGAAATATATTTTATTTTTCCATGTGCTAAATCGTTTTTAAAATCACCCTCAAAGATTGTTCCATCTTTTAAAAAGTATTTTCCTTCACCATTTCCAAGATTATTCTTGTATTCACCTATATACACTCCACCCCAAACTTCTGTGTACATGCCTATACCGTGCAGCATTCCATTCTTCCACTGTCCTCTATAAGTACCTCTAGGAAAAGAATATTCCGCAAAACAGTTATTCCATTTTTTATAATTAGAATTTTTGCAAGATTTAGAATTATTTTCTACTTTTTGAATTGTAGATTTTGCTTCAGCCAATCTTTCTTTATATAATTCATCATCACCAAAAGATAAGTTGGCATTTAATATTGCTGATATAAAAATTATTATTATTAATTTGAACATGTAATAAATATTTTAATCAATTTTTTAAAATATTTATAGATGTTAATTCGTAGCCCTCATTTTTTTTGCAAAGATCTAGTGATATTTTAGTTCCTTTATCTATTCCTGATAATCTAACCAACTCATTAAATTCAACTGTTTTACACAAATAATCATTTATTTCTGATTTTTTTACTAATATAAATTTAACAGGTTTCCCCAAATTGTCTGTCAACGTTGTTTCAAATTCTTCATTAATTGCAATTTCTTCAATCCTATTATTCATCTCTGCAATAAAAGCTTCTTCATCAAAATACCTATAAAGATTAGCTATTCGTGTTTGGAGATCTTCATCGTCTTTTTGTATAGATCTCATCTTTAATTTTTCAGGTTCGACTTCAATTTTTTTTGATAATTTAACTGTTCCAGTTGATCCATCATCTAAGGAAGCCATAAATGTATTTGTATAAAATCCACCTACAAAGAATAAACAAAATGCAGCAGCTACACCTGCATATTGGAATTTAAATAATCCAAAGAAATTAAAGGATTTATCTTTATCTTTAATTACAGGTCTGTTCCAAGATTTTAAGATTTCTGCCTTTTCTTGTAATTTCTGAGGTAAAGGTTTTGATTTAACTTCATTACTTAATTTAAAGAGTAAGTCACCTGTTTCTTTAAATGTATTATATAATTCTTTTAATTTAGGATCAGCCTCAATTGCTTTTTGGACTTCTTCTCGTTCTTCAATTGGAAGGGTGCCATCCGCGTACTGCATTATTTTTGTTTCATCAATCATGATCCCATTAATCCTTTTAATTCTTTTCTACAATTTGATAATCTACTCAAAACAGTTCCTACACTTTTTACTCCAGTTACTTCTTGCATTTCTTGCATACTCATACCCTCAGAGGCTAACATTAATATTTCTTGGCACTTATCACCCATTTTTTTTATTGTAGATAAAACTTTTTTACATTCATCACTAAGACTGATTTTTTCTGAGATATCTTCTTTCTTATCTTCTACATCAATTGTTTTACCTTCATCATCAGTCATCGGCGAGAATTTTTCATTCTTTCTAATATTATCTATAAACAAACCTTTCATTTTTAATACAGCGATTGCTTTTATATTAGGATGATCCATATATTTTTCTTTGTTAGAAATTAAATATTCTACTGCACCATTTACTAATTCGTAAGGATCGCTTTTTCCCCTCACTATTCCTAGCGCTATATTTACTAGGCTCTTGATAAAATTCTCGTCTAATTTCTCTTTCATATTTTAAATCTTTAGATAAATCTAAATCATTAAGATTAAAATAATTATAATTCTTTTTCAAATTCATTTAATATATAGTTAAGTAGCTAGGAAAATAAGCATCTCCACATCTATATAACGGATTTGAGACTTCTATTTCATCACCCTTATATACTGGAAAATAACCACTAGAGTTGCTCACATGTTGAGGTGTAAATGAACTATTGCAATCACTCCAAATGTCTGCATTTGCATGCTTTAAGCTTACAACAAATACTTTAATTAAAATTAATGTGATAATAAATATACCTCTTGATTTCATATCGTATTTCCTTTCATTTTTTGTTTATTGTTCATATTGATTTAACGTTTGAATTTAAATTTTATTCAAAAAAAAACGCCCCGGAGAGAGAAACGGGGCGTTTTAAATTATTTTCTATTACCAAGCGCTATAGAAAGTAGTGCCACCTAAACCATTTGAGTAAGAAGACCCTAAGTAACCATGGCTAGAGCTGTAGTAGTTGTAACCACCTAGACCGTTAGAGTAAGTAGACAACCAACCTGCATTTGCGCTAGTTGCCATTACTGTTAGTACTCCGATTATCATTGCTATTTTTTTCATTTTGTTTCCTTTCATTTGTTGTTTGTTATTGTTCATATTAAGGTGACGTTTGAACTGAGATTTTATTCAAAAAAAAATTAATTTTTTTTAAGGCTAAAAAGGGCAGAAAAAACCACCCTTTTTAGTTGATCATTATCTTTCGTATTTCCACTCATTGGTCCAAGGGTTGTATTCAAGCTGAGAATCGTCTCTTTCATACGTCCATTCATTCTCCCAAGGGTTATATTTTAAAGAGGAATCCCTTGGTGCGCTTTCCCATTGACCAGTCCATGGGTTATACTTGATCTCGGCCAAACTAATGTTTGGCAGAAGGATAAATAATGAAATTATCATTAGTTTTACTTTCATTTAAACCTCCTAGAAAGTTAACGATAAAGTGGTAAAATTATTCAAATGAAAAAAAACAATAGTTTTTCAAAAGGTGTAATTTATACACTATCCACAATATTTTTATTAACCGTGATTTTAGCAGTCATTGGTGTTGTTGCTTATAATGGATATAAAGATGCTGCTCTGGAGGCTAGCTATACCAAGGATGGAGTAGAGACAAAAATAAAAATAGAAAAAAAAAATAATTCTGAATTAAAGTCAGTTCAAAATACAGAAAATTTAAATAAAATTAGTAATCTTAAAACTATCTACATAGATGACAGAAAATTTACTTCCCAAGTAAATGAAGATGGAAAACCAGAGGGAAAAGGGTCTTTCATAGTAATTAAAGGGAAAAGAGAAGGAGATGAGTTTAATGGAAATCTTCTAAATGGAAAAATGCATGGAGAAGGAACATTCAAATGGGCAAACGGAGATACTTTTGTCGGAGAATTTAAAGATGATAAAAGGCACAAAGGTACATACACTTGGGCAGATGGCAATGTTTTTAAAGGAGATTATGAAAATGATTTAGTACGTTATGGAACTATTAATTATGTTAATGGTAATACATACACTGGATATTTTAATAATCAAATTTTTGATGGTGAAGGGGTTTATCAATTTTCTAATGGTGAAAAATTTGAGGGAATATTTGAGAATGGTTTATATTTTGATGGTAAATATTTTTATCAAAATCAAGATATATTTATTGGTCAATACAGAGTTGGTAAAATGTACTACGGAACTTATTTATATGCAATTCAAGGGGACAGATATGTTGGATATTTTAAAGATGAAAAAAAAAATGGACAAGGGACTTATACATGGAAAAATGGAGACACATATAATGGCGAATGGTTAAATGACAAATTAAATGGACAGGGAAAATATAACTATGAGTCTGGCAAAATATATATCGGTCAATTTAAAGATGGATTAAGACATGGATATGGCAAAATGGTATTTGCAGATGGAAGAACTTATGAAGGTGAATTTCAGGATAACGAATTCGTTGGTAAAAAAATATTAACATCAAATAATAAAGATTATATCTCAAAAGACAAAAGTCTTAAAAATAAAGCTATTAAAACAGACGAAAAATACTTAGCTTTAGTAATTGGAAACAATAATTATAAGCATTTAGAAAAATTAGATGCTGCAGAAAATGATGCAATTGTAATTGCAGGCATTTTAGAAAATAAATACGGTTTTGAGGTTAAATTGCTATTAAATGCAGACTATGAAACAACTGTTGATACTTTGTATGAAATTACAAATAAAGCTAAAAATAATGATAATTTGTTAATTTACTACGCTGGACATGGTGAATTAGACAAAGATGAAAATCGTGGGTATTGGCTTCCTGTTGATTCTAAATACGGTCAGCGTTCTAAATGGATAACTAATCAGATTATTGTTGATAGGGTAAAAGCTACAAAAGCAAAACATGTATTACTAATGGTTGATAGTTGTTTTTCAGGATCTTTAATGAGAGGTGGTGAACTCTCTGAAGAAAATGAAACAATTGATAAAAAATATATTGAAAGATTGAAGAAGAAGAAAACTAGATTAGTTATTACATCAGGTGGAAATGAGCCTGTAGTTGATAGTGATGGTGGCAATCATTCGTTATTTGCTCTTAAATTAATAGATACATTAAAAAATAATGACTATGTTATTAACTCTCAAATATTATTTGAAAATATTAGAAGATATGTAGTAGCTAATGCTGATCAAACTCCTGAACGAGCTATGGTTCATAAAACAGGACACGATGGAGGGGATTTCTTGTTCTTTCCAGTGAATTGATATGAATAAATTTTTAATCATAATCTTATTTGTTTTATTTAATAGCCAGTTGGCTTTTAGCGAAACAAAAGTTCCCTATAAAATTGTCGATCCAAGAAATATTGGTACTCCTGAGGAACAAAAAAAACTTGCAGATAGAGAATTTCAAATTTGCTTAGAATATGTTGAATACTCAACTTATTATAAGTTTGAACCTTATTTAACTAAAGAAAAAGAATGTGGTTTTCATCGTGACCTTTTGGTTAATTCTGAGAAGGATTTCCAATTCTATTGGGAAGAATATTTTTACACCTCCTATGACCCAATTATTAATCAATTTGAGTGTATTTATGGAGATTGCAAAAATGGTGATGGAGTTTTGATTGCTAATTTTGATACAACTAGCATGCATGTTAAAGGAGAGTTTAAAGACAAAAAATTAATCTCTGGTAGCATATTCAATTTCGAATATGGTTTATTGATCGAAATTAAGAAAACTCAAAAACCAATAGATTTTTATTCCTATATTAATGCAAGATTTAATGGGAAAAGACTACAATATAATATCAAAGAAAATAAAGTTTATCATTATTATAATTTAATTGATGAAGAATTATTATTGGAACAAATTGGAGAATTTAAAGATAATATAATTCGTAAAGGAACAGAAAAAAACTTTTCTCAAAACTTTGTTTACACAGGCGAATTTAACGCCTCTGGTTTTTATCATGGTTTAGGAAAATTAGAGTCAATGATAGGTTCATCAAATTTTGTAATGGAAGGAACTTTCCATAATGGATTATTAATCAAAGGACACTTTGAGTTATATGAAGATAACAATAAAACTACAAGAGTAGAAGGTACTTTTAAAAATAATGATATTCATGGTGAAGCAGTAACCACAATCACATTTCCAAAAAATGGAGATAATATTAAAACAATCATGACTGCAAATTATGACAACGGGAAAATAAAAAAGGGATCTGTGAAAGTTACTGGCCACTCTAACCCTAAACTAAACTATTTATATGAAGGTGAAATAGAAAGCTTTAGTATTGGAAGCTTTATTTTTAACGGAAAAGGTAAGATCAAATGGGACAGTGGATCAACTTATATAGGTGAATTTATTAATAACAAGAGAGAGGGGTTGGGTACTTATAAATTTCAGAATGGCGATATTTATACTGGTGAGTTTAAAAATAATAAAAGAGATGGAATTGGTAAAATGGTTTATGCAAATGGCGAAGTTTACGAAGGAAAATGGACAAATAATAAACCAGCGATAAATCTAAAAACAGATAAAAAATATTATGCATTAGTTATTGGAAACAACGATTACCAGCATTTAGAGAAATTAGATGCAGCAGTAAATGATGCAAAAGTAATTGCTGAAATTTTAGATGAAAAATACGACTTTGAAGTAGAGCTTTTACTAAATGCTAATTATGAAACAACAGTAGACAAATTTTATACTCTTTCAAGAAAACTAACTAAAGATGATAACTTTCTAGTATTTTATGCTGGTCATGGATATCTTGATAAAAAACAAAACAGAGGTTATTGGCTTCCAGTTGATGCAAAATCTGATCTACCATCTAAATGGATAAGTAATGCTTTAATAGCTGATGAGCTTAAAGCGACAGAGGCAAAACATGTTCTTTTAATTGTTGATAGTTGTTTTTCTGGAAGTTTGATGAGATCAAGTGAAAAGATAAGTGAAAATAAAAATTTAAATAAAAAATATATTGATTTACTAAAAAGTAAAAAAACAAGGCTTGTTATTTCTTCTGGTGGAAATGAGCCTGTAGTTGACAGCGATGGAGGTGATCACTCTATTTTCGCTGTAAAATTAATTGATACACTTAAAAACAATGATAGTGTTCTTACCACTCAAGATATATTTGAGAATATCAGGAAATACGTTGCATCTAATGCAGAACAAACTCCCGAAAGAGCTGCCATATATAAAGCTGGTCACGATGGTGGGGATTTTCTATTTTTTCCTTTAAATTAATTCATATTAATAGCAATATAAAATCCTATTCCATACCATAGTAATATTGCAATTAACGAAAAGAGATAAGAATATCTTTGAGTTAAAATTAGTCCTGTTAATAAATAAAATAATTGAAACAAAATACTCGAATATAAAAAAAGTTTTTCGAAAACTTCATTAAATGAATTTCCAAATAAAATGATAAAACCCCAAAATAAACATGGATAAATAATAGTAGGCCACACAATTCCGTATAAAATTGGATAATCCGTTAAATCTTTTATAGCTTTAATTTTTTGTAAATTTAAAAAGGCCATAAAGCTAAAATAAATGCCCAGCTAACTACTATTACACTTAAAGCTTCTGCTTCTGCTCCTGTCATATTTCCTTTCCTCTAAGAGTTACTTGCAACAACCATGCAATAAATTGCAAAACCCAAAGATAAAATTGCAAATGTTTCCATAATTATCCTTCAATATTAAAATTTTATAAAACGCCCCAAACAGTTGAGGCGTCTTATATCTTTTTGTTATCTCCATCCCCATTCTAAATTACCCAGGTATTGGTAACTTGGAATGTATGTACTGGTATAACCCCCACCAAAAGTTGGAGTATGTTTCCAATATCCAGCGTTAGCACTAGTTGCTAATACTGAAAGAATGCCTATAACCATTGCTATTTTTTTCATCACGTTCCTTTCGTTATTAATGATATTTAAGAAACGTCTGAGATTAGGTTTTATTCAAAAAAAAATTAATTATTTTTCAATTAAAATGAGAAAATTTCATACCAACTATATACCAATAAATTTCTTAACATATGTTATACAAATGCAACGTATATTGGATTTTTTGATAATTGATAACTTGAATGAATTTTAAAAAAGAAGTAAAACCAACCTCAATTTACAAGGGCCTGTAGCTCAGTTGGTTAGAGCAGTACACTCATAATGTATTGGTCCCAGGTTCGAGTCCTGGCGGGCCCACCAAATCCAGCAAAATCAATGTTTATAAATTATAGTTTTTCAATAATTAATTAAAAATTGTATTATCATTATAAATAAAATGAAGTTCAAAATAAAAATTAAACCTAAAATATCATACTATGTTTCAATATTTGTCTCTTCAGTAATTCTTCTTTATTTTGCATATAAAGCAGTTGTAGCATACTTAATTCATCGAGAATTATATGGTGGTGGATTAGATACATTGGTTTTATTAAGAGCATCCATTTCAGGAATAATGCTTCTTTTAATACTTTTATTTATACAGTTTATAAAAATACCTGATCTAAAAAGTCATCGTACAATTTTAAGAGGAGTCTTTATTGGATGGACAAGTGTTTTTATAATACTTTTGATTGTTAATTTGAGTTCAATTTATTTTATTTTATTAACTAGTTTAGTTTCTTTTTTTTCCTTAATTACTTTGTTTAGTTTAGAGGACCAAATTAAAGAGGAAAAAAATACCCTTACAGAAAAAGAAATTTACCTTCTGCAACAACTCGCAAAAAAAAAGTAGCTCTGTTTTGAAAAAAATAATATTTTTAATTTTTTTTTTATTATGTCAAAATATTGTTTATTCTAAAGAAATGATTTTAGATCAGTTAAAAAACCCCAAAATAACAAATCAATCTCAAAAGTGGAATTTTATTACCGATCAAGTAATGGGGGGTGTTTCTAAAGGAAAATTTATAGTTGAGAAAGTTGATGGGGAAATGTGTTATAGAATGACAGGGGATGTATCCACTAAAAACAATGGTGGATTTATACAAATCAGAGCAAAATTAAATCCAGAAATTAATAGCAAAGATTATGAAGGAGTATACGTTAAAGTTTATGGTAATGAGAAAAATTATAACCTTCATTTAAGAACTGGCTTAACATTAGCTCCATGGCAGTATTACAGCTACACTTTTACAACAACAAAAAATTGGATTGAAATTAGGGCACCATTTGAACAATTTAAAAAATCTAATTTCTATCAACCAAAAAGTATATTGGGGCAGAATATAAAGTCAGTAGGTTTGGTTGCAGGTTTTGATGATTTCAAATCAGATATCTGTTTAAGTGAAATTGGATTTTACTAAGTTACTTAATTAAAAATTCCTCAAGCGTTTTGAACAATGCATTTATATCGCCATCATTGTTTTGTATAATTGAGTTAAATTCCTCTTTTTGTGTTCTGGCTAAACTTAATCCCTCTACAATTAGATCCCTTATTAAAGGTCTACCAGGATTTTTTGTATAAATTCTCCAATCTATCTTTACTTGAGGTCTTTTTGATGTTGCCTCTAATACACTATTAACAATTGTATATTTATCATTAATTTTTTTATGCATCAAAGTTCAAATTTTCTATATCTTTTAAATAATTAAAATT
>CABZPQ010000002.1:0-231847 GCA_902527605.1 uncultured Pelagibacteraceae bacterium | reverse complement strand
TTTTTTTAAAACCGCTAAAGAATCTTTTAAAGAAAGCATATTTTTTGTTTTTATGTCTAATTATTTTGAAGTTATATTCTTTCTGTTTTAGCTCACTAATAAGTTTTGTAAAGTTTTTCAAATCTTGAATAATTAGGTTGAACCTAAAATTAATGGTTCTTTTAGTCTTTTCTACCATTTCAACACTTGAAATATTTACATTATTGGTTCCAATCATTGTTGTAACGTCACCTAATATGCCAGGTCTGTCAGGTAAAGACATCCAAAGTGTTGTGTTATATTTTTTTTCTGTTGGCTTGCTGTCTTCTTTGTATTGCCAGTATCTTCTTATAGCAGCTCTAGCTTTGCCAGTTTTAGCACTTGTTATCCAATGCAAAGAAGGTGAATCTTTCTTTGATGTTAATATTTTAACTACATCTCCATTTCGCAATATTGATTGAAGAGGGCTTTCTTTTCCATTTATTTCACATCCAATCGCAGTATCACCCACTTTAGTGTGCACAGCATAAGCAAAATCAATTGGACTTGCTTCTTTGGGTAATTTTATAACTGAGCCTTTTGGTGTAAAACAAAATACATTTTCTTGAAACATTTGAAGTTTTGTATACTCAAAATAATGTTCAGGATTTTCATTTTTATCTATAATTTCTACAAGATCTGCTAACCAATCATATTCCTTCCAAGTTAAAGAGTTAAACTTTTCAGACGATTTATATTTCCAATGAGATGCTATACCTCTTTGCGCAAATTCATGCATTTGTTGTGTTCTTAGTTGTATTTCAATAGGTCTTTTATTTGGACCGATCACTGCTGTATGAAGAGATTTATAATTATTTATTTTAGGTGATGAAATGTAATCTTTAAATCTACCGGGTATACAATTCCATTTATTATGAATTACGCCTAAGGTTTTGTAACAATTTTCAATATTGTCTAAAATTATTCTAAAACCAATTATATCTGTAATTTGCTCTAGTGAAGTTCTCTTTTTTTGTATTTTTCTCCAAATAGAAAAAGGTGTTTTTTCTCTAGAAAAAATTTTAAAGTCAATATTATTTTCATTTAATAGATTTTCAAATTCACTAAGAACTGAATTATAATTAATCAAATTATTATCTTTTATTGTGTCTAATCTATCTTTGATCATTTTTCTTGCTTCGGGATTTAAAATATCAAAAGAAAGATCTTCAAGTTCATCTCTTATTCTATTCATTCCCATTCTATCAGCTAGTGGAGCATAAATTTCCATAGTTTCTTTAGCAATTCTTTTTCTTTTTTCTTCTTTATCAATAGCCTTCAAAGTTCGCATATTGTGCAAACGATCTGCGAGTTTCACAAGAAGGACTCTAATATCTTTAGATGTTGCCAATATGAGCTTTCTAAAATTTTCAGCTTTTGAATTAGAAATAGCTTGGTTTTCAAAAACTGAAATTTTTGTTACTCCATCAACCAAATCAGCAACTTCTTTTCCAAATTGTTCTTCTATAGTTTTATAAGTTGCATAGGTGTCTTCTATGGTATCGTGAAGTAAACCAGTTGCTATCGTTGCACTATCCAACTTAAGTTCGGTTAAAATATTTGCAACAGCAACAGGATGAATGACGTAGGGATCTCCTGATTGACGTTTTTGATCTTTATGAACTTTTACTGCAAAATCATATGCTTTACTTAGAGTTTCCGGGTTAAGAAACTTATTGTATGATTTAACCTTATTTATTAATTCGTCAGAATTTAGCATTAATTTAGTATATCACTTATTTAGATAACTTTAATACTTCTTAAATTATTTTTTTTTAAAGAAGATAAGAGTTTTACTATATTTTTTTTTAATTTTGGGTGAGACCAATTCTTACATATTTCATACAATGGCATAAGTACAAAGTTTCTATTATGCATTCTTGGATGCGGGATCACTAAATTGATCAATTTTTTATTTGATTTAGTTATCTTTCCATTAAAGTCTAATATATCAATATCACAATTTCTTGGATGATTTTGAGGAGCTATTTTTCTGCCTAATTTTTTTTCAATAGACTTAATTATTTTAAACAGCTCAAATTGATTTAATTTTGTTTTTATCAGTAATACAGCATTAATAAATTTTGGAAAACTAGGATCTGGCCATGACTCAGTCTCATAATAACTAGATGTTTTGATAATTTTAATATCATGAGTTTCCAATAAATATTTAGATTTTTCTAAAAAATGTATTCTATTTCCTAAATTAGAACCTATTGATATATATACATAATTAACTTGAACGTCTGAAATATCTCGCTTTTTCACGGTTCCAATCTTTAGTTTTTTTGGTTTGTCGCTTATCGTATTGTTTTTTGCCCTTTGCAACTGCTATTTCAACTTTAGCTTTACCTTTTTTGAAATACATTTTGGTTGGAACTAAAGTTAGACCATCCTCATTCATTTTACCAATTAGTTTATTAATTTCCCTTTTGTTAAATAACAATTTTCTTTCTGAGTATGGATTGTGATTTGAATAACTGGCTTGCTTATATATGGGTATATGTGAATTAATTAAAAAAATTTCTCCTTCTTTTTCTACTGCGTATGACTCTGCTATATTTACTTTTCCGTCTCTTACAGATTTTATTTCCGAACCTTTTAGTACGATCCCTGCTTCTAAGATTTCCTTAAAGAAAAAATTAAAAGATGCTTTTCGATTTATTGTAATGATCTTGATGCCAGATGTAGATTTATCACTCATCAATAAGTTTTGCTACTTTCAATGCTTTCTCGACTTCCTTTTTTGTATTTTCAGTTATTTTTACCAAAGGTAATCTAACGGTATCATCGCATAGACCAAGTAATTTAGCAGCATACTTAACTGGTGAAGGATTGCTTTCTATAAATAAATTTTTATGCAAGGGTTGCAACATATCATCAAGTTGTTGAGCTTTTTTTAAATCATCCTCATTTGAAGATTTTGATAATTTTTGAAATTCAGAACATAATTTAGGAGCTACGTTTGCCGTAACACTAATTGTTCCAACACCTCCTCTTTTATTAAATTCAAAAGCATTATCATCGTTTCCAGTAAGTTGAATGAAATCATTACCCATTTTTTCTTTTTGTTGATCAACACGATTTAGATCACCAGTTGCATCTTTAACTCCAACTATATTTTTTAGTTCATATAATCTAGCCATTGTTTCAACGCTCATATCGATTACTGAACGACTTGGAATATTATAAATTATAATTGGAATTCCACAGTTATCATTGATTGATTTATAATGTTGATATAAACCTTCTTGAGTAGGTTTATTATAATATGGTGTAACAACTAAAGCACCATCCGCACCAGCTTTTTCAGCGTGTTTAGTTAATGATACAGCTTCTTCTGTAGAATTCGATCCAGTGCCAGCTATTATGGGAAGTTTACCGGTAGCTTCTTTTATACATAATTCAATTGTTCTCTCATGTTCATCATGTGATAATGTTGGTGACTCACCTGTTGTTCCAACTGGAACCAACCCATTTGTTCCATTTTCCAGATGATGATTTATTATTTTTATGTAACTTTCTTCGTCAAGCTTGTTGTCTTTAAACGGTGTAATTAATGCTACATTTGATCCTTTAAACATAATTATTTATAACATAAGTTGTTTGATTTAATAAAATGTATTTAAAATTATTAACAACAATTATCCTTTTTTGCTTATCGTTTCAATCTGCTTTTTCAAATGAAACTATACTTCCTATAAAAAAACCAGATTTAAATGAAAAAAATACAACAAAAAAAATAGCTGAAATCATTCCTCTACCAAAACCATCTGAAAAAGACGATGAAATTCAAAAGGAAATAAAAATTACTACCACAGAGATATTTAAGAAAATTGATGGTGTAATAATTCCAAAAAATAAGCCTCTAATAGTTAAAGAAAAATTAAGAAAGATAAAAAAACAAAAATTTTATAGCGATAGAGATTTGAGTTATGCAAAACAAGCTATTTCATTTATGGAGAAAAGTAATTGGAAGGATGCAAAAAAAGCTGCAAGTAAAGCAAGAGCAAAATCTATTTATGATTTTATTCAATGGAGACATCTACTTACAACTGGTAACAGGGCTACTTTTACAGAATATAAACAGTTTATCGAAAGAGTAAAAGATTATCCAAGGATAGATAGAGTTCGTTACTTGGGAGAGCATAAAATAAATTCTAAAAATCATACTAAAAATGAAATTATACAGTGGTTCGATAAATACCCTCCTTTAAGTGGATTTGGAAAAATGATGCTAGGCGATGCTTTGTTATCAAAAAATAAAGAGACAGCTATAAATTTAATAAAAGAAGGATTTATTACAGCTGATTTAAGTAAAAATGATCTTATTTTTTTTAGAAAGAAATTTAAAAAATATTTGAACAGTAGTGATTATATTAAAAGAGCTGATTATTTAGCTTGGGAGAATAAATATTGGGACCTAAAGAGAATGTTAAGATATCTACCTAAAGATTATCAACTTTTATATACAGCAAGGCAACTTTTAATGAGCAGATCTTATGGTGTTGATAGCGCTATATCGAATGTACCTGCAAGTTTAAAAAAGGATGCAGGTTTAAATTATGATAGACTCAAATGGAGAAGGAAAAGAGGAAGAGTTGATAGTTCTTTGGAAATTTTACTAAGTATCAAAAATAATAAAAATTATATGGTTCGCCCAGATAAATGGTGGGTTGAAAGATCAATAATTGCGAGATCACTTATTTATAAGAAAAGATATGAGCAAGCTTATAAAATTACAAGTAAACATGGTCTATCAGAGGGTGCCGAATTAGCAGAAGCTGAATGGATGAGTGGATGGATTGCTTTAAGTTTCTTAAAAGACCCAATTTTAGCAAAAAGTCATTTTACTAAATTTTATAATAATGTTGGATATCCAATTAGTTTATCAAGAGGTGCTTATTGGCTTGGAAAAGCGAATTTGGCACTAAATAATAAGGAAGAAGCAGATAAGTGGTTTAAAGAAGGTTCAAAATATCTAACAACCTATTATGGTCAATTATCTCATATGAAAATATATCCAAATAAAACTTTTGAACTTAAAGAAAGTACTCAAGTTGATAAAAATTATGCTGAAAGTTTTTACAAAAATAAATTAGTAGCGATAGTACATTTATTAGATGAAGTAAAAAAAGATAAATATACGAAACATATTTTAAGATTTCTAGCAAATGATAATGTTTCAGCAGGGAGTGAGGTATTAGCAGCAAAACTAGCAACTGACATCTCTAGATTTGATTTTGCTATTCAGGTTTCTAAAATAGCATCGTATCAAAAAAGGTTTCATAACAAGTATAATTATCCAGTAATTAGCACTCCGAATAAAGTTGGATCAAGAAAAATCCCAGAACAAGCTTTAATATTATCTATTATAAGACAAGAAAGTGAGTTTGATATATCTGCAAGAAGTAGAGTTGGTGCGCAAGGCTTAATGCAGTTGATGCCTTACACTGCAAAGACAGTTGCCAAGCAGGCAAAGGTTTCTTATTCAAAATCTCGTTTAACAACAAGTCCTGAATACAATATAAATTTAGGATCTTTTTATATAGCAGGTTTAATTCTTGATTATGATGGATCTTACCCTTTTGCTGTAGCAGCGTATAATGCAGGACCAAAAAGAGTAAAGTATTGGAAAAAAATTAATAAAGATCCTCAAAGAAAACAAATAGATTATGTTGACTGGGTTGAGCTTATCAAATTTAAAGAAACGAGAAACTATGTTCAAAGGGTTATGGAAAACTACAATGTATATAGATACATTTTGTCACAAAAACCAATATTTTTGAAAGATTTTTTTAAGGATAATCCATTATATTAGTTATGAAAGTCAATAAAATTGATTTGATTAAGCTACAAAATGCAATTGATCTAATTAAAAAAAATAAAACAAATGATGCAGAAAATATCCTTAAAGAATTAATAGATATCAAAAACGTAAAACCTGATGTTTTAACATATTTGGCAATATGTAAAATAAAATCAAATAAAAAGAATGAAGCAATTGACTATCTAAAAAATGCAATCAGTATTAATCCAAATCATGAGTTTGCAAACTTAAATTTGGGTTTGATATATTTTGATATTAAAAATTATAAAGAGTCTTTTAAGTTTATTATTAATGCTTATAAAAAGAATAATAATAATCTAATAGCAATATACCATTTAGGATTAATTAATTTAATATTAAATAATCTTGAAGAATCTGAAAAATATTTTTTAAAAATTATTGAAAAAAATAAAAATGATGAAAATGCTTTACTAAATCTTGCAATTTTGAATGATAGAAGAAAAAACTTTGAAAAATCAATTGAAATTAATAAAAAAATAATCGAAATAAATCCAAATAATATAAATGCAAATAACAATTTAGGAGTTTTAAATCATAATAATTTAAAATACGATGAAGCAATTAATTACTTTAAAAAATGTATTAAAATAAACGATAAATTTATTCCTCCCTATAGTAACTTAGGAAGAGTTTATTCTGATTTAAGAATGTTTGAAGATGCAAAAAATTTATTTAATAAATCAATTGAAATAAACAATGATGATTATGTTAGTAAATTTGAATTAAGCAAAATATTTTTATCAACAAAAGAATACCATAAAGGTTTAGAATTTTATGAATATAGAAAAAAAATTACTATTAATAAAAATATAAATATTTTAAAAAATAAATTTAATAGTATTGAATGGAATGGTCAAAAATTAGATAACAAAATAATTCTTATCTTAGCCGAACAAGGCTTTGGTGATATAATACTATTTAAAAGATATATAGATGTTTTATTTAAATTTGATCAAGTAATCTTCTTATGCAACAAAAAGCTAAATTATATATTTAAAGAATCAAAATTTAAAATAGTAAATAAAATTGAGGATGTGGGTTATCATGATTTTTATCAACATCTACTAACTTTACCAAAAATATATTTTGAAAAAGAAAATAAATTTTGTAAAAGGATAAACTATTTACCAAATAATCACGAAAACGATTTAAAGTGGAAATTAAAATTAAATAAACTAAAAGAGACAAAAATCGGATTGGCCTGGCAAGGAAATAAAAATTATTTAGGTGATAAAAAAAGATCTATACCTCTAAATAAACTTGATAAAATAATATTAAATAATAATTTTGATTTTATTAGCTTACAAAAAGATTCCGGCTTAGAACAAATTAAGAATAATTACAAAAATAAAATTTATGATTTTTCATCTGAACTAGATTTAAATGATGAAGCTTTTAAAGATACAATTTCGATATTAAAAAATGTTGACTTTTTAATTACGATTGAATCATCTATTGCTCAACTTGCTGGGACTATGGGTATAAACACTTATTTACTTCTTTCTTATAATCCTTATTGGATTTGGTATTCTGAGCAAGAAAAAGCTAAATTTTATGATACAATAAAAATATATCAGCAGGATAAGCCTGGAAGTTGGGACAATGCTATAAATCAATTAGAGAAAGATCTTAAAAAATATTATTAATAATAGTGGATGTGGCGGAAGGAGAGGGATTCGAACCCTCGGTACACCTTTTCAAGCGTACGGCGGTTTAGCAAACCGCTGGTTTAAACCAGCTCACCCATCCTTCCGTGTAAATATGTGTAACTTGAAATCATTGAATATTCAATAATATTCAAGTAATTTCTCCAAAATATGAAAAACAAATATTCAGTATTCTCTTTAATAAAAAATGCTTTGTCACAGCACGAGAATTGGCAACAAGCTTGGGGAAATCCAGAGCCAAAGAAAGAATACGATGCTATTATTGTGGGTGGTGGCGGACACGGTTTAGCTACTGCTTATTATTTAGCAAAGAAACATAATTTAAAAAATATTGCAGTCTTAGAAAAAGGTTGGATTGGTGGTGGAAATACAGGGCGTAACACTACAATCATTAGATCAAATTATTTATGGGATGCTAGTGCCGGTTTATATGATCATGCGCTTAAGCTATGGGAAAATTTATCTCAAGAACTGAACTACAATGTGATGTTCAGTCAAAGAGGTGTAATGAATTTAGCTCACAACCTTCAAGATGTAAGAGATTTAAAAAGAAGAACACATGCTAATAGACTAAACGGAATTGACGCTGTTTGGTTAAATACCAAGGAAGTTAAAAAATTTTGCCCAATTATAAATACATCACCTGATATCAGATACCCAGTTTTGGGTGGAACATTACAAAGAAGAGCAGGAACAGCAAGACATGATGCTGTTGCCTGGGGTTATGCAAGAGGCGCAAGCGATATGGGTGTTGATATAATTCAAAACTGTGAAGTTAAAGGAATAAAAAGAAATGGTGATAAAGTTGAAGGATTAGAAACAACTAAAGGATTTATAAAAACTAATAAAATTGGAGTTGTTGCTGCAGGTCACTCAAGTGTAATTGCAAATATGGCTGGATTAAAACTTCCTCTTGAAAGCAAACCATTACAAGCTTTAGTTTCAGAGCCAGTAAAACCAATTATTGATACTGTTGTAATGTCAAATGCAGTTCATGCTTATGTAAGTCAATCGGATAAAGGCGAATTAGTTATAGGTGCGGGAACAGATTCATATATTTCATATACTCAAAGAGGTAGTCATAATATTGTTGAAGAAACTTTAAAGGCTATTTTAGAACTCTACCCTATTTTTAGTAGAATGAAGATGTTAAGACAATGGGGAGGAATTGTTGATATATGTCCAGATGCAAGCCCTATTATAAGTAAAACTAATATAAAAGGTTTATATTTTAATTGTGGTTGGGGTACTGGTGGTTTCAAAGCTACTCCAGGATCGGGAGATTTGTTTGCGCACACAATCGCAAATGATGAGCCACATAAATTAAATGCAGCATTTAATTTAAATAGATTTGTAAGCGGTGATCTTGTTGATGAACATGGTGCTGCAGCAGTTGCACATTAATAATGTTTTTAATAAATTGTCCATTTTGTGGAGAAAGAGATCAAAGTGAATTTTCTTCAGGTGGTGAAGCTCATATAGTTAGACCAAAACAACCAACAGAACTTAGCGACGATGAATGGGCGGAATATCTGTTTATGAGAAAAAATATAAAAGGTGTTCAGTTTGAAAGATGGAATCATACTCACGGATGCAGAAAATGGTTCAACGTCGTTAGAGACACATCGAATGATAAAATATTATCTGTTTATAAAATGGGTGAAAAACCTCCTGTTAATTATAAGTAATGCCCAATTATAGAATTCATAAAACCGAATATATTGATGAAACTAAGAGAGTTTCATTTAAATATGATGGCAAGACTTACTTTGGATATGAGGGTGATACCTTGGCATCTGCACTTTTAGCAAATGGTATTCATTTAGTCGGCAGAAGTTTTAAATATCACAGACCAAGGGGTATAGTTTCTTGTGGAGCAGAAGAACCTAATGCAATTTGTCAAATTGGTACTAAAAAAGACTTAACTGAACCCAATGTAAGAGCAACCGAGTTAGAATTGTATGAAGGATTAGAGGCAAGCTCTCAAAATTGCTGGCCTAACGTAAAATTTGATATTGGGGGTATTAATAATTTTATATCACCGTTAATACCTGCAGGCTTTTATTATAAAACATTTATGTGGCCAAAGAGTTTTTGGAAAAAAGTATATGAGCCATTAATACGATTATCTGCAGGGTTAGGAAAATCTCCTACAGAACCAGATCCTGATATCTATGATCACAAACATGTTCACTACGATGTATTGGTAATTGGTGGTGGAATTTCAGGTATTATTGCTGCAAAAATGGCAGCAAAAAATAATTTAAAAACTTTATTAGTAGATGACAAAAAAATACTAGGTGGTTCTACAATTTATCAAAATAATGAAGCAATTAAAATTGATGATAAGTTATCAAGTGAATGGTTAAAAAATGAAATCCAGGAAATTAAAAAATTAAGCAATTTAACAATTAAGACAAGAACAAGTATTGCAGCTTATCATGGATATAATTTTCTTTTAGCTAAAGAAAATTTAACTGATCATTTACCTGAGGAAAAAAAGAAAAATAAAATTAGACAAAGATTATGGAAAATAAGAGCAAAAAAAGTTGTAATTGCAACCGGATCAATTGAAAGACCACTTGTATTTAATAATAATGATAGACCAGGAATATTATTATCTAATTCAATAAACAAATATTTGGATTATTATGGTGTTAGCTGTGGAGAAAACATAATATTATTTACGAATAATGATAGTGCATACGAAACTTCAATTTCACTTCATAAAAAAGGTATAAAGAATATAATTGTTGATTTAAGAAAATCTGCTAGCTCTGAATTAATCAAACAAGCAGAAAGTCTAGGAATAAAAATCTACTTCAATCATGTTGTAACAAATACTTTCGGATACAGAAAAATAAATTCATTAGAAATCATGAAACTATCAGAAGATGGAAATACTACTGTAGGCAATAAAATTAGATTAAGTTGTGACTGTTTAGGAATGAGTGGTGGATGGACACCTATGGTGCATATGCATACTCAATCTGGAGGTAAATTAGATTTTAGAGATGAAGACCAAGTATTCTTACCAAAAGAAAATAGTGAAGATCAAATTTCTGTTGGTTCATGCAATGGAGATTTTGATTTAGAAAATATTATAGATAAAACAGTCAATAAAATTAATAAATTCTTAGATATAGATAATCAAGATTACCAGGAAACAAATATAATTTGCTCTAAAGAAAATGATAAAAGAAATATATGGCTTTTACCAAATAAAATACCTTTAGGTAAAACAAAATGCTTTATAGATTTTCAAAATGACTCAACTGCAAAAGATATTAAATTAGCCTTAAAAGAAGGCTTTAGATCAATTGAACATGTAAAAAGATATACAACGACTGGTATGGCAACAGATCAGGGAAAATTATCTAATATGCACGCACTTGGGATTATAGCTGATACAGCTGGTGTAAAAATGGGTACATTGGGAACAACTACATTTAGGCCTCCATTCACACCATTAACTTTCGGAACACTAGTTGGGAGAAATGTTGGAAAATTTTTTGAAGTAGTAAGAAAAACATCCATGCATGAATGGCATGTAGAAAATAATGCAGAATTTGAAAATGTTGGTCAGTGGAAAAGACCCTGGTACTATCCAAAAAATGGTGAAAATATGCATGATGCTGTTCAAAGAGAAAGTAAAGCGGCACGTGACAGTGCAGGTATCTTAGACGCATCAACTCTAGGAAAAATTGATATCCAAGGAACAGATGCATCAGAATTTTTAAATCGAGTTTACACAAATTCTTGGTCAAAACTTGCAATCGGAAAATGTAGATACGGACTTATGTTAAACGAGGATGGTATGGTTTATGACGACGGTGTTACTACAAGAATATCTGAAAATCATTATCTTATGACAACTACTACTGGGGGAGCCGCAAATGTATTAAGCAAACTTGAGGATTATTTACAAACGGAGTGGCCAGAGTTAGATGTTTATTTAACATCAGTGACAGATCATTATTCTACAGCAAGTATTTGTGGTCCAAATTCAAAAAAAATTCTTAACAAACTTTTTCCAAATTTAGATTTAAGTGATGAAAACTTTCCTCATATGTCATTTAAAGAAGATAAACTTGAAAATATAAATTGTAGAATAATGAGAATAAGTTTTACGGGTGAACTAAGCTATGAAATTAACATAGAGTCGAAATATGGAAATTCATTATGGAAAATGTGTATAGAAGCTGGGAAAGAGTTTAATTTGACACCTTATGGTACTGAAACAATGCATCTACTCAGAGCTGAAAAAGGTTTCATTATTGTTGGACAAGATACAGACGGCACAATGACTCCTTCAGACTTACAGATGGATTGGATTGTAAGTAAAAAGAAATATGACTTCATTGGTAAAAGATCTTTATATAGAAGTGATACTATTAGAGAAGATAGAAAGCAATTGGTAGGACTACTTACAGATGATCCAAAAGAAATTTTGGAAGAAGGTGCTCAAATTGTTTCAGACATTAAATCAAAGCCTATAGATATGCTAGGACATGTAACTTCAAGCTATTTTAGTCCAAACCTAAATAAATCAATTGCCTTAGCTGTAGTTAGAAGTGGTAAAACAATGAAGGGTCAAAAGTTAATTATTCCAATGGAAAACAAAAATATTAATGTTACCGTTTCTGACACAATTTTTTTAGACAAGGAGAATAAAAGATTAAATGCTTGACATTTTACATCCAAATATTTCGAATATTAATAAAAACAATATCGATATTAATTTATCTGAAGAAAAAATTAAAATTAATATCAGGGGAAAAAATAAAGAATTTTTTACCAAAGTGGGTAAAATTCTATCTATTATTTTACCTTCTGAGTCAAATACCAGTTCATCAAATGAAAACTATGATGTTTTGTGGCTAAGTCCGGATGAATGGATGATATATTTTGATGAAAATAAAAATTCAAATATTTTTGATCAACTTTATAAAGATATTTCGTCTTTAAATTTTGGATCAATTACTGATATCTCTTCACAATTAATTTGCATAAATATAAAAGGAGAAAATATATTTGAATTATTATCATCTGGATCACCTTTTAATTTCGAAAAATTTAAAAATAATGTTGGTTCATCAACACAAACGATAGTAAATCATATTGATGTAATTCTTCATCACAAGTCAAAGAATAATGTTAATTTATTTGTAAGAAGATCGTTTTCAGAACACCTTTATGAATGGTTAGTTGATAGCTCTAATTTTGTCTAATTTATAATTCAAATAAAAATAAGTATAACCAAGATACATCAGAGAGAAAATCCAATTGAATATTACCCATAACCAAAAAAATTCAGAAAAGTCAGAATTAAAATAAATTGCAGTATAAAATACGACAAATGGAAAAATTCCATTTCGGCAAATATTAGCAATTAATGCGTTTTCAGCTTTTTTTAAAGCCATAAAAAAACCATTTGATAAAAAAAATATTGGATAAGCTGGTAGCACAAAGGCTGAAATCTCTAAATATAATTTTCCAAATTCAACGACCTCTAAATCTTTTGAAAATAATTTTGTTATCATTTCAGCACCAAAATAAATAATAAAAGAAGAAATAATCATTATAATGAAAGCATATTTTATAGCTTGGAAGTACGTTTCTTTAATTCTTAAAATATTTCGTGCACCAAAATTTTGAGCAATTATTGTGATAATTGCTGTATTTATTCCCAGGATTGGCAATAAAACCACTTGTTCTATTTTGGTGCCAGCTCCATAACCAGCTGCTGCATATTCTCCTGATAAACCTGCATATTTGAATACAATAGCAGAAGCAATAGAATAACCGCAAATTGAAATTATTATTGGCATAGATTGAAAAAAAATATTTTTTAAAAAAAAAAATTTAGGAATAAAATAAGAAATAAGTATGTTTTTAATTAATTTACTTTTTAAAACTTTTTTAAATATGATTAAAAAAGCGACCGTTTGAGCAATTAGAGTTGCTATTGCAATACCCTTCATACCCAAAGCTGGTATGAAATAAAATCCAAATATTAAAATTGGATTTAACAATATGTTTAAAAAAAAAGATAATATTAAAGCATTTCTATAAGTTTTCGTATCGCCTTCTGCATGAAGTAATGAATTTAATGCAACAACTAAAATAAAAATGAATGAACCAAGGAAAATGATATCTGTATATTGTAAACCAAGATTTATTACCTCGTTAGTTGAACCCATAATTGAAAAAAGGTCTGATGCATAATTTAAACCAATAAAAGTAATCAACAGAATTATCAAAAAAGAAAAGAAAATTAATTGGCAGAAATAAATTGAAGCATTTTTATTATTTTTTTCTCCAATGCTATTACCTATCAGTGATGTACCTGCAACTGTGATACCAATAGATGAGGCAATAATAATAAAATAAATTGGAAAAGATTTTGTTAAAGCTGACAAAGCTTCAGGTGATATTTTTCCTGCAAAATATGTATCAGCAATATTATATAACGTTTGAAAGAGTGTACCTACAGATGCAGGTATCGCTAATTTTTTAATTAATTCTTTGATGTCATCACTTAATATATTCATGATATTATTTTTTTGAATTTATCATTTGATTGTGCCTCATTGTGAAACGTTTTATTTGATCATTGGTCAATTTATCAAAACAATTTGGACATGATAGGCCTACTTTATACTTTTTTGACTTGGTTAGTTTTTTATGCAATGGCATTCTACAACCACCACAAACAGTATAATTTCCAATTTCTAGGTTTTTTTTAATAGTAACTCTTTTATCAAAAACAAAACATTCACCATTCCACTTACTTTTTTTTGGATCAGTTTTGTTAAGATAATTTAAAATACCACCCTTAAGCATATAAACATTTTTAAAACCTTTATTATTAAGATAATTAGACGCTTTTTCACACCTGATACCTCCGGTGCAAAACATCCCTATTGATTCATCTTTACTAAATTTTGATAAATAATTTTTAAAATCTCTAAAATTTTTAGTTTCTGGATTAAGAGCATTTTTAAATGTACCAATCTTATATTCAAAAGGTTTTCTGGCATCAATCAGTTTAATATTTTTTTTAGATATAAATTCGTCCCATTTTTTAGGTGATAAATATTTCTTATTAAAAAAATTTTTAAAATTAATTTTTTCATTAATTGGAACTACTTCATCTTTTATTTTAACTTTATTTTTTGTGTATGGTAATATTTTTGAGTTAAATTTATTTTGAATATCAAATCTATCAATTGATAAGATATTCTTTATTTTTATAATTGTAAGTTTAATTTTTTTATGACTACCTGATATTGTACCATTAATTCCTTCAGGAGATAATATTATAAGACCTTTAATATCAAGCTTATTAGTTTCTTTTAAAATATTTTTTTTAATAATTTTTAATTTATTAAGTTTTGATATTTTATAAAAAGATAGGATTTCAAACATAATTACCAACAAACTGTAAAACCATCACCAATTGGTAAAATATACTTATTAATAGGTGATTTTTTTATGTATTTATTAAATTCTCTTAATTTTATAGTTAATTTGTCTTTTATCTTTGGATTTGCAACATCTCCTTTCCAAAGTGTATTATCAATTAAAATTATACCCTTTTTGCTTTTTAATTTAAGAGACTGATTAAAATAATTTATATAATTTTCTTTATCTGCATCAATTAATATCACGTCATATTTTTCCTTTTTCTTAATTAGATTTTCAAGAGCAATTTTTCCATTTTCACAAAGAAGATTTATTTTTTTATCTTGCTTTGCTTCTTTAAAAAACTTAATTGCCTCATTGTTAGTTTTTAAATTTTTATCTATACCAATTAATTTGCAATTCTTAGGTAAGGCAAGTGCAGCAGATAAAATGCTGTAACCTGTAAAAGTGCCAATTTCTAAATATGATTTATAGTTATTAATTTTTATGATAAATTGTATAAAGTTAGCTTGTAGAATTGAAATTTGTAATTTTTTAATATGACCAAGTTTTTCGTTATATTTTAATAATTTTTTTTGTACTTTGTGAAGATTATTTGTATGTGAAAAAATATAATTGATCATATTTTGATCAATTATGAAATTTTTATCCATTCAACTTTTCTTTTAATATTTTGTTTATTAATTGAGGATTGCCTTTTCCTTTACTTTCTTTCATGGCTTGACCAACAAAAAAACCAAATAATTTATCTTTACCAGATTTATATTCAGCAACCTTATCTGAATTATTTTCAATAACTTTATTTATCAATTCCTCTATCGCTTTTGGATCGCTTTCTTGTTTTAAACCTTTTTCTTTTACTATTATTAATGGATCTTGATCTCCATCTATCATTTGTTCAAAAACCGTTTTAGCTATTTTTCCTGATATAGTTCCATCTTTTATAATGTTTATAAGTTTTGATAGATTTTTAGCACTAACTGGGCTTTGAGATATTTCTAAATTTTTTTCATTTAAAACTGCAAATAATTCACCTGTAATCCAGTTTGTTGCTAATTTAACATCTGAATTTTTTATAACTTCTTCAAAGAAATTTGATGTTTCAATATCAGATACCAAAATTGTTGCTTCATATGGTGAAAGATTAAATTTATCTATAAATCTTTTTTTCTTTTCATCTGGTAATTCTGGTATATCTGATTTTATTTTTTCAATTAACTCTTGGCTTATTTCAAGCGGTAATAGATCTGGATCAGGAAAATATCTGTAATCATGCGCGTCTTCTTTTGATCTCATAGATCTTGTCTCATTTCTTTTAGTGTCAAAAAGTCTTGTCTCTTGATCTATGTCTTTCCCCTCCTCTAACAAATCTATTTGTCTATTTGCTTCGGATATTATTGCCATTTGCATAAATTTTATTGAATTAACATTTTTAATTTCACACCTGGTGCCAAATTCAGTCTCCCCCTTTAATCTTACCGATACATTAACATCTGCCCTCAAAGAACCTTCTTGCATATTGCCATCACATGTTCCTAAATATCTCATTATCGATCTTAATTTTTTTATATAAACGTTGACTTCATCTGGAGATCTCAAATCAGGCTTACTTACTATTTCCATTAAAGCCACTCCAGATCTATTTAAATCAACTAATGTATTATTTGGATCAATATCGTGAATACTTTTACCTGCATCTTGCTCTAAGTGTAATCTTTCAATTCCAATTTCTTTTTGACCATTCGGCATATCTAAAATTACTTTTCCTTCACCGACAATTGGATATTTGTATTGAGAGATTTGATATCCTTGGGGTAAATCTGCATAAAAATAATTTTTTCTATCAAAGACAGATTTTTTATTTATTTTGGCTTTAAGTCCTATTCCAGTTTTAATTGCTTGTTCAATACAAAATTCATTTATAACTGGTAACATTCCTGGAAATGCTGCATCTACGAGACTAACTTGTGTGTTTGGTTCTGCACCAAATTTTGTTGATGATTGAGAGAAAAGTTTTGACTCTGAAGTAACTTGAGCGTGCACTTCTAAACCAATTATCACTTCATATTGTTTATTTTCTCTTTCAATAAGATATTCACTATTTTTACTCACTTAACCACCAGTCTGAAATATCATTTTTAAAATTAATCTTATCTTCTAATGCATAAGAAATATTAAGTATATTTTGTTCATCAAAAGGTTTTCCAATTACTTGAAGGCCTAAAGGATAATTATTTTTATCTTTACCTGCAGGTATAGAAATACCTGGTAAGCCCGCTAGATTTATTGGAACTGTAAATATATCATTTAAATACATTGATACTGGATCATTTGTTTTTTCACCAATTTTAAATGCTGAGCTTGGAGTAGATGGAGTTAAAATTGCATCAACTTTAGAAAAGGCATCATCAAAATCTTTTTTTATTAATTGTCTTACTTTCTGCGCTTTTAGATAATAGGCATCATAGTAACCAGAAGATAAAACATAAGTTCCAATCATAATTCTTCTTTTAACTTCATCACCAAAACCTTCAGATCTAGTTTTTTCGTACATTTCTATTAAATTTTGACCAGGAGATCTAAATCCATATTTAACACCATCATATCTTGCTAGATTTGAAGATGCTTCAGCTGGTGCAACAATATAATAAGTTGGTAATGCGTAATTAGTATGTGGAAGCGAAATATCGATAATTTCTGCTCCGCAATCTTTTGCATATGAGATACCATTTTTCCATAGCTGTTCTATTTCGTCAGGCATATTGTCAACTCTATATTCTTTAGGAATACCAATTTTCTTTCCTTTAATATCTTTTGATAATTCTTTTGAATAACAATTTCTTTTGTAATCAATTGAGGTTGAATCTTTTTGATCAAATGAAGAGATCACCTCTAAAAGCATAGAACAGTCTCTTACATTTTTCGTCATAGGTCCTGCTTGGTCTAAAGATGAAGCAAATGCTACAATTCCATAACGAGAACAACTTCCATATGTAGGTTTAAGTCCAACAGTTCCTGTAAATGATGCTGGTTGACGAATAGATCCACCTGTATCTGTTCCAATGGTAACTGGAGTTAAATTTGCAGCGACAGCTGCAGAAGAACCTCCTGAAGATCCACCAGGGACTAAATTTTCTCCTACCGGATTTTGAACATTTCCAAAAAAACTAGTTTCATTTGAAGAGCCCATAGCAAATTCATCACAATTAAGTTTACCAAGAAGTATTGCTCCTTGACTCCACAAATTTTGAGTAACTGTAGACTCATATGTGGGAACGAAGTTATTTAATATTTTGCTACCTGCTGTTGTTCTAACTCCATTTGTACAAAATAAATCTTTAACAGCAATGGGAATACCTGGTAGTTTTAAATCAAAGTTAGGATTAGAATCAAATTTCTTTGATTGATCTATTGCTTTTTCAAAATTATCCGTAACATAAACATTTAATTTTTTTGATTTTTCAGCACGGTCTATAAATGCTTTTGTAATTTCCCCTGAAGATAGTTTTTTTTCTTTTATATTCGATGTTAATTCGAATAAACTTTGACTTGTTATATCTGACATTATTCAACAACCTTTGGTACAACAAAAAAATCTTTATTTTCTTCAGGTGAGTTTTTTAAAATTTTTTCTCTAATATTTTCTGATTTAATTTCATCTTTTCTAAATCTTAGGGTGGTTTCAGCAATTGATGTTAAGGCTTGAACATTATCAGTATTTAATTCATTTAATTTTTCTATAAATTCAAATATATTATTTAAGTCGCCCTTTAATTTATTAGCTTTTTCATCATCAATAGAAATTCTTGCTAATTTCGAAATGTGCTTTACTGTTTTAAGATCTATACTCATATGGTAAAAATATTGCGCAAACTATCACTTAAGTAAATAATATACAATATGATCACAATTGAGGAATTTAAAAAGAAACAGCTAAATACATCTAGATTAATTGGTCTTGATTTAGGTTCAAAGAGAATTGGTGTAGCTATATGTGATGAAAATCAAAAAATTGCCACACCGCTTAAAACAATAAACAAATCCAAATTTGAAGATCTTATCAATGAATTAGAGGATATTATTAAAGAAAATAATATTAAAGGAATAATTATTGGAAATCCAATTAATATGGATGGTAGCTTAGGTAAATCCTCTCAATCAGTAAATGATGTGTCAAAAGCAATATCAAAAGAAATTGATCTTCCAATAAGTCTTTGGGATGAAAGATTATCAACAGTTGGAGCGTTTAAATTAACCGAAAATTTAGGTATTAACTTAACTAAAAGAGAAAAAAATATAGATAAAAATGCTGCTGCATTTATCTTACAGGGTGCCATAGATTTTATTAATAATTAATACTTGCATTAATCAACCTTTGTGGCTATAGAGTTGGTTTTAATGGCAACTAAAACCAAAGCTATTAAAATTTCTCAAAAACATCTCCTAGGTATTCAAGATTTATCAATAAATGATGTTAATTTAATCTTAAAAGAAGCTGAAAAATTTATTGAATTAAACAAAAGCAAAAATAAAAAATTAGATTTACTTAAGGGGAAAACTCAAATTAACCTCTTTTTTGAACCATCAACAAGAACACAAAGCTCATTTGAGCTAGCAGGAAAAAGATTAGGTGCAGATGTTATGTCAATGAATATAACAAACTCAGCAATTAAAAAAGGTGAAACGCTAATAGACACTGCAATGACATTAAATGCAATGCATCCTGATATAATAGTTATTAGACATCAAGATTCAGGAGCTTGTAATCTTTTATCTCAAAAAGTTAATTGTGCTGTTTTAAATGCTGGTGATGGAAGGAGAGAGCACCCTACCCAAGCATTACTTGATGCATTAACTATATTGAATAGGAAAAAAAAAATTCAAGGATTAAAGGTTGCAATTTGTGGAGATATTCTACATTCAAGAGTAGCAAGATCTAATATTTACTTGCTAAACATGTTGGGTGCCGAAGTTAATATTGTAGCTCCTTCAAACCTTTTACCAAAAGATATAGAAAAATTTGGGGTTAATATTTTTTCAAATATGAAGAAAGGTGTAAAAGATTGTGACATAGTAATGATGCTTAGACTTCAAAATGAAAGAATGAGTAGTTCATTCCTGTCATCTAATAGAGAGTACTATGAATACTATGGACTAACACAGGATAAATTAGAATATGCAAAATCAGATTCAATTATTATGCATCCTGGTCCAATGAACCGTGGTATTGAAATTGATACAAAACTAGCTGATGACACCAATATGAGTGTTGTAAAAGAACAAGTTGAATTAGGTGTTGCGATAAGAATGGCATGTTTAAAAATTTTTTGTGAATGATGAAAAAGAAATACTTTATTAACGCAAATATAATTGATCCTCATAACAACATAAGTGAGATAGGAGGATTAATAATAGGTGAAGATGGAAAAATTGAAGGTGTTGGAAAAAAGGTGAATAAAAACAACATTCCTAGTAGAGAAAAAGTTATTGATTTAAAAGAGAATTATATTTTCCCAGGTATAGTTGATATGAGAGTATTTGTGGGTGAACCAGGTTATGAATATAAAGAAAATTTCAGAACTTTGAGCAATGCTGCATTATCCGGGGGAGTAACCTCAGTTGTAACAATGCCTAATACTGATCCAATAATCGACAACGTTTCAATAGTAGATTTTTTAAAAAGACGAGGCAGAGATAAATCAAAAATAAATATATTTCCCACAGCATCGCTAACAAAGGGTACTGAAGGTGCAAATATGACAGAGTTTGGTCTTCTGCAAAGTAAAGGGATAATAGCATTTACAGATGGAATTAGAACAATTCAGAATACAAGAGTTATGTCCAGAATAATGAATTCAGCAAAAGATTTAGGATCTTTAATAATGCAACATGCGGAAGATCAAGAATTAGCTGAAAATGGCATGATAAATGATGGAATAATTTCGACAAAACTTGGTTTGCAAGGTATCCCAGAAATAGCTGAACTAATAATTATAGAGAGAGATTTAACATTATTAGAAGAATATAATTGTCGTTATCACATTTCTCAGATTTCATCAGGAAAAGCAGTTGAAATTATCAGAGATAGAAAAGATAAAGTAAGATTTTCCTGTGGGGTATCAATAAATAATTTATCTTTAAATGAAAATGATATTGGTGACTTTAGAACTTTTTTAAAATTGTCTCCACCACTCAGGACTGAAGACGATAGATTAAGTTTAGTGCAAGGATTAAATGATGGTACAATCGATGTAATAGTTTCAGATCACAAACCTGAAGATGAAGAGCAAAAAAGATTAACATTTGCTCAAGCCGCAACAGGAGCAACTGGTATTGAAACGTTATTATCTTTGTCATTAGAATTATATCACAATGGATCTGTAAAACTTGAAAAAATTATTGCTGCATTAACCTCCAATCCATCAAAAATTTTGAAAATTAATAAAGGTAATTTATCTGTAGGTAATGATGCAGATTTCTGTATTGTGGATATAAATAAACCTTGGATAGTAAAGCAAGAAAATTTGGTTTCTAAATCAAAAAATACGTCAATTGAAAATAAGAGATTACAAGGAAAAGTAACCAATACATTCGTAAAAGGACAAGAGCTTTACAATATTTAAATGGAAATATTTATTTTATCACTTTTATCATATTTATTAGGTTCTATTCCTTTTGGTTTTTTATTAACAAAAATTTTTTTAAAAAAAGACATAAGAGAAACAGGATCGGGTAATATAGGCGCCACCAATGTTTTAAGAACTGGCAATAAATTTTTAGGTTACTCAACTTTATTACTAGACATTTTAAAAGCGGTTTTGCCAATAATTTATGTTAAGTTAAATTATCCAGAATTTATTTACATTTGTTCATTATCTGTTTTTTTGGGACATGTTTTTCCAATATGGTTAAAATTTAAAGGTGGTAAGGGTGTTGCAACATATGTTGGAATGTTGATTATTTTAAATTATTTTTTTGGTATTGTTTTTGGTATTGTTTGGGTGATTACATATTTAATTTCTAAATACTCATCATTAGGATCAATTCTTGGATCATTAAGTGTTCCTATTTTTATATTTTTTTATAGTAATGATAACATTATGTTTTACTTCATAATGTTTATTTTAATTTTTTACACTCATAGAGAAAACGTTAAACGCTTGATAAATAAAGAAGAAACTAAGACAAAAATTTAATAATTTGACAGTTTAACTGTTTTAAGTACGTTCTCTAAATATGAATCTAGTAATTGTTGAAAGTCCAGCAAAAGCAAAAACAATTAATAAATATTTAGGATCAGATTATACAGTTCTTGCAAGCTATGGACATATAAGAGATCTGCCTTCGAAAAATGGTTCTGTTGATCCTGAAAATGATTTTAAAATGATTTGGGAAGTAGATAGTTTTTCAAAAAAATATTTAAAAGAAATTACAGATAGTGCTAAAGATTCAAAAAAAATTATTCTAGCTACTGACCCTGACCGAGAAGGTGAAGCAATAGCTTGGCATGTAAAAGAGTTTCTTGAAGAAAAAAAATTATTAAAAGATAAAGAAGTTGAAAGAGTTGTTTTCAACGAAATAACAAAAAAAGCAGTTACAAATGGAATAGATAATCCAAGAAAAATAGAGCCACATTTAGTTGATGCTTATATGGCAAGAAGAGCTCTAGATTATCTAGTAGGTTTTAATATCTCCCCCATTCTATGGACAAAATTACCAGGTTCTAAATCTGCTGGTCGAGTTCAGTCTGTAGCTCTAAGACTTTTAACCGAAAGAGAACAGGAAATAGAAGTTTTTCAACCTAAAGAATTTTGGACTTTAAATATAATTTTTAAAAATAACAAAAATGAAAAAATTAATACAACTATTTCACAATTAGATGGAAATAAGGTTGAGAAATTTTCATTTAAAAACAAACAAGATATTAACGACGCTTTATTAAAAATAAAAAATAAAAAATATAATATAACAGATATAAGTTCAAAAACTTATAACAGAAATCCATCAGGACCTTTTACTACATCGACATTACAACAAACAGCATCGAGTAAACTTGGTTTTGGAGCATCAAGGACAATGCAAATTGCTCAAAGACTATATCAAGGAATTGATATTGAAGGTGAAACCGTAGGATTAATTACTTATATGAGAACAGATGGAACTAATATTTCAAAAGATGCGATAACATCTTTCAGAGATTTTATAATGCAGAATTATGGTGATAAATATTTACCAGAACAACCTCTAAATTATAGTGGCAAAAAAGCAAAGAATGCTCAAGAAGCTCACGAAGCTATACGTCCAACAGAAATAATTCGAAAACCAGAAGATATGAAAAAATACTTAAGTACTGATCAATATAAACTTTATAATTTAATATGGTCTAGATCTTTATCATCACAAATGCAGTCAGCCAAATTTGATAGAAAAACTATTACCATCAACTCAGATGATGATAAAAATATATTCAAAGCTAGTGGTTCAACATTAAAATTTGATGGTTTCCTTAAACTATATAAGATCGATGAAAATGATGATGACAATGAAAATATTTTGCCAGATGTTGAAAAAGGTGATGTAATGTTTGAAGATCATATTGATGAACAGCACTATACACAACCACCACCTAGATATTCAGAGGCAAGTCTAGTTAAAAAATTAGAGGAGCTAGGAATTGGAAGACCATCTACTTATGCAAGTATTATTTCAGTAATATCTAATAGAGGTTATGCTGACATAAATAATAAAAGATTTTTCCCCACTGATAGAGGAAAATTACTTTCTGCGTTTTTAGAAAAATTATTTACCAAATATGTTGATTATGATTTTACTGCAAAATTAGAAGATCAATTAGATGATATAACTTCAGGTAAAGAAAATTGGATAAAAGTTTTAGAGAATTTTTGGAAAGACTTTAATTCTAATGTTTCAGGTGTGAAAGAAAAAAGAACCAGAGAAGTATTAGACCTATTAAATGAAAGCCTTGGATCACTAATATTTGAGGTCGATAAGGATGGAAATATTGATAGAAAATGCAAGCTTTGTGAATCTGGGCAATTAAGTTTAAAAAATAGTTTTAGAGGTGGTGCTTTTATTGGATGTTCAAATTATCCAGACTGCAAATTTACAAGACCACTATCAAAATCTAAAGCAGCACAACAATTGACACTAGCAGAACCTAAATTCATTGGAAAAAATGATAAAGGTAAAGATATTTATCTTAAAAATGGAAGATTTGGCCCATATTTGCAATTTGAAAAAGAAGTCATAAAGGAAGATGAAAAAACTAAAAAGAAAAAAAGAAAATTAAAGAAAGAAGAAAATAATTTAAAAAATGTTTCTATCCCTAAAGGTATTGAGATTGAAAATCTTGATTTAGAAAAGGCAAAATACTTATGCTCATTACCATTAAGTTTAGGTAAAAATCCTGAAAATGATAAAGATATTACTGTGAATGTTGGAAGATTTGGTCCTTACCTTAAATGTGAAAATAAATCTGCTAGACTAGAAAATGTGGACGAATTATTCACAATTGGATTAAATAGAGCTGTTACATTAATTGCTGAAGCTAAACCAGGAAGAATTTCATCATCTATGATAAAAGAAATAGGAGAGCACCCTGAAGATAAAAAGCCAGTTAGAGTCATGAAAGGTCAGTATGGACCTTACATTAAATACAAATCTTTAAACGCGACTATACCTGAAGAAAAAGACCCTGTTGAATTAACTATGGAAGAAGCATTAATTTTAATTGAGAAAAGAAAAGAATACGATAAAAATAAAAATAAAAAGAAAGGCAAATAATGTCAGCAGATGAAAATTTAAAGAATTTAAATATCAAATTACCAAAAGCTAATGATCCTGTTGGATCATATGCTGCTACAAGAATATCTGGAAATTTACTATACATATCTGGTCAAATATCAATTGATGAGAATGGAAAATTAATTAAGGGAAAACTCGGAAAAGATTTTAATACTGAACAAGGTTATGAGGCAGCTAAAAGATGTGCATTAAGCATAATATCTCAAGCAAAAAAATCATGTGGTGATGATTTATCCAAAATTAAATCATGTTTGAAACTTACTGGATATGTTAATTCTACTGATGATTTTACTGAGCAGCCAAAAGTCATAAATGGAGCCTCAGATCTAATAAAAAGTGTATTTGATGAAGCTGGCTCACACGCAAGAGCTGCTGTCAGCACTAATAGCCTTCCATTGGGTGTTGCAGTTGAAGTTGATGCAATATTTGATCTTAATTAATTATCTACCAATACTAAAATAATTTATTTTATTTTTTTTCATTTCAGAAGTTGAGTAAAGATTTCTCATATCAAAAACTTTAAAATTTCTTTTTTTTGTAATTTTTTTAAAGTTTAGTTGCTTAAATTCATTCCATTCTGTATGGATAATTATTAAATCTGCGCTTTTACAAGCATCTTTTATATTTTCAAAAAAGTTTATTTTTTTAGATTTTAATTCCTTTTTCTTGCCAGTTGGTTCGTAATAATTTACATGTGCACCCTTCCTTATCAAAGATGGTATCATTTTTAATGAAGAGGACTCTCTCATGTCATCAGTTCCTGGTTTAAAGGTAACACCCAAAAATGTAATATTTTTATTTTTAATTTTGTTATTCATTATTTTGCTAATTTTATTTAATAATAAATTGGTTCTTTTATCATTTGAATTAATTACTGATTTTACAACTGAAAGATTTGTTTTAAACATTCGACCAGTTGAAACAAGTGCTCTTGTATCCTTTGGAAAACATGATCCACCATAGGCTGGGCCAGCTCGTAGAAATCTACTTCCAATCCTTTCATCTAAACCCATGCCAATTGCAACTTCTTTAACGTCTATGTTTAATTTTTCACATAAATTGGCTATTTCATTAATAAATGTAATTTTAGTTGCTAAAAAAGCGTTTGATGCATATTTAATTAGTTCTGCTGATCGTCTAGAAGTATGAAAATATCTTCCACCCTTCTTAATTAAAGGTAGATATAATTTTTTCATTATTTTATTTGCTTTATTGCTGCTAGTACCGACAACAACTCTATCTGGGAATTGAAAATCTCTAATAGCTTCACCTTCTCTTAAAAATTCAGGATTAGATACAACATCAAACTTATTTTTATTTTTATTTGATTTTAAGATTTTTGTGATTTTATCACCTGTGATAACTGGGACTGTAGATTTAGTAACTATTATTTTATACCTATTTAAATTAGATTTTATACTTTTGGTAACATTAAATACATATTTCAAATCAGCTTTATTATTTTTGGTAGGAGTTCCAACACAAATAAATATGATATCTGACTTTTTTATTGAGCTAGAAATATCTGTTGTAAATAAAAGTCTTTTTTTTTTTAAATTTCTTACAACCAATTCTTGAAGACCAGGTTCATAAATTGGGATTATTCCTTTGTTTAATTTTTCTATAATTTCTCTGTTAATATCAACACATGTAACTGTATTACCTAGGTCAGAAAAACAGGCCCCACTAACTAAACCAACATAACCAGATCCTATAATGCAAATTTTCATAGCTTAGAAATTTCAATTCCAGATTCGATATAACCTTTCATAGATCCACAATCTAAATAATTACCTGCAAATTTATGTCCAATGAATAAATATTGATCTAATATCATTCGTCTTATTGCATCTGTAATATGTATTTCACCACCTTTACCTTTTTTTTGATTTTGTAGATAAAGAAAAATTTTCTTTGATAATATATATCTACCTATAACTGCGTTATTTGAAGGTGCATCTTTAGTATTAGGTTTTTCAATTACATCTGCAATTTTAAAATTTAATTTGTCAATATTTTTTTTAATTGAATAAATTCCCCAACGATCTACATTATTTTTTTTAACTTTCATGCTAGCCATTACAGAACCTTTTAATTTTTTATGAATTTTTATCATATCTTTTGAACAATTCTTTTTCATAATTAAATCATCAGGTAACAACATTAAAAAATAATCATTTTTTATAAACTTTTTTGTTTTGAGTACAGCATCACCAGTCCCCATGGGTTTATTCTGATAAACAAATTTGATTTTTTTTCTAAAAAAAAGAATTTTTTTATACTCTTTAATTATTCTTGGATCTTTCTTTTTTTTAATAATTGATTTGTAAAAATTATCATTATTGAAATATTTCCTTATCATCTCTTTTTTTTTTGAAATAATAAAAATTATTTCACTTACACCAGCTTTAATACATTCATCTAAAATATACTCAATACCTGGTTTTCCATTTATTGGGAGCAGCTCTTTAGGAAAAACACTTGTTAAAGGTAGCAAACGTGTACCCAAACCAGCAAGAGGAATAATAGCTTGTTTAATCATTAAGATGTTTTACTTATAATCATATTTATTAAAAATGAAAATTTTAAAAAATATTTTTGAACTAAATAAGGCAGTAAAAAATTACAAAAATGTTGGATTTGTACCTACAATGGGGGGAATTCATAAAGGCCACGTATCTTTAATAAAAATTTCACAAAAAAATAACAAAGAAACGATAGTAAGTATTTTCGTCAATCCAACACAATTTAATCAAAAAAAAGATTTTAAGAATTATCCTAGAAATATAAGAAAAGATATTTCAATATTAAAAAAACTAAAAGTTAATTATTTGTTTTTACCCGAGGTCAATGAAATTTATAAAAATAGAATGAAGAATTTTAAACTTAATAAATCTGATAAAATTTTATGTGCTAAATATAGAAAAGGTCATTTTGAAGGTGTATTAAACGTTATGAATAGATTGTTATCTATTGTTAAATCTAAGTTTGTTTATATGGGTGAAAAAGATTTTCAACAATACATGTTAGTTAAAAGAATATTAGGTAAAAAATATAAAATAAATATTGTTGGTTGTCCTACCATTCGAGAAAATAATAAAATTGCTTTATCCACAAGAAACAAATTGTTAAATAAATCATACATAAAAAAAGCATCAAAAATAGCCATCAAATTAGATAAATTAAAAAAATTATCAAAAATGAATAAATTTGTGGATTTGTCAAAATCAAAATATGAGTTTGAAAATAAATTTAAAATTAAAATTGATTATCTTGAATTTAGAGATGAGAAAAAAATGAAATTAGATAATTTTAAATCTAAATACAGACTATTTATTGCCTATCATATTAATGGAGTAAGATTAATTGATAATTTTTGATTATAAGAAATAAGCTCCTACACCTAAGAAAGATACAAATCCAATTACATCTGTTATTGTCGTAACAAATACACTAGAAGAAATTGCAGGATCAATTTTCATTTTATTTAATGTTACAGGTACTAGAATACCAAAAAGACCAGCAACTATCATAGTTAAAACCATTGAAATTGAGATTATTAGGGAGAGCTGGATATCATTAAACCATAGTTGAACTATCAAAGAACTTATGATTGCAAAAATAACACCATTTAATACTCCAATATTAAATTCTTTAATAATATTATTCGTAAAATTATTTTTCGTTAAATCCTGTGTCGCTAAAGATCTTACTGTGACAGCCAATGTTTGCATGCCAGCGTTACCACCCATTGACGCTACAATTGGCATTAAAAAAGCCAAAACTACCATTTGCTCTATAGTAGCTCCAAATAGACTAATGCAATAAGTTGCTAGAAAAGCAGTAAATAAGTTTAATAACAACCAATTAAATCTTCTCTTAGTTTTTGTTATTACTCCATCAGTTATTTCTTCATCACCTACTCCAGCTAATCTAAGTACGTCCTCTTCAGCTTCCTCTTTTAATACTGTTAACACATCATCATAAGCTATCATTCCAACTAGTTTATTAGACTTATCTACTACAGCTGCTGAACTCAAATTATAATTTTCAAATAAATTACCGACTTCTTCTCTATCCATGTCAACAGGTATTAGTGTTTGAGATTCGGCCATAATAGACATCATTTTTGTGTCTCTTGGAGTTCTTAATACTCTTGATGAAGGCACTGTACCAATGGGTTTGAATTCTTGATCAACTATAAATATTTCTAGAAATTCTTCAGGAAGCTCTTTATTTTCTCTTAAATAGTCTATCGTTTGTCCTACAGACCAATTACTTGGTATAGCTGTAAATTCACGCTGCATTAATCTAGCAGCAGAATCTTCTGGATAACTTAAGCTTTCAAGTAGTGCAAATCGGTCTTTTGGAGGTAATGAGCTAAGGATTGTATTTTTATCTTTTTCGTCTACATTTTCTAAAATCTTAATTGCATCATCTGACTCTAAATTTTTTAATATATTCACTATTGAATCAGATGATAGATAAGCAATCATCTCTGACTGAATTGACTCATTTAATTCAACAAAAACTTCAGGATCAACCTTAAAACTATTTAATTTTATTAAATTTTCTCTATCATTTTGGCTTAAATGTTCAATTATGTCAGCAGCATCTGCTGGATGCATAGCATTGAAAGAATTTGTAATAAATCCAGCATCATTTGAGGCAATTTTATCTGTGACAACTTTGATGAATTCTTTATTAAATTCAAAGTTAACTTTTTTATCTTTTATTTTTTTCACTATAGTCATAAAATTTACCTGTAATTTAGTTGGCACTATTAATACAAAATAAAAATAATACAAATTTATAATGACAATAGAGATCAAAAAGTCAGTAAAACCAATAAAATATAAATCTGCGATAGATATACTTGAAGATAGATTGGAGCAAATCAAAGTAAATAAAAATAAAGAACTTATTTGGATACTTGAACATGAAGAGATTTATACTGGCGGAACAAGTTTTAATGATAATGAGATTTTAGATAAATCTATAAACTTTATTAAAACGAATAGAGGAGGAAAAATAACATATCATGGTCCTGGTCAATTGGTTTTTTATTTTGTTATTGACTTAAACAAAAGAGGCAAGAATATAAAAAAAATTATAACTGCAATTGAAAAGACAATTATAAATACTCTAAAGAATTACGATATAAAGTGTTTTGCTGATAGAAAAAATATTGGAATTTGGTTTGAGAACAAATCTGGTAAAATAGATAAAATTGCAGCAATAGGTATAAAAGTAAAGAAGTGGATTGCTTATCACGGTTTTGCATTAAATATTTCTAATGATCTTAATGTATATAAAAAGATAGTTCCATGTGGAATCAGAGATAGGGGGGTTTCAAATTTAAATAAAATTAAAAAACAAAATTATAAAAATATTGAGAATGATTTGATAAAAAATTTTTTATCAAATATTAAAAATTAAGTCTTTTTATTTTTAACATATTTCTAAAATAATCTGGAGGTGTGGCTCTAAAAGTATATTTTTTCTCATTTATCTTAAATTTTATTTCATAAGAATGTAACATTAAATTTTTATTATTTATTTTTGAGTTATTTGTTGAATTATATTTTTTATCACCAATAATTGAGTTTCCTAAATTAAATAATTGTTTTCTTAGTTGGTGTTTTCTTCCTGTAATTGGATTTAGCTGAATGAAAGTCGCATTATTATTTTTATCTAAAATTTCATATTTAGTTTCAGCTTTTTCAACAATTTTTTTTTTATTTTCAAATCTTATCAAATCATCTTTTATTACACCCTTATCGATTAAAATTAGTTCACCATTACATATTGCTAAATAGGTTTTATAAACCTTTCTTAATCTAAAAAGTGAAGTGAGTAGTTGGGCTGTTTCCCTATTCTTTGCAATTATAAAAACGCCAGAAGTATCCTTATCTAATCTGTGTACAGAGTAAGGCTTCTCATCTCTAAATAAATTACTTTTCGCAAATATATCAATTATATTTTTTTTAGATTTTGTACCACCCTGTACTGAAATTCCTGATTGTTTATTTAGAACAACAAAATTATCATTATTTTCAATAATTAAATCTTCATTTTCTTTTATTATTTCATTGCTAGGATTATACTTTTCCTTTTTTTGGTTTATAATTTTTTTAAATTCAAAGTTATGTAATTCAATTTTATCTTTAAATTGTATTTTTTTTGAACTTTTAATTTTTTTTTTATTTAACTTAATTCTTCCATTTCTTAAATTTTTTTCAATTAGACTTTGTGGGATTTGACCGAAGTGATTTCTTAAAAATCTATCAATACGCATGCCATTGTACGTTTTATCAACGTTTAATAGCTTTTTCATTTATTTAACTTTAAGCTGTTGCTTCTTTTGGAGCTTCTTTTTTTTGATCTTTAACTGGATCTTTCTTTTTTTTATCAATTCTTTTTGCTTCAACATCCCTGTCTACAAACTCAATTACTGCCATTGGTGCATTATCACCATATCTAAATCCGGCCTTTATAATTCTCGTATATCCACCTTTTCTATTTTCGTACCTTTTAGAAAGAGTTTTTTTAACTTTATTTGTAGATTTAATGTCTTGCAATTTTGAAATTAATGTTTTTGTATTAGATAAAGTATCTTTCTTTCCTAATGTGATTATTTTGTCTGCTTGAGGCTTTAGAACTTTTGCTTTTGGTAAAGTAGTTGTAATTTGCTCATACTTTATTAATGAGTTAAGCATATTTTTAATCAGAGCTTTTCTGTGTTCTGAAGTTCTGTTGAGCTTTTTATAGCCCATTTTATGTCTCATTAGATAGCTTCCTCAAGTTTTTTAGATAATTCAGCAATATTATCTGGTGGCCAGTTTGGAATTTCCATTCCAAGATATAAAGACATCCCTGTTAACACTTCTTTAATCTCATTTAATGATTTTCTTCCAAAGTTAGGTGTTCTTAACATCTCTCCTTCTGATTTTTGTACTAAATCACCAATATAAATAATATTATCATTTTTTAGGCAGTTCATTGATCTTACTGAAAGCTCTAACTCATCAACTTTTCTTAACAAGTTTTTATTAAATTCTGGCTCTGAAGATTGCTCTTTAACTATCACCTCTTGCGGCTCATCGAAGTTAACAAACATTCCCAATTGATCTTGGAAAATCCTAGCAGAATAAGCTACTGCATCTTCAGCTGAGATTGATCCGTTTGTCTCTACTTCCATTGTTAATTTATCATAATCTAAAGCTTTTCCCTCTCTAGCAGTGCTAACTGAATAAGAAACTTTTTTTACTGGACTAAATAATGAGTCTATTGGAATTAATCCCAGAGGTGGTTCTTCGGGTTTATTCATATCTGCTGAAACATAACCCTTACCGGTTCCTACTGTCATTTCCATATGAAACTTAGTATTTTCGTCCAAGTTACATATAACTAAATCTGGATTTAAAATTTCAATATCTGCTACCGAAGTTATATCAGATGCTTTAATCTCACCTGGACCTTTGGCATCAAGTATTAGTTTTTTTGACTCATCAGATGAACTTTTAAGTGCTAAAGATTTTACGTTTAATACAATATCTGTTACATCCTCTCTCACACCTTTAATTGATGTAAATTCATGCAGTACACCATCTATTTGAATTGATGTAACTGCAGTACCTCTTATAGAAGATAAAAGAATTCTTCTTAATGAATTACCAAGTGTTAATCCATAACCTTTTTCTAACGGTTCAGCTATAATTTTTGCAAAAGAATTGTCTTCGCTTAATTGAATATCTAATTTTGCAGGTTTAATTAACGATTTCCAGTTTTTTGTATTTACTTCAGTTTGTTCCATTAAACTCTCCTTTTTTTTGGTGGCCTTGTTCCATTATGTGGCATTGGTGTTGTATCTTTAATTGATATAATTTTAAATCCTCTAGCCTGTAAAGCTCTCAATGCAGTTTCCCTGCCAGAGCCAGGACCTTTAACTTCAACAGATAAAATTTTCATTCCAACTTCCAAAGCTTTGGCTGCAGCTGCATCAGCAGCAACTTGTGCTGCATAGGGTGTCGACTTACGCGAGCCTTTAAAACCTTTTTGTCCCGCAGATGCCCAAGAAACAACATTCCCATTAGTATCAGCGATTGAGACTATTGTATTATTAAAGGTAGATTGAACATATGCAATTCCATTTAGAATATTTTTTTTTCCTTTTTTTTTCTTTGAATATGAACTTTTTTTCGGCTTGGATTCTATTTTTTGATCTTTATTTTCTGTAGGTTCTTTTTTCATTATTTTTTCAGTGGTGTTAATTTCTTACCAGCAATTGCAATTGCTTTTCCTTTTCTAGTTCTAGAATTACATCTAGTTCTTTGACCTCTAACAGGAAGTTTTTTTCTATGTCTAGATCCTCTATAAGTTGCAAGATCAATTAATCTTTTTATACTTAACGATGTTTCTCTTCTCAAATCACCTTCAACAGTAAATTTTTGATCAATATACTCTCGAATTTTTAAAATTTGACTATCAGTTAATTCATTTACTCTCTTTGATTTTGGTATTTCTAATTCAGTGCAAATTTGTTGAGAAAATTTATTTCCAATTCCATAAATATATGTGAGTCCAATATGAACTAATTTATTTTGTGGAATGTTTACACCTGCAATACGAGCCATAGTTTTTGTGATAAATTGTGACTTTTATATAAGAAGATTAATCAAAGTCAACGTCTTAAACATTCAAAAAAGTCTTTATTTTAGTGGTTATTTGATCAATTTCCATTTTTCCGTCAATCTCATGAAAATTTGAATTTTTTGAATAGTAATCCAATACTGGCCTAGTTGTTTCTATATAAGTATCATACCTCTTTAATATAGTATCTAAATCATCATCAGATCTTTTTTCTAAAACTTTTCTTTTTTGTATTCTTTTTACAATTGTCTCTTTATTTACATTTAAGAAAAAAATATGATCAATCTTCTGATTTGAATCATTTAACAATAATTCTAAATTTTTAGCCTGGCTAATAGATCTAGGATAACCATCAAATATCAATTTTTGTTTTTTATTAGGATCAAAAATATGATTTTTTAAAAGATTATTTACAATTTCATCACTAACAAATTTTCCTTCATTCATGTTATTAATTATTTTTTTTCCTATGGCAGTGTCTTTTTTTATTTCTTCTCTTAGAATATCGCCTGTAGAAATTTGATAACCATTTAATTTTTTTACTAGATATTTTGCTTGAGTACCTTTTCCAGCTCCTGGTGGACCGAACAATATTATATTCACTTATCTACCAAATTTTGTTTTTTTTATCAGTTGCTCGTACTGAGAACTCATCATCCTTGTTTGAATTTGTGTAACAGTATCAATTGCAACAACAACAACAATTAAAACTGAAGCACCACCCAAATAAAATGGAATAGGATAATTTGCAATTAGAAATTCTGGCATTAAACAAACAAGTGCAAGATATAACGCTCCTATAGTTGTAAGTCTTGTAAGAATTGTATCAATATAGATTGCAGTACTTTCTCCAGGTCTAATACCTGGAATAAATCCACCATATTTTCTTAAATTTTCAGCTGTTTCATTTGGATTGAAAGTTATAGAAGTATAAAAAAAAGTAAAAAATATTATTCCTGATGCATATAGCAACATATACAAAGGTTGTCCTTGAGAAAAGTATGATGAAATATTTAAAAAAGTTTCATTTTGTGAGACATTAAAATTTGAAAAGGTTACTGGTAATAATAATAAAGCTGACGCAAAGATTGCTGGTATTACACCTGCTGAATTAATTTTTAACGGTAAATGTGAAGAGTCTCCACCATACATTTTATTTCCCATTTGTCTCTTTGGATAGTTTATAAGAATTTTTCTCAACGCCCTTTCCATAAATACAATAAACATTATTGTTGCGACAAGTAGTAAAAATATAAAAATTATCATTACTGTTGAAATTGCACCTGTTCTTCCTAATTCAAACGTAGTTACTAAAGCTCTAGGGATTTCAGCAACGATTCCTGAAAAAATAATTAATGAAATACCATTACCAATTCCTCTTTGTGTAATTTGTTCACCAAGCCACATTAAAAAAATAGTTCCAGCTACAATTGTTGTTACAGTTGAAATTTTAAAGAATATTCCTGGATTAATCACTAAATCTGCTGAAGATTCCAAACCAACTGCTAAACCATATCCTTGTATAGTAGCTAATAAAACAGTTCCATATCTAGTGATTTGCGTAATTTTTTGTCTTCCTATTTCACCTTGAGCCTTTAAATTTTTAAAATAATCAGAAACTCCTGTTAGTAATTGGACAATAATTGAGGATGATATATATGGCATTATTCCGAGTGCAAATATTGCCATTCTGCTTACAGCACCACCAGCAAAAACATTAAACATGCCTAGTAACCCTTTTTGGTTTCCTTCCATCATTATTTGAAGTTGATCAGGGTCAATTCCAGGTAGAGGAACAAATGTACCCAATCTATAAACAGCAAGTATAAATAGTGTAAATAGTATTCTGTTTCTTAAATCATTAGATTGTGTTGAAGCACTCATTATTTAGATTGATTTTTAACAGTAATTTGTCCACCAGCTTTTTCAATTTTTTCTTTAGCAATTTTAGAAGTAAAATCTGCTTCAATATCAATTTTAGAATTAAAATCACCATTTGATAAAACTTTAAATCTATGAATTGATTTTCTAAATAATTTAGATTTTCTAAATGTATCAATATTTATTTTCTCATCTACGCTGATTGTTTTGTTATCAATTAATTTTTGTAAATCACCTAAATTTATAACAGCTAAATCTTTTTTGTTTATAGGGTTGAAACCTCTTTTGGGTAATCTTCTGTACAATGGCATTTGACCACCCTCAAAACTTTTTATAGCTACTCCAGATCTTGATTTTTGTCCTTTAACACCTCTACCAGAAGTTTTTCCTTTACCAGATCCTATACCTCTTCCTACTCGTATTTTTTTTTTTTTTAAATTATTTAATGTATTTAAAGATGTCATTACCCTCTTTTCTCAATTATTTCTGATATTTTTTTATTTCTTAAATTTGATATGTTTTTTGGTGAGTTTTGTTTCGATAATGCTTTAATGCATGCTCTGATTACATTGTGAGGATTTGCTGTACCTAAGGATTTAGCCACAATATCTTTTATACCAAGGACTTCACAAACTGCTCTGACTGGACCACCTGCAATTATACCTGTTCCTTTAGGTGCAGATCTTAATTTTATTTTTCCAGCACCATCTTTACCATAAATATCATGATGAATTGTTCTTCCGTCTCTTAGAGGTATCTGAATTAATTTACGTCTAGCTAGTTCATTTGCTTTTTTTATTGCATCAGGGACTTGTTTTGCTTTTGCATGCGCAATACCAATTTTTCCATTTTGATTACCGACAACAACTAATGCGGAAAAGCCAAATCTTCTTCCACCTTTAACAACTTTAGTTATCCTGTTTATATGAACTAATTTTTCAACAAATTCTGTATTTTTTTCCATATTTTAAAATTCCATCCCATTTTTTCTTAAAGTTTCCGCAAAAATTTTAACTCTCCCATGATATTTATAAATTCCTCTATCAAAGTAAATTTTTTTTATATTTTTTTCATTTGCTCTCTTCGCCAAAATTTCAGCAACAATAGTGGATAATTCTGATTTGTTTTTTTTTTGTCCTTTAATTTCTTTGTCTATTGATGAAGCAGAGACTAATGTAATATTTTTTACATCATCTATTATTTGTGCACTTATATTTTTTGTAGATCTTGATACACTTAATCTATATCTGTCTTTAGAAACATTTTTAATTTTTTTTCTAACTCTAAATTTTTTTCTTTCGATTGTGCTTAGTCTCATTATTTTTTCTTACCCTCTTTTCTTAAAATATATTGACCTTTTTCCTTTATACCTTTACCTTTATAAGGCTCAGGTGGTCTAATACTTTTAATTTGTGATGCAACCATTCCTACTTGCTGTTTATTTGAGCCAGTTATTTTAAGTGTTGTTTGTTTTTCAACAGCTATTTTAATACCATCTGGAATATTATAATTTATGTCGTGACTAAATCCTAGTTGCATATTTAAAACATTACCTTTAAGAGCAGCTCTAAAACCTACACCAGTTAGTTCAAGTATTTTCTCATATCCACTACTTGCACCAATAATTGCATTATTAAGTAAGCTTCTATTCATACCCCATAATCTTTTAGAAGTATCATCAAGTTTTTTTGGTTTTATTGAAACATCCTTACCTTCATTAATATTAAGTTCAAACATGTCTAAGTCTAATTCAATTGCTTGTTTACCAAGAGGCCCCTCAACATTAATTGTATTACCAGTTAACAAAACTTTTACTTTTTCTGGAATTGGTATGTTTATTTTTCCTATCTTAGACATCAGAATACCTTACAAATAATTTCACCACCAAGTTTTTTCTTCCTTGCGTCAACATCAGACATAACACCTTGTGGTGTAGATACAATTGCTATACCAAGACCATTATTTATTTTTGGAAGACTGCTTGCGCTAGAAAAGATTCTCCTACCTGGTTTGGAAATTCTTTCAATTGTATTTATAACTGGATTTCCCGAATTATATTTTAAATTAATTTCAATTGAAGGCTTTTTGTCATCGTTTATTTTATAGTCTATAATATAGCCTTCTGCCTTTAACACATCTACAATTTTAGATTTAAATTTTGACGATGGTAAAGAAACTTTACTATGATTTCTCACTTGTGCATTTTTAATTCTTGCTAACATATCTCCTATTGGATCACTTAAACTCATATTTTCCTTTCTACCAACTCGATTTTACCATTCCAGGAATTTTACCCTCTAAACCAAGTTGTCGAAGGGCTATTCTTGAAATTTTTAATTTTCGATAAACACCATGAGGTCTACCTGTAATTTGACATCTATTCATAACTCTGACCTTTGCAGAATTACGGGGTAATTTTGATAGCTTTTGTTGAGCTTTAAATCTTTCCTCTAATGATAATTTTTTATCCATTATTATTTTTTTTAGTTTCAATCTTTTTTTATAAAATTTATCTGATAGTTTTATTCTTTTATTATTCTTGTTAATTGCACTCATTTTAGCCATCAATTACTCCTTGTTTCTTTAAATGGAAAATTTAAATGTTTTAATAATTCAAAACTGTGTTCGACTTCTTGAGATTTAATAACAATTGTTATGTCTAAACCTCGTATTTTATCAACTTTATCAAAATTTACTTCAGGAAATATAATATGTTCTTTAACACCAAAAGTATAATTTCCATATTTATCAAAACCATTTGGATTTAATCCTCTAAAATCTTTTATTCTTGGTAAAGCTATATTAGTTAATCTATCAATAAATTCATACATCCTATTTTTTCTCAATGTTACCTTCAAACCTGAATTAGTGTTTTTTCTAGTTTTAAAATTTGCTATAGATTTTTTAAATTTAGTTATTACTGGCATTTGACCAGTGATATTCGCCAAATCTTCTTGGCACGATTTTAAAATTTTCTGATCATTTCCATCAAGACCTAAACCCATATTTAAAACTATTTTTTGTATTCTTGGACCCATATATAAATTTTTATAGCCAAATTTTTTTTTTAATGTCGGCTCAATTTCATTGGATATGGTCTGTTTTAATCTAGGTATCATTATTTTTTCGCCTCACTTTTATTTTTGCTATCAAAGATTGCTAAATTCGAGAGATGTATAAAGTTTTCTTTTGAAACTATTCCACCTTTCTTTTCTTTTGTAGTTTTCACATGTTTTTTTACAATGTTAATACCTTTAACTTTTGCCCTATTATTTTTTCTATCAATTTCAATGACATCACCATCTTTGTTTTTATCCTTACCGGTCAATATTTTTACTTTAATACCTTTTTTAATCATTATAATACCTCTGGTGCTAACGAAATTATTTTCATTTGCCCCCTATTTCTTAATTCTCTAGTAACTGGCCCAAAAATCCTAGTACCTATTGGCTCCCCTTTATCATCTGTCAGAACAGCTGCATTATTATCAAATCTTACCTTTGATCCATCATTTCTATGAATTCCTTTTTTAACTCTAACAACAACAGCTTTATGAACCGCACCTTTTTTAACTTTTCCTTTTGGAATTGCTTCTTTAACTGCTACAACGATAGTATCACCAATACTTGCATATCTTCTTTTAGATCCACCTAATACTTTTATACATTCGATCTTTTTTGCACCAGTATTGTCTGCAACAAATAATTCTGTCTGAACTTGTATCATTCGGAAACTCCTATTACTTCAAATTTTTTTGACTTTGAGTGAGGTTTGCACTCTTGTATCGATACTTTATCACCGTTTTTATATTTATTCTCTTCATCATGTACACTATATTTTTTTCTAGCTTTGATTACTTTTTTTAATACTGGATGTTGGTATTTTCTCTCAACTAAAACTGTAATAGTTTTATTTGGTTTATCACTGACAACTATTCCATTTAATACTTTTTTAGGCATCTTTTCTCACTACTAATGTTTTTAATCTGGCAATATTCTTCTTCGTTTCACTTATTTTTGATGGACTTTTTATCTGACCATTAATTTTTTGAAATCTAAAATTAAAAAGATCTTTTTTTAATTTTTCTATATCTTTCAAAGCTTGATCTTTGGTCATTTTTTTTATCTCATTTTTTTTCATTTAAATTCTCTTAATAAATTTACATTTAATTGGAAGTTTTGCAGATGCTTTGTATAAAGCTTCTCTAGCAATTTCTTCAGTTACTCCATCAACCTCAAATAAAATTCTTCCTGGTTTAACTCTACATGCCCAAAATTCAGGTGAGCCTTTTCCTTTACCCATTCTAACCTCAGTAGGTTTTTTTGATACAGGTATATTAGGGAACATTCTTGTCCAGACCCTACCTTGTCTTTTCATATGTCTAGTTAATGCAACTCTAGCTGCCTCGATTTGTCTCGATATAATTCTTTCTGGCTGAATAGCTTTCAAACCAAAAGAGCCATAATTCATTGCATTACATCTGGAAGCATTGCCATGAATTCTTCCTTTGTGTGCTTTTCTAAACTTTGATCTAGTTGGTTGTAACATTTTTATACTTTATTCCTTTCTTGACTAAATTCTTTTGTAAAAATTTCTCCTTTATATATCCAAACTTTTATTCCAATTATGCCATAAGTGGTAAGAGCTTCTGCTTCTGCGTAATCAATATCTGCTCTTAAAGTATGAGACGGTATACTACCATCTCTTAACCATTCTGTTCTTGCAATTTCGTTTCCACCAAGTCTACCACTACAAGACACTTTAATGCCTTTTGCCCCTAATCTTAATGCAGATTGCATTGCTCTCTTCATTGCTCTCCTGTATGAAACTCGTTTGACTAACTGTTGAGCAATGTTCTCGGCAACCAAAAATGAATTTGTCTCGGGCTTTTTTACTTCCTTAATATTTAGCACAATTTCATTTTCACTCAATCTTGATAATTTCCCTTTAATTTTTTCTATATCACTTCCCTTTTTTCCAATTACAAACCCAGGTCTAGAAGTATAAATTGTTACGAAACATTTTTTTGCTGATCTTTCTATCATTACTTTTGAAACACCTGAATTAATAACATTTTTTTTAATGAATTCTCTAATTTTAAAATCTTCGATTAGATAATTTCCAAAATCTTTTTTCTTTGCATACCAGACGGAGTCCCATCCTCTATTAATACCTAATCTTAAACCTACCGGATTAACCTTTTGTCCCATGTTCCTTCTCTTTTTGTTTCATTTGTTCGCTCAAAACTATTGTTACGTTTGAGTATGGTTTCATTATTTCTGCAGCTCTACCTTTGGCTCTAGCTCTAAATCTTTTCATTATTACCTGTTTTCCACAGAAGGCTTCCTTAACTACTAAATTATCAATATCGTATTGAAAATTATTTTCTGCATTAGCAACTGCGGATGAAATTGTTTTTTTAACATCTTTAGAAATTCTTTTTTCTGAGAAAGATAAATCTCTAATCGCAATTTCTACTTTTTTACCAACTATTGATTTAAGTATAGGTTTTAACTTTCTTATACTAGATCTTACATTCTTATTTATTGATCTAACTTGTTTTAAATCTATATCCTTATTTTTACTCATATTTATTTCTTATCAGCTCCTTTTGCTCCACCCTCAACTTTTGCTTTTTTATCAGCTGGTGTATGACCAAAAAACTGTCTTGTTGGAGCAAATTCTCCAAATTTATGTCCCACCATGTCTTCAGATACAGTTATTGGAATAAATTTTTTACCGTTATAAATTAAAAAACTAAATCCTACAAAGTCAGGTATTATTGTAGATTTTCTAGACCAAGTTTTAATTGGTTTCTTATTTGGATCGTTTTTTATCTTTTCAACTTTTTTAATTAAACTTTCCTCAACAAACGGTCCTTTCCAAACAGATCTTGCCATAAATTATGCTCTCTTCTTCTTTCTTCGTCTTATTATAAATTTATCAGTTCTTTTATTATCTCTTGTTTTTAATCCTTTGGCTGATTGTCCAGTAGGAGAAACAGGATGTCTACCACCTGCAGATTTTCCTTCACCACCACCATGAGGGTGATCCACTGGATTTTTAACAACTCCTCTTGTATGTGGTCTTCTTCCCAACCATCTTGATCGACCAGCTTTACCGATTTTAATGTTTTTTTGATCTGGATTAGATAATACTCCAATTGTAGCCAACGCTCTTGAGTCTATTTTTCTAACTTCACCTGAAGTCATTTTTATAATTGAATAATTTCCATCAATACCAGATATAGTTACAGATGAACCGGCTGCTCTTGCTATTTTTCCACCAGCACCAGGCTGGATTTCAACATTATGTATATTAATACCTACTGGAATATCCTGTAATGGTAAACAATTTCCTATTTTAATTTCTGAAGAAGAACCATTTTGAATATGATCACCTACTTTTATTTTTTGCGGAGCAAGATAATAAAATTTTTGATTGTCTTCAAATTTAACTAACATTATATGGCATGATCTGTTTGGATCGTATTCAATTCTTTCTACAATGGCTTTCATATCGTTCTTTTTTCTATAAAAATCAATTTTTCTATACTTGTGTTTATGTCCTCCACCATGATTTCTAGATGTTATACGGCCATAATTATTTCTTCCTTTTGAAGAATAATTCGCACTAGTTAATGGCTTATAAGGCTTGCCTTTCCATAAACCTTCTCTACTTGTTAGAATAGTACCTCTTGTAGATTTCGTGTAAGGTTTGAATGTTTTTAATGCCATAATTTAAATTCCTGTTGTTAAGTCAATATTTTGACCTTTTTTAAGTGTAATAATTGCTTTTTTAAAACCCTTCTTTTTAACTTTCTTTCCTCTGGTAGATTTAATTAATGTTTTTTTATTAATAATATTAATTTTTGTAACATTGACTTTGAAAATTTTTTCAATTGATCCTTTTAAAGTTTTTTTGTTAGCACTTTGAGGGACCTTAAAAACAATTTTGTTTTGTTCTGACAAATTTGTTGATTTTTCAGTTACAACAGGAAACAATATTTTATCGTATAAGCTTAATTTATCCATTATTGATACCTTTTTTCTAATTCTTTAACTGAGCTTTCAGTAAAAATAATTTTTTTATATTTAACTAAATCAAATGCACTGAAATGATTTGCATCTGTTAATTTGACATTAGGAATATTTTTAGTTGACCTTAAGATATTGTCTTTTGATTTTGTATCCACTATTAGTAATGAGTTATTTGCATCAAACTTCTTTAAAAGTTCGAACATTTCTTTTGTTTTTTCAATTTTTTTTCCAAAATCATCAAAAATAATTACATTATTTGATTTATTTTTTTCAGTAATGAGTGAGGCAATACTCATCTTCTTTTCACTCTTGTTTAATTTTCTGTTTTTGTAGTTATCCTGACCTTTTGGTCCATGGGCTATTCCCCCGCCTACAAATATAGGAGCCTTTTTACTAGAGTGTCTAGCATTTCCAGTGCCTTTTTGTGAATAAATTTTAGACGTTGAGCCAGTTATTTCATTTCTTTGCTTTGTCTTTGCTTTTCTACCTTTAAAGTTTGCGTTTAATTTATAGATTACGCCACTAACTAATTGATTATTAACTTTTGCACTAAAAATTTTATCAAGCACTTCGATGCTTTGTTTTTTTCCATCAATACTTAATTTATCTATTTTCATTATTTTTTCTTTTTATCAGCTGTTTTTTTTTGTTTTTCAATTTGTTTAATTTTTTCATCGATTGACATTCGGTTAAAATCCTTGACTGATTTTCTAATTAAAACTTCTGTATTTTTTGATCCAGGAATAGAACCTTTTAAATATAGCAAATTATTTTCTTTGTCAGTTTTTATAACTTCAATATTTTGTATAGTTCTAAATTTATCTCCCATATGACCAGCCATTTTCTTTCCTTTAAAAACTTTACCTGGATCCTGCCTTTGTCCTGTAGAACCATGAGATCTATGAGAAATTGAAACACCATGAGTAGCCCTTAAACCACCAAAATTATGTCTTTTCATTGCACCTGCAAACCCTTTACCAATGGTCTTAGATTTAACATCAACAAATTTTACATTCTCGAATATTTCTAATCCAATTTCATTTCCTTCTTTGAAATTTTCTATATTTTCTAACCTAAACTCTTTAAGTGTTTTTTTTGGCTCAGTATTCTTTTTGGCAAAATAACCTTTCATAGCTTTGGTTAATTTTGAGTTTTTTATTTTTCCAAATCCTATTTGAACTGCGCTATATCCTCTATTTTCTTTGTTAATAACGTTTATTACTCTTCCAGTCTCCATTTTTAAAACAGTAACTGGAACTGATTGGCCAGTTTTAAAAAACTCTCTAGACATTCCTATTTTTTTTCCAATTAAAGCTAAATTTTCCATTATATTTTAATCTCCACATCTACTCCTGATGCTAAATCAAGTTTCATAAGTGCTTCAACTGTTGCAGGTGTAGGTTCTATAATATCAATTAATCTTTTATGAGTTCTTGTTTCGAATTGTTCTCTACTTTTTTTATCAATATGCGGTGATCTTAATACAGTATATCTCTCAATTTTTGTAGGTAATGGAATTGGTCCTTTAATATTAGCACCTGTTCTTTTAACAGTATTTACGATCTCTTCAGTGGACTGATCCAAAACCTTGTTGTCGTAAGCTCTTAGTTTTATTCTAATATTTTGTTTATCCATAATTAACCTGTTTTCTTAGTTACCTCATCTTGCACATTTTGTGGAACCTTGTCGTAATGATCAAAAAACATTGAGTATTGAGCTCTACCTTGTGACATTGATCTTAAACTATTTATATAACCAAACATATTTGCTAATGGCACCATTGCGGTTATTACTGTTGCATTTCCTCTTTGTTCTTGAGTACTTATTTGACCTCTTCTACTATTCAAATCACCTATTACATCGCCCATATAATCTTCTGGAGTAACTACTTCTACTCTCATTACTGGTTCTAAAAGTTTTAGAGTTCCTCTAGCACATGCTTCTTTAAAACATTGTCTTGAAGCTAGCTCAAAGGCTAATACACTTGAATCAACATCATGGTGTAAACCATCTAAGATTGTAACTTTATAGTCGATCATAGGAAACCCAGCCAGAATTCCTCCATCAGCTATTGTCTCTACACCTTTTTCAACTCCTGGAATAAATTCTTTTGGTATTGCTCCACCTTTTATTTTGCTTTCAATTTCTCTACCTTTGCCTGGTTCTAGCGGTTCAACAGATAATTTTACTCTAGCAAACTGTCCTGCTCCACCACTCTGTTTTTTGTGTGTGTAATCAAACTCAGCAGCGTTTAATATTGTTTCTCTGTATGCAACTTGAGGTGCCCCTACATTTGCCTCAACTTTGAATTCTCTTTTCATTCTATCAACAATTATATCTAAATGTAATTCACCCATTCCTTTAATTATTGTTTGACCTGATTCTTCGTCTGATGAAACTCTAAAAGATGGATCTTCTTTAGCCAATCTTCCTAATGCTTCACCCATTTTTTCTTGATCAGCTTTTGATTTAGGCTCAACTGCAATTTCTATTACTGGATCTGGAAATTCCATTGGCTCAAGTAATACTGGTTTATCTTTATTTGCCAATGTATGACCTGTTATTGTATTTTTTAAACCAGCGAGCGCAACTATATCACCTGCGCTTGCTTCTTTGATATCTTCTCTTGAATTAGCATGCATTAGAAGCATTCTTCCAACTCTTTCTTCTTTATCTGAAGAAGTATTATAAACTCCAGTTCCAGATTTAACTGTACCAGAATAAATTCTAATAAAAGTAAGACTTCCTACAAATGGATCTGTTGCTACTTTAAAAGCTAAAGCTGAAAAAGGCGCACTATCCTCAAACTTCATTTCAATTTCCTCATCAGATCCTGGTTTTGTTCCCATAATAGATCCAAGATCCTCTGGACTTGGTAAGTAATCTACAACTGCATCTAATAATGGTTGAACACCTTTATTTTTAAAAGCAGAACCTGTTAAAACTGGTACGAATTCGAAATTTAAACATCCTTTTCTTACACATTTAATTAAATCTTCTTGTTTAATGTCTTCACCGCCTAAATAGGCTTCCATTAGTTTTTCATCTTGCTCTACAGCTGTTTCAACTAATTCTTGTCTGTATTTATCGCACGTCTCTTTAAGATCATCTGGAATATCTTTTTCTTCCCATTCAGCACCAAGGTCTTCATTTTTCCAAACAATTGCTTTCATTTTAACTAAATCAACAACGCCTTGTAATGATGCTTCTATTCCAATAGGCACCTGCATAACTAAAGGTTTGGCTCCAAGTCTATCTTTAATCATATCCACACATCTAAAGAAATCAGCACCGGTCCTATCAAGTTTATTAACAAAACAAATTCTAGGAACTTTATATTTATCAGCTTGTCTCCAAACTGTTTCAGATTGTGGTTCAACACCGGCAACGCCATCAAATACCGCAACTGCACCGTCCAAAACTTTTAAAGATCGTTCAACTTCAATTGTAAAATCAACGTGGCCAGGGGTATCAATAATATTGATTCTATGCTCTCTCCAAAAGCAAGTAGTTGCAGCTGATGTTATTGTAATACCTCTTTCTTGCTCTTGTTCCATCCAATCCATCGTTGCAGCGCCATCATGAACTTCACCGATTTTATGACTCTTGCCTGTATAATATAAAATTCTTTCTGTAGTTGTAGTTTTACCAGCATCGATATGGGCCATGATTCCAATGTTTCTATATTTATTTAGTGGATGAGTTTTTGCCATATTATTTACCATCTAAAATGTGCAAAAGCTTTATTTGACTCTGCCATTTTATGTGTATCTTCTTTCTTTTTTATTGCTGAACCCCTTTTTTGATAAGCATCAAAAATCTCATTAAATAATTTATCAGACATTTTTTTATCTTTTCTTTTTCTTGATGCATCAATAATCCATCTTAATGCTAATGCCTGTGATCTTTTGGCTTTGACTTCTACTGGAACTTGGTAGGTGGCTCCACCTACACGTCTGGATCGAACTTCTACGGTTGGTCTAACATTATTTATTGCATCATTAAATACTGTTAAAGGTTCATCTTTAGATTTTGATTTAATTTTATCAATTGCGTCATAAACTATTTTTTCAGCAGTAGTTTTTTTGCCATCTAACATTATTGAATTGATTAATTTTGGAATTATTACTGATTTGTATTTAGGGTCTACAATTGGAATTTTTTTTGGAGCTTTTCTTTTTCTAGACATGTTTATTTACCTTTTTTCGTTCCATATAAAGAACGTCTTTGTTTTCTATTTGCAACTCCTTGGGTATCTAAATTACCTCGCAATATATGATACCTTACTCCAGGTAGGTCTTTAACACGTCCACCTCTTATCAATACAACTGAGTGTTCTTGTAAATTGTGACCTTCTCCAGGTATATAAGCCGTAACTTCAAAACCATTTGATAATCTAACTCTTGCAACTTTTCTTAATGCTGAGTTTGGTTTTTTAGGAGTAGTTGTATAAACTTTTACACAAACACCTCTTTTTAAAGGTTGTTTTTGTAATGCTGGAACTTTATTCCTAGCAATTTGTTTTTCTCTTCCTTTTCTTAACAACTGATTAATTGTCGGCATAAAATTTAATATAGTTTTGATTTTAGATGAAATAACTGTCAGGTTATTTGTGGCAGCGTTTAGTGCAATAGTCACTACATTCCAACCAAAAACACGCACAAAATACTATAGAAATTCCATTTGTCAAATTAAAAGACATGGAAAAATAGCGATTTTTTATTGATTTACGGGACTTTCTGATTGTTCAATCTTCTCGTTTTCAGCAATGAATTTTTCATCATCCAAACGAGCTTTCTTGTTCCACAAATTTTTAACAGATCCAGTTCCAGCAGGAACTAATCTACCAACAATAACATTTTCTTTTAATCCAGATAACTTATCTACCTTACCTTTGATGGCAGCATCTGTTAAAACTCTTGTCGTTTCTTGGAAAGAGGCAGCTGAAATAAATGACTCAGTTTGAAGTGAGGCTTTTGTTATTCCCATTAAAACTCTTTCTCCAACAGCAGGGTTTTTACCATCTTTAATTAGCTGCTCATTCATATTTTCAAATCTTATTCTGTCAATAATTTCTCCTGGAAGTAATGAGCTGTCACCTTGAGTTTTAACTTCAACTTTTTTTAGCATTTGTCTTAAAATAACTTCAATGTGTTTATCATTTATAATCACACCTTGTAGCCTATAAACATCTTGTACCTGGTTTACGAAATACTCAGTTAATTCTTCAATACCTAAAATTCTAAGAATATCATGTGGTAATGGTTGGCCATCTAACAAATATTCACCTTTTTTTATTTTTTCACCTTGATTAAAATTAATATGTTTTCCTTTTGGTATTAAATAACTTGAAGTATCGCCATTTTCAGATTCAATTGTTACTCTTTGTTTACCTCTTACCTCTTTACCAAATATTACTTTGCCGTCATTCTCGGCAATAATTGCGCTATCTTTTGCTTTTCTTGCTTCAAATAATTCAGCAACTCTTGGTAGACCTCCTGTTATATCTTTAGTTTTTGTAGTTTCTTTAGGAAGTCTAGCTATTACATCACCAGCTGAAATTTTTTGCCCATCTTTAACCGATAATATTGAATCTGGAACTAAGTAGTATCTAGCTTCATTATCATCAGCTTTTTTAACAACATTTCCTTTTTCATCTCTTAGAGTAATTCTTGGTTTTAAATCTGTATTTTTTGATTGAGTTTTCCAATCAACTACTGCTTTGGTAGAAATTCCAGTTGCATCATCAGTTGTTTCCGCAATTGACACACCATCTATTAAATCTACGTAATTTGCTATTCCATCCTTTTCAGCAATAACAGGAGTTGTATATGGATCCCATTCACATATTTTTGATCCTTTTTTAACTTTATCTCCATTTTCAAAGAAAAGTTTTGATCCATAAGGAACTTTATATGCAGCTACTTGTAATCCATTATCATCTTCTATCGATAATTCTGTATTTCTTCCCATTACTATTAAATTCTTTTTTGAATCCACTAGTAAATTTGTGTTAACAATTTTTAATATACCATCATTATTAGATACTATTTGAGAGTCTTGTTTGACTGATGCTGTTCCTCCAACGTGGAAAGTTCTCATTGTAAGCTGAGTCCCCGGCTCACCAATAGATTGAGCTGATATCATTCCGATTGCTTCACCAACATGTACCATTTTACCTCTTGATAAATCTCTACCGTAACAAGTTGCACATACACCTTCCTTCAAACTACATGTCATCACTGAGTATACATTCAGGTTTTTCACACCTGCAGAATCAATTTTTTCGCATGCAGCCTCGTCGATCATGCTATTCTTCTTTATTAAAACATCACCTGTTAAAGGATTTTTCACATCTTTTGCTGTTACTCTTCCAAGTGCTCTTTCTGACAAGCTAACCATTATATTTCCACCTTCTAAGACCTCTGTAAGCTTTATGAAACTTGGGTTATCACATTTAACTTGAGTGATAGTTAAATCTTGGGCGACATCACAAAGTCTTCTCGTTAAGTATCCAGAACTTGCTGTTTTCAATGCAGTATCAGCAAGACCTTTTCTAGCACCGTGAGTTGAATTAAAATATTCTAATGCAGTTAAACCTTCCTTAAAATTTGATGTGATTGGAGACTCTATTATTTCTCCAGATGGTTTAGCAATTAAACCTCTCATACCAGCTAATTGCTTCATTTGAGCTGCAGAACCTCTAGCTCCACTGTCCGCCATCATAAATACTGAATTAATTTTTAGACCATCTTCTGTCATTTCTGTAGCAGAAATTCTTTTCATCATTTCAGATGCAACTTTATCTGTACATTTTGACCATGCATCAATAACTTTATTGTATTTCTCACCTCTAGTTATTAGTCCTTCTGCATATTGATTTTCATAATCAGAAATTAGTTTTTTAGTTTCGTCAATTAATTGTTGTTTGTTATCTGGAATAACTAAATCATCTTTACCAAATGATATTCCAGCTTTGAAAGCATGTTTAAATCCAAGATCTTTTAATTTATCACAAAATATAACTGTACTTTTCTGGCCAGAAAATCGGAAAACATGATCAATCACTTCAGAAACTATTCTTTTAGGAAGCAATCTATCAACAAGAGCAAATTTATTATTTATATTTTTTGGGATTAGGTTTGCTAACAAAAATCTTCCAGCAGTACTAATGTGTTTTTCGTATTTCGTATTTCCTTTATCGTCTACAGTTGCAAATCTCGAGACAATTCTTGAATGAACTTTAATTTGACCAATTTCTAATGCGTGCTCAATCTCTGACGTATTTATAAAATATCCCTCAACTCTATCAGTTTGATATGGTGGTTGAGACAGATAGTAAATCCCTAAAATCATATCCTGACTTGGAACAATTATTGGTTTTCCATTTGATGGACTTAATATATTGTTTGTAGACATCATCAAAACTCTTGCTTCTAATTGAGCCTCTAAACTTAATGGTACGTGCACTGCCATTTGATCACCATCGAAATCTGCATTAAATGCAGCACAAGTTAATGGATGTAATTCGATTGCATTTCCCTCAATTAACTTTGGTTCAAAAGCTTGAACACCTAATCTGTGTAGTGTTGGGGCTCTATTTAATATAACTGGATGTTCTCTAACAATTAATTCTAAGGCATCCCAAACTTCGTTTCTTTCTTTTTCAACAAGTTTTTTAGCTTGCTTTATTGTAGAGGCTAATCCAAGCTTATTCAATCTTGCATATAAAAAAGGTTTAAATAATTCTAAAGCCATTTTTTTTGGCAGACCACACTCATGTAATTTTAAATCTGGTCCAACAACGATTACAGATCTTCCAGAGTAATCTACTCTTTTACCTAACAAATTCTGTCTAAATCTTCCTTGCTTACCTTTCAGCATTTCTGCTAATGATTTTAGTGGTCTTTTTCCTGTACCTGTAATTACTCTTCCTCTTCTTCCATTATCAAATAATGCATCTACTGACTCTTGCAGCATTCTTTTTTCGTTCCTGACAATTATATCTGGGGCTTTAAGATCCATTAATCTTTTTAGTCGGTTATTTCTATTTATAACTCTTCTGTATAAATCATTTAAATCAGATGTAGCAAATCTTCCTCCATCTAAAGGAACTAATGGTCTTAACTCAGGTGGTATTACTGGAATTGTTGTTAAAATCATCCACTCGGGTTTATTTCCTGTCTCGATAAACGACTCAATTAATTTTAATCTTTTAATAGATCTTTCCTCTGAAACTTTTGATTTAGTCTCCTTAATTGATTTAATCAGTGCCTCTTTTTCTTGCTCTAAATCTATCGACTTTAATATTTCTAAAATTGCTTCAGCTCCAATTCCTGCAGTAAATGACTCTTCACCATACTCATCTTGGAACTTTATAAGTTCTTCTTCACCCAAAAGCTGGTTCTTCTTAAGACCTGTTAAACCTGGCTCAATTACTATGAAATTTTCAAAATAAAGAACTCTTTCTACTTCCTTTAACTTCATGTCTATTGCAAGAGATATTCTGCTTGGTAAAGATTTAAGGAACCATATATGAGCTACTGGAGTCGCTAAATTTATATGACCCATTCTTTCACGTCTTACATTTGATTTAGTTACCTCAACTCCACATTTTTCACATATAATTCCTCTGAATTTCATTCGCTTATACTTACCGCAAAGACATTCATAATCTTTTATAGGTCCAAATATTCTTGCACAAAACAGACCATCCTTTTCTGGTCTAAAAGTTCTATAATTTATCGTTTCAGGTTTTTTGATTTCTCCATATGTCCAAGATTTAATTTTCTCTGGACTAGCAAGAGTTATTTTTATGCTATTAAAATTTTGGGCTTCTGAAATCTCTGAAGATTTAAATAGATCTGTTAATTCTTTACTCATATTAATTTAGCTCCACATTTAGTGCTAGAGATTTAATCTCTTTAACTAAAACATTAAATGACTCAGGTATACCTGACTCAAAATTTTCTTCACCTTTAACTATAGTTTCATAAACTTTAACTCTTCCAGCCACATCATCTGACTTAACGGTTAGAATTTCTTGTAATGTATATGAAGCACCATAAGCCTCCAGTGCCCAAACTTCCATTTCACCAAATCGCTGACCACCTAATTGTGCTTTACCCCCTAAAGGTTGTTGTGTAACTAAACTGTAAGGTCCAGTAGATCTTGCATGAATTTTATCTTCAACTAGATGATGAAGTTTTAACATATATATTGTTCCAACTGTAACAGATCTGTCAAATTTTTCTCCAGTTCTTCCATCCCAAAGTGTAGTTTGACCTGAGTTTGGTAATTCAGCTAATTCTAACATTTTGGTAACATCGTTTTCTTTAGCGCCATCAAAAACTGGTGTAGCTATCGGGACACCATGTCTTATATTTGAGCATAAATCCTCAAATTCGGATTGATTTAGTTTTTCAATATATTCATCGTATATTTCTTTACCATATACATTTTTCAAAAATGATTTAATCTTCTCTGTCTTTTCAATCTTCTTTTGGTTTTCGTTAACTAGCAGATTCAACTTCTCACCTAATTCTGTGCAAGACCATCCTAAGTGTGTCTCTAATATTTGACCAACATTCATCCTACTCGGAACACCTAAAGGATTAAGAACTATATCTACTGGTTTTCCATTTTCTCTATAAGGCATATCTTCAACTGGTACTATTTTGCTTACAACTCCTTTATTGCCGTGTCTTCCTGACATTTTATCACCTGGTCTAAGTCTTCTTTTTATAGCTACAAATACCTTAACCATTTTCATTACACTTGGTAATAAATCATCACCTTGTCTAATTTTTAAAACTTTATCCTCAAATCTATCTTGGATGTCTTGCTTTGCACTATTGTATTGATCTTTAATCTGAAGAAGTGAGGATTGTTTAGTTTGATCTTCGACTAATACTTTGAAGAGATCAGAAACTGGCAAATTATTAATTACTTCATCTGATAAAACAGTATTAGCTTCTACATCTTTAATTTTTTTATTAGTCTTTGTTCCGTTTAATATTGATGAAAGTCTTTGCTTAATGCTTCTTTCTAATATCTCTTCTTCAACTTTTTTATCTTCTTGTACGCTTTCGATTTCCGCTCTTTCAATCGTTATTGACCTTTCATCTTTATCAATACCATGTCTATTAAATACTCTTACATCAACTACAATACCTCCACTTCCGCTAGGCATTTTTAAAGATGTATCAGTTACATCTATTGCTTTTTCACCAAATATTGATCTTAATAATTTTTCTTCAGGTCCTGATGCAGTATCTCCTTTAGGAGTAACTTTACCAACCAAAATATCTCCAGGTTTAACTTCAGCTCCAATATAAACTATTCCTGATTCATCTAAATTTTTTAAAGACTCCTCGTTAACATTCGGAATATCTCTTGTAATATCCTCCTCACCCAGTTTTGTATCTCTAGCCATTACTTCATACTCTTCTATATGTATTGATGTAAAAACATCATCTGTTACGCATCTTTCAGAGATTAAAATTGAGTCTTCGAAATTATATCCTTGCCAAGGCATGAAGGCTACAGTTACGTTTTTACCCAAGGCTAACTCACCAACTTTAGTCGATGGTCCGTCTGCAATAATGTCTCCTGACTTAACAATATCACCAACCCTAACCAAAGGTTTTTGATTAATGCATGTGTTTTGATTTGATCTTTTAAATTTTTGTAAATTGTAAATATCAACTCCTGATTTAGAGTAATCTTTTTCACTTGATGCCTTGATAACTATCCTTTTACCATCAATTTTATCTACAACTCCATCTCTTCTCGCAACTATTGTAACACCTGAGTCTAGAGCAACATCACTTTCTATACCTGTACCTACAAGTGGAGCCTCTGGTTTTAACAACGGAACTGCTTGTCTCATCATATTTGAACCCATTAATGCTCTATTAGCATCATCGTTTTCAAGAAAAGGAATTAAAGAAGCAGCAACTGATACAAGTTGTTTCGGTGATACATCGATATAATCAATATTTTCAGGTTTAGCCAAAATAAAATTTAAATTCTGCCTACAAGAAACCAGCTCTTCGGTAAATTTTCCATTTTTATCTATTACCGAATTAGCCTGAGCAATAGTAAATTTGGTCTCTTCCATGGCTGATAAATATTCAATATTATTTTGTACAATACCATCTTTTACCTTTTTATATGGGCTTTCAATGAAACCATATTTATTTATTTTTGAATATGTAGATAAACTATTAATGAGACCAATGTTCGGTCCTTCAGGAGTTTCAATTGGACAAATTCTTCCATAATGAGTGGGATGAACGTCTCGGACTTCAAATCCAGCTCTTTCTCTTGTTAAACCACCTGGTCCTAAAGCAGATACTCTTCTTTTATGAGTGATTTCAGAAAGTGGATTAGTTTGATCCATAAATTGAGACAGTTGTGAAGTAGCAAAGAAATCTTTAAGAGAAATAGTCAAAGGTTTTGCGTTAATTAAATCTTGAGGCATTGCTGACTCAACATCTAAGGTGGTCATTTTCTCTTTTATAGCTCTCTCCATTCTGTATACGCCAATTCTTGCCTGATTTTCCACAAGTTCACCAACTGACCTTACTCTTCTATTTCCTAAATGATCTATATCATCAACCTCATCTTTACCATCTCTTAAGTCTAACATTTTCTGAATTATTGATAATATGTCATCATTTCTTAAAATTGTAATTTTATCAGAGCAAGTTAGCTCTAATCGTGAATTCATTTTTACTCTTCCAACATCTGATAAGTCATATCTGTCAGAACTAAAAAATAAGTTATTAAATATCTGAGTAGCTATCTCTATTGTTGGAGGTTCGCCAGGTCTCAAAACCTTATAAATTTCTGTAATAGCATCGTTTTTATTTTCATTTTTATCATTAAAAATACTTAACAATAAGTATGGACCTTTATTTATTGAGTTAGTTTTAGAAATATCTAAGGATTTAATATCTGCATCAATAATTTTGCTAATTAATGTTTCATTTAATTCTGTACCGATTTTAAATGTATCTTCTCCGACTGTTAAATCTCTATGTAAAAATTTCCCATAAAGAGATTCGCTAGAGACGAATATTTCTTTTAAACCATCATTTGAAAGTTTTTTTGCTGTTAAAAAATTTATTTTCTCTCCTAATTTTACGACTACTTTATTATTTTTTGCATCAATTACTTCCTCTGAAAAATTTTTAGCTTTATAATTTTCTGGATCAAATTTTGTTTTCCATTTATTTAGTTTTTTATCATAATTTAGTGTCTCTTTTTGATAGAATTCGTCAACAATATCATTTTTTGAAAATCCTAAAGCTTGTAATAAAGTAGATACTAATATTTTCTTTTTTCTATCAATTCTAAAATATAACAAGTCCTTAACATCAAATTCAAAATCTAACCATGATCCACGATTAGGTATAACGCGACAATTAAATAGTAATTTACCACTTGCGTGTGATTTTCCTTTATCGTGATCAAAAAAAACACCAGGGCTTCTGTGCATTTGGTTTACAACAACTCTTTGAACTCCATTAGTTATAAAAGTTCCACTATTTGTCATCATTGGAACTTCACCCATATAAACTTCTTGCTCTTTTGCAGACAAAATATCTTTTGTATTATTTTCTTGATCAATCTCATAGACAACTAGTCTAAGAGTACATTTGAGAGCCGCAGAATAAGTAAGCCCTCTAGCTATACATTCTTCAACATCAAATTTAGGTTTTTCTAATTTATAAGAAACATATTCTAAAGTAGCTTTATCATTTAAGTCTTCTATTGGAAAGATACTATTAAAAACCCTATCAAAACCTTTTACAAGATGTTGCTCAACATCTTGTTTAAATTCAGTCAATTCTTTGTATGAATTTTTTTGAACTTCAATTAGGTTAGGAATTGACAAGCTTTCTTTAAGCTTTCCAAAACTTTTTCTAATATTTTTCTTTTCTGTAAAAGATAATTGCATCTATACTACTGATCAAAAAAATTTAACCAGTAAAAAATCCTATCTAATTTATTTTAGTTCTACTTTTGCGCCCGCTGCTTCGAGTTTTTGCTTAATCTCTTCTGCTTCTTTTTTATTCACACCTGTTTTGACTTCTTTTGGTGCACCTTCAACTAAATCTTTTGCTTCTTTAAGTCCTAAAGCAGTAATAGCTCTAACTTCTTTTATAACATTAATTTTTTTATCTCCAGCTGCAGTAAGCATAATTGTAAATTCATCTTTTTCTTCTGCTGGTGCTGCTCCACCTGCTGCTGGTGCTGCTGCTACAGCAGCTGCTGCAGTCACACCCCATTTTTCCTCAAGTTGTTTTGAAAGTTCAGCTGCTTCAACAACAGTTAAACTTGATAAGTCATCTATAATTTTATTTAAGTCAGCCATAGTAAATCTTGTCCCTGGTTATTTTTTTGATTTTTCGAGCGCTAAAATAGCGATTTTTGACGCTGGCGCAAGTAAAATACTTGCTATTTTTTGTGCTGGAGACCTCAATATTCCTACTATTTTAGCCCTAGCTTCATCCAATGATGGTAAGGTAGCTACATTTTTGACGCCAGCAACGTCTAAAATGTCGGATCCCATGATTCCACCTAAAATCTTTAAATTTTCATTTTCTTTTGAAAAATTTGTTAATATTTTTGCAGATGTTATTGCATCTTCAGACAATGCTACAGCGGTAGGACCTGAAAACAAGTTAGAAAGATCTTTGCATCTTGTTTTTTCTAGAGCTAATTTTGTTATTCTATTATTGGTAATTTTGAATTTTATGCCATGTTTTCTCATTTTAGATCTTAAATCATCAAGTTGGTTCATCGTTAAACCTTGATAATGAGTAACTATAACAGCTTCTGATTTTTCGAACTGATTTGTCATGTCAGTTATATACTGTTTCTTTTGATCTTTATTCATCATAACTAAATACTTTTACCTAATTTAATTTTGTATGAAACACCCATTGTAGACGTTATAAAGGCTTGTTTAATTAAATCACCTTTAATTGTATTATTTGATTTTTCTTTTTCTAGTGCATCTAACACTGCATTAAAATTCATTATTAATTTATCATCTGAAAAAGATTTATTACCTATACTCAGACCTATATTTCCATCTTTATCATTTCTTATTTCAACTTGTCCAGACTTTGCATCAAGAATTGCTTTTTTTAAATCATTAGTCACTGATCCTAATTTTGGATTTGGCATTAATCCTTTTGGACCAAGGACTTTTCCTAATTTTGAAAGTTTTATCATCATTCCTGGAGTACAAATTAATTTTTCAAAATTTATATTTCCAGACTTTATTTCTTCTATAAGTTCATCACCACCGACAACTTCGGCTCCAGCATCTTTTGCCTCCTGAGATTTATTATCTTCGCAAACAACTCCAATTTTTACTTTTTTTGAACTTCCTCCTGGTAAATTAATAACTGTTCTAATATTAATCTCACTTTTCTTTTGTTTGTTGTTAATTTGCAAACTCAAATCTAATGATTCATCAAATTTTGTTGTACAGTTTTGTTTTAAAAAAGGAATTAATTTAGCTAATTCTTCAGATTGTAAATCTCTAGTTTTTTCTGGTAATTTTTTAAATCTTTTTGAAGACATTATTCAACTACCTCAATACCCATAGACCTAGCTGAACCTGCAATAATTTTAGCTGCTTCTTCAACATCATGTGCATTTAAATCTGACATTTTTTTCTCAGCTATTTCTTTTAATTGTTTCTTTGAAATTTTAGCAATAATATTTCTTCCCGGTTCTTTAGAACCGCTTTTTAATTTTACCGCTTCTTTAATAAAATGAGAAGCTGGTGGAGATTTGATTATAAAATCAAATTTTTTATCTTTATATACGGTGATTATTACTGGAACAGGTTTGCCAGCAAATGATTTTGTTTTTTCATTAAATGCCTTACAAAATTCCATTATATTTATCCCCCTTTGACCTAAGGCTGGACCTACAGGAGGCGCTGGATTAGCTTGACCGCCATTGATTTGTAACTTTATATATCCACTTATTTCTTTTTTTGCCATTAGCTTGCCTTTTCTACTTGACTATATTCTAAATCCACAGGTGTTGGTCTTCCGAATATTGATACAGAAACTTTTAATCTCAATTTTTCTTCATCTATATCTTCTACTAAACCACTGAATGATGCAAAAGGTCCGTCTATAACTTGGACTTTTTCACCAACATTGTATTCAACACCTGATTTTGGTTGTACTACACCATCTTTAATTTGGCCAAGTATTTTTTCTATTTCTTTTTCTGATACGGGTATTGGTGTACCTTTTGTTCCTAGAAAACCACTTACTTTTTTCAAATTTTTAATCATGTGATAAATCGTATTATCCATTTCGCTCTTCAACAAAACATATCCAGGAAAGTATTTTTTTTTTCTTTGAACTCTTTTTCCTCTTTTAACTTCAGTAATATCATGAGTTGGAACAATAATTTCCTCAATTTTATCTGCAAGATTTGCCTTTGTGGCTTCTTCTTTTATTTCTTGTGCAACTTTATTTTCAAAACTTGAATGAGATTGTACGATATACCAATTTTTCATTACAGATTTACCTTTAAAACTACCTCTAAAAGAAATTGTAGCACCTGATCCAACAAAAGAAAAAATAAAGCTGCAACAATGGCCATCGCTACTACCATCAAAGAACCTTGGATAACTTCTTTACTAGTCGGCCAAGTAACTTTAAAGGCTTCTTGCTTTACATCCTGAATAAATTTTAAAGGATTTTTCATAATTTTAGTTTGGCAGGAGCGGAGGGAATCGAACCCCCAACCTCCGGTTTTGGAGACCGGCGCTCTACCAATTGAGCTACACTCCTATGGAGTTTACTCTATAATTTTAGTTACTACTCCAGCTCCTACTGTTCTTCCACCTTCTCGTATAGCAAAGTTTAACTTCTCAGCCATTGCGATAGGTGTAATTAATTTAACTGTAAATTTTGCATCATCTCCTGGCATTACCATTTCTGTACCCGCAGGCAGCTCAACTTCTCCTGTAACATCAGTTGTTCTAAAATAAAACTGAGGTCTATATTTTGTGAAGAATGGAGTATGTCTTCCACCCTCTTCTTTTTTCAGTACATATGCTTGAGCCTCAAATTTTGTATGTGGTGTGATTGAGCCAGGTTTACATAATACTTGGCCTCTTTCAACGTCAGTTCTTTCAACTCCTCTTAATAGAGCACCGATATTATCTCCAGCTTCACCTGAGTCTAAAAGTTTTCTGAACATTTCTACTCCAGTACATACTGTTTTTTTGGTTTCTCTTATTCCAACAATTTCTATTTCATCACCAGTTTTAATAACACCAGACTCCACTCTACCAGTTACAACTGTACCTCTTCCTGAGATTGAGAAAACATCTTCAACAGGCATCAAAAAATCTTTATCTTTTGGTCTATCAGGTTGTGGAATGAATTCATCCACAGATTTCATAAGTTCCATTATTGAATTTTTTCCAATTTCATCATCTCTACCTTCAACAGCTGCTAAAGCTGAACCTTTGATTATTGGAGTTTTATCTCCAGGGAACTTATATGATGTGAGTAAATCTTTTATTTCTTCTTCAACAAGTTCAATCATTTCTTTATCATCAACTTGATCTACTTTATTTAGGTAAACAACTATTGCTGGAACTCCAACTTGTCTAGCTAAAAGGATATGCTCTCTAGTTTGTGGCATAGGACCGTCAGCAGCATTAACAACTAAAATTGCACCATCCATTTGAGCAGCACCTGTAATCATATTCTTTACATAGTCAGCATGGCCTGGACAATCTACGTGTGCGTAGTGTCTTTTCTCAGTTTCATATTCTACGTGAGCAGTTGAAATTGTAATTCCTCTTTCTTTTTCCTCTGGAGCTTTATCAATCTGATCATAAGCGGTAAATTGTGCACCACCTGACTCTGCTAATACTTTTGTGATCGCAGCAGTTAATGTTGTTTTACCATGATCGACATGACCAATAGTACCAATATTACAGTGCGGTTTATTTCTTACAAACTTTTCTTTTGACATTACTTGTTTACCTCTTTTATTTTTTTTTCCTTAATTTAATTTTTGGAGCGGGTAAAGGGAATCGAACCCTTACATCCAGCTTGGAAGGCTAGCGTTCTACCATTGAACTACACCCGCAACACCCAAGTACACTCCTTGTTATAAAAAAAATTATTGAATGGTGGAGGGGGAAGGATTCGAACCTTCGAAGACCGAAGTCAACGGGTTTACAGCCCGCCCCATTTGACCGCTTTGGTACCCCTCCTGTATATAATTATAGGGGGAAGCACCCCATGTTCAATAAAGCTTTAAACAACATGCGTTTTATATATTTTTATTGTACAAATGCAATACGTGAAATATAGGAAAATAGCTTAAAAAATAGTGTAAATTCAACATTTATCATGAACAAATCATCTTTTTTTATAGTTGGAAAACATGCGGTTATAGAGGCATTAAAAAATCCCAAAAGAAAAGTTTTGAAAATTTTTCTTACTGAAGAAAGTAAAAAAAATATACACAGAGTAAGTTCAAGAAAAAATCTTCTTAAAGATTTAAAAATTTATTACAAAACCAGAAAAGAACTTGATAAATATTGTTCGAAAGATGGAATTACTCATCAAGGATATGTTGCTGAAATAGAACATTTTGAAAAAAATAACTTAAAAGAATTTATAAAAATAAAGAACGATTTAACTTTTGCTTGTTTGGATGAGGTAACAGATCCTAGAAATATAGGCTCTATAATTAGAAGCGCTGCATCCTTCGATATAGATGGAATAATTATTAAAGAAAGGCATTTTCCATCAGAAAGTAAATTGATGTACAAATCTGCAAGTGGATGTATGGAGCACATAAATATATTTGAGGTATCAAACATAAATACCACTCTTAAATTCCTTAGGGAAAAAAATTTTTGGATTTATGGTTTTGAAGCAAATAGTGATAAAAAGTTTAACGAAATTAAATGGGATGGAAATAATATTTTATTATTTGGTTCGGAAGGATTTGGTATGCGAGAACATACAAAAAAATATTCAGATTTTTCAGTAAAAATAGACATTAACAAAAATATTGAGAGTTTGAATATATCTAATAGTGCTGCAATAGTTTTTCATCATATAAATCAATATAAAAATAAAACTTGATAATAATAAAAATCGTAATACAAAACTCCTAATGCCCTTGTAGCTCAGCTGGTAGAGCAATTGATTTGTAATCAATAGGTCCGCGGTTCGAGTCCGTGCGGGGGCACCACTAAGTGGTTTCATTTCTTAATTGTTCGATTTTAATTTTCTTCTGAAGACTTCTATTTTTATCGAATATTAAATTAAACTTAATTTTTTTATTAGTTTTTATAGAAATTGATTTTGCATTTCTAACCTCAATATTATCTGCAACAGCACTTATAGGTCTTTTTTTTGGATTTAAATTTTTAATAATAATTTTAGATTTATCGCTTACAATTTTCCCTTTCCATCTTCTTGGTCTAAATGCACTTATAGGACTTATTGATAATTTATTAGAATCAATACTTAAAACAGGACCATGAACAGATAGATTGTAAGCTGTACTACCAGCTGGTGTTGATACCAAAACACCATCGGAAATTAAATGCTTAATAATTTGTTTTTTTCCATTTAAAATAGCTAATGATGCTGTTTGTCTACTTTGTCTGAGCACTGAAATTTCGTTAATTGCGATAGATTTTTTAATAATATTATTTTTATTTTTTACATTCATCTCCAAAGGGGATATTGATACTGATCTTCCTTTATTTAAATTTTTATAATTCGTTTTTTTAGAAAATTTATTCATAAGGAAACCATAATTTCCTGAATTTATTCCATAAAAAGGTTTTTTGTATTTGTTATATTTCTTTAATGTTTCAAGCATAAAACCATCACCACCTATTACAATTATTAAATTTGATTTTGATAAAGAATGTGACTGTATTTTTTTTAGAATTACATTTTTAATTTTAGAAGATTTTAAATTTTTGTCTGACACTATAAAAGGATTAACCATTAGTGGTGCCCTCGGCCAGACTCGAACTGGCACTCCCAAAAGGGCAAGGATTTTAAGTCCTTTGTGTCTACCAATTTCACCACGAGGGCATTTGTGAATTTCATGAGTGTTTATGCTAATATTTATAATTGAACAAGAGGAATAAGTAAAATTTTTTTATTTTATCTCTATTTGTAAAAGTGTCTATTTAATCTGAGCAATAATGTGTACTTATTCAATATTTAAAATTCCAATTGAACCGCTTTCCTCAAGAGCAAGTAAAATAGTTCTTTTTTTTGAATAATATTTTATATCTCTAATTCTCTCACCAATAAAAATTTTTTCATAGAATTTAACTTTGGTATATTCATCATCAAAAACTATACGATATAAATGTTGCCCATTTAACGATCCAACCAAAAAAGTTTCTTGCCAAAAATTAGAAAAGTTATTGCCTACTTTAATAATTTCAGAAATTCCTATTGATGGAACAAATGCAAAAATTGGCTCTTCAAAACCATAGGCTTTATGATTTTTCTTATAATAAGGTATATCGTTATCTTTGTAGGGTAGATAATCATCTTTTTCCCCGTAGGATGCAATAGGCCAACCATAATTAAATCCATCTTTAATTAAATTTATTTCATCACCACCTCTCGGCCCATTTTCAGTAGCAATAATATTTTGATAATCATCTATATATAAACCAATAATATTTCTATGTCCTTTAGAGTAAATTCTGTAACTTTTATTTTCATCGTCTATAATCAAAGTTTTTCCCATTATAGAATTACTATCTTGTGGTTTTTCATCAGATCTATCTAAATTTTTTTTTATATCAGCAGCTGTACTAACAATTATTTTATTCAATTTTTTATTAAATTGCATTTTTCCACCTTGTATTGCAATTACATAGCATTCTTCATCTTTAAAAATACTTTTAAAGTTTAATTTCTTAAAATTTAAATCAGATTTAAATATTCCAAATTTTTGACAATTATTTTCAAATATTCTTGTAGATACATAAATACTACTATCATTAATCAATGTATCTAATATTTCTAAATTAGATAGATTATGCTTTAATTTAATTGGGTTAATTATATCTTCATTTTCTAAATTTATTAAATTAGGAATTTCTACATAAAAAATTTCCGAGTCTTTAAATGTAATAACTAATTTATTATCTAAAATATCTAAATATATTGGAGTTCTATTGTATATTTTTTTTTTAAAAATACCTTTAGTCTGTAATTTGTCATTTTTAATTTTAATTTTTTTTAAATTAAGATTAAAGCTTTGTGTTTCGGGTAAAAATTTAACATTGTAATCATTATTTAACTTATAAGTATTATTTTTATTTGATACTATAACTCTAAAAATTGATTGAACACTTTTAGGAAACATAAGAAATAACTCATTTCTTATGTAATTTTTGTTTTTAATCGCAAATATTAAAACTACACTTAAAACAATTAAAGATGTTAGTGAAATAATCAATTTTTTCATAGAATATCGATCATATATAATTATTTCACGATAGTTAATGATTATTTTGGAATATAAAAGATATTATAATATTGTTTATTTTGATGAAAAAGATTTTAATTGGAACTGCAACATATAATGAAGCTAAAAATATTTCATCATTTATTGCTAAAATAAAAAAATTAAAATTAAATTTAGATATATTAATAATAGATGATAATTCCCCTGACAAAACAGGCTCAATATTAAAAAAGTTTTCAAACCAAAAACAAATTATTTACATTTCTAGAAAGAAAAAACTTGGATTAGATACTGCGCACAAAAAAATATATGATTTTGCCTTAAAAGAGAAGTATGATTACTTAATAACAATGGATGCAGATCTTTCTCATGATCCTAATAAAATTCCACAATTTTTAAAAAATATTAAAAAATTCGATTGTGTTGTTGGGTCAAGATATATCAAAGGTGGTAGAAATGATTTAAAGGGATATAGATATTTAATTAGTAAGTTTGGGAATATTTTTATAAAAAAAATGCTCAATATAAATTTGAGTGAATATACAACGTCTTACAGATGTTTTAATCTTATAAAACTAAAAAAATTTAATCTAAATAAAGTAAAAGCAAGAGGTTATAGTTTTTTTATGTACACGATTTATCTCTTAAATAAAATGGGTTATAATATAAAAGAAGTACCAATAATTTTTTATGAAAGAAGACATGGAAATTCTAAAATTCCAAAATTTGAAATATTTAGAACTTTAATTACTTTATTTTTTATTAAACTTAAGATTTTGGACTGAATTTTTAGAATTAATAAAATAAAGAATTAATAATAATAAAAAATTTAATATAACATCAAATTTAGTTGGTACAATTACATCTAAATTATATAAATACATCCTTACATATTCGACAAGTCTTATACCGAACCAAAAGTAAAAAATTATTATTAAACTTAATTTAGAAATCTTATTTGAAAAATTTTTAAAAGAATATACTAAAAGCGGAAGGAGTAAAACATAATCATAAATCAAATGACCAAATATAAATAAATTAGCCACAGACATTAAACTCAAAGATAATAATAAATCTTTTTCTTTAGCTATCTCCTGTGCAATTAAAAAAGAAATTAAAAATAAAAGAGATATTATTAAATATGGGAAATTATCACTTGCATAAAAAAAATTTATAATAGTATATATATCACCACGTGCTAATGTATTATCGAATCCCTTAAATCCTGAATATAAAGGCTGAAATAAAGTATCTAAAATATTTTGATTTAAATAAATTGAAAACAATATCCAGCCAATTGCGCACACTAAAAAAGAAATTATAAAACCTTTTAAGCCATCTTTTTTCAAAATTAGAAAAGCACAGAGTGGCATAAAACTATATTTTATATAAGAAAAACCTAAAAAAAAGTTTTTCAGATTTGGTGAAGTAATTAAAAATGAGCAAAAAATTAATAAAATTAAGTTCGATAATTGTCCATTTCCAATACAATTTCTAAATGGAGTAGATAAAAAAAATAAACTTAATATTAGCAAAATTGATTTAAATTTTAATTGAGCATGACTTGTGATTATTATTGAAGAAATTAAAGCAATTAAAATATTAGATATACCCCACAAAATTTTAGCAATTGGCCAGTCAAATAAAGCATAAATATAAAATAAAAAATAAGTTAAATGGGAATACACTGGATATTGCACAGGAAAAATTCTTTCAGTATTTTCACTATATAAAAAATATTCATAAGGATTTATCTTTTCTTTAAATAATACTGTTGGACTATATTGAAAATCTGTACTTCCATATGTTATTGCAATGTTAAAAGAGTAAATAATTGAAAATATCGAAATTAAAGCTAACGGAATTAAAATCAAATATATTATTTTTTTTTTTCTGAAAAATTGCATTAAATTAAATTGTATTGATATTCTCTAGCTTCAATAATTTCTTTTTGTAAATTTAGCTCAACATCATCCAATGTTATAAATTGATCTTTCATTATATCATTCTTTAAGACCGCATTATCAGTATAACCCATAGGTAAAATTCTTTCTTGTTTGGATCTTTTAGATGAAATCAACCTTCCCCTTGCACAATAACCCCCTTCTCCATCAAGTTTTTGTCCTGCCTTTAAATCTTTTTTTGCAACACTTGCTATTTCAGCATTAAAATTTTTTGTATGACCTGTAGCCTTATTATCAAGCACTATGGAATAAATTGATTGAGCTAATTCTAATCCAATATAATGATAAGGTCTCCAAATGGCTGAATAACTTCCTGAAGAATCTGTTACCATTCCATAGTCTTTAAAACAGTTTTTCACATATTCATTTTGAGCTTTAATAACAATATACACTCCCCATCTAAGATCGTTGGGAATATCTTTTTTATCTAAATCAATACTTGAAATCACTTCTACTTGACCTGAAAAATCTAATAATCCTCCCTCAGATTTTGGAATTAATTTTTTAGCAATGTCGTAAACTCCTATAGGAGGGTAAGTTAATCCACTATTTGGACACTTCAAGCTAGTAGCATTACTAACAGCACACATTTCAATTGACGATTTATCTCCACATAAAAAACTATTGAACATTTTAGGGTTCATGCCAGATTCATTTTCTGCTCTTTCTTTAGTAAGACCATAGTGCCCCCAAACAGTTTCTGGTGTCGAATATTCAAAAGAAGGATGATATTTTGTTCCCTTGCCTGCGCATATAACTTCAAATCCATTTAATTTTGCCCATTCAATTTGTTCTAAAATTAATGATGGTTGATCACCATATGCCATGGAGCATATAACATTATTTTTAATCGCTAAATCAGATAAATACTTTCCACATAAAACATCAGCCTCGACATTAACCATTATTACATGCTTTTTACTTTCTATGATTTTCTTTGCATGCAATGTACCTGCTATGGGGTTACCTGTAGCCTCAATAAATACATCTATTTTTCTGTCAAAAACTTTGTCTAAATTGTCTGTAAAATTAATCTTTTGTATAGTTTCACTAGATAATCCACTATTTAAACAATTTTTTTTTGCTCTCTCAATATCAAGTTCAACTATTGTGTCTAAAATTATTTTGTTTAATTGATTATATTGAGCAAGAAACATTGAAACAAATTTCCCACAACCAACAAAAGCAACTCTAATTGGTTTATTTAAATTTTGAAGTTTAGTATATAAATACACAAAGCTATCTTAATAAGAAAAAAATAATAAACCAATAAGATAATAATCCTGAAACAATAGTGGAGATTACACTCCTTGAGTAAAATCCAACAACTAATGCAATAATTGCACCATAAATTTTTGGATCTGTGATTTCTACAAACGAACCAAAATCATTAAAAAAAACACCAGGAAATATTATTGCTGGAAATACAGCTGCAGGAACATAATTAAGAACCTCTTTAACTTTTGTTCCAAGCATTTCTCTATCAATTAAAGCGACCATGGCCATCCTAGAGAAATAAGTGACAATTCCAGATACTATTATTGAAAACCAAGTCATTTTTTAAACCTCAACATTATAAATGCAGCAATTAGAGCGACTATGGGAGATAATATTATGTAAGATTTAAATGGAGCATTAAATAAAATTAATGATGCAAATCCAGATACCAACATCACAAAAACATGATCTAATTTTCTTAAGTCATTTACAATAATCGCTAAAAAAGTGAGAGGGATCGCAAATTTTAAACCCAATTCTTCAGGAATAAATGAGCCCAATATAATTCCACTAATGGTTGATAACTGCCAACAAAACCAAAGTGTTACTCCTGTACCAAGAACATAATAATGTGGATTAGATAAATTTTTATTTTGTTTAATGTAGTTGTTAGATTCTGCAAAACCTTGGTCTACAATAAAATAAGAAATAAATAATTTTTTAATAAAGCTCAGTTTTTCTAAATGCTCAGATAAAACTGCTCCATATAATAAATGTCTCGAGTTTATTACTCCAACTGATGTAATGGCTATTAATGATGAAGCTCCACCTGACAAAAGTTGCATAAATATTATCTGTGAAGCGCCGCCAAAAATAATCAAGGAAGTTGCATAAACTAAAATTGGATCAAAACCTAATTCAATACCAATAGCTCCAGTTATAATTCCAAAAGGAATTACTGATAACATATGAGGTAAAACAGCAACTAGACCTTTAAAAAATATTTTTGATTTTGAAAGCATTAATTAAAAATTCACTAAAGCTTTTTTGAGATATTTTTTATCTAATTTACAATCTTTATAGCCCTGCTTAACAACATTTAGATATCTTTCAGTGGGATATCTAAAAATTGTTTTTTTAGGCATGATATAAGTCATCACAGTATTATTGTAATACTTAAAATACATTTTTTTATAAAGAATTGGATAATCCTCATAAATATCAAGTTTTTTTTCATCACTTTTTGATATCTCGTACAATCCACCAGGCACAATTGAATTTTTTTTCTTTTCTATATCAGCTGCACGATACTTGCTTCTGAAATTAAGTATATATCCTTTTAAATTTATCTTTTTAATAAATTTGGAATCTTTGCATCTTCTTTTCATTTGAAAATGATTTAGATTACTTCCGTAAGCAAAATAAAGCATAATTAACGCTCAACTATTTCAATTTGTTTATCTTTTACAAATTTAAGTATTTCTGAATTACATTTATCAATTTTTGTTTTATCTACTGATCTGACAACAATAGATACTCCTAATTTTCCAGCTTTAAAAAATGGATAACTTCCGATTTCAACTTCAGAATTATTATTTTGGACCTCTGTTAAAGATTTAGCTATTTCACTCTCAACAGTCCTTAAATTAATTGTTTCGCTTAATATTGGTTCTCCACCAACTAAAAGATTATTTAAACTTCCAAGCATTGCTTTCATAATTGATGGAACTCCTGGAAGACAATATACATTTTCAACATAAAAACCTGGAGCGCCGCTAGAAGGATTTAAAATTAAGTTAGCACTAACAGGCATTTTGGCCATCTTTTGTCTGCCTTCATTAAATTCGCCTGGTTTATAATAATTTTCTAGTATTGAGAAAGCCTCTTTATGGAAACCGTATTCAATATTAAATGCTTTAGAAACAGACTCTGCTGTAATATCATCGTGTGTTGGCCCTATTCCTCCAGTAGTAAATATATATGAATATTTTTTTCTAAGTTCATTAACTGTATTCATAATAATGCTTTCATCATCAGGTATGACTCTAACTTCTGAAACTGGTATACCTAATGAATTTAACCAAATAGCTAAGGTACTTGTATTAACATCTTGTGTTCGGCCTGATAGAACTTCGTTACCGATAATCAAAATACCAGCATTTATCTCTTTTTTATTTTGCATATGTAAATATAAGTAAATTTATATGAAATTTACAAATAGCCTTATTAAAGGAAAATTATTAAAAAGATATAAGAGATTTTTCGCTGATATAAAAGTAAATAGCAAGATTATAACGGCACATTGTCCTAACACTGGATCTATGCAGGGACTCTTGGATCAAGGTAATGAAGTTCTAGTTACAGAACACAATGATCCAAAAAGAAAGTTAAAATTTACATTAGAAATTATTAAAGCAAAAAAAAGATACGTTGGGGTAAATACTCATAGAGCTAACAAAATCGTAAATCATGGATTAGAAAACAAATTAATTTCAGAATTTAAAACTATTAAAAATATTAAACCAGAATTTAAATTTAGTGATGATACGAGATTTGATTTTTTATGTGACGACAATTTAATAGAAGTAAAGAATGTTACATTGTTTAGAGAAAATGATATTGCTGAATTTCCCGATGCTGTAACATCAAGAGGAACAAAACACCTGAATATGTTAATTAAATCAATTAAAAAAGGATACAAACCTTATGTCTTATTTTTAACGCAAATTCAAAATATAAATAACTTTAGAATTGCAAAAGATATAGACTACACTTATTTTGAAAACTACAAAAAAGCAAAAAAAGCAGGTGTAAAATTTCTTGCTTATAGGTGCAAACTTAGTTCTAAAGAGATTAAAATTGAAAAAAAAATTAATATTATAGATGAATGATTACAAAGAAAAATTTGAAAAGATGAGAGTAGCTGGAAAGCTTGCGTCTAAAACTTTAGACATGCTTACAGATTATATAAAACCAGGAGTATCAACCGATAAGATTGATAAATTAGGTTATGAATTTATAAAAGATAATGGTGGTTATTCAGCTCCATTATTTTATCGAGGATTTGAAAAATCACTCTGTACATCATTAAATCATGTAGTATGTCATGGAATACCTTCTGATAGAGTTTTAGAAGATGGTGATGCAGTTAATGTTGATGTGACAGCAGTTGTTGATAATTATTATGGTGATACAAGCAGAATGTATGAGGTTGGAAATGTGCCAGTTAAGGCAAAAAATTTAATTGAAGCAACCTATGAATCATTAATCAAAGCAATATCAATTTTACAACCAGGTAAAAAACTTGGTGATATAGGATTTGAAATTCAATCTTATGTTGAAAGCAAAGGTTATTCAGTTGTAAGAGATTTTTGTGGGCATGGTATAAGCAATGTATTTCATGAAACTCCTAATATACTTCATTATGGATCTAAAAATACTGGCAAAGAACTAATACCTGGTATGACTTTTACTATTGAACCAATGATAAATTATGGAAAATATGACACAAAAGTTTTAAATGATGGGTGGACAGCAGTAACTAAAGATAAATCGTTATCAGCACAATTTGAGCATACTGTTGGTATTACAGAAGATTCATATGAAATTTTCACAGAATCTGTTAAAGGTTATACGAGGCCCCCATATAATTAATGATATCAAGATATTCTAGAAAAGAACTTGTCAGTATTTGGTCTGAAGAAAACAAATATAAAATTTGGCTAGATGTAGAAATTGCTGCAGCTGAGGCAATGGAAAAATATAAAATTATTCCTAAAGGAGTTGCGTCATTAGTTAAAAGAAAAGGTAAAATCAAAGTTAAAAGAATTCATGATATAGAAGCAAAAGTTAAGCATGATGTAATAGCTTTTTTGACTTCAATAGCAGAACAAGCCGGTATTAAAGCAAGATATCTTCATCAAGGAATGACTTCATCTGATGTTTTAGATACAACTTTAAATATTCAATTGGTTCAATCAGGAAACATCTTATTAAGAGACATTGATAAAATTTTATCTGTTCTAAAAAAACAGGCAAAAAAATATAAACTAACTCCATGCATTGGAAGAAGTCATGGAATTCATGCGGAACCAATTACTTTTGGACTAAAATTAGCTTCATTTTATGAAGAATTTAAAAGAAATAAATTAAGATTAAAAGATGCAATAGAAAATGTATCAACATGTGCTATTTCAGGAGCTGTAGGTACGTTTGCAAACATAAATCCTAAAGTCGAAACTTATGTTGCAAAAAAATTAAAATTAAAAGCTGAACCAATTTCAACTCAAATTATTCCAAGAGATAGACATGCGTATTATTTTTCAGTGCTTGGGATTATTGCTGGATCTGTTGAAAGAGTTTCAACAGAAATAAGGCACTTACAAAGATCAGAAGTTTATGAGTTACAAGAATACTTTTCAAAAGATCAAAAAGGCTCATCTGCTATGCCTCATAAAAAAAATCCAATATTAAGTGAAAATCTTACAGGACTTGCAAGAATGGTGAGAAGCTATGTAATTCCAGCTTTAGAAAATATTTCTTTGTGGCATGAAAGAGACATTTCTCATTCAAGTGTTGAAAGAAATATAGGACCGGATGCAAATATAACTTTAGATTTTGCTTTAGTTAGACTGTCAGGAATTTTAGAGAAAATGATTGTTTATCCAAAAACGATGATAAAAAATTTAAACTTAACAAGAGGTCTTGTTTTTTCTCAAGAGGTAATGTTAGAACTTACTAAATCAGGTATTGCTAGAGAGAAAGCGTATAGATTGGTTCAGTCACATGCTAAAGCTAGTTTTGCAATGAATACAAATCTATTAACACTTTTAAAAGGTGATAAATCAATCACTGACAAAATAAGTGAAAAAAGATTAGATAAAATCTTTAAATATGACAAACACTTAAAAAATGTAAATTATATATTTAAAAGAGTATTCAAATAATGAAAAAAGGAAAAAAATTATATGAAGGTAAAGCAAAAATAATTTTTGCAAGTAACGATAAAAAATATGTTATCCAACATTTTAAAGATGATGCAACCGCATTTAATAATCAAAAAAAAGCAGTGATGGATGGTAAAGGAATTTTAAACAATAGAATTTCTGAACATATATTAACTCAATTAAACAATGTTGGTATCAAAAATCATTTAGTAAAACGTTTAAATATGAGAGAACAACTAGTTCAGCATGTTGAAATTATACCTATTGAATTTATTGTAAGAAATATTGCAACTGGATCATTAACTAAAAGATTGGGTATTGAAGATGGGACAGTCTTAGATAATCCATTAATAGAGTATTGCTTAAAAGATGATGCTTTAGGTGATCCTTTAGTAAGCACCGAACATATCTTAGCTTTTAAATGGATGGAAAATGATGAATTAAAAATAATTAATAAAGAGTTAGATAGAATTAACGATTTTCTTCAAGGCATGTTTAGAGGTGTTGGAATTAAACTTGTAGATTTTAAAGTAGAATTTGGAAGATATGAAAAAAATGGAAAAAAAGAGGTCATGCTTGCAGATGAAATAAGTCCAGATACTTGCAGACTATGGGATGTAAATAGTGATAAAAAATTAGATAAAGACAGATTTAGAAAAGGTCTTGGTAATCTAATTGAGGCTTATCAAGAAGTTGCAAGAAGATTAAATATACTTCATGAACAATCAAATATAAGACCATTAAAATATACCAAACCACAAGCAGTAAAGATTAAAAAGAAGTAATGAAAATTAAGGTAATTGTAACTCTTAAAAATGGGGTTTTAGATCCTCAAGGAAAGGCAATTCAACAAACGCTTAATGGTATGAACTTTGGAAATGTAGAAGATGTAAGACAAGGTAAATATTTTGAAATTGAAGTTAAAGAGAAAGATGAAAAAAAAGCAAAGTCTTTAGTTGATGATATGTGTAAAAAGCTATTAGCCAATCTTGTAATTGAGGATTACAAAATAGTTTAATAAATGAGATCATCAGTCATTATTTTTCCAGGATCAAATTGTGATAGAGATATGGATGTGGCTCTAAAAAAATTTGGTTTTAAAAATCAAATGGTTTGGCACAATGATAAATCTATTCCAAAATCAGATTTAATTGTATTGCCGGGTGGCTTTTCATATGGTGACTATCTAAGATGTGGAAGCATTGCTTCTAAATCAAAAATTATAAAATCAGTAATTGATTTTGCTAATTCAGGTGGTTTAGTATTAGGTATTTGTAATGGATTTCAAATCTTAACTGAAACAGGCCTGCTAAAAGGAATATTGCAACAAAATAAGTTTCTTAATTTTATATGTAGCAATGTTTTTGTAAAAGTTAAAGATAAACAAAATAAATATTTTAAAGATTTAAAAAAGGATATTTTAGAACTTCATATTGCCCATAATGAAGGAAATTACTTTTGTACTGATGATGAATTAAAATCATTGGAAGATAATAATCAAATAGCTGTAACGTATTGTGGAGAAGATGGTACAGAAAATGAAACAACTAATCCAAACGGAGCGATTAAAAATATAGCTGGAATTTTTAATAATAATAAAAATGTTCTTGGAATGATGCCACATCCTGAGAGAATGATAGATAAATATTTATCAGGTGAAGACGGTTCATTATTTTTCAAAAATATTATGGATAATTTTAAATAATGGAAGTCACAGAAGTAGTTGCAATAGATCACGGTTTGAAAAAAGAAGAGTTTTCTAAAATATGCGAACTTCTTAAAAGAACCCCAAATTTAACAGAACTCGCAATTTTTTCTGCAATGTGGAATGAACATTGTTCCTATAAGTCCTCGAGAAAACATTTAAAAAAAATGCACACAAAAGGAAAACAGGTAATACAAGGACCTGGAGAAAATGCTGGTGTAATTGATATTGGAGATGATGATGCAATAGTATTTAAAATTGAAAGTCATAATCATCCATCATTTATTGAACCATACCAAGGTGCAGCAACCGGAGTTGGAGGAATCATGAGAGATGTATTTACAATGGGGGCAAGACCAATAGCAAATCTGAATTCAATTCATTTTGGATCACCACAACATAAGAAAACAAAAAACCTATTAAGAGGAGTTGTTAAAGGCATTGGGGGTTATGGGAATTGTATTGGAGTTCCAACGATTGCTGGGCAAACTACTTTTGATGAGTCTTACAATGGAAATATTTTAGTAAATGCCATGACCCTTGGATTGGTAAATAAAAATAAGATTTTTTACTCAAAAGCAGCTGGTTTAGATAAACCAGTAATATATGTAGGTTCTAAAACTGGAAGAGATGGAATTCATGGCGCCAGTATGGCTTCGGCAACTTTTGATGACAAAATTGAAGAAAAAAAACCAACAGTTCAAGTTGGTGACCCTTTCACTGAAAAATTATTACTTGAAGCATGCTTAGAATTAATGGCTGATAATTCAATTATTGCAATTCAAGACATGGGTGCAGCAGGATTAACATCTTCTAGCATTGAAATGGCATCAAAAGGAAAGCTTGGAATTGAATTAAATCTTAGCGAGGTTCCTTGTAGGGAAGAGAAAATGACTCCATACGAAATAATGTTGTCTGAAAGTCAAGAGAGAATGCTTATAGTTCTTGAAAAAGGAAAAGAAGAACACGCGAAGAAAATTTTTGATAAATGGAACCTAGATTTTGCAGTTATAGGTAAAACAACTAATTCAAAAAAAATAGAATTAATATTTGATAATAAAAAAGTTGCTGAAATACCAATTGATCTTCTTGCTGAAAATGCTCCAATTTATGATCGTCCATGGAAAAAAACTAAATTACCTCAAAAATTAAAATTTGATAAAGATGAATTTAAATCTCTAAAATTATCAAATTGTCTAAAGAAGATTTTAAGTAATTCAAATATTTCAGATAAAAAGTGGATATGGGATCAATACGATCATACTGTAATGGGTGATACAATTCAAAAACCTGGAGGTGATGCTGGTGTTGTAAGAGTTCATGGGACCAATAAAGCGATAGCAGCATCAGTGGATTCTTCTGCATTATATTGTTTCTCACATCCATTGACTGGAGGAAAACAAATAGTTTGTGAAAGTTATAGAAATCTTATTTCGGTTGGAGCTAAACCTATTGCTATTACAAATTGTTTAAACTTTGGAAACCCAGAAAAAGAAAAAAATATGGGTGAATTTGTAGAATGTGTTGAAGGTATAACCGAAGCAAGTAAATATCTAGATTTTCCTGTCGTTTCTGGAAATGTATCATTTTATAACGAAACAAAAGATAAAAGCATAAAACCTACACCAACAATTGGAGGTGTTGGGTTAATCTCTGACTATCAACAAATGCTTACAATGGGTTTTAAATCAGAGGGTAATTTAGTTTATGTAATTGGTAAAACGGAAGGGCATTTAGATCAAAGTATTTTTGCTAGGGAGATTTTGAATGAAAAAAAAGGTCCTCCACCAACAGTAAATCTATTTAATGAAAAAAACATTGGTGAGACAGTACTAGATTTATCTAAAAAAAGTCTTATCGTAAGTTGCCATGATGTATCATTAGGTGGAATTTTAACAGCAGTATCAAAAATGTGTATTAAAGGAAAAAAAGGAATAAAAATTAATGCACTAAAGGGTTTAACAAATAAATACGAATATTTTTTTGGTGAAGATCAGGCACGATATATTGTCGAAATACCAAAAGCTAGTTTGAAGAAAGTAAATGAGATTTTAAACAAATATTCAGTACATTTTGATGAATTAGGAACAATTGAGGGAAATTCACTCAAATATAATGCTGATATCAATTTGCCTATTGAAGAATTGGCAGATGCGCATAAATATTGGTTAAAGAAGTATATGGATAGCTAATGGCAATGGATTTAAAAGAAATTGAGAGTTTAATTAAAGAAGGATTACCTGACGCAAAAGTTGAAATTCAAGATTTAGCAGGTGATGGAAATCACTATTCTGCTACAGTGACATCATCTGAATTTTCAGGTAAAAGTAAAATACAACAACATAAAATGGTATATAATTCTTTAAAAGGTAAAATGGGAAACGAGCTTCACGCTTTAGCAATTAAAACAAAGGAAATTTAAATGGAACAAGAAACAAATGATTTAATAAAAAGTGAAATTGAAAACAACGATGTGTGTCTTTTTATGAAAGGTACACCCGATGCACCTCAGTGTGGGTTCTCGATGGCAACATCAAATATTTTAAAGGTTCTTGAAGTTAATTTTAAAGGTGTAAATGTTTTAACAGATCAAAAACTGAGAGAAGGTATAAAAGTATTTAGTGATTGGCCAACCATTCCCCAATTATATGTTAAAAATGAGTTTATTGGTGGATGTGATATTGTAAAAGAAATGTATGAGAGTGGAGAGTTGGCTAAACTTTTTGAGTCTAAGGGTATAAATTTTAAAGCAAAGAATTAATTATCTAGAATAATATTCAATTACTAAGTTTGGTTCCATTACAACTGGATAAGGTACTTCTTCAAAAGATGGAACTCTTACAAATTTAACTTTTTTATTCTTTTCATCTAACTGTAGATACTCTGGGACTTCTCTTTCTTTGTTAGCAAGCGCAATATCAATTAAAGCAAGTTGTTTAGATTTATCTCGAATTTCAATCGTATCTTCTTCTTTGACCTGATAACTCGCAATATTTACTTTTTTTCCATTCACTTTAACATGACCATGATTAATAAGCTGTCTTGATGAAAATATAGTGTTTGATAACTTTGATCTATAAATTACAGCATCCAATCTTCTCTCTAATAATCCAATTAAATTTTCAGCAGTATCACCTTTTTTCATGATAGCTTTTTTGTAAACATTTCTAAACTGTCTTTCATTCATATTACCATAATATGATTTTAATTTCTGCTTTGCTTGAAGTTGAATTCCATAATCTGAAGGTTTGCCAGCTTTTGTTTGTCCATGCTGTCCTGGAGGATAGGCTCTTGTATTAAAAGGACTTTTAGGTCTTCCCCATAAATTTACTTTTAATCTTCTATCTACTTTATGTTTAGAGTTTAATCTTTTTGTCATTAGTATGAGGTCTTATAAGCCTAAGTTATGTTTTGTCAATCAACCTTTTCCTTACTTAAACCAGCAAATACACTCGATAAAATACGAGTTTCTTTTTCTGAGAGATTGAGTTTATAGAAAATACTTCTTAAATTTTCCATCATGATCGGTTTTTTTTCAGGTGGATGAAAAAAATTCTTATTTTCTAAATTATTAATGCATAAATTCAACATTCTTTGAATGTCATTCTTATTTGCACTTTTAATTTTTTTTGACTTTTGAAAGGTAAACTTTTTATTTGAAATTAGGCCACTTACTATTTGAGCTACTATAATTAGACTATGAGACAAATTTAAAGATCTAAAATTCTTATTACTTGGAATTTGTAAAGTATAATCAGCATAACTAACCTCATTATTTGATAATCCAGATGCTTCTGATCCAAAAAGAAAACCAACCTTTTTTTTGTAATTAATTTTATTAAGATCGGTTATTGATATATGTTTAATATTTTTATTTCTAAATCTTGCAGATGTTGCAACTAATATATCCAAATTTCTTAATGATGTTTCTAAATTTTCATATACTTTTGCTTTTTTAATAACATCTTTTGCCCCAACAGATGTTGCAATAATTTTATCATTTGGAAATGAGGGTTTTGGATTAACAATTGATAGATTATTAAAATTGAAGTTTTTTAAAGCTCGAGCGCAAGCTCCTATATTTTCTGATAATTGAGGTTTGTGTAAAATGAAAGTTATATTTTTAAATGACATCAAGTACTTGCAGGAGCATTATCCTTAAATAGCTTGTAGTCTAAACTATCAACAAGAGCTTTAAAAGATGCATCAATAATATTTGGAGAAACTCCTATAGTAAACCAATTACCATGTTTTGAGTCTGCACTTTCTATAGAAACTCTAGTAACGGCTCCAGTTCCTGTATTTAAAATTCTAACTTTATAATCAACTAATTTTAAATCTTTTAAATATTCTGAATATTTTTCAAGTTTATTTACATTTTTTCTTATCGCATTATCTAATGCATTAACGGGTCCATTGCCCTCGCCTTCACATAATATTTCATGACCATCTACTTCAAGTTTTGCTTTTGCAAATGATACAACTTCACCGGTTGAATCTTTCTTAACAGAAACATCATACTCATTAATTGAAATATATCTTGGTATTTCCCCCATCAATCTTCTAGCCAATAGTTCAAAAGATGCATCAGCACCATCGTAACTATATCCTATGAACTCTCTATCTTTTACTTCATGAAGAAGTTTTTTAATTTTTGGATCGTCTTTTTTAATATTAATGCCAATTGCATTTAATCTAGACATTATATTAGATTGTCCAGATTGATCAGAAACAACAATATTCCTAGCATTACCTACTTCATTAGGATTAATATGTTCATAAGTTTTCGGATCTTTTTGTACAGCTGATACATGCATTCCACCTTTGTGTGAAAATGCAGATGCACCCACATAAGGTAAATGTTTGTTTGGTTTTCTATTCAGTATTTCATCTAATAATCTTGAACATTGAGTTAAATTTTTAATATTTTCTGGTTTGATATTAATTTCATATTTGTCTGAAAAATCTTTTTTTAAAAAAAAAGTTGGGATCAAAGACATTAAATTTGCATTACCACATCTTTCTCCAAGTCCATTTATTGTACCCTGAACCTGTCTAACTCCTGCTTGTACAGCTACTAAACTATTAGCAACTGCATTTTCGGTATCGTTGTGAGCATGAATTCCAAGATTTTTACCAGGTATATGTTTTGATACCTCTTCAACGATTTTAGAAATTTCATGAGGTAATGTCCCTCCATTAGTATCACATAAAACAATCCATCTTGCGCCATTATCATATGCAGCTTTTAAACATGATATTGCATATTCAGGATTTGATTTATAACCATCAAAAAAATGTTCAGCATCAAAGATAAATTCTTTACCTGAATTAACTATATGCTTTGCACTCTCGCTAATATTTTCTAAATTTTGATCGTTTGAAATACCTAAGGCCACATCCACATGAAAATCCCAACTTTTGCCAAATAAACAAACTGATGAACTCTTTGAATTAATCAGAGATGACAACATAGGGTCATTTTTTGCACTATGCTCTGATTTTTTAGTCATACCAAAAGCAGTAAGATTAGCATTTTTAAAATTTAGATCCTTATTGAAAAATTCTGTATCTGTTGGATTTGCTCCTGGCCAGCCCCCTTCGATATAATCAACTCCTAGGTTATCTAAAGATTTAGCAATTTTTTCTTTTTCATTTAATGAAAAGTCAACGCCTTGAGTTTGTGCCCCATCTCTTAGTGTTGTATCAAATATATAGATTTTTTCTTTGCTCATTTTAATTTCCACGAGGTTGTACCATCTTTATCCTCAATTAAAATACCCTTATCTAAAAGATCTTTTCTAATTTTATCAGCTAATTGATAATTTTTTTCATCTCTTGCTTTATTTCTCTCCGCTATTTTTGAATTAATTTCATCTTCTGAAAGAGAAATTGTATTTTTTTTTGTTTGTAGCCACTCTTCCGAAGTATCAGTTAATAAACCTATAAAATTGCAAGCTTTTACAAAAGTTGCTTTATCCTCGTTTGTTCCAGTTGAAGCTTTACTATATAAAGAATGTAAATTAGCAATATAGCCTGGAGTGTTTAAATCGTCATACAAAGGATCTAATAATTCGTCTGGTAATATTGTACTTTTATGAACATCAGAATAGGCTGAATACCATTTGCTTAAAGTCTTTTCACATTCTGATATTAGTTTTTCATTCCAATCTAATCCTTGTCTATAGTGAGCACTAATTAATGCTAATCTTAAAACTTGGCCATTATATTTATTTTTAAAATCTTTTATTTTTAATATGTTTCCCTGAGATTTTGCCATTTTTTCATTAGAAAGAGTTATAAATCCGTTATGAACCCAATAATTTGCAAATGAATTTGTTTCATTTGCACATCTTGATTGAGCAATCTCGTTTTCATGATGAGGAAAAATCAAGTCTCTACCACCTCCATGAATATCAAATTCTTCACCCAAATATCTTTTAGACATAACCGAACATTCTAAGTGCCAACCTGGTCTACCTTTACCCCAAGGAGATTCCCATGAAGGCTCTTTATCTGTTGATGGTTTCCATAATACAAAATCCTCAGGATTTTTTTTTATTTCTGAAACCTCCACTCGAGAACCAGCTATTAATTCATCTAATTTTTTATTAGATAGTTTTCCATAATCACTAAATTTTTTAACTTCAAAATAAACATGATTATACTTTGAATATGCAAACCCTTTTTTCTCTAGTTCTGTGATCATTTCAATCATTTGTTTTATATTTTCTGTTGCCTTTGGTTCGCTGTTTGGTGTTTCACATTTTAAGTACTTACAATCTTCATGAAAGTTTTCAGTAATTTTTGAAGTTAAGTCATTTATAGAAATATTTTGATCATTAGATGCTTTGATTATTTTGTCATCTATGTCTGTAATATTTCTGATATATTTTACAGATGTTGATCCATATCTATATTTTAAAATTTTATACAGAATATCAAAAACGACTAATGGTCTAGCATTACCAATATGTGGATCATCATAAACTGTAGGACCACAAACATACATGCCTATGGATTTTTCATTTTTGGGAGTAAATTTTTCTTTCTTACCACCTAGACTATTAGTTAAAAATATATCTTTAGCCATACAACTAGGAATATACTTAAATTATAGATTTGTGAATCTATTTGATTAATTAGGAATTTTGCATACTGGAATTGGTTCCATTTTATGCAAATTTGCACTTCGAATTGAATTATATTTATCTCTATTTACAGAATTTTCATTATCCATTGCTTCTTCTAATTCTTTATATGACAAACCAAGCTGTCCCTCATCCGTACGACCATCATCCCATAAACCATCTGTCGGAGGAGCATCAATAATCTCTTTTAAAATTCCAAGTTCTTTACCAAGTTCCCATACCTCAGTTTTATTACAATCTGCTATTGGAGAAATATCTACTCCACCATCACCATATTTTGTATAAAAACCAACTCCAAAATCTTCTACTTTATTTCCTGTTCCAACAACTATCCCATTGTTTGCTGCAGCTACTTGATAAAGCGTTGTCATTCTTAATCTTGCTCTAGAATTTGCCATTCCATGTTCACTACCAAAATTGTTTAATGTTCCTTCAAATGTTTTAAATAAGCTATCTAATTCTAATGTGTATCCCTCTACATTGCTAAAATTCTTCTTTAACCATTCTTGATGTGCCAAACTTAAATCATGTTGTGCAGATTTTTGTTTTATAGGCATTGATAAAACAATTGTTTTTAAACCTGTCATTGCACTTAATGTACTTGAGACAGAAGAGTCTATTCCACCAGAAATACCAATCACTAAAGATTGAGCTTTTTTTGGCATAGTATTCACATAATCTGAAATCCAGTTTTTAATGTGATTCACTTTATCTTTGGGTCTCATAATTTAAATATAAGAAAAAAAATTTATTTTTAAACTGTTAAGATGCCGCTTTAATTGCAGATTTAGAATACAAACTATTCTTTTTTATCTCATCTGAAATTAAAAACGCTAATTCTATAGCTTGATCAGAGTTCAATCTTGGATCGCAGTGCGTATGATATCTGCTTGATAAATCTGCATCTGATATTTTTTTTGCTCCACCAGTACACTCTGTCACATCTTGCCCTGTCATTTCAACATGAAGACCTCCTGCATAGGAACCCTCAGATTGATGAACTGCAAATACATTTTTAACTTCGCTTACAACATCATTAAACGGTCTCGTTTTAAAACCAGTAGTTGATTTAATTGTATTCCCATGCATTGGATCACATGACCAAACAACATTTAAACCTTCTTTTTTAATTCCTCTTATTAATTTTGGTAAGAATTTTTCAACGTTTTGATAACCAAATCTTGAGATTAAAGTTATTTTTCCTTTTTCATTTTTAGGATTTATAACTTCACATATTTTTGCAATCTCATCAGGTTTTGAAGTTGGGCCACATTTGATGCCAATTGGATTTTCTATTCCTTTACAAAACTCAACATGACCTCCATCTAATTGTCTTGTTCTATCTCCTATCCAGACAAAATGTGCTGAAGTATCGTGATATTCACCTGTGGTTGAGTCTACTCTTGTCATGCTTTCTTCAAAAGGTAAGTGTAAAGCTTCATGAGAAGTCCAAAAATTAACTGTGTATAATCTATTATTAAAATCAGATGTAATTCCACAAGCATCCATAAAAGCTAATGCATCTGCTATTTTATCTTCTAATTCTTTAAATTTCTTGGCTTGGGGACTTTTCTTAATATAATCTAAATTCCATAAGTGAACTTTATTTAAGTCAGCAAAACCACCTTTTGAAAATGCTCTTAAAAGGTTTAAAGTTGATGCAGATTGAGAGTAAGCTTTGAACATTCTTTTTGGATCAGGTCTTCTAGCTTTTTCAGTAAAATCTATTGCATTTATATTATCGCCCAAATAACTTGGTAATTCTTTATCACCTTGTTTTTCAGTTGGTGCACTTCTTGGTTTAGAAAATTGTCCAGCAATTCTTCCAAGTTTTACAATAGGTAAAGAAGCTGAGTAAGTCATCACCAAAGCCATTTGAAGAATAACCTTAAAAGTATCTCTTATATTGTCAGGATGAAATTCTGCAAAACTTTCAGCACAATCACCACCTTGCAAAAGAAAAGCTTTACCATCATTGACCATTGCCAACTGATCTTTCAAATGTCTTGTTTCACCCGCAAAAACTAATGGAGGAAAGGTTTTCAATTTATTTAAAACCATCTCTAATTCCTTTTCATCTTCATATTGAGGAATATGTTTGACGGGGTATTTTCTCCAGCTATTTATTTTCCAATTTTTCATTTCAACTCAGAATTGTTTTAACAGACTTTATTATTTATTCAACAGTGACAGATTTAGCTAAGTTTCTTGGTTTATCGATATCGTATCCTTTATCTAGTGCAGAGTAATAAGCCAACTTTTGCAAAGGTATAGTAGTTAAAAAAGGTATAAGTTCATCAGATATTGCATCAACTTCTATTTGCTCCCAAATATTTTCTGAATAAATTTCATCAGTACTTTTATTTGTTATTAGTAAAACTTTTGCACCTCTAGATATAACTTCTTGCATATTTGAAATAGTTTTTTTGTAATGCTCATCTCTTGGAGCTATTACTACTACCGGCATACCTTCCTCTATAAGTGCAAGAGGTCCATGTTTCATTTCTCCTGCTGGATAACCTTCAGCATGAACATAAGCAAGCTCTTTTAGTTTTAAAGCACCTTCAAGTGCAATTGGATATGAATAACCTCTACCCAAAAACATTGATCCTTTAGAATTAGCAAAATCTTTTCCAAGTGTTTGAATTTTATCTTCAATATTCAATGTATTTTTTGCAGATTTAGATAAAGACAGTAAATCTTTTATTTTCTTTTGGTAATCCTTTTTATTAATTGATTTTTGTTCATAAGAAAGCTTAGTACATAATAAATAAAGGACTAACATTTGTCCTAAAAAAGCTTTTGTAGATGCAACACCCACTTCTGGACCACAATGAATAGGTAAAACTAGATCAGCGTCTCTTGCAATTGAACTTTCAACAACATTTACTACTGCACAAGTTTTAACATTGTTCTTTTTGCACAAATCTAATGCTGCAAATGTATCTGCAGTTTCTCCTGATTGAGAAACAAATACATAGAGACAATCTTTCTTAAATTTAATTTTTCGATATCTAAACTCAGAAGCTATATCAACACTAACATCTAAGCTTGTACTTTGTTCAAACCAATACTTAGCAACAAGGCATGAGTGATATGCTGTTCCACATCCAATCAAAACTATAGATGAAATTTCACTTATTTTCCAAGGAAAATTATAAATATTTATCTCTTTATTATGTTTGTCGATGTACTCATTAACACAATTTTTTAATGTGGTTGGCTGCTCATCTATTTCTTTAGCCATATAATATTTGTAATCTCCTTTTTCATAATTTTGATCACCTTTAGAAAGATTCAAAATTTTTTTATTTACTTTAGTTCCATCAGTATCAAAAAATTCTACTTGATCCTTTTTTAAGATGCAAAATTCTCCATCATTTAAATATGAAATTTTATTAGTCATTGACTTTAATGCATAAGAGTCTGAACCAAGATAGTGTTCATTTGGACCATAACCAACTGCAAGTGGAGAGCCTCTTCTTGCTCCAACTATTAAGTCTGGTTGGTCTTTGAATATTATTCCTAGTGCAAAACTACCGTGTAATTTTTTTAAAACTTTTATAATTGTATTTTTAAGGTTATTTTTTTTTAAATAATCAGTTACCAAATGTACAATTACTTCTGTATCTGTTTGGGATTTAAACTTGTAACCTTTATTTTCTAATAACTTTTTTAGAATAGTTGAATTTTCAATTATACCATTGTGAACGACAGATACATCTTCTGATGAATGAGGATGTGCATTAATTGAGCTAGGTTTTCCATGTGTGGCCCATCTAACATGTCCGATACCAATAGAACCAGATATTTTAGTCTGTAAAATGTTTTTCTCTAAAGCGTCTACTCTACCCTCACACTTTACCTCATTTATGTTTCCATTTGAAAGGGTTGCTAAACCTGCAGAGTCATAGCCTCTATACTCAAGTTTTTTTAATGAACTTATAATTCTAGGAGTAACCTCTTTAGAGCTTGTAATTCCAACTATTCCGCACATAGCGTATTATCTCCTTTTATAATTTTTTTTTTCTTGTTGCTTTGGTCTTGTTAGTGCTAGAGACCCTTTAGTTACGTTTTTTGTAATTACTGAGCCTGCACCAATGACACTTTTTTCATTTAAAGTAACTGGTGCTACTAAAGATGTATTTGAACCTACAAATACTTTATCCTTGATGTTTGTTTTACTTTTTTTTCTTCCATCATAGTTACAAGTTATTGTTCCAGCTCCAATATTAACGTCCTTCCCCACTACTGCATCTCCAATATATGATAAATGATTAACTTTAGAATTTTTATTTATTGTGCTTTTTTTTACTTCAACAAAATTTCCTATCTTTGATCCGGATTTAATTTTTGTTCCAGGTCTTAAACGAGCATATGGACCAACACTCACGTTACTGTCTATTTTAACACCCTCAAGATGAGAGAAAGACAGAATTTTAACGTTGTTTCCTATTTGAACTTTATCAGCAAAGACAACATAAGGTTCTATCTCTACATTCTTTCCAATTTTAGTATCTTTAGAAAAAAAAACTGTCTCAGGCCCCTTCATTTTGACACCTTTTTTTAAAAATTTATCTCTAAGTTTATTTTGTAAATTTTGACTATTCATTAGATAGTTGTATATAACTGGGAATTAAATTAATTAATTCACAATTTATTTCTTATTAATACTTTTTAAATGACACAAAAATTCACAGTTGTTTTTGATTTAGATGGCACGTTGGTAGACACAGCACCTGATCTAATGCTTGCTCATAACCATGTTATGAAGAAATTTGGATACCCCACAAAATCTCTTGATGAACTTAAAAATACTGTTGGTCAAGGAGCTGGGGCAATGATTGGTAGATCTATATGGAGCCAGGCCAAAAAAGAATTAACTTCGATTAATGAGAAAATTAAAAATGAAATGACAGATGAATTTATTTCTTATTATGGAAAAAATATTTTAAATGAAAGTACTCTGATGCCTGGTGTAAAAGATTTTTTAAATTGGTGTAAAAAAGAAAATATATCAATGGCTGTATGTACGAATAAAACGGAACATCTTGCAGTAGATCTTTTAAAAAAAATTGGGATATATGATTACTTCGAGTATGTTGCGGGTTATAATACTTTTGATTATTGTAAACCTGATCCGAGACATATAACAACAATCATCGAAATTTTAGATGGTAGTAAAAATAAATCAATTATGATTGGTGATAGTGAGTCGGATGCAAATGCAGCTAAAGCGGCGGATATTCCAATGATTTTATTAGAGGATGGATATACTGAAAAAAATATTGATGAAATTTATCATAATCACTTAATAAAAGACTTTGTAGGTATTGAAAAAATTGTATCTCAATATCTTTAATATTGATTAATTTATTTTAACTATTAAAACAAAATCACAAATTAGGAGTTGTTTTGTTATTGCATACAATTAAAGTATATCCATCAAAAATAAATCTTCCAAAGAAGAAACAGCTTGCTTGGAAAATAGCAGAGATAGCAAGTGATAATGCTAAATTAAATAAAAATTCAGTAGAAATGGTTATTAATAGAATTATTGATAACGCTTCTGTTGCTATAGCTTCTTTAAATAGAAGACCTGTAATATCTGCAAGAGAAATGGCAAAAAAACATGTTAGAAAAAATGGTTCTAATCTTTTTGGCATAAATTCAAAACTTAAATTTGATTGTGAATGGGCTGCGTGGGCAAATGGAACTGCTGTTAGAGAATTAGATTTTCATGATACATTTCTAGCAGCTGATTACAGTCATCCTGGTGATAATATTCCTGCTCTTTTAGCAGTGGCACAACAATTAAAAAAAAATGGAAATGATTTATTAAGAGGAATTATAACTGCTTATGAAGTGCAAGTTAATCTTGTAAAAGCTATTTGTCTTCATAAACACAAAGTTGATCATATCGCTCACTTGGGACCAAGTGTTGCTGCTGGTATTGGATCTATGTTAAAATTAAATACAGAAACTATTTATCAAGCTGTTCAACAAGCATTACATGTGAGTGTTTCAACAAGACAATCAAGAAAAGGTGAGATTTCAAGTTGGAAGGCATATGCTCCAGCTCATGCAGGAAAATTAGCAATTGAAGCTGTTGATAGAACGATGCGAGGTGAAGGAGCTCCAAGTCCTATTTACGAAGGTGAAGATAGTGTGATAGCAAGAATATTAGATGGAAAAAATGCTAAATATTTTGTTCCTTTGCCTAAAAAGAACGAAGAAAAAAAGGCTATTCTTGAAACATATACAAAAGAATATTCTGCAGAATATCAAGCTCAAGCATTAATTGATATTGCAAAAGCACTTAATAAAAAAATTGATAATTTAAATACAATTAAAAAAATAGATATATATACAAGTCATCATACTCATTATGTAATAGGAACTGGAGCTAATGATCCACAAAAAATGGATCCGAATGCTAGTAGAGAAACTTTAGATCACTCAATAATGTATATTTTTGCAGTAGCTTTAGAAGATGCAGATTGGCATCATGTAAAGTCTTATACTAAAAAAAGAGCTAACAAAAAAAGTACAATTAAAATATGGAGATCAATTAAAACTCATGAGGATAAAAAATGGACAAAGAAATACCATGATCCTGATCCAAAAATGAAATCTTTTGGTGCAAAGGTTATAGTGACATTAAATAATGGGAAAAAAATTATTGAGGAATTAGAAAGAGCAGATGCTCATCCTTACGGGAAAAGACCTTTTAAAAGAAAAGATTATATAAATAAATTTAAAATTTTAACAGAAAGTATTATTTCTAAAAAAGAAAGTGATAGATTTTTAAAAGATGTTCAAAGTTTAAAAAAATTAAAAAATAATCAGCTTACAAAACTAAATATTGAAGTAAGTAAAAGATATTTAAAATCGAATAATAAAAAAGGAATATTCTAGTGCACTTTGTTGAAAAAAAACCTGAAGAGAAAAGAATTGATTTAGATAATAAACTAAAATCAAATAAAATTTTAAGAATACCAGGTGCATATAATCCATTAACAGCAAAAGTTATTGAAGAAATTGGATATGATGGTGTTTATGTTTCTGGAGGTGTTATGTCTAATGATTTGGGTTATCCAGATATAGGATTAACAACTCTTAATGATGTCAGTAACAGATCAAAGCAAATTGCACGTGTTACAAATCTTCCGACCATTGTTGATGTTGATACAGGTTTTAAATCTTGTAAAGAAACTGTTCAAACATTTGAAAATTTTGGTATTTCGGCAATTCATTTAGAAGATCAGATAGAACAGAAAAGATGTGGTCATCTAGACAATAAAGAATTGATATCTAAAGAGGATATGACAAAAAAAATCAAAGAATGTGTAGAAGCAAGATCAGACAAAAATTTTAAAATCATCGCGCGATCTGATGCTAAAAGCGTTGAGGGTATTGATAAAATGATTGATCGTTGCAAATCTTATATTGATGCTGGTGCAGAAATTGTTTTTCCAGAAGCATTAAAAGATGAAGCTGAGTTTGAAAAAGTTAGAAAATCCCTGGATTGTTATCTTTTAGCAAATATGACCGAGTTTGGTAAATCGAAGCTGCTAGATTTTAAAGAATTAGAAGAGCTTGGTTACAATATTGTAATTTATCCAGTTACTACACAAAGACTAGCGATGAAAAGTGTTGAGGATGGTCTACGTGCCATTTTTGCGGATGGACATCAAAATAATATTATAGATAAGATGCAAACAAGAAAAAGATTATATGATCTAGTTGAGTATGAAAAATACAACTCTTTAGACGAAAAGATATATAATTTTAGTACAGAGGGACATGAATAATGAGTGAAGAAGTAAAAAAAGGTTTATTAGGAATTGTTGTTGATGAAACAGAAGTTTCTAAAGTTATGCCTGAGATTAACTCATTAACCTATAGGGGTTATGCTGTTCAAGACTTATGTGAATTTTGTAGATTTGAAGAAGCTGCATATCTTATTTTAAAAGGTGATTTACCAAATAGTATTGAACTAAGACAATTTGAAAAAATTGAAAGAGGACACAGAGATTTGTCGAAAAATCTTTACGAAATAATTAAACACATGCCAAAAAAATCTCATCCTATGGATGTTGCTCGAACAGCAGTTAGTGTAATGGGATTAGAGGATAAGGAGACAACAGATAATTCTCAGGAAGCAAATACAAGAAAAGCTTTAAGAATTTTAGCTAAAACTCCAACTGCTTTAGCAGCGTTTTATAGAATTCGAAAAGGTAAGAAGATTATTAAACCTAAAAAAGAATTAACTTTTGCAGAAAACTTTTTTTATATGTGTTTTGGAAAAGTTCCTCAAAAGGAAATTGTAAAAGCATTTGATGTATCTTTAATTTTATATGCGGAACATAGTTTTAATGTTTCAACTTTTACAGCTAGAACTATTACAAGTAGTTTATCTGATATTCATGGAGCTATAACAGGTGCAATTGCTAGTTTAAAAGGACCATTACATGGTGGAGCTAATGAAGAAGTTATGCATATGATGAATAAAATCAAAAAACCTGAGAATGCCTTAAAATGGATCAATAATGCATTAAAGAAAAAAGAGGTAGTGATGGGTTTTGGTCACAGAGTTTATAAGAGTGGAGACTCTAGAGTTCCAACCATGAAAGAGTATTTCAAAAAAGTTGCTAAAATTAAAAAAGATAAAAAGTTTTTAAAGATTTACGATATTGTTGAAAGAGTAATGATTAGTAAAAAGAATATTCATCCAAATGTAGATTACCCAACAGGACCGACTTATCATCTAATGGGTTTTGATACAGATTTCTTTACACCAATATTTGTAATTTCAAGGATTACTGGTTGGTCAGCTCATATAATGGAACAACATTCATCTAATAAATTAATTAGACCATTAGCTAAGTACAAAGGTAGCAAATATCGAAAAGTTATGCTTTTAAATCAAAGATAACTATTTAGATAATAACTTTCCTAATACTCTAATATCCTTAACTTTTTCTAAGTCCCTTACTGTTTCAATAATTTTTTTTGATTTAGATAAAGGCCATTTAGCAAATTCTGTACAACCAAGAAACTTATCTGCAACTTCATCATAAGTCATTGGTATTGCTGGACTACCTTTTCCAAAATCACCTCTCCCAGATATTTTTTTTCCATTTTTTAAATAGATATCTATTATAGTTGTCATCTTGTCGTAACCTGCGGCCTCAGCTATTTTATTTTTATAAAAGTTCACTTTTTTAAGCATTTGTTGGACATCAGATTTATTAATTCTTTTATCTTGATATTCAGGAATGTATGCTCTTCTATCAATTAAAAGTATTGCCATAGAATACTCCATACTAAATTTAGCTTGAAACTCATTTTTTGGTCTATGATGTATCAAAGCATTTTGCATGTTATGGTTTGTGCCAACATCTATTTTAACTACTTGCTCTGGCTTAATGTTATACTTTTTAATTAACTCTAACATCTTTGTCATCCCAGGATGAGTTAAAGAGCCACAAGGATGTGGTTTAATAGAAATACCTGGAGATTTAAATGTCCATGGTCTTCCAAGTTTACCTTTTAATGCGTTAATATCGTATCCGCCTCCATGGGCTTGGAAGAAACCTCTTGGAGATTCCAAAATTTTATCTGTCGAGGACCACCCATATCTTACTAAATCACAAGCTATCACTCCACTCTCTGCCGCTCTACCTGCGTGCAGTGGTTTTGTCATTGTTCCAAAATTTTCTCTTAATCCAGCACTGAGAGAGGCTGCAATCCCCAATGATCTTAAAATTTTGTTATGATCATATTTTCTAATTTTAGCTGCAGCAGAGGCTGAAGCAAAAGTTCCACAGGTTGCTGTTGAGTGAAAACCATGTTGATAATGACGTGGAGACATTGCTTCAGATATTTTGCATTCCACATCTACTCCAATTAAATATGAGTTTAAAAAATCTTTTCCGTTTATTTTATTAACCTCACCCTCAGCAAAAGCACTAGGTAAGCAAGGTGCTGTAGGATGTGTTAATAACCCATAAACCCTATCTTTTGCTACGGCTAACTGCGTATCATCATAATCATCAGAATGTATTCCTACACCATTTGCCAAAGCTGCAAAGTGCGTTGGAACCTTCATTTTTGAACCAATAACTGTTGCCTTCCCTTTTGCTGAACTTTTTTTGATATGTGCAAATAAATAATTTCCTGTTCTTGCAACAGAACCTGATAGTGCTAAACCAAAACCATCCAAAATATGTTTTTTTGCTAACTCAACTACTTCTTTTGGAATATTTTTAAATTTTGTTTTGTGAACAAAGTTAGCAACATATTTTGTTAAGTCCTTTCCTCTTTTAGATTTAATATTTGGTGTAAAAACTTTAGTCATTATTTTCCTTTCATTATTAGATTTTTAATAGGTCTGTAGAATAAACTTAAAAAAGTTAATGTAAAAAATACAAGCACTATTGGCCTTGTAAAAAACATAAATATATTTTGGTCAAATATTATGATTGATTGAGCTAATGAATTTTCCACTAATTCGCCTAATACAATTCCCATAATTATTGGTGCTGGAGAAAATCCTGACCGTCTTAAGAAAAATCCAACAACACCTGAGATTAGCATTATGTAAACATCTACCATAGACTGGGATAATCCATAAGATCCAACAAGACAAAATACAAATACAGATGGCCATAAATAACCTCTTGGTATCAAAGAAATTCTTGAGAATATTTTAGCTCCAAGTAAACCAAAAATTAGAAAGATAAAGTTTGCTAAAAGCATGCCATAAAAAATTGTGTAAAGCAGATCAGGTTGCTGTTCAAACAAATATGGTCCTGCTCTTAATCCATGAATTTGAAATCCTCCAAGAATTACTGCTGTAGTTGCTGAACCTGGAATACCTAAAGCAAGAGTTGGTATCATTGCACCACCTGTAGCAGCATTATTAGCTGACTCTGGAGCTGCAACACCTTCTATTTCTCCTTTTCCAAAGTTATCTTTATTTTTTGACCATCTTCTTGCCTCGTTATAACCAATCATTGCGCTAACTGTTCCGCCTTCAGCTGGAAGAATGCCTATAAAAGTTCCTATACCGGATGATCTTAAAATTGTTTTAACACAACTCTTAAATTCTGAAATTGAAGGAAGTTTTATTGCTGAAAACTTAATTCTTTCTAAGAGTAATTCACTTTTTGATGCTTGGACTAATATCTCAGACATTGCAAATAAACCAATTAATACAGGAACAAAGCTTATCCCTTCAAAAAGTTCAGCAACCCCAAATGTAAATCTTGAAATACCAGTTGTAAGGTGAACTCCGATTGTCGCAACAAATAAACCTATCAAACCTCCTATAAGATTTTTAACAGGAGATTTTGAGCTTATAGAGGCTAACATTGATAATCCAAATATTGCCAATGCAAAATATTCTGGAGGTCCGAATTTATATGCAATTCTTGCAAGTGTTGGTGCAAAAATAATGAGGACAATCAAAGAAATAATTCCACCAACCACGCTAGATACTGCAGCCATGCCTAAAGCCTTACCTGCCTGGCCTTTCTGAGCCATTGGAAAACCATCAAAAGCTGTTGCAGCAGCAGGTGGGGCGCCAGGTGCATTAATTAATATAGCTGTGATTGATCCTCCAAAAGTACCTCCACAATATAATGCAGCCATAGCTGCAATCGCTTGACTGGGTTCTAAATATATTGTGAACGGTAATAACAATGCAATAGCCATTCCTGAACTTAATCCAGGAAGAGCACCTATCAATACTCCAACAATTGTAGATCCTAGTATTAAACCAAATGTTGTTGGATTTAAAATTAAAGAGATATTTGACAAAATTTCCATTAATAAAAATTCCTAATTATAAATTCCTCTAATATCCCTTGAGGAAATTTTAATTGAAGTACAAGTGTAAAAAAAACAAAAACAAATACTGATATAGTTAAAGAATAAAAAAAGATTTTTATATAATCTTTCCTTTGCCATAAAATAGGTGTAACTAAAGTGAACAAAAATATAGAAATTAAAAATCCAAGTTTATCTGCTATTAAAACTATAAATAATGTATAAGCAAATGTTACAAAAGCATTTCTTCGAATTAATTCTTTTTTATCAGACTTTAAATTTTTATTCTGAATTAATTGAAATATAGATAAAAAAATTATTAAAGAAAAAATTAATCTTGGCATCATTGTAGGTTGCATTCCCTGAGCTAAAATTTCAGGAACTTCATCAAATGTGAATGTGTATGCAAATAATGCGACTGATATAATTATAATAATACTTAGAATTTTTATATCTTTTATCATTTTGATTTAAATGGGGGTTGTATAACCCCCATTAAGTAATTGAAATTATTTAGCTAAACCTAAACTTACTAAAGCAGCTCTTGCTTCTTTGTAAATAGATTTAATTTCAGCATCCCAAGCTTTAGCTCCTGCAACACTTGATGCATCCAAACCAGCACCTTGTAAATAGTTTTGGTAAACTGGATGTTTCATTGCTTTAAGGAATCCTTTTTCAAGAGTATCAATAGTTTTTTGTGGTGTACCTTTAAGCACAACAACGCCTCTAACTGTAGCAAAAGACGCATTAATACCTTTTTCTTTAAGAGTTGGTGTATCTGGTAATGCAGACATTCTTTCATCTGCCATTACTGCTAGTACTCTCAATTCGCCTGCATCTAATTGATCTTTTCCTTCATCAAGGTTTAATCCAGCAGCTTCGATTTGATTTCCTACTAAACTAGTCATTATCGCTCCACCACCTTCGAATGGTACAAAAGCAATTTTTGTTTTTGCTTCCCTTGCGAATATTAATCCTGAAATATGATCAACACTTCCTACGTTAGTACCACCATATTTAATTGGTTTTTTTTGACCAGCTTTAATTAAATCTTCAATTGTTTTGTAAGGACTTTTTGCATTTACAAATATTACAATTGGGTCAACTGTAGTTCTTGCAACACCAACAAAATCATCAATTGTCAGCTCCGCTTGCCCTCTAGCCATTCTAAATAAATGAGTTGGCGTAATAGCTAGTACTGTATGACCATCTCTAGGCTTCGATTTTACGTAAGCCATTGCCTTGTTACCTGCATCACCTCTTTTTGGAGTGATGTAAGCATTATTTTTAAGATTTTTTCTTGTTCTAATTAACAACATTCTTGCAGTTGTATCAGTTCCTCCACCTAGACCGGCGTGAGTAACAACTTCAATTGGTTTAGATGGAAAACCATGACCGTCAGCAACGGCAATATTTCCCAAACCAATGAATGATGTAACTACTAAAATAGCGCTAAGTAACAAATTTAACGTTTTTTTCATTGTTTTCCTCTCGTAAAGTTAAGATTTATATAATCAAAGTGAAATTGCTAATACAAGGATCATTTGACCACACCCAAATACGATTATTAAATAAAAGTGACTAAATATTTGATTTTAACTTCTCTTTATATAATGAGATACCCTTTTCGACCTTATTCTTATATGATTTCTTAAAACCTTCTAATTGCCAGCCTGAAAGTCTATTCTCTAGCTCTTTTAAGTTATTGCTCTTCCAATCATCAGTTGTTTCAGGATCTTTCCAGATTTTTTTCTCTTCATCAGATCTTCCACATCCATAGCATAGACCTGATACAGGATCAGTTTTACAAATACTTATACAGGGACTTACTATCACTTAATCCTAGGAGAAAGCGTCTATCCAGTTACCTTGTGTAGATGCTTTTGAATATTCAGTGGCTCTACCTTCGAAGAAGTTCATGTGCTCTACAGCATTTAACATTGTATCTAACCATGATAATGGGTTCTTCTGAACATCATATATTGGCTCAAGACCTAACTGAGTTAATCTTCTATTACCAATGAACCTAATGTAATCTTTGACTTCTTGAGCAGTTAAACCTTGCATTGGACCCATTTCAAAAGCTAGATCAATAAATGCATCCTCATGTTCAATTATAGTTCTGCAAGCTTCATAAAGTTCTTTTTTAAGTTTTGGCGTCCAAATCTCAGGGTTTTCTTTAATGAATTCTTTAAAAATTCTAATCATAGAATTACAATGAAGAGTTTCATCTCTAACTGACCAAGTAACTATCTGACCCATTCCTTTGAGTTTGTTGTGTCTTGGAAAGTTTAATAAAATTGCAAAACTTGCAAATAACTGAAGGCCTTCTGTAAAGGCACTAAATACTGCAACAGTTTTTGCGATATCTTCTTTTGAGTTTACATTAAAGTTTTGCATGTAATCATATTTATCTTTCATCTCTTTGTACTTCATGAATGCAGAATATTCAGACTCTGGCATTCCAATAGTATCTAATAGATGTGAATAAGCAGCTACATGAACTGTTTCCATGGATGCAAATGCTGTCATCATCATTAAAACTTCTGTAGGTTTAAATACAGTTGTGTAATGTCTTAAATAACAGTTATTAACTTCAACATCTGCTTGAGTAAAAAATCTAAAAATTTGAGTTAATAAGTTTTTTTCTGACTCAGAAAGATTTTTTTGCCAATCTCTAACATCATCACCAAGTGGAACTTCCTCTGGTAACCAATGAATTCTTTGTTGAGTTAACCAAGCGTCATAACACCATGGATATCTGAATGGTTTGTAAACTGGGTTCTCAACTAATAGACCCATTTTTTTTGGTTCTACAATTTTTTGATTTGTATCTTTTAGACTTTCTACTGACATGATAAACACTCCTCATATTCTGGTTGTTGATTTTCTTGTTTCTTAGATTTGTAAACGTTTGCAGTTACATCTGTAGAATTTGCATCGTTTACGTTTTCCGCTCTTTGTATTGATTTAGATCTGCAGTAATAAAGGCTCTTCAATCCTTTTTTCCAAGCTTGGAAATGGATTTGGTGTAAGTCCCTTTTATGAATATCTGCAGGTATAAATATATTTATTGATTGTGCTTGTGAAATATGAGGAGTTCTATCTGCACCTAACTCCACGATCCATTTCTGGTCTAATTCAAAAGCTGTTTTAAATACGTCTTTTTCTTGTTGTGTTAAAAAATCAAGATGAGAAACTGAGCCTTGATTAGTTGTTATACTTGACCATGTTTCATCATCATTTTTACGGTGTTTCTCTAATAATTTACTTAGATATTTATTTCTAACATTAAATGATCCAGACAAAGTTTTATGTGTATAACTATTTGCTGCAATTGGTTCAACTCCTGGAGATGTTCCACCGCAAATAATTGAAATTGAAGCAGTTGGAGCTATTGCAGTTTTATTTGAAAATCTTTCATTAATACCATAATCAGCAGCGTCTGGACATGCACCTCTTTCATCGGCCAAATCTTTTGAAGCTTGATCAACTTGTTTTTGGATGCTTTCAAATATTTTTTTATTCCAAACTTTACTCATCACTGACTCAAAAGGAATCATTTTTTGTTGAAAGAATGAATGAAGTCCCATAACACCTAGACCAACACTTCTTTCTTTCAATGCTGAATACACAGCATCACTAAATGACTCAGGTGCTTTTTCAGTAAAGTCCGTTAATACATTATCTAAAAATCTCATTACGTCTGGAACAAAGTTTTCATCGTCTTTCCATTCATCATAGGTTTCTAAATTTAAAGATGATAAACAACATACTGCCGTTCTATCTCTACCCTCTTTATCAATTCCTGTTGGTAAAGTTATTTCACTACATAAATTAGATGTCTTAACAGTTAAACCAGCAAGCTTATGATGTTGAGGTATCATTCTATTAACTGTATCAATGAAAACAATATAAGGTTCTCCAGTTTCAATTCTTGCAGTTAATAATCTAATCCATAAATTTCTTGCAGAAACAGTAGCTTGTACTGATTGATCTTTTGGACTTTTTAGTGCCCATTGTTCATCTAACTCAACAGCTCTCATAAATGCATCTGAAACTAAAACACCGTGGTGTAAATTTAATGATCTTCTATTTGGATCACCACCTGTTGGTCTTCTCATTTCAATAAATTCTTCTATCTCTGGATGATCAATTGGAAGATAACAAGCTGCTGATCCTCTTCTTAAAGAACCTTGACTGATCGCCATTGTCAAAGAGTCCATAACTTTTATAAAAGGAATAATTCCTGAAGTTTTTCCAACTCTTCCAATTTTTTCTCCAATGGATCTTAAGTTGCCCCAATAACTTCCTATACCTCCGCCTTTAGCAGCCAACCAAACATTTTCACTCCATAGATCTAATATTCCAGTTAAGCTATCCCCTGCTTCATTTAAGAAACAGGAAATTGGTAAACCTCTTTTTGTCCCACCATTTGATAAAACTGGTGTTGCTGGCATGAACCATAAGTTACTTATGTAGTTATAAAGTCTTTGCGCGTGTAAGTTGTCATCTGCGTAATGACTAGCAACTCTTGCAAATAAATCTTGGAAAGACTCGTTTTCTCCAAGGTATCTGTCACTTAGTGTTGCTCTTCCAAAATCTGTTAAATTATTATCTCTAGATCTGTCTATTTTAATAGTTATCCCTTTAGAATTTTGAAACAACTCTGTGTTGTTATTTAGTGAAAATAAGTCTGGTCTTTTGTCATTATTGCTGATTTTTTCCGCTGGTTTATAATCAGAGACAGCTTTCCTGATCGCCTGAGACAATATTTTGTTCATTAAACTCCCTTTTTATCTTTATACTAAAAAATCTAGTAAATAACTAGATATAGTGTGTAGATTTACCTGATATACTATATAAATTGTAAATCAATAGAACATTTATAGAACTTATTAAATAATTATCAATAAAAATTTTAAAAAAATGTACATATATCCACATGAATAATTTGGGAAAAATTGATCCCTACGGCTTTCGAGAATATGACGCACGATGGGTATACGAAAAAGACATAGATGATGATGGAATCGTTCAACTCGGTAAAGGTCTTGGAACTCAAATAATTAATCATACAAAAAAAAACAATCCTAGAATTATAGTTGGCCAAGATTACAGATCTTACAGCGAACATATCAAAGAAAAATTAAAAGAAGGTTTAGTTTCAACTGGATGCAATATCGAAGATTTAGGATTGTCCTTATCCCCTATGGTTTATTTCGCACAATTTAATTTAAATTCAGATGCAATTGCAATGGTTACAGCTAGCCACAATGAAAATGGTTGGACGGGTGTAAAAATGGGCATCAAAAAAGGCCTTACTCATGCACCTGAAGAAATGAAAGAACTAAAAGATATTACACTCCATCAAAAATTTATTAATGGTAATGGAAATATAAATAAAATTGATGATTTTCAGAATGTTTATAAAAATGATTTGATAACAAAAAACCCATTAAATAAAAAAATTAAAGCAGTTGTTGCTTGTGGCAATGGAACAGCAGGGGTATTTGCACCAGAAATTTTAAGAGGTATTGGGTGCGAAGTAGTTGAACTTGATTGCAATCTGGATTGGACTTTTCCAAAATACAATCCTAATCCTGAAGATTTAGAAATGTTACATGCAATTTCTTCAGCAGTTAAAGAAAATAATGCAGATATTGGATTTGGTTTTGATGGAGATGGGGATAGAGTTGGGGTTATAGATGATAAAGGTAATGAAATCTTTTCAGATAAAATAGGGCTATTAATTGCTAGAAATCTTTCGAAAGATCATAAAAATAGTAAATTTATTGTTGATGTAAAATCGACAGGACTTTATTCCAATGACAAAATATTAAAAGAAAATAAATGTGAAACAATTTATTGGAAAACCGGTCATTCCCATATCAAAAGAAAGGTAAATACCGATAACGCTTTAGCAGGATTTGAAAAAAGTGGTCATTTCTTTTTTAATAAACCTTTGGGATATGGCTATGATGATGGAATTAATTCAGCAATACAGGTCTGTAAGTTACTCGATAAAAATAACAAAAAAATGAGTGAAATACTTGGTGAATTACCAACAACTTATCAAAGCCCGACAATGGCTCCCTATTGTAAAGATAGTGAAAAATATGATGTAGTTGAGAATTTAGTTACAGAAATAACAAATATTAAAGAAAATAAAACTAAAGTAGATGATCAAGAAATCAGAGAAATATTAACTGTTAATGGAGTAAGATTTTCTTTTGATGATGGGTCTTGGGGATTAATTAGAGCATCTTCTAATAAACCATCTTTAGTTATAGTTACCGAAAGTCCAACCTCCGAAGATAGAAAAAAGAAGATTTTTGACTTTATTGATAATCTCCTTCAACAAACTGGTAAAGTTGGGGATTATGATCAAAAAATTTAAAATACAACTATAAAGAGTTAAGAAAGTTTTAGAGAATCGATTAATATGTAATTGAGGTGGCGGAGGGAGACTGAAACCACCTCGTCTCCTAAGTCACTAAAAATCTATATAAAAATAAAGTACCAATAACATAAAGAAAAACACCAAATAATCTTTGAGTTTTAACTCTATCTAGATCTTGAACTGTTTTTGCACCAATCCTTGCCATGAATGTAGTTATTGGAACGAAAATTATAAAAGCAGGTATATTGATAAATCCTATACTAAGTGGGATATCTGCTTTTAACATCAAACCAGATGTAAAAAATCCAATTGATCCAAATAAAGCTATTATAAATCCAATGGCTGCAGAGCTTCCTATTGCTAAGTTAATTGGATAGCCAAAATATCTTAATATAGGAACATTCATCATAGCTCCTGTTATGCCCATAGGAGCAGATATTAATCCTGACAAAAATCCAAATATTATTCTTGGGAAAATATTGAATTTTTTCTTAATTTTTTTTTTCTTTTCACTTTGTAACAACAAGTAAGCTCCAAAAAAGAAAACAACAGCAGAAAAAAAGAATAATAATGTTTTAGTATTCATCAATGCTGCCATCAATGTTCCAGAGAAAACTCCTATTATTACAAATGTTCCATAATTTTTAATAATATTAAAATCAACAGCATTATATTTTCTATGAGTTAATACTGAAGCTGTAGCTGTTAAAATTGTTATTGAGAAAGCTGTCCCTACAGATAAATGCATTAAATAATCTTTATCCACGTTAAATGCTTCAAATACAAAAAATAAAAATGGTACTGATATTAATCCTCCACCAATACCAAAAAAACCTGCAAAAAAACCAACCGGAACAGCGGCTGCCATCATTAAAAAAATAAAGTAAATATTGTTAATCTCAAGAAGAGTATTATTCAATTTGACCTGCCGATATACTTTGTGGATTAAATTTTACTTTATCCATTATGTGATCTATTTTCTTAACATCGGCATCTCTTACACACATGTTTTCACTCAGATATCTTTTCCAAAAACTTGAACCTGTTTGTCCATGAAATAAACCAAGGGTATGTCTCATGATTTGATTTAATCTTGTACCTTTTTTAATTTCTTCTTTTACATATTCAATTAGTTTCTCAACAACTTCTTGTCTTGTTAAAATATCATTATTGTTAAAAATTTGGTTCTCAATATCTGCTAACATGTAAGGAGAATGATAAATTGACCTTCCAATCATCACACCATCTACATTATCTAAATGTTCTTTGATTTGATCAGTAGACGTTATCCCTCCATTAATTATTATTTCTAAATCTTTAAAATCTTTTTTCAATCTATTTACGTATTCATATTTCAAAGGTGGAATATTTAAATTTTGTTTAGGTGTAAATTTTCCTAACATTGCTTTTCTGGCATGAATTATAAAAGTTTTAACACCTGTTTCTTTTAAAATATTCACAAAATTATATAAATTTTCGTATTGATCAACATTGTCATATCCAATTCTAGTTTTAACTGTTACAGGAATTGATGTTTTTGAAATCATTTCACTTAGACAATCAGCAACAAGATTAGGTTCTTGAATTAAACATGCCCCAAATCTATTTTTCTGAACTTTTTTACTTGGACAACCTAAATTTAAATTTATTTCATCATAACCAAATTCTTCACCTAAATATGCTGCATTTCCTAATAGTTTTGGAGAAGAACCACCAAGTTGCAGAGCAACAGGTTTTTCCCTCATATCAAATTCTAATAGTTTCTTTTTATCTCCTCTATCAATAGCTTCTGAGACAATCATTTCAGTATAGAGAAGAACATTTTTACTGATTAATCTTAAGAAAAATCTTTCATGTTTGTCTGTGCAATCCATCATAGGAGCAACAGAAACTGTTCTATTTAATCTAGACATATTTTTTGAGTTTGCTTGATAAATTAATTTTCTTTTCGTTTACATACTCTTGATGATTTTGCTCAATTTTTCCAAGTTCATATTTGTAATTAACCATTATTCCAAATGATCTTTTAAAACCTACATCGGACACATTTGCATTTATTACAATATCATCAATTTCTGCACCGTTGTTTAGATGAAATCTACAAACATCATTAATTGGAAAACCTAGATCATTTTTTTGCACAGCCAAGTAATTTAAAGCAAGTTTTGTTAGTAAATCTTTATTGTCTATAAATTTTCTATCTCCAATTTTTAATCCTAATGATTTTAGAAATTCAACTTTAGGAAAGTTTTCTTTTTTAACTATTTCTCCTAATTTTTCATTATCTAAAGACTTAACCCAATCGGCAAAACCTATCATTGGAGAGAGTGTTCCAAAATTCTTTACATCAGTTAATTCTTCTTGCAACTCATAGACTACTCTTTTGATTAAAAAATTTCCTAAAGTAACCCTAGATAGTCCCTCTTGACAGTTACTAATTGAATAAAATGTTGCGGTGTCATAATTTTCTTTTTTCTCATTATTAGGTCGTGTCAACTCTTGAATGGACTTAGCCAAACCTTTGGTTAATGCAATCTCAACAAAAATAATTGGTTCTTCATCTAAAGCAGGGTGAAAATAAGCAAAAAATCTTCTATTTTCTCCAAGTCTAATTTTTAATTCATTCATATCTTTCATTGAATGAACTTTCTCATATTTTAGTAATTTTTCTAATATTGCTGCTTTAGTATCCCATGTAATTTTTCTTAATTTTAAAAATCCAGGATTAAACCAATTTTTAAAGATATCTATGAGATCATAGTCTAAATCTTTTAATTCTGGATTTTTAATTAGAAAAGTTTGTAAATCCTCTCTTAAAGAAACTATTTCTGGTGTACCATTTGGTGCCATATTTAATCTTTTAAATAATTCTTTTCGTTTACCTGATGATATTCTTGATAAATTTAAAATTGACCTACTATTTTTGTTTTGACTATAATCTTTTATTGCCTCATCTATGCTATCTGAATTTGGTTTATATTTTTCATTAACTTTTAATAAGAATTTTAATTTTTCATCGTAAGACAAGTTATGATACCTAAACAAGACATCTCTTGCTAATGTAATTCCAAAAGCTGCTCCTTTTGATGATAACAGGTCATCACATAGCTCAATCAAATCTCTTTTTTTAGAGAATTTTTTTAATGATTTTTTCTCTAAAATTTTTTGACCAGCATCAGCAATTGTCTCGAATATTCTTTTTATATTTAGCATTGTGTTTTTTATATATTAAAAACCTAAACTTTTACCCATTATTTTGTCAGGTAACCAGGTCACAATCTCAGGAAAAATACACAAAATAAGTATAGCTAAAGCCATAATTATCATAAATGGTATAGATCCCTTTAAAATTTCTGACAAGCTAACATCAGGTGTTATACCCTTTATTATATAAAGGTTTAATCCAACGGGTGGAGTAATAAGACCAATTTCCATATTAATTGTAAATACAATTGCAAACCAGTACGGATCAAATCCCAGTTGAGTTATAACTGGCAATAATATTGCTGAAGTCATAACAATTACGGCAACAGGGGGTAAAAAGAAACCTGCAATCAACAGAAATATATTTATTAAAATAAATACTACCCATTTATTAGAGCTCATCTCTACCATACTTTGAGCTAAGGATTGAGTTACGTAAAGTTGTGATAATGTAAATGCAAAAAGATAAGAAGCTGCGATGATAAACATTATCATCACACTTTCTTTCATTGAAACTTTAACAATATTCCATATTTTTTTTGGTTGGTAAATTTTGTAGACGACTGCAATCAAAACAAAAACTAAAAAGGCTCCAACCCCTGAAGCTTCCGATGGAGTAGCAACACCACCATATAAAACATATAAGACACCAGCAATGATTGCTAAGAAAGGAAGTATCCTTGGCAAAACCTCAATTTTTTCTTTAAAAGTTGGAGGAGTTCTATTCTTTAAAGCTTTAGCTGAGTCTTTATCTATAAAATAACTGTGTATAAGTGCCCAAATAGCAAACATGCCTGCAAGCATAAATCCAGGTATCAATCCACTTAAAAATAATCTTCCAATAGATGTTCCAGTTGCAATTCCATAAACAATTAAAACAATGCTTGGAGGAATTAATACTCCTAAAGTTCCACCAGCTGCTATAGTTCCTGTTGCAATTTGATCTGAATATCCTCTTTTTCTCATTTCAGGAATTCCCATGGTGCCAATTGCAGCACAGGTTGCGGGACTTGATCCACTTAGTGCAGCAAAGATTGAACAAGCTCCTATATTAGAAATAACCAAACCTCCAGGTACTCTCCATAACCATCTGTCCAATCCTGTATATAAATCTTTTCCTGCTGGGGAATTAGCAACTGCCATCCCCATTAATATAAACATTGGTATTGAAAGTAGGACAAACGAATTTAATCCCGCATAGAAAGTTTCAGCAAAAACATCTAGCATTTGGAAACCTTCGAAAGCAACTAAAAGAGCTATTGATACAAAGCTTAAACCAAAAGCAATTGGTATTCCGGAAAATAATACTATCAAAGTAAAAACAGCAACAATTATTGCAATTATTAATGGATCCATTAGTTAGTATCCTTTTCGTCTGTAAGCTTAATAATTTCTGCTATATATTGTAAAATCATTAATGCAGCACCTATCATCATTGACGAATATGGTACCCACAATGGAGGATCCCAAACCGTTCCTGTTGAGTAATTTTTAGTAAACGCTTCCTCAACCATTAAAAAACCAAAATAGAATAAAATTAAGAAGAATAATAAACTGACTAATGAGGTAAAAATTTTAAGTCTTAATATATTTTTTTTTGATAAGAAATCATAGATCCACTCCATACTCACATGAGCTTTCTCACTTAAAACATATGCACTTCCAATAAATGTTGAAGCAACTAGAAGCATTGTAACTAGCTCAGTTTGCCATGTTATTGCTCTTTGAAAAAAGTATCTTTCAAAAACTAATTCTACAATTACAAGAATTGATAACAGTAAAGCTAGAACTGCAAAAGCTCCACAAGCTCTTGCAACATAATCACAGAATTTTAAGTATTTTTCTTTCATAAAAAAAACCCCTACTTACAGAGAATAAATAGGGGTTCTTTATATATTATTTTATTTAACTGCTAAAGCCATTTCCATTAGCTTATCGCCACCTGGAACTTTTTCAGCAAAAGCTTTGTGAGATGATTTTATTGCAATATCAACCCATGCAGCATGATCATCAGCATCCATATACACTAATTTAACACCTGCAGCTTTGTATGCTTCCTCAAACTTTTTATCTAAGTTTTCTACTTGAGCTGTCATATATTTCTCAGCAACTTTACCTGCTTTCATTAAAGCCACTTGTTGGCTAGAATTTAAAGCATTGTAGCTTTTCTTAGACATTAAAATTGGCTCATACATAAACCATAAACCAAATTTTCCTGGAGGAGTTGCGCATTTTACTTGTTCATATATTTTGTAACTTACAAAACTTCCTGAACTAGTATTTGCACCTGTTAATACACCAGTTTGTAATCCAGTATAAATTTCAGATGATGGCATACTTTGAATACCTGCACCAGCAGCTTCTAACATTTGGTTGAAAGCTTTTCCTGCAGCTCTCATCACTTGTCCTTTAGCATCACTTGGATTTTTGATACATTTAGTTTTTGATGCAAAACCACCACCTAACCATGCATCAGATAGTACTACAACACCAGCATCACTGATTATTTTTTTAATCTCAGTCATCATTGGACCTTTATTAAATCTCAATGCATGCTCATGATTTTTTACAGTTCCTGGCATCAATGTAGCATCAAACTCTGGATGGAATTTTGATGCATAAGCTAATGGGAAAGCAGAAATATCTAATTGACCTGTGGTCATAGGTTTCCACTGCTCTTTTGGCTTATAAAGTGACTTAGCTGGATAAATTCTAATTTCTAAATCAACGTTTGCTTTTTTTACTTCATCAGCAATAATTTGTACCATTTCATGACGTGGGTCAAAAGAGCCATCAGCTCTTGGTGTTCCTGGCCATTGGTGACTTGCTTTTAATGTAACTGCGAATGCAGATCCTACTATTGAAAAAGCTATAATCATTGAAGACAAATATAATGTTATTTTTCTTAACATAGTTTTCCCCTTTTTATTTATAATGATGATATTAAATTGAACTTGAGCAGAAGAGTCAATATAAGGAAATGACATACTTATTATGGATGGGCCTTTAAAAAATTTATTAGTTGTTGATCTTACTAGGGTTTTAGTAGGTCCATATTGTACAATGATTTTATCAGATCTCGGTGCACGTGTAATTAAAGTAGAAGCACCAGAAATTGGTGATGATTCAAGAAAGTTTGGACCTTTTGTAAAAGACTATTCGGCATATTTTATGTCACTGAATAGAGGAAAAGAAAGTATTGCTCTTAATTTAAAAAATGAAGATGATAAAAAAATCTTTGATAAAATTTTAGCAAAAGCAGATATTTTAGTTGAAAATTTTAAACCAGGCACTTTAGAAAAATGGGGATATGGTTGGAAAGATGTAAGCAAAAAATATCCAAAATTAATATATGCGTCTGCATCTGGTTTCGGTCAAACCGGACCTTTAAAAGAATTGCCCGCTTATGACATGGTCGTTCAGGGAATGGGTGGACTGATGAGTGTTACAGGTCATCCAAATAGTGAACCAACAAGAGTAGGAACATCAATTGGTGATATTACAGCAGGCCTTTTTACAGCAATCGGAATTAATGCAGCTTTGTATGATAGACAAAAAACAGGCAAGGGAATGTTTATAGATGTTTCAATGTTAGACTGCCAAATTGCGATTTTAGAAAATGCAATTGCAAGATATTTATCTAAAAATGAAATTCCTAAACCGATGGGATCCAGACATCCTTCAATCGCTCCGTTTGAGGCATTTAAAACAAAAGATAGTTATATAATCATTGCTGCAGGTAACGATAAATTATATGAAAAACTTTGTGAAGTATTAGGAATACCTGAGATGGTGAGTGATAAAAGATTTAATACTAATTCTCTTAGATGTGAAAATATGAATGAACTAAAATCAATATTTGAAAGTAAACTTTCTTCAAAAAATACTTCTGAATGGGTAAGTGAAATGGAAAAATTAAAGATACCTTGTGGACCGATATTTAATATTAAAGAAGCGGTAGAAAATCCTCAAGTCGAAGCAAGAAACATGATTGTTAAAGCCTATCATAAAGTAGTCGGTGATTTTAGATTAGCAGGAAATCCTATAAAAATGTCTTCATACGAAGATAAAAGTACTAGAGGGGACATTCCTGATCTTGATGAACACAGGGAACAAATATTAAAAGAATTTTCTTAATTAAGAATTATTTTCTTCGTCTCTTACGTTATCTGAAACTTGCTCTTCTGCTTCTGAGACTTGATCTAGTGAAACATCATCACTTTCTTCAGCCTCACTTGGAGCTTCTACATTAACATCAGGCTGAGCTGATGGTGATAATTCAGCAAGATCTTCTTTTGAAACTTGAATTTTTTCTGGGATTTTTCTAGCTCTTTTAGAAGGAAGAATTGGCACACCACTTTTTGAGATTTCACCTTTGTAAAGATTTTCAAAATCATCACCAATATCTTCATCTTCTTCAGCAGTATCATCAATTTGTTCTACGTGTTTTCTTAGTTTGTAAACTGCAGCTTCAGTTAAATCTGGAACTTTAATTGTTTCTTCAGCTATTTCTCTCAAAGCAATAACGGTGTGTTTGTCATTATCTCTATCTAATGTAGGTTCAATTCCTGAATTCAGTTGAGTAGCTCTTTCTTTAGCAACCAAAACTAATTCATAAGGGCTATCTACTTTGTCGATACAGTCTTCAACGGTAACTCTTGCCATGGGCGATTAAATATACTCCAAGATCAACAAAATCAAGTGTTTTATACTAAAATTGGATTTAATTTTTTTCTAACTAAAAAAAGAAGAATAAAAGAAATAAGTATATAAAGTGCAGATATTATAGCAATTTTCTCAATTGAAAATCCAATATCAATTAAAATACCAAAAAGAGCAGTTCCGAAAGCTGTTGAAAAAACCATAAGTGCAGTGGTCAAAGCTTTAATAGATCCAATATACTTTACACCATAAACCTCAGCCCAAGTAGAAGATCCCAAAACGTTTGCCAAACCATTTGATATTCCAATTAAACCTAAAAATATAAATGCAGTAAATTGTGCATCAAAATAAATAATTACAAAAGTCGATAAAAATAAAGGAATATTCATAAATATTAAAAGTCTTCGACTTGTGAATTTATCAATTAAAAAACCTGATATTAAAAGTGTAATTACTGAAAATACTGAATATGACATAAAAGACTGAGCAATTACAAATGGTCCCCAGTTTTTTGACTCAGTAATAAATGATTGGTAAACAAATACACCAGTTGCAATCCAAGGCATGGCCAGCATATTCATACTTACAATATAAAATTTATAGTCTTTTATTACTTCAATTCTTTTCCATTGCTTAATATTTTCCTCTTTAAATTCTTCTCCTTCAGTGCTTTCTCTCGTATCAAGTTTAACAGTTCGAACTAGAAAGAATGATGCAATCGGTAAAAAGATTAAAATTAATAAAGCAATTACTGTCCAAATATTTTGCCAAGTTGTTATTGACAACAAAAAAACCATTAAAACAGGTAAAATAAATTCAGCACTAGATAAACCAAACCAACAAATACTTAATGCCCTGCCCCGTGATTTTGTAAAATATCTTGAAACTGTTGTTGTTGCAGTATGAGACATCATTCCCTGTCCTGAAAATCTCATTAAGAAAATTGCAATGAATAAAAAAACTATTGATGAAATTTTTGAAAAGAAAAAACAAGAAAAAGATAAAAGTAATGTTACATAGATTGCAAATCGGAAAATATTTATATCATCAATTTTCTTTCCAACCCATATTAGTAGTAAACTACTGCACAATGTTGCAGATGCATATATTGAGCCAAATTGTCCATGAGTTATCGATAGTGTCTCTCTTATACTTGTATTGAATATTCCAAGAAAAAAACTCTGTCCAAAGCTTGAAAAAAATGTAAATATAAATCCAAATACAATTACTTTTAAACTTAAATTTTTAAACATAAAAAAATATGACTTCTAAAGTTGCTTTCATAGGTCTTGGTGTAATGGGTTATCCAATGGCAGGATATATATCAAAAGCAGGACATAATGTAACTGTTTTTAACAGAACAAAATCAAAAGCAGAAAAATGGATTGTTGAATACAAAGGTAATATGGCTGATACACCATCTGAAGCTGCTAAAGATGCTGATTTTATTTTTACGTGTGTTGGAAATGATGATGACCTAAGACAAGTCTCTTTAGGTGATAATGGGTTATTTCATAATGCTAAAGAAGGAAGTGTATATATAGATAATTCAACAGTGTCTGCTGAAATTTCTAGAGAACTTTATAAAGCTGCAAAAGATAAAGGATTTGGTTTTTTAGATGCTCCTATATCAGGAGGACAGTCAGGTGCTGAAGGTGGGATATTAACTGTAATGGTTGGTGGCGATGAAAATGATTTTAAAAAAGCAGAGCCAATAATTGATTGTTATAGTAAAAAAGTAACTTTAATCGGACCATCAGGAAGTGGACAACTAACTAAGATGGTTAATCAAATGTGTATTGGTGGTTTAGTGCAAGGTTTATCTGAAGCGGTAAATTTTGGAATTAATGCAGGTTTAGATATGGATAAAGTTATGGAAACTATTTCAAAAGGTGCAGCTCAATCTTGGCAAATGGAAAATAGATATAAAACTATGGTAGCTGATAAATTTGATTACGGATTTGCTGTAGATTGGATGAGAAAAGATTTAAAAATTTGTATTGAAGAAGCAAAAAGAAATGGTTCACCTGTACCAGTAACAGAAATTGTTGACGGTTATTATGCTGAAGTTCAAAAAATGGGTGGAAACCGTTGGGATAGTTCAAGTTTAATTGCTAGACTAAAAAAGAAAAAATAATTGTGTCTACCACTGTTCCCTACTACGAGGATTTTTCCGAAATAAAAAAGAAAATTTGGTTAATGTTAACTGATGCAGTTACTAATAGATCATCTCCTTTTAGAATACCTGTTTTTTCGTGTGGAATTGAGAATGATATCGAAAGTAGAATTGTTGTTCTTAGAAAATCAGACGAACAAAATAATTTAGTTCAATTTCATAGTGACATTAGATCTGATAAAATTAAAATATTAGAAAAAAATCCTAATTCATCTATGTTATTTTACGACAAAGATGAAAAAATTCAGGTTAGATTAAAAGTTGAAGCAATTATCAATCATAATAACGATATAACAAAACAATCTTGGGAAAAAACTCAACATATAAGTCGTAAATGTTACTTGGTAGATAATGGACCAGGAACTGAGTCTGATATTCCAACATCTGGTTTAAAACCTGAATTAGATAATTTTGATTACACAAAAGAACAAAGTGAAGAAGGATATAAAAACTTTACTGTTATACAGTGTAAAATTAAATCTATAGAATGGTTATATTTAGCTGCAAAAGGTCATCGAAGAGCTAGATTTGACATTGATAATAGTAAAGATACTTGGTTGGTACCATAATGAAAAAATATGAAGCTATGGTTTTGTCATGTATTGATCCAAGGTTTCAGCCAAAAGTTTTTAATTATTTGAAAAAAAAGAATTTAACCGGAAAATATAGCTCATTTACTATTGCTGGAGCAGCCATTGGTGTTACTTCTAAAAAATTTAAAAAATGGCAATCAACCTTTTTAGATAATTTATCAACTTCAATAAAGTTGCATAATATTAATAAATTAATAGTTATTAATCACGAAGATTGTAGTGCAGCTAAAATAATAAATGGAAAGAAAGAATTTAATTCAACAATTGAAAAGAAAATTCACAAGGATTCTTTTAAAAAAATTAAGTTAACTTTAAGTAAAAAATTTCCTAAATTAAAATTATCTTTTAAAATATTAACATTAAGAGATTAGATTATTTAATGACCTTTTGGATCTCTATTATACTCTCTATTAGCTTGTTCGTTATTAAATAATTTCATAACTCCAGTGCCGTTTCTGTCCCAATAAGTAAACTTACATCCAGATCCACCACTCCTATAGTTCCACTTGCCTTTTTTAAGATCGCTCAATTGTTTTTCTCTAAGTTTAACAAGTTTTTTATGATTATATTTTCCCCATTCATTTAGACATATTAGCTTAAAAGGATCGTAAGGATCTTTTGATGTTGGAGTTAAATAAACACTATCCTCTCCTTTTGGACAACCTTCAACATCATGAACATAAGCTTTTCCAAAAAACATATGTTTTGCATCGGTATCTTGGCCACTTGAAAAATGTGCATTTTTACTCATACCAGGAACGCAAGCAAAACCTCCACCCATCGCATGATGCACTTCATGAAGAGCTGTTTTAACCATATTATTTATATTTTTATTGTATTTGCTTTTAAGAAACATTGATGCCATTCCTACACCACCTTCTCCACCATCTGAGCTAGTTACATCAGCAAAAGTAAAATAAACTTTTTTTGGATTATTAAATCCATTTAACCAAAGGTAAGCACGATAATTATTATTTATATGTTTGTGAAGTTCTTTTCTTTTTTTATCTAATCTTATGAAGGTAACATCTAATTTTCCATCTTTTCGATAATCGTACTTATATTTTTTTACACCAGACGACCCTTTTGTTTTTTTACTAAACTTTTCAACAAGAGCATTCATCTTATTAGCATATTCCTCAATTTTACCATTTATATCTAGCTCACGATCTTTATCACTGGCTGTTAGCATGTATATGAAATGAATTTGATAATCATCAGTTACATCTGGTTGATCTTCAAAAAATCTACCTGGTTTTTCATCTGATGCGAATATTGATGAACTAAATAATGTAATTAATAATGCTAATAATATTTTTTTCATAATCCTCTAATTATTATATTTGTCCCTTCAGAATTATCGAGTCTAATCTGTTTGATAGGTTTATATTCTTCCGAATTATACCACTCTAGCGCTCTTTCATAACTTGGAAATTTTAGAATTATTATTCTTGGAAAATTAGTTTTACCATCAAATATTTGATATTCACCATTTCTAACTAAAAACTCTCCATCAAATTTTTTTACAATTGGATTAACTTTTTCTATATACTCTTTATAATTTTCTGGATTAGTTACTCTTAATTGTGCAATTACATACCCAGCCGGCATATTAAAAAACAGTTTTTACGTATCTTTTCCAATTATCTTGGTAATGTTTTGCGTTCTCAGTAATTTTACCTATTTCTTCATCAGTAAGTTTTCTAACTACCCTGCCTGGGGCTCCAACTACTAATGAGTTATCCGGAATTTCTTTGTTTTCAGTTATTAATGCTTTTGCACCAATGATGCAGTTTTTACCGATTTTTGCATTATTTAAAATTACAGCTCCAATACCTACTAAACTATTATCTCCAATGGTACATCCATGAAGCATAACGATATGACCGATAGTGACGTCTTTACCAATTCTTAGTGGACAACCTGGGTCAGTATGCAAAACACTTCCATCTTGAACATTTGAACCTTCTCCGACATGAATATTTTCATTATCACCTCTAATTACTGCATTAAACCAAACACTAGAGTTTTTTTCTAATGTGACATCTCCAATAATAGTTGCATTTGGTGCTACCCAATTTTCGCCAGAGTTTTTTGGTTTTTTATCTTCCAAATCGTAAAACATAATTTATATATTATTACATTATGCCTATTAAAACACCAGTATGTGATTTTGGAAAAAAAGCAGAAAACTTTGAATTAAAATCTACAGAGAACAAATTAATATCATTAAATGATATCAAAGGTGAAAATGGAACATTGATAATGTTTATCTGTAATCATTGTCCATATGTAAAAGCAATTATAAAAGATGTGGTGGAGGATTGTACTAAACTTAATGATTTAGGAATAAATTCAGTTGCAATATGCTCTAATGATCCAATTAATTATCCAGAAGACTCTTTTGAAAAAATGATAGAGTTTGCAATTAAACATAAGTTTAATTTTCCTTACCTAATTGATGAAACACAAGACATTGCAAGAAAATATGATGCTGTATGCACTCCAGATTTTTTTGGTTATGATAAAGATTTTGGTCTTCAATATAGAGGAAGAATTAGAGAATTAAGGGAACTAAAACCTGTTAGATCAGGAGACAGTGATTTATTTATTGCTATGAAACAAGTTTCCGAAACAGGTAAAGGTCCTGAAGAACAATTCCCAAGTATGGGTTGTGGTATTAAGTGGTCATCTAATTAATGTATTTAATAATAACTAGAACTTTTCCACCCGATGTTGGTGGTATGCAAAATTTAATGTGGGGATTAGCAAGATCTTTATCAAAGTTAGATATGGTTAAAGTTTTTGCAGATTACCACGAAGATCATAAAAAGTTTGATGATAAAGTTTCTTTTACAATTGAAAGAGTTAGTGGAATTAAATTATTAAGAAAATATAGAAAATCTCTACTAATAAATGAATATTTAAATGAAAATAAAAATGTAAATTGTATCATTGCAGATCACTGGAAAAGTTTAGAACTTATAAAATCCCCAAAAAAGAAAATATGTTTAATTCATTCTAAAGAAATTAATCATCCTAAAGGATCTAGATTAAACAAAAAAGTTTTAGAAGTTTTAAATAATGTTGACCATGTAGTAGCAAACTCAAACTTTACGAAAAATTTAGCAGTTAGTCTCGGAGTTGAAGAAAAAAGATTAATAGTCATAAATCCAGGTGTAGATCCTGTTGAAGAAATTTCAAAAGATGACCTTAAACAAGCAGAAGAAATGCTAAGAGGAAAAAAACAAAGGCTAATTACTGTTTCTAGATTTGACAAAAGAAAAAATCATGAAAAAGTTATAATGGCTATTCGGAATTTAAAAGAGAAATATCCTGATATTACTTACACTTGCATAGGATATGGAGATGAAGAGGAAAATTTGAAAAAATTAGTTATAGAACTAAAACTTGATAAATATGTAGTTTTTTTAAGTGATATCTCTAATGAATTAAAAAATGCACTAATAGCAAAATCCAATATTTTTATAATGCCCTCAATAATTCACAAATCTTCAGTTGAGGGCTTTGGAATTTCTTTTATTGAGGCCGCACAATACGGGATTCCATCTATAGGTGGTAAAGATGGTGGTGCTTCTGATGCAATTGTTCATAATAAAACGGGATTAATTTGTGATGGTAATAGTCTAGATGAAATTTATTCAAGTATAGATAGTTTATTTGAAGGTAATAAATATATTGAGTTTGGAAAAGAGTGCAAAAGTCATTCCGAAAATTTTCTTTGGGATAAGATAATTGAAAACTACAAAGGAATCTTATAAAATCAAAACATGTTAGATAAATTTAATGGAGTAATTTATTTAAGTATTTTTATCGTCCATTTTATCGTTTACGCTGTTTATGCTTTTAGAACAGTGGTAGCAACAAAATCATTTTTAGATCAATACAATATAGATCATTCTGCAGCTGTGATGGTTAGATTTTTTGGAGCACCGTTTATTGCATCAGTTTTAGTAGCACTATACATAATGTTAATTAAAGCAGATGGTTTGGCAGGAACATGGGGTTTCTTTACATTAATTTTTGCTCAAAACGTTTTATATTTGTTAATTGGGATATATACAATTTATATCAATAAGCTTGGACATAACGAAAAAACAAATAGTGAAGGTGTCATCGCATCAGGAATTTTAACAGTGCTAAGTGGAATTCTTTGCTACGGTCTAGCTGATAAAATTTATATTTAACTTTTTTTTCTAAAAGTTGAAAAAATTTGCCAACCAACAATTGTGATTGTGATCAATAATATTATGAGTGTTATTGGCCTATCCCATAAAAAATTAGGCGAACCATCACTTATTAAAAGTGACCTTCTCAATGTTTCCTCCATTAATCCACCTAGTACAAAAGCTAATATTAAAGGTGGCATGGGAAAATCATAGAGCCTTAAAAAAGTTGCAACCACTGCAATACCTATCATTAAGAAAATATCAAAATTATTAAATGACATTAAATAAATTCCTGTCACTGAGAAAAATAAAATTAATGGAATTAAGTAATTTCTAGGTACCGCTAAAATTCTAGCGATATAGGGAATTAATGGCAAATTTAAAATTAAAAGTACAACCATACCAATGTACATTGACATAATAACCGACCAAAAAATTTCAGGGTTTGTTTGATAAAGTCTTGGTCCAGGCTGAATACCAAATCCTAAAAGAGCTCCGAGCATTACAGCAGTTGTTCCACTTCCAGGAATTCCTAATGTTAGTAACGGAACAAAAGAACCAGAGCAAGCCGCATTATTTGCTGTCTCTGGTGCTGATAAACCATGAACGCTTCCTTTTCCAAATTTTTGTTTTTCTTCTTCGTTTACATAATTTCTTTCCATTCCATATGCTAAGAAAGATGCAATTGTTGCGCCTGCACCAGGTAAAACACCAATTAAGAAACCAAGTATTGAGGACCTAGGTATTGTTTTGGCCATTTTAATCGTTTCTTCTTTATTTACTTTAATTGAACCTAATTCTGTTAATGAGATTTGTTTTGCAGCTCTGTTTGGATCCTTTCCTCTAAAAATAATTGTTAGAGCTTCACTCATTGCAAATGTAGCCATGACAATTAATACAAAGCTTATTCCATCAGTTAAATTCATATTGTTAAATGTGAACCTTGTAATATCTGACAATGAGTCCTGACCAACTGTTGCTAGCATTAATCCTAAAACTACCATCATCATTGCTTTTAAAAACTGTCCTTTAGATGAGAATGCAGAAATGGCGGTTAAACCTAAAATCATTAGTGCAAAATAATCAGGTGATCTAAAAGCTAAACTTACTTTTGACAAACTAGGGGCTGCAACTAATAAAAATATTGCAGAAATTGTTCCACCTGCAAATGAACTATAAGCAGCGATTGCCAAAGCTTTACCAGCTTTACCTTGTTGCGCCATTGGATAGCCGTCAAATGCAGTAGCAACAGTTCCTGGTATTCCAGGTGCATTTAATAAAATTGAGGATGTAGATCCTCCAAATACTGCACCGTAGTAAACACCTGCCATTAAAATTAAACCTGTTGATGGATCGAAGCCGTAAGTAATTGGTATCATTAATGCAATTGCAGTCATTGGTCCAAGTCCAGGCAACATTCCAATTATTGTTCCAGCAAAACAACCAACCATAACCATTAAAATATTAGTTAATGATAGCGCAGTTGATAATCCAATTAGTATTCCTTCTATCATCCCATAACTCCAATGTATTTTAAAAACGGATCACGAAGATAAATGTTTAATAATCCGTGTAATAAATACATAAATGCAGCAACAAATGGGAAAGATAAAATAAACATCAGTCCCCATCTTCTTTCACCTAAGAAATAGTAAGATGCAAAAAGAAATAAAGATGTTGATATAAAATATCCTATTTTTAAAATTACAGCAGCGTATATTAGTGAGATAATTATTAGATAAATTATACTTTTGTAATCTAAGTGTTTATGATTTACCTCTGTAGTAACTTTTTCAGGTAAAATTATTTTTAAACTCGATAAAATTATTCCTGCCCAACCTAAATATATTGGGAAAGTCCTAGCATTGAATGGTGCGTTTTCATCAAATGCAAATACTTGAATGTTGTATGCAGTGTATAGATAAAATACTGATAAAACTAAAAAAAGCAGTGAGATAAATTTTGTAGGACTTATTCTCACTGCTTTACATTCTTTAATAATCTATAAAGATTATATTACTCCAAGTTTTTTCATCAGAGCTGTCATTTCAACTGTTTGTTTTTCTAAGAACGCATCAAATTTAGAACCTGGGTTATAAATATTTACCCATGCGTTTCTTTTTCTAACAGCTTCCCACTCTGGTGTCTTTTGAACATCACCAAGCATTTTAGAGATTTTGTTATAGTCACTCATACTCATGCTTTTTGGTGCAAAGAAACCTCTCCAGTTAACAAACTGGACATCATATCCTTGCTCTTTTAATGTTGGAGCTTCTGGTGCATCACCTACTCTTTCAGGAGCTGTGATACCAATTATTCTCACTTGATCTCTAGCACCCATTACTTCACCTAAACCTGTTGAAAGTATTTGAGTTTCTCCAGATAAAAGTCCAGCAAGTGCTTTTCCACCAGCATCATATGGAACATAAATCACATCGTTTGGATTTGCACCAGCTGCTTGGAAAGCTAACGCACCAATTAAATGGTCCATACTTCCTCTTACAGATCCACCAGCCATTTTAATTGATTTTGGATCTTTTTGATATTGATCAACTGCATCTTTGAAATTTTTAATTGGTGAATTTTTTGCTACAACTATTGCACCATAATCTCCAATTACACCTGCAATTGGTTTAACATCTTTATAAGACAATGTACCAGTTCCTTTAACATAACCTTTGTGTCTTGTAATAGATCTTAACACCAATGGTGTTGACTGAACTAAAACTGTATCTTTTGGAGCGTTATTGATTAGGTAAGCTAAAGCTTTACCACCCCCACCACCTGACATATTTTCAAATGATGCACTTTTCAAAAAACCAGCTTTTGTTAATGCTTCTCCAGTACCTCTAGCAGTTCCATCCCAACCACCACCAGCACCGCCGCCAATTAAAAAATGTAATTTTTCAACTGCGAATGAACTTGTTGATGAAAACAGAAGGAAAGCAGAGAATAAAACTGAAATAAAAGTTTTAATTAGTTTCATTATTTCCTCTCTTATTATATTTATGAAGTCATCATTAAACATAAGTTATAAATTTTAGTCAATGCTCAAATATAATCTTTCAAAAAATATTAAAGAATATTTCTTAGCTTTAATAGGTAGTTATAGGGCTCTTTTTATAGGACTTATCGGTGGATACCTAGGCACATTAATTAATTTACCTTTACCATGGTTATTGGGCTCTTTAGGTTTGAATTTATGTTTTGCTTTCACTAATTACAAAATAGTTTTTCCAACTAAATTATTAAATCCTATATTTTTGATCGTTGGTATAATTCTTGGTGGAACTTTAAACGTAACGCTATTGTATAAAATTCATTTATGGATATTTTCATCATTAGCGATGTTAATCTGTACAATAGTCAGCACTATTCTTGCCGGTTATTATTTTTTTAAAGTTTGTAAATTTAGTAAATTCATTTCAGTTTTGGCAGCTCTTCCAGGTGCATTTGTTCCAATATCTGCTGCTTTATTAGAATTTGGTAAAAGTAAAAATGATAAAGGTGTTTTGATCCCTCAGGCTACTAGAGTAATATTTATCGTAAGTTTTGTTCCTATTTTTTTTATAAATAATTTAGGGTTCTCAGAAATGACAGGTTATAATTATGAAAATATCTATAATGAAAGATATTTTTTAGAAATCTTATTTTTATTAATAATCTGTTTCATTTTTGCAAACATCTTAAAAAATTATAAAATTCCATCACCTACTTTAGTGGGTGCGATGGCATTATCTGGTGCTTTTTATACCTTTGAAATAATTAATGCCAGATTCCCAGATGCATTTATAAATATTGCATTTATATTTCTTGGAACAGCTTTGGGCACAAGATTAAATGGATTAAAAATTAAAGAATTATTATTTTTTATATTTCATGGAATAATTGTTAGTTCAATTTTAGTTATTGTTGCAATGATAACTGCTTATTTGCTCACTTATATAGGGTTTGAATTTATCCCAACTTTTTTAAGTTTTGCTCCTGGAGGAATTCATGAAATGGTAGTTATTAGTGTTGCTTACAATATTGATCCAATCTTTGTAAGCTACCATCATTTTTTAAGAATTTTTATAATAGTTTTATTTTTGCCTTTTTTATTATCAAAATTTAGGAAAACTAATTAAAGGCTTCTTGCATTCTTTGAAATACTTTGTCTGCTGAAAGTTTAGTCAAATCTGTAACTTGTATTGCTTTAAAATATTCCCTTTCAATACTTACTTTTTGAGCAGTAGTGTGTGATCCAAATAAAACTAAACCTTTAACGTTTAAATGTGCCGCCATGTGAGCTGGACCTGTATCATTAGATATAACAAAGTAACTGTCTTTTATTAAAGATGAAAGTTGGGAAATATTAAGTACCTTATTATTATCTAAAATAATATTAGCATCAATATCTTTTGCTAATTTTATTTCATTTGGCCCAGGAGCTATTAAAATTTGGATCTCATCTTTAAAAGTAGACTTAATTTTTTTAATCAATTCATTGTAATATGGCCATCTCTTAATTGTTAAATGAGATGATGAAAAAGGGAATAAGATTATATATTTGTTTAAATTATATTTTTTTTTGATTTCTGAAATATCTTCACAACTCCATGAAAAATCTGGTTTGATTACTTTATCAGTTTTAATACCAGAAACTTTTAATTGATGTTCAAAACGATTAAGCACAGAATCTCTATCAAAATCAATCTTATTAGTTCCCTCAGGTAATGTCGTTTCTGTAGAAGACCAAACTTCTGATGTGGCTTTTGGGAAGAGAACTTTTTTATAAAAACTAGTTCTTTTAGAGTTTTGAAGATCATAAACTTTAATGAATTTATATTTTTTTATTTTTCTCATTAATAAATATAAATAAATTAAGTTAAATCTAGAGAGCCGTTTATCTAAAATGACATCAGTTATATTTGGATTTTTTTTTAATAAATCATAATAAGGTTTGGTCGATAGTATATAAATATCATCATTTGAATGGTTATCAGATATATCTTGAATTGCACCACTAGCTTGGGCTATATCACCTAAAGACCCATGTTTTATAATAAGTATATTAGACATAATTTTAACAACTTAACATAATATAAATTTATATGAATAAAATTTTAGTAGAAGTTTCAGTTGGAGAATTGCTAGATAAAATTTCTATTTTAGAAATTAAATCTAATAAAATTAAAGATCCTAATAAACTAAATTTCATAAATGATGAATATAAAATTTTGAAAGATCAATTAAATACAAATATCAAAGATTATAGTGAAATTGAAAGTTTATATAACACGCTAAAGGAAATTAATTTAAAACTTTGGTCAATTGAGGATGATAAAAGACTTTGCGAGAAAAATTCTGACTTTGGTGAAAAATTTATAAAATTATCTAGGGATGTTCACTTTCTTAATGATGAAAGGTCAAAAATAAAATTAGAAATAAATAATAAAACTGGCTCTAAAATTAGAGAAATTAAAGAATACACAAAGTATTAATTTATTCCCAGTCAAACCTTTGAAAAGAATCAAATATCTTAAAAATACCTTGTGACCATTGATTACAAACTTTTGAAAATTCAGGGTCATTCATGTTTAAACACTTAAGAGATGCAATTTTAATTTCGTTTTTTTTTATAACAGCAAAATCTATAGGTGGACCAACTGTTAAATCACTTTTTAATGTTGAGTCCATTGAAATTAGAGCACATCTCGATGCGTCACCAATTGAGACTTTTGGAGTGATTACTCTATCCAAAATAGGTTTTCCATATTTAACTTCTCCAATAACCAAATATGGCTTGCTATCCGCTGGACGAATATAGTTCCCTTGAGGATAAACCAAATACAATTCTGGCGGCTGATCTTTTATTTGACCACCAACAATAAATGTGGAGCCTAGCAAAACACTGTCAGTATTAATTCCTTGTGGAGATGAGTGTTCAATATTTAGAGAACCAATATATGACGCAATTTGCTCAAAATCACTGCAAGTATTTAAATTCATAATACCAGTCTGACTTTTTAAATCTTTTTTTATTGAATTATAAACTGCTTGGGAGGTTCCAAGATTACCTGAAGTAACAATTACAATTGTTCTATCTCCAACATCATGTGTTAGCATTTTGGAATATATATTTACATTATCTAATCCAGCATTTGTTCTAGAATCAGATGCAAAAACTAGTCCTGTCTCAGTTTTAATACCAATACAATAAGTCATAATAAAACTAACTATTTAAATTATATGTGACCACAATAAAACCCATTTATTTCATATCAGATATCTAATTTAATCATTTGCTTATTTACCTCTTATGTAAAAAAATTAAATTAGTATGTCAGATTTCTGGAAAAACTATGACTCTAAGTCAACTTTTGATGGATACATAAGCAAAGAAAAGAAGTTGCGAAGCCACGCTAAAATAATTGCAGGGATACTCGAAAAATATGGTAAAAAAAAATTACAAGAAATTGAGAAAAATTGCCAAAGTACAATAAATGCTAGAGGTATTAACTTCAGAGTTTACGCAGCAAATAATAGAGCTGAAGAAAAAAAATGGCCTTTGGATATTATCCCAAGGATTATTCCAAAAAGTCAATGGTTAAAAGTTGCAAAAGGTCTTTCTCAAAGAGTTAAGGCACTAAATTTATTTATTGACGATGTTTATAATGGAAAAAAAATATTTAAGGATAAAGTAATACCTAAAGATTTGATTTTTAATTCTCCTTTATATTTAAAAGAATGTGAAGGTTTTTCCCCCAAGCATAAAGCTTGGTCAAATATATCAGGCATAGATCTTATTAAAAATATAGATGGAGATTTTTTAGTTCTTGAAGATAATTTAAGAGTTCCATCAGGTGTTTCATATATGCTGGAAAACAGGATGGTAATGAGAGATATTTTTCCAGAATTATTTACAAGATATAAAGTTTCTTCGGTCCATCAATATGCCAATAAATTATATAATTGTATGACAGAATGTATTCCTAAGAAAACAAACAACCCACACATGGTTTTGTTAACACCTGGTATCTATAATTCTGCATATTTTGAACATTCTTTTTTAGCAGAACAAATGGGAATAGCGCTTGTGGAAGGAAAAGATTTATTTGTAGAAAATGATTACGTATACATGAAAACAGTGAAAGGTCCTTTAAAGGTAGATTGCATATATCGTCGTATAGATGATAATTTTATGGATCCTAAAGTTTTTTTTAAAGGTTCACTTTTAGGTGTTCCTGGAGTTTTTAAGTCTTGGATGAAAGGAAATGTTGGAATTATAAACGCTTTAGGAACTGGGGTCGCTGATGATAAAGCTGTTTACTCTTATGTAAATAAAATGATAATTTACTATCTAGGTGAACAACCCATTATTGATCAGGTAGAAACTCTTCTCTGTGGTGATAAAAAAAACAGAGACCATGTTATAGATAATATTTCAAAATATGTTGTTAAACCATCGAATGCCTCAGGTGGTTATGGAATCATGATTGGTCCAAAAGCTTCAAAAAATGAAAAAGATGAAATGATAAAAAATATAAAAAAAAATCCAAGAAATTACATAGCACAACCCTTGGAAATATTATCCACTGTACCTACAATCACTCCAGATAATATTGAGCCAAGACATTTAGATTTAAGACCTTTTATTTTAACAGGTAAATCAACTTATGTAACAACTGGTGGACTTACTAGAGTTGCTCTAAAAAAAGGTAGTACAATTGTAAATAGTTCACAAGGAGGAGGTTCTAAAGATACACTAATTGTAGATAGTAAAAATTGAATACTATCTTCTTTGAGATAGGCTAGCGTGTTTATTTAAAACTTCAGCTGAAATAATTTTGGCCTCTTTTGTTTTCTTTACATTCCAAATTTTTTCCTTAGCAATTTTTGTCGATATTTTATTATCTACTATTGGTGATGGATAATCTTTACCAATTTCTAAATTTATTCCCTTTTGTTCAATGAATGTTAATTTCCATGGTTCATGAACTAATTTTCCTGGAATATTTTTTAATTCTGGAACCCATTTTTTTATAAAATCTCCTGTAGGATCCTGATCAATTGATTGTTTAATTGGATTGTAAATTCTTATTGAATTTATTCCTGTTGTTCCTGATTGCATTTGAAACTGTGAATAATGAATACCTGGCTCATAGTCTGTAAATAATTTTGCTAAGTGTTTTGATGTTTTTTTCCAATCTAGCCATAATTGATAAGACGCAAATGAAACTAGCATTGCTCTCATTCTAAAATTAATCCATCCATTAGTTCTAAGATACCTCATGCATGCATCAACAAACGGATAACCAGTAGTTCCATTTTTCCAAGCTAAATGATAATATTCATTAAAATCATTTTCTCTTATTCCATTATAGGCACTATTCATATTTCTAAATTCAATTTCTGGCTCATCATATAACTTTTGAATAAAATGACAGTGCCAGGCTAATCGACTTTTAAAAGCAATTAAGGATTTCTTTTTTGTAAAAGATAAATTAGATTTTAATTTATCATTAGTTTTTTTAAAAATTTCTTTAATGGAAATATTTCCGAATGCAATATGAGGACTTAATCTAGAACAAGAAGTTTCTCCTGTTATCGGCGAAGACATTTCCTTTTGGTAATTTTCTGATCTCTCATTAAGAAAAGAATCTAAAAGTTGAAGTGCATTTTGTCTGCCACCAATTTGAATTTTTCCATTTTCTAAATTGTTTGTTTCTATTTTAGATAAATTTTCTACATAATTATCTGAGATAAACTCACAATTTAAATTTACATTAACACTTTCACTGTCTATAAATTTATTCCAGTTATAAGACCATTTATTTCTAATTCTATGATTTAGTTGAACACCAAATTGATTTGATATTTTCCAATTAATATTTTTTTCTTTAAATAAAAAACTAACTTCTTTATCTAAGTTAGTTATATACATGTTCTTGAATATTATATTTGAGTAAACCTCATTTATTTTAAATTTATCAGTTAAATGACTTAAAATTTCTAATGTATCTCCGTAATATATGTTGAGTTTAGCACTATATTTTTCACTTAGTGTTTTTTTCAAATCTTCTAATGATGATTTTAAAAAATCTAAGTGGAATGAACTTGATGTAGGTAATTTGTGATATTTTTTATCAAATATGTAAATTGGTAAAATCTTTCCTGATTTTGCCGCTTCATTAAATGCATCGTTATTAGATACACGCAGATCGTTCCTGAACCATACGATTTTGTTCATTTTAAATAATTAAAGACTGATTTTGAAAGTTCTTGAAGTTTTGTCGTCTGATACTTTTAGAATTTTAAATTTTGAAGTTTTTTCAAGTTTTTGTCCTTTGTTTGTAACAAAAGAATTCATTTTCTTAACTTCACCCTCAGGCATTTTTCTTGTGTACTTTAGAGTATGTTTTTTTGATCCAATAACAAATATCGTTTTCATGAGTTTTTAATTACAAATATATTTATTATCTGTCTCTGTGACATAAGTTTCATTTAAGAGTTTGGGAATATTTTGATTATTTTAATATCGAGAATCTACTAAAGAGATAGGTTGTATTCAAATAATATATTTATAAAAAATAGAAATAAATTTGTTGAATACAACCTACCTAAAACTTATTTTTATAAGTGAAGGAGGTGCAAATGTTTAGAATAACGCCACCTGACACTTAGCTGGTGAGATATCACATATTAAAAATAACACAAACTAAATCCATTTGATGGATTTGGCCAAAATGGCATAAAAAAAGGGGAGCTCTTTTGGTAATAACCAATTGAGCTGACCCCTTTTAATAATTTTTAGACATAAAATCTTTAATTCTCTTAGCACCTTCTATTATATCTTTTGTGCTTCTTGCATATGAGAATCGGATAGTAGAATTTCCTCTTTTTTGATCAAAATCAATTCCTGGGGTTATAGCAACATTTGCTTCATCTAAAACTTTTTTACAAAAAGCTAAGCTATCATTTGAATATTCTGAAATATCAACATAAATGTAAAAAGCTCCATCAGGTGGTGAAAATTTTTTTAATCCTGCTTTTGGTAATTCTTCTAAAAGTATTTCTCTATTTTTTTTATATACTTCAACATTCGATTGTAACTCCTCATTTGCATCCAATGAAGCAAGAGCTGTAACTTGACTTGCGTGTGGAGGACAAACAAACAAATTTTGTGAAAGTCTTTCTACTTGTCTAACATGATCATCTGGTACAACCATCCAACCTATTCGCCAACCAGTCATTGAAAAGTATTTTGAAAAAGAATTAATTACATAACAATTATCTGTAATCTCTAAAGCTGAAGTTGGATTATTTTCATATTGAATTCCGTGATAAATTTCATCACTAATAAAACTTACATTGTTCTCATTTGCAGTATTAATTAAATTCTCTAGCGATTGTTTATCTAACATAGACCCAGTTGGATTTGCAGGTGATGCAACAAGAATTCCATTTAAATTATTATTTGTAATATCATCTGGTATTGGTTGAAATCTATTTTGAAGTTTGGTTTGAATATCTACGGTTTCCAAACTTAATGATTTTAGTATTTGTCTATAGCTAGGATAACTTGGAGATCCAATTCCAACTCTATCTCCACTATCAAACAGTGCAGAAAAGGATAATATAAAAGCTCCGGAAGAGCCTGTTGTAACTACTATTCTATTTGGATTAAGATCTAAATTGTACCAATCTCCATATAACTTTGAAATTTTTGATCTTAGAGCTGGTAGACCAAGTGATACGGTGTAGCCAAGATTGTTTTTGTTTATCTCATTAGTAATATAATCTTTTGCAATCTTAGGCGCTGGTGTTCCTGGTTGCCCTACCTCCATATGAATTATATCTTTACCTTTTTCCTCTGCAATTCTTGCTGATTCCATTACATCCATTACTATAAATGGATCAACATCTGATCTTTTTGATTTTTTCATCATTTTATTTGATCTTCACAAAATTTTTTGACCTCATCAGCAGAGAGCCTTTCGCTCTCAGGTTTATTCGAATCTAATTCAGCTTTTCCAATTATACATGCTTTAATAGTTTTGCTTTTATTAAAACCTGAATAATACTGAGTTGATATATACAAAGCTATAACTCCAAGTATTATAATTATTGAAACTTTTAAATTATTACTCATTTATGAATTATTTCATCCTCAACAGTGTTAGACAAAACTCCAATATTTGATATTTCAACTTCAACATTGTCTCCAGGTTTCATATATACAGGTGGATTTCTTTTTGATCCTACTCCACCGGGAGTTCCTGTTACTAAAACATCTCCTGCTCGCCAAGACATAGCTTTAGATACGTAAGAAATTAAAATTGGCAAATCGAAAATTAATTGACTTAATTTAGCATTTTGCATCACTTCACCATTAAGCCTCGTCTCTATTGTTAAACTTTTATAATCTGGAATATCCTCTGCTAAAACCATATGAGGACCAAAACTTCCTGTCTTTTCAAAATTTTTTCCCATACCGAATTGTCTAGTATGTCTTTGCCACTCTCTAATTGTTGCCTCGTTATAACATGAAAAACCAACAATGTGTTTTAAAGCATTCTCTGGTTTGATATGTTTGCCACCTTCATCCATAATAACTGCCATTTCACCTTCAAAGTCTAAACTTTTGGATACAGATGGTCTTTGGATTGCCTGCATGTGAGCTGTTTGACTCTCTGGAAATCTGTGAAATATAACTGGGTTTTCTTCAACAGTACGATTGGTTTCTTTTGCATGTTCAATGTAATTCAAACCTACACATATAATTTTACCTGGATTAGGAATCAGGGGTAAGTATTCAATTTCCTCAGTTTTTATGGAACCGGGATTGCTTACTACATATTCTTTTGCTTCTTTGATTTTTTCAATCTTTATTAATTCTTTTAAATTTGAAGCTCCACCTATCTTTCCAGTTAGATCGGTGATGAGATTATTTTCAATTATTCCAAACTTTTCAACATTGTCGTGTTTGTAAGAGACAAATTTCATATCTATGATGAAATTTTATTAGTATCAACTAACAAGAGACTTTTGAGGTCTCATATCACTCTTGCTTATACCGGCTACTTTAACTGGTTTTTTCATAGCATCTCTTCTGAACGGCTCACCTAATTCTTGATTTAGAATTATTTCAATAAATGTAGTAATACCTTTTTTCTGATCTTCACATGATTGTTTAATAGCTTTAGTGGTTTCTTCCATTGTATTTGCAATTATACCTTTTAAACCACATGCATTAGCAACTTTTGCATAACTTAATTCTGGATCTAACTCTGTTCCAACAAAGTTATCATCAAACCATAATATTGAATTTCTTTTTTCAGCGCCCCATTGATAATTTCTAAAAATTACCATTGTTATTGCTGGCCACTCTTCTCTTGCACACGAACTCATTTCATTCATACTTATTCCAAATGCTCCATCGCCAGCAAAACCTATAACTGGAGTATCTGGACAACCAATTTTTGCTCCAAGAATAGACGGAAATCCATAACCACATGGTCCAAATAAACCCGGTGCCAAATATTTTCTTGGTTTCTCAAATGTTGGATATGCATTACCAATTGCGCAATTATTTCCAATATCGCTTGAAATTATAACATCTTCCGGCATCCCAGCTTGAATAGCTCTCCATGCTTGTCTTGGAGACATTCTATCTTTATCTCTTTCTCTTGCTTCTTTATTCCAAACAGTTCCTGGATCATCATCCTCATGATCTAAACTTGTAAGAGTTTGCAGCCATGCAGATTTTGTTTGATGAATTAGATTTTTTCTATCTTCTCTACCATTATCTCCAGCATTTGATGAAAGTTTTTCTAATATTTGTTGAGCTACCATTTTAGCATCACCACAAATACCAACTGTAACTTTCTTAGTTAAACCAATACGATCGGGGTTCATATCTACTTGAATAATTGTTGCATCTTTTGGCCAGTAATCAATTCCATATCCTGGTAATGTTGAAAATGGATTTAATCTTGTTCCTAATGCTAAAACTACATCAGCTTTTGAAATTAATTCCATTGCAGCTTTAGATCCGTTGTAACCTAATGGACCAACAGCTAATGGATGGCTTCCTGGAAAACTATCGTTATGTTGATATCCATTACATACAGGTGCATCAAGCTTTTCAGCTAATTTTTTACAATCATCAATCGCATCACCTATAACAACTCCTGCGCCAGATAAAATTACTGGGAATTTTGCTTCTGATAATAATTTCGCCGCTCTATCAACGGCATCTTTTCCGCCACCTTGTCTTTCAAATCTAACAATTGGAGGTAATTCTATATCTATAACTTGTGTCCAAAAATCTCTTGGGACATTTATTTGCGCAGGCGCTGAACCTCTAAATGCTTTTTCTATTACTCTATTTAAAACTTCTGCCATTCTTGATGGGTCTCTAACTTCTTCTTGATAACACACCATATCTTTAAATAAATTCATTTGCTCTACTTCTTGAAAACCACCTTGGCCCATAGTTTTGTTTGCAGCTTGTGGTGTAACTAAAAGTAGTGGAGTATGATTCCAATAAGCAGTTTTTATTGGTGTAACAAGTCCTGTAATACCTGGACCATTTTGAGCAATCACCATTGACATTTTTCCAGTTGCTCTCGTATAACCATCAGCAATCAATCCACCATTTGTTTCATGAGCAACGTCCCAAAAAGTTATTCCGGCTTCAGGGAAAAGATCAGAAATAGGCATGAATGCAGAACCAATAATACCGAACGAATGTTCGATACCATGCATTTGTAAAACTTTTACAAAAGCTTCTTCAGTTGTCATTTTAGCCATATCAAATCCTTCTTAATTCTATTTTTTAATTGTCAAAGTGCCCAATTCATATATAAATTGTATCGAATTTCAAACAAAGAAATCGTCACAATGGCCGGCACAGATATTATAATCCACGAGGAAAAAGACAATGTAGGTGTTGTAGTTATTGAAAAAATTACTCCTAAACAAGACTGTGATTGCTGGATTATGGAAAATGATAAATCAGTAAAAATTCTATCGATGGATGAAATACCCTTGGGTCATAAAATTGCTATGACTGATCTTAATGAGGGAGATACAATATTAAAGTACGGGCATGATATTGGCAAAGTAGTTAAATCAATTAAAAAAGGTGAGCATGTACATGTTCACAACGTAAAAACTAAAAAGTGGTAAAATGGAAATTCCAAAAACATTTTTAGGATATAAAAGAGAAGATGGAAGAACGGGTACAAGAAATCACGTAATAATTCTACCTGTTGATGATATTTCAAATGCTTGTGCTGAAGCTGTAGCAAATAATATTAAAGGCACGATTGCACTTCCACATTCTTATGGAAGATTACAATTTGGAGCAGACTTAGAGCTTCATTTTAGAACTATGATTGGAACAGGAAAAAATCCAAATGTTGCAGCAGTTATAGTCATTGGTATTGAACCTAAATGGACAAAAAGAATTGTTGATGCAATTGCAACGACTGGAAAACCAGTTGAAGGTTTTAGCATTGAAGGCGTTGGAGATATAGACACAATTGCAAGAGTTTCAAAGAAAGCTCAAGAATTTTCAATTTGGGCGTCAGAGAAACAAAGAGAAGAGCGTCCTATAAGTGATTTATGGATTTCAGTTAAATGTGGAGAGTCTGATACAACATCTGGATTAGCATCAAATCCGACTGTTGGAAATTTAATGGATAAATTAGAGCCCTTGGGTGTTCACTTATGTTTTGGTGAAACATCTGAGCTAACAGGTGCTGAATCTGTTTGTGAAAAAAGAGGAAAAACCCCTGAGGCTCAAGAAAAGTTTAGAAAAACTTGGAGTTCGTATAATGATTTCATCTTAAAAGAAGCAACTGACGATCTTTCTGAAAGTCAACCAACAGCTGGAAACATAGCTGGTGGACTTACTACAATTGAAGAAAAAGCATTTGGAAACTTTCAAAAAATTGGGGGATGCAAATTTATTGATGTGCTAGAACCAGCAGAAGAGCCAACCAAAGGTCCAGGCTTATACTTTATGGATACCTCATCAGCTGCTGCGGAATGTGTTACTTTACAAGCTGCAGGAGGATTTAATCTTCACCTATTTCCAACTGGACAAGGAAATATAATTGGAAACCCCATTGAACCAGTAGTTAAACTAACAGCTAATCCTTTGACTGCTAGAACTATGAGTGAGCATATTGATGTTGATGTTTCTAAAATTTTATCAAGAGAAATGAATTTAGATGAAGCTGGCGATGAATTAATCAAAGCTACGATCAGAGTTGCAAACGGAAGATTAACTTGTGCTGAAGCACTAGGTCATAGAGAATTTGTAATGACTAAATTATACAGAAGTGCTTAAGCCTTAAGCTTTGCTTCTCTTGCTTTGTTCCATTTAGAAATATAATTTCTTAAAATTGCAGCTCCAATTCCAAGAACTACTGCTAATACAACTGATGTAAGTCCATAGAAAACTGGAAGGTCTTTAGAATAATCTAAAATAAATTGTGCAATGTAACCAAGGTTTTTAGTTTCATTTACTACCGTTTCAACTATTGCATCGTCTTTAATAAAAGTGTCATAAGCAATTGCAATTCCAACTAATAATAATAGTACTGCTAAGATTGTTTTAAATTCTGAGCTATCAACTTTTTCACCAATTTTTTGACCAAACTGAACACCAATTATTGAGCCAAGAATTAGTACAAAAACTAAAACAAGATCAATTGTTCCATAATTAAAAGCGTGAAGAACAGTTACGATTGCACTTACAAATATTGTAACAAACAAAGATGTACCAGGAATTAGTTTGGTTGGCATTCCAATAATATAAATCATTGCAGGAACCAAAATAAATGCACCCCCGACTCCCATAATTGCTGCAATATAACCAACAATTAAACCAATAATTATTGGAGTAAACGCACTTTCATATACCTTTGATTTTTTAAAACGCATTCTTAAAGGAAGACCATGTATCCAATAATGAGTATGTAATTTTTTTCTTACAACAATTTTTTTTCTAGCCTTATCAATTTCAGATACTCCTTGAATAAGCATTAAAGTTCCAAGTATAGCTAAAATATACATATAGGCTAAAGAGATAACGATGTTTATTTTTCCAATATCCTGAAAATAGGAAAAAGTTAAGATCCCTAGCAAGGTTCCAATAGTTCCTCCTACTACAATCATCAATCCCATTTTATAATCTAATGTACCTTTTAAATAATGAGTGGTTGAACCGGATACCGATGTACCTAAAATATTACTTGCTTCATTTGGTACTGCATAAGCAGGTGGAATACCTAGAAAAATTAAAAATGGTGTCATTAAAAATCCTCCACCTACACCAAACAATCCTGAAAGAATACCAACTGCTAAACTTAAACCAAATATAAAGAGTATGTTAATTTCGACTTGAGCTATTGGAAGAAAATATTCCATATAATCTAACTATTCCTCTCATAATCCAAAGTCAATGATTATAAAAATAAATTAAATAAAATTTTGAAATGTTCCTAATATTATAATTGCCCAAGTAAAAAATATAAAAAGATATAGAAAAGATTTAATTATTTTTGAAAGTTGATTTGAAACTAACAATGGGATTTTCTTAATATTTTGGTTAAAAGCTTGAAGCATACCCGCGAAATACCACAAGTTTTATTAAATGCAAATAATATTTAATTAAATTTAAAAAATAGTTGCCCCAAAGACTTTAACCTCATCTCCCTCTTCTCCAAGGACTAGTCGACCTAAAAAGTCTCCAGGTATCTCTGTACTGTTTTGTTTATAGATAACAGTTACGTACAGACCTCTTCTTAGACAGCCTATCGCCTTACAACCTTCTTTAAGGCTTGAGATCAGCTTATTGCTTGCCCATTGCTTACCAAGCTCTACTTCGTTAGCCCCATAAAGCATTTGTGAAGATAAATCCCTAGTAAAACCACCATAATCTTTCATGTTGGAACATCTAACCATGTTATCCCAGATAGGATCAGCAATTTTAATGATTTCTTCGTCTGATTTGTCGACAATACTCATCTAAAATGGTTAGGAAGCTTGCTTCTTCTCTTTATCATCAACGATATGATAAACAGGCTTTTTCTCCATTTCAAATTTTCCAGTTTCAGGATCTCTTCTAGAAACAGTTAAACAATGCCAGTTTTCATCATCAAGTTTCATATGATCACCTCTATAATAATAGCCTGGCCAACGCGTTTCTTCTCTAAATAACGTATGATGAGCAACACACTCTGATGTTACAGCTCTATGTTTAAGTTCCCATGCTCTCATCAATTGGTGATAATCTTCAGCTCCGACATGATCTAAGTCTTCTTGAAGTAATTGTAGCTGTTCTAAGCCTTTTTTGAGTAGATTATCGTTTGTCATGTAATTATTTGTTAATCCACCACAATATTCATCCATAATTTTTTGCAGTCTTTGTAGTCCTTGTATAGGTAAAATATAGCTTGGAGAAACAGTTCCTCCAGTAATTTCATTTCTTCCTACTGTATAGTTCTCAATAGGCTTAAATATTTCTTCTTTAAGCTTCTCTAATTGTGCATCAGAAACTTCGATATCATCAGCTTTTTTATCTTGAATATATTTAACAGCAGCTTTAGACGCTAACCTTCCTTCTGTAAATGAGCCTGATGAAAACTTATGAGCACTTCCACCAACTGCATCTCCTGCTCCAAATAATCCATCGATAGTCATCATTCTATTGTATCCCCAGAAATATTCATCAGGTGCTATATCTTCAGGTCCACTAACCCATGCTCCTGAACATGTAGCATGAGATCCCATTACATATGGTTCTGAAGTTGTTAATTCAGGGTTAGTGTATTTTGGATCAATATTTTGAGATGCCCAAACAACTGCTTGTCCAACCGTCATTCCTAAGAAATTTTCCCATCCAACTGTTTCTAAGTGTGGATCTTGGAATGCTTCTTTTGTGACCATATGGATTGGTCCACCACCTGCAGCTGTTTCTTGAATAAATGCGTGATTTCTCAAACAAGTTGGTGTTGGATGATGATCTATATATTCTCCGACTAATTCTTTAGTAGCTTCATACCATTTCTTCTCATAGTTTTCGCCATTAGCGTTTTGAGTATATGTTTTTAAATGAAGGAAATATGCTCCAACTGGACCATAACCATCTTTAAATCTACAAAGTACAATTCTATTTTCCATTTGAGTCATTTTTGCACCTGCTTGAATAGGTAATGCATAAGCAGATCCATTACTCCAAGGTGCATACCATGTTCTACCCATACCTTCACCAACTGCTCTTGGTTTAAATATGTGAGATGCTCCTCCAGCAGAAACAACTACTGTTCTAGATTTAAACACATGAAAATTTCCAGTTCTAACATTAAAGCCAACTGCACCAGCTATTCGATTTGTATTTTTTTCATCTTTTAAAAGGTGAGTAATCATTATTCTGTTATAAATTTTATCAGCAGATTTTTTTGCAGCTTCAGCTACAATTGGTTTGTAACTTTCGCCGTGTATCATTATTTGCCACTTACCTTCTCTTTGATATCTTCCAGTTTCTTTATTTTTCATCATTGGAAGACCCCATTCATCAAACATATGAACAGTTGAGTCTACGTGACGTGCCATGTCATAACCTAAATCTTCTCTAACAAGACCCATCAAATCATTTCTAGCGTACCTTACATGATCCTCTGGCATATTCTCGCCCCACTGCATTCCCATATAACAGTTAATAGCGTAAAGACCTTGTGCAACGGCACCACTTCTATCTATGTTTGCTTTTTCAACACAGATTATTTTTAAATCTCTTCCCCAGTGTCTTGCCTCAAAGGTAGCACCTGTTCCAGCCATACCTCCACCAACAACTAGTACATCACATTCTTCAATGATTGTTTTATGCTTAGCCATTAATAATAAACGCCTTGCTTAAATGAATTCTTGTCTAAAGTTGGTAAATCTTTTTCAGTATTTAAGCCATGAGGCTCATTATATAAAATTTGTGAATTAATCTCTCCTTGATTGGGAGTATCAGCTTCAGCTAATTTTGGTATGAATTTTCCCCAAGGTTTTGTTGTTATTGGTGATACAAAATTTTTCTCTGTACCGTTTCTAAATTTTATTCTCCAAGAAATAGTTCCTTTTTCTTCTTCTCTTCTAACTCTAACACTATGACCCATTGGAGCAAAGTCAGCATATCCTCTTACATCAATTGCATGATTAGGACATGCCTTAACGCATGAATAACATTCCCAACAAAAATTTGGTTCTATATTTTTTGCTCTTCTAATAGTTTCGTCTATGTGCATGATATCCGATGGACATATATCTACACAGTGACCACAACCATCACATCTCGTCATGTATACAAAAGTTGACATATTTACTTATTACCTTTCTTTAAAATTTTATCAATCAAATTAATAGTGCTTTGGTGCCTCACGTTTAATTCCAAGTCCAAATTGCTCTGGAGCATCTGCAGGTGGAGGTAAATTATCTCTAGATCCATCTGCTTCTGCTAAATTTTTTTGGATTGCAGCACCTGGTTTGTAAAACATATGTGCAAATTTAGACCAGTAAACTCCTCCAAATAAAACTATGTTAGCTACAGCAAACAAAATTAAAAATAAAATACTTAAACCAGTAGATCCTGAATATTGGAAATACGACCAAGCTAAACCAAACGTAGAAGATAATACTAAAGCTAAAACAAATAAATCTGCTTTTATGATTCTAAAAACTGAGTGAGCCTCAGCAGATACATCTACTCTTAAAAAAAACCAAAACCAATAAGCTCCAAGACAAGTTAAAATTGCACCAGCATGCCAAATGATTGGCCATATAGATGGGGTTATAGCATTAGGAGAAGAATATCCAAATATCATAACACCTGACCCGATCCAAAATAATATTGTTCCATACATTCCTAATACATGTGCAAACCTTCTTTTACCCAATCCTAATTCAGATGTAGTTCCAATATCATGCACTACTGTTTTAGAAATTATTGCTGTTTTCTCTCCAAGACTTAATTCTCTACTTGCTGCTTTTTTTGCTTTTTTAGCATTATTAAAAAAATATTTTACATTCTTCTTATGAATAATATCCATCAGTGTTCCAATCACCACTAATACCAACATCAATAAAACAAATGCTTGCAAAGCAATTGAAGGGACTGTTGAAGAAAGGACAGCAAATGGATTTGTTGTGAACATATTATTATCTCCGCTAAATATAATACTAATCTAAGCTCATAATCTATAAAAAATATTAGTTCAACTGACTAATAATCTCATCTGAAGAAAAAAAATGTTAATAAAGTTTACTTTTTCCTTACATAATGCTGTTTAGCAGAAATTACAGCTCGAACACCGCCTTGTGGATTTTTAACATCATTTTTTCGTCTTGGAATCAGATGAATGTGACAATGATTAACAGATTGTCCAGCAACCTTGCCTGAATTGGTACCAATATTAAAACCTTTTACAGATTTATCGTTCATTTCAATTTTTTTTTTTAGTTTCTTTATTAATTTATTGCAGGCTAAGATTTCTTTTGAGGTTAGATCAAAATAATTTTTAACACACCGCTTTGGAATTATAAGTGAATGAAATTTTGATACAGGGTAAGTGTCAGTAGTTGCATAAGCTAGTTCGTTTTCAAAAAGATATTCCTTTTTCTTTGTAAAACAGAATATGCAAGGGTTATTAGGATTTCTCATAAATAATTACTCAATTTTTTTTGTTTTAGTATTTTATTTTGATATTTGCTTACAAAAGTTTCATAACATTTATATTTTTTTCTATTCCAGTTTTTCTCTTTTATAGATGAAACAGTAGAAACACCCTTTCCGGATCCGATTAGAAGTATCTCCTCGTATTGATTTAATTTATTTATATTAATATTAGTTTTTTTTATCTTAAATTGCTTTTCAAAAAACTTTAGATTAACTCCTCGATAAAATTTCCTGATAGGTGAATAATATTTATTATCTTTTATAAAAATAATATTTGAAGTTCCTGTTTCTAAAATTTTTCCATTTGAGCAAAGAGCAATATCGGATTTTGTATTATCCATTTTAGATAAATTTTTTAAAATAAATTTATACTTTAGATTTTTATGCTCAGGCTTAATTCTATTATAATTAACTAACTTTAACTGGAGATTTTTTTTAATTTTTAATTTATCTCTCAAAGAAATAGAAATTAAACTTTTGGTTACTGCAATTCTCAATAAATGATTATAATTTTTTTGTTTATTTAAATTGGATTTAATAATTTTAAATATATTTCTTTTTAAATTTCGATCATAAATTTTATAATTTTTAGTAGACTTAATGAGATTAGTTATGTGTTCTTTAAAAAATAAAATCTTTTGAGGCTTACCATAGATCCACATAGTTGTGAAAACCCCGTGGGCATTCCATAGATCTTTAAATTCTTTTTCTTTAAGATCTTTTCGACTGTAAGATTTTTTTAATAAGAATTTTACCATTTGTTGTTAAAAAAGATTCTGGATGAAATTGAAAACCATATACATCATCTCTTTTGTTTTCAAAAGCCATAGCAATATTAGTTTTAGCGCATCTCATGGTAATATCAAAATTTTCTTTGGTAAATGGCTCTTGAAGCTTAAGTGAATGATATCTTCCGACTTTAAATTTGGAATTCTTTCTAAAGATGGATTTATTCGAAACAATTTTTACTTCAGATTGATAACCATGGAATATTCTCCTTTGTTGAATAATTTTGGCATTTTCGCAATGTAATATTTGCTGATACCCTAAGCAAATTCCTATGATTTTTTTTCTTCCTTTAAATTTATTATAAATTTTTGAAGTATTAGGATAATCTTTGGGTGAACCGGGTCCAGGAGATAATACAATTGTATTAGATTTATTTAATAAACTGTTATTTATTTCAAAATAATTTGAACAATAAACTTTATCAAACTGAGAGAATTGATGAACTACATTCCATGTGAATGAATCCTGGTGATCTATTATATAAATCATTTAAATAATTCTAATAATGATTTTGCTTTTATAAAGTTTTCATTAAATTCTTTTTTTGCTGCACTATCTAATACAACTCCAGATGCCGCAGATATTTCTGATGTATTTTTATAATTTAATATAGATCTTATTATTATGTTAAATCTCATATCTTTATTAAATTTTATATAGCCAAAACTACCTGTAAAAATATTTCTATTCTCTTTTTCTTGTTGGTTTAATAGTTCTAAAGTTCTTACTTTGGGACAGCCTATGACTGATCCACCAGGCATCATAGATTTGATAATATTTTTTATAGTCATACCATTTAATAGGCTTCCAGATATAGTTGTAACATAATGAAATAAGTGCCTGTATTCCTCAACATACTTTTCTTTATCAATTTTCACTGTTCCTGGAATACAAACTCTGGATAAATCACTTCTTTCCATGTCAACAATCATATTATGTTCTTTGGTCTCTTTAGAGTTATTTCTAAAAAACTTTAAGGCACTAGATCTGTTCGTTTTTTTATTTTTTCTTAGTGTGCCAGCAATAGGCTTTGTAATAATTTTATTACCTTTTTTTAATAATAGAGTTTCAGGAGAGCAACTTACAATAGAATAGTTTTTATCTCTAATCATAAAAGATTCTGGTGAAGCATTTGACTTCATTAATCTCCAGAAAAAATTAATTGGATTTATTGAGGATTTATTACGATATTTTGTACAAATTTTTATTTGATATGTTTCTCCTTGTCTTATTTTTTTTGAAAAAATATCAAATATTTTTTTGTATTTTTGATATTTAATATTTAATTTAAATGGTGATAAAATTTTAGTTGGTTTGAAATAATTATTAAATTCTTGCTTCTTTTTATTTGAAAATATTGAAATATTATTTCTAATTTTAATGATTGTTTCTGGTTTGTAAAAAACTCCTTTATAAAAACCATTTTTAGATTGTTTGCTAATTTTAATACCAAGTAAATAATTTAAAATTTCATATCCAAAAAAACCAACATATTGATCAGTTTCTTTTTTATATTTCATTCTTTCAAAAGAGTTTAAAAATTTATGTATATTTTTTTTTGATAAATTAATTTTTTTAGAAAAATCTGTATAAATATCATAACCATTATCGACCTTGTAGATTATCAATGGCTTATCCGACTGATAAAGTTTTTCTAAATAAGGGTTAAATTTAAGTTTATGCGATTTGCGGTCTTTCAATTGGCTTCTCTTTTATAGGTAAATGTATCAAACCAGCAAAAATAGATAATGCGATAGATATGTACCAAGCATAATCAAAATTGCCATTAAGTTCGTAGAAAACTCCACTCAAATAAGCTCCTAAAAAAGATCCAATTTGATGACTTACAAAAACAATTCCATATAATAATCCGATATACTTAGTTCCAAATACCTTACCTATTATACCATTTGTTGGTGGAACTGTTGATAGCCACAACATTCCAAATGTTATTCCAAAGATTACTGAATTAAAAACACTTGGTGGTAGGAATATGAAATAAATAATTGATACTCCTCTTAGTAGATAAATTGCACTTAATAAAATTTTTTGACTGTATCTAGTTGCAAGATATCCACTTGTAATTGTTCCAACCATATTAAAAAGTCCAATTAAAGCCAATACCATCGCTGCACACCAATCTGGTAATCCTTTATCAATCATGTAAGTGGGTATATGAGTTGCGACTAAAGCAATGTGCCAACCGCATACAAAGAAACCTAATGTAAGATAGATATAACTTTTATTTGAAAAAGCCTCTTTTAAAGCTTCTCTAGCTGTTTGATTGTTATTTTGATTTGTACCAACAGGTATTTTTGGTGTTGAAACAAATAATGCTACTATTAATCCTAAACCTAAAAAGAAACAGAAAAATAACATTGTATTTTCCCATCCATGTTCAACAAGTGAGTATCTAGTGATTAGCGGTGATATAAAATATCCAAAAGATCCTGCTGATGTAACTATGCCTGTTGCTATTGTTCTGCTTGATACTGGAAAATGTTTTGCAACAACTGAAACAGGTATACTGATAGCTGTGGATCCCAGTCCAACACCAACTAATATTCCAATTGTTATAGTAAAATAATAACCAGTATTAAAACCTGAATAAAATAATAATATTGCTAACAAATAAAAAACAAAACCAATAAAGATTGCAATATTACCACCATACTTATCCGTAATAATTCCAAACATAGGACTGAAAACACCCCACAATAAGAGCTGTAATCCCATTGTAAAACCGAACTGTGTTATGGTGATATCTAAATCAGTTGCAAAATCAAAATAAAACATTCCAAAAGTTTGTCTTATTCCTAATGCAATAATAACAACAACAGATGCAGCTATTACAGTAACTAATGCTTTTTTTGTTGGAAAAAATTTGGTGTCATTCATCTTACAGATTTAATAGCCTGTTTAATGTCAGCAATCAAATCATTTGGGTCTTCTAAACCAATATGTAATCTTATAATATGTTCGTTATTACTCAGCTTTGTGTAGCTCCTGTTGCCCAGTGCCAATTTGTCTTGATATAAAGCAAGACTTTCAAATCCACCCCAACTGTAACCATGGGCGAATAATTTTAGTTTATTCAAAAATTTAATTACAGAGTTTTTATTTTTAGAAATAATTTTTACACCCATTAACCCAGATGATCCTGAGTAATACTTTTTCCACATTTTGTATTGTTTAATATTTTTTTTAATTGGGTAAAAAACCTCTTTAACTTTTTTTTGTTTGCTCAAAAAATTAGCTACCTTGATTGTATTTTCTTGATGCTTGTCTAACCTGATATCTAATGTTCTTAGTCCTCTCATAATTAAATAAGCATCATCAGGACTTAGTCTTAAACCAACTGCTTTTTGACTTAATTCCACTTGCTTAAAAAGTCTTTTTTTAATTGCTAAACTGCCACCCATAACATCTGAATGACCAGAATAATATTTTGTCGCTGAAACTATAGACATATCAAACCCTAGGTTCAAAGGCTTGATTAAATAAGGTGTTCCCCATGTGTTATCTATAGCTGTATAAATATTCCTATTCTTGGCAAAAGATAATATTTTTTTTAAATCTTGAAATTCAAATGTGTTACTTCCTGGGTTCTCAACAAAAATAAGTTTAGTCTTATTTGTAATTTTTTTTTTTAAGCCATCTAAGTTTTTTGGATCATAAAATACTGCTTTAATATTGAATTTTTTTAAATAGTCTTCGGTTAAAAATCTTGTGGGAGAGTAGACTGAATCCGTTATAATGATTTCATCACCAGGTCTTACAACACTTATCACTCCAAGAAAAACTGCACCAAATCCTGTTGGAGTTAAATAAACTTGATAAGCATTTTCAATTTTTCTTAATAGTTCTTGTAGAGCAAAAGTTGTTGATGTTCCTTTTCGACCATAATCAAAATTTTTGCTTAAGGGATTTTTTTTATAATTACTTTGTGTTTTCTTTATATCTTGAAGAGTTTTAAATATTATCGTTGAAGCTCTTACTACTGGCGGATTAACTGACTGATTTTGATAATCTTTTCCTACTTGTTTTAAAAAAGTTTTAACTGAATTAACCATAAAAAAATTGATTAGTTATATCGACAATGCTATATCCCTCAAATAAGTCAATAAAATTGTAAAACTAAGGAGATTATGGGATACCCTAAAAAGCATAGAGGCCGAAGAAAAATGGGCTCTAAAAAAAGAAGAGCAAGAAAAAAGAATAAGAAAAAGTAAAATTAATTATTCTTTAATCCAACCACCACCAAGAACTTTGTGACCATATTGGTCTTTTTTATAAAAAACACATGCTTGCCCAGGTGAGATACCATCTTCGGAATTATCTAAATTTACCTCAGCATCATTCTCGTTTATAAAATTTAATTTAGCGCTTAATAACTTTCCTGTCGACCTAACTTTGACTAATATATTTTCATTTAATTCGTTTTTATCCGATAGTAAATTAATATTTTTTAAATTAATTTTTTTTTTTCCTAGATGTTCTCTTCCTCCAACAATTATTTCATTATTTTCTGCATCAATTTTGATTACATATAATGCCTCTTTGTCAGCCACTTTAATTCCTTTTCTTTGACCAATAGTAAAATTTATAATTCCATCATGAACACCTATTACTTCACCATTTAGATTTTTAATATTGCCTTTTTTTAATGAATCTGGCTTAAACTTTTTTATTACTGATGAATAGTCTCCGTTAGGAACGAAACATATATCTTGACTATCTGGCTTATCTGCAACATTTAAATTTAGTTTTTTAGCAATTTCCCTAGTTTCATTTTTTAACATTCCACCTAATGGAAATCGTAAATAATTTAATTGCTCTCTTGTAGTATTAAATAGAAAATAACTTTGATCTCTATTTTCATCTACTGCTCTATACATATTATTTTTTTCATTTATCGTTATATTTTTTACATAATGACCTGTAATCAAAGCATCAGCGTTTAAATCTTTGGCAACTTCATACAAATCTTTAAATTTGACAGTTTGATTACACTGCACGCATGGTATTGGAGTTTCTCCTTTTAAGTAACTTTCTACAAAATTATCTATAACTCCTTGCTTAAATTTATCTTGGTAATAAAGAATTTTATGATCAATATCTAATTTATGAGCAACTCTTTTTGCATCAATAACATCCTGTCCCGAACAACATACTTTTGATTTAACAACTTCTTTACTATCGTTGTATAGTTTTAACGTTATACCAGTAACATTATATCCTTGCATTTTCATCAAACCCGCAACTGTAGATGAATCTACACCACCAGACATAGCTACAATTACTTTTGTATCAGTCGGTTTTTTATCTAATCCAATTGAGTTTAACTCTAAATTCATGTGGTGGTATTTATACTCATTTCTATTATAAGTAAAATCAAATGATTTTAGATTTTGAACCAGGTGATAAAGTTATAAATCCTAATAATAAAGATTGGGGAATAGGACAAGTACAGTCAATTATTAAGGAAAAAGTTACTGTGAATTTCGAAAATGTAGGAAAAAAAGTTATTAATGCTAAAAATATCGAATTAGAAAAGTTAGAATAAATGCAACAAATCAAAATAAAAAAAACTATTGAAAAACTGATTGATACTTTTTTATATGCGGGAAAAGTTTCAATAGAATTGAGGGAAAAAGGGTTAATAAAAGAAATTAAGGAAGATAACACACCTGTTAGCAATGGTGATCTGGAAGTTAATAGAATATTAACTGAGAAAATAAATTATTTAACTCCTCAAATACCAATTGTATCAGAAGAAACTAGTCATAATAAATCCAAGAAAGATTTAAAAGATTTTTGGCTAATAGATCCAATTGATGGAACTTATGATTACATTAATGATCTTGATGAATTTACTTTAAATGCTGGTTTAATAATTAATAATCGAGCAGTAGCAGGCATAATATATGCACCCGCTAAAAATAGATTATTTTATTCTTATGAGAAAGGTTATTCATTTGAAATAATTAATAATAAACGTGTAAAATTAGACTGTTCAAAAATTTCAAATAATAAACTTAAATTTGTATCATACTCAAATAAACTAAAACCTGAAATTAACAAAATATATCAAACAATGAATGTTAGCGAATTTAAAAGGATGAAAAGTTCTTTAAAATTTTGTGTAATAGCTTCAAATGAATATGACGGCTATGTTGCAGAGCCTAGAGCATGTGAATGGGATATAGCAGCTGGGCATGCTATTCTTGAAAATGCAGGGGGTATAGTTACAGATTTTGAGGGAAATGAAATACTTTACGGAAAAGAAAATTTTAAAAATCCTAGTATAATTTTGAAAAGAAATAAAAATATATAATGAGTGAACAATTAAGAATAATATTAATTATAATAGTTTCTGTATCAATTTTTGGATTAATAGTATTTGTGATGGTAAAAAACTATATCAAAAGCAAAATTCAGTACTATTTAGAAGAAAAGAATAAAAAATCTAAAGAAGATTTATAATTTTCAAATATTCCTCTTTATCTAGTTCCATTACTCTTCTGGAAACTTCAAAATCAAATCCAGATCTTGCTAATATACCAATATCTTTTTTATAGAATAAAGGTCTATTATCTTCAGTTCTTGAAGGACCAATTCTTTTTTTTTTACAAACTTTTATGGCTGAAAAAAAATCTTGATCTTCATTATTTTCATTTATTTGTTCAATTGTATTTTTTATATATTTTTCTCCAACTCCTTTGCTTATTAAATAATTTCTAATCTTATTTATTGATGAACCTCTTTGGATTAGATTTTTTGCTTTTGTTTCTGAATAAAATTTATCATTTATAAATTTAGATTTTTCTAAATCTTCAGCTACAATCTCGATTAGATCTGAAATATTGCTTCTTTTAACGTTATCAACTTTAGATCTTAAATATTTCTTTAAAAGATATGTTTTTAGCTGTTGTTTTGATGGTGCAAATTTTTCTACATAATTAAGTGCAAAGTTGCGCATTTCGTCAATTGTCGCTTCTAAGTTTTTTTTTTTATTTTTTATAGGAATCATTATTGCATTTAATATAATATAACCCTGATGATTGAACAAATATCTGCATTTTTTACAGTAGAAATGATCTATATGTGGTTAAATATAGGTGTAATACCTTTTTGGTTAATGCTTATTATTTTTCCACAAACTAAAGTTTGTGGTTTATTTGTTACATCAATAATTCCAACATTTATTTTGGCAAGTGTTTATGTTTATCTATTATACATATTCTTTTTTGCCGGATATGATTTTGATAAAAATTTTATTTTATATTTAAGTTTTTATGATCTTGCTGAGCTTTTTGAGAATAATGAGTTTTTAATTTTATTTTGGACGCACTTCTTAGCTATAAATTTGTTTTGTGGATCTTGGATTGTTAGAGATAGCCAGAGATTTTATATGTCAAAAATTCTAGTCTTTTTTCCTTTAATAATTACATATTTTATTGGTCCTTTAGGATTATTTATATACTGGGTGATAAGAATTTTTTTCGCAAAGAGAATAAGTTTATTTGATTAATTTTTATTTCTCTACTTTAAAGCCACTGCTCTTCATTTGAGAAAAGCCACCATCTATATGTGAAATTTTTTCAAACCCCATATCTTTCAATGATTTTGTAGCTAGTGCAGATCTTAGTCCACCTGCACAAAATAAAACCATTTCTTTGTTCATATCTATCTTGCCTTCTTTAAAGTAAGGACTGTCTGGATCCATCCAAAACTCTAACATTCCTCTAGGAATGTGATGAGAATTTTCTATTCTTCCCATTTTCTCAAGTTCTCGAATATCTCTTATATCAATTAAATTGCATTTATCACTGTTTACCATCTCTAATGCTTCCGCTGGAGAAAGTGTCTTGATTTCTGTTAAAGCTTCTGCGACCAATGTTTGTGCTGATTTAATGCTCATAAAGGTTTAATACATCATTATAAATTTTAATCTACGAAAAAATATGCCAAATAAAGCTCCTAATTTCAAAATCCCATCAACCAATTCAAAACTTTTAGAGCTAAAGAAAATCAAAAGTAAATATAAAGTTTTATATTTCTATCCAAAAGATAATACACCAGGCTGCACTGTTGAAACAAAAGACTTCAATTCTCTACTTTCACAATTTAAAAAATTAGACTGTGAAGTTATTGGTATTTCTAAAGATAGTATGGAAAGTCATGAAAAATTTAGAGATAAATTTAAAATTAAGTTTGATTTGGTAGCAGACGTAAAAAAAGAAGCGATTAAAGCATACAAAGTTTGGGGTAAAAAAAAATTCATGGGTAGAGAATTTATGGGATTAATAAGAAGTACATTTTTATTAAAAGATGACAAAATTATTAAAGAGTGGCGTTCAGTAAAAGTTAAAGACCACGCAAAAGAAGTGTTAGAATTTTTAAAAACAGTTTAATAAAAAAAGGCCCCATTTACGGGGCCTTTTAGTTTAACTTAAGGGAGGGAGTTAAATTTAGTCTCTTATAGCGTAAGCTATTACACCAGTTTCAGTTACGTCTGTACCTTTCAGTTCAGCCTCTTTACTTAATCTGATACCCATAGTGTTTTTCATAATTGCCCATACAATGTATGATACTACAAAAACAAATGCGTTGATCGAGATTACACCGATTAACTGTGCACTAAAATTTGCGTCAGAGTTTGTTAGCGGAACAGCTAATGTTCCCCAAACTCCAGCAAATAAGTGAGCTGGTATTGCACCAACAACATCATCAATCTTAAATGAGAATAATAGTTTTGTTCCAAACACTACTATTAATCCACCGATTGCACCGATGAATATTGCTGCTATAGGTGCTGGCGCTAATGGTTCAGCTGTTATTGCAACTAATCCACCAATCGCACCGTTAAGCATTTGAACTACATCAGTTTTACCATACATTAATCTAGTAATTACTGCTGCTGCTAAAACACCACCACACGCTGCTAAGTTTGTATTAATAAATATATTAGATACTGCTACTGCATCATCGAAAGTTCCCATAGCAAGCTGTGAACCACCATTGAAACCGAACCAACCTAACCATAAAATAAATACTCCAACTGTTACCAAAGGTATAGAAGAAGCTGCAAATGGTCTCATTGGTTTTGCTTCACCTGATTTAGCAAATCTTCCTGTTCTCGCACCTAACAACATAGCTCCTGCTAATGCTGCAGCACCACCAGTTGAGTGTACAAGAGTTGAACCAGCAAAATCAGAGAAACCTAAAGCGGCTAACCAGCCACCACCCCACTGCCATCCCATGACAATTGGATAAATGATTCCTGATAAAATTGCTGCAAATAAGAAGAAAGGCCATAATTTAATTCTTTCTGCTAATGTACCAGATACAATTGATACTGTTGTTGCACAGAATACCATTTGGAAATACCAATCCGAACCATCTGCATATCCTGTATCAACAGCACTTGCATCAGACCACGGAGTGAATGTTCCTATATAGCCACCTTCTGGAATTCCATATGCTAGATTATAACCTACCATCCAGAACATAATTCCAGCGATTGAAAATAATCCAATATTTTTTGCACAAATTACAGATACACTTTTTGAAGTTACCATTCCTGATTCTAGCATCGCAAATCCGCAAGCCATAAACATGACAAGAAAACCACAAACTAAAAATAGAAATGTATTAAAAATAAATCCAACTTCTGCAGAGACTGTAGATTCGGCATAACCTACACTTGTCATATTAAGTAAGAAAAACAAACTTACTAAAGGACCGACAAGTTTTTTTAAATGTTTAGTCATTTAACCTCCATTGTTAAAAAGAGGTTCTTATAATTTTAAAATAAATAAAAACTAATGATTGTTGTTAAAAATAGATATGCAGTTTTTGCATGTAGAAACAGCCTTTATCAAGAATTTTAGCATTCGTGATAAAGGCTGTTAAATGAGATTTACTTGTTAAATACTTCTTTAAGTGCTTTAGCAGGTAAAAACTTTACCTTTTGAGAAGCAGCGATTTGGATTTGCTCTCCAGTTCTTGGATTACGTCCAATTCGGGCTTTTCTTTTAGCCACTTTATATGTACCAAAACCTGCAATCTTTACAGAATCGTCGTTTTTCAACGCATCTAGTATAGTATTCGTAATAGTATCAAAAGTACGCTCTGCATCAGCTTTACTTTGATTTAACGAACCAGCTAGCTTTGCTACTAATTGTTTTTTGTTCATTTTAGCTCCGGTTTTAAAGGTTTATGAAACTATACTTAACAAAATCATTGATAATTCAAGCTTTTTTTTAGTATATATTTTTTTTTGAACAACAATATATAGTGGTAAAAAAAGTCAATAAATACAATGTTTTTTTAGCTATTAAAAAAGCCTTAAAATAAGCCTAAATCTTTAAGGTCGTTAAATGTTGCGAAAAACATCAAAGATAACAACAAAAACATTCCGATTCGAAAAAAACCTTCCTGTGTTTTTTGACTTAAAGGACGACCTAAAACTTTTTCAAATGCGTAAAACATGAGATGTCCTCCATCTAATAAAGGTATGGGAAACAAGTTAATTAATCCTAAACTTATTGAAATATAAGCCATCATACTGACAAAAGGTATAATTCCAAATTCTGCAACTTGGCCAGAAATTTTTGCTATTCTTATAGGACCACCCAATTGAGAGCTGTCCCCTGCTCCTGTAAACATTGATCCAAGATATTTAAGTGATGAAGTTGTTACAAAATAAACTTCATTAAATGATTGAAGTAAAGCTTGTGCAGGTCCAAGTTTTTTGTGTGTTATTTGATTGTTATAAGGACTAAGTTTAATACCTACCATCCTTTTTTTTAATTTGTTTCCTAATTCATCAACGCTATCAACAAAATTTGGTTTAACTTTTAAAATTATCTCCTGGTCATATCTTGAAACTTTAAAATCGATAAATTCTGATGTTGACATTGCTATTAATTTAGAAACATCAAGAATACTCTCTACTTTTGTATTATCTATTTCAATAATAACATCATTTTTTTGCATACCAGCAACTTCTGCTGGACTATCTTTTAATACTTCATCAATTACAGCTGGTGTAAAATCTTTACCTGCAAACATGTATATGAATGTAAAAATGACTAAAGCTAATATAAAATTAGCCAGTGGTCCTCCAGCAACAATTAATGCTCTTTGATAAAGAGGTTTTGTTACAAACAATTTATGTTGGTCTTCTTTACTATATTTTTTTAGTAGCTCCTCTTGATCTGATTGTGAAAATACATTCCTATCTCCGAAAAATTTTACATAACCGCCTAGTGGTATCCAACAAACTTTCCATCTTGTCCCTGATTTATCATTCCATCCAAATAATTCTCGACCAAAACCTATCGAAAAATCTGTTACACCAACACCATATCTTTTTGCAAAATAATAGTGTCCATATTCATGAATAAAAACAACAACAACGATTAATACAATAAATGGCAATACAAAATTAAGCATTTGTTAAATTATACAATAATTAAGTTTTTAATAAACATCAATTATTTCAATTTCCATGCAATTATTGGTGATAAAGTTGCCGCAATAAATGAACAAAATAAAAGAGATTGAGAAATATACGATGGTGCTAAATCCATAGGCAAAATTACGCCAAATAGTATTGATTTAGAAAAATCTGGACTTGGGAAAAATAATAGTCCTGCAATTAATCCTATTAATATAGAAACATATGCATTTTTTTCATCATAAGATTTAGAATAAAAAGTATAAAAAACACTTAGAACAGCTGCACAACAAAATAAATCTGCTATTAAGAATAAATAAAGAATACTAAATCCTTTTGATGCAACAAAAAAAGCTATGACCGAAAGAAAAATAACAAATTGTTTTGAGATATTTAAATGATTATTTTTTAAATTTAACACCTTATCTACATCTACTATTATCAAACTTGAAATAGCATTTATTAAAGTATCAATACTGCTTATTGTTAAAGAGATAGCTAAAATTATTACAATGACTGAAAATATTATTAAATTTTCTTTTAATAAAATTGAAAAAAATGCAAGATCAGGTATTACATTAGTATCTTGAGAGACAGCCACTAAACCACTAAATCCCATAAAAAAGACTATTGGTAATATTATTAAAAATGAAAATATTAAACTTTTTTTTAAAACTTCGTAATTTTTTGCAGCATAAACTCTCTGCCAATTACCTTGATGAAAAAGATTAGTTGCAGCAACAGCAATAAAGAAAGTTAAACCAGCAGTATAATTTGGGAGATAACTAAAACTTAACAAATGCGGATTATTATTTTTAATAATTTCAAAGTTAAATTCGTTTGTTTCAATTGAGGTAATAAAAATTAAACTAATTATTAAAAGAGCTGTAAATACAAAAAATTGAATATTATCTGTGATTAAGGATGCTCTTAACCCTCCATATAATGTGTAAAGTAAAGAACATGATATTACTATTAAAGAGGTAATCCACAATTCAGTACCAGATATGAAATTAATTAAAAAAGCTACAGCAGTAACTTCAGCAATTAAAAAGATTGTCATATAAAAAATGGAAAAAACTAAAATAAGTTTATAAAGATTTGGTCCAAATCTTAATCTTATAATTTCAATAATACTTTTGCCTTGCGGATAACTTGTTCTAAATTTTTTACCAAGATAAATTAAAATAAAGAGTGGAAATGCAGTTCCTAGTGAATAACCAATCACTGCACCAATTCCTCCCCATGTTGCTGCTGATGCGGGTCCAAATAAAATCCAAGCACCAAGTGCTGAAGCAACAAGACTTGTTGTTAAGGATAAAGTTCCAATCGAACGGTTTGCAACCAAATAATTATTAAGTCCTTTAAATTTTTTTGAAAAATAAATTCCAACAAAAACAAATATTAAAGAAATTGAAATAATTAATATTATTGATGATGATTGATTGATTATATTTAAATTATTCATTTTCCCTTTCTGAATTACCGGACAGGTTCTAAGGGTATTTCTCAGCCTTCTGGCACCCCATTTACAACTTATTTCAAAGATTAAATGAAATCAATTATTAACTTAGCACTACTAACAAGAATTAAAGCGTAAACGATATTATAAAATAAATTTTCCTCAATTATTTTAAGTAATTTATAACCTATAAATATTCCAATAAGCGCTAAGGGAAAGAGAGTAACTGATTGATATAAAGTATCAAAATTCATCATAGATAAATAAACATACAGAGGAAGCTTAATTAGATTTACACAACTAAAAAAAATAATTCTTGTACCAACATAAATTTCTTTTTTCATTCTTAGTGGAAGCAAATAAAGACTTGTTGGAGTTCCTCCCGCATGAACACAAAAACTTGAAAAACCAGCAATGGATGAACAAATAGCCCCTTTAAAAAAGTTTTTTTTTTCCGGTATAGTTTTTTCTTTTTTAAATAAAAAATAATGACCAGAAAATAAAAAACCCATTATTCCAACTATTAACTTAAGCAAATCCTCAGAAAAATAAGTAAATGTAAATGAGCCAATTATTATTCCAATAGCTGCAAATGGAACTATTAATTTAAGTGTTCCAAAATCAAACTCTCTTCTAAATCTATAAACTGCAATAATGTCTGAAAAAATTAATATTGGTAAAATAATTGCAAGTGCTTGATTTAATGGCATTACTACTGTCATTAATGGAACTGAAATTAATGATATTGATCCACCTAAACCTGACTTAGCAATTCCATATAATACGATAGCTGGAACAACGCTAACAAAGAATAAAAAATTTATCTCCATTATAAATTAGAAATATAGTAATAAAGATAAAACCACTAATATTAAAACTAATATGATGACAGCTATGTAATTGAGTTTAATTTTAAATTTGCTTAATAAAAATTCATTAATTTTTTCCCAGAAAATAATAATTAAAATTAATAGTACTGCTGGAAGAATAAATTTAATCATAAATCTATTTACATCAAAAAATACATCAATCCAAATATAACAAGTATAATTATTATCCAAATTGAAAAATTAGATATCAATTGTTTAATATTTGAGTTTGATCTGAGAAAATTAGGTAGAACTAATATTAAGACTAATATTAAAAATATTGCAGGAATTATCTGGTCAACAGTCAAATTAATTTTTTATATTATAACCTTTTTTAAGTATAATTGAGACAATAGTTACACATACAATTAAAAATATAAACATTGTTGAAATACTTATCCAAATATCAAAATCAGAAACTCCATAAAATGCAAACCTCAGCCCATTAATTAAATATACAACAGGATTAAAATAAGTGACTGTTTGCCAGAAACTTGGGAGCATATCTAGCGAATACAAACTTCCACCTAAGAATACCATTGGTGTTATGACAATTGTTGGTATTATAGACATTTGCTCGAAATTTTTACTAAGAAGTCCAATTAAAAACCCAAACAAAGCAAAAGTAAAAGCAACTAGAATTAATAAGAAAATCATTAGTAAAGGAAACTTTACATTTACTTCTGCAAAGAAAAGTGAAGTGCAGAAAATTACTGCAGCAACAATTAAGGTTTTAGTTGCACCTGCACCAACATAAGCAATTACAATTTCTACAGTAGAAATTGGAGCTGCTAAAATTTCATAAATTGTTCCATTAAATTTAGGAAAAAAAATTCCAAAAGAAGTGTTACTGATAGATTGCGTTAATAATGTTAACATCAATAATCCTGGAACTATATAAGAGCCATAACTAATGCCATCAATTTTTTGTACATAATCCCCGATTACCGAGCCGAATACTATAAAGTATAATGAAGTAGATAAAACTGGAGAAAGAAGAGATTGTATTAATGTTCTTCTAAATCTATCCATTTCATGAAAATAAATTGCTCTTAATGCGTAAAAATTAATCCTCATTATTTTCCTTTACCAATGTCACAAAAATCTTTTCAAGATTATTTTGCTCTGTTTTTAAATCTCTCATCCTCAAACCTGCATTTTTTAAATCTTGAAGCATCTTTGTGATGCCTGTTCTTTCAGCATGTAAGTTATAGTTGTAAATTAATGAATAATTATCATTAGATATTGATAGATTATATTCATTAAGTTCTGCTGGAATTTTTTCGACTTTATCTTGTAATTCAATGGTTAATTTTTTATGACCCATCTTTTTTAATAAATCTATTTTATTATCAACAACAATGATTTCTCCTTGATTAATTACAGCAACTCGGTCTGCGATTGCCTCTGCTTCTTCAATATAGTGTGTTGTTAATATTATAGTTACTCCTGTTTTCCTTAATCCCTCTACAACTTTCCACATATCTTTTCTCAATTCTACATCAACGCCTGCTGTTGGTTCATCAAGAAATAATATCGAAGGTTCGTGTGATAATGCTTTTGCTATCATTACACGTCTTTTCATTCCTCCTGAAAGCTGATTTAACCTTAAATCTTTTTTATCCCATAAACTAAAATCTTTTAGAACTTTTTCTATATGTTGGGGGTTTGGCTTTTTTCCATATAAGCCTCTTGAATATGAAACATTGTTAAAAACCGTTTCAAATTGTTCTAGTGAAATTTCTTGGGGGACCAGTCCTATTCTTGATCTTGTTTCTCTATAATCTTTTATAATATCAAAACCATCTACTGTAATTACTCCAGAAGTTGGTTTAACTATACCACATACAATACTTATCAGTGTAGTTTTGCCAGCTCCATTTGGTCCAAGCATAGCAATAATTTCTCCTTGCTTTATATTTAGATTAACAGTTTTTAAAGCGTTAAATCCATTGTCGTATACCTTTGAAAGGCCATCAATTGTTATTAAATCTTTAGTCATTATCTGAGGTCTTAATTTGATATAGAGATGTTTTTAGTGACAAGCAATATTATATTTTTTTAATCTCCAGTAATTGTAAGGCCATGGAGTTAAAAATCCAACTAAAAGCATTATTGGTACTACCCACCAATTTAAAATAGCTCCACCTGTTAAAATTACATCTGTGAGGTTCATGGCTATTTCCATACTGACCATTGATATAAAGCTCATACCAAGTGCAGTCTTTAATGCTTTGGAAAAATCAAGTTTTTGTCTTAGTAAAATTATAGTTTCTAAAATAATACTTGTAATCAAACCATTTATAATTGCTAATGTCATGATGGCTAAAACAGGCCAGGGAATTCCTGTTATCTGAAAATACAATATAGTTCCAAAGTCACCAATTGCACAGCCTAGTAAACACCAAGCGGTATTTTTTGCGCTTCTTTTCCAAGTATGTTTGCATGACCAATTAAAATTAATTGCTTCTGAACTCATTGTTTGCTCATTTCTAAATGATATTCATAAATATCATCTTTCCAATAAGATTTAATGTACGAAAGAATGTTATCAATACCTTCATCACTTATTTTATCACCAAAACCCATCATCTTGCCTTCATAATTTTTTATCAATTTAGCAAATCCATACTTTATCATTCTATGTAGTAACTCATCTGTATGATGCCAAGTATGACCAGTTCCATTTAAAGGCGGTGCTTTTCTATGCCCATCTTCATCTAAACCTTGCCAATTTGTAGCTCCAGCTAAATTTGCTTGGTGACAAGAAACACAATATTGATTGTATAATATCTTGCCATTTTTAATTGCTTCTAATGAATCTCTAGTTATGGGGTAGTGCGAATGAGAGAAAGCAGTATCTGCATAAAATAAAACAATAAAAATAAAAAAATACTTTTTCATTAGTGTGGAGCCCTATATCTGCTATGACAAGCTTTACAACTCGACCACATATATTGTTTCAAAGCTGCTCTAAAATCATCTTGGTCTTCGATAATTGAAGCTAGCTTTATCATTTGATCAGATGATTTTTTCATTAGAGCATTAAATTCATCTTTTTCTTCCCAAATAATTGGTAAAGCCTCTGTTCCGTGTCCCTCTTTTGTATTTTCTGGAAATAAATTTAGTAATTCTAAATAATTATCACTCATTCTAATCATCAGTTTTTTTGAGTCCTCAATTTCAACTTCGTTAAGTAAAATACTAATTCTTTTTGCTAGTTTATAATTTTGACTGAATAAAGACTTTCTTTTCTTTATAATGTCTTTTGCGCTTTCTTCTGATAAAACATTAGAATTAAATGAAAAAGAAAGTGCTACAATAAACATTATTTTGAAAATATTATTTATTTTTATAAAATAGCTCATGTCTGACAGTATAACATTACAATATAGTTGGTTAGCTAAATTTTTCCATTGGTTCACTTTGCTCCTTCTAATTGCTCAGATACCAATGGGGTTTATTTTGGTCAGATTAGATTTTTCGGATTTAAGAATAACTATTGAAAATGTACATGTAATTGTAGGAATATCCATATTTTACATAACCTTATTTAGGTTAATTTATAAATTTTTTAGCAAGTCCCCAAAACTAATGCCTGAGGCATTCTTTGGACAAAACTTGATTGCGAAATTGAATCATTTCGCTCTTTATGTCGCACTTTTAACAATAACAACATCAGGAATTTTAAAAAAGCTATTTAATGGTGAAAAACTAAATTTTTTTATTTTTAAATTAAGGATTGAAGATAACTTTGATTTAGCAGATCAATTTTACAATGTTCATGTTATTTCAAATTATATATTAATAGTTTTAATCTCATTGCATATTTTAGCAGTTTTGTTTCATCAAATATTTTTGAAAGAAAACATCTTGAAAAGAATGACCAGATAATTAAATAAAGCTCATGAAAAAATATTTTGTCTTTCTAATTTTATTCTTAATACCAAATATCTCATTTGGTTTTGAAAAAACCACAAATTTTGATCTGAAAAAATTATTAGAAATTCAAAAATCTGGTAAAACAATTGTTATTAATTCTTGGAACGAATATTGTTCAACATGTGCAGCACAAACAAAAGTTTTCGATCAAGCAATGAAAGACTTTAAAGATGTTGAGTTTTTATTTTATGAGCAAACAGAACATGAAGATATTGCTAAAGCTTTAGGTGTTAATTATTGGACCACTATAGTAGTTTTTAAAGGTGAAAGTGAAGTAGCAAGAGAAATTGGTTTAACTGACAAAGACCAAATATATAATTTAATAAACAAAGGGATATAATTCCTTTTTACCTCCCCTTTCGAGGAGGTGAATTCAACTAAAAAGAGAGAAATAAATGAATGTTAAATTCAGGAATAATTTTTAAAATTATAACTGCTATATAGAATTAATTTTTTTTTTGTCAATTTATGAAAAAGCAAGAAAAATTAGGGATTTTAATTAAGCAATGCTTTTTGAGCTGGCAAATAATCATGACCAAATACATCAGCTACAGCTTTATGAGTAACACCTCCTTTAAATACATTTAATCCTGCTTGAAAATTTTGATCATCATTTAAAGCTTTTAAGTACCCATCTTTTGCTAATTTAGATAAAAAAGGAAGCGTTGCTTTATTCAATGCAATTGTTGATGTTCTAGGAACACCACCAGGCATGTTTGCAACGCAATAATGAATTATATCATCTATTATAAAAGTTGGTTCTGCAAAAGTAGTCGGTTTACTGGTTTCAACACATCCTCCTTGATCAATTGCAACATCTACAATTACTGATCCCCTTTTCATTTTTTTTAACATATTCTTTGTAACTAATTTTGGTGCCTCAGCACCTGGTATCAAAACTCCACCTACTAACAAGTCACATTCAGAAATTAATTTTTCTAAATCAGTTTTATCACTTAAATTAGGTATTATTTTATCTCCAAACATTTGGGTAAGTTCGTTTAATCTTTTTTCAGATTTATCTACAATATTAACTTTGGCTTTCATGCCTGTTGCAATTATAGCAGCATTCTCTCCTACTACTCCACCTCCAAGTATAACTACATTTCCAGGCTCTACACCAGGAGCTCCTCCTAACAAAAGACCACGGCCTTTTTGATTTTTTTCTAAACAATGTGCACCCGCTTGTACTGACATTCTTCCAGCTACTGCACTCATTGGTGCTAACAAAGGAAGTCTTCCGTTATTATCTGTGACTGTTTCATAAGCGATGCATATTGATTTGCTGTCTATTAAACCTTGTGTCAGTTCCTTGGCTGCAGCAAGATGAAGATACGTAAAGACAACTTGATTTTCTCTTATCATTCTTACTTCGCTAGGTTGTGGCTCTTTGACTTTAACAATGATGTCGGAGTCGTTAAATATATCTTCAGCTGTATTAACTATTTTTGCTCCACTTGATACGTAATGATCGTTTTCAAATCCTGCTTCAAAACCTCCATTATTTTCAATTAAAACTTCGTGGCCATTAGAAGTTAATGTCTTTACACTTTCGGGAGTGAGTCCAATTCTATTTTCTTGAGGCTTTATTTCTTTTGGAACCCCGATTTTCATAGAATTAAATTAATTTTTTTTGCTTTTTGAATAGTTTGTAATACCAGTTCTTAGTTTCTCGATTATTTCATCAATATGTTTTTTTTCACAGATAAACATTGGAGCAATAATTAAACAATCTCCAGTCGCTTTAAAGTTAACTCCTGCATCATAACAGTGTTTGAAACATGTAAATCCTGCTGCGCCAGGTTTTTTATGCATTTTAATATCAATACCACCCATCATTCCATAACCTCTTATGTTATCAACAACATCAATATCTTTTAAAGACATTAAACCTTCTTGGAAATATGGAGATAAATTTTTTGCTCTATTAAAGATATCATCTTTTTCAAAAATATCTTGAACCGCTAAGCCTGCAGCTACTGAGACAGGAATTCCAGAGTAAGTGTAACCATGAAATAATTCTATTGTTCCTTTTGGAGATCCATCCATAACTGTGTCATAAATTTCTTCTTTACACGCAACTGCACCTAAAGGACTTATTCCATTTGTTGTAGCTTTAGCCATTGTTATAATATCAGGTGTAACTCCGTATTCTTGAGATGCAAAAGGTGAACCTGTTCTTCCCCAACCTGTAATAACTTCGTCAAAAACTAATAAAATACCATGCTTATCGCAAATTTCTCTTAGTCTTTGTAAATATCCTTTTGGTGGAACTAAAGTTCCTGTTGATCCAGCAATTGGTTCAACAATGCAAGCTGCAATATTTTCTGAACCAAAATTTGTACAAATTCTCTCAAGATCTTCTGCCATCTCTGCGCCAGTTTCAGGTTGACCTGAAACAAATTTATGTTCTGGTAAATGTGTATGTCTCATGTGAAGAACACCTGGCATCAAAACATTGGCAAATGTTTTCACGTTGTTAATCATTCCGCCAACAGAAGTAGCTCCAATATTCATTCCATGATAGCCTCTTTCTCTTCCAACAAACCTAAATCTATGTCCTTCACCTCTTGCTTTATGATATGCAACTGCAATTTTAATTGCAGTCTCAACAGCAGTAGATCCACAAATTGTATAAAAAATTCTATTTAAATTCCCTGGTGTATGTTTTGAAATTTTTGTTGCAAGTTCAAATGAACCTCCAAAACCTTGTTGAAATGGTTGAGCATAGTCTAATTTTTTTAATTGATTTGTAATTGCATTAATAATTTCTTCTCTTCCATGACCTAAAGGATTACAAAATAATCCCGAGCTTGCATCTATCTGAGTTTGACCTTGATGATTTTTTAAATAAACACCTTTTGCTTCTACAATCAATCTAGGAGACTCTTTAAAATCTCTATTGGATGTAAATGGCATCCAATGTTCATTTAAAGAATTTGGTATTTGAGGTTTTTCTGAACTCATAATTATGTTTCGATTCATAGACTAATTATATAAATTAACCAGTAAATTTTAGTCATACTTGCTATGTTAAATGACCGCAACTATAGGTTGTAACTTATGACTTTTGAAGCCTGTGTAATTTATTCATCATTTACTTAAAAGAAAATTTAAACTTAAATATCGATAATTAAATTTAATTAACAGGAGATGAAATGAAAAAAATAATTAGTTTCATTTTAGGAAGTTTATTTGCTCTAAACTTAACAATCACAGCAGCAAACTCTGCCGCCAACGAAGTTAGAGTTGCATACTTTCTAGAGTGGCCAAGTCCAAATTTAGAGGACATGCAAAAAAAGAATTTTGCTAAAGCTTTAGGAGTTCCAGTAAAATGGACAAACTTCACAAATGGTGGAGCAATGACAGATGCAATGTTAGCAGGAGATATTGATATTTCTTACTCACAAGGTTTAGTACCATTTATTAATGCTGTAAAATCAAATGCACCTATCAAATTAGTTGATATTGCAATGGAATACGGAATGGGTGGAACAACTTGTGTAACATCTAATGCATCAGGAATAACAAAAGCAAATGCAACTGAATTAGAAGGTAAAAAAGTTGCTGTTCCGTTAGGTACTATGGCTGAGTACGTTTTCGACGAAAGTATGAAAGTTGTTGGAGCTGACAGAAGCAAAATGGATATTATTCAAATGGACCCTGAAGAAGGTGCGGCTGCATTAGTAAGTGGAGATGTAGTAATGGCATGTCTATTTGGTGGTAATTCTATCAAAGCTGCAGTTGCTGTAGGATCAAGACTTTTAACTGTTCAAGAAGCAAGAGATGCAGGTATTTTAGGAATAGATATTACTTCTGTAACAGACAAGTTTATGAAGGAAAATCCTGGAATGTTGAGAACTTTTATTGAAGTAACTCACGAAGCAAATGAAAGATATAGAAATGGAAAAAGCGATATGAATTCTATGTCGAAAGCTTCAGAGATGAAAGTCGCTGATATGAAAGAAACTTTAAGTGGTTTCAAATTCTTAACTCCAGAAGAAACTAAAAAATCTATGGAAAGCGGAAACTTAGATGCATTCTTAAAAGGAATGGGAACTCCAGGTGGAGCAGTAGACACTAGTTTCTTACCTTTATAATTTAAAGATTAAAATAATTAAATAGGCGCCAATTTTATTGGTGCCTATTTTTTTAAGTAAATATTTTATATAAAGTCAGCTAATGAGTGATTTGATATCTCAAAATCTAAACATGATTTTCAAAACTCCAAAAGGAGAGACTGTTCATGCTTTAAAAGATTTAAATTTCAAATTAAAAAAAGGAGAACTATTAACTGTTCTTGGGCCTTCTGGTTGTGGAAAAACAACTTTGTTAAATATTGCAGCTGGTTTCTTAAGACCAACATCTGGAAATATAACTTTGAATGGTAAAGAAATTGACGGACCTGGAGTTGAAAGAGGCATGGTTTTTCAACAAGGTGCATTATTTGAATGGTTGACTGTTGCAGAGAACGTCAACTTTGGTCTTAGAATGAAAAAAAAAGATCCTATAGAAACTTCAAAAAAAGTTGATGAGTGGCTAGAGATTGTTGGCTTAAAAGGATTTGGTAATACCCCAACATATCAATTGTCTGGAGGAATGCAGCAAAGAGTAGCGCTTGCAAGGTGTTTAATCAATGATCCTGATTTGATTTTAATGGATGAGCCTTTAGGTGCTCTTGATGCTCTAACAAGAGAAAAAATGCAATCTTTAGTTTTGAAAATTTGGAAAGAAACTGGAAAAACAATTATTTTAATTACGCACTCAGTTGAGGAAGCACTACTGCTTGGTGAAAGATTGTACGTAATGGCACCAAGACCAGGTAGGATACATAAAGAGTATAATCTTCCATTTGCAGAGATGGGATTAAAAGAAGATTTAAGAGAAATAAAAAAAAATAAAGATTTTTCATCAAAAAGAGAAGAAATTTTATCCATGATTTGGAACATGGAGGAAGAAATTATGGGAAAAGAAAATTAAATGTTTACTCAAATAATAACAATATTAATTCTCGTATCAATTATCGGGTGCATACTTTATGGAAGACGATTAATAAAAACAGAAAAAGTTGATGCAGTTTTTGGAAATCCAGAAAGAGCAAAAGGTGGAACTCATTGGATAATTGTCGGAAGCAGTGCAATATTGTTGGTTTGGCTTTATTATTCTTGGGATATTGCGAAAGGATTTTATCCAAAATCAGCAAATGAATTATGTCAGGTCGCAAAAATAAATGAGTCTTTACTAGGATTAAAATATCAATTTCCAATTGAAGAAAGAGAATTCAAAAGTACTTCAATAATAAAAATAGAAAATAAAAATCTTAAAAAAATAAGTTTAGAAATTCAAAATTCGCCAGATTTAAGCAACATACAGAAAACTGCATTAGTTGGTTTTATTAATAAAACAAAGAAATTAATTCCATTACTTACTAACGATAATCTAATGGAGATTAACACAAAAATTAAAATAGATGAGATGACTGATGAAATTAGAATGTTAAGCACTAATTTTCAAAAGAAAGATTATCCATTTGAAACACCAGAGCAAAAAAATGAAAGACAAAAGGCAATTGCTGAGCAAGGAAGCTGGGGTATAGTAACTGTAAGTGCCGGCACAGGATCAATAGAAAACACTATTGAAGTACCTTTAGTGCCTGAAACTGATAGAGGGTTAAAATTTCACGCTGCAGCTGAACAATTAAAAAAAATTAATGATAAATTTTTTAAATTAAGAAACCATAATCCTCAATTCAAAAATGCAATAAAAGAACTTAAATCAGAGATAAAATTATATAGAAAAAATTTAGATGACACTGAGGAAGTGGCATCTACTTACGCAAAAAACATTGTAAAAATTGCAAGAAGAATTGAATTTGCAAGTATTTATCCACCTAATGCTCTTAATGAAATGCAAAATGCAATAATTGAATTTGATAATCTTCAAAAAACTGAGCAAGGAGGTTTAAGATTAATTGACATTCTTCTATTCCCTGCAGGAACTATAGTTGCAAGTGGTCCTAGTTGTTCTGAGCAAGGTTCAGGTAGATGGTTACCAAAACCCTCGGACACACTTAATAAATTTATTTTAATGTCTAAGCCAAGTGTAGGTTACAAAAATATCCCACTTCTATGGATTGATATGATGGATGTAAGCCAGATAATTGGCTTTATATTGCCAGATTGGATAGCTGATGTTTTGCCTGGAGAATATCCGGTTCACACTAAAGATGGTGTGGTTAAGCAAAATTTTAAAGGTAAAGTTTTAAAAATTGTTACAGGTGATTTTAAATTATTTAAAATTCCTGTTCCTTATGGTCATATTTGGGATTCATTTTTAAGAGTTTTTCTTGGATTAGTTTTTGGAATATTGATTGGTGTACCATTAGGACTTTTCATGGGCTTAAATAGATTTGCTAAAGGTTTCTTTGATCCATTAATTGAACTTTATAGACCAGTACCTCCTCTTGCGTGGGCTCCTTTAATAATCTCGGTTTTGGGGATTGATAACACTGGAAAAGTATTTTTATTATTTATGGTCTCATTATCTATAATGATTATTTCAGCTAGAGCAGGAGCATCAGGCACGCAGTTATCTAAAATTCATGCAGCGCATTCTCTTGGTGCTTCTAAAAGACAAATACTTAGATATGTTATTTTTCCAAATTCTTTACCTGAAATTTTAACAGGTATTAGAGTAGCTGTTGGTATGTGCTGGGGCACTTTAGTTGCAGCAGAATTTTTAGCAGGTACAACTGGAATTGGATTTGTTGAAAATGTTGCCAAAAAGTATTTTCAATATGAAGTAATTTGGATCACAATTTTTATAATGGGTATGTTGGGTCTTCTTTTTGATGTAACTTTGAGAAAAATTATAGATAAGACGATACCTTGGAGAGGCAAAGGTTAATCCTTAATCGTCGAGTAACCGTAATTCTTTTTTGTCGAAATTTAAATAAACGTTTTCTCCAACATTAAATATTTCATTTGTATCGCTAGAAACTACGTAAATCTTACCAACTTTTGAATTAACTATATACTGATAACTATTTCCAACAAATGACGCATTATTAACAGATGCATGTATTGAGTTTTCTTCAGAACTTTTTGAAATAGTTATTTTTTCTGGTCTTAAAGAGACAGAAACTGAACTTTCTAATTTTTGATCACTTTCTATATTAATTTTCATTTCTGCTAATTGAATCTCGTAAATATTATTATTTTGATTTATGATTTCAGCTTTAACAACATTTGCGTCTCCTATGAAGTTGGCTACAAATTTAGTTTTAGGAAAGTTATACAATTCTTTTGGACTACCTTGTTGAGCAATAATAGCATTGTTCATTACAATTACTTTGTCAGAAATTGCTAATGCTTCCTCTTGATCATGAGTTACATAAATTGTAGTTACTCCAAGTTTTTGTTGAATTTCTCTAATATCCTCTCTTACTTGTCTTCTTAATTTTGCATCTAAATTAGATAAAGGCTCGTCAAAAAGTAGAACCTTAGGTTTCAGCACAATTGCTCTTGCAACAGCTACTCTTTGTTGCTGACCTCCAGATAGCTCAGAAGGCATCCTATTTTCATAACCTTCTAGATTAACTAACTTAAGAGTTTCTAAAGACTTTTCTGTAAATTCTTCTTTTGGAACATTTATCATCTTTAAACCATACGATACATTTTCAAGCACACTCATATGTGGGAACAAAGCATAAGATTGAAATACCATAGATACATCTCTATCTGTTGCTGGTAATAACGTTACATCTTCATTTTCTACTAAAATTCTTCCACTAGTAGCTCTTTCTAGACCAGCAATAATTCTTAAAGAAGTAGTTTTTCCGCATCCAGAAGGACCTAGTAATGTAGTCAGTGTTCCAGCTTCAAAAGTACAACTCACATTATCAACAGCAACAGTCTCATTAAATTTTTTTGTAATATTTTCAAATTTTACTTCTGCTTTTTTCATTATCCAAAATTTCCTTGTAATATTCCTTCTGTTTGCTCTCTTCTCCCTAATTTACGTTTACCTATTATTAATTGCATTAATGTTATTGTAAATAACATAACAACAATTAATGCAGATGAATAAACAATTGCTAGACCATAATCATTGTTTTCTAATCTTCCTAATATATATGAGACAGCTAAATCATAATTAGCACTAACAAGGAATATAACAGCACTAATTGCCGTCATTGCTCTAACAAAACTAAAAACTAAAGAAGCAGTAATTGCAGGTTTAAGCAATGGAAGAATTACATTCCTAAATGTTTGAGAACTAGATGCATTCAATGTTGATGATGCTTCATCTAAATGAGGATCTAATTGATTCATTGAAGCTATACCTGCCCTAACCCCAACAGGCATATTTCTAAATACAAAAGCGATTACCAAAATAATTCCTGTTCCTGTAAGTTCAAGTGGCGGAACATTAAACGCAAAAACGTAACTCACACCTATAACACTTCCAGGTATTGCGAAACTTAACATTGTGCCGAATTCGAAAGCATTTTTTCCTTTAAATTTGTGTCTTGTAAGAAGATATGCTGTTAAAATACCTATTGCAGCAGTAGGAAATGATGAAATTAATGCTATCGCAAAAGTAGTGTTAAAAGAATTCCACGCGGTACCAGTCCACAAAATTCCTCTTTCTTTAACCCATTCAACACTAAATGCTTCAACATAATGTCTTAATGTAAAACTGTGATCGACACCCCACATCTCTACAAATCCACCAAACATAATCATAATATAAATTATAAATGTAAGGAGCGCCCAAGGTAGAACAGTTGAGTAAATTATCCACTTAGTATTATTTGGTAATTCAGGATGAACTCCACTATCACCTTTCCCAGAAATTGAAATATAGGATTTTTTCCCCAACCATTGGTTCTGAAGATAAAACACTACCAGAACAACGGTTAATAAAATCATTGCTAATATTGCAGCTTTAGTTTCATCATACTGCGCACCCACAATTGCAAAGAATATTTCTGTAGATAAAACATCATATTCGGCACCTAGCACTAGTGGATTTCCAAAATCAGCTAAGCTTTCAATAAAGCCAAGCAAAAATGCATTGGCAATTCCAGGTCTCATTAAAGGCAATGTAACAGTTTTAAAAACTTGCCATTTTGAAGCTCTCAATGTTTGTGAAGCCTCTTCCATTGCAGGACTTACACTTTCAACAACTCCTATTAAAACTAAAAAAGCAATAGGTGTAAAAGCAAGAGTTTGTGCAAACCATATTCCGGGTAAACCATAAATCCATCTCGAGGGCTCAATCTCAAATGCCCATTCAAGAAAAGAACTTACAACTCCCGTTCTACCGAATAATATTATTATTGCTAAACCGATTACAAATGGAGGTGTTATGATTGGTAAAACAGATAAAATTCTAATCGTTTTTTTAAATTTAAAACTTGTTCTTGCAATTAATAAAGCAAAACCTAAACCCAAAATTGTTGAAGAGAAAGCTGTAAGTGTTCCCATAGTAACAGTGTTCCAAAAAACACCACATGCATAATCACTATACAAACAATCTAGGCCCCAAATTCCTTTATTAAATATTTTGGTTGAAAAATTACTGATTTCATATCCACCCTCTGTGCCTTTAAAGGCAACAGCAAACATTCTAAAAATAGGAAAAAAAACGAAAGTTGAAACTAAAATAATTATGCTTCCTATGCTTCCTACAATAAAATTATCTCCATTCAACCACCCACGTGAGGATAGTCCGTGTGTAATATAAAAAATAAATGTAGAGCATAAAAGAACTGCACCAGACCCTACTCCAAATTGATTTTCTACATCGCCAAAAATCGATTGAAAGATTTCAAAATTCCACCCTCTTATACCAATTGAAAACCCCTGAAGAATAAAATAAAAAATGCCAAACAATCCTGAGTACAAGAAAATTTTGGAATAAATGGGATTATTCTGATTTAATTTTAAGGTTGATAATGGAAAAAATAAAGGAACAACTAAAGGAAGAAGCCAATATTTTTTATTTATAAATACCTGTGGTAATACAGAACCGTAATCTTCTAAAGAATATTCTAATATCCAGTTTATTGAGAAAAACCCGTCACCTGTTACATACCATGGAAATATTAGGAAACCAAATACTCCGATGAGCATCCAACAGATAACGAGCCCTCTCATTATAATTCCTTATCTAGGAATTACAGAAACATCGTTATCCCATTTAGATAACAAACTCGCTCTAGTACTTTTATCTCCATAAACTTTAAAATTATAATCAATTAAGTTTATTGTTGATAAGTCTGGAGCATCAGGATCAGCTTTTGCTTTAGTATTAGATGGCACTTGCAAAGATTTTCCTGAAGTGAACACCATAGTTTGAATAGCGGGACTTAAAGCCCAGTCATAAAACTTTTTTGCTTCCTTCATATTTCTTGCACCTGCAATAATACTCATAGATCCAACTTCATAACCAGTTCCTTCAGCTGGAGAGACCGTAACAACCGGCAAACCTTTTTTTGTTTGTTTCACACCATCATGTTGGAAACAAATACCGATTAAGTTTTCACCTCTGCCAGTTGCCTTAATAGGTGCTGAACCAGATTTAGTATATGTATTTATGTTTACATGAAGTTTTTTCATGTAATCCCAACCTTTATCTTCTCCAAATATTTGAAGAATAGTGGCTAAGGTAGTGTAAGCAGTTCCAGATGAGTTTGGATTTGCTACTTGTATTTCGCCTTTATATATTGGTTTTGTTAAATCCATCCATGATTTTGGAGCTGGAAGACCTTTTTTTGCTAAAAGATCTTTGTTGTATCCAAAACCTAATGCACCAACATAAATTCCTACTGATTTAAAATCAGCATTTTTTGCTTGGTTCTGAGCTGCAGGTAATAAATCATTAAAATGAACAGATTTATATTTCTCAGTTAAATTTTCTTGTGCTGCAGTCAAATGTGGATCACCTGTTCCCCCAAACCAAACATCTCCTTTTGGATTTGATGCTTCTGCTTTTATTTTTGCAAAAGTTTCACCACTACTTGCTCTTGTCATAGCAACTTTTGTTCCAGTTTCTTTTTCATAAGCTTGTTCAAGCATTTCACAAACGTCTATTTCAACACTGCAATATAAAGTTAGTTTTGCAGCTGAAGCTTTATTTGTGATACCGAAAAGTGTTAATGAAAGAACTAGAGCCATAGAAGCTACTTTAAGTATATTTTTCATATATCCCTCACTTTTTTATTAGTTAATGATAATAAATTTAAACGACTAATGTTAATCTTTTGTTACTATAAATTTAAAGATAATTTTAATAAATAAAAAAAATATTCAATTTATAGTTTAATTTTCAAATCAATTATGTTTACATAAATTATGAATGAAAAAGAGCTTAAAAATTTAATAATTAAAATTTTTACTAATTTTAAATTAAGTAGAAAACACTCTATAGTTTGCGCAAATGCAATTATGAATGCAGAGCTTGTAGGTGCGCCTTCACATGGATTGTCTCGTTTAAAAATGTACTGTGAAAGAATCTCAAAAAAAGTCATTAATCCGAGACCTAAAATTACTGTAAAAAATATATCAAAATCTATATCAATAATTGATGCTGATAATTCTATAGGTTTTGTTGCAGCAGATGAAGCAATTAAAAAAACTATACAAAATGCAAAAAAAACAGGGATTGGGTTAGTTGCTGTAAAAAACAGCGGACATTATGGACTATCAGGGTATTACGTTGAGCAAGCGGTTAAAAAAAATTTAATAACATTCGCATTTACAAATGCTCCTCCAGCTATTGCGCCTTTTGGTGGAAAAAAATCAGTCTTTGGAACTAATCCAATATGTTTTGGAACTCAAACAAATAGTAAGGTTCCGTTTATACTGGATACATCAATGTCTATTATTAATAGAGGTAAAATTAGGATTGCAGAAAAGTTAAGAAAAAAAATACCATATGGCGTTGCTTTAAACAAATTTGGTAAACCAACTACAAATGCAAAAGAAGCTCTAGCTGGGGTACAACTTCCAATAGCTGGATTTAGAGGATCTGGATTAGCTTGGATGGTAGATATTTTAACTGGAGTATTTGTTGGAAGTAATCATGGTGGCAAAGTAAAAGACCCATTTGATGATTTCTCTGGGCCACAAAATATCGGTCACTTATTTTTAGCATTTAAAGACAATCTATTTGTTAAAGATTATAAAAAAGAGATAAAAAAAAATATTAATAGAATAAAAAAAATACCAAATCTAAAAGGACAAAAAATCTTTTATCCTGGCGAGCAAAAGTTTTTAAGAACAAAAACAAACTCTGAAAAATCTATAAAAATTCCAAAAAATATTAAAAAGGATTTAGATATTCTATTAGCTAATTAACCTGCAAAATAACCTAGTATTCCAATAGATAAACAGACTGAAAGTATTATTATTTTTGACTGAAGTGCCTCTTTTTTCTTTTCAGTGATTACTCGTTTCTTTAGAACATCTATATTTACTTTACGAGGGGACATTCGAATTACTCTTCGTTTTTTTTCAGGTATTTCAATATTAGATGTTCTGTTTAAGCTTTCAGTACTCATTAAATTATTTAATCATATAGAAAAAAAAATTTACAGAATTTAACTGTTCAAAATGGGTTGACTCAACTTTTAAAATTGTTCAAATTGGGTTTTGATACATTATGAAGCAGCTACCAAGTGTAAATTCCGAACTAGATGATGAGCTGATCGATAAAATTTTCAAAAATCATTTTGATATTTTAAGTCCTTTTTTTTTAAAACTTATGTCTGAATGGACAATCGGTGCTTATAAAGTGTTCAAAGATATAGATACTTACACAATTCTAATTTATTTGATTAGTAAGCAGTTTGATTTTTACAGACGAAATAATTTAAATATTACTTTCAATAATTTTTATAATGATAAAACATTAGAGATTGAGAAAATTAACCTTATAAGAATATCAAAGGATCTTCAAATTCCAAAAGAAAGTGTCAGAAGAAAAGTTATATCCCTAGAAAAAAAAGGAATAATTAAAAAAAAAGGCAAGAAGATTACAATAGATAGAAGTGCTTACAATTCAACACAGCCAAATGATACATTAAAAAATATATGCACACTTTTGTCTGTTTTTAGTCAAATTTTAAAAGAAGAAAAAGTTATAAAAAATGAAATGTCCAGTAATGAAATTAATAACTTAATAAAACATAATTTCTCATTTTGCTGGTATCAATTTTATAAATTTTTATTCCCTTACTGTTTAAGGTGGAAAAATTATTTTGGTGATATGGAAATATTTACTATTTTGGCAACTATAATTTTGAATAATAATTCAAAAATTGGAAGGCAACTTAAAGGAGTTGATAGTTATTTAGATAAATGGAGAGATAAAATTATTAATAAAAAAATAAAAGGAATTAATGCAATGTCTATTTCTGAAATAACAGGAATACCAAGACCAACTGTTGTAAGAAAAATTAAAAAATTAACAAAAAACAAATTTATTTCTTTAGACAAAAATAAATTGATATATTTTGATGTCAGTGAACAAAATTTTAAAGATATGTCAAAAATTCAAGATGAAAATATAAAATCAATAAATGTTTTTATAAAAAGAACCTATAATCAAATAAATCTTAATTAGAATTTTTAAGAATGTATATAAATATAAATCCAGTTATATACATTATTAATGCGTAAGCAGCTGTTGGAACCATGTAAGCGACATCATTGAAAATTTGTGTTGCTACAAATACAGCTAAAGTTCCATTTTGTAATCCACATTCTAAAGAAATACATTTTCTCTGTGGTATTCCAGTTGCAAAACCTTTTGCAATGTAAAATGCCAAAGTCATCATGACTACGTTTAATATCAAAACAGCTAAACCCGCTTGACCTAAGTATGATATTATATTTTCTCTTTCCTCAATCCATATTGCTGCAAATACAACAATAAATAAAATACCTGTAATTCTATTTACAATATTAATATTAGAGGAAATAAAGTTTTCAGCGAATCTTCTAATTATCATTCCTAGAATTACTGGCACAGATACAACTAGTGCCATTTTAAGAGCAATACCAGTCATTGTAATATCTGAGGATAAATCAGTTACACCTAATAATTTGGCTGAAGTAAAAACAATAAATGGAACAGAAAAAATACTAATTAAACTACCTATTGCTGTTAACGAAATAGATAATGCAACATCTCCATTCGCAAATTTTGTTAAAACATTTGATGTTACTCCTCCAGGAGCTGCAGCAATAATCATTAATCCTAATGCTAATTCAACTGGTAATCTTAATATTAAAAGTAAAATATAAGCGACGATTGGGAGAAGGATTAATTGACAAATTATTCCGACTGTAAAATCTTTTGGATTATTTATAACTCTTAAAAAATCTCTAGTTGATAAGCCCAATCCAAGACCTAACATTATAAGGGCTAACGCTATAGGTGCAATTTTTGTAACTATCTCCATCGTTTGTTCAATTTTAAACTATTTTTATATCGAACGTAATAAAAAATATTGATATTTAGAACCATAACAAATATTTAAACTCATATGTTATCTGATAAATCCACAGTTTGTCCTGTAAATCTACTTAATATAGCTCATCAAAAAAGAGGTGTAAAAGCAGCCATTGTAAATGCAGGTAAAAAATTACCAATGATGTCAGTAATGGATGCTGTCTCTGAAAAATTGATCACCCCAATATTAATAGGTGATAAACAAAAAATACAAGAATGCGCAGATGAGCTTAAATTTGACATATCAAATTTTGAAATAATTAATGAGCCAGTTGAAAATAATACAGCAGGAATTGCAACAAAACTTGCATCGGAAGATAAAATAAAAATTATTGTAAAAGGACATATTCATACTGATATATTGATGAAAGAAGTTCTTAAAAGAGAATATAAATTAATTGGAAAAACAAGACTAAGTCATATTTGGCATATGACATTACAAAAAGATGATAAACCATTAATCATAACCGATGGAGCATTGAATGTTTCTCCTAACCTAAAAACTAAAATGCATATTTTAAGAAATGTTATAGATTTTAGTCATAGAATTAATATTCCAAGACCAAAGATTTCTGTCCTTTCAGCAACAGAAGAAGTAATTGATAGTGTACAGAGTTCGGTTGAAGCTAAAGAATTAACTGAATTGGCAAGTAAAGAAAATTTTAATGCTGATATTTTTGGACCCTTAGCATTTGACAATAGCATTTCAAAAAAATCTGCCTCTATTAAGGGAATTGAGAATATAGTTGCTGGAGAAGCTGATGTATTATTAGTTCCAAATGTCGAAACTGGAAATGCGCTTGTAAAAATGATGATTTATTTTATGGGAGCATGTGCAGCAGGTGTAGTTGTTGGAGGTAAAGTGCCTGTTGTTATAACTAGTAGATCAGATGATGCGACAGCAAGACTTGCTTCTATAGCTGCAGCTGTTGTTGCTTTAGATTAAACTTCTGTTGAATAAACATCTTTTATAATTTAAACATTTATAAAATTATAGGAAAGATAATGGCAATTACTTATATAAAAAAAGCTGAAAAAACTGCATTTACAGGTGAAGATGAAACAAGAACTAAAGTAAGTTCAATTTTAAAAGATTTAGAAAAAACAAAGGACCAAGGAGTTAAAGATATTTTAAAAAAATTTGATAATTATGAAGGTGATATAATTGTTAGCAAAGAAAAAATTGAAGAAATAAACAAAACTTTAGATCAAAAAATTAAAGATGATATTAAGTTTTCTCATGAAAGAGTAAGAAAGTTTGCAGAACATCAACTTGAAAATCTTGGAAAAGATTCAGAAGTTGAATTATCACCTGGTTTAATAGCAGGACAAAAATTAATACCTGTAAATACGGTTGGGTGTTACGTACCCGGTGGAAGATATAACAATATCGCCTCTGCTATAATGAGTGTAACGACTGCAAAAGTCGCTGGAGTAAAGAATGTAATTGCAACAAGTCCACCCAAAGATTCAAATGGTGCAAACCCAATTATAATTTATACGGCTAACCTTTGTGGTGCAGATGTAATTATGAACATTGGTGGTATAGGGGCAATTGGTGCGCTTGCATATGGTTGCTTTGGTAATCCAGAAGTAGATATGATTGTTGGACCTGGAAATAAATTTGTAGCAGAGTCTAAAAGAATTTTATTTGGAAAAGTTGGAATTGATTTATTTGCTGGACCGACAGAAATAGGCATAATAGCTGATCATACAGCTGATAAAGAAATAATTGCTTATGATTTAGTTGGACAGGCTGAACATGGCCCTGATTCTCCAGCTTGGCTTTACACTACTGATAAATCTTTATGCGATTATGTGATGAAAAGAGTTCCGGAAGTTATTCAAGAACTACCTGAACACAACAGAAATAATGCTGATGCTGCATGGAGAGATTATGGAGAAATAATTATGTGTGATACCAAAGAAGAAATGTTAAAGGTTAGTGATGAATATGCTCCTGAACATTTAGAGGTTCAGGCTGAGAACTTAGATTGGTATTTAAAAAATTTAAAAAATTACGGTTCATTATTTTTAGGTGAGGAAACAACAGTTGCATATGGTGATAAATGTTCTGGACCAAATCACATTTTACCAACAAAGGGAGCAGGAAAATATACTGGTGGCTTATACGTTGGAAAATTTATAAAAACTGTTACTTACCAAAAAATGAACAAAGAATCTAATAAAGAAGTCGGTGCTGCTGCAGCTCGAATTTCAAGGTACGAGGGAATGGAAGCGCATGCTAGAACTGGTGATGTTAGACTTCGAAAATATGGTTTTTCAAACTAAAAGAATGATGTAGTCTTTCCTCTATATGAGTAAAGAAAAAACAGTAAAAAACTCATTCAAAGATTTTGCCCAACAAAACGGCGAATATTACAGTAAAGTTTTCAGTTTAATTCAAAGAAACCAATTAAAATTATATCACATCAACTACTCGGCTCTTTTAGGAGGTTTTTTTTGGTGTGCTCTAAGAGGGAACTGGTTTCTTTTTTTTCTGAGTTCATTTTTAGATTTAATAGCTGCGGTAAATATTACTTTATATTTTAGATATGGCGCTGGTATTGAGCAAGCAATATTAGATAAAAAAGATTTTTTGGTTGATAGATACTCAACCTGGCAAGATAGTTCTTTAATTTATGCAATTTTAACTATTATTATAGGAAGAATATTAATTGGTTGGTTAGCAGATAGAGTTTACATCAAACAATTTGATAAGTGGCAAATAAGTAAAAAAACATCATCAGGTTTTAACTTCTCGAGACTTATAAACGTTTTTTTAGTTTTAGCATTAATTTGGCCTTTAACATTATATAGATCATCACAATTCGCTCCTGATGAAAGAACTTGTATCAAACAACATAGAGCAATGGAAAAAGGTGCTGAGGTATCTTTTAAAAAAAGATTTGATTGTTTCTTTATATCTGAATTTCCTATTTTAATTTGGATAGATAGACCTGTTAAAGTTAGCTATCCAAGAAATGAGGACGGCACTAGATATGTAAAGAAAAAACCTCCTAGAGAAGGAATGCCTACAATTACTCTTAATAAATATGTTTCACAAAAAATTGAAGAAAAAGTTGGTTATTTAACTGCATTTCACGGATATGTTTTTGATGCTGCAACAGATGGAATAAGGTCATTATTAAAAGGAATATCTGCTTTATTTGTTGGAACACCTTGGATAATCACGGGTGGAATATTTTTACTTGTAGCTCATAAGATTGCAGGATTTAGAGTTACCATGTTTGTGGCTTTTGCATTGATCTATCTCGCTTTGTTTGGTTTTTGGAATACAGCAATGGATACTATGGCTTTAGTATTAACCGCTACTTTAATTTGTTGTGCAATTGGACTGCCTTTGGGGGTTTTGGTTGGAAAATCAAATAGAGCTGAAACAATTACAAGGCCTATTCTAGATGTTATGCAAACGATTCCTTCATTTGTATATTTGATACCGGCAGTTGCTTTTTTCTCTGTTGGAAAACCACCAGGAATTATTGCAACTGTAATATTTGCAATGCCCCCAATAGTAAGATTAACAGCTTTAGGAATTAGACAAGTTCCATCAGAAATTAAAGAAGCAGCTCTCGCTTTTGGTTCTACTGAAAGACAACTATTGTATAGTGTTGAGTTACCACTTGCCCTTCCCTCTATAATGGCTGGTATAAATCAAGTAGTCATGATGTGTTTATCAATGGTTGTTATTGCTGCTTTAATTGGTGCCGGAGGAATGGGTCTAATAGTTGTTGAGGCTTTAGCAAACACAAAAATTGGAAGAGGAATTTTAGCAGGTCTTGCAATTGCTTTTATAGCTATGATCATTGATAGAGTTGTACAGAAAGCTACAAAATAATAGAAAAATAGTAATTGATTATAGTATTTAAAAATTAGATAATTCTTTCATTAAATTAAAAGAGAGGGAAAAATGAAAAAACTAATATTAGGTTTAATATTTTCTTCAATAATGCTTGTTACAACTTCAGCTAAAGCTGCAGGTGAGAAAGTAATGATCTCAGACTTAAGTTGGACTGGTGCAAAAGTTATTGGACACATTATTAAAGCTGTCATTAATGGACCTCTGAATTCTGAAGCAGAAATTGTTCAGGGATTATCAGATGGTAACTTGATAATGGCTGGAATGGACAAAGGTGATGGAAAAATTGATGTTTATACAGATTTGTGGATGCCGAATAGACAAGGTATTTGGGATCAATATATTGATGGAAACAAAACTGTAGCTGTCAACACACCTTATAAAGGAACTCAAGATATGTATGTTCCCGCATTTTTAAAAAGCAAAGTTCCAGATGTTGCAGCAATGAAAGATCCAAACGTTGCAGCGATGTTTGATACAGACGGCAATGGTAAAGGTGAATACTGGGCCGGTGATGCTGGATGGAAATCTACAAAAATGTGGCAAGTTAAATTTAAAAGTTATGGTTTAACTGACCTTTGGGAACCAAATATTATTCCACAAGATACTTTTAAAGCACAATTAAAAGATGCAATTGATAATCAAAAGCCAATATTATTTTATTATTGGACACCAGAATGGTTACATGCAGCTTATGACTTACATGAAATTGGTGAGCCTGCTTACACTGAAGGATGTGATTCAAATATGAACTTAGATGCTGAAGATTGGTTAGAAGTATCAGAGTTTCCGTGCAAAAGTAGACAAGCGACTATTTATGTAGCTTATTCAAAATCTTTGGAAAAAAGAAATCCAAAAGCTGCTAAATTTTTAAGTCAAATGGCTATGGACCCTAAAGTAATCAACCAATGGATATTAAAAGTTGGAAGAGATGAAATGGATGCTGACGATATGGCAGAAGAATGGGTTAAAAATAATATGTCTACTGTAAATAAGTGGATAAACTAAAATCTTAAATTTTTGAGGCCGTTAAACTACGGCCTCATTAAAATAAATTCTTACTATTTAAAAATGTCTACTCCAATCTGGCTGAGTATGTGTGCCAAATCTATTGGCACCCAATTTTCTCTAATTTTTCCCTCATCATGATGGTAAAAATCCATAACTCTCATGGTTACTTTATTTTTGTTTGAATTATATCCTAGCCAATCATTTGAACCATACACTGCTTGTATACTGTGCCATCCAGCAGTAAGTGAAAATTTACCATCTCCTAACTCACAATAATGTCCTAGTTCCCAGTAATTTCTCTCTTTAAATGTTTTTCTAAAAGGAAGTTGATGATGGTCAATGAAACCTTCCAAAGAGCGCGCCGTACCTATACCGCTAGGTCCATACCAAATCATTTTTTCATGCCAAAAATCTTTTTGTGGGTGATTAAGAAGTTTTTCTTTTAAATCAGAGTCAGATGATGCTTCTAATTCTGGTTTAATGTTTAAACTTCTTTGCATGGTAAGAGATTGATCTAGAGTAGCTTTTGAAACTTCTAAATTATTTTCGTAAAAATTTACACCATCTGTGTTTATTGGTGTCATCCAAATGCCCTCATACCCTCTTGAAGGATTTATTGGAAACTTCCCTACTTGATTTAGAAAATTTATTGTGTCGATTAAAATGTGACTTTCAATAATTTTATCGTTTTTTAATTCGTGTATCTCACAGCATCTTAAATTTACCATTTTAAAATTTGGCTCTACATTAAGCCATTTCTTTTTAAAAATTCCTGATAAGGTAGATATTGTTCCAACTTGAAATTTATCTCTAAAGGCTCCACCTATAACGAGTTGTTCTCTTCTCTCTAAATCAGGAAACGCATCAAAAAGTGGAGTCCAAAATTTATCTCTAAAATTAGACAAACCTTTAAATTCATTTAATGGAAAAAAACATTTAATGTTTACATCTTCACTAAAATATTTGCTTAAATTTTCTTCTATATTAGATCGTCCAAGCTTGTAAGTATTGTTCAAATAATTTCTAACTATTTGTTTATTTTGTTTATTTTCTTCAGCTGTGATTTTTAATTCTTGAAAATTATTTTGATTTTTAAGTCCTGTATCAAATTGTTCTATTTGCATAAGTTGCAATTTATATTTAAATAGACATAAATAAACAAGAATATGATTGATAGATTGGCAAAATTTAATGACCTGGTTCCAAGCAGTCTTCCTTTTGTAGAAGGGAGGCTAGAAGGTCATAAAGAAAGAAAAAATTATACAATTATTGGACGCGGAGTTGCTGAAGACACCAAACAATTAATAAAAATACAGTCTTTACATGGGTATAATTTAGGAGCAGTGAGTGCTATGCCAAAAAATGGATCTGGTCTTCACAGTCATACTACGGCTGAAGTGTTTGTAATTTACTCAGGTAAATGGAGATTTTATTGGGGTGCTGATGGAAAACAGGAAACAATATTAGAAGCTGGCGATATAATTTCAATGCCTACAAATATGTTCAGAGCATTTGAAAATGTTGGAGATAAAGAAAGTTTGATGTTCGTTGTATTAGGCGGAGATGATCCTGGTATAATAACATGGGTTCCAGAAATTTTAAAAAAAGCAAAAGAGACTGGTATGGCATTGCTTGATGATAATTCGTTAATTGATTTAAAAAAGGTTGAAGTACCTAACGGTAGAAAGATGATAGAGCCTATCACTCAAGATGAATTAGAAAGATTTGATAATTATTTGCCAGAAGAATTAGAAAAAAATATTTATAGAACTAAACAAAACAATATCAGCGATGAAGTTAATGGTATTAAATTATATCAAGTATTAGGAAACAAATTTAATAAAAAAACTTATGAACCTTCAATCAAACAAGATACTGGATTTAATTTAACAACATTAAATTCTATATCTGGTGACATTAAAGATATTGAATGTATAAAGCCAACCGTTCTTTTTGCTCAAGAAGGTAATTGGAAAATAGTAATAGGAAACTCAAATATAAAATTAGAAAAAGGAGATACTTTTTCAGTTCCTTTGAATAGCAAAATAGATATCTCTTGTAATAATTCAGAAATTAGTATTTTAAATTTTGTTAGTCAGATCTAATGAAAGGATTTGATAGTAATTATAAAAATTTAACTGATTACATTTTAAAAATTACTAAACAAATTTGGGAAGGGAAAGATGTCGAGTCGATATCCGAATATTATTCAGAGAATATCCCTGTAAGATCACCTTTTGGAGTAACCTATGGTTTTAAACCTGTTATTGATGCAACCTATAAAACTTTAGACGAATTTCCAGACAGACAATTATTAGGTGAAGATGTAATTTGGAGTGGAAATGACGATGTAGGATATCATTCATCTCACAGAATTCTTAGCAAAGCTACACATTTAAATGACGGGTATTACGGAAAAAAAACTGGAAACAAAATTGTTTATAGAGTTATAGCTGACTGTGCATGTAAAAATAATCAAGTTTATGATGAGTGGATTGTGAGAGATCAAGGTGCAATGGTTCGACAGCTGGGTTATACACCTGAACAATTTGCAAGGCATTTAATTGATAAAGAAGGTGGCATATCTAAAGCTATCAAAGTTTTTAATAGATCTTCTGATAAAAAGTCAGAGTATACTCCAGTAAAAGTTAATGAAGTTTCATCAGGTTATTTATATTCCAATATTTTAAAGAAAATATTTAACAATGATTATGATTTTGAAGATTATGATAGAGCAGCCAGTCTATTTTGGCCAAGTAATAAAGTAGGAAATGGCAGTGAAGATATAATTAAATATTGGAGCTCTTTAAAAAATATATTTTCTGAAATAAAATTTACAATCGAACATGTTGCATCATTGGATGAAATAAATAACAATCAAAAAGCTACGATCAGATGGTTTTTAAGTGGGAAGCACTCTAAAGACAGTGAAGAATTTGGAAAAAAGACTGACAAAGATTTATTTATAATGGGTATAAATCATGCAGAATTAAGAGATGATAAAATAATAAGAGAATGGGTATTGTTTGATGAAGTGGCTATTTGGAAACAAATATTAATGTAAAAACTATGGATAAAATTAAAACTACACATGTTGGAAGTCTGCCAAGATCAAAAAAGCTATCTGAGATACTATTTAGAAAAGATAAAAATGAATTATTCGATCAAGGAGAACTTGATAAGATAATTGAAGAAGATGTAAACAAAATTGTAAAAAAACAAATCGATATCGGGATTGACATTGTAAGTGATGGTGAAATGTCAAAAATAAGTTACGCCACTTATGTCAAGGATCGATTAGATGGTTTTAGCGGTGAAAGTGAGAGAAGAGCCCCTAAAGACTTAGATGATTTTCCATCATATAAAGAAAAAATTGCAAAATCAGGGGGTACGCCTATTTATACAAGACCATGTTGTACTGCTGATTTAAAAATCAAAGATACTCAGTCTCTTACTAAAGATATCAGTAATTTAAAATCAGCGTTAAAAAAAAATAACCATCCTCAAGGATTTATTAACTCTGCTTCACCAGGAGTAATTTCAAATTTCCTTCCAAATAAATTCTATAAAAATGACGATGATTATTTAGAGGCATTATCAAAAATGATGAAAACTGAATATGATGAAATAACAAAGAATGATTTATTATTACAAATTGATTGCCCAGATCTTGCGCTAGCAAGACATATGACTTTTAAAAATGTATCAGATGAAGAATTTTTAGTTAGAGCTGAAAAACAAATTGAATGTCTTAATGAAGCAATCAAAGATATCGATTCCTCTAAGTTAAGAATGCATATCTGCTGGGGAAATTATGAAGGTCCGCATATTTACGATATTGGATTAGAAAAAATATTACCCATTGCATTAAAAGCAAATATCCAAACTTATTTAATTGAGGCATCCAATCCGAGGCATGCTCATGAATGGAAGGTGTTTGAGAACATAAAACTTCCTAATAATAAAGTAATAGTTCCTGGTGTAATAGACTCAACATCAAATTTTGTAGAGCATGAAGAGTTAGTGAAAAATAGAATAATTCAGTATTCAAAAGTAATTGATAAAAATCAATTAATGGCTGGAAGTGATTGTGGATTTAGTACTTTTGCTGGCTTTGGAAATGTTGATGAAAATATTGTTTACAAAAAATTTGAATCTTTGGTCGCAGGTGCAGAGCTTGCGTCAAATGCGATTTAAAAACTACTTTTAAATTCCCTAAGGAATATATATCCTTTCATCCATAAATTTAAATTTAATGAGGGAAACAAATATGAAAAAAATATTAATATCTTTATTGTTTCTTCTTTTTGGAACTTCTGCTTACGCGGATTGTAACATTAAGAGTGGATCAATAAATATTTTAGCTAACGATTTTCCAGCTTTAAGAACTTTCGTAGAAACAGCTAAAGGATGTAAAGGAAGTGCTGATTTTAAAGTCACACACTCATCTGAGCACAATAAAATTGCTGTGCCAGCTCTAACTGCAAATCCATCAGAGTTTTCTGCAAGAATTGCAGCAAATAGCTCTATAGTTCCTTTGATGAACCAAGACTTAATTAGACCACTAGATGATCTTGTTAAGAAATATGGAAAAGGAATACAAGACTCTCAATTGATAACAATTGATGGAAAAATAATGGCAGTTGCTTTTATGGCAAACACTCAGCACTTATATTACAGAGAAGATGTTTTAAAAGAATTGGGTATAGCTGTTCCTAAAACATATGAGGAAGTAGTTGCGGCATCAGAAAAAATAAGAGCTTCTGGTAAAATGCAATATCCTTACGCAGCAGCATACAAAGCTGGTTGGAATTTAGCAGAAGAATTCGTTAACATGTACATTGGACATGGAGGAGAATTCTTTAAGGCAGGAACTGCTCAGCCAAGCATTAACAATGCAAAAGGCGTAGCAACATTAAATATGCTAAAAAAATTAGCAGGTTTAAGTAACCCAGATTATTTAACTCACGATAGTGAAGCTATTAAAGTTGAATGGGAATCTGGAAATGTTGCATTAATGACTCTTTGGGCATCAAGATCAGGAACATTGCTTGATGATGATGGTGATGCAAAAATTACAGCAGCAACTAAATTAACTGGACCAGCAACAGTTGCTGGAGGAAACATACCAGCGGCGACTTTATGGTGGGACGGTTTCACATTAGCAAAAAATAGATCTGACGCTGATGCTGAAGCAACATTTAGAGCTTTGGCACATGCAGCTGCTAACAAAAAGATGGTTGCAGATGCAGCAGATCAAGCTGTTTGGTTAATTGAAGGTTTTAAACCTGGACCAAAATCAATTGGAGTTATCGAAGCTGTTAAAATGAAAGCTAAACCATATCCAATGTTACCACAAATGGGTTTAATGCATGGTGCATTAGGAAGTGAGATTGTTGAATTTTTACAAGGTAAAGAGTCAGCAGAACAAGCTTTAAAAGATGTGGAAGCAGCTTACATGAGTAAAGCAAAAGAACAAGGCTTTCTATAATCAAAAAATTTTAAGTGGGGATGAATATCCCCACTTATTACATTAATGCCTAACAAAACTTTTTTTTGGTTTTTCTTGCCGACTGGATTGGCAATGATTTTATTTATAGGTCTTCCTATTATTTCAACAGGGATACAATCATTTTATGCGCAGCACGACCAAGTCGTTAAGGAAGTAAAAAAATGTGATCCTTTTGGATGTACAGTTTCTATAGTCGTTGACCAAGAAAAAACCTCAAAAATTCGTGAAGAAAAGCCTTTAGGAAAATTCAACGGATTTGGGACTTATGTGGATAGAAATCATCTTGCAGTCGAAGAGATTAGAAATTTTTGGAATGAAACAAATAGTTTTGGCGAATTTGTGGATCAAGTAACCAACCTACCTTTTTATAAGGCTCTAATTTTTACTTTAACCTATTGTTTGTTTGTAACACCTAACGTTTTACTTTTAGGTTTTATAATTGCTTTAAGTCTTAATGCGGTAACCAGAAGAATTAGAGGACCATTAATATTTGGAACCATATTGCCAATGATTGTCACTCCATTGGTAGGTTCTTTAGTTTTATTTTGGATGATAGATGCAGAGGGGATTATTGGTGCGAATTTGCAGATGTTGATGGATGATCCTTATTTATCATTAAAATCCTCAAAAACTCTTACTTGGATAACTATAATAATTTATGGAATTTGGCACCATTCACCATTTGCTTTTGTAGTATTTTATGCAGCTTTACAAACTGTTCCACAAGAACCTGTTGAAGCAGCTATTATTGATGGAGCATCAAGATGGCAGAGAGTAAGACATATTGTTTTGCCTCATATTTATCCTGTAGTTACATTTGTTGCTCTCATTTCATTGATGGATAATTTTAGAGTTTTTGAGCCTATAATTGGCTTCAGTGCTGAAGGAAGTGCTCAATCTTTGTCTTGGTTAATCTATGACAACCTCGTTAATGAGGAAGTAATATTATTTGGTTCGGCCGCAGCCACTTCAATGATGACAATTATTGGGATAGCCATACTTTTAGCACCAGTTTTAATAAGAACATGGAAGGAATTTAGGACAGCGAGATAAATGGAATACGGACTTGATAAAAGATCAAATGCTTTAAAAATTTTTAATACAACCTTTATAATAGTTTGGTTGTTGGTTGCATGCTTTCCCTTTATTTGGACCTTCTGGGGATCATTTAAAGTAAGAGCTGATTTTTTTTCAAGAGCTGACTGGTGGTATGCTATTACAGCATTCAATACGTTGCTAGAAACTGGAGGAAAGTTTACAACAGATGCTTATAGTCAAGCATGGACTGAAGGAGAGTTTTGGAAAGCATCTAGGAATACAGTTATAGTTACATTTTTTGTTGTAACTATTTCATTGTTCCTCGGGACCTTAGGAGCTTACGCTTTATCAAGGTCTACAAGAAATTATGCATTTTGGATTTTAATTGCAGCATTAATTTTTAGAGCAATGCCGCATATTACATTAGTCTCTGGTTATTTATTTCCGTTTTTTCAATTACAAATTTGGGGAATACTACCAACGACCATTGTTGTTCTTGTTGCAATAAATCAACCATTTACTTTGTGGTTATTGTATTCATTTTTTAAAACTGTTCCAAAAGAACTTGATGAAAGTGCTTTAATTGATGGCTGCTCTTATTTTCAAGCATTTAGACATATCATTATGCCAGTTATGTGGCCTGGAGTAATAACAGCTGGATTATTTAGTTTAATGCTTGCTTATAATGATTTCACAGTGACTGCTCTTTTATTAAATCAGGAAAATCATACTATGGTACCCAAAATTCAAAGTTATCTTGGAACAAATCAACATGAAGGTAATTTGATGTGGGCTGTTTCTGCAGTTGTCTCAGCAACTGCTCCTTTATTTATGTTAGTTATGTTTTTCCAAAGACAAGTAATCAGTGGATTAACAGCTGGTGCTGTGAAGGGATAATGAGTTATAAAGCTGTTTTATTTGGTTCAATTGGAACCTTAGCTGAAACATCAGATCTTCAAAGAGATGCATTTAATGAAGCTTTTAAAATAAGTGGATTAGACTGGTTCTGGGATGAAGATATATACAGAAAACTATTGTCAAAATCAGGCGGAACTACAAGAATTAATGATTACGCAAAAGAAACTAGTGTTGAAATAGATGGAAAAAAAATAAGAAATTTAAAAACCAAAATTTTTAATGAATATTTAAACAAACACAAAGTTGAGCCTAGAGACGGTGTAAATGAAATAATTCAATTTTGCAAAAAGAACAAAATAAAAATTGGGCTTGCTAGCTCAACAACAAGTAATAATATCAATTCTATTTTTAACTCGTTAAGAGGAAGAATTGAAAAAAAAGATTTTGATTTTATCGGCAATAATGAATTCATATTAAGAGAAAAACCATATCCCGATATTTATAATTATGCTTTAAAATACCTTAATATTAACTCAGACGAATGTGTTGCAATTGAAGATACAGAAGAAAGTTTAAATTCTGCTTTAAGTGCTGATATAAAATGCATTGCATTTCCTGGAAAATATCACACTCAATACGAATTTCATGGAAACTATTTAAAGGTTAATAAATTATCAAAAAAAATCTTTAATAAATAATATCCTCAATGATGTAAAAAACTATACCTGACATAAATATTATAATAAAAATATTTATGTATTTCCAAAAGCTTCTATTATTTAATTTGTTTGAAAAAATCTTAGATAAGTATCCTAAAGAAAAGAAAAATAAAAAAGAAGCTATAGAAGCACCTATTCCAAAGTAAATTTTGTTTTCAATATTAAAGGATTTTGAGAAATTTCCTAAAAAAAATACTGTATCAGAATATACGTGTGGGTTTAAATATGTAAAACCTAAGGTCTTAATAAAGATATTAAATGAACTCTGTGCTATGACATTATTTTTAAATTCTAAAGATTTAAATTTAAATATTTCTTTAATTTTTCCGTAAATAAAAAAAGATAAAAAAATAATTAAAAGGATATTCAAAATCAGCTCCACTACATTATTAAAATAATTAGAAAAATAATTGAATAAGAAGATACCTAAGAAAATTAAAATCAAATCAGATAATGCACAGACTAAACAAACTAAAAATATATATTGTTTCTTTAGTCCTTGCTCTATTACAAAAACATTTTGTGGTCCTATTGCAAAAATTAATGTTAAACCCGTCAAAAAACCTAAAAAAAGAAAAGACATGTTTAAGAAACTGATTTTTTATCAGCCATAAAACTTACTAAAATAATTAATACTAAAAAAGGTATGCAAATAAGATTCATCATTTTCCATCCAATAGAATTTAGTAAAATTCCAGCAGATAAACTGGCCAAAGCCATAGTTGAAAAAACAATTAAGTCATTTATCCCTTGTACTTTAAATTTTTCTTCTTTGTTGTAAGTCAAAACCACTAAGCTGGTACCTGATATAAATAAAAAATTCCAACCGAGACCTAAAAAAATTAATGAGATCATATAATTGAGATATGTCTGTTCAAATAAACTTAAAAGAACTGTAATAAAAAAAAATAAAACTCCACCATAAATAATTGTACTGTGTCCATACTTTTTAATTAAATTACCTGTTATTAGCGAGGGTAAAAACATTGCAACCACATGAAATTGTAATACTAAGCCAGTTTCTTTTAAGCTCATATTTTCCATAACATGCATACTTAAAGGAGTTGCTGTCATTAAAAATGACATTACTGCGTAAGCAAAGGCAGCTGCAGTAATTGCTTGTAAAAATCTTGGTTGTAATACGATAGATTTTAGATCTCTTGTATTTCCTTCCTTTAGACTATCCTCTTGAATATTTTCTACATTTTTAAAAAAAAATAAAAAAACTCCAGGCATGAAAGATAGGAAAGATAACAAAAGATAAGAACCAACATACAATTGATCTTGAATTAAATCTTTAGTGTAATTTGCAAGACTTATGCCTAAAAATGCTGAAACAATCCCTGCCAATAGAAGAGTAGAAATTGCTTTTGGTATTTTGTCTTTTTCAACACTTTCAGCTGCTGCAAATCTATATTGATGATTAAATGCAGCTCCCATTCCAAGAATTAAGCAAGATAAACAAAATAAATTAAAACTTTTCTGACTGATTGCAAAAGCAGCAAGTAGTGCAGAACATGAACTTCCTATAGCCGCAAATACAAAACCATTTCTCCTTCCAATTTTACTCATAATATTTGCCGCTAAAACAGTAAAGCTTGCTGTTCCAACTACGAATAAAGCGGTTGGTAAAGTTGATAAAGACTGATTTGAGCTAATTTGAGAACCAACTATTCCGCTAAGAAATACTGTTATTGTTGCTGTGGTAAAACCAAATATCTGACTTAACGTAAGTAAGGATAAATTTCTGTTCATATTTAGCGATAATATATTTCTGCTGTTATTTAAATATCTATATAGATGTTTTGAATTTTAATATAGAAGATATTATTTAAATTATGATTGGAATATTAGGTGGCATGGGAACTCAAGCGGGCTTAGACTTTTGTGATAAGCTTGCAAAATTAAACAGAGGAAAATTAGATCAAAAATATCCGATGTTTGTCCTCTATAATAAATCAAATACACCACGAAGAGCAGAGAATTTAAAGCAATACAAAAATGTTTTAAAAGAATTAATTGCTGGTTGTCGAATGCTGGAAAAAAATAAATGCAAGTTTATTGTAATGCCTTGTAACACAGCACATTACTGGCATGAAGATATTCAAAAAAAAATATCAGTGCCATTTCTTAGTATGCCAAAAGAGGTATATTTAAACACAAAAAAAAAATTTAAGAAAAATTCAACTATAGGATTATTATGTACTGAAGCTACTTTAGACACAAAAATCTACCATAAGTATTTTGAAAAAAATTATAATTTGATAAGTCCGAGTGAAAGGTTACAAAAGAGTTCAGTAAATACTGCAATTAAATATGTGAAAAAAGGTAAAGTAAAAGATGCTGAAAAAGCTTTAAGACCAGCAGTTAAATTTTTAATGAAAAAAAAATGTAAAAAAATAATTCTTGGTTGTACAGAACTACCAATAGCTATTTTTTCATACAAATCTTTTAAAAAAGCAAAAGATTCAAAATTATTTATAGACCCAAATCTTTTGTTAGCTCAAGTTTGCATGAAAAAATACAAAAATTTAAAGTAAATTCAATTTTTTTTATTACAAATAAAATATAATTTTCTTGGAAATGATCCTTCTTCAAAATACTCAATATTTAAGTTTTTAAATCCATTTGTTAAATTCAGTATTTTATCTTTAGAAAAAAAATGAATAATAAAACCATCTATTTCGTATAGATCTTCTCCTCTATGAATTCCTTTTTTATAGTCTCCATCATCAGTATTTCTGACTGTGTAAATATTTAATCCTCCAGGTTTTAAAATTCTATGAATTTCGCTATTAAGTTTGTCCAAATCTTTCTGGGTTAAAGCCATGCAATAAAGCATATGTGAATAACAAGCGTCAACTGAATTAGTTTCAAATGGTAAGTCTTCTCTTATGTCAAATTTTAATGTTGAAATTGAAGATGTTAAATTTTCTTTTTTTATTTTTTCATTGATAATTTTAATTCCATTTTCACTATAGTCTAATGCTGTCACATTTATCGAATTCTTTCCAAAATAAATGCTATCTCTTCCTAGACCTGCTCCTAGCTCAACAATTTTAGAATAATTATTTTCTTTGAAAATATTTAAAGCTTTTTTTGCAGGTAAACTTGGTTCTAAACCAAACATCTCAGGCTTATTTGAGAAATTAGTTTCCCAATGCTGAGATTGTCGGTTTAAAATATTTTTATCCAATTTACTTAGAAGGATCTGGAACCTTTCTTAGATAAGGTTTTACAGTTTCCCATCCATCTGGATATATTTTTTTAGCTTCATCATCTTTAATCGCTGGCAAAATAACAACATCCTCTCCCTTTTTCCAATTAGCAGGAGTAGCTACTTTATGTTTAGCTGTTAGCTGCATAGAGTCTATTGCACGCAAAATCTCTAAAAAGTTTCTTCCAGTTGCCATAGGATATGTAAGATATAATCCAATTCTCTTATCAGGTCTGATTACAAAAATAGTTCTTACAGTTTCATTATCAACTGCAGTTCTACCCATTGAGGTTGTTCCAGCATCTGCTTCCAACATATTAAACAATTTTGCTACTTTTAAATCTTCATCAGCAATAATTGGATAATTTGGTTTTGTACCAGATACATCTTTAATATCATCTAGCCATTTTTTATGATCCTCTACCCCATCAACGCTTAAACCAATTACTTTGACATTTCTTTTATCGAATTCATCTTTCATTAATCCTAAAGCACCAAGTTCTGTAGTACAAACTGGTGTAAAATCTTTAGGGTGTGAAAAAATAACTCCCCAACTATCACCTAACCATTGGTGAAAAGAAATATCTCCTTCAGTTGTTTTAGCTTGAAAATCAGGACACATACTATTTATTTTTAACATTGTCTCCTCCTTATAAAAAAAATATTATATGAAAGATTGTTTTACTAAGCAAACTTTTATAAAGTTAAGTATTTATGATATTTGAACAACTTTTCGATCAAAAATCTTCTACATACACTTATATAATTGCAAGTGGTGAAGGTAGAGAAGCATTAATAATTGATCCAGTCATTGAACATTCTGATGAGTATTCAACTATATTAAATAATTTAGATCTTAAACTTGTAAAAGTAATTGATACTCACATTCATGCTGATCACATCTCAGCATTAAATGAATTAAATAAAAGAACAAACTGTATAAGAGTTATGGGAGAAAAATCTAAATCAGAAGTGATAGATCTAAGAATTAAAGATGGTGAAAAAATTAAAGTTGAAGAAGTTGAACTTCAAGCAATTTATACTCCTGGTCATACTGACTGCTCTTATAGTTTTTTGATGAATGATAGAGTTTTTACTGGAGATACACTTTTAATAAATGGAAGTGGTAGAACAGATTTTCAAAATGGTAATGCTTACGATGCTTATGATTCTATATTTAATAAATTATTAAAATTACCCGAAAAAACTCTCGTATTTCCAGCTCATGATTATAATGGCAAGAAATTTTCCACTATTGAAAATGAAAAAAATAATAATCCAAGATTACAAGTAAGTTCAAAGGAAGAATACGCGGATATAATGAATAATCTAAATCTTGCAAATCCAAAAATGATGGATGTCGCAGTGCCAGCTAATGTAAAAGGGCTTACTTTAGACAATATTAATTAACTTTAAATTCCAACATTAATAACTATATAGGCAGTCTATGAATGACTATTTGCAATCAATTATTGATAGGGATCCAGCGGCAAGATCTAAGTTAAGTGTAATATTAACGTACCCTGGCGTTAAGGCTGTATTTTTTCACAGAATTGCAAATTTTTTTGCTACTGCAAAATTCGATCTTATCGCAAGAATAATTTCTCAATTTTCAAGATTTTTAACTGGTATTGAAATTCATCCAAGAGCTAAGATAGGTAAAAATTTATTTATTGATCACGGTATGGGCGTCGTTATAGGTGAAACATCTGACATTGCAGATAACGTAACAATTTATCATATGGTTACTTTAGGTGGAATATCTCCAAGCATAAATTCCAATGATCAAAGAGAAATTAAAAGACACCCTACTCTTCATGATAATGTTGTTGTTGGTTCAGGGGCACAAATTTTGGGGCCTGTAGTTGTAGGGAAAAATGCAAGAATTGGTGCTAATGCAGTTGTAACAAAAAATGTTCCTGAAAATGCTGTTATGGTAGGAATACCTGCTAAGAATGTTGGAACAGCAACTGAAGAATTTAAACCTTATGCTGTTACAAATGGCAATGAGGAAAAAGAATAATGAAAAATTACAAGGATGATTTTATCCAATCAATTGGAAATACTCCTTTAATAAAACTGAAAGCTGCATCTGAAATAACTGGCTGTAACATTTATGGTAAAGCCGAATATTTAAATCCAGGAGGATCTGTAAAAGACAGAGCAGCACTTGCTTTAATAAGGGATGCTGAACAAAAAAAATTAATATCTAAAGGTGGAATAATTGTAGAAGGAACTGCAGGAAACACTGGCATTGGTTTATGCCTTATTGGAAATTCACTTGGTTACAAAACGATTATTGTAATGAATGATAATCAAACTCAAGAAAAAAAAGATACATTAAGAAATATTGGTGCAGATTTAAAATTAGTTCCACCAAAACCTTATAAAGATGAAAATAACTTTGTTAAAGTTGCTGCTAGAATGGCTGAAGACCTAAAAAGTTCAAATAATCACGGAGTTGTTTGGGCAAATCAATTTGATAATACAGCAAACTCAAAAGGTCACTATAATACAACGGGTCCTGAGATATGGGAACAAACTGAAGGTAAAGTTGATGGATTTGTATGTTCTTCTGGAACTGGGGGAACAATTGGTGGAGTAAGTAGTTTTTTAAAAGAAAAAAATAAAGATATAAAAATTTATCTATCAGATCCAAAGGGATCCTCTCTTTACAATCACATTGAAAACGGTGAGTTAAAAGCTGAAGGTGGATCAATAACTGAAGGCATTGGATCCAGCAGAGTAACTGCTAATTTTGCAGAAGCAAAAATAGATGGAGCCTTTTCAATTGAAGATAAAGAGTCTTTGCCAATACTATATGATTTAATCAAAAATGAAGGTTTAAGTCTTGGAACAAGTTGTGGAGTAAATATTGCAGGCGCAATAAGATTGGGTAAAAAATTAGGACCAGGAAAAACTATTGTCACTATTCTTTGCGACAAATCAGACAGATACAACTCAAAGATGTTTAATAAACCTTTTTTAATTGAAAAAGGTTTACCTTATCCCGATTGGATATAATAACGCATATCAGCACTGTAATAAAACCATTACATTTTTAACTTACAATAAATAATAATAATGAAAAAATTAAGGAAATTTTATGGACGCAAAAGAAGTAGTTAAAAAAGGATATGAACTTTTTGGCAAAGGAGATATGGAGGGATTTATGGAAATGGTACATGATGATATCACTTGGATTTATCCTGGGGATAAGCATCCAATGTCAGGAACTCATAAAGGCAAAGAGGCATATATGAAAACCATGATGCAAGTTCCAAATCTTTGGAGTAATTTTTCAGTAACCCCCGATATGATGATTAGTGAGGGGAATAAAGTGTTTGTTAAAGCAACTGCTAAGGCAGATGGCATGGATACTATTTTTGGTCATTATTTTGAAGTAGGCGATGATGGTAAACTGACATTATTTATTGCGTTTGATGACACACTAAGCATGTTCAATGCAATTAAGAAGTAAGAGTTTATGAAAAAATTATATTTTATTTTAATTTTAAGTTTATTTACAGCTAATGTTTACGCAGATAGCCATGTAAAGAGAATTTTATCAACAAGTCAAACAGGAATGGGAAATGATATTGTATACCCTACAGGAAAAGCAAAAATAACAGCTTTTGAATTTACTGTACCTGTAGGAGCTCCAGTAACTCCTCATACGCACTCATTTCCAGTTCTAATTATGATTCAGCAAGGTGAAATTGAATTAATTCATGAAGGAAAAACCCAAGTATTCAAAGCTGGTGATGCATTTGTTGAAGATGTTGGAATTGTACACGAGTCGAAAAATATTGGAAATGTTCCAGTTAAAGCGATTGTAGTTGCAATTGGTGTCGAAGGACAGAAAATTATGACACCGGTAAAATAAAAAGGAAAAAGAAATGATCATAAAAATAGAAGAAAATATAAAATCATTTTCATCTTGGATGAATATGGTAAAGGCGAATGCTGAAAAAATTAAAGGATTTGGTGCTACTATTATTTTTGCGGGTGTATCTAAAGAAGACCCTTCAAAATTTACTGTAATCGTTAAGTATGCAACCATGCAAGGTTTTGAAGCATTTAAAAATGACAAAGAACTTCATGCAGCAAGAGCTGAAGCAGGTGTGGATTTAGATTCAGCAAAGGTTACACCAATGCATGAAGATTTTATGGAAAATTTTAGTGGATAAACAATTAATATAAAGAAAGGATAAATTATGGAAACAGAAACATTAGTCGTAGCTCACCTTAAAGAAGGGATGCTAGAAAAGTTTATGGGCTTTATGCAATCGGATGCTGGTATGGCAGAGAGATCGAAAGTTGCAAATGTATCAAAAACAATTGGAACAGTTGCACCTGACAAAAAAACAGTAATGTTTAAAATTTTTGTGACCGATAAAGCTGCTCTAAAAGCGTTTATAGATGGAAGCAATCCAGTATCAGCTCCTGTTATGAAAGAAGTTATGGAGAGTTACAGTGTCTACGAATTAAATAAAGTAGATATGTAATAATTTTTGTAATAAGGTTTGTAATGCCTTCAGGATATATCATATTAAATATTAATGTGTTAAATCCTGAAAATTACAAAGAGTATTTGGAAAAAGCTCCTCCAACTGCTCAAATGTTTGGTGGTAAATACATTATAAGAGGTGGCGAAAATGAAGTCATTGAAGGTGAGTGGAAATATCCAAGAACTGTTGTAATTAAATTCCCATCTTATGAAAAAGTTTTTGAGTGGTACAATTCAGAAATATATAAACCTATCAGACAGATTAGATTAGATAATACTGTATCAAATACATTAATAATTAAAGGAGCATAAAGGAGAAAAAAAATGTCAATATTAGAAAAATATAGTGCTGCAATTAAAAATAAAGATGAAGCAGCAATGAATGAACTTTTGCATGATGATTTTAAATTCACAATGCATAAATCAGGGAGTGTTTTAACTAAAAGTGATGTTATCAAATGGGCAATTAGTGGTGACATTAAGCAAGATAAAACTAGAATTGTTTATGAAAATGATGAAGTTGGTGTTCACCATGCGTTTGTAACATTTGATGATGGTAATGTAGAAGCAGTTATGGCAGTCTACAAATACAAAGATGGCAAAATGATTAGTTTAGAAACTGGCGCAACGCCAATGCCAAAATAAGTGAACAACATAGATTTTTATTTTTCTATTGGAAGTACTTATACTTATCTTTCGGTTACTCGAGCACTAGAAGCAGAAAAACAACATCAAATTAAGTTTAACTGGACTCCTTTTAGTGTGAGAGCAATAATGAAAGAAATGAACAATGTTCCCTTTCCTAAAGAAAAAAAAAATAAAGTAGATTACATGTGGAGAGACATAGAAAGACGAGCAAAAAATTATGGATTTTTTGCTAAAACACCAGTCCCTTACCCTTTAACAGAATTTGATTTAGCTAATAAAATTGCAATATTAGGTTTAAAAAATAATTGGGGTGTAGATTACGTTCAGCTTACGTATAAACGATGGTTTCAAGAAGGAAAAGAGCCTGCTGTTGAACCCAACTTGAGTGAAATCTGCAAAAAACTAAGCTTAGATAAAGAAAAGATTGTTTCAGAGGCAAGCTCTGAGGAAGTTAATAATATTTATTTATCAAATACAGAAAAGGCTAGAAAAAATAAAATATTTGGAAGTCCGTCATTTATTGTAAAAAATGAAATATTCTGGGGAGATGATAGAATGGAAGATGCAATCAAATGGTCGAAGGCAAATGAATAATATAACTGCTTATATAATTTTATTAATCGCAGTAATTCTTGGAACAGCTTCAAATAGTTTTGCTAAAAGTGCTCAAGGTTTTACATTATTAATACCTAGCATAATCACAGCAGTAACAATTGTTGGATGCATGTATACTTTGTCTTTAGTTATGAAAAGTATACCAGTTGGAATAACATATGCCTCTTTTGCAGGCTTATGTATAATTGCAACAGCTGCCGTTGGTGTTATAAAATTTAATCAAGTACCAAATTTTTATACAATAATTGGATTGATTTTAATTATCTCGGGTGTCTTAATAGTTAACTTATTAGGAACAAATAAGTGAAACCGTTATCTGGTTACATTTATTTAGTATTAGCTATATCAACAGGAATAGCTGCAAATAGTTTTGCTAAAATTTCAGATGGATTTTCAAAATTAACTCCAACGATATTATCAATAGCTTTTATGTGTATAACTATGTATGGACTTGCAAAAGCTATGTCTATGATACCAGTAGGTTTTACTTATGCCACTTATAGTGGGATAACAGTGGCTGCTATTTTAGTCTTCGGTATGATTAAATATAACCAGATACCAAATATGTATGGGTTAATTGGGATTTTTTTAATTATTATTGGTGTTGTAATGGTTAATTATCTTGGAAGAATTAATTAGCTCTTATTTAATAATAAAATTAGTACTCCTACAACAAATATAATTATCCCTAAAATTTCTGTAATTTTAACTTTTTCTTTAAACATATACTTTGAAGACACATAGCTAAATAATAATTCTATTTGGCCGATAGCTCTTACGAATGAAGACTGTATTAAGGTAAAAGCATAAAACCAAGATAATGTTGCGAGAAATCCAGCTAACCCAGCTGTCAAGCATTCATACTTGTTTTCATATAATTTTTTAAACTGTGACTTTTCAAATATAATTAAATAAATAGTAACTAATGTTGTTTGTATAACTAGACCAAAAAATAGTGTTGCTATAGCTTTTTCAAAGTTATTACTAAAATTTTCCAATGTTAATGCTGCTGCTCTAAAATATACAACGCTTAAACCTAGGAATAGTCCTGCGGATAAACCAATTAAAGTTGTTTTTGAAAATAAGTTTTTTAGAAATAAACTTAAATCTTTAATCGATAGTATAATTACTCCAATTGTAGATACAATAATTCCTGTTATTCCAAATTTATTTAATTTGTCCCCTATTATCAAATATTCAAAAATCGCAACCTGAATAACTTCAGTCTTACTTAATGAAGTTCCAACTACAAAATTAGCAAATCTAAATAAATAGAGTAAAACAAATGTAAAAATTATTTGGAAAATTGAACCTAATAATACGTTAAATATAAATTTTTTTTGACTAAGGATTTCAGGAATTACATTTAAGTCTTGAAAATACAAAAAAAATAAAATTGTCCCAAATGGTAATGCAAAAGCAAATCTTACATAGGTAGATGCAATAGTTGATACTTTTTGATTAAGTTTTTTCTGTAAAGTTGATCTAAGATTTTGAAAAAAAGCCCCAGAAATAGCTACAATTATCCAATTCATTGATGATTATTAATATTGTATTTAATTTTAAAGTCGACTTAAATAGTCTCATTTAACAAAAAAGAGGGAAATAACATGAAAATCTTTAAAAGAATAATATTTTCTCTAATTTTCGTTTCTTTTGCCAGTGCAAGTTTGGCAGAAACAAAAATGAGAATTACACTTCAATTACCATTAAAGGCTCACTTAGGTCAGAACCTTTTGGTGTTTAAAAAAGAATTAGAATCAAGATCAGACATTAAAGTAGAGATTTACGACTCTGCACAACTTTACAAAGATAAAGAGGTTCCGCAAGCTGTAGGTTCAGGAGCGATCGAAGCTGGTGTTGCATCTATAACAAGATTTGCAGGAACTAATCCTGAAGTTGATGTTTTCTATCTTCCATTCTTATTTGACTCAGAACAAAAAGTAAGAAAAGCAACTCAAGCTGGATCTGAGATAAGAGCTATCCTTGATCCTGCAATAGCAAAGACTGGAGCAGTTCCACTTTATTATCAAGCTTATGGATCAGCAATAATGTTATCTAATGGTGGTCCGATGAAAACTCCGGCTGACTTTAAAGATAAAAAAATTAGAGTATTTGGAAAAACACTTGGAGCTTTTGTGAGTTCTTTAGGTGGTAAACCAGCATTAATATCTGGATCTGAGCAATATTTAGCTTACCAAAGAAATACAGTTGATGCAGGTATGACTGGTGTATCTGGTGTAAAATCTAGAAAATTATATCAAGTAATGGATACTTTAACAGTTACAAATCATGGCGATATCGAATTCGTTGTTGTTGCTAATGACAAATGGCTAAGCTCATTAACTCAAAAACAACGAGACGCTATAGCTGAAGCATCAAAAGTAGCTGAAAAAGCTGTAAGAGATGACATGGCTAATATCGAAGCTGGTGCTTACAAAGAAGCAAAAGCAAATGGAATGAACATTGTAAACCTAAGTAGTTCAGAAGTTTCTGCTCTTAAAAAAGCATCATCATCTGTTATTGATGATTACATTTCTAGAACAGGTGGAGCTGGTGGAGTTGGTGATCAACTTGTAAAAGCTGCAAATAAACTTTAAATCATATAAATACCCCGCACATAAGTGCGGGGTTTTCAAATGAATACCTACGACAAAATTGTAAAATATTCTGGCTATTTAGCTTCAGCGTTATTTATTATGATAGGCTTTATAGTTTCTTATGAAGTTATCATGAGATACATATTTAATTCACCTACTATTTGGGTAAATGAAATTTCTCGATTTTTACAAATTTGGGCTACTTATTTAGCTTTAACTTATACTTTTCATAAAAATGATTTTATCAGAATAACAGTTATATATGACAAAGTAGGAGATAAAGGAAAAAAGATTTTGGATTTAATAAGTGCAATATTCATTTTAATTTTTAGTGGATTTGTACTTTATTATGGATGGTTAATTGCTTACGACTCTCTTAAAGTTGGGAGAACAAGCTCTACAATTTTAGATGTTCCATCCTTTCTTACAGAATTTGCGATACCATTGTGTTTTGCATTTTTAGTATTAAGAGTGCTTTTTGAAGTACCTAAATACATCAAAGATATAATTAAATGACAGTAGCAATAATCTTATTTTTGTTATTTTTTGTACTTTTTTTAGGAGTGCCAATAGCATTTGGTTTAGGTTCTATAGGATTAGGTTTAATGTTATTTGGAGATATTTCTCCTTTAATGATCCCACAAACTTTTTATAGTGTGGCAGATAACTTTATTTTATTAGCTGTTCCGATGTTTTTGATGATGTCTAATATATTGTTAAAAGCAGGTGTTGGAGAAGATCTTTTTAATTTTGCTCAAAGCTGGGTTGGAAATTTTCCAGGCGGTTTAGCAATAGCAACTATAGTTTCTTGCAGTATTTTTGCTGCTATATCTGGATCATCAGTGGCTACTGCAGCAACAATCTCAACCGTAGCATTTCCTGCAATGATCAATAGAGGTTATCACAGAAACTTTACTTTAGGTATTTTGGCTGCAGGTGGAACATTAGGGATTTTAATTCCTCCATCAATTCCAATGATTGTTTATGCATTTGTTGTTGAAGAGTCTGTACTAAGTATGTTTCTTGCAGGAATTGGGCCTGGAATAGTTTTAGCATTATTTTTTATTATCTTTTCAGTTTTTTACGTAAAATTTTTTAATAAAGAAGTTCAAAATGTATCCAGCACTTTAGAAGAAAAAATTAAATACACAAAAAGAGGTTTGCCGATATTATTAATGGCCTTCATCATGCTAGGTGGAATTTATGCTGGAATTTATACACCAACAGAAGCAGGTGGTATTGGTTTTTTAATATCATTTATCTATGTTGTGGCTAAAAAAAGATTAGATTTTAAAGGTTTTATCGAAGCTGGTTTGGAGACAATGAAAACTACAGTTACAATATTTATAATTATAGCTGGAGCAAAAGTTTTTGGTAAAGCAATTTCTCTTTATAGAATTCCTCAAGATTTGTCATCTTTCATAGTTACTAATATTAATGAGACTGGTCTATTTATACTTGTTGTTTGTATTACTTTGTTAATCTTAGGATTTATAATGGAAACCCTTTCATTAATTTTAATCATGATGCCTATATTTTCGATTTCAATCGCTGCAATGAATATTGATTTAATTTGGTTTGGAATAATTTTTACATTAATGATTGAGTGTGCATTAATTACACCTCCGGTTGGACTAAATATTTATGTTCTCCAAGCAATTGGTAAAGCAAAAATGTCTGAAATAGCAAAAGGTGTGATACCTTTTGTCATTATAATGTTATTTACAGTATTTGTTATTTACTTATTCCCTGACCTAGCATTATATATACCTTTTAAATTATAAATATGTTTTCAAAAATAAAATCAAAAGATAAAGCAGAACAACTAAGACAATTATTAAATGGACCAGAAATAATTGTGATGCCTGGATGCTTTGATGCATTATCAGCAAAATTAATTGAAAGAGAAGGTTTGAAAGTTGGATTTATGTCTGGCTTCAGCGTTTCATCAACAAAACTTGGTATGCCGGACACAGGTTTAATTTCTTTTTCTGAAATGGCAGAACAAGTAAGAAATATATGCAATGCAACATCAATTCCAATAATATTTGATGGGGATACTGGATATGGAAATTCAGTAAACGTATTTAGAACTGTAAGAGGGTATGCGGATGCAGGAGCAGCTGGTGTGATGATTGAAGACCAAAAGTGGCCAAAAAAATGTGGTCACACAAAGGGTAAAGATGTTGTCGATCTTGATGAGGCAAACTCAAGAATTAAAGCTGCGGTGGATGCAAGAGAATATGGAAATAAAGATATCTTAATAATGGCAAGAACTGATGCCATAGCAACTAGAGGATTAGATGATGCAATTAAAAGAATGCAATCATTTTCAAAACTTGGTGTTGATATTTTATTTATTGAAGCTGTTAAAAATAAAGAAGATATGAAAAGAATTATTAATGAAGTTCCAGGTCATCATATGTTAAATTTAATCGAAGATGGTGAAACCCCATTGTTAGAAATTAATGAAATACAGGAAATTGGTTATAAAATTGCTGTAATGCCTTTAACCCTAATGAGTGCGTCAGTAAAAACGATGCAAGAATGTTTGAATAATATGAAGAATAAAGTTTATAATAAAAATGTTTCTAAATTTTCAGACTTAAGAGATATAGTTGGCTTCAACGAATATTACGATATTGAAGACAAATATAAATAATGTTCCCAAAAAAATTTTCTAAAATTCTTTTCGTTTTTTTTATGGGTTTAGGAATGAGTTTGTTAATGACCCTAATTATTACATTTATAAATACAGGTTATGATGAATTTTATTACAAGAGATTTTTCAAAGCTTGGTCAATTAGTTTACCAGTTGCTTTAGTTGCAACGACTTTTGTTGCACCATTGGTTAATAAATTAGTGGAAAAAATTACTAAATAGAGAGGATGTCATATGAGTGAAAATATAGCTTTTATAGGAGTTGGTAATATGGGAAACCCAATGGCCTGTAATTTAAAGAATGCAGGGAAAAAAGTTAAGGTTTTTGATGTTTCTAAAGAAATGATTGATAAAGCAGTTGAAAATAATCTTGATGTTGAGAAGGATTTTGGAAAACTAATCAATAGCGAAACATCTGTTGTAATCACTATGTTGCCCGAGGGTAAACATTCAAAAGAAGTTTATTTAAAAGAAAACGGTGTTCTAGATAAAGTTTCTAAAAATTGTCTACTAATAGATTGTTCAACAATCGATATCGATACTTCTAAAGAAATAGGAAAGAAAGCAAATGAAAAAGGTATTAAGATGATTGATGCACCAGTAAGTGGTGGAGTGATGGGCGCACAAAAAGCAACTTTAAATATTATGGTCGGTGGATCAAATGATGCATTTAATCAAGCTTTACCTATTTTAAAATTAATGGGTAAAAACATATACCATGCTGGAGAGATAGGAAGTGGAAACGGTGCAAAGATTTGTAACAATATGTCTCTTGGAATAACAATGATTGCTGCTTCAGAGTCGTTAATGTTAGCAAGAAGATTGAATATAGATATAAAGAAAGTTCATGAAATTATGAAAAATGCCTCTGGAAATAGCTGGCCTATTTCAGTTTATCCACCCTTACCTGGATTAATTGAAGGAACTCCATCTAACAATAAATATAAGCCCGGCTTTTCTGCAGGTATGATGAACAAAGATTTAAAACTTGCAAATGAATGTGCTAAAAATGCAAATGCATCTACTCCATTAGGAAAGATGGCATTAGAAATATATTCAAAGTTTTGTGAGGATGGAAACGATTCGAAAGATTTTTCAGCTATATCAAAGGTTATTGGTGGAGATGCTTGGGATTATCCAATAGAATAATTACCAAGAGGAATTTGGACTTTCCAAAAATTTTAACTCATCTGGTGTAGATTTTCTCCCCATAACTTTATTTCGATGAGGATATCTATGAAATCGTTTAATTGCAGCGGTATGATCTTTCCAAAATTTTTTTATCTCATTATAGTTTGGATGATTAGATAAATAGTTATCTAACAATTTATATGCTCTATCATGATCTATAACTTCTTCACTGTGAATGTATGGCAATAGCATGAAAAAACGTTGATATTCATCCATTTGATCAAGATAACCGTTATAGACTGCATCATTTACAATCAGTCTTGCTTTATGATCAAACTCAAAAGCTTTTTTATCATCTCTATATAAATTTCTTGAAAATTGATCCAATAAAATAACTAAAGCTAGAGTGCTTAATGGTTCATCTTGCCAATCATCATATTCATTTAAAGTAGCTTTTTCATGATCATCTTTGAATTTGTCTCTAATTAATTGATCAAAATTATCATCTCTTTTAAATCGCTTTTCAACGACCATATCATCAAACCAAAAATCTAATATTGCTTTGGCTCTATCATTCATAAACTTTGTCAACTTTTACCTGATATGATTCAACAAGTCTGTTAGTTTCATTTGCCATTGCAACAACTGCAATAAGTTCACTTAACATCTCAGTAGTAGCACCTTTAGATTTAGCAGCGATACTGTGAGATTTAATACAATACTCACAACTATTTGTCATTGAAACTGCAACATAAATAAGCTCTTTTGTCATTTCATCCAAAGCACCTTTTTTCATCACTTGCTGTATAGAAGTCCAAGTTCTCTCTAAAGTTTCTGGGTTGTTAGCTAACATTTTCCAAAAATTGTTTATGTATTCAGTATTTCTCTTCTTTTTTATATCTTCAAATACCTCTTTCACTTTTCCTGTAGCATCAGCTTCTTCAATCATATTAAAAACTGCCATTTCACCTCCTTAATTGTAAATTGTTTCTATTTTAGGCATTAATCTTAATAATTCCTTAGTATATTCATGATTTGGATTTTTAAACAACTCTTCTGTCTCAGAAACCTCGCATAGTTTTCCATTCCTTAAAACTCCAATGTCATCACACATTTGTCGTACAACTGGTAGATCATGACTTATAAAAAGTATAGTTAAATTAAGTTGTTCTTGTAAATCTTTAAGTAAATTTAGTATCTGAGCCTGAATACTCACATCCAAAGCAGATGTTGGTTCATCACAAACTAATAATCTTGGTTTTGTTGCTAACGCTCTTGCAATAGAAATTCTTTGTCTTTGTCCTCCCGAAAACTCATGCGGATATCTTTCAGCTGAAGACTTAGATAACTCTACCGAGTCTAAGAGATCATTTATATATTCATTTAATTCATTAGAGCTAATATTTGTATCATGTAACTTTATAGGCTCAGCAATGATATCTTTAACCTTAAGCCTACCATTCAATGAAGAGTATGGATCTTGAAATATCATTTGAATTTGTTTTCTGAATTTAAGTAATTCTTTGTTACTTTTTATATTATTAATACATACATCATCGAAATAAATTTCACCTGAGGTGGGTTTAAATAAATTAACAATCATTTTTGCAATTGTAGTCTTTCCACTGCCACTTTCACCAACAAGTCCAAAAGATTTTCCTTCTTGTATATTAAATGAAACAGTATCAACTGCTAATACATTATTTTGAGATTTTTCTGTAAAAAAACCTTCATTAAAAGTTTTAGAAAGATTTTTTATTTGAACTAAATCTTTTTTTGAAATTTCTCTTTTATTCCATCTGTTTAAAATTTTTAAATTAATATTTTCCTGGTTATTATTTTCTTTCTCTATAATTTTAAATCTGGATATCTTTTTATTTGTGGGAGGAACAGAACTAACTAAACTTTTTGTATAAGTTTCTTTTGGTTCTGTTAATATTTGCTTTGTTGTTCCCAATTCTACCAAATTACCATTTTTCATGACAGCAACTCTATTGGTAGTCTCTGCTATAACTCCCATATCATGTGTAATTAATATAACTGCTAAATTTCTTTCTTTAGTCAGTTTTTTGATAAGTTCTAATATTTGTGATTGTATTGATACATCAAGTGCAGTTGTGGGCTCATCTGCAATTAACAACTCTGGTTCACAACATAAAGAAAGCGATATAACAACTCTTTGTCTCATGCCTCCTGAAAATTGATGAGGGTAATCATTAAATCTTTTTTCAGCATCTTTTATGCCTACTTCTTTTAAAAGATTTATTGATTTTTCTTTTGCTTCTGAGTTACTGAGGTTTAAATGAGTTTGGATTGTTTCAATAAGTTGTTGTCCAATTGTTAAGATAGGATTTAAAGATGTCTGAGGATCTTGAAAAATAAATCCAATTTTTTTTCCTCTTAGACTTAGAATATTTTTTTTATTTTCATGAATATTTATGTCGCTTAAATAAATTGATCCTTCAGATACTTTCCCTGGTTCGTCAATTAAATCAATTATTGCATTTGCTACAGTACTTTTTCCAGACCCAGATTCCCCAACTAATCCTACAATTTCTCCTCTTTTTATCTCAATATTAATATCTTTTGCAGCATGAACTGTCTCTTTTCTCAATTTATAATCCACACTTAAATTTTGTATTTTTAAAAAACTCATTTTTTCAATTTAGGATTAAGAGTGTCTCTCATCCAGTCTCCTAATAGATTAATGGAAAAAGCTAAAACAACTAAGAATATTGCTGGGAAAAAGGTAATCCACCATTCACCAGAAAATAAAAAATCATTTCCAAGTCTAATCAGAGTTCCTAAAGAAGGAGTAGTTGGGGGAACGCCAACACCTAGAAAACTCAATGTGGCTTCTGCAATGATTGCTAATGCAAGACCTATGGTTCCAATAACAAGCACCGGTCTCATTATATTTGGAAGAATATGTTTAAACATTACTATAAAATTAGAAACTCCAATAATTGTTGAGGCTGAAACATAATCTTTATTTTTTTCAACTAAAGTTGCTGCTCTTGATACTCTTGCAAACTGTGGCCACTCTGAAATACCAATTGCAAAAATTAAAACATATATTGCCATCTCGTCATGAAGTTCACGCGAAATTATACCTCGAGCAATACCATCAACCAAAAGAGCCATCAAAATACTTGGAACTGTTAACTGAACATCAGTTAATCTCATAACGATCATTTCATACTTGCCACCAAAAAAACCAGCAGTAAGACCTAATCCAACTCCTAAAATTAAACTAAATAAAATTGCTGAGAAACCAACAATCAAAGATATTCTAGATCCATAAAGAATAGTTGATAACATATCTCTTCCTTGTCCATCAGTACCAAGTAAAAATTCTACTTTTCCATCACTAGTCCAAGATGGTGGAGTGAATGCATCCATTAAAGATAAAGAGGATGGATCGAATGGATTATAAGGTGTGATAAATTCTACAAAAAATGAACAGAAAAATATTATTACTAATAAAATCGATGAAACTATTGCTGTAGGAGATTTTATAAAACTAAAATAAATTTCACTATCTTTTATTTTATCCCAAGTTGTTAAAGCTTTATTATCCACTAGCTGAATCTCCTTTAACCCTAATCCTTGGATCTATAAAGTAATACAAAATATCAACTATAAAATTTATCATTACAAAAACGAATGCTATAAAAACTAAATACGCTGACATGATTGGAATATCTACAAACTGAACAGCTTGAATAAAAAGAAATCCCATACCTGGCCATTGAAATACTGTTTCCGTAATTATTGAAAAAGCAATTAATGTTCCAATATTTATTCCAGCAATAGTTATTACTGGAATTAGTCCATTTTTAAGTGCGTGCTTATAATTAATGCTTTTTTCATTAATACCTCTTGCTCTTGCAAACTTTATGTAATCAGTCTGAAGTATTTCCATCATTTCTGCTCTAACGAGTCTGATTATATAAGTCATTTGAAAAAGGCTTAAAGTAACTGATGGTAATATAATTGCTTTTAAACCTGAGATGGTTAAAAAGCCTGTCGACCAAAATCCTAGATCTACCACCTCGCCTCTTCCAAACGATGGTAGAACGCCCAATATAACTGCAAAAAGATAAATAAATAAAATTCCAATTACGAAAGTTGGAAGAGAAACACCTAATAACGAAACTGCTAAGATAAAATCACTCAAAAAACCTTTTCTTTTTATGCCTGTATATACTCCCAATAAAGTACCAGAAACCAATGCAATTAGAGCGGATATTAAAACTAATTCAATTGTTGCTGGTAATCTTTCGATGATTAATTCTGATACAGGTCTTCTTAATTGATAAGATATTCCAAATTCTCCTTTTGAGGCATTAATTATAAACCTTGTAAATTGCACATGAATTGGGTCCATTAAACCCAAAGTTTCTCTTAACTCCGCTCTTTCTTCATCTGATGTTTCCTCACCCACCATGTTATTTATTGGGTCTCCTACAAAATTAAAAAGAGAAAAAGATACAAAAGCTACGACAAGCATAACCATTGCAGATTGAAACAATCGTTTAAAAAAATACTTTATCAATTTATGAAATTTTATTTTTATACAAGCCCTTTAATTAAAAAGGGCTTGTAATAAATTATTTAGTCAAAGCTCGCAAAACGGAATAACGGCTCGTTATTCGGTCTTATCGGAACATTAACATCTTTTTTTGCAGCCCAAGATATAACTTGGTGATGTAAAGGAAGATAAGAAATATCATCTTTTACTATTTTCCAAGCTTTAGCTATCGCAGCATTTCTCTTATCTAGGTTAACTTCACCTTCCATAACTCTTATCGCGGCATCTACATCAGAGTTACTAAAGTTAACTCTGTTCCAGCTTGCTCCACTTTCATATAAGTAATGGAAAACATAATGACTATCTAAAGTTGGAACTCCCCAACCTAACATATAAAAGTCACCTTGATTATCTTTTAGTTCTTTAAAGTGCTTACTTTTTGTTTGGGCAAATAAATTTACTTTAACACCGATTTTACCTAACATACCAACAACAGCTGTACATATAGCTTCATCATTTACATACCTGTCATTTGGACATCTAAGCTCAACTTCAAATCCATTTGGATATCCAGCATCAGCTAAAAGTTTTTTTGCAGCAGCTACATCATAAGGAAGTCTCTTATCAAGTTCCTCTGTGTATCCATTAACACCTGGAAAAGTAATTATTCCCGCAGGTTCACTTAAACCTCTCATTACTTTTTTCTTAATAGCCTCAATATCTATTGCTTGATAAAGAGCTTGTCTAACTGCTTTCTTTTTAAATGGGTTATCACCTGTATTACCTGTTCTAAGTTTATCTGCTCCCTGATCCATTCCAAGGAATATAGTTCTCATTTGAGCAGTGCTTTCAACTTTGTGAGCAGGTGAATTTTTAATTCTTGCCAAATCTTGAACTGGTGCATCAGTAACAACATCTATTTCACCAGATAAAAGAGCTGCAACTCTAGTAGCTGCATTTTTTATAGGTAGTAGATGAATTTCTGTTACTTTGTCATCTTTCATAGTACCCCACCATTTTTTATTACGTTTGAAAACTGTTTTAGTGTTTGGTTCTCTTAATGTAATTTTAAATGGTCCAGTTCCCATAGCATTTGTAGCTGAAAATGTTTCTTGTCCAGCATCCCAGTTCTGCGCCATAACTGCAAAATTCTTTTCACTCCATTTTTTTGACATTATAAAAATGTTTGAAAGTTGGTTCAAAAGAATTGGATTTGGTTTACTTGTTGTTATTTCTACTGTGTAGTCATTAACAGCTTTTACACCTGATACTGTACTTATATATTCTTTAAAATCAGATGTTCTTTGTTTTGCTCTTAAAATACTAAATACAACATCTTCAGATGTAAATGGAGTTCCATCAGAAAATTTAACATCTTCTCTTAATTTAAAGATCCAAGTATTAGGACCTTGGGTTCTCCACTCTGTTGCTAGTTGAGGTCCAATTTTCATATCTAATCCTCTAGTAACTAGAGCTTCGTATACTTGTCTAGATACTTGAGTGGTAGGACCTTCATTTTGAGCATGAGGATCAAGTGTTAAACTATCACCCTGCATTGACCATTTAATAGTTTTTGCAAACGTTTGTGTTGGGGCAAAAGCTAGAAAAAAAGCCAATAAAATTTTTATAAAATACCCATACTTCATTTCTCTCTCCTATATTATTAAAATAAAAATCTAACTTATTAATTATGTAAACTAAAGTGATTTAATTCACTATTTTTTTGAAGTTTTCGTAAAGAATTTTTGAATATTTATTCATAGATTGAATGTTGTCTTTCGCATCACTATCAAATTTATCAAGGGCCCCCTGTCCTAGCTGACTCTCTAAAGCAGATTTATATTCAGGCACACATCCCCATTCTCCCACAGTGGTATCTTTTATTTCTATATGAAATTGAATACCGTAAGCATGTTTTTTGTATTTAAAAATTTGGTATTTCGTTTCAGGAGATGACGCTAAAAGAGTTATATTATTATTATTTTCTAGTTTTTGAACTTCATATGAGTGCCACTGGAGTGATTTAATAATATCAGGATATTCTTTAAATAATAAATCATCCTTTTTACTATTTAAAAAATTAATATCTAAAATACCTATTTCTGGATTTTTTGATTTAACTACTGTACCTCCAACTACCTCTCCTAATAATTGACAACCTAAACAAAAACCTAAATATGGTTTATTTAAGTCTACAACAAATTCTTTGATTTTTTTTTTTTCTTCTATTAACCACGGGTAATCTTTTTCCATCCATGTATCCATTGGTCCGCCCATACAAAACATTGCATCAAATTCAGTTAAATCATCAGGTATCTCTTCACCCTCGTCAAGTTCTATAGTTTTAATATTAATTTTATCCTCTAACATTAAATCTTTAATATAACCGGGATCCTCAATTTTAATGTGTTGAAGAACAATTATATTTTTCATGTAGCTGGTTTTATTAATTTTAAAATTTTTTTGTGATTTGATAAATTATTTGAAACAATTATATTTCCACCCAATGAAGCATCTTTGTTATCCCATGTAGTAATTATTCCACCTGATGCTTTAATAATTGGTATTATTGGATGTATATCCCAAATTTTGTTTGCACATTGAGCTACAATATCTAGTCTTCCCTCTGCTAATTGGCAATATGTTAGTGCATCGAAACATGGAAACTGCATTCTCTTAATAAATTTCATTATTTTTTTTTGTTTTTGAAAAGACAAAGTTCCATGAAAAGCAGCGGCTACTTTTAAATAATTAAATTTTATTTTTTTGTTTACTTTTAATTTTCTTTTTTTTTTGCCTTCAAATACAAAAGCAGATTTATTATTTTGATTTAAATAGTACCTTTTCATTCTTGGGAAATTAGCTAGCCCGACCATTGGTTTATTCTTATAATTTAGAGAAATTAAATTGCTCCAGGTAGGATTTCCAGCAACGAATGATCTTGTCCCATCAATTGGATCAATTATCCATGAAAATAGACTTTTCGTCTTTTTTACCCCAAACTCTTCACCAATAATTTGATGATCTGGAAACTTATCATTAATCTTTTTTCTTATAAATTTTTCAAAAGCTTTATCAGCACTGGTAACAGGATCATAACCTTTGCCTTTTAACTTGTTATTAATTGTAAAAGTTTTGTTAAGTTTAGTGTAATAAAAATTAGTTAAATCCTTAGCAAGCTTATTCAAAAAGGTGTAATAAATCTTGAAATCTTTTGTTTTTTTGAAGGTCATTTATCTGATGAGTAATAGTTAAAATATACAACTAGTTCAAATAAAATATCTTGAAAATTTTAGAATTTGATAGAAGAATCCAGATAGATGAAAATAGAAATCGATTCTAAAAAAGTATTTATAAATAGTGGAAATAATAAAGAAGAAATACATCCTTTTTGGCTGAGAGAAAGAATAAATAACGAAGATGCTCTGGATAAGGGAAATCAACAAAGGTTATTTGATCCAAATTCTATAAATATTAATATTGATATAGAAAAAATTGAAAATGAAGATGGATTGCTTAATTTATTTTTCAATGATGGAACCAATTATAAAATAAAAGAAGATCAAATATTAAATGAGTATAAATCTCAAAATCTTGATCCTATTTCAATTGATAAAATTAAATGGGACTCAAATTTTAATAATTTTCAAAAATTTAAATTTGAAAATGATATTTTTGAAAAAAAAATCATGTATGATTTATTAGTATCATTTTATAAATATGGTTTTGTAGTTTTAACAAATGTTCCAACTGAAGATAATTTTATTATAAAATTTGCAAATTCAATTGGTAGTGTCAGAAGAACAAATTTTGGAGAATTTTTTAATGTTAGATCTATACCTAATCCAAATGATTTAGCCTATACATCATTAGCATTATCTCCGCATACAGATAATCCGTACAGAAAACCAGTTCCATGTGTTCAATTATTGCATTGTATTACAAATAATGTGAGTGGAGGAAATTCTACATTGGTTGATGGTTACACAGTAAGTGAAAAAATCAAAGAGGATTATCCAGAATATTATGAAATTTTATCTTCAGTTAAAGTAAAATTTAAATTTATAGACAAAACAGTTGTTCTGGAAGATATGTCTGAGTTAATTAAATTGGATGAAAAAAATAATTTTAAACAAGTTAGATTTAGTCCTAGATTGGATTATGCCCCAATATTAGAAAAATCAAAATTGGATTTATTCTATAAAGCTAGAAATAAAATTTCTGAATTATATAACTCTGATAAATATAAAGTTGAATTTAAATTAGAAACTGGAGATTTATTAATGATGGACAATCATAGATTACTTCATGGAAGAACAAAGTATGATGTTAACGAAGGTAATAGATATTTACAAGGATGCTACATTGATTTCGACAGTACAGAAGGTAAACTTAGACATTTAAAAAGAAAATTTAATCTTTGAATAATTCTTTTATTTTTTCTTCAGCGTTTTTTATCGACTTTTCATAATCTAAAGCCATTTGATCTGCTGCAACTATATCGATTTTTTTAATACCAAAAAAATTTAACATATGTATCAACCACGGAGTTAAAAAGTCTTCTTCCCCTTGTATTTTTGTTCCACCAGAAGTAATTACTAAATAGACCTGCTTATCTTCTAATAAACCTTTTCTTCTTCCGTCATCCCCATATTTAAATGTCAATTTTACTCTGGCTGCAAGATCAGCCCAAGCTTTAAGTGTTGCTGGTGGGCCAAAATTATAAATTGGCACTGATATAATAATTACATCACATTCTTTTAACTCCGATACTAACTTATCAGACAATTCAAACATTTTTTTATGTTCATCTGTTTGCTCATTTTCTGGAATTTTCATTCCAGACTCAGTTAAACCAGATATAAAAAGCATTTCGTCATCTAGGTCTCTATATATGACCTCATCATTATCTTTTTTAACTTTATCAAGTATTTTTTTTGCAAGCATCCTTGAGGTAGAACCCTCTTTTCTAGCGCTGCAATCGATTTGGTATATTTTCATTTTTATCCAAGTTTCTGAAGTAAAGGAAAATACTTTAATATGTAAAATCCTAAAGCTTGTAACTGGTTTGTAATCATTAATATTCCTGTTATCAATAATAATCCTCCTCCAATTCTTGAAATAGTTATCATTTTTGATTTTAGATTTTTTGTAACAACCATAAAACGTTGAATCAAATAACCTGATGCAATAAATGGTAGTGCTAAACCAAGTGAATAGAACACAAGTAACAATATACCTCTGTTCAAACTTTGTTCAATTGAAGCTAAAGCTAATATTGATCCCAAAATAGGTCCAATACATGGAGTCCATCCAAATCCAAATGCCATACCAACTAATATTGAGCTAAAATTTCCTGATTTAATCTCAGTATTAATTCTTTTTTCATAATTTAAAAACTTAATATTAATTAATCCCATAATATGAAGGGAGAAAATGATTATTATACTTCCTGCAATAATTCTTAATTCAAAAGAGTTACTTAAAATTAAAGAACCTAAAAAAGTTGCGGTAGCTCCAAAGCTTATAAAAACAATGGAAAAACCAAAAGTAAATAAAACTATAGGGAATATATTAATTGTTTTTTTTTCTAATAACTCATTTAAAGAGCTTCCAGAAATATAAGATATATATCCAGGTATTAATGGAAGTACACATGGAGACAAAAAGCTTATCAATCCAGCTCCAAATGCAACAAATAATTCTATCATTTAACCAGTATTTTTCATTGCAGCTGAAATGCCTGCAATAGATGTTAATAATGCATCGTTAAGATCATTTTTTTTATCTGAATTTAATTTTTTATTTTTAATTTTATTCATAACTACTGCTTGAATTATATTTAATACTTCTGTGTAAATATTTCTTACAATAACTCCTGATCTAAACTTTTTTCTTTCATTTATAATTTCTTTAGGCGTAATCTTTTTATTTAATTTTTTAATAACTTCGAATTGGAACCTAAGTTTTTTTCCAACTCTTTTTAAATCTTTATCAGCTAAGTATTCCTCATATATTTTTGAAATATCTGGGTCCACTTTTGAAATTACCATATCCAAGATATCCATCATTGAATTGAAGAAAGGCCAATTTTTTTCCATATCTATTAGTATTTTCTCAAATTTTTCTATCGATGAATATCTTAAAGCTTCTGCACTTCCAAGCCATGCTGGGAGCATTAGTCTTATTTGTGTCCAAGCAAATACCCAGGGTATTGCTCTTAAACCTTTGATATTATCAATATTCTTTCTTTTAGACGGTCTTGATCCAATTGAAAGTTTTCCTAAAGACACATGTGGCGTAACGGTTTTAAAATATTTAATAAAATCTGAACTTTGATTAATATTTTTTCTATATGAACTTTTTGAAATATCAGACATTTTTTCAATTAGATTTCTCCAATCTTTTTTAGGAACTGGCGGTGGGGTTAATGTTGCCTCCATTACGGCTCCTATATAGCTACATAAATTATAAATTGCTAAAGGCTGATATCCATATTTCTGCTGAATAACTTCTCCTTGATCGGTTATTCTAATTTTTCCATTAACTGTATTTGGTGGCTGAGATTTTAAAGTTGCTTGAATTGGGCCTCCACCTCTACCCGCCGAACCACCTCTTCCATGAAAGAAAGTAACATCAATTTTATATTTTTTTGCAATTTTAATAATTTCTTCTTGAGCCTTATATTGATGCCAACTTGCACAAATTTTTCCAGCATCTTTGCTTGAGTCTGAGTATCCAATCATGACTTCTTGTTTATTTTTTATTAAATCTCTGTACCACTTTAATGAAAACAAGCTGGCCATTATTGATTTTGCATTAATTAAGTCATCTAATGTTTCAAATAAAGGGACAACTCTTAATTTATTCTTAATATTTGCTTCTTTTTGCAAATATAAAACAGAGAGAATGTCAGATGCAGATGATGTCATTGAAATAACATAAGCCCCCAAACATTCAGGTGGTTCTTCAGATAAAATTTTAAATGTTGACCAAACTTCTTTGTTTTCTTTATTTTTAAAATTAAAATTTTTGATGAAATTAGATTTTTTTTTCATCTTAGATGATAAAAATTTAATTTTTTCCTCCTCACTCCATTTTAAATAATTGTGTTTATTTTTTTTCTGAACAAGTTCATTAATTAATTGTGAGTGTCTAGATGATTCTTGTCTAATATCTAGTTTTGCTAAATTAATTCCAAAACATTTTGCTCTTCTCATTAAATCTAATAATTCACCGCTTGCGATATTTTCACTTTGATTTTCCTCTAAAGATTCACGGACAATTCTAAGGGGTTTTAAAATTTCTTCTTTTGAGTTTAGCAATTTGTTATAGTCTAAAGGTTTTTTGTTGACTATAAACTGTTCAATTGCTCGATGAGTAAATCGCATTTTATCTCTTAAAGGTCTTAAGAAAACTCTGTAAGGTTCAAATGATTTTCCTGTAAGTTTTTGAATTTTTTTTGAACTTTTTTTCATTGAATATGATCTAATTAATTTAGTGAGTTCTTTTTCATACAATTTTGCCGCTTCCCATCTTGATAATAACAAAACTTCTTTTGTTACTTTTGAAGTTACATTTGGATTTCCGTCTCTATCACCTCCCATCCATGATCCAAACTCAATAGGATTAAAATTCTTTGGCAAACCTTTACCCATATTTTTCAAAAATATATCATTGAGTCTGCTGTAGACTTTTGGAATTGTTTCCCAAAGACTATCCTCTATTATTGCAAGACCCCATCGCGCTTCATCGGCTGGAGACGGTTTTGATCTTTTCAAGTCATCTGTATTCCAGATAATGGTAAATTCATCATGAATTTTTTTATTTAAAGATTTTATTTTTAAAGCGTGATCTTTAAATAACTCTCTTTCTTCAAGTATTTCTGTAATTTTATGATATTTTTGAATTAAAGTTCTTCTTTTGACCTCTGTTGGATGAGCTGTCAAAACTATTCCAATATTTAAATTTTTTGCAAAATTATATATTTTATTATTATTAATTTTTTTATTTTTAAATAATTTCTCAAAAATTTCTTCTATAAAAATATTTTTTTGATTTTTACCGTCTCTTTTATTTTCATATTGGTTGAGTTGTCTAGATGCATCAATAGACTCGGCTAGATTTATAAAATTCATAAAATGATTAAAAGCTCTTGCAAGCTTGTAAGTATTTTTAGGATTAATACTTTTTATTTCACTAGAAATTTTTTTATATGATTTTTTTTGGATTTTATTTGCTTTTGATAACCTTCTAATTTTCTCAACAAGATTATAAAAGCTTTTCCCTTCTTGTTCTTTAATTACATTTCCTAATGAATTTCCTAAAAACCTAACATCCTCTCTCAAAGATTTTGTAGGAATTCTCTCATAATATAAGTCTCTCTTGATCACAATTTATTATATCAAAAAAGAGATTATATTTGGATTAAATTGCTACTACTTTTGATTTTTGTTCCCCAAGAAGTTCAATTGAAAGCCTCATTTCATCACCTGCTTTTAAAAATTTTTGTGGCTTCATTCCCATTCCAACTCCAGGGGGTGTTCCTGTGGTAATGATATCTCCAGGTTGAAGGGACATATATCTGCTAACATATGAAACAATATGATCTACATTAAAAATCATTGTTTTTGTGTTACCCGTTTGCATTCTTTCGCCATTTAAATCTAATTCCATATTTAGGTTGTTTACATCATTAATCTCATCTTTGGTTACAAGATATGGACCAACAGGACCAAATGTATCGTGCGATTTTCCTTTTACCCATTGTCCCATTTTTTCTATTTGCCACTCCCTCTCACTTACATCATTCACTAAACAATAGCCTAAGATATAATCTTGTGTATTTTTTTCTGGAATATTTTTAGCATTTTTTCCAATAACTAAACCTAGCTCAACTTCCCAATCTAGTTTTTTTGAATAGCTTGTAATTTCAATATCATCATTTGGTCCATTGATTGAACTAGTGGCTTTCATAAATACAATTGGTTCTGTTGGTGGTTTTGCTCCAGTTTCCGCTGCATGATCAGAAAAATTTAATCCAATTGCAATAAATTTTCCTGGTTTAGTTATGCATGAACCAATTCTTGTATTATTCGAAATCTCGGGCTGTGATGATAAATCAATTTGTTTAATTTTTTCAAATGTTTCAAAATTTAAATGAGTTGGATCTAAATCAATTATATGTTTGGATATATCTCTCAACTTTCCATCTTTATCTAATATAGCTGGCTTTTCTTTATTTTTTTCTCCTACTCTTAGTAATTTCATTTCATCTCCAATAATTATTTATAGCTTTTGTATAACGAACTATGATCATAATTACCTAAACCCGTTTTAACAAGTTTATTATACATTTTTTTTACTATTTTAGATAAAGGTAATTCTAACTTTTTATTTTTCGCACAATCAAGGATGTTATTCATATCTTTTAATTGCGAAAAATTTTTTCCTCTTGGTTTAAAATCATTTTTAATCATTCTTAGTCCATGAGTTTGCAATACTTTACTGTCAGCCCATCCTCCTTTCAATGCTTTGAGAATATTAATTGGATTTACGTTATTTTTTTGTGATAGTTTAATTGCTTCTGCAACAGATCCTATTGTAATTCCAACTATAATTTGATTAGCTAATTTTGCTATTTGACCTGCGGAATTTTTTCCAACTAAAACAGGATTGCCTAATTTCTTAAGTACATTTAAATTTTTAGAAAAAACTTTCTTATCTCCACCAACCATTATGGCGAGCTCTGCATTCTCTGCTCCATTGGTGCCTCCAGAAACTGGTGCGTCTAAAAAATTAATTTTATATTTTTTTAATAATTTTGATAAATTAATTGCTGTTCTAGGATTTGCAGAACTCATATCAATGACCGTAGATCCTTTTTTTAAATTTTTTAAAAATTCTGAATTAAAATATATTTTTTTTATAGCCTTATCATCAGATAACATTGTAATTATTAGATCTCGGTCTGAAACAACTTCCTTTAAAGAATTACATACTTCTGCGCCAAATTTTTTTAATTTAAGGGCTTTATTTTTAGTTCTATTAAAAACTTTGATTTGATATTTAGATTTTAGGAGATTTTTTGCCATTGGATATCCCATTAAACCTATTCCAATGAAACCAATTTTAACTTTTTTCATATTTTATTGATTTAATTCGCCAGATCTTCCTAGATCAGCAGCTCCTCTTACTCCACTAGAGTCACCGTGAATATGTTTTAATACTTTTGTATTTACAGTGTCGCTAAACACATATTTTTTTAATTTAGGATTTATATTCTCATAAATTTGCTTCATATTTGAAACACCTCCACCTAAAACTATAGCTCCAGGATCAACAATATTTATGACTTGGGAAAGTCCTCTTGCTAGATAGTCTAGATATTGAGAAATAAATTCTAAAGATTTTTCATCTCCATTATTAGCATTATCTTGTATAATTTTAGCATCGAGATTAATTTTAAACATGTCATAAAAATGTCTTGAGAAACCTGGGCCCGATAAAAAAGTTTCTATACATCCTTTTTTTCCACAATAACAATCATGTCTATTCCATTTGTCATTTGAGCCCAATGGCATCTGATTATGGCCCCACTCTCCAGTTATATTATTATGACCATTGATAATTTTATTGTTTATAACGAGACCACCACCAACTCCTGTTCCAATTATTACTCCAAAAACAACATCATCATTTTTTCCTGCTCCATCAATTGACTCCGACAATGCAAAACAATTTGCATCATTTTCTAAAAAAATATTTCGATTTAATCTTAGTTCTAAATCTTTTTTTAGTGGTCTATTATTTAACCATGTTGAATTACCACCTTTTATACAGTCATTTTCAAAAGAAAGAGCTCCAGGAGAGCCTACACCTACACTACATTTAGATTTATATTTATCCTCTAAATAATTTACTAGTTCACAAACTATATCAAGTGTACCGTTGTAATTTTTTGGGGTTGATTTTCTTATTCTCTCTAACTCATTACCTTTTTTATCTAATATAATGGACTCTGTTTTAGTTCCACCTAAATCAATACCAATATACATTTTAATATGAGCTTGACTGCTTCCAGATGTTAATATTACCATCTTTTGCGGTTTTATTAATTATTTTCATTTCAGAGGCTGAAAAATTAAGTTTGTTTAGACTTTCCAAATTTTCTTTTAATTGATTTAAACTTCTAACTCCTATTAGAGCAGATGTTACATAATTATTTGATAAAACCCAAGAAATTGCCATTTGAGATAAAGATTGCCCTCTTTTAATTGCAATCTTATTTAAATCAGAAACAATCTTTAAGTTTTTTTTTGTTATTAAAGATTTATCTAAGTATGATGTTGTATCGCTTGCTCTTGAAACTTTAGGTATCTTTTTTAAATATTTATCTGATAGCATTCCTTGAGCTAGTGGAGAAAAAGCAATACATCCAATTTTTAGTTTTCTTATTGTCTTAGTCAAATCTTTTTCAATCCATCTATTTATTAACGAATATGATGGTTGATGAATAAACAATTTAATATTTCTTGATTTTAAAATTTTGTAAATTTGATTTGTCTTTTTGGAGGAATAAGATGAAATGCCAATATATAAAGCTTTTCCAGATTTATAAATACTTTCTAAGGCATCTGCCGTCTCTTCTAAAGGTGTATTTGGGTCAAATCTATGTGAATAAAATATGTCAAAATAATCAACTTTCATTCTTTTTAAACTTTGATCACAACTTGCGATAATATGTTTTTTTGATCCCCATTCTCCATATGGTCCTTCCCACATATCATAACCAGCTTTAGATGATATGATGAGTTCATCTCTATATTTTTTTAAGTCTTTACTTATTATTTTTCCAAAATTAATTTCAGTACTTCCATATGGTGGGCCATAATTATTTGCCAAATCAAAATGAGTAATACCTCTATCAAAAGCGTAAAATAAGATTTTTTTAATATTTGAAAGTGGGGTTTTGGCTCCAAAATTATGCCAAAGACCCAAGCTAATTAAAGGTAATTTTACTCCACTATCACCGCATGTCCTATATAACATATTTGAGTATCTATTTTTAGATGCAGAGTATTTCATAAAAAAAATATTAAATTAAATACATTAATAAGTAGCTCTTCCCCCACTTAAATCAAACACTGCTGCAGTCGCAAAAGAGTTTTCTTCACTAGCTAAATAAGTTACTAAAGAAGCCAATTCATTAACTTTTGCAAACTTATTTCTTGGAATCTTTGAAAGCATGTAATTTATATGCTCTTCAGTCATTTGATCAAATATTCTTGTTTTTGCAGCGGCTGGTGTTACGCAATTTACTGCTATATTTTTTAATGCTAATTCTTTTCCTAGAGATTTTGTTAAACCAATAACTCCAGCTTTTGATGTGCTATAAGCTCCAGCATTAGGATTGCCTTCTTTTCCAGCAATTGATGCAATATTAACTATTCTTCCATAATTATTTTTTTCCAAATAAGGAACAACTGCTTTGCAACAGTAAAATACTGCGTTTAAATTTAATTGAATTACTTTTTCCCATTCCTCAATAGGATATTCTGCAACTGTTTTGTTCATACCAGTTATCCCAGCATTATTTACAAAAATATCTATTTTATTATGTTCAGTCTCAATATCTTTTAAGCTTTTAGAAATCTCTTCAAAGTTACATACATTTACAATTTTATAACTTATGTTTTCTGAATTTATTTTTTCAACGGCTTTCTTTGATTCTTGTTCATCAATATCCCATATAACAACTTTTGCTCCTGATTGAATGAATCTTTCAGCTATTGCAAATCCAAAACCTTGGGCTCCACCTGTTATAACTGCAACTCTGTTACTTAGATCAAACTTTATCATTTTTTTTCTTTCTCTTTATTAATGGAAAACTTAAAGCAATTAAAGATAAAACAAAAAATGTTAAAGCTATAGGTCTTTGAAGGAACATTAACCAGTTTCCATCGAAAATAACAAGCGATTGTCTTAAAGTTCCCTCTACTAATTCACCTAAAATTAAACCTATAATTACAGGTACAACTGAAAATCCATATCTTCTCATAAAAAAACCAATAACTCCAAATAATAGCATCAACCAAACATCAATAATTGACTGATTTAAAGAATATGTTCCACAAACAGAAACTGCAAAAATCATCGGCCATAATAATTTATTTGGAACAAGAGTTATTCTTGCAAATATTTTAGCTCCAAAAAATCCTAATACGAAGAATAAAATATTTGCAATAAGCATTGATCCAAATATTCCATAAAGAAACTCAGGTTGCTCTCTAAATAAATCTGGACCCGGTCTTACACCATGTATGATTAATCCTGTAAGTATTACTGCTGTAGTCGCACTACCAGGAATGCCTAAAGCTAGCGTTGGAACCATAGCTCCTCCAGTAGCAGCATTATTTGCTGCTTCAGCTCCAGCTATTCCTTCAATTGATCCTTTTCCAAAATCCTCAGGTTTTTTTGACCATCTTTTTGCTTCAGCATATCCTATTAATGATGCAACAGTTCCTCCCTCTGCTGGTAAAACACCAATGAATGATCCTATGCCGCTAGATCTAATTATTGTTTTCCAAGTTTTTTTATAATCATCGATTGATGGAAGTTTAACTGCCTTTAAAGCTACTCTATTAAATATTTGATTAATTAAAGTAGATTGAGTTAACATTTCACTAATAGCAAATAAACCTACTACTACTGGAATAAAACCAATACCTTCAGTCAATTCATTAATTCCAAATGTAAACCTATCTATTGATGTCATGAAATCTTTACCAACAGTTGAAATTAGAATTCCAAAAGCACCAGCAATTAAATTTTTAATAGGACTACCTTCGCCAATTGATGCAAGCATAGTTAATCCAAAAATTGCTAGAGCAAAATATTCAGGTTGACCGAATTCGTAGGCTAAATTTGCAAGTAAAGGTGCAAAAAATATAAGAACTACAACACTTGCAATTCCCCCAATTACGCTTGAAACAGTTGCCATACCTAAAGCTCTACCAGCTTCTCCTTTTTGTGCTAAAGGGTAACCATCTAAACATGTGGCTGCTGCTGCAGGGGTTCCAGGGGTATTTATTAAAATTGCGGTAATCGCACCTCCATAAGTTCCTGCACAATAAATTGCAGTCAGTAATACAATTGCAGATAGTGGATCTAGTGTCATCGTAAAAGGTAATATTAAAGCACCACCTGTTGTTGGCCCTAGTCCAGGAAGAACTCCAAGAATTAATCCAAAAATTGTTCCAAAAAATAAAACAATTAATAATTTATAACTAAATAAAGGAGCAAAGATTAAACCTAAATTTTCCATTTTATCCGTAATAAAGATTTGTAATAATTCCAGGTGGAAATCGTAATCCTAAAATTGTTTCAAAAAATACAAAAACAATTAAAGGAAATATAATTGATACCATTATTAAATAGGTAACTCTTCTTTCTCCCCAAAAGTAAGAAACTATGATTGAAAGTAATGCTATGCCTAAAAAGAAATCTAAAAACTTTGAAACAATTATAAAAACCACAAATGAAAGTAAAGTGATATAAAATGAATTAGGTAATTTTTTTTCATTTTTCCAGGGATTTTTAAGAGAAATAAAATAAGTTAATAAAGTTAATGCAATAATTAAAATTAATAGGGCCTTTGGAAATGTTGCTGGCTGGATACCTCTATTTAATATAGGAGGCACTATATCAAAAGTAAACGTAAAGTATAATAGGATTGAAGAAATTACTATTATTACAGCTGATACAATGAATGAACTTTTAAAAAAAAGGGACAAACTTTTGTTTGTCCCTTTTTCTTTATGTACATCATTCATTTAAATGTACAAAATTTATTAATTAATGTAGCCCAATGCTTTGAGTTGAGCTGTCATTTCAGCAAGCATTTCTTCCATTTGCTTGCCCCATTCATCTGCACCTACAACACTAGTCTCATCAAGACCAATTTCTGTTAGGAAATTTTTATAGTAGTTGTGACTCATAGCTTTCATCATTCCAGCTTCTAGTTGTTTAACTCTGTCTGCTGGAGCACCTTTTTTAGTTACGAAACCTCTAACAGTAGATAAAGAAACAGGTATCCCTAATTCTTTAGCTGTTGGAGAATCTCCAATTTTAGCCATTCTATTATTTGCTAATACAACTGAAACACAAAGTTTGCCTTCATTAATTTCAGTTAGGGCCTCACCTAAATTTAAAACTCCTACATCAATATCACCCTTTATTAGATTAGTTTTAATTGGCGCAACACCTTTGTAAGCAACAATAGTTGGATCTTTTAATCCACCTTTTTTAGTAAATGCAATTGCACTAACATCATCAATTCCACCAGTGTGAGTTGTTCCATATTTTAGTGATTTTGATTTTTGCGTGCTAATAAATTTCTTAGCATCTTTAATGTCATTATTACAGTTAACAACAAATAGTTGAGGATCATCAGTTCCTCTAGCTAGCGGTTGCATATCACTTATTTTGACTTTTGTTTTACCTAAAGCCATTGATACAGCGTGACCAGTAGTCCAAGTCAAAGTGTGATTACCATCAGCAGGAAGTGTCATCATATAGTCCATAGATGCAGCTCCACCACCACCTTTTTTATTAACTAATTGCATGTCTTGTTTTAAAACTCTTCTTGCTCTTAACAACATCATTCTAGTAGTAACATCTGTTCCACCACCAAAACCAGCATGAGTAATTGCTTGTATTGGATGACCATCTGCTTTTGCAGATGTAATCATAAGTGGAAGTGCTACAACGAAAAATTCAGTTACTAAAAATGCAGCAGCTAAAAATAGTTTAAAGCTTTTTTTCATTATTTCCCTCTTAAGTTAATTTATATTTAAATATTTAATCATAATCTGTTAAAAACAGTAAGAAAAAAGATGACAAATAAGAAAAAAAATATTGCTTTATTACTAGGAGATCCATCAGGTATTGGACCAGAACTTATATCAAAACTTTTGACCCAAAACGAACTATCGTATGCAAACATTACTATAATTGGTGAAAAAAATATTTTAAACGCTGGAGATAAAATTTCAGGAAATAATTCAGACCTAGAAATTGTTACTGATTTTGATGAAATAAATTTTGATAAAAAAAGTAAGTATTTTTTAGATATCTCTAAGGGTAAAAACAAAGATTATAATTTATCAGAGTGCTCTGCGGAATCTGGAGAAACAGTTTTAAATGCATTAAATTTGGCATTAGAACTTGCGAAAGAAAAAAAAATTGATGCTATTAATTTTGGTCCTTTTAATAAGACAAGCTTAAAACTAGGTGGATGTAAATTTGATGACGAATTACATCATATGGCTGATAAATTAAATGTAAAAAGTTTTTTTTGTGAATTTAATGTAGTAGATAATTTTTGGACTGCAAGAGTGACATCTCATATACCTATCAAAGAAGTTCCAGAACATATTAAGAAAGATAAAATAATGAAGCCAATAAAATTGATTAACGAAGCAATGAAATTAAACGGTATAGAAAATCCAAGAGTTGCGGTTCAAGCTCTTAACCCTCATGCAGAGTTTGGTAATGAAGAAAAAGATGAGATAATACCAGCAATAGAGGAAGCAAAAAAACTTGGTATTAATGCTGATGGTCCTTTGCCATGTGATACTTCTTTCATTACAGCATTTAAAAATAAAAATCATGATTGTATTGTTGGAATGTATCATGATGCTCTTCAATCTGGACTAAAGGCTTTTGGATTTGATAGAGGGGTAACAGTTCAAGGTGGTCTTCCAATTCCAATAACAACACCTGCGCATGGAACTGCGTTTGATATTGCTGGAAAAAATCAGGCAAATTTGGAGCCAACATTGCAATCGTTTAAAATTGCATTAAGAATGGCTCAAAATTTAAATTAAATGTCTAAAATTAAAGATATAAGAACAAAAGTGTATCAATGGAATGGTAAAACAGTTCCTCCACAAAATAATTTTTGCACAAATGCATCAGATTTACTTTATGAAAAATCAGATGCCATGGGCTCTTTCAGATTTCATGAATGGTTAATTTGCGAAATTGAAACTGATAATGGTCATATTGGAATTGGTAATGCAGCTCTTGCACCTCAGTTAGTAAAAAAAACTATTGATGAGTATCTTAAGCCATTAGTTATAGGAGAAGATCCTTTTGATTACGCTTACATCTGGGAAAAAATGTATAGAAGAACTCATGCATGGGGAAGAAGAGGTTTGGGTATGGTTGCAATATCTGCAATTGATATTGCTATTTGGGATATATTAGGAAAGTTAACTAACAAACCCGTATTTAAATTGTTAGGGGGTAGAACAAAAGAAAAGATACCTGTTTATGCATCAAAACTTTATAGCCAGCCTATCAAAGATTTACAAAATGAAGCTGAAAAATATAAAAAACAAGGTTTTAAAATGTTTAAAATGAGATTTGGTTGGGGGCCAAAAGATGGTCCTGAAGGTATGAGAAAAAACATTGAACTTGTAGAAGCTGTAAGAGAAGTTATCGGGGATGATACTGACTTAATGTTAGAATGTTATATGGGTTGGAACCTAGATTATTCTAAAAGAATGATACCTAAATTGGTAAAATTTAATCCAAGATGGTTAGAAGAACCAGTTATTGCTGATGATATTCATGGGTATGCAGAACTGAACAATATGAACGCTATACCAATTTCTGGGGGAGAGCATGAATTTAATCTTTTTGGTTTTAAACAATTGTTAGACCTCAAAGCAGTTAGCTACATTCAATATGATAATAATAGAGTTGGTGGATTTACAATCGCTCAGAAAATAAATGCTCTTGCAGAGGCTTATCAAGTTCCAGTAATTCCACATGCAGGTCAAATGCATAACTATCATTTAACAATGTCTAATTTTAATTGTCCTATCTCAGAGTTTTTTCCAGTTCATGATGTAGAAATTGGTAACGAACTATTTTATTATATTTTTGAAGGTGATCCTGCTCCAATAGATGGAATGATAGATCTAGATGATAATGTTCCAGGTCTTGGGCTTAAGATTACAGATAAATATAAATCAGAATTTAAAATTATTGAGTAATTAATAATTTTCTACTTCATTGATACGTGGCATTGAATTTGCAGCCCCTTCTTTAGTTGTAGAAATGCCAGCAACTTTGTTAGAAAATTCTAATGCATCAACAATTTTTAATGATTTAGCTAATGCCACACTAAAAGCTCCATTAAATGCATCTCCTGCTCCAGTAGTATCTTTTACATCGTCTTTTAATTTATGAGCATCTACAAAATGGCTTTCAGTTCCATTTGAAAAATAAACTCCTTTAGAACCTAGAGTTATTAGAATATTTTTTACTCCTTTTTTTAAAAATTCTTTAGCTGCATTTTCTATTTCAGATTTTGTTTCTATTTTTTTTTCTAAATAAAAACTAGCCTCAGTTTCATTTGGTGTAAAATAGTCTATGTTTTTAAAATCATTCTCAGATATTTTTGAAGCCGGGGCTGGATTTAAAATAGTAATTGATCCAGTATCTTTAGCTTTTTGTAAAGCATAACTAGTAACATCATATGGTGTTTCTAATTGTGTTAAGAATATATCTGACTTCTCGATTGCTTTTAAATTATTATCTATATCAGAACTATTTAAAGTGCCAGCAGCGCCTGGTATGATGTTTATTGCATTATCACCTGTATTAGTATTAATCATAATACCAGCAACACCAGTTGAGTGATTTTTGTCTTTAATAATATAATCGGTATTTACTCCAGAGGATTTATATAAATTTAGTGCCATTTCAGCATTATTATCATCACCTATTTTTGTAATAAAACTTATGTTTCCGCCAAGTCTTGCTGCAGCAATGGCTTGGTTAGATCCTTTTCCACCAGGTCCTATTAAGTGTTTTGTTCCTAAAATAGTTTGCCCCACTTCAGGAATTTTTTCACCAATAAAACATAAGTCTGCAACAAATACTCCAAATACACATATAGATTTCATTTAATTAAGACCAGACTTTACCGTTAGGAAGAATAACTCCTTTAGTAATAATAAAACATCCAAAAGGTCGAGCATCTGTAGTGGTTACAATACAATATGCTTTTTTTGCTTCTTCATAAAAATTTTGTCTTGAAATTGATCCAACTTTCCATTGTGGACCAGAATTATTTTTTACTGCTTCAATAAATTCTTTATGAGTTTCAGTTAGTTCTTCTGGTTTATCATCTACTTCCATTCTAAGTGCAGGTGAGCCCCCTTGTGATACGGTAAAACTATCTAATGGAAAAACAGATAAAATTGCATTTGCTGCACTTTTAATATCTACCCCATCTAATCGTATTACATTCTTGTTCATAGAGTTTGCAGGAAAATTAGCATCAGCAAGAATAATTTTCTCGCCATGACCCATAGATCTTAAATGAAAAAGTAAATCAGGGCTTAAAACTGGGTTAATATTTATTAACATTAAAAGATTATATTACATAAAAAAAAAGGGTGGAATAAAAATTCCACCCTTTTTTAAATGTTATAGACTAATGATTATTTAAAATCGTTAGCGTTTTCTTTTGTTACTAGTTGTGTTCCAGTATCAATGTTTGGATCAATACTTCCACCATTAGCTAGCTCAAGTGCATATTTAACACCGTAAGCACCCATGTTATATGAGAACTGAGCAATAGTTGCAGTCATTTCACCTTTTAAGATACTTGTAGCAGCATCTGGAGTTGCATCAAAACCAACAACAACAACATCATTCATATCTGCATCTTTAAGAGCTTGCATAGCACCTAAGCCCATATTGTCATTTGAAGCAAATATTGCTTTGATGTTAGGATTTTTCAAAATAATAGACTCAGTAACCGATCTACCTTTCGCAGTGTCCCACTCAGCTGTTTGAGTAGCAACTATATTTAAACCACAATTTTTAAATCCTTTAATTGCGCCGTCTCTTCTTAGTAAAGCTGTTGATTGAGACTCTATTCCAGTCAAAATTGCAACATCTGAACCTTTTGGAGTTTTGTCACAAATGAATTTAGCAGCTAATTCTGCTCCATTCATATTGTTAGTTCCAATAAAAGTAACACCTTCATTGATCCCTTTTGTATCTACGAATACAACCGGAACACCACTTTTGATAGCGTCATCTACAATTGGAGCAAATGCATTTGGATCTCCTGGTGCAAGAGCTAAAGCATCAACACCTTTAGCAAGTTGGTCTTCCACTTGGTTAATTTGTGCTTGAACATCACCTTCTTGAGGTGGCGCAACCAAGATTAACTTAACACCTAATTTTTTAGCTTCTTCTTCAGCACCTTTTGTAACAGAGGCCCAGAAAGGGTTTCCAGACCCAGGACCTTTAATACTGAACAAGATTTTTTTACCATGACCATCAGCAAAAGAAGCTGAAATCATGCTTATCGATAAAAAAATTGCTGATACTAAAACAACAATTTTTCTTGATAGTTCTCTCATAAATTTCCCCTTTAATAATTATTAAAGCTTAATTTAATAAAATTTTTAAAAAAAATTCAACTGTTTACAAGGTCTCTTATGATAGCATCTATTCAACTTTAACGTGTTTATTTTCTCGTGCCGAAATCTCTTCTTAAAACATCCACGTAAACTGCTAATACAATGATCGAGCCAATCAATACTTGTTGCCAGAAAGAGCTTACATCCATCAAATTAAGTCCATTTCTTAAAATTCCCATAATCATTACTCCGGCAAAAACTCCAAGAACAGTTCCTCTACCACCAAAGAAACTAGCTCCACCAATTATACATGCTGCGATAGCATCCAATTCAGATTGTAATCCTGCATTAGGATAACCAGAGTCTGTTCTTCCTGCTAAAATTAATGCTCCAATACCTGATAAAAATCCACAAAGTGAATAAACAATTATTAAAATTTTATTAACATTAATTCCTGAAGCTCTTGCTGCGCTTGGGTTGCCACCAATTGCATAAATCCACTTTCCTGTTCGACTATGATTCAAGAAAACCCAAAAAACAAAATATACAACAGCGATTAAAACTAAGCTTACGGGGAGATATTGAGATTTCTCTAATCCTAACCAAGTAAGATCAATTCTACCATGACCTAAGTACCTAACTTCATCGGTAAATCCACTTATGGGTGTTCCGCCTGATATTAAGTTTCCTGTTCCTCTAAAAATATAAAGAGTTCCTAAAGTCATTATAAAAGGATGAGGCATTCTTAAAAGTGTTATCCCCAAACCATTTATCAACCCGCATAAAAATCCAGCAAACAAAGGTACTAGAACAACTACAAACCAAGGTGCTCCAGCTTTAGCTACTATTGCTAAAATCATCAATGAAAGCATCATTATTGAGCCAACTGATAGATCTATACCCGCAGTCACAATAACCATAAAAACACCTAAAGCTAACATTGATTGCCAAGATATTTGTTTGAATACGTTTGTTACATTTCTCCAAGACAAGAAGACATCTGGTTGCAAAATATGCATTACCAAGATCATGATAACTAATAATAGTAAAATCCCGTATTTTTCAAAATATGGAATAAGTTTTACATATAAGCTATCTTGTTTTTTTTCCTTATCGTCCATTTTATTTTTTTCCCATAATCCAACCAATGACTTCATCTCTTGAAGTTTTATCTAATTGAGACTCAGCAAAGTTTGTTCCTTGAAAAAGTGCCATTACTCTGTCGCAAACAGTAAAAATATCATCCATTCTATGACTTATTACTATAACACCTACGCCAGTACTTTTTAATTTGTTAATTAGGTCTAATACTTTTCCAACTTCTTTTATTGCTAAAGCAGCAGTTGGTTCATCCATTATAACAACTTTGGCATTAAATGCTGTTGACCTAGCTATTGCAACCGCTTGTCTTTGTCCTCCAGATAATTCCTCTACTTTCTGATCAGCACTTTTAACATTTATTTTTAGTTTCTCTAAGTGTGCGCTTGTCATTTCTTGAATTTTTTTAAAATCTAGAAATTTTAAAAAGCCAATATTTTTTGTTGGCTCTCTTCCTAAGAATATATTTTCTCCAATAGGTAAATTACCTGCCAATGCAAGATCTTGATAAACCATTTCTAAACCTAAATTTTGAGAGTCTTTTGGACTATCTAATACGTGTTCTTTACCCTCAAAAAATAAAGCACCTGCACTTGGTTTGTACAAACCAGATAATACTTTCATTAGTGTAGATTTACCTGCACCATTGTCTCCCACTACACCTAAACATTCACCTTCGTGCACTTTTAAATTTACATTTTCTAAAGCAGTTATTGTTCCAAAATACTTTGTGATACCTTTAGCCTCTAAGAGCAATTTATTTGTTGAAGTCATTTAATTTAAATTAAAAAAAAAATTAATTAATTGCAACAGGTTTTGACCTTAAAAGATGAACAGTTTTTCTTAGAGCTCTTTTACAAAATCTTGGATTAAGATTTTTTGAAATTAATTTCATATCTTCAAAAACAATATTGCCCATTTCCTTGAATGCCTCGTCTAAAGCACCCGCTCTATGTGCTGAGAATAAAACATTTTTTAATTTTCTTATTGGGTCATTTTTTTTAACTGGTTCTTCCGGAAAAACATCAAGTGCTGCATAAATATCACCCTGTTTAAGCCTATTTTTTAAATCTTTAAAGTTAACGACTGCAGCTCTACTCATTAGTATAAAAAGTGAGTTTGATTTCATAAGATTGAGTAATTTTTTATTAATCAGTCCTTTGTTTTTTGTAGTAATTGCAGCGAGCACATAAATAACTTCACATTCTTTAAACATTTTTTTTAAAGTAATTGGTTTAAATCCTTGATTAATAATTTTTTTGTTTGGTATCCAAGGATCATAGATATTTATTTTACTCGAAAATGGTTTCAATAATGGAACCAAAGCTTTCCCTAAATCTCCAAATCCAAATAATCCAATTTTTTTATCTGATAACAATGAAGCCTTAAGATTTCCATCTAATCCATACTTTTCCTTTTTATTGATAAAATCCTGATTTGCTCCATGAATATTTCTAAGAAGAGAGAGTGTAAATCCAAGCGCAATCTCTGCAACTGGTTTCGAGAAAACGGGTGAAGTTGCAATAACATGAATACCTTTATCAAAGCAATAATTATAATCCATATTATCTAAAAAGTTACTTTCGACGTTTATTACTGCTTTCAACTTTTTTGCTTTTATTAATAAAAATTTAGGAAGATCAGGCTGTCCAATTATAAATTTCGCTTTATGAATATTATTAATATAAAATTTTTGTTTATTTATCTTAGGTGCGAAAATTAGCTTAAATTTATTTTTTAACTCAATTAATTTTGGTTTTGAAAAAATAAGCTCCATAGTTCTTGGATACGGATCAACAATTGCAATATCTTTCATTATCTATAAGAGAATTTTTTTTACTTCTTCTTCTGTAAATCTTTTTGGTTTTTCACACTTAGTTTTTATTTTTTGAGGTACTCCAGTTGTTGCAGCTTTCATAGTAGATTCAATTATATCTAAAACATGAAGAGATAGCTCTCCTGAACATCGATGTTTTTTCTTTTTTTCTATTGAATATAACATCTCAGACATCCCAACACTTCTATAGTTTGCATTTGTTGGTGACTCATTTGATCTACCGCTTGCAGATGTAATATTTATTTTTCCTAAATGCATTTTATCGGTTTTATGTTCGCCCCAACGACCACCTTCAGTAACAGAAATATAAACAGATCCACCAAACATATTTGGATCAGGAACAATAATTGATCCTTTAGTTCCATAAAGTTCCATATGATTTCTTTGATGATTAATAACATCAAAGGATAAAGTAACTTGAATAATTGCTTCATTATGAAATTGAATTGTTGCTAAATAAGTAGTTGGTGTTTCAACCTTAAATGTTTTTCCTTTATTTGGACCTGCTCTATAATTCCTTCTTTTAAATGCCGTTAATGTTCTTCCTTGCACCTGTTTAGCTGGCCCTAAAAGATTAACAAGCGTTGTAAAAAAATAAGGACCCATATCTATGACTGGTCCTCCCTCTTTTTTATACCAAGATTCTGGTTTTGGATGAAAGTTTTCAACACCAGGAAATGCAAAGATTGCATTTCCAAGTTTGATTTGTCCAATCAAATCAGAGTCAATTAATTCCTTTGCTTTTTGTCCACCTCCTCCAAGAAAAGTATCTGGCGCATTACCTATGTATAATTTTTTTTGTTTTGCCAAAGCCACTAGCTCTTTTCCTTTTTGAAAGTATGTTGCTAATGGTTTTTCTGAATAAACATGCTTGCCTGCATTTAATACTTTTTTTGATACAGAATAATGTGATTGAGGAATTGTTAAATTTAAAATTACCTCAATGTCTTTATCTTTTAGTATTTCATTAACAGTCATTGATTTGATGTTGTATAATTTCGCACATTTTTCAGCTGCTTTTTGATTAATATCCGCACAAGCAACGATTTTGAAATTATTAAAATATTGGTGTCCCCTAAAATATGTTTCTGCGATATGGCCACATCCTATGAGACCAACCTTAAAAACTTTATTCATGAATTTTAGACACCTTGTCTTTGCTTTGATTTTCCTTCTTTATGAAGTTTTAATGCCTCTTCATTTTCTTTTGTTGATGGCATTTCTAAAGTAGGACTTTCCCAGTAAGCAGAACCTTCTAGCCACTCATAAGAATGAGTTTTTATTGAAATTAAGTAAGTTACATCAGATTTTTTAGCTCTTTTAAATGCTTCCTCTAATTCAGAAATAGATGATACCTCCTCAGATTTTGCCCCCATACTCTCTGCATGTTTAGCAAAATTAATAGGGACTAGATTTGGAGCTTTTGAACTATTAAATAGACAATTAAATTCTTTTCCACCTTTAAATAATTGTAGCCTGTTAATAACAGCATGGCCTCCATTATCACATAAAACTATTATTAATTTATTATTTGTTATAACTGATGAATAAATATCTGAATTAAAAAGTAAATAAGATCCGTCTCCCACAAAAGCTATTACTTCTTTATCTGGGTTTGCCATTTTAACTCCTAATGCACCAGAAATTTCATAACTCATACAGCTAAAACCCCATTCGGTTTCATGTGTATTTAATTCTTTTGGCCTCCAAATTTGTACAACTTCTCCAACCAATCCACCTGCTGCAGTAACAGCAATGTCTGTTGGATCTGAATTACGATATATTGCTCCTACAGCGTGTGCATAACTAGGTAGTTCTTGATTAGTTGGACCGCTTTCTTTATCTACATAATCATTCCAATTTTTTAATTCATCTCTTGATTTTTTATGCCATTCATCAGGTGCTTTCCAATCTCCTAAAGCATTTGATAGCTCTTGTAAGCTTACTTTTGCATCACCTATTACTGATTGCGCCAAATGTTTGCTAGCATCAAATCTAGAGACATTAACACTAACAAGTGAGAAGTCTGGGTTCTCAAAATTTGCCCACGAACCAGTTGTGAAATCCGCTAACTTTGTTCCAACAGCAATAGCTAGGTCAGTTTGTTTTGCTAAATTATTTGCTGCTTTGCCACCAAGACCACCAATTGGACCTAAAAAATGAGAGTGATCTCTCTTCATAGTAGAGTAACCCATAACTGTTTGTGTGACTGGTATATTGTGTTTAATTGCAAAATAACTTAGATCTTCCATTGCATCAGAGTAGAAAACCCCTCCACCTGAAATCAATAAAGGATTTTTAGATTTTTTAATTTGCTCAGCTGCTTGTTTTATTTGAAAATCATCAGGTCTTGGTCGTCTAATATTATGAACTCTCTCTTTAAAAAATTCCTCAGGATATTCATATGTTTCACCTTGGACATCTTGTGATAATGATAAGCAAGCTGGTCCGCAATCCGCTGGATCTAACATTGTTTGGATTGCTTGAGGTAATGTTTGTAAGATTTGTTCTGGTCTTGTAATTCTATCAAAATATTTTGTTACTGGTTTGAAAGCATCGTTCTGAGTAATGCCAGGATTATTAAAATGCTCAACTTGTTGTAGAACCGGGTCAGGCATTCTGTTTGCATATGTATCTCCAGGTAAAAATAAAATTGGAAGTCTATTGCTCATAGCAACAGCCGAGGCTGTAACCATATTTGTAGATCCTGGTCCAACTGAACTAGTTGCAACAAAAAATTGCTTTCTTCTTTTAGCTCTAGCATATGCTATCCCAGTCAAAGCCATATTTTGCTCATGATGCCCTCTATAAGTTGGTAATTTCTCTTGATTTTCTTGTAGAGCTTGTCCTAAACAAGCAACATTGCCATGTCCAAAAATACCAAAAGCTCCAGCAAATAACTGCTCTTTTTTACCATCTATTAAAATTTTTTGAGCAATAAGATGTTTTATTATTGCATGTGCACAAGTGAGCTTTATTTTTTTCATTATTCTATATATAAATCTTTAACTTTTAACAATTAAACACAATTTAAAAAATATGTATAGCAATTTTGGTCAATTCATTGATGGTCAGTGGCAACAAGCAGAAAAAAAAGAAACTTATAAAGTTATCAATCCAGCAACAGAAGAAGTTTTAGGAGAAGCATCAAAAGCGTCCTCTGCTGACGTTCAAAAAGCATTAAAATCAGCAGAGAAAGGACTCGAAACTTGGAAAAATACCACTCCATGGCAGAGGTCTTATGTAATAAGAAAAATTGCAGATTTGATGCGTGAAAGAAAAGATGTATTGGCTAAATGGCTTACACTTGAAGTTGGAAAACCTCTTAAAGAAGCAATTGGAGAAGTTGGTGGTGGAGCAGATATATTTGAATGGAATGCAGAAGAAACTAAGAGAATTTATGGTGAAACGTTACAAAGTAGATTTCCAGAAACAAGAGTTCATGTTTACTATCAGCCAGTAGGTGTTGTAGCAGCACTTGTGCCATGGAATTTTCCTATAGTTTTAGCATCTAGAAAAATTTCAACTGCACTGGCTGCTGGTTGTTCAGTTATTTGTAAACCAGACGTAATTACGCCTGGAGCAGTTATGGAACTTGTAAATATTTGTAAAGATGCTGGAGTTCCTGATGGAGTAGTCAATTTATTATCTGGAGACCCAGCTGAAATATCAAATGAATTACTTGAATCAGATATAATAAAAAAAGTTTCTATAACTGGCTCAACACGTGTTGGAAAATTAATACTTAAAAAAGCTGCAGATAAAGTTCAAAGAGTTACAATGGAATTAAGTGGTCATTCTCCATTTATAGTATTTGACGATGTTGACATGAATAAAGTTGCAGATATGGCAATAACAGCAAAATTTCGTAACAATGGTCAAGTTTGTATATCCCCAAATAGGTTTTACATTCAAGAAACAAGGAAAGAAGAATTTGTAAATGCTTTTGTAGATAGAGCAAAAAAATTAAAAATTGGAAATGGTATGGATGAAGGTACTGACTTAGGACCTTTAACAACAGCAAAACGTTTGGAGGAAATTGAAAAATTAGTTGAAACGACAAAGAGTGAAGGCGCAAAAGTTGTTTTAGGTGGGGGTAGACCTTCAGGATTTAATAAAGGTTATTATTTTGAACCAACTGTATTTGATGAAGTGCAGGACAATTTTACAATTATGAAAGAAGAACCTTTTGGTCCCTTAGTGCCCGTTTTAACTTTCAAGGATTTTGACGAAGTAGTAGAGAGAGCAAATAATAATGACCTGGGACTTTGTAGCTATTTATATACAAACTCAATGGACAAAGCTAATAGAGCATCAGAGATGATGGAAACCGGTTGTGTAGCAGTAAATACAGCTGCAGTCGCAGTTGCTGAAGCTCCATTCGGTGGAATAAAACAAACCGGTTATGGTCGTGAAGGTGGATCTATGGCTATAAAAGATTACCTTAATATAAAGTATACCCATATGGGTCTAAAAACCTAAGTAAATGAGAAAAAATAAAGCCAAAGAAATAATTAAAAATGGCAAAGCTGTAATCAATGGTTGGTTACAAATTCCAAGTACTGTTTCGGCAGAAACAATGACTCAACAAGGATGGGACTCATTAACAATTGATATGCAACACGGGCTCGTTGATTACACAAATGCAATGCCAATGATGCAAGTGATTTCAGCGACTGAAGTCGTGCCTTTGGCAAGAGTTAATTGGAATGAACCTGGTCAAATTATGAAAATTTTAGATGCTGGGTGTTATGGAATCATTTGTCCAATGGTTAGTAATCGAAAAGAAGCAGAAAGATTTGTTCAAGCATGTAAATATCCACCAGATGGATATAGAAGTTTCGGTCCAATGAGAGGGTTAATCTATGGAGGACCTGATTATGGAGATCATGCAAACGACGAAATATTAAAAATGGCTATGATTGAAACTAAAGAAGCTTTAGAAAATCTTGATGAAATTATGAGTACCCCAGGCCTTGATGGTATCTACATAGGGCCTGCTGATTTAAGTTTGGCTATAGGAGAAAAGCCTGGTTTTGACAAAGGTGAAGATACTAAAGCTTATTCAGAAATACTTAGAATATTAGAGCATGCAAAAAAAAACAATATATTTGCTGGAATTCATAACGGAAGTACTGACTATGCAAAAAAAATGATTGAAAAAGGTTTTCAATTTGTAACAGTTGGAGCAGACTCCAGATTTATAAGTGCGGGTGCGAAAAATACAGTTGAAAATTTAAAAGGCACAGTGAAATCAGAATTATCTAAAGCCTATTAATAAATAAAGTATAAACTTTTACGTATGAAAAAAATCTTAATAATAGGATCGATACATAATCATGGTATTGATTTACTAAAAGGAAATAAAAATTTTGAATTTGAAGTTGTAGACAACACAGATATAGAATTTTTGAAAGATAAAATAAAAGACTGTGATGGAATAAGTATTAGAACATCTAAATTGTCAAAAGAAATTATAGACACAGCTAAGAATTTAAAAGTGATATCTAGACATGGTGTAGGTTATGACAATATAGATCTTAAAGCAACCAAGCAAAACAACATCACATTAGCAATAACAGCTACAGCAAATGCTCAAGCTGTAGCAGAACATGTTTTATTCATGCTATTCAGCATTGCAAAAAGAAATAATATGTACAACGAGACTGTAAAAACTGGAAAGTTCAGTGATAGAACTAAGCTTCCTAAAACAATTGAGTTATGGAATAAAAGTATCTTAATTGCAGGTTTTGGTCGTATTGGAAAATGCTTACTTAAAAAATGTAAGGGTTTAGAAATGAACATTTTTGTTTATGATCCTTTTGTCAGCGAAGAGGAAATTAAAAAAGTTGGTGGTACTAAAATTAATGATTTAAATGAGAGTTTAAATAAAATGGATGCAATTTCAATTCATATGCCTCTAAACGAAAATACAAAACATTTAATCAATTATGAAATGATAAAAAAAATGAAGAAAAATTGTATTTTAATTAATGCTGCAAGAGGTGGTATTATTAACGAGCAAGATCTTAATAAGGCATTAAACGAAGATTTAATTTTTGGTGCAGGGCTTGATGTTTTTGAAAAGGAGCCTCCATCTTTAGATAATCCATTGCTAAAAAATGAGAAAGCATTTTTTAAGCCCTCATTCAGCAGTTTTTACTGAAGAATGTTTATCTAGAATGGGTATTGAAACAGTCCAAAATATTATTGATTTTTTTGACAATAAATTGGAAAAGTCAAAAATAGTAAAAATCTCATGAGATTAAAATTAAAAAATTTTGGATTGTTAGAGTTTCTTATCATTATATCAGCTGTTTATGTTGTAGGAATGTTGATATGGACAGCGAGTACAAGGCCTGAAGTTGAAGCTCGTGCAAATTTAGTAAAAGAAAATCATAAAAAAGTTGTCGATTTTATTAATGGCGAAATTAATAATTGTGGAAATAATGATGAAGGGAAGATAACAGTTTGGGGTGATCCATGTAATGCTGAATGGATAGCTGAAAAAGTTGTTAATCATATAAATGATAATCTTAAGATTGAAAATCCATTTTCAGATGATAATAAAGTTAAAACAGACCCTGACCCAAGAATAAAAGCAGAGGGAAAAGCTGGTCAGTCAGTAGAAATGGGTGTTATTTTTATAATGTCATCAAATTTTCTAGCAGAACCAGGATCAGAATGGATTGTTGGTACTTGTTTTAAATCTCCATGTGTGGCTGCTGGTAATAATGAATTAACTTCTTTATATAGATAGCTAATTATTTTCAATTTCTAAATTTGCGCTTTTTAAAGTCTCAATTAGATATTTGTATCCAATTTTAGCATATTGAAAAGGATTTGCTATTGCGGGATCTTGCTCCGCTTCTACAACTAACCATCCAGAATAATTTTGTTCTTTTAACAATTCAAAAAAAGGCTTGTAATCAATACAACCATCTCCTGGAACAGTGAAGGCTCCTTCTAAAAAAGCCTGTCTAAAACTATAATCGTGATTTAACGAATTATCTAAAACATTTTTTCTCATATCTTTGCAATGTATATGAATTATTCTTTCTTTAAATTCTTTATAAATTTTCAAACTATCCCCTTTTGCAAATAACATGTGTCCAGTATCTAAAGTTAGTTTGACACTACCATCTGTGTTTTCTAATAATCTTCTTGTATCCTCTTCACTTTCAATGCAAGTTCCCATATGATGATGGTAAGCAAGAGGCATGTTTTGATCCTCTAGATATTTTCCCATTTCTGAAATTTTTTTATAATATTTTTTAGACTCATCTAAATCCATTCTAGGTCTTTTAGATAAATTTATATTTGGATCGCCTTGAATGGAACCATAAACTTCGGCAAAAACCATGCAGGGGGCTTTACAATCTTGAAATAGTTTCAATTGGTTTTGAATTTTTGACTTTTCCTCTTCAAAAGTATTTTTTCTTAAATTTGCTCCATACCAACCTGAACATAATTTTAAATTATATTTATTTAATATAGGAATTAATTCCTTTGATGTTTTTGGAAATTTTCCCCCAGACTCTATTCCTTTAAATCCTGCTTCACTAGCTTCGGAAAGACATTGTTCAAGCGGAGTATCACCACCAAGCTCAGGCATGTCATCATTGCTCCAAGCTATTGGGGCTATACCTAATTTTACTGACATAAATAATAGTTTTGTTATGATATTAGATGCTTCAAAAAATTAAACCTAAAAAATTTAAACTTGGAATTGTTGGAGGCGGACCTGGATCTTGGATCGGGCATGTTCATAGAATTTCATCTAGATATGATGACAAATATGAAATCGTTGCAGGGGTATTTTCTAGAAGTGTTGATAAATCTAAGAAATTTGGACAAAGTATAGGTTTAGATAAATCTAGATGTTATTCAAATTACAAGGAGATGTCTGAAAAAGAAGCGAAAAGAAAAGATGGTATTAATGTTGTAGCAATAATGACTCCACCATCAAGTCATCAAATTATTGCGGAGAATTTTATAAAAAAAAACATACATGTAATTTCAGACAAACCATTTGCTGGAAATCTTGAGCAGGGAAAAAAGCTATATAAAGCGATAAAAAATAACAAAAAAATTAAATATGCACTGACTCACAACTATTCATCTTATCCAATGGTTAGAGAGGCAAAAAATTTAGTTGAAAAAGGAAAAATTGGAAAAATTGAATATATCAATGTTGAATATATTCAGGATTGGACAGATGGTAATAAAATTTCAAAAACAAGTTCAAAAAAGGTTTTTAAATGGAAAATTGATAAAAAAATTGTTGGTGTATCAGCAGTTCTCAATGAAATAGGATCACACGCATATCATCTAGCAATTTATATTACAGGCCTTAAAGGAGAAAAACTGATAGCCGATGTAAGTAAATATTCGAAGGACGTTAAAATGGATAATAACGCACAAGTTTTTGTTAATTTTAACAATGGTGCTAAAGGAATTTTATGGACATGTGTAACAGCTAAAGGTGGTGTTTATGGTTTAAGAATTAGAGTATATGGTTCTAAAGGAAGTTTAGAATGGGTTCAAAATGATCCAAATTATTTAAAATTTAATCCAAGCAAAGGAGCAGTAAAGTTTTTAGAAAGAGGATATACAAAAGCAAATTTTTCAAAAAAATTTTCTAGAGTAAAATTTGGTCACCCCGAAGGATATTTAGATGCTTTTGCAAATATATATAAGGAATTTGCTGAATATTTAAAAACGAATACAAAAAAAAGATTTTATTTTCCTAACGAAGAAGAGGGTTTGGAGACTGCTAAATTCATTGATGCATGTAAGAAATCATCATTAAA
>CABZPQ010000001.1:195000-309365 GCA_902527605.1 uncultured Pelagibacteraceae bacterium | reverse complement strand
TCTTTTGATCTATAATGCGAGGATAATAATTTACTCTGACTTTTTTTTGTGAGAAACCATTAAACACAATTTTGCTATTGTAATTTTGAGAAATTTTATTCATTTCAATTATCATTTGATTTAAATACCAAAAATAAATTTTTTCGTATTTTTTTTCATTCCAGTAATTATGTTGATAGTGAGCAAATGAATTTAAACCAATGATAACTAGATCTGATCTATTTTTATTAAGTTGTTCTCGCAACAAAATTAAAGAAAAAAGATCAAATAAGAAATAAATATTGAATGAACTTAAGCCTGAACGAAAAAAAATAGATGTTAAACTAATAATATTTTTAATTATAAAAAAAATTATCCCTGAGAATAATACTTTGTTGAATAATTTTAAACTACAATTCAAAATATCTGATAAATTAAAATTTGGATAATTTTTTGCATAATATCTTGGCAAAGCTAAAAAAGAATTTAGATTTTCTGGATAAGCTTTTTGTGTAAAGCTCCAAGGATCAGGATAAAATAAATCAATATTATTTTTTTTTCTTAAAATCGAGTTAAAAAGCCCCCATATTGAAACTCTTTTTTTGTTTGGAAGTTTTTCCCATACTTGTCTTATATCTTTGTCAAGAACTTGCCCAATCCTTAAAACTTTATGTTTATTTGAATCTTTGCCTGTATGAGCCGATACCCATTGTACCCATGGATCTAAGTTTAATCCTTCCTTATTGTCTTTGGTAATCGTATTTTTCTTTTCAAGTTTAAAAAAATTTTTTATTTGTGGAAAATTATATTTTTTAGAACCATAAATAAAAAATTTGTAATCAAATTCATTAATTTCGAAAATTATAAGGTTTTTTTTAGTCATTTTTTAAAGTTCGGATTATTATTATTATCTATAATCATGAACATAAACATAGAAAATAATCCTACAATTAATGAAATGGCGCTAAAAGTAATTACTCCATTTGGAGCAAATGTTTCTTTTATAAATGAATAATAAAACCAATTAAATCCTCCATAAAATAATGTAAACACCAAAGAGATTGAGCCAATAGAAAATAATAAACCTGGCAATCCAAAATTATTACTAAGATAAGAAATTTTAACTCTCTTTAATAATCTATGGAGATTTTTAAAAAAAAAATTAAAACTTTCTCTAAAAACGCTTAAGTTCTGTCTATGATTTTTAAAATATTTAATTTTTACTGGCACATCCTTAATTTTTGATTTTAAAAGATATAAATTAAAAAGCATATCTGTCTCAAAAAAATAACCATTATCTATATAATCTAAATTTATATTATTTAGTTTTTCTCTTTTGATTGCTGTGAACCCATTAATAGGATCAAATATATCCCAATAGCCAGTAGATAATTTTGAAAATAAAGACAAAAATTTATTACCATAAAACCTTTCTAATGGATAATTTTTTATGTAAGTATTGTTAAGAAATCTGTTGCCTTTTGAATAATCATAACCATTAATTATTGATTTTGTTAATATTGGTATTTGGTCAGGATCCATTTGACCATCACCATCTATTTTTATAATTATATCCTCATTACTTTTTAAAGCTTCTTTGTAACCTCTTTTAACAGTACCACCCACACCCAGATTATTTTCATTAAATAGAATGTTCAATTTTTTATTTTCGGGTGTATTTTTTTTTAAAATTAAACCACTTTTAAGTGGACATTTATCATCTATAACTATTATTTTATCAACATAGTCAGGAATTGATGAAATAAAATCAACAATTTTATTTCCAACATTGTATACCGGCACTACAATACAAATAGATTTATTTTCTATCATTTTATAAAAATTTTTTTACATAATTTTTAAATACTAAATATTTACAAAATCCTCTTTTTTCATACAATAATTTACCTAAATGTGGTTTTCTTATTAGTATATTTTTAGGAACTTCTTGCAGCTTATCACTTCTATTTAATAAAAAATTTAAAATAAGAAATGGATATAAGCCAATCCAAACTTTGATTTGCGAAACATATATAAATAATAAATATATAAATTTAAAGCGACTTAAAAAATCTATTTTTTTTGAATTAATTAAACCATTTTCTTTCAAAGGGCTTTGCACCTTATAAAAAATGAAAGGTAAATTTTTTCCATGATAAGCAGGAAATTGATAAATTTTTAAAACATCTTTTTTTTTAAATGATAATTTTTTTGTTAAATAATAACATGCATCATGATCTTCATGACCTCCCTCTAAAGAATGAGTTATAATTACTTTTGGGCCTCTAATTTTATTAACCTCCCTTGATAACTCATTGAAAACTTTTTCCATAGACTTGTAAAGTGTGTTAACTTTTATAGATAATTTTCCTCCAATAAATCGAACGTTTCTTTTTGAAACTCCCATTTTTAATAAAACTTTTAAACTTTCAATATTTCGATGATTTATTTCATCTTTTTTTAAATTTTCATCAAGACCTGATGTCATATAAAAAATAAAAATTTTTTTTTTATTTTTGTGATGATGTATTCTATTAAAAATAAACATTTCATCATCTTGATGTGCCAAAATTAAAATTAAATTATTAGTCAAATTAATACATTTTTTATTTAAGGTATCACATTACTTTCTAAGTAAATAGTTTCTAGACATTTTTATTATATAAATTTTTATCTTTTAAGGTATTTCCAATATTTGGGTTTAAATACTGAAAATAAATTACAAAATATAGAGGATATAAAGCCCCTAATATCTTTAGAATCGTACTCTTCGCCCTCTTTAAATATTGATTTTATAAAATTCCATAAATTTTCTTTATTATTTTTATCACTTATAAATCTAAGTATGTCACCTGGAAATATCCATCTGCATATTACACCTGGTTTATATCTTTTATTTACTTTTACTTTTCGTCCACTGCAGAGATGTGCATATAATAGTGGAAAATTTACACCAGATCTAACAGCTAATTCGAGACTTCCCCAAAACCTCGGGTTAATCTCTAATAATTTTATTTTTTTTTCATCTATGTCAATTTTCCACTCAACCATAGCAACTCCTTTCCAATTAAGTTTTTGTAAAAGTTTTTTTGATAAATTTTGTAAATTTTTGTTTTTTATACTTTTACGAATTGTGCTTGGTCCGCCTTTCAATGGATATTCTTTAATTCGTTTATGAGAAAAGTTGGCAACACACCTTGAATTTTTATCAAAAATCATTGAAACACCAATACCATTTCCTTTTGAATTAATTTTTTTTTGAATTAATAATTTACCAAATTTTTTCCAGTGAAAGCTTAAATTTTTAATATTATTTTCTTTTGGGTAAATAATTCCAATAGAGCCTGAACCTACATCTGGTTTGATTATATATTTATTTAATAAATTTTTTCTCGATAAAAAATGGATTTTTTTTTTGAATTGATTATAATTTTTAAAAAAGTATGTCTCCGGGATATCAATTCCAATCTTGTTAGCTGCTCTCAAAGTGGACTCTTTAGACTGAGCAAGTTTAAGAGAATTTTGGTCTGGAATTAAAAATTGTGCGTGTTTAGAAATTTTTCTTCTGCGTGCTGATAACCAATTAATGGTACTATCTTCACTTGGAATCAATATTATTTTTTCTCTTAACTCAAAATTTTTTTTTTCAATATATTTTGTTACAAAGCTATTAAAATCAGATAGACTTTCCTTTGACGATGGACTTAAAACTCTATTGTTTGTAAATCCACTCCAAAAGGCAGTAGTAAAAATAGAGTCACCCAAAACTGTAACGTTATATCCTGCTTTGCCAAGAGATCTAACGCAACTTAGAGATTTCCTCCAAAAACCATCAGTTATAATTACATTCTTCAATTTTATACTAAATAAAATAATCTAAACAGATTACAATTATTATCATATTAAAGAAAAGATAATTTATAAATATTAATAACTTTTTTTTTAAAATAAAGTTGATATTTGTTAACCCATAAAAACTTAATTATTTATATTTATTAATATTTATGATAGCCCGTTTTCTTACCTACATTTTTAGCTACACATTTTTATTTCATATGAGTCAAGTAACAAAATTTATTAAAGATAAATGTAAGGCAGATATAGTTTTTGATATTGGAGCATTTAAAGGACAATTTGGTAATAGCTTTAAAAAAAGTAAAGTTTTTTTTTTTGAACCAAACTTAAATTATTTCAAAAAACTTGAAAAAAAAAATAAAAATAAGTATTTCCGTGTTGGTATTGGAAGAAGAATTGAAAAAAAGACTTTTTTTATAATGCCAAATGCAAGCAGTTCGAGTTTTCAAAAACCTACTTTAAAAAAAAATTTGAGAAATATATTCTTCTTTGATTTTCTTAAAGAAAAAATTAAAAAAGTAAAAGTAAACATATATCCAATAAATTTTTTTTTTAATAAATATCAACTAAAGAAAATTGATATACTTAAGATTGATACGGAAGGTTTTGAGGTAGATGTTTTAAAAGGTATTTCAAAAAAAAATTTTAAAAAAATAGGTTTTATTATAATTGAAAAACAATTAGATAAATATTTGTATAAAAATTATTCATTTCCTGCTATCCAAAAAGTTCTAATAAAAAATGATTTTAAATTAATAAAGAAATTTAAAGACCCGCTATGGAATTATGAGGACCGAATATATAAAAACAAAAAATACTTAAAAAATTAATAATTTAAATAATTTTATTTTTCAAATCAAAACTTTCCATCAACTCATTCCACTCTCTTTTTGATAAACCAGACTCTTCAATGGAAATGTTTTCTCCCTTTATTAATTTTTTAATTATATTTTTTCCTTTTGCTGAGACTTCTGTTCCTCCGATTCTATAATCAATGAAAGCTTCATAAGTTATTGGCACCCATTTTTTCAAAGTATCGAGCATAACATCAGCGTAAGCTCTTATTTCATACTGTGCATGATGATCAGCTCTGAGTCTCAAAAAATTCATCAAATTTAATAAATCTGTTTTCCAATACCATTGCGTATAAGTATTTAATGTTAAGTTCATTCTAGCGAGCTCTCTTGCTAAACCTACAGCATTTTCATCAATAGTTGATCCGTCATATCTTTCATTAAGCATAGTTTCATAATTGTTATAAGTTTGTTCAGCGTCTCCTTTTAATAAATTCAAAACTTTTTTTGCTTTTTCTCCATCTAAAATATCTCCTCTACCTTGTCTGTTACTTTGTGATTGAGCAGCAAGATGTTGCGGCTGAGGTAAATAAAATTCTTTATCTAAAATTGAGTATCTTGCAGAATATTCATTTACATTTGCTGTTCTGTGTCTAATCCATTGTCTTGCTATAAAAATAGGTAGTTTTACATGATATTTTATTTCACACATTTCGAAAGGAGTGCTATGCCAATGCCTCATTAAATATTTTATTAAACCAGAATCTGTTGAAACTTTTTTTGTGCCTTTTCCATAAGAAACTCTAGCTGATTGAACTACAGAGGTATCATCACCCATATAGTCAACAACTCTAATAAAACCGTGGTCTAATATTGGAATTGCATCGTATAATATTTTTTCAAGTTCTGGGGCTGTTACTCTTTTTGTTGAATTTTGCTGAGATTGCTGGTCTTTTATTTCTTTTAATTGTTCGTTGGTTAACTTCATGAATAATATATTGAATCTATTGAATTTGGTTTTATATTATTAATGTTGGTTTTCCAACTATGACGATAAACGAATTTCGTAATAACCATTACGGACGTGGGGGCAGTACCCACCACCTCCACCATTTTCAACTTATGGGGGTGAATTAGGATCGACGGATGACTAAAAGTTATTCTTTCGTTCGGTATTGTTCCGCCGTGAAGGGCTAATTTATAAATGCTAACGAAAGTTACGCACTTGCAGCTTAATTAACATATTAATTAAGTTACGGGGTTTGGGGCACCTGGCAACAGAACGCCCCCCCTAATAAGTATTTATTTTTGGTGCGGTCAGAGAGACTCGAACTCTCATGGGCTAGGCCCACACGGCCCTCAACCGTGCCTGTCTACCAGTTTCAGCATGACCGCATATTGTGCGGCAGATTAAATGAATGACAATTCTATTTCAAGTTGATAAGTTTTTTTTATGGAATTTACAAGTGAAATAAAAAAAGCAACAAGCTCGATTTATAACAAAGTATCAAAAAAAATTCCGGAGATAGAGTGGGCTACACATGCACCATATATTTATAAAATCAATAAATTAAAGAAAGAAAAGAATGCGGTTATTCTTGCTCACAATTATCAAACGCCAGAAATTTATCACGGCATTTCAGATTTTTCTGCAGATTCTTTAGCCTTAGCAGTAGAGGCAGCAAAAACAAAAGCAGATATAATTGTAATGTGTGGAGTTCATTTTATGGCTGAAACTGCAAAATTAATGAGTCCTGAAAAAAAAGTTTTATTACCAGATATGAAAGCAGGTTGTTCACTCTCTTCATCTATAACAGGCGATGATGTTAGAAATCTCAAAAAACAATATCCTGGTGTTCCAGTGGTCTCGTATGTAAATACATCTGCTGATGTTAAAGCTGAAACTGATGTTTGCTGCACATCTGCAAATGCAGTAAAAATTGTAGAGTCATTAGGAGTAAAAAAAGTAATATTTTTACCAGATGATTTTTTAGCTAAATATGTGGCATCACAAACAGATATAGAAATTATTTCTTGGAAGGGAACTTGTGAAGTGCATGAACAATTCAATGATCAAGAGATTAATGATATTAGAGAAGCTAATCCAGGCATAAAAATAATAGCACATCCTGAATGTCCTCCTGATGTAATACAAGCGTCTGATTTTGCGGGTTCTACAAGTGGAATGATTAAATATGTAAGAGACAATCAACCAGAAAAAGTTATGATGGTCACGGAATGTTCGATGAGTGATAATGTTCAAATTGATAATCCAAATGTTGAATTTATTAGACCGTGTAATCTTTGTCCGCATATGAAAAGAATTACTTTGCCTAAAATATTAGATTGTTTAGAAAATGAAACTAACGAATTAATCATGGACAATGAGACAATTCAAAAAGCAAGAAAATCTGTAGAGAGAATGGCAGAAATAGGCAGATAAGATCTGTGTCTAAAATTCAATTAAGTAAAAATTTTATAAAATCTTCATGTAAATTAGCTTTGAATGAGGACTTATATCCATCCGGCGATATTACCTCAGAACTAATTGATAAAAATATTAAAAAGAAAGTTAAAATGATATGTAATCAAAATGGAGTTTTGGGTGGGATAGAATTTGCTAAGGAAACATTTAAATTAGTTGATAATAAAATAAAATTTAAAAATAAGAAAAAAGATGGATCTCAAATTAAAAAAGGTGAGGTGGTTGCTACTATTGATGGTAATCTAAAAAATATTTTAATTGGCGAGAGAGTAGCATTGAACTTTATTTCTCATATTTCTGGAATAGCAACAAAAACAAATATGTTTGTTAAAAAGGTAGGAAAAAAAACTAAAATATGTTGCACAAGAAAAACGATCCCAAATCTTAGAGTAATCCAAAAATATGCGGTTAAATTAGGTGGTGGAACAAACCACAGATTTAACTTAAGTGACGAATACTTAATAAAAGATAATCATATAAGTTCTGAAAAAAATTTTGAAAATTTAATTCAAAGAGCCATCAAAAAAAAGAGAGGAAAAAAAATTACAGTAGAAGTTGATAATTTATCTCAGTTAAAGAGAATATTAGGTCTGAAATTTGATAGAATTCTATTTGATAATATGAGTTCAAAAAATTTAAAAAAAGCAGTTGAAATGTCTAAGAAATTTTATGAAACTGAAGCATCAGGTGGAATTAACTTGAGTAACATTAAAAATGTTTCCTCTGCTGGTGTAGATAGAATTTCTATAGGGTCTTTAACTCACTCAATGAATGCATTAGACTTAAAATTGGAAATTTAGAATTTAATTTTATTTTTTAATTGAGCTTGAGCAGCAGCAAGTCTTGCAATAGGTACTCTATAAGGTGAACAAGATACATAATCTAAACCAGCACGTGCACAAAAGTCGATACTTTTAGGATCGCCTCCGTGTTCGCCACATATACCGAGTTTGATTTTTTTGTTCATCTTTTTACCTTTTTTTGTTGCTATTTCTATTAAATCTCCAACTCCATCATCTATGGAAACAAATGGATCAATATCGAAAATTTTATTATCAATATAATCATTTAAAAATTTACCACTATCGTCTCTGCTAATTCCAAAAGTTGTTTGTGTTAAATCATTTGTTCCAAAACTAAAGAATTCTGCATGTCTAGAAATATCATCTGCTTTGATTGCTGCTCTTGGGAGCTCAATCATTGTACCCACTAAAAAATTTAGTTTTGTATTGTTTTTATTTTCAACTTCTTTTGCTACTCTAATTACTAAGTCTTTCATTATTCTTATTTCTGCTTCTGTTGATACCAAAGGTATCATGATCTCTGGAATAATAGATTTTATCTTGAGTTTTTTACATTCAACTAACGCTTCGAAAATCGCAGTACATTGCATCTCATATATTTCCGGAAATGATATACCTAATCTACAACCTCTATGACCAAGCATTGGATTTTGTTCATGAAGTTCGGTTATTCTACCGTCTAATTCAGAACTTTTGATGTTTAAAGCATTTGCTACGTCCCTGATTTCTTTTTGATTCTTTGGTAAAAATTCATGAAGTGGCGGATCTAATAATCTAACTGTAACTGGGAGACCATTCATAATTTTAAAGATGTCAATAAAATCCTTTTTTTGAAAAGGAAGTAGTTTCTTTAAAGCATTAGCCCTATCTTCTTTTGATTTTGATAATATCATTTCTCTTACAGATAAAATTCTCTCTTCATCAAAAAACATATGTTCGGTTCTACAAAGACCTATGCCTTCTGCTCCAAATTCTCTAGCGGTTTTACTATCTAGAGGTGTTTCAGAATTAGTTCTAATTTTTAGTTTTCTAAATTTATCAGCCCAGCTCATAAGTTTAGAAAAATCTCCTGAAATTTCAGGTTTAACGGTTTTAACCTCTCCTTTTATAATTCTACCAGTTGATCCATCAATTGTAATTAAATCACCTTCTTTAATTTCATTATTTTTCGTTTTAAAAATTTTATTTTGGTAATCTATTTCTATTTCGCTTGAGCCAGATACACAAGGTCTACCCATTCCTCTTGCAACTACTGCAGCATGACTGGTCATTCCTCCTCTTGCAGTAAGAATTCCTTTAGCTGCATGCATTCCATTTATATCTTCGGGTGATGTTTCTACTCTTACTAGGATTGTATTTTGCATCATTCCATTTAATCTTTCTGCTTCATCAGAAGTAAATACTACTTTTCCACTAGCTGCTCCTGGTGAAGCTGGAAGACCTTTGGCTATTATTTCTAAATTCGCTGTTTCATCTAAAGTTGGATGAAGCAAAGTATCTAATGAATTTGGTTGTACTCTAAGCACAGCCTCTTTTTTTGTGATGAGTTTTTCTCTTTCCATATCGACAGCAATTTTGACTGATGATTTTGCAGTTCTTTTTCCTGATCTGGTTTGCAACATCCACAACTTATTATTTTCGACTGTGAACTCTACATCCTGCATATCTTTATAGTGTTTCTCCAGTTTTATAAGAATATTTTTTAGATTTTTGTAAACTCTAGGCATAAACTCTTCCATTGAAAGGAGTTTTTCTTTTGCATCTTTTCTTGCTTTCTTAGTTATATGTTGAGGCGTCCTTGTTCCCGCAACTACATCTTCTCCTTGAGCATTTATTAAATATTCGCCATAGATTTCATTTACCCCATTGGATGGATTACGTGTAAATACAACACCCGTCGCACAATCATCACCCATATTACCAAAAACCATGGACTGAACATTTACTGCAGTTCCCCAATCTGATGGGATATGATTTAATTTTCTATAAACTTTTGCTCTGTTACTCTCCCATGACAAAAAGACTGCACTAATAGCACCTAATAATTGTTCATTAATATTTTGAGGAAAATCTTTTTTTGTTTTTTCTTTCACAATATTTTTAAAGTCTTTAATCAATCCATCCCAATCATCTTCGTCCAAATCAGTATCTAGCAAAACACCTTTTGTAAGTTTGTAATTTTCAATTAATTCTTCAAAATTATAACTTTCAACACCCATAACAACATTTGCATACATTTGTATAAATCTTCTATAACTGTCTTTTGCAAATCTCATATTTGATGTTTTATTTGCTAATGCAATCACAGTTTTGTCATTTAGCCCAAGATTTAAAATAGTATCCATCATTCCTGGCATAGATACTCTCGCGCCAGATCTTACAGATAACAACAAAGGATTTTTCAAATCTCCAAATTTTTTACCAGAATCTTTTTCAATATTTTTTAATTCTTTATTTATTTCATTTATGATTTTAGGTTTTAATTTCTTTTTATTTTTATAAAATAAATCACAAACTTCTGTAGAAATCGTAAATCCAGGTGGTACAGGCAAACCCATCCTTCCCATTTCTGTTAAATTTGCACCTTTGCCTCCTAAAATATTTTTTGGGTTTTTTATTTTTTTTGTGTCTTTAGATTTAAAATTAAATACCAATTTTGACATTTATGCTTCTATTTTAGAAAAGTTAAAATAATTATCGAAGCTTTTACACAACATTTTTAAAAGTTCTAGTCTGTTTTTTTTAATTAATTCTTCTTGATCATTAACTATTACATTATCAAAAAACTCATTGACCTCTATTTTGGCGCTTGAGAGTGTTTTAAGACTTTCATCATAATCCTCGTCTCTACCTATACTTGAAAAATACTTTCTTATAGCATGTATTTTTTTATAAAGATTTTTTTCATAATCATTTTTAAAGAGACCAGGATCGGCAGAACCTACAATTTCTTGTTTTGATTTACTTTCGCTATTTAAAATGTTTGCAGATCTTTTATAAATTGCAATAACATCAAGACCGAAATCTTTTTTAATATTTTTATTCAAATTTAATGATTTATTAAAAATTTTTAATAAATCATCTATTCCATAAGAATTAGTGGAGCATTCAATAATATCCGACCTAATATTTTTTTCTTTTAAATAATTTTTTAATCTATCTAAAATAAAATCTCCCAATTCATCATTTATCAATTTTGAGTCAAAATAGTAATTTTGTTCTTTGTATAAATTTATTGAATAATTTATTAGATCTCTTAATTTTATTTTTTTTTGATTTTCAATTATTAACCTTAATAAACTAATTGCCATTCTTCTTAAGGCATAAGGATCTTTTGAACTAGTTGGTTTGAGATTAATTCCAAAAAATCCAACTAAAGAGTCTATTTTGTCACTTAAAGATAATGCTATGCTGTATGGTTTTTTTGGAACTTTACTATCAATGCCACTTGGTAAGTAATGCTCTGAAACAGCTAAACTTATTTCTTCGTCAAAACCTTGCTCTCTTGCGAAATATCCACCCACCACGCCTTGTAATTCGGGAAACTCTCCAACTAAATCCGACATCAAATCTACTTTGCAAATTGAGGAGGCAATTTCTATCTTTTCTTTACTTATTAAAAGTTCATCTGATATTATTCCGCTAAGTTTTCTTACTCTTTGTATTTTATCAAAATAACTTCCCAGCCCTTTAAAATAATTTATTTGCTTCAATCTAGACACCTGTTTAACTAAATTTTGAGACTTATTTCTATTCCAAAAAAATTCTGCATCTGCCAACCTTGCATCTACAACATTTTGATTTCCTAATTTAACTAATCCCTTTTTGTCCTTGCAATCTGCTACAACTATAAAATTATTTGTTATTTTGTTTTTGCTATCAAATGTAGGAAAATATTTTTGGTGATGCTGCATTGTAATAATAAGTATTTCTTGGGGAATTTCTAAAAATTTCTTATTAAACTCACATACTAAAATATTTGGTTTTTCAACAATATTTATTATTTCGTCTATAAGTTTTTCATTCACGTTTATATGAATTTTTTTTTGATTAGTTGCCTTGTTTATTTCTTTAATTATAAATTCTTTCCTTTTATCTTGATCAATTGTTACTCCTTTTTGTTTAAAAAATTTTATATAAGATTTAAAATCATTAAAACTTTTTACTTCTTCTTCTAGGTCTTTATCTGTAAAAGTTTTATTTGAACTATGTAAATGGTTTAATTTAAATTCAATTATTTTTTTATCAAATAAAGCTAATATTGATTTTAACGGTCTTCCCCAATATAAATCATGATTGCCCCATTTCATTGATTTTTTCCATGAAATTTTTAAAAGTAAACTTGCAATACTTTCTTTTAATAAATCGTATGTTTTTATTTTTTGCGATGGTTTGTTGTAGAAGTAGAATATGCCTTTTTCAGTGCTTTTTTTGAAAACTTTTTCTTTACTTACTTTGTTGGATTTTAAAAATCCTTCCAAAGCCTTTTCTGGAGCATTTATATTAGGGCCTCTAATTTCCTCTGCTTTTTTTATTACATCTTTAGATATCTTATTTATATGAACAATGAGCCTATTTGGAGTTGAATAAGTATTAATTTTACCTTTAACTATAATTTCATTATTATCAAAAAATTTTTTAAAAATTTGTGTTAATTCATTTCTAGCATTGATTTGTAATCTGGAAGGTATTTCTTCACTAAATAATTCAAGGAAAAATTCAGACATTTTAATTTTGTGTTTCTACCCAGATTTTTCCAATTTCTCTTGTCAGATCTCTGATCCTTGCAATATATTCTGCTCTTTGAGCAACACTTATAACTCCTCTAGCATCTAAAATATTGAACACATGACTTGATTTTAAACATTGATCATATGCTGGAAGAGAAATTTTCTTTTCAATTAATGATTTTGCTTCTTCTTCGAGCATATCAAAAATTTTAAATAATTTATCTGTGTTTGCATATTCAAAATTATAGGCTGAAAATTCTTTTTCAGCTTGATGAAAAACATCTTTGTATAAAACTCCCTCATCATTCCAAATTAAATCAAAAACATTTTTTTTACCTTGTATAAACATACATAATCTCTCTAAACCATAAGTAATTTCAACAGATATTGGATTACATTCCATACCTGCCATTTGTTGAAAATAAGTAAATTGAGTAACTTCCATACCATCACACCATACTTCCCATCCAAGACCAGCAGCACCTAAGGTTGGACTTTCCCAATCATCCTCTACAAATCTGATATCGTGCTCTTCGTATTTAATACCTACTGATGAAAGGCTATTAAGATACATTTTTTTAATATCTTTTGGTGAAGGTTTTATTAAAACTTGAAATTGATAATAATGTTGCAAACGATTAGGATTTTCTCCATACCTTCCATCTGTTGGTCTTCTTGATGGTTGAACGTAGGCTGTTTTCCATGGTTTAGAACCTAATGATCTTAGAGTTGTTGCTGGGTGAAATGTTCCTGCTCCAACTTCTAAATCATAAGGTTGTAAAATAACGCAACCTTTCTTTGACCAGTACTTTTGAAGATTTAAAATTGTATCCTGAAAAGAAATAAATGATTTTGGATTTTTTGTTTTTTTTTTAGAAACCATATTTTTGCCAAATAGATCTTTCTTCTAAAACACTTATCAATTTATCCGCATGGTCTTCGGAAGACGAAAGTTTTTTGGCAAGCCATCCTTTAGACTTTTCAAATTTTTTAATTTCAACATCTTCACCAAATTTTTCTCTCAATATCTGTTCTGCATTCCCTATTCCATCTATCAAACCAAGTTTTAAAGATGTTTTGCCAGACCAAAATTCTCCAGAAAAAAGTTCTACATCAGTTTTATTTAATTTTGTTGATCTGCTTTCCTCTACAACATTAATAAATTCTTGGTGAAGTTCCAGTTGAATATTTTTTAATCTTTGAATGTCCTCTTCTTTCTCGTCTAAAAAAGGGTCTAAAGTACTTTTATTTTTTCCAGCTGTATAAACCCTTCTTTGAACACCTATTTTTTGAATTAAATCTTTAAAACCAAAAGAAGAATAAATTACTCCTATTGAACCGATTATAGAACTTGCATTAGCATAAATCTCATCACCTGCACATGCAATAAGATAGCCTCCAGATGCAGTAACATCTTCAGCAAAAACTATTACTTTTTTTTTGTTTTTCTTAGACTGTTCTCTAATAAATTTATATATTAGATGTGATTGAACGGGTGAACCACCTGGTGAATTAATTGAAATTGCAACAGCCTCTGCTTTTTTTACTGAAAAAGCTTTTTTTATCATTTCTTCTTGAGAAGAATATTCTATTCCTTGTTTAAACTTTCCAACATTTCCTATGACGCCGGTAAGTCTTAAATGACTAACAATTTTTTTTTTTTTAAAAAATGAAAACATACAAATGATTATAAAAATTTTACTTAATTATAAAGCTACTTATAGTTGAAGAATTAGGTGCGTCAATTGATAAGTATATTAATAAACTTAATGTAATATTTTGAATTTATGGGTTCAGTAGTCCAATTAAAAAAGCAAATAACTAATGCGTATACAGATTTAGTAAATTCTGTTGATGAAAAACTAAGTTTAGTTGAAGACAAAATTTCTTATAAATTAGATAGTAAAGTTGAGCTTGTTAAAGAAATGACAGCTTACCACATGACTAGTGGAGGTAAAAGATTAAGAGCATTGCTTACTTTGGAATGTGCTAAATTGTGTGGATATACAAAAGGTAGTAGAGATGTGAACCTAGCTGCATGTGTTGAACTTATACACGCAGCAACTCTTATGCATGATGATGTAATTGACAGCGCAGATTTAAGAAGAGGCAAAAAAACTACAAATAAAATTTGGGGAAATCAGTCATCAATTCTTGTTGGGGACTATTTATTAAGTAGATGTTTTGAAATGATGGTTGAGGATGGAAGTATTGAAGTATTAAAACTTTTATCTTCTACATCATCAACTATTGCTCAAGGAGAAGTTTTGCAATTACAACATAAAGGTGACTCTGAAATGTTAGAAGATACTTATTTAAATATAATTTCATCTAAAACAGCAGCTTTATTTTCAGCATCTTCAAAAGTTGGGTCGATAATTACTGATAAAGACAATAAATTTAAAGATGCACTAGAATTCTATGGAAAGAACCTTGGTTTAACATTTCAGATTGCAGATGACACACTTGACTATAACTCAGAATTAAAAATGTTTGGTAAAGAGATAGGGAAAGATTTCTTTGAGGGCAAGGTTACTCTCCCGATTATTCTATTACATCAAAAATTATCTTTAGATGAAAAATTAGTTTTAAAAAAAATATTTGAACAGAATATCAGATCTAAAGAACAATTTGACTATGTGCTTACATTGGTAAAAAAATATAATATAATTAATGAGTGTTACAAAAAAGCGGAGCACTATATAAGTTTAGCATCAAATTCATTAAGTATATTTCAAGATTGTGAAGAAAAAACTATACTCAAAAATTTAACTTCATTTAGTATTAATAGAAAATTTTAAGGTGATAAGAGAATTTTTTTCCAATCATTATTTTCTTTAATATATTTTAATCTTTCGTGAATTCTATTTTCGCCATCTAACCAAAATTCAATTTCGTGGTGTTTTAACCTCCATCCTGACCAATGATCAGGTCTTGGAACATTATTTTCATCTTTATAGAGATCTTTAAATTTTTTTATAGATTGGTTTAGCTCTTCTCTATCTTTTAAAATTGAACTCTGATTTGATGCCCATGCACCAATTCTACTTCCGTAACTTCTGGATTTATAATAATTATCAGCTTCTTCATCAGAAACTTTTTCAGCAGTACCAACTATTCGAATTTGTCTGAGTAAACTTTTCCAATGAAAGCACATCGAAATGTTTGGATTCTGCTTTATAGAGTTTCCCTTATTACTATTAAAGTTAGTGTAAAAAACAAATCCATCCTCTCCATAATCTTTGAGCAATACCATTCTTACATTCGGATAACCTTTTTCGTTAATAGTGCCTAGAGCTAATGCATTTGGATCATTTATTTCTGTTTTCTTTGCCTTGTTGTACCATTCAGTGAATAATAGTATTGGATTATCGAGATCTAGAAAGCATTTATCTAACCCTAAAGAATTTTTTTCGTTCATAATTTAACCAAAATAATTTATATAATAATATAATGTCTTTTAATACATTTGGAAAATTTTTTCGATTTACTACTTGGGGTGAGTCTCACGGTCCAGCAATAGGATGTGTTGTTGATGGTTGTCCTCCGAATATTAAGCTTAATATCAGAGACATTCAGTTAGAATTAAATAAAAGAAAGCCTGGTCAGTCAAAATTCACAACCCAAAGAAAAGAGGATGATAAAGTAGAAATTTTATCAGGAACATTTGAGGGCAAAACAACTGGTACACCTATCTCAATGATTATCTTCAATAAAGATATGCGTTCTAGGGATTATAAAAATATTAAAGATAAATTTAGACCTGGTCATGCTGATTATACATATTTTAAAAAGTATGGAATTAGAGATTATAGAGGTGGAGGCAGACAATCAGCGAGAGAGACTGCTTCAAGAGTGGCAGCAGGGGCAATAGCAAAACAAGTTTTGCAAAATATTATTGGGAAAAAGTACAGTGTGATTGGAGCCGTAACGCAATTAGGAATACTAGGATGTGACACAGAAAAATGGAATGACAGTTTCATCACAAAAAACCCTTTATTTTGTCCTGATAAAACAGTTTTAAAATTATGGGAAAAATATTTACTTGGGATAAGAAAAGCTGGCTCATCATGTGGGGCTATTATTGAAGTAAGAGCAAGAGGTGTTCCTGTCGGATTAGGAGCTCCAATTTATTCAAAATTAGATATGGATTTAGCATCAGCAATGATGAGTATTAACGCAGTAAAAGGAGTAAATATAGGATCAGGAATGAACTCTGCTCAACTTTCTGGTGAACAAAATTCTGATGAAATGTCCCAAACAGGAATGAAAACAAAATTTAAATCGAACAATGCTGGAGGAATTCTTGGAGGTATTTCTAGTGGTCAAGAAATAATAGTTTCTTTTGCAGTAAAACCAACTTCATCAATTCTTTCTCAAAGAAAAACAATTAATAAATTTGGAAAAAATACTTCAATTTCAGTCACAGGGAGACATGATCCATGTGTAGGTATTAGAGCAGTGCCTATTGGCGAAGCAATGATGCATTGTGTAATTCTTGATCACTACTTAATGAATAAAGCTCAGTGTGGCAATTAATTAGTTTTTTTAATTAAAACTTTAGAATTTAGAGTTTCTAAAACCTTCGCTTCAATAGATTTAGCATCTAGACCAGCTTCTTTATACATTTCTTCTGGTTTATCTTGGTCTAAAAATTTATCAGGCAAAATCATTGATCTAAATTTTATATTATTATCTAATAAATTCTTTTCATTTAAGAAATGATTTACATGAGCTCCAAAACCTCCTATAGAGCCTTCTTCCAACGTAATTAGCACTTCATGATTTGTTGCAACTTGCCACATAAGATTTTCATCCAGAGGTTTTGCAAATCTAGCATCTATAATTGTTGGATTAATTCCCATTTTTTTTAAACCTTCTTCAGCCAATAAACATTCTTTTAATCTGTTACCAAAACATACTAAGGCAACTTTCTTACCTTCTCTTATAACTCTACCTTTTCCAATATCTATTTTTTCGTTGATATCAGGTAATTCTAAACCTGCTCCATTTCCTCTCGGATATCTAAATGCACATGGTTGATTATTAATATCTACAGACGTATTGACCATTCTTACCAATTCTGCTTCATCACTTGCTGCCATAACAATAAAATTAGGTAAAGTTGATAAATATGTAATATCAAAAGCACCTGCATGAGTGGCTCCATCGGCGCCAACTAAACCAGCTCTATCAATTGCAAATCTTACTGGTAAACTTTGAATTGCAACGTCATGAACTACCTGATCATAAGCTCTTTGTAAAAATGTTGAATAAATTGCTGCATAAGGCTTATAACCCTCTGTTGCTAAACCTGCAGCAAAAGTAACAGCATGTTGTTCAGCAATTCCAACATCAAAAGTTCTGTCCGGGAAAACTTTACTAAATGCGTCCATTCCTGTCCCAGATGGCATAGCAGCAGTTATACCTACAATTTTACTATCTTTCTTTGCATGCTCTATTAATGTATTTGCAAATACCTTTGTAAAAGCAGGAGTCTTGGTTGTTGTTTTTTGTTGAACTCCAGTTTGAACATCAAATTTTGTAACTCCATGATACTTATCATCAGATTTTTCGGCAAAACTATATCCTTTCCCTTTTTGAGTTTTTATATGAATTAGTATTGGACCATTATGATTGCTCTCTTTTGCATTTTTTAAAATTGGCAATAGTACATCTAAATCATGACCATCAATTGGACCAACATAATAAAAACCTAATGAATTAAATAATGTACCACCTGTGACAGCCGATCTCAAAAAATCTTCTGCCTTTCCAGCCTTTTTGCTAAATCTTTTTGAAAATGATGAAATAATCATCTTAACTGTTTCTCTGAAACTAAAATAAATCTTACCTGAAAAAATTTTAGCAAGATAAGATTTCATTGCACCAACTGGTTTTGCAATTGACATATCATTGTCATTCAAAATTACGATCATTTTTGTTTTTGAGTCTCCAGCATTATTCATAGCTTCATATGCCATACCTGCGCTCATGGCACCGTCACCAATAACTGCTATAACCTGATCTGATTTATTTGATAATTTATTTGCTGTTGCAATACCAAATCCAGCAGAAATAGAAGTGGAACTATGAGCTGCACCAAAAGGGTCAAACTCACTTTCCGATCGCTTTGTAAAACCAGATAATCCACTTCCTTGTCGTAAAGTTCGTATTTTATCTTTTCTTCCTGTTAAAATTTTATGAGGGTATGATTGATGACCAACATCCCATATCAATTTGTCCTTAGGTGTGTCAAAAACATGATGAAGTGCTACTGTTAATTCTACAACACCTAAGCCCGCACCTAGATGACCACCTGTTTTTGAAACAGCATCAATCATTTCGCTTCTTACTTCTTCTGATAGAACTTTTAATTCTTCATTATTGAGTTTTTTTATATCTGAAGGAAAATTAATATTATTTAAATATTTATAATTCTGCATTTATTTATTTCTACTTAATATAAATTCAATTGTCTCTTTTAAATCACTAGCATTATTTCCATAGCTAACTAAACTATTAAATATTTCTTTTTTTATTTTTGACGCATATTTAATAGCATTTTTATATCCTAGTAAACTTATTAATGTTGCTTTTCCCCTTTTTGAATCTTTATTTGTTTTTTTTCCTGCAGTTTTTGATGTACTGCTATAATCAATTAAATCATCTGCAATTTGAAAAAGTAAACCAATTTTTTCACCAATAATTGAGAATTTTTTTATTTGATCTTTTTTATTTGTCAAAATAACTGGAGACAAACAGCTGAATGAAAATAATTTTCCAGTCTTTTTAATCTCCATATCTATAACTTTTTGTTTAGAAACTTTTTTTCTTTCATAATTTAAATCCAAAAATTGACCTCCAGCTATTCCTTGGTGACCTGATGATTGAGATATTAGATTTATTAGGGATATTTTTTTATTGTTATTTATATTGAACTTTGGATCAGATAAAATTTCAAAAGCTAATGTCAAAAGGGAGTTTCCAGCTAAAACAGCTGTTGATTCTCCAAATTTTTTATGTGTAGTTAGTTTACCTCTTCTAATATCATCATCATCCATACACGGTAAATCGTCATGTATTAGTGAATAAGCGTGTATACATTCAACAGCTGAACTTAAATATAAAAGATATTTTTTTTCGACATTAAAAATTTTTCCAACATCAAAAATAAGCTTAGATCTTATTTTTTTTCCTCCAGGAAATAAACCATACTTAATAGGTATAATTAGATCTGTTTTTTTTTGTTTTGCTAAGTAATTTTTTAAAAATTTATTTACTTCATTAACAGTTTTAACTAATTTTTTTTTCATTTTTTTTTGAGGTTAATTCTTCAATTTTTATCTTGGTACTTTCAGATATATTTTTTGAATCCTTTTGAAATTTTTTCTCTATTAAATTATTTAACTTAATTAAATATTGATAATCATCAAAAGATTCCTCTAAATTTTTTTTACTTTCTAATTCTTGTATTAAACGATCTGCTATATCTGTGAGTTCACTCAAAGATTTTGACTCAATATCATCTGGCAAAATTTTTTCATTCATATAATAATTTGTAATATTATATGAAAATTAATGATTCAAATATTAAAAAAGCAGTAAAATATTTAAATAATCACGAATGTATTGGAATACCTACGGAAACTGTCTATGGATTAGCTGCTAATGCCTATTCTGATAAAGCTACCAAAAGAATATTTAAATTAAAAGGAAGACCTGCCGATAACCCCTTAATTGTTCATTACTATAATATTAAAGATTTGGAGAAAGATTGTAAGACTAATACTTTGTTTTATAAACTTTATAATTCATTATGCCCTGGTCCAATTACATTTATATTAAAACTAAAAAATCAAAGCAAAATTTCAAAAAACGTTACTAATAACAAAAAAACGTTAGGTGTAAGATTTCCAAGTCACCGAACCGCTAGAAAGTTATTAAAATCTTTAAAATATCCTCTAGCAGCACCAAGCGCCAATATCTCTGAAGGGATAAGTCCAGTAACAAAAGATGATGTATATGATGAATTTAGAGAAAAAATTAAATTTATTCTAGAAGGTGGAAGATCAAAAATAGGTGTTGAATCTACGATTATAAGTTTAGTAAAAAAACCCCAAATCTTAAGATTGGGTGGTTTAAATATTTCTATATTAAATAAAAAATTAAAAACAAATTTAAAAACTAAATTGTATGCTAAAAGTAACATAAGTTCTCCAGGGAGAAGAAGAATTCATTATTCACCAGGTATACCTATTAGATTAAACGCAGTTAAAATAAAAAAAGATGAGGCTTTTATCCTAATTAAGAAGAGAGAAGAAAATAATAAGAATTATTTTTACTTAAGTAAGACAAATAACCTAATGGAGAGTGCTAAAAATTTATATAAAACATTAAGAAAAATTAAGAAATTAGGTTACAAAAAAATAGCTGTAGAAAGAATACCAAACCAAAACTTTGGATTAGTGATTAACGATAGACTTTTTAGAGCATCAAAAAAATGAAAAATTTAGTGGAAGTTAAAAATATAAAAAAAAATTACGGAAAGAATGAAGCTGTCAAAGGTATAAGTTTTAACATAAAAGAAGACGAAATTTTAGGTCTATTAGGTCCAAATGGCTCGGGCAAAACAACAACGATAGGCATGTTATTGGGACTTTTAAAACCAACTAGTGGAGAAATTTTAATAAATGGTCAAAAATTGGAAGGGAATAGAATTGAAATCTTGGAACAGATTAACTTTATATCTCCATATATTGAATTACCAAAAAAACTTACAGTTAAACAAAATCTAACTGTTTATGGAAAATTATACAAAATAAATAATATTAATGAGAGGATCGAATTTTTATCAGAAAAATTAAGATTAGAAGATTTGCTTAATAGCATTACAGGTGAATTATCATCTGGACAAAAGAATAGAGTAAGTTTGGCAAAAGCATTAATCAATGAACCAAAAGTATTGCTATTAGATGAGCCAACTGCATCATTAGATCCGGAAGTAGGTGATTTTGTTAGATCTTTTTTGGAAGATTATAAAAAAGAAAAAAAAATATCTATACTTCTTGCCTCTCATAATATGAATGAAGTCACTAGGCTTTGTAAATCAATTCTAATGATGAAGGATGGGATTATTATCGATGAAGGAAATCCTAAAGAATTAATCAATAAACATGGCAGAAAAAACCTAGAGGAAGTTTTTTTAAAATTATCAAGGAGCAAAAATGAGCTTAACTAGAATGTATGGTCTTTTTTTAAGACATTTTTATTTAATTACCAGATCTTTCCCAAGAGTTTTAGATCTTGTTTATTGGCCAACTATTCAAATTACTTTATGGGGATTTATCTCAAATTTTTTTGCTACACATACAACATATTATAATAATGCGGTAGGGGTTATATTAACATGCGCAATCCTTTATGATTTTCTTTTCAGAACAAGCATTGGATTTAACATGTTATTTCTTGAAGAGATTTGGAGTAGAAACTTTACAAATTTATTTATTGCGCCAATGAAAATTGGTGAAATATTAACTTCACTTGTTGCTACAGCTTTAATTAGAGCTCTTATAGGTTTAATACCAGCAGTGCTTTTAACTTCTCCATTATTCGGTATTTCAATTTTAGATTTAGGAATATTTTTATTTTTTTTATTTTTGAGCCTATATTTATTTGGAATAACACTTGGCATCCTAGTATCTGCTGGTCTATTAAGATATGGGCCCTCTTTTGAAAATATAGCATGGTCTACAATGTTTTTATTAGCTCCATTTGGATGCATTTATTATCCAATTGAAATATTGCCAGAGGTGTTCCAGAAGATAGCTTATCTACTACCATTGGTATATATATTTGAAGAAGCAAGAAATATTTTGATTAATCAAACTGTAGATATTCAAAATATCTATTATGCTTTCATGTGGAATGGAGTTTACTTTGTATTATCAATTGCATTATTCTATTATTCTTTCAATGTCGCAAAAAACAAAGGAACGCTTATTAATATGGGTGAATAATGGTGCGCCCGCAAGGAGTCGAACCCTGAACCTCCAGAGCCGAAATCTGGCGCTCTATCCAGTTGAGCTACGAACGCATAATAATTTAATATAATAATTTATGAAAAATATCATCAATTTTATTATTAAAGAGGATGATAATAACAAGAGAGTAGACACAATATTAGCAAATCATGATAAGAGTTTAAGCAGAACTAGAGTAAAAAATTTAATATTAGATAGTAAATTAAAAATTAACGAGAAAATTATACAAGACCCTTCAATTAAAACTAAATTAAATGACAAAATTGAGCTTGAAATTGTTGAGCCAAAGAAACAAAGTTTAAAACCTTATAATTTTAAATTAAACATAATTCACGAAGATGAAGATTTAATTGTAATTGATAAACCATCTGGAATTTCAATGCATCCTGGTGCTGGTAATTACGATAATACGATAGTTAATGCGTTAATGAATTATGATAGCAAAAATTTATCTGATATTGGAGATGAACTGAGACCTGGTATAGTTCATAGAATTGATAAAGATACTTCTGGATTAATTGTAATAGCAAAAAATAACTCAACTCATGAAAAATTATCACTTCAATTCTCTGAACACTCTATAACTAGAGTTTATCAAACTTTAATTTGGGGAAAATTAAGGCCTCAAAAAGGAACAATTGAAACATTCATAACCAGAAGTTCGAAAAATAGACAGATGATGGAAGTATCATCAAGCAAAGGCAAAAAGGCAATTACACATTATGAAACATTAGAGCTTTTTGAGAATGATAATGTTCCAACTTTTAGTTTTATACAATGTAAATTAGAAACTGGAAGAACTCATCAAATAAGAGTTCATATGTCATACAAAGGTAACAATATTCTTGGAGATAAAAAATATAAAAAAAAATTTAAAAAATTTAAAAACATTGATGAAGATCTTAATAATAAAATTTCCAATCTTGAGAGACAATTTTTACATGCAAAACAGCTAGGTTTTGACCATCCAAGGACAGGGGAAAGATTAGAATTTTCATCAAATATCCCAAACGAATTAAATGATATCTTAAAAAAACTAAGAAAATTAAGTAAATAAAACGATTGTAAAAAAAAATTTCTCTATTACATAAATACTTCCTATGAGTAATAATACATACAATTTGCCTACTCTTTCAAATGAAGGTGGTTTAGCTGCATATCTAGCTCAGATAAAAAAATTTCCTATGCTAGATGCTGAAGAAGAATATATGCTTGCTAAAAACTGGAAAACTACAGGAAATGTTAAATCAGCTGAAAAACTCGTTACAAGTCATCTTAGACTAGTTGCTAAAATAGCAATGGGGTACAAAGGTTATGGTTTGCCTCTTAATGAAATGATTTCAGAAGGTAACGTAGGTTTAATGCAAGCTGTTAAAAAATTTGAACCAGAAAAAGGTTTTAGACTTGCAACTTATGCGATGTGGTGGATTAAAGCTTCTATTCAAGAATATATTCTAAGATCATGGAGCTTAGTAAAAATTGGAACCACAACAGCTCAGAAGAAGCTTTTTTTCAACTTGAAGAAGTTAAAAAATCAAATTGCACCTAGAACAGAAGGTGATTTGCTTGATGAACATGTAAAAGATATAGCAAACAGATTAGATGTTAGTGAACAAGAAGTTGTATCTATGAACAGAAGGCTTTCAGGAAAAGAGCAGTCATTAAATGCACCAATTGGAGAAGACGGTGATGAATGGCAAGATTGGGTTGTAGACAATGATATGGATCAAGAACTTAAATTTGCTCAAAATGAAGAAATGGAGCAACGAAAAGATCTTCTTCAAGATTCTATTAAAATTTTAAATGAAAGAGAAAAAGAAATTCTTTACTCAAGAAGATTAACAGATGATCCAATAACTCTAGAAGATTTAAGTAAAAAATTTAAAATAAGTAGAGAAAGAATAAGACAAATTGAAAATAAAGCATTTGAAAAACTTCAAAAACATATGCTTAACTCTGCTAAATCAAAAAATCTTCTACCTGCAAATTAATACCGCTATTTTTTAATAGTTAAATGGATCTACTAAAAGAATAGTATCTTTTCTCTCTGGGCTTGTTGAAATACTGGATATTTTTGTCTCAATAAACTCTTCAATAGCTTTTACATAAATTTTTGCATTATTAGGTAAATCATCAAATTTTTTAATACCTTGGGTTTTAGATTTCCAGCCTTTGAATGTTTTATATACTGGTTTGACATTTAATTGATCATCAACAGCAGCAGGGAAATAATCTATTTCTTTGCCATTTAGTTCGTAAGCTACGCAAAGATTTATTTCATCAAGTTCATCTAATACATCTAATTTTGTTAATGCTATACCATTAATGCCTGAAATCTTTATAGTTTGTCTCACTAGAACTCCATCAAACCAGCCACATCTTCTTTTTCTGCTAGTTACAGTTCCAAATTCGTGTCCCTTTTCACCTAAATGATTACCAATATCATCTGTTAATTCTGTCGGGAAAGGTCCTTCGCCTACCCTTGTTGTATATGCTTTTGTAATTCCTAATACATAATTTATGGAGTTTGGACCACATCCAGATCCTGTTGCTGCTGAAGCTGCTACTGTATTAGATGAAGTTACATATGGATATGTCCCATGATCCACATCAAGTAATATTCCTTGAGCTCCTTCAAATAATATTTTTTTATTTTCTGATTTAAGTTGATCTATCTTTCTCCAAACAGGAGCTGAATATTTTAATATATTTGGGGCTATTTTTAATAAGTCCTCAACTAGTTTATCTTTTTCATATATTGGTTTACCCAATCCCTTTCGGATAGCATTATGATGTTCTAAAACCACAGCTAATCTATTTTCTAGATTTTTTTTGGATGCAAGGTCCATTACTCTTATAGATCTTCGTCCGACTTTATCTTCATAAGCTGGACCAATTCCTCTTCTTGTAGTTCCAATTTTTGAATTACCAGCAGTATCTTCCCTTATTTCATCCATCTCTCTGTGAAATGGCAAAATTAGTGTGGCAGCCTCAGATAAAATTAGATTATTTTCATTGATTTCTACAGCTTTAGACTTAGCTTCCTCGATTTCATCTAGCAGCGCCCATGGATCTACTACAACTCCATTTCCTATAATAGAAATTTTATTTTTTCTGACAATCCCTGATGGTAACAATCTCAGTTTATAAGTAACACCATCTATGACTAACGTATGACCAGCATTATGCCCTCCTTGGAATCTTACAACTACGTCTGCTTCGCTTGATAACCAATCAACTATCTTACCTTTTCCTTCATCTCCCCACTGCGATCCAACAACAACTACATTATTCATCTATATTTCTTATCTATAGTAAAACTGTTTAAATGGTTAATTGGTCCATTTCCTTTTCCAAAGTTTGGTCTTGTTTTAATGGCATTGTTTACATATCTAATACCTAACTCACAAGATTTCTTTAGAGTTTTTCCACATCCATAATACGTTGCAATTGCACTTGATAATGTACAACCAGTTCCATGAGTATTTTTTGTTTTAATTTTTTTATTTGTAAATATTGCAGTTTCTTTTTTATTTACAAAAATATCTTTCAAGATTTTAGAATTTAAATGACCACCTTTAATTAAAACATTTTTAGCACCTAAATCTATCAATATTTTAGCAGCATTTTTCATATCTAAGATAGATTTAATTTTTATTTTAGTTAGCATTTCTGCTTCAGGAATATTTGGTGTTATTAAATCAACCTTTTTTATTAATTTTTTTTTCAACAACAAAGTAGCCTTATTATCAATAAGCTTGGCTCCACCTTTAGCCACCATGACAGGATCTAATATTATTTTTTTTAATTTTGATTTTTTTATTGATTTTAATACTGAATTTATAACCTCAGTAGAATGAAGCATTCCTATCTTTACTGAGTCTGGCCTGATATCTTTTGAGGTAAATTCAATTTGATTAGAAATTTCTTTACTACGTACTGGTATTATAGACATTATACCAGTAGTATTCTGAGCTGTAACCGCTGTTATTGCTGTCATTGCGTAAGAGCCAAGCGAAGTAACCGATTTAATATCTGCTTGAATGCCAGCTCCTCCAGAGGAGTCTGATCCCGCGATTATTAATATTTTTGATTTGATTTTCAATTTATTGAATAGATTTTTTAATTATATTAACACACAGTTTATTTAAACTTGGATCATCTGACTCACTCATAATTCTTATTTTTGGTTCAGTACCAGATTTTCTAACTAATATTCTACCTTTATTTTTAATTATTTTATTTGCTTGGTTAATCGCTTTTTTGCATTTAGATGTATTAATGATTGATTTATCTTTAACTTCTATATTTTCTAATATTTGAGGGGTAGGTTTGAACTTATTAAAAAGTTCACTTGCTTTCTTTCTTTTTCTCAAAGAAAAAAGGATTTCCAAAGCAACCAATAATCCATCACCAGTTGTCGCAAACTTTCCAAGAATTATATGGCCTGATTGTTCTCCACCTAAATTAAATTTGTTTTTTTTCATTTTTTCTTTTACATATCTATCACCTACATCTGATCTCAAAAATTTAATTCCATTATTTTTAAAAAACTTTTCTAAACCATAATTAGACATTAGTGTGCCAATAACACCTCCTTTTAAAATCTTTTTTCTTTTCCATCTCTCACCTAGCATTGCAAGAATCTTGTCTCCATCAATAATTTTTCCTTGTTCATCGCAGACAATTATTCTGTCTGCATCTCCATCTAAGGAAATACCTATGTGGGCTTTATTTTTTTTTGTCATTTGACAAATTTTACTTGGATGAGTAGATCCAGATTTAAGATTAATATTTAATCCATTCGGAGAGGTACCTGTTTTATATACTTTAGCACCTAGTGATTTAAATAAATCTGGTCCAACTTTATAGCCAGCTCCGTTAGCGCAGTCTAAAGCAATTTTAATACCTTTTAAGCTGAAAGAAGATGGGAAATTTTGTTTTAATATTTTAATATAATTTTCATTCGCATCTTCTAATCTTTTTACTCTACCCAACTCAATTGGTTTTGAGAGATTTTTAGTAATTTTAGAGTCAATTAACTTTTCAATTTTTTTCTCAATTTTGTCAGATAGTTTAAGTCCGTCAGGTCCGAAAAGTTTTAATCCATTATCATGATATGGATTATGTGACGCTGTAATCATTATACCCATATTTGCTCTCATTTTTTTTGTTAGCATAGCTAAACCATTTGTTGGAAGGGGTCCCAAAGTATAAATATGCATTCCTGCCGATGCCAATCCAGATACTAAAGCTGGTTCAAGGGTATAACCTGATAATCTAGTATCTTTTGCTATAATTGCTGTTTGTTTATTTTTTTTTAAATTTTTAAAATATGTACCAGCTGCTAAGCCAAATTTAAAAAACATTTCTCCATTTATTTTGGAGTTATTAACTCTTCCTCTAATACCATCAGTCCCGAAATATTTTTTAATCATTTTTAATTTTGTAATTCTTTATAAACTTCGAATGCTTGATAAATTTCTTTAACATCATGAACTCTTAATATTTGAACACCTTGTAGATATGCTTGAATACATGAGGATACAGTTCCACCAATCCTTTCTTTGGTATCATTTAGTTTTGATATATCTTTAATAAATCTCTTTCTAGACAAACCCAACATTACAGGAAGGCCCAAAGAATGAAAAATAGAAACTTTCTTTAAAATGGTAATATTATGTTTCAAATTTTTTCCAAAGCCGATGCCTGGATCTAATATAATATTATTGTGTTTAATGCCTGCTTTTCTTAAATATTTTAATTTATTTTCAAAAAAATCATAAATTTCAAGTAATACATTATTATACGATGGTTTTAATTGCATATTCTTTGGTGTTCCTTTCATATGATGAATGACAAAAGGTTTTTTTGTTTTTTTTAAATAATTTATGGTGTGAGGATCATAACTTAGTCCAGATACATCATTTATAAGATCTATTTTCATTTTGGAAGCTTTCTCCATTACAAAACTTTTTCTAGTATCTAATGATATAAAACTTTTTTTATTTTTCAAAAATTTTAGAATATACTTAATTCTATCCCATTCTTTTCTTGGGTGAATATCGTTTGCACCTGGTCTAGTAGACTCTCCACCCACATCTAATATTTTTGCACCATTTGACAATAAGTTATTAATATGATTTTTGGCTAAATTTTTTTTATTATATTTTCCACCGTCGGAAAAGCTATCTGGTGTTAAATTGATTATACCCATTAAAATTGGGATATTGGATAAATTTAATTTTTTAAAGGTTTTCTTTTTTTTTATATTTTTTAAATCTCTATAAACTTTATTTTTAAGTTTGTTTGGAAGTTTATTAATATCATTAAGATGAATAATTTTAGTTTTTTTTCTGTCAATGATTTCTAATTTATCAAAAGAAATATGATTGTAACCATTCAGAGGAATAGATTTTTTTTTTTTAATGTATGTTCTTGATGTTGTTCCGTAATAAAAATTACACGCTCTAGTGTAATATTCATTCATTAACGCTTAGTGCACTATCTTTGGTTTTAGGCCAATTGAACCAAGTGCTGAGCTTTGATCATCATCTTCAACTTTTAGATCTTCTTTATTCTTAGGATAAATATTTTTATTAATTAAATCCTCAATTTCCGCACCTGTTAAAGTTTCGTAGGTAAGTAAAGCTTTTGCTAGTTTATGCAGATCATCAATTTTTTCAGTTAATACTTTTCTTGCTCTCTCGTAACCCATATCAACAAATTTTCTTATTTCACTATCAACTTTTCTAGCTGTTTCCTCTGACATATTTTGTTGTCTTGCAACAGATCTTCCTAAAAATACTTCTTCTTCGTTTTCACCATAAGCAACTGGTCCCATTTCTTTACTTAATCCAGCTCTCATAACCATTGCTCTTGCTCTTTTTGTTGCTTGTTCAATATCGCTTGCTGCTCCTGTAGTTACTTTGTCATCTCCAAAAATTATTTCTTCTGCAACTCTTCCGCCCATAGCAATGGCCATTTGTGCGTGAAGTTGTTCTCTTGTTTGAGAAACTTCATCTCTTTCCGGTAACTGCATAACCATTCCTAGAGCTCTTCCTCTTGGTATTATTGTTGCTTTATGTATAGGATAGGCAGCTTTTTCATTTATTGTAACAATTGCATGTCCAGCTTCATGGTAAGCAGTTAATTTTTTCTCTTCTTCTGACATAACCATAGATCTTCTCTCAGATCCCATCATTACTTTATCTTTAGCTTCTTCAAATTCTTGGTATGTAACAATTCTTTTATTTTTTCTTGCTGCTAGTAATGCGGCTTCATTCACAAGATTTGCTAAATCTGCGCCAGAAAATCCAGGTGTTCCTCTAGCAACTGTTCTTAAGTTGACATCAGGTGCCATTGATATTTTCTTTGCGTGTACTTTTAAAATTTTCTCCCTACCAATTAAATCTGGATTTGAAACAACAACTTGTCTGTCAAATCTTCCGGGTCTCAAAAGAGCTGGGTCTAATACATCTGGTCTATTTGTTGCGGCAATAATTATGACACCCTCATTAGTATCAAAACCATCCATCTCAACTAATAGCTGATTAAGCGTTTGCTCTCTTTCATCATTTCCACCACCAAGACCTGCTCCTCTGCTTCTTCCAACTGCATCAATTTCATCAATAAATATAATACAAGGAGAATGTTTTTTTCCTTGTTCAAACATATCTCGTACTCTTGAAGCTCCGACACCAACAAACATTTCAACAAAATCTGATCCAGAAATAGTAAAAAAAGGAACGCCTGCTTCTCCAGCAATTGCTCTAGCTAATAGTGTTTTACCAGTTCCAGGAGGACCAACTAATAAACAGCCTCTTGGTATTTTACCACCTAGTCTACTAAACTTTCTAGGATCTTTTAAAAATTCAACAACTTCCTCAACCTCTTCTTTTGCTTCTTCAACACCTGCAACATCATTAAAAGTAACTTTGCCTTTTACCTCATTCATCATTTTAGCTTTTGATCTTCCAAATCCCATTGCTCCACCTTTTCCACCTTGCATCTGTCTCATAAAAAAGATCCAAACAGCAATTAGTAAAAGCATTGGGAACCATGAGAGAAGTATTCCTAATAATGAAGGCATTTTTTCCTCTAATGGACTGGCAGAAATGCTAACACCTTTATCACTTAACTTTTGAATTAAGTTCGGGTCTTCAGGTGCATAGGTAGTAAATTGGTTTCCATTTGATAATACACCTTTTATATTTTTTCCTTGTATTTCAACTTTAACCACTCTTCCATTGTCTACTTCAGTTAAGAATTCAGAGAAAATAATTTTATTTTTTTGGGAAATAGACCCTTGAGGGTTTTTAAACATATTATATAGCCCAATCGTCAAAATAACGATTATTCCCCACATAGCTAAGTTTTTAAAATTCATAAAGGACTAAATTAAGAATTATTAGTAAATTAACAAGTGTCATTTTGATCATTTAACAAAAAAATTATCATTTTTCTGGGTAAATAATCACTGAATCTCTAATTTTTTCAATAATACATCCTGAAAGTGTCAATTTTACATTTTTGTTTGAAAACTTTATAGAATCTATGAGACCCAACACTTTTTTGCCTCGTGGATAGTTTTTTTTCTGATTGATGTGTTGAATTAGTTGCATAAAACTTCTCAAAATAATTTCGTCCGGATTTTTAAAAAAAGACTGGTTTAAAATGATTTTTTTATCTTTTTGAAAATATTTTGAGTTTTCAACAACATTTTTCTCAACAAAAAATTCAATAACTTGATTACTTTTTGATAAATTTTTTAAAGTTAAATAGAATTTATTAAACTTAAGACCTTCTTTATCTAAATTTATTAGAAGTTTTCTAATTCTACTCCTTAAAAATTTATCATTATTATTTGAAGGATCGTCTACAAAAAAGCCAAATGTTTTTTTATTAATATTAATTAGTTCTTTTTTTGAAGTGGACAAAAATGGTCTGATAATCTTTATATCATTATAATCACTCACATTTTGGTCAAAGGAAACAAGCCCTTTTAAACCAGAGCCCCTCAGAAATCTTATAAAAAAATTTTCAATTAGATCATCTTTATGATGGCCTAATAGCAGATATCCAATATTATATTTGCTACATTCTTTAAAAAATAAGTCATATCTTAAGTCTCTTGCATAAGACTGCATATTCTTATTAATTTTAACAATTTTTTTTGAGAGAATTTTACAATTAATTTTAAATTTTTGTCTAAGTTTATACTTCAAGTTTTTAGCTTCGATTGTAGACTCTTTTCTTAGTTTGTGATCTATTATTACAGGATACAATTTTACTTTGTGTTTCAACGCATAACACTGAGAAAAAAATAAAACAGCTAAGCTGTCAGCACCACCAGATACCCCAACCATAATCTTTTTATTGGTCAAATCCAAAGATGTGAGATTATTTGAAAATACTTTATATAATTTTTTAACTTTAGGATCCTTTAATTTTGTTAAATAAAAATTAGGAGTTTTCTTTGTTGCACTCAAACTTTTTCTCTTCATAATTGGCTTTTTGAAGAACTGATTGAGTGGCATTTGGATACTGTTTTTTGACACCAGCAATCATTAAGCAACCCTGATCTTTCTCTCCTATTTGAACTAAAGATACACCAAGCTTCAAAAGGTTAATAGGTGCTTTTTCACTCTTGGGATATTTTTGATAACCTTCTAAATAAGCAGATGCCGCATCCGTGTAAAGCTGTCTTATTCTGAAAGTCTCTGCATACCAATATTGTGCATTTCCAGAAAGATCATTATCTGGATTTGTGTCCACAAATTCTCTAAACGCTCTTTCTGCCATATTATAATCTCCAACTTTTAAAAAACTCGTTGCAAATTCATACTGTTCTAAAGGAGATGCATCAGGTAAAATTTTTTCCTCATTAATAAATTTTTCAGTCAAGATAGTATTAGTCGTCTCAACAGATTGAATTGCTTGAGTCTCGCTTGTGTCTGTCATATCTTTATAAGATATTGTTCCCAAATCTTGAGGTTGAGATGTGCCTGGCATAATTTTTTTGCTGGCTAGATTTGTCTCTGAATTTTCATTTGTAATTTTATTATCTTGATTGTTTTCATTTTTTTGAACAAGGCTAGAATTGTTTTCTAAATCTTGAAATCTTAATTGGTTATCAGCTTGTGTTTTGGACAGTCTAGACGATAATTTGTCTACTTTAAAATTAATTTCCTCAAATTTATTTGTTAAATTTTGAAATTGTTTTTCTATTTCAGATAATTTTAACAAATGTCTTGTCAAGGCATCCTCTGTTTCTTTATTTGACAAAGAGGTTTCTGCTCCAGTTTTTTTCTGAAATGACTCTGAATAAACCGCTCTTTCCAAAGTTCTAAGATCTTTTTGAATAATTTCTAAGATTTCTCTCATATTCAATTCCTCAGAGCCTGTGCTAAATGCAATAAAAAAAATAGAAATTATATAAACAAAAATATTAATAAACTTTTTAAACATTGAATTATTCTTCAATTATAATGATGGCAAAAAAAAGACCCTTAAATTATTTATAATAATTTCAGGGTCTTTAAAATATTTAAAATAGCTTTAATTAGCTTTTACAGTTACAGATCTTCTATTCTTAGACCAAGAAAGCGGATTTGAACCTGAGTCGACTGGTCTTTCTTTTCCATAACTTATTACTGAAATTCTATCAGCAGATATTCCATAAGTGATCAGATAATCTTTAGCTGCATTTGCTCTTCTTTCGCCTAATGCCAAGTTATATTCTCTTGTTCCTCTTTCATCGGCATGACCTTCAACTACAACATTGATGCTAGAATTCTCTCTTAACCAATTTGCTTGTTTTCTTAATGTGTCTCTTGATTTAGTTGTTAAAATAGATTCGTTTGTCGCAAAAAATACTCTGTCCGGAACACCGTCAGCTAAATATTTAACTGTATCAGTTCCTGTGTAGACATCACCTTGCATTTGACCCTCTACTGTCGTAGTGGTTTTTTTCGTAGCACAAGCCGATACGATTAAACTTAATAAAATAACTAGAAAAGTATTTCTAAATGATTTCTTAAAATTCATTAATGCTCCTTAATAATTTATTAGAACTTTTTCACAACTAATTAGATGTTTCAAGCATAAAAATCAACTTAATTTATATTAAAAATTAATAAAAAAGCCCTAATTACTTAATAAAGACGACCAAGATGGGTCAGAGGCATCCGTCGTTGTTTGAACTTGCCTTTCATTATATCCTGTAAGATCAATAGACCATAACTTGGCACTAAATCCCTCTCCTTTGTCATTTGATTTAGTTTCTCTGTAAAAAATTAATACTCTTCCATTTGGAGACCAAGAAGGAGCTTCTTGATAGTAATTTTCAGTCAATAATCTTTCTCCAGAACCATCTGTTCGCATAACGCCGATATAGAATTTTCCTTTATGCAACTTTGTAAATGCTATTAAATCTCCTCTTGGAGACCAAACAGGAGTGCCGTACAAACCTTTGCCAAATGAAATTCTTTTCACATTTGAACCATCAGATTTCATTACATAGATTTGTTGAAACCCACTTCTATCAGAATTAAATGTAATAAATTTATTATCCGGGGAATAAGATGGCGAAGTATCAATTGATGGATGATTAGTTATTCTTTCAACAATTCTATTTTCTAAATCCATTGTATAAATATCTGAGTTTCCATCTTTTGCAAAACTCATAATAATTTTTTTTCCATCTGGTGAAAATCTTGGAGCGAATGTCATGCCTGGAAAATCACCAACTACCTCCTGTGTTCCAGTTTCAATATCTAATAAATATACTCTTGGGAGATTTTTGAAATATGATAAGTAAGTTACCATCTGACTTGTTGGGTTAAATCTAGGAGTTAAAACTAATTCGTTTCCCAATGTTAAATATTTTGTATTAAAACCATCTTGATCCATTATAGCTAATTTCTTTACTCTTGCTGTCTTTGGTCCCTCTTCTGAAACATAAATAATTCTGGTATCAAAATATCCTTTTTCTCCAGTTAATCTTTCATAAACTTTATCAGAAATTATATGACCAACTCTTCTCCAATTGCTTGGTACTGTTGTGAATGCTAAAGCCATCATTTCTCTACCAGCTAAAATATCCCAGAGTCTAAACTCAACTTTTAATTTTTTGTTCTCAATCGTTACTTTTCCTGTAATTAAAGCTTGCGCTTTAATAAGTGCCCAATCTTCAAACCTTGGTTTTAAATGAGCAATATCAGGCTTTTGTAAAAATGCTTCTTTACTAAGCGGATTAAATAAACCTGAGGTTTTCAGATTATTTTCTACTACAGATGAAATTTCAGAACCAACATTTTCTAATTTTAATTCATTAATTGAATTTTTTTTTGATTTATCGTCTTGAAATAATGGCGAAACTGCAATAGGCAAAGGATCTAAATTACCTCTTGTTATATCAATTTCTATTAAAGAATAACCCTTGGCTGATAATAAAAAAAATATTATAAAAAATAAATTAATCGTTCTAATCATTATCCTCCAAGCATATCACGAGCATCAAAATTTAAAATCATATTTTTCCATCTTTCATAACCACTTGTGGGGACTTTTAATGGATTGCACAGCTGGATAGCTCGTCTTACACTATCTGCAAGTGTTCTAAATTTTTCTTTACCAGGTGTATTCATTTTTACATGATCTAACATTTCAAGTTTTTCAATTGTTCCATCTGGTTTTAATTGGAGTTTGACTCTAACTAATAAATCTTCACTAAATGGCAAACCTATAGGAACACTCCAGCATGTAAATATTTGAGCTTTTAATGCGTCCTCTTCACTTAGGGTTAATTTTGAATAATCCATAGTTTCATCAGTTGATTGAGAAATCTTATCAACTTCTTTTTTTGTTTCTGCTAAATTTTCTTTTTTTTTATCAATTAAAGCTGCAATTTCATTTAAATCTAATTTTTCTTTTTTTTCAAATTCTGAGACTTGTTTAACTTTTTTTTCATCCAAAATAGGTTTTTTTGTTTGAACTATTTTTTTTATATTTTCATCATTGATTTCCTTTGAAGGTTTCTGCTTTTTTTCTTCTTTAGGTTGAATTTTTTGCTTATCTTCATCTGGCATAGGTACAGCATTTAATTTTTTTTTTTTTAACTTTTCTATTTTATTTTCACTGGTTGGTGTTTTTTTTGATGCAACTTTAGAAACTTCATTTTTTTTTTTATCTGTCTGTACTTCTTTTTTTTCATCTTTTTTTACTTTTTTAGGAGGGGCCTGCTCAGATAAAAGCTTTTCATTTTCTTTTTTTGCCTTCTCAATTATTTTTGATGCTTTTGGTGCAAAAGGAATATTTGTCTTTTCGGCTATTTGAATAAGTTCAACTGAAATAAGTGGTGGAATATCCAGAGGTTTTTTGGCAACAAATGGCAAAGCCAAAATACTCACCATAACAATAGCAACATGAAATCCAGATGAGATTAAAAGACCTCGATACATAATCTTTATCTCTCTTTATTCGGTTCAGATATTAAAGCTACTTTTGTAAATCCTGACCCTGAAAGCATTCCCATAATTTCAAGAACCCTTCCATAGTTAATAGCTTTGTCTCCCCTAACATATATTCTTGTATCAGTTCTATTATTTGACACAGCCAATATTTTTACTATTAAATTATTAAATTCAACTTTTGTTTCCTGAATAAAAATTTCACCTTTAGAATTAATTGTTAAAGTTAAAGGTTCATTTTCCTCGGGAAGTGTATCAGCAGAAGTTTCTGGTAAATCTACCTGGACTCCTACAGTAAGTAATGGTGCAGTGACCATGAATATAATTAGTAAAACCAACATTACATCAACAAATGGTGTAACATTAATTTCACTCATTGGATCGTTTTTTGAACTTTTGAGCTTAAATCCCATTTAAATAATTGATAAGAATCTTTTTGAAAAATTTTCTAATTTTTGTGAGTATTTTCTAGAGTCTGAATTAAATTTATTATAAGCAATTACAGCAGGAATCGCAGCTAATAATCCAAGTGCAGTTGCAAATAAGGCTTCTGCAATACCTGGGGCAACTATTGCAAGACTAGTATTTCTTGAAATTGCAATAGATTGAAATGAATTCATAATTCCCCATACTGTACCAAACAATCCTATAAATGGAGCTGTAGATCCAACAGTTGCTAAAAAACTATTATACTTTTCAACTGCAACCATTTGTTTTTCAATATTTACTTCTAAAACACTAGATAACCTTTCAGATAAATTTGATTTTGATCTAGTTTTCATAACTGTTTGCATAGAACTTTTAAATAATTTTGCCATAGGATCCTCAATATTTGAAGGCAGACTGTTATAAAATGTTTCAGCAGACTTTGATTTCCAAAATTTCTCTTCAAATTCCTCTGCACTTTTATTAATTTTTCTAAACATTCTTATTTTTTCAAATATTATTGCCCACGAATAAATAGAGCTTAAAATTAATATTATTATTACTGACTTAACAATTATATCCGCGCGCAAAAATAAACTAATTAAAGAAAAATCTGTGTTACTTGCCAAACCTAAGCTTTGTGTTGCAATATCTGCTTCCATTCAATCGTTTCTCATTAAAATATGTCATTAATTTGACTTCAAAAAACTCAAATAGTCTAGTTATCGTTGTTTTCTATTGTGTTTTCAAAATATTTAGCAATTAAAATAGCATCTGCTTTATTATTATCTTTTTTTCTTGATAACTTATTAGAGATTTTAGGAAACATCTCTATTACTTTAGTTCTACTGGCATCTTTTTCTGAATTAATCAAATTAAAATATTTTTTCCATTTTGCTGGTCTAACATAAAAAATGGGAAGCTCCATTGCAGAACATATGCCTTTAATAACTCCAAATGATTGTCCAAAATTAAACATGCTTGTTACACCTTGTCCCGGCATAGCAGAAACATGTTCAACTATTACACTCATTTTTTCATTCATAAATTTATTTTTTATTAACATTATTTCATTATAAATTTGCCTACCATTAACTTGTTTTTTATTTTTTTTCCCTTCTGCCATTGTAGGCATGTCGATGACATCAATAACTTTCCCATCAGAAAAAAAACAAATAGCACCTGCTATTCCTGGATCAATTCCAACGATTATCATTTAACCTTCAAAGTTAACATTTGTATAAACATTTTGTACATCATCCTCATCCTCAAGCGTCTCTAAAAATTTTGCCATATTTTGATTTTCTTCGCCTTTAAGGGATACTTTATTTATAGGTAGCCACTCAATTTCAGTAGAAAGGAAATTAACAATAACTTTTTCAAATTTTTTTTTTACCTCATATATTTCATCTATATCCGTATGCACTTCATGAAATTCATCACGAGAAATACAATCATTTGCACCCGATTCGATTGCTAATTCAAAAATTTTATCTTGTTCAATTTCATTTTTGTCTATTTTAATTACACCCAATCTTTGAAAATTATGTGATGCAGAGCCCTGGGTTCCTAAAGAACCATTATTTTTTGAAAATATTGTTCTTATATTAGAAGCAGTTCTATTTTTATTATCAGTCAATGCTTCAACTATTACAGCAGATTTGCTTGGCCCAAAACCTTCATACCTAATATTTTCAAAATTTGATTGATCATTGTTAGAAGATTTTTCAATTGCTCTCTCAATATTTTCTTTTGGCATGTTAGCTGATCTAGCTGCTTGTATTGCTGATCTTAGTCTCGAATTCATATCGGGATTCTTATCTCCTAGTTTTGCGGCTACCGTGATTTCTCTAGAGAGTTTAGAAAAAATTTTTGATCTCTGTTTGTCAGCTTTGCCTTTTTTATGTTTAATACCCGCCCAATGTGAGTGTCCAGCCATAATTAATTTACGTTATTTAAACTCCCACCAAAAATGAAACTCTCTATATTTTTTGCAAGTCCATTTCTTACATCGCAATCTACAACTACCCCACTCAGAGATGCTTCTCCATTGGCAGGAAAATGTTTTACAGCTTCTTTTTTTAGAAATCTGTTAATTGAATTTTGTGCATTCATACCAATTACCGAGTCATAGTCGCCACACATTCCAGCATCAGTAATATAGCTAGTTCCATTTTTTAAAACTCTTGCATCATTTGTTGGCACGTGCGTATGAGTACCTACAACTAAAGTTGCATATCCATCAAATAGATTGCCTATAGCCATTTTTTCACTTGTTATTTCTCCATGAAAATCCACTATTAAAAAATCATAATCTTTTGATTTTTTTTTTTCTGCAATAAATTCAGTAGCAATTTTAAAAACATCATCACACTTTTTCATAAAAACGTTACCCATAAGATTTAATACACCAACTTTCAGATTTTTTTTTGAATTGAATATGGAAAAACCTTTGCCAGGTAAATTTCCACTCATATTTATTGGTCTTAATAATTTTTTTTCATTTTTTATATATTCATAAATTTCTTTTTGATCCCAAACATGATTGCCTGTTGTAATTACATCTACACCTACACTAAAAAGTTCATTAGCAATATTTTCAGTTAAACCCACACCTTCACTGGCTGCATTTTCACCGTTAACACAAACAAAATCTATACCTTTTTTTGAGACTATATTTGGCAAGTTTTTTTTTACTGATTTGAAACCTGCATCTCCAACTATATCACCTAAAAATAAAATCTTCATTTTACATTAATTTTTCTGTTAAAATTAAATTTAATTTTCTATCAAAATTTTCAACATTAATTTTATTAACTTTTTGATGTGAAAAAGCCAGTCCAATTGTTGTACATTTTTTAATTTGAGAAATTTTTTCTAAATATCTATCATAAAATCCACCACCATAGCCAATTCTGTTCCTGAATTTATCAAAAGCAACTATTGGTACAAATATTATATCTGGGTATACTTTTTTCAATTTTAGTGGCTCAGGAATTCCTAATGAGCTTATTGTTAAAGGATCATTTGGACTCCATTTATAAAAATCCATTTGATAATTTCTTTTTATAATTGGCAACGAAATACTATAACCATGAGAATAAAATTTATTTAGTATTTGTAAACAATCAAATTCAAAATTTATTGGAAAATAACCTCCAATAATTTTATTTTTTGATAGATTAATTTTATTATGAAAACTATCTATAATATTATTGCCTATTTTGATTTCAAAATATTTTTTTTTTCTTAAGTTAATAATTTTTTTTCTTAATTTAAATTTTGACACTGATATTTTATGAAACAGAAGTATTTGTGCTATTTTTTTTGACAAAGTCTTCTATTTCTAAAGTTACTTTGTCTATTAAATTTTCATAACTTATTTTGTAGTTTTCAATATCATTCTCAAGTTCTTCTTGTAATGAGCTTAAATTTTTAATTTCATTTTCTTTGTTATCTTTGTACTGATAAACTAAAGATTTTAATTCTTTAAATTTTTCTTTTAATTCTTGAAGCTCTTTTTTTTGCACATCTACTTTTTTTTTGGTTTCAAAATACTCATCCATGACTTTTATAGAAGATATTAGTAATAATTTATTCTCTCCAATATTTCCAAGATCAAATTTTAAATCATTAAATTTTTTATTTAAACTCAAGGATAATTCTTCCAAATGTTCCTCTTGACCATCTTCACAAGATAATAAATATTCTTTACCATTAAATTTTATATTTACATTTGCCATTTATCTATTTCTTCCAATAAATTATCTGTTTCTTGATTTAATTCATCAATTTTTTCATTAAATTGATTTTCTTTTCTTTTTGAAGTTTCGTAATCCTTTTTTAATTCATTTATTTGACTTCTAAGTTTTAAGTTTTCTTCTTCTAAGCTTTGGAGAGATGTGGTTATCTGTTTTTTTTCAATTTCTAATTGATTTTTTTGATCTTTTAAAATTGCAACTTTATCTAATTCTTCATTATGTTGAATGTTTATCTCTCCTAATTTTTTTAAAATATCCTTTAGTTTTTTTTCTTTTTCATCAATGTTTTTCATATATATATCTATATTAATAAATTGAATCACCTAAGTCTAGATAGGATACTTTTTGAAAAATATAGAAAAAAATTTATCAAATGCTATTCGTTTTTTATCAATGGATGCGGTTCAAAACGCTAATTCTGGTCACCCAGGTATGCCGATGGGTATGGCTGACGTTGCAACAATTTTATTTAAGTATTTTCTAAAATTTAATCCAAAAAATCCAAACTGGCTTAATAGAGATAGATTTATTTTGTCAGCTGGACATGGATCAATGTTGCTTTACTCGCTTTTGTACTTAACTGGATATAAAAGTGTATCAATTAACGACATCAAGAAATTTAGACAACTAAATTCAATTTGTGCTGGACACCCAGAGTATCACCCAAACTCAGGCATTGAAACAACAACTGGTCCTTTAGGTCAAGGAATTGCAAATTCTGTGGGTTTTGCAATTGCAGAAAAAATTTTAAAGAAAAAATTAGGAAGTAATTTAATAAATCACAAAACCTATGTCTTGGCTGGTGATGGGTGCCTTATGGAAGGAATAAGTCATGAAGCAATGAGTCTTGCCGGTCACCTTAGACTTAATAATCTTATAATGCTTTTTGATAATAATTCTATTTCAATAGATGGTCCTACTAGTTTAGCAGTCTCAGATGACTATAAAAACAGATTTAAAAGCTATGGATGGAATTATATTTTAATCAATGGGCATAATTACAGAGAAATTTATAATGCGTTAAAAAAAGCGCAAACATCAAAAAAACCAACTGTGATTTCGTGTAAAACTAAAATAGGATTTGGATCTCCAAATAAAAGTGGAAAGGCCTCTTCTCATGGAAGTCCTCTTGGAATAGATGAAATTAAGTTAGTTAGAAAAAAATTAGATTGGGAATATAAACCATTTAAAATACCTCAAAAAGTTTTAATTGATTGGAGGAAAATTGGAGAAAAAGGTATTAAAAAGGAAAAAATATGGAATAAAACTTTTAGCAAACACAAACTAAAATTTAAAAATATTATAAAAAATAAATTCTCAAGCTCAATTATTAAACAAAAAAAAGATGCGATAAAAAATTCTAAGACTATAGCTACAAGAAAATCCTCAGAAGAGTTTTTATCAGCTATATTAAAAGAGAGAAATACTTTAATTGGTGGCTCTGCTGATTTAGCGGGATCAAACAATACAAAAACTAAGTTACATAAAATTATTAATTCAAGTAACTTTAATGGTAATTATATTCACTATGGTGTTAGGGAACACGCTATGAGTGGAATAATGAATGGATTAGCTCTTCATAGTAATTTTATTCCTTATGGAGGTACTTTTTTAATATTTTCAGACTATTGCAAACCTTCAATAAGACTGTCTGCTATAATGAAACAGAAGGTAATTTATATAATGACACATGACTCGATAGGACTAGGAGAAGATGGACCTACGCATCAACCAGTAGAGCAACTTGCTGCTTTAAGATCTATTCCAAACTTAAATGTTTTAAGACCAGCAGATCAAACTGAAACAATTGAATGTTGGGATATTGCTTTAAATAGCAACAAAACACCTAGCGTATTAGCCTTAACCAGACAAAACTTAAAACCCATAAGAAATAGCTTTAGCAAAAAAAATCAATGCTCTATGGGAGCTTACGAAATTATAAGGACCGGAAAAAACATAAATTTAACTATTTTAGCCTCAGGATCAGAGGTTAATCTTGCAATTGAGACTAGTCATAAATTGGCCAAACAAAAAATTTATTCAAAAGTAATATCAATGCCTTGCCAAGAAATTTTTGACAAACAAAACAAGAGCTATAAAGATAAAATCTTAAAAGAAAGCAAAAACACTTTTTCAATTGAGGCAGGATCAAAAATGCCTTGGGAAAAATATATTGAAAAAGGCTTGTCTTTTTCAATAGAAGACTTTGGTAAAAGCGCTCCTTATAAAAAAGTCTATGATCATTTTGATTTAAGTAGTGAAAAAATTAGTAAAAAAATTAAATTTTATTTGAAAAAATGACGATAAAAGTTGGCATTAACGGTATGGGAAGAATTGGCAGAATGATTGTGAGGTCAATTTATGAAAATTACAAAGGCAAAATAATTATCAAACATATTAATAATAGATCGAGCTCTGAAATTTGTGTAAATTTATTAAAACATGATTCAATTCATGGTAATTTTAGTTCTTTAGTAAAATCTGGAGGAAATTACATAAAAATAAATAAAGAAAAAATATCTTACACGCAACACTCTACAATTAATGACATAAAGTGGAAAAAATATGGTGTAGATTATGTTTTTGAGTGCACAGGTAATTTTAATTCTAAAGATCAATTAATGCCACATATAAACAATGGGGTAAAAAAAGTTATTGTTTCAGCCCCATGTAAAATGGCAGATAAAACTATAGTTTTTGGCATAAATCATAACAAGATCAAGAAGAATGATAGTATTATTTCAGCAGCTTCTTGCACAACAAATTGTTTAGCTCCTGTTGCAGACGTAATTAATAAAAATTTTATAATTCTTAATGGTTTTATGACAACCATACATGCTTTTACAAGTGATCAAAGAATATTAGATAATTCTCACAAAGATCCAAGAAGAGCGAGATCTGCCAGTCAATCAATTGTACCCACATCTACTGGAGCATCAAAAGCTATTGGTGAGATTATACCCTCATTGAAAGGTAAGCTAGAGGGAGTAGCAATGAGAGTGCCAACACCAAATGTTTCATTAATAGAATTTATATTTAATGTAAAAAAAAATATTACCGTAAAAAAATTAAATAATTCTTTATTTTCAGCTTCTAAAACGAAGCTTAAAAATATTCTAAATGTTACAGATGAGAAGCTAGTCTCAGTTGATTTTAATCATAATAGTTCATCTGCCATCATAGACTCATCACTTACTAATGTTGTTGGTAATAAAATGGGTAAAATTTCAGCTTGGTATGATAATGAATGGGGTTTCTCGAATAGAATGTGTGATATTGCTGAGTATGTAAGCAAGATCAAATAATGAAATCCATTGAAAATATAGAAAATATTGAAAATAAAAGAGTAATTCTTAGACTTGATTTAAATGTTCCAATAAAAAATGGAAAAATAACAGACTCTAACCGAATTGATAAGGTTATGCCTACACTAGAATTTCTATTAAAAAAAAAAGCAAAGATTATAATAATTTCTCACGTTGGAAGGCCAAAAGGTAAAATAGTTAAGGAACTTTCTCTAGAATTGGTATCGTTGTATATTAAAAGTAAAATTAAAAAAGAAGTATCGTTACTTAAAGAAAATATTTTTAATTTAAATAAAGAAAACATTTTTAAGAATTCAAATCATGAGTTGGTACTACTTGAAAATATTAGATTTTATCCCGAAGAAGAAGCCAACGATGATAATTTTTCAAAGAAATTAGCAAGCTTAGGTGAAATATATGTTAATGATGCATTTTCGTGTTCACATAGAGATCATGCTTCTGTATCAAAAATAACAAAGTATATTCCATCGTACAGTGGAATTCAAATTAATGCAGAGGTAAATGCTCTCAACAAGATAACTTCTGAAATAAAAAAGCCTATAACATGTATAATTGGTGGATCTAAAATATCTTCGAAAATAAATATAATAAAAAATTTAATACCAAAATTTAACAGTATTATAATAGTTGGTGCTATGGCAAATAATATACTAAAATTCAAAGGTTTAAAAATTGGTAGCTCTGTATATGAAAAAAATATTGATAACATAATTCAAGAAATTTTCACCTACGCTGAAAAAAATAAATGTAAAATATATTTTCCTAAAGATGTTAAAATTGGAAAAAAATTGAACGATAAATCTTTTGAAAAAGATTTTAAAGACATTGAAGATGATGATATGATACTTGATGTAGGATCAAAAACATTAGTTGAAATAAAAAAAATTATTGACGATTCCTCGACAATATTATGGAACGGACCATTAGGTTACTTTGAAAATGAGAATTTTTCATCAGGAAGTTTAGAAGTTGCAAAATATATAGCAAATAGAGGGAACAAAATATTTTCCGTTGTTGGTGGAGGCGATACGGTTGCGGTAATTAATTCACTAAATATGAAAGATAAATTTAATTTTGTTTCAACTGCAGGTGGAGCGTTTTTAGAATATCTTGAAGGCAAAGTTCTCCCTGGTATAAAAGCATTAAATTAAATGTCTGAATTAAACAAAATAGCTCTTCAAATATTGTCAAATGGCAAAGGTATACTTGCAGCTGATGAAAGTACAGCCACAATGACAAAAAGATTAGACTCAGTAAAAGTACATTCTGACGAAAATAATAGACTCCTTTTTAGACAAACTCTTTTTTCATCTTCATCAATGAGTGAGTGTATAGGTGGAGTAATACTATATGATGAAACAATAAGGCAAAGAACATCTAATGGAAAAACTATACCTGAACTAATAAACTCAAGTGGTTCATTAGCAGGGATTAAAGTTGATACAGGAGCCAAAATATTAGCAGGATCTAAAGAAGAAAAAATTACAGAAGGTTTAGATGGTTTAAGAGAAAGACTTAATGATTATTATGAAATGGGAGCAAGATTTACAAAATGGAGAGGTGTTTACTTAATTTCTGATAAATATCCTAGCAAACTATCTATTTCGGCAAATGCTCATGCGTTGGCTAGATACGCTGCTTTAGTTCAAGAAGCAGGAATGGTTCCAATAATTGAACCCGAAGTTTTAATGGATGGTGATCATTCTGCTAAAGATTGTTTGATGAAAACATCTGAAGTAATAAATAAATGTTATGAAGAGTTAGAATTAAATAATGTTGATTTAAAGGGAACAATATTAAAACCAAACATGATTTTACCAGGAAAAAACTCTGGTGAAAAAATTTCCAGTGAAGAAATAGCAGAACTAACTTTAGATTGTTTAAAAAATAATGTACCTTCATCAGTCCCAGGCATAGCTTTTCTCTCTGGGGGCCAAACAGAAATAGAGGCAACTGCAAACCTTAATCAAATTAATATCAAAAATAATACAGATTTTATAATGACTTATTCTTATGGAAGAGCTCTACAACAAAGTGCACTAAAATTTTGGTCAAAAGATATAAATAATATAGTCGGAACTCAGACAATTTTCGATCATAGAGCTAGAATGTGTTCTTTGGCGGCAAAAGGGAAATGGTCAAAAAGTTTTGAAAAATCGCAATAAAAAATTTATTTATTTAATATCACCTATTAAAATAATAAATAAATCATTTTACAACATCTTAAATCTTGTTTTTAAATCGAATAAAGTAAAATTTTTTCAATTGAGACTTAAAAAGGAAAGTATTAAAAAAAAAGTTACAATTGCAAAGAAAATACTCAAAATTTGTGAGAAAAATAATGTAAAATTAATTATTAATGATGATCCTTATCTTGCAATAAAAGTGAATGCTGATGGTTGCCATTTAGGTCAAAAAGATATGGATATTTTAAAGGCAAAAAAAATTTTAAAAAATAAAATCATCGGAGTTACATGTCATAATTCAATTAAATTGGCCAAATATGCATCATCAAATGGTGCACATTATATTGCATTAGGAGCATTCTATAAAACTAAAACTAAGAAAGTTATACATAAAGCAGATATTAGAACTTTAAGTAAAATTAAAAAGTTAATTAAAATACCTGTTGTTGCTATTGGTGGAATAAATGAAAAAAATTATAAAAAACTATTATTGAATAAAGCTGATTTTTTGGCTATTTCTGGCTACATTTGGAATAATAAAAAATACAAACCACATCAAGCAATAAAAAATTTAAAATGAAAATTAATGCTACTGAAATAAGAGTTGGGATGATTTTGGAGTACAAAGAAGATTTGTGGGAGGTTCTTAAAACTAACCATGTTAAACCTGGAAAAGGTGGGGCTTTTGCTCAAGTAGAGATGAAAAGTCTTATTAAAAGTACTAAATTAAATGAAAGATTTAGATCAAGTGAAACAGTAGAAAAGGCAATCTTAGAGGAAGTAAAATATAATTTTTTATATAGTGATGGAACTGATTTCTACTTTATGAATCCAGAAACATTTGAGCAAACTCATTTGAATAAAATTATAATTGGAGAAAAAAGCAAAATGCTTTCGGAAAATTTAGAGGTTACCATAAACTTCTATAATGAAAATCCATTAAGTGTAACTCTTCCCAATCAAATTACATGTGAAATTGATACAACTGATGCTGCAATAAAAGGTCAAACAGTTTCGTCATCTTATAAGCCCGCAAAATTAACCAATGGTATAAATATTCAAGTTCCACCGTTTATTGAAAGTGGAGATAAAATAATTTTAGATACTAGAACAATAGAATATATAAAAAAAATATAAAATGAATTCAATATCACCTAATTTAAATTTAATGATCAAGGCTTGTGAAAAAGTATCCAAAGTAATTATTAGAGACTTTGGAGAATTAGAGAACTTACAAGTTTCAAAAAAGGGACCAAAAGATTTTGTAACAAAGACAGATAAAAGAGTTGAAAAAATTTTAATAGATGAATTGACTAAGTCAAAAAAAAATTATTCATTTATAACAGAGGAGACAGGGGAAATTTTAAACAAAAATAAAGATATTTTTTGGATAATAGATCCTATAGATGGGACAACAAATTTTTTACATGGAATACCGCATTTTGCAATTTCTATAGCATTAAAAAGAGAAGGTGAAATTATATCTGGACTGGTTTTTGATCCAATAAAAAATGAAGTTTTTTATGCTGAAAAAGATAGCGGATCATTTTTCAATAACAATAGAATAAGAGTATCAAATAAATCGAACATAGACGAATGTTTATTTTCGTCAAATTGTGAAGGTATAAAATTAATTTATCCAAGACTTAATTTGAGAAATACTGGATGTGCAGCTCTCGATTTAGCATATGTTGGATGTGGTAGATTCGATGGATATTTTCATGATAAAATAAATATTTGGGACATAGCTGCTGGGAAAATTATAATTGAAGAAGCTGGTGGAAAAGTAAACGATATTAATAAGTTTAGAAATAATGAGATAGATATTAGAGCCGCAAATCCAAATATTTACGAAAAAATGTTAAAAAAAATTGATAACTTTTAATTGTTTTTAAAAAGATTTTTGTTATAAGGCTGCCCATGAAAAAGAATATACACCCAAAATATCATACTATTAAAGTAGAGATGACAGATGGGTCACATTTTGAAACAAAATCCACATGGGGTTCGGAGAATGATACATTAAAACTTGAGATAGACCCAAAATCTCATTCTGCATGGACAGGTGGGAAACAAAAAATTTTGGACAAAGGTAGAATTAGTAAATTTAATAAAAAATTTCAAAACTTTAGATCTGAGAAAAAAAATTAATGTCAAAAGCTCCTTTAATGCCGATGGCAACTGCAGTGTGGCTTGTTGAAAACACATCTCTAACGTTTAAACAAATTGCTGAATTTTGTAAATTGCATGAAGTAGAGATTCAAGGAATAGCTGATGGCGAGGTTGCTAAAGGTATTGTTGGATATAATCCGATTATTTCAGGTCAATTAACAAATGAGGAGATTGAGCTATCTTCGAAAGATACTGCAAGACCATTAAATATTATTGATAAAGAAGTAGAAGTTAAAAATTCTGAAAATAAAATAAAAAAATATATACCATTATCTAAACGTCAAGATAAGCCAGATTCTGCTTTGTGGCTTTTGAAAAACCATGCTTTATTAAAAGACTCTCAAATAGCAAGGCTTGTAGGTATCACAAAAAATTCGGTTTCTGCTATAAGAAATAAAAGTTACTGGAATTATAATAGTCTTAATGCAAAAGATCCAGTTGCTATGGGTTTGTTTTCACAGAAAGATTTATTATCAGCAATTGAAAAGGCTGAAAGAAGAATATTAAAAGAAAAAAAGGATAAAGATAAATTAAATTTGAATAAATAAATTTATCTCTAAAAATATGGACAAATATTATTTAAAATGCTAACTAAGCTTTTTTTTGGAGGTTGTTATTAAAATAGAAGTCAAAGATAATAATGTTGAGCAAGCACTGAGGGTTTTGAAAAGAAAGCTCCAGAGAGATGGATTTTTTAAAATAATTAAGTTAAAAAATAATTACGAAAAGCCATCTGAGAAAAAAAAGAGAATATTACAAGAAAACATTAAAAGAGTAAAAAAACTTAACAAACTCAAAAACAGGATTTAATTATCGCGGGGTGGAGCAGCCTGGTAGCTCGCAAGGCTCATAACCTTGAGGTCGGCGGTTCAAATCCGTCCCCCGCAACCAATCTAAATTTTAAATTTTGATTTCTTGCTATCTATTAAAAAACCATTGACTGTGTCAGTTGTAAGTTTTTGGAAGCTTTTTCCAAAATTTTCTATTTTTTGAATTATTTGAGGTGGCACAGTAATTATTTGGCATCCAAGATTTTTTGCTTGTAGATAATTATATGCCTCCCTAGTGCTAGCCCAAAGTATTTCAACATTTTGATAATTTCTTGAAATTTTTATACTTTCTTTAATCTCAGGTATTGGGTCTTTTCCAACATCGGCCATCCTTCCTGCAAAAATTGAGATTATAACTTTTGTTTTCTTATCAATATTTTGTAAAATTTTTTTTGTTTGAGTTGAATTATAAACAGCTGTAATATTCAATTTTATTCTACTATTATTTAACGTTTTAATAACTTTACCCATAAACTTACCTTTTGAATTTAAAACAGGTACCTTGACATAAACGTTTTTACCCAATTTATTAATTATATGACCTTGTCTTATCATTTCCTTTTCATCATCAGCAAAAACTTCGCATGAGACTGGTTTATTTGTAATATTAAGTATCTTTTTAGAATAGGCTAAATAATTTTTTGCCCCTGCTTTTCTCATTAAACTTGGATTGGTTGTAAAACCTTTTACTAATCTTTTCTTGTTAAAAGATTTGATGAGTTTGATATCAGCAATATCGCAGTAAATTTTGGTCAATTATAAACTCTTTACTATTTCTTCAGTCATTTTTTTTGCATCTGCAAATAACATTAATGTGTTATCCCTATAGAAAAGATCATTATCAATTCCTGCATAACCAGGGGACAAACTCCTCTTCACAAATAATACTGACTTACTTTTTTCAACATCTAATACTGGCATACCATATATTGGACTTTGAGGGTCTGATTTAGCAACAGGGTTTGTAACATCATTTGCCCCAATAACATAAGCAACATCGCAATTTGCAAAATCATTATTTATTTCTTCTAATTCAAAAACTTCATCGTAAGGAACATTTGCTTCCGCTAACAAAACATTCATATGGCCAGGCATTCTTCCTGCAACAGGATGAATAGCATATGAAACTTTTACTCCATTTTTTTTTAAAGCATCCACCATTTCTCTTAATGCATGTTGAGCTTGTGCTACAGCCATTCCATAACCAGGAACAATAATAACTGAAGAAGCATTTTTCATTAAGAAAGCTGCGTCATCTGCATTTCCACTTTTGACTGGTTTTTGTTCTTTGTCTCCAGATTTTGAAGTTTGATCAGTAGCTCCCCATCCGCCTAGGATAACGTTAAAAAATGATCTATTCATTCCCTTGCACATAATATATGAAAGAATTGCACCTGACGATCCTACTAGAGCACCAGTTATTATTAATGCTGTATTCTCCAATGTAAATCCTATACCAGCAGCTGCCCATCCTGAGTATGAATTTAACATTGATATAACTACAGGCATGTCTGCTCCTCCTATTGGAATGATTAACAAAACGCCAACTAAAAAAGATAATATCACTAGCGTCCAAAAGAAATTAGAGGATTGAGATTTACACAAATAAAAAATTAAAAATAATATTGAAACACCTAATATAAGGTTTATGAAGTGCTGACCTTTAAATGTAATTGGTGATCCTGACATTATTCCTCTTAGTTTTAGGAAAGCTATTATGGAGCCAGAAAATGTAATTGCTCCAATTGCAGCTCCTAATGACATCTCAATTAAACTAGCAAGTTTTATGTTGCCTACAGTTCCCAAATTAAATGCCTCAGGTTTAAGAAATGCAGCTATTGCAACAAATACTGCAGCAAGACCAACTAGACTATGAAAGCCTGCAACAAGTTCTGGCATCGCTGTCATCGGTATTCTAAAAGCTATAAATGCACCTATTGATCCACCTATAAGAAGAAAAATTAACACATATACAAAACCTGGTCCAAGATTGCCCACAGACAAAAAAGTTACAATTATTGATATTGCCATGCCTGCAATTCCAAAATAGTTACCTTGTCTAGAAGTTTCAGGAGAAGATAAACCTCTTAAAGCCAAAATAAACAATATTCCTGATATTAAATAAAATAAAGCTGATAAGTTTGCTGACATATTTATTTCTTCTTTTTCTTGTACATTTGAAGCATTCTTTGGGTCACAAGAAATCCTCCAAAAATATTAACTGCTGCTAAAATAATAGCTAGAAATCCAAAAATATTTGACGTCTCAAATATATTTTCTGAAGACCCAGCTAATGCAGCAATAATTGCTCCAACAATAATAACGGACGATATAGCATTAGTAACTGACATTAAAGGAGTGTGCAATGAAGGAGTAACACTCCAAACAACATAATAACCTACAAAGATTGATAATATAAATATGCTCAGTCTAAATATAAAGGGATCTATTTCCATAATTACACTTTGGTCTTTTCTATTATTTCATCTTCCAAGTTTATTTCAAAAGTTTTTTTTTCTTTATCAAATAAATTATTTATAAAATTAAACATATTCTTAGAATATAGATTAGAAGCTGAAACTGGCAATTTATTCAAAATATTTGCTTCACCCATAATCTTAACACCATTGCTATCAACGATTTGGTCTACTTTAGTTAATTCTGAGTTTCCACCTTGAGAAGCTGCCAAATCATATATGACTGAACCACTTGGTATTAAGTCAATCATGTCCTTTTTTAATATTACAGGTGCTTTTTTTCCTGGAATTAAAGCTGTACATATAACTATATCAATTTTTTTTAGGGTTTCTTTTAATAATTCTTCTTGCTTAACTTTGAAGTCTTCAGAAACTTCTTTGGCATATCCACCTTCCGTTTCCATATTTTCAGAACCTTCAACTGTTAAAAACTTACCACCTAAACTTTCTACCTGTTCCTTTGATGCTAGTCTAACATCGGTAGCAAATACAATTGCGCCCATCCTTTTTGCAGTAGCTATTGCTTGCAATCCAGCAACTCCCGCTCCAACTACCAGAACTTTTGCAGCTGAAATTGTGCCTGCGGCAGTCATCATCATGGGTATAGCCTTTTGATAATATGCAAATGAATCTACAACTGCTTTATATCCAGCTAAGTTAGCTTGAGAAGATAATATATCCATTGACTGAGCCCTTGTTATTCTTGGCAAGAGTTCAAGTGAAAAACATTTTATATTTTTTAAAGATATTTCCTTTATTTTTTTTTCATTCACATAAGGGTTTAAAACACCTACTAAAATTTGATTTTGTTTAAGTCTTTTTAAATCTTCATCCTTCAGTATATTTAATTGTAGAATTGCATCAGACTTTGAAATAATTTCTTCATTAGTCTCGAGAAAACTGGCGCCCTCTTTCGCATATTGATCGTCACTAATGCCCAAATGAGAAGCATAAGATTTTTTTAAACAGACATCTAATCCCAATGTTTTATACTTTTTTACAGTATCTGGAGTAATAGCAACTCTCTTTTCAAGACTTAAATCTTCTGAAATTGATCCAATAATCATTTTACAAAAGAAATATTGCCATTAGAATTAAAATAACGACAACTGCAACAGATCCCCAAAGTACAAATTTGGTAAAATTATTCCAGGTATTTTTATGGCTTTCATTATCCATTATTTTTTATTTTTGCCGAGCTTTAAATTTAGGGTTTTTTTTATTAATTATATATACTCTACCTCTTCTTCTTACTAATTTGGAGTTGAGATCTCTTTTTTTTAGTGATTTTAGTGAGCTTGCAATTTTCATAATTATATTTTCACGCTTTTAATAAACGATGTTATGTAATCTTTCAAATTTATTTTTCCATATAGTTTAATAACCTTATTATTATATGATATATTAGTTAAGGCAGAAGCGTATCTCTCTCCTTTCCTAGGAGGTAAAAATCTAATTTTAGAACCGAACATTTTTGCCACACTCAAAATTGAGTAAGATTTTTTATGGCTTATACTGTAGTGAGAACATTTATTTAATTTCCATGCCATGTAGCACACATTTACTGTATCTGATATGTGAGTGAATCTCCTTGTTTGATTTCCTGGCTTCACGACCGTTAGTGTTTTTTTTTTTTTAAATTGATTTTGAAATATACCTATTACTGTTGCCATGTCGCCTGTTTCTATTTGTTTATCTCCATAAACATTGTAAAAGTAAATAATTTCATATTTAAAATTAAACCATTTTTTTAAATTTTCAAGCAACTCCAAATTGTTAGATTTCGTGAAAGCATAAGGAGATAAATTTTTATCATTTCCTTTTTTTCCAAATATCGCAGATGTTGCTGAGTAAATTAATTTTATTTTATTGTCTAAACAAAATTTAAAAACTTCTCTTGAACCCAAAGAATTTGAATTGAAACATTCATTAAATTTTATAAAGCTTTGATAAATTCTCGAAAATTCTCCAAAGTGAAAAACTGAATAAATTCTATTTTTCTTATCTTTTAAAATATTTCTTATATTTGATGTGTCGCCCTTTAAATATTTTAGGCGTTTTGATTTAATATGATTTTTATTATTGCCTGTGGAATAATTATCAATACTTATAATTTTATAATTAGTTTTTTTTAGTAGAAGCTGTATTAAATTCGTTCCGACAAATCCCGCGCCACCCGTAACTATGATGTAGTTTTTCATTAGAATTAGCCTGGCAACGTCCTACTCTTCCAAGTCTTAAGACTAAGTACCATCGGCGCTGAAAGGCTTGACTTCCGAGTTCGGAATGGGATCGGGTATTACCCTTTCGCAAAAATCACCAGGCAAGGAAAAATACATAATATTACAAAATTGTAAAGTTAAATTAAGCAAAAATTTTATTTTAAAAACTTTAAAATTAATGTAATTCAGTAAATATGATTAAAACTGCTTTAATCACAGGGATATCAGGACAAGATGGTGCTTATTTAGCTAAACTTTTATTACAAAAAAAATATAAAGTAGTTGGAACAGATAGACGCTCAGCAAGATCGGTTAATTGGAGATTGAATCGTCTTGGGATACAAGACAAAATAATCCATGAAGAAATGGAGCTTGGAGAGATATACGAAATTCAAAGAGTTTTTAAAAAATATAAATTTGATGAAGTTTATAACTTAGCAGCACAATCATTTGTAGCTACATCATTTAAAAGTCCGATAACTACAGCAAACATAACTGGGTTGGGCTGTCTAAGAATTTTAGAGACAATTAGAACTTTAAACCCTAAGATCAAATTTTATCAAGCATCTTCCTCTGAGATGTTTGGAGATGTGATAGACAAATTTCAAAATGAGCAAACCCCATTTAATCCTCAAAGTCCTTATGCAGTCTCTAAATTATTTTCGCATTATTTAACAAAAAATTATAGAGATTCTTATGGTTTATTTGCAGTATCAGGCATACTATTCAACCATGAGTCTCCTCTGAGGGGTGAAGAATTTGTAACAAGAAAAATTATAAAAGGTCTAATTAATATTTTAAAAAAAAAAATTAATTATTTAGAACTTGGCAACATCTATGCTAAAAGGGATTGGGGTTATGCAAAAGAATATGTTGAAGCAATGTGGTTAATGCTTCAACAAAAAAAACCAGAAGATTTCGTAATATCAACTGGTAAAACACATAGTATAAAAGAATTTATTAATCATGCTACGAAATATTTAAATATAGACGCTAAATGGGTAGGTAAAGGCCTAGGTGAAAAATTAGTATTTAAAGAAAACAACAAATTAATAATTAAAATAAATAAAAAATTTTTTAGACCTGCAGAAGTAAATTTTTTGAAAGGAAATTATAGAAAAGCAAATAATAAATTAGGATGGCAACCTAAAACTAATTTTAGGAATTTAATCAAAATTATGGTTGATGAAGAGTTAAAAAATATTTATTAGAAAAGTAATTTTGCATAACTTGAATTAAATTGTTTTTCAAAATTTAATTCATTTTTAAAAGCATTTTTCATATTTTTTTTAATTCGATTTACCCTAAGATTATTTTTAAAGATATACTTAATTTTTTTTGCTATTTCTTTAGATCGAGCTGGGTTGACAGTTTCATAAATATCAAAATAATTTTTAAAATTTTGAAAATCTGAATTATTGTTCGTTATCATGGGTAAGTTAGCTAATAGATAGTTATTAAATTTTTGAGAAGTACCCGCCATATTTCTATGACTAATACTCACATCTTTATAGAAACATATTCCTAAATGAGAATTATTTAGTATATCAAACCAAAAATTATTATTAACATTTTCAAAGATATATATATTTTTGGTTAGATTTAATTTAATTATTTTCTTCTTAAGAGTTGATGCGTAATTACCATTTGATACCCCGGCAAGTACTAGGATAAAGTTAGAATCTAAATATCTAAAACTATTAATTAATTGTTCAATGTAATGATCGGGTCCAATGGATCCCACTCTACAAACAATTTTTTTTTTAAATAGTTTTTTTTTCTTCAAAAATTTCTTAAACTGAAAGTTTATTTTTGGTTTATAATTCAAAGGAAAACAATTCATTAAATAATGGAATTTGACTTTTTTATTTTTAGTAATTTTGGCAAAAATTTCAGACCTTTTTTTTGAAGGAAATATTAAGCCATTACAAAACGAAGTTGCATAAATTTCTAAATTAAACAAAAGTCTATCTTTTATTTTCTTAAAATTATCCGGTAAATCAAAATCAAAATTATGGTAATAAAATTTTTGTTTTTTTGTTCTAAACAACTGAATTATCAACAATATTAATAAACTTTTTTGATTAAAAAAAATAGTATTATTTGGTTTTTCTTTTAAGCATTTATAAAAAACATAAAAAATAAAAAAAAGATATTCAAAAAAATTTGAAAAGAAAAATTTAGAGTTAATTGGATTGTATAATTTTATATTTTGACCAAAATTAACCTTCTCTTTTACTTTATTTTTTTTATTTATTTTACAAATTATGCATATCTTATATCCATTTTTTGCTAAATGTTTTGCTAAGAATATTAAGGTTTGGTAAAATTTAGGATCTCCCCATAAAATAAAAAAAAAAAATTTATTCATTATAATTTTTTATAAAATAATTATAAGTTTTTTTAAAACCTTCTTCTAAACTAACTTTTGGTGACCACCCATAACTTTTTGCCAACCTAGAATTTAAAATTTTTCTTGGAGTTCCATTTGGTTTGGACTTATCGTATTTAATTTTTAATTTTACATTTAGTCTTTTTATGAAGAACTTCGCATATTCATCTATTGTTTTCTCACTGTTACTTCCAATGTTTATTAGTGCTTCTTTAGTTTTTTTTCCCATAAAATAAATGCATGCATCAGCTAAATCATCTACGTATATAACTTCCCTTTTAGCCTTTCCATTTCCCCATAAAGTTATCATGGATCTTCCTTTTATTTTAGCTTCATGGACTTTTTTTATTAACGCAGGAAAAAAATGAGATGTTAGAGAATCGTAATTATCATTTGGACCATAAGTATTACATGGCATTAAGCATTTGTAATTTGTACCATATTGGTAATTATAACTTTCACACATTTTAATCCCAGAAATCTTCGCTATGGCATAGGGTTCATTTGTTTTTTCCAATTCTCCTTTCAAAAGATAATCTTCTTTGATGGGTTGTTTACAATTTCTAGGATATACACAACTAGAACCAAGAAAAATAAGATGCTTCACTTTGTTTAAGTAGCATGAATTAATAATATTATTTTGAATCATAATATTATTGTAAATAAAATCAGCTTTAAACTTATTATTAGCAACAATTCCACCCACTTGAGCAGCTGCATTAATTACGATTTTAGGTTTATGTTTTTTAAAAAAAGTTTCTACCCCTTTTTGATCTCTTAAATCCAGATTATTTTTTGATATAGTTATTAAATTATTAAATCCATGGTACCTCAGCCTTCTTACAATTGATGATCCTACCAAACCATTATGACCAGAGACATAAATTAATGAATTCTTGTTTACTTTTTTCATGTTTTTAATTCTTAATTATCTGAACTTTTGGTAAAGGAAATAATAACTTGCCGCCAGATTTTATATATTTTTTCTCTCTTCTAATTATTTCTGATTTAAAATGCCATGGTAAAACTAAATAATAGTCTGGTTTTTGTCTCATTCCCTGCTTTTCACTAATTATTTTAATATTACTACCTATTATTTTAGCACCAATTTTTTGCCTATTTCTTTCAACAGCAAATTTTATCTCGTTATTTTTTAATTCTAAAAACTGTAAAATAGTATTTCCCTTAGTGGATGCGCCCAAAATGTATATTGATTGTCCATTTTCTTTAATTTTAAAAATTAAATCTCTTAGCTGTTTTTTTATTAACAAAATATTTTTGTAAAATCTTTTATAGATTTTAAGATTATTAATTTTTAATTTTTTTTCTTGTGTTACTAGTTTTTTTAAATTTATTAAGTCTTTATTATTATTGTATTTGTTATTATTTCTATGAGTTACAAAACATCTGATACTGCCACCATTAATGTTGTTCCTACTAATTTTAAAGATCTTTAAATTATGTAAAAACATTAAATAATTTAAAGTTTGAATAGAATAGTACTCTAAATGCTCATGACATATTGTATCAAATGAATTTAACTTTAACATGTCTAGTAAATATGAGAGTTCAAAAATCCATATTCCATCTTTTTTAAGAGATAATTTGATTTCTTTAACAAATTTGTTGGGATCATCAATGTCATAAAACATTGCTATAGAAGTTATAATTGAGAATTTTGACCTAAAGCTTTTAGAAATTTTTTTTTTTGGTGGAAAGTAATCGTTAAATTTATTTATATTTTTATTCTTAATTTTATCGATAATCTGACTTGGATCAATACCATAACAATTTATATTTTTCGGATAAAAATTTAATAATGTTCCATCGTTACAACCTATATCTAATATATTAATGTTTTCTGAGTTTTTAAAAAAATTTTTTGCTTCAAACACTAACTTTTTTAAATGAGATCTCATTGTGTTATTTATTCCAGAGGAGTACCAATAGTTTTTGTAAAGTATTTTTTTATTAACTGTACATATTGTTTGTATTAAAAAACAATTTTTACAAAGTACTAATTGTAATGGAATTTTTTTTAAGTAAGGAATCGGATAACCTTTTTTTACAAATGAACCCTGAATATATTGACTTTTAAGATCAATTACTTTTACAATTTTTTTAGATTTACAAATTCTACAACATTTTATTTTTTTATAAGGTTTCATAAAAAATACTTATTTAAAATATTTGTATATTATCAAAGACTTTATAGCATCAAAACCATCTAATATACCAATTTTCTTTCCTTCAGAATATTTTCTTCCATTATATGAAATAGGTACTTCTTTTATTTGATACTTTAATTTAGAAATTTTAGTTGTTATCTCAGGACAAAATCCAAATCTATTTTCTTCTAATTGAATTTTTTTAAAAACATGTGTTGCAAAGACTTTATAGCAAGTATGTGCATCAGTTAAATTCTGATTATTTATAATATTAGAAAAAATTGTTAACAAATGATTAAAAAAAATTCTATATATTGAAGTAAAATTCTCAGCCTTATATCGCTTTTTGTTTATTACTCTTGAGCCATATACAACTTTAAAATTTTCATTAAGTATTGGATTTATTAATGTAATATAATCGTTTGGATCATACTCTAAGTCAGCGTCTTGAATAATTACAATTTCTCCAGTAACATGTTTTTGAGCAGTTTTAATTGCAGCACCTTTCCCAAGATTTTTGTCATGTTTAAGAATTAAAATATTATTAAAACCTTTGTAGTTTTCTACTAGTTTTAATGAATTATCGTTTGAAAAGTCATCTACTACAATTACTTCTTTATTATTTAACCATTGTATATTTTTGATTTTTTCCAATAATGTTATTATTGTCTTTTCCTCGTTATAAAGAGGGATTATTATTGATATTTTCATGATTGAAATTTTTTTTAAATCCTCACTTGCTATACTCTTGTTTACACCTCTTGGTATTCTCTTTGTCAAAGAGAATAATAATAATCTATATTATTACACCAAAAAATTAATTTATGGTTTAATCTTAGCGTCATTCATTGCAATTTTATTAAATTTTTTTTTCCCCTTAAACAAACCTATCAATTCTATATTAATAATAATTTGTACAGTTATATTATTTTTTAATTGGAAAAAATACTTTAATAAAGAATACTTATTATTTATTACTCTTTCAGGTATATTAATATCACTACTAATTATAGTAAGTAATGTTTATAGGCCAGATGCTGGGCTTTATCACTTACCATATATTGGAATCTTAAATAGTGAAAAAATTATTGTTGGCATAAGTAATCTTCATACAAGATATGGTCTTATTTCTATAACTCAATACTTAAGTGCGATTACAAATAATTATATATTTGGTGAAAATGGAATTGTTTTTGCACAAGCACTAATAGCAAATGCGGTCATATTAAATTTTTCTTTCCAAATATTTAAATATAATAAAATTCAAAAATATAATTTTCATTTTTTCTTCATTTTATTTTGTTTTATTTATTTTTTTTATAAAATGAATCGATATAGTGAATATGGTAATGATGCACCTGCTCATTATTTATTATTTTTTTTAATTTCTGAATTAATTTTGCAAAAAGAGAAGTTTAAATTAAATGATTTTCTTAATAATCTTTTATTAAGCTTATTCATAATACAAAGTAAATTGACTCTAATTTTTTTAGTATTTTTTCATTTAATTAATATTAAAAATTTAAAAATTAGTTCTTTAATTAGAAATTTTAGGTTTTATTTTTTAGTTTTTTTTACTTTTATTTGGATATTTAAAAATATTTTAACAACTGGTTGTCTCTTATATCCTATTAAAACTACATGTATTAATGGTCTAAGCTGGGTAGATATAAAAAAAGTTGAAGCTGTTTCTGAAAGTGCTGAAGTATGGACTAAAGGCTGGTCTGATCAATCTAAAATAGAAATCACTGAAAAAGAATTTTTAAAAAATTTTGTTTGGATAAAAGCCTGGTCATCAAATCAACTAAAATATATAATAAATATAATAACTCCATATATAATCTTTTGTATTTTAATTATTTTGTACATATCTATGAAACAAAATAGAAAGGAAGTGAAGCTAGAAAAAAATATTAAATATTATTTCTTGATAATATTTTGTTCCTGCATTTTTTGGATGCTTAAATCTCCACTTTATCGATACGGCTACTCTTATATAATTTCTATGTTTGCCTTTATATTTAGTCTTTATCTTACAAAATTTCACATTTCAAAAGACATAAAAAAGATGGTTAATATTATTTTGATATTTGGCTTTTCAATCATAATCATAAAAAATTCAGTTCGAATTTATGAAAACAAACAATGGTATAATAACTTTCCTTGGCCCAAATATTACTCGATGGATAAAGAAAATAAGAAAGGTTCATATAAAATAAATTATTTGAACTCCCAAAAAATTTTAACACCAAATAATGAATACTGCATGTATGTTAAAAAAATTTGTTCTCACTACAAAATAAGTAATAAACTCAAAATTTTAAAGAAATTTGGGTACCTAGTTATTTACGAGAACTAGATTTTAATTAATAGAATTTAAATAATAAAAAAAAATTTAAATATTTGTATAAATAAGAAAATATGGGAAGAGGTATTGCTTTAATATCAGGAATAAAAATTGCCAGTAAAATGAATTCATAAACTTAATGGAAAAATCAATTTATTCATTGACCCAATAAAGATGCTTTTTGATATAATTCTTTAAAATATAGATCGAAATATTAATATGGTATTTTTCTTAAAAGATTTAAGGAAATTTTATTTTTACCAACTTTTTTAATAAGCATTCTAAATAATTTTTCTACAGGAATGATTTTTTCATCACAAAGCATAATTTTAGAGTTGCTCGTTTTTTTTAGATTTGTTCCTAGGGCAATTTCCTCTTTAATCTTTTCTCCCTTTTTAAGTCCAATTATCTTTATCGGAATGTCGCCATTAATATTATTAGAATTTTTAATTGTATAACCGCTTAATCTTATTATTCTTGATGCAATATCATAAATTTTTACTTGATCACCCATATCTAAAGCAAAAATGTTAAAATTTTTTCCATTTAAATATGAAGAATTTATAATTAATTGAACAGCCTCTGAAATTGACATGAAATATCTTTTTACATTCTTATGAGTGACTGTAAGTGGTTTGGTTTTTTTTATTTGATCTAAAAATAAAGGGATTACCGAACCACTTGATCCAATAACATTGCCAAATCTTACAACTGTAAACCTGGTTTTTTTATTAATGTTTTTCTTTTTTGAATAAATATTAACTAAGCATTCACCTATTTTTTTTGTATAACCTAAAACACTTTTTGGATTAACTGCTTTATCTGTGCTCACAAAAATAAAGTTTTTAACTTTTTTTATAATCCCTAATTCTAAAACAGACTTTGTACCTAGTATGTTATTTTTAATTATTGAATAAAGGTTTTCCTCTCCAAAACCTACATGTTTATAAGCAGCTGCATGATAAATATCATCAATTTTAACTAATTTAAACTTTTGCAATAAAAAATCTATATCGGAGCAATCTCCTAGAATAAAGTTAAATTTTTTATTATTTAAAGCTTTAATACTTTCTACTTTTTTTAAAATATTATAAAGGCTTATTTCAGAGTTATCTAGAATATATAATTTTTTAGGATTGTGTTTTAATATCTCTAAACAAAGTGCTGATCCTATTGAACCTCCACCTCCAGTAATAAGAATATTTTTATTTTTTATTTTCTTACTTAATATTTTTTTTTCTACTTCAATTTTTGGCCTATCAATAATATCAAAAAAATTTGGTTGAACTTCTAATGACTTATTTAAAAAATTTTTAGGATTTTTTATTTCATTTAAATATTTGATCCTAATATTTAATTTTTCAAATTTTTTAAAAAGAAGATTAAATTTTTTTTTCGAGAAAGTTTTATTATTAATCAATATTTCATTTATATTGTAATTTTTTACAATATTATCTATTTCAATAGTTTTAAATATTTTTACTCCACTAAGTTCTCTTTTCTTATATTTATCTTTATCATCAATAAAGGCTACAACTTTTCCATAATTCGGGTAATTTCTCAAATTTTTTAACAAAGAAAACGTACTTTTGTTAATTCCATAAATAAGAATATTATTATTTGAAACAATACTTTTAAAATTTAAATTTATTAAATAGTTTAAAATTATTCTTACTAGAACAAACAATATACAAGAAATGATAGGTGAAATTATTGAAATTGATCGTGGAAAGAAAATAGATTTATGAAGTGCAAGATTTATAAAAAAAAGAATAATTTGTGAATATAAAACAACTTTAATAATTTTTATTATAGATTGATTGTCAAAAAAAGATATTAAAATTTGATAAATATTATTTATGTAAAAACTGTAGATTATTACAAATATAAAAATAATGTATATTCTAAAATCTATTTCAAAAGGGTTATAAAATGAATCAAGTCTAAGAGAAAATGAAAAAAATACTGAAAAAATAATTATGCAAATATCAAGAAAAACTAAAATAAATTTTTTTGAAAAATTACTGATTTTTAAGTTTTGTATAATATTTTTCATAAATAATCTGACACTTCTTTATAAACTTTAAGATGTTCATTAAGAATAATAGAATTTTTAAATCGTTTTACGTTAATAAATCCTTTGTTTATTTTTGATAATCTTAATTTTTTATTTTTAATAATTGTTTTAATTGCTTCTGATATCTCTTTAGGTTTTTTTGGATTTACAAAAAAAGCCCCTTCTCCAGCAATTGAAATCATAGGTTCTAAATTGCTTGTTATTACTGGCCTGCCAATGGTTTGGGCCTCTAATATTGGAACTCCAAAACCTTCATAGCTTGAAGGAAAAAGTAACATATCGCTTTTGTAATATTCATCAATTAACTTCTTCGTATTTATTGACACCAAATTTCTATATTTAATATTATTTAAATTTAGTTCATTAATAATTTGGTCATTTAATTGACCAACCACAATCAATTCACAATAAATATTTTTTAAAGAAATAATTATATTTAAAATATTTTTATTTATTGAGGTTCCAACAACTAATATTTTTGGGGTTTTGCTAATTTTTTTTTTTATTTTTTTCTTAAAGTAATTAGACACAGATATTCCTATTACATGAATTTTCTTTTTACCTGTTATATCAATATAATTATTTAATTCTCTTAGAGTATTATTTGATATAGTAATAATGCTTCCACTTTTTAAAAAAGGTATTTTTATCCAAAATATTTTATATATTAATTTTTTTAAACTTTTTAATCTTTGCATGGAATAAAAATCCAGGAAGGTATTCACAGTCTTTTTCTTTGACAAAAATAATGATATAAAATTTATGTCCCCACAAATGTGGTTGATATTTCCTTGGTTAAAAAAAGCCCAAAAACATAGGTAAACTCTGTTAAAAATTCCACTAGATATTAATGGGCAAATCTTAAACTCAATTTCAAATTTTTTATTATTGAAATTCTTAAAAAGATCAAAATAAAAATTTTCGGTACTAAAATGTTTTCCCTTAATAGGTTTTCGCATAAAAAGATGGATCTTTTTTTTTACTGGTTTTTTAAACATTTGAGAAATTGAGTAATATTTAAATCAAAATCTAGAAAAGGTTTTATTGATAGTTTCCTTAAATTTTCTGTTGAATATAAAAATTTTTTTTTTTTAATTTTAGCTTTTTTTTTTATTTCGACTTTTACTTTATTTTTGAAAAATGAGTTTTTTGAAATTTTATGTGCGATTTCTTTAATTGAGAAGGTTTTCCCAGAACAAACATTAACAAATGGAAATGCCTTTTTAGTATTTATTAACTTAGAAATGACCTTTGATAATGTCTCTAATGTAACAAAATCTCTTAATGCAGTGCCATCAGAATTTATTACTATTTTATTATTTTTTACGGAACTTTTACAAAAATCATTTATGACTAACCACCAGCAATTAATATTTTTTAAAACTGGCATACCAAAGGTATTTGAAATCCTTAAACAATGAAAATCTATTGTTTTTCTATATGTATTTAGCAAATCTTCACACATGCTGTGTGTAAGTGCATAAATATTATCAAAATTTTTAGGATAATTCTCATTTATGATTTTTTGATTATACTCTCTACCATAAACTTGCATTGTGGATAAATATATGACTTTAGTTTTATATTTTTTTTTTTTTATTTTTTGTATTAAATTATTAAATGGTAAAAAATTACTCTCTAAGGACTTAAAAATATTTTTCTCAGAATCAATATGATTTAAAGAAATAGTATATATTATGCAATCAGGTTTTTGTTTTAAAATATCATTTATTGTTTTATCTTTTTTTATGTCGCCTAAAACTTCTTTATAAATATTTTTTTTAAAATTTTTATCCTTTATTTTGTTCCTACTATGGGAAATAATTTTAAATTTTTCTTTTAAACTTTGAACAAGAAAACTACCCAAGTAACCAGAGGATCCTAAAATAGCTACCCTAGTCACTTTATAACATTCCAGTCATAAGGTATTTTTTTATTATTAATTTTATAATTTATCATCTCATTCGGTTCATGAGGTAGAGTAGAGCAGTTTGCTAAAATAGATTTTGTGTTACCAATACATTTGTAAGCATTGATTATTCCTGTTGGTATAGTCACTAATAAATAGTTTAAATCACCCATATAAATCTCTTGTATCTTTTTATAAGTATTTGATTTTTTTCTGTTGTCATAAAGCACGAGTTTAATCATTCCATCTACAACTGCATAATTTTGTACTTGCTTGGTATGTTCGTGCCATCCCTTAATGATACCTGGATATGCAATAGAAAAATAAATTTCACCGAATTTTTTAAAATGTGGATCTGTATTTCTTAACATGTGAAAGATAGCTCCTCTTTCATCAGGAATTTTTTTTAGTTTTGTAACTATTACACCCTCAATCATATTTTCTAATTCTATGCAGACTATTATTTATAATTTTATTTTTTACTAAATACTTTAGTCGCGCTAATCTAGACCACTTTGGAGAATTTCTAAAGTTTTTTAAATTATTTTTCTCTTTATTAAGAAAATTTGCAAGCTCATTTACTGCATTTTTAAATTTCATAGAGGGCTGGTGTTTCGGTGCTAATTTTTTATAAAGCCCAAAATTTACCTTATATGATCTTTTATCATGATTTGAGGTATTGTTTATTAAAACTTTTGTACCTGGCATTAATGCTGATATCTTATTTGCTAAATCGATAATTCTAAAATTCCATTTTTTTGATCCAATATTTAGCGGTAAAAAATTTTTTTTGGGCTTAAAAAATATTGACCACTTTATTACTTTCGATATATCATTTACATGTATAAGTGGCCTCCAAGATTTACCGCTACTCAAAAGAACGATTTTTTTTTCAAAAATTGCATTAGCAATAAAATCATTGAATACTAAATCTAATCTTAAATTATTGCTTAATCCAGCTGCTGTTGCAAATCTTAAAGAAATAACTTTAAAATTTTTTGACGATATATGTTTTAATTTTTTTTCTGCATTTACTTTTGAACGGGCATAATCAGTTAATGGTGCTAATTTATCATTTTCTTTTTTCATACTATTTCCAGAATTTCCATACATACTACAACTTGAGGCAAAAATAAATTTCCTAACACCAAGTCTTTTTGCCTCTTTTGCTAATTTTATGCAGCTTAAAAAATTAATTTCTTTTGTAGCATTTTTAAATTCTCTTCCCATTGGATCATTTGAGACTGCAGCTAAATATATTATTACGTCAGGTATAAATTTTATATCTTTTAATTTAAAGTTCCGACAATCTTCAATGAAATTCTTTTTTATCCTAAAATTTTTTTTAGAATAATTGTTTAATGAGAATAAGTTTGGGTCTATACCAAAAATGTTGATTTTATCTTTTAAATTTTTTGAAAGATAATTTGTGAGAATTGTACCTATATAACCTTTGTGGCCTATTATAAGTACATTTTTTAACATTCAATTATCATTTTAAATTTATCTATAAATTCCAAATACTATTTTTTTTTTTAAAAATTTCTTCTAAGCTATTTTTTTCTTTTAAATTATCCATACATCTCCAATAACCATTATGCATATAAGCTTTAAGTTCACCATCTTTACAAAGATTGGAAAGAGGTTTTTTTTCAAAAACAAGTTTATTTCCTCTTAAATATTTAAATATTTTTTTATTGAGAACAAAAAAACCGCCATTTATCCACCCTTTATTTAATTGAGGTTTTTCTACAAATTTTTTGACATTATCATTTTTTCCGATGGTTAACTCTCCAAATTTTACTGGTGGTCTAACAGCTGTTACTGTAGCAATTTTTTTGTGTTTTACATGAAATTTTAAAACTTTATTTATGTTTAAATTAGTGACCCCATCGCCATAAGTAAGTAAAAAATTTTCCTCTTTATTTAAAAATTTTTTTAGTTTTAATATTCTTTCCCCAGTCATCGAATTAACTCCAGTTTGAACTACTTTAACATTTTTATTTTTTTTATTTTTCAAAAAATAATCTTTTATGACTTTTGATTTATATCCAGCAGCAACAATAAAATCATTGAAACCGTAAAATTGATAGATATTCATTATATGAACTAACAAAGGAATATTGCCAATTCTAATCATTGGCTTTGGAATTTTTTGTGTATAAAAAGATATTCTTGAACCTTTTCCTCCTGCAAGTATAACTACTTTCATATGTTGCAAAATTTACTAATTTTTTTTACTTGATAATCTATAGTTCGTTTTTTATTCACATCTTTTCTTAAAGTATATAACTTATTTAGATAAAATTTTTTATTAAATAGTTTCTTAAGTATAACTGATAAAGCTATATAATCACCAGGTTTAAACAATAAGTGATTATCATTAATTATCTCTGGAATAGCTCCGATATTAGAACCTACCACAACATTACCACATGCAACTCCCTCCTGAATTACTCTTCCATATTGTTCTTCATAAAGTGAAGGTAAAACAATTATATCTGATTTTCTCATGAAATTTGCTATTTGATTATGATTACATTTTATAAATTTGGTGCGTTGTTTTATTTTAGATTTTTTTATTAAATTTTTTAAATTTAAAAAATATTTAAAATCTTCGATATGTTCTGAGTCTATTAACAGCTTCCATCTATATTCTTTAAGATATTTTAAAGATTCAATCAAAACATGAATACCTTTTTCCTTATTTATTCTTCCAAAATAAGATATCACCAATATTTTTTTCAATTTTTTTTTTGTTTTTATAAAGAAAATTTTTTTATCAAAACCTAGGGGTATAATTTTAGTTTTATTTTTATATCCTAAAAAATTATAATTATCCTTAATTTGATTAGAGTAGCAAATTATTTTATTAACTTTATATTTAATTATGAAATTTACGAAATAAATTATACATAGTTTTAGTAATTTTTTTAATGAGAAGGATTTAAATAAATTTATCAAATTATTTTCATTGCAAAAATAATTTATTTTGTAATTAAAAAAAAATGACCAGAAAATTAATATAAATGACTGCATACAAACTGTATCATTATCTAAAAATATTATATTTGGTTCTTTTTTTTTGATAATTTTTCGAATATTTTTAAAGTACTGAAATCTCATAGATTTATTAATAAGCTCCGCTGAGAAAATATTTAAATTAATATTTTTTTTTTTATAGTCTGGGTAAATTTTCTTGTTTGATTGAGAAATTCTAATTGGTACTACACAAGATACATCTAAATTATTTTTTTTTGAAAGATGTAATGCAAATGATAAGTTAACTTTTTTAACAAATGAATGACTTAAAATTAAAATTCTACAATTTTTTTTCAATGTTTAATATCCTTAGATCTAGCAACAACGAGAAAAGTTTTAAGAATAATTTTCATATCTAGATATACAGATTGATTATTCTTATAATGAGCATCTAATGCAACTTTTTCACTTATTTCTAGATTATCTCTACCATTAACTTGAGCAAGTCCAGTAATTCCTGGCTTTATATCATGAATTTTATAATCGTCACGTTTTTTTATTAAATCAAATTGAATATCCAGCGAAGGTCTTGGACCGACAAGTGACATATCTCCCCTCAAAATATTTATTAATTGTGGTATCTCATCTAAACTATAAATTCTAAGTATTTTTCCAAATTTAGTAATAAATTTGTTAGGATTTTGTAAATCTTCAGTTTGAAGCAATGGGGTTTCAACTTTCATAGTTCTAAATTTAAACATTTTAAAGACTCTTTTATTTTTACCTATCCTATTTGTAATGTTTAACACTGGACCTCTGGAGTCTATCTTAATTATTATGCATATAATTAATATAGGAATTAATAATATAATAATAAAAATTGTACAAATCGTTAAATCTAAAAATCTTTTCAATTTGGTAGCTTTTTTGTTAAGACAAATATTATTAATATGTACATTAAAAAATATATTGTTAAAAAAATAATTTTAAATTTAATATTAAAATAAATTACTGTGGTTAAAAAAATAAATAAAAATATTAGTAAAACACTTTTCTCATGCGATATTTTTTTAGATAATAAGTGATGAATATGATTTGTATCAGATGAAAAAGGATGTTTGCCTTTATATATCCTTGTTAAAAAAAGTCTAAACATATCAATTCCTGGCAATGCCATTATTATAAATATTTCATCAACAAAAAAATTGATTTCACTTATTTTTGTAGTTTTTACAAAAATATATCCAATTATATAAGCTAAAATTAATATTCCACTTTCGCCTAAATACATTTTATTTTTGAAATTAAATATTAAAAAGATAAATAGTGATAATATTAATATTAAAGAAAAATATGGGAGAGTATTTTTAAAAAAGAATATTGAAAAGATAAAAATACAATACAATCCTGATTGACAATTTATACCATCAAACATATTTAAAGCATTAATAAAAAGAAGAAAACATAAAATCGTAAAAAAATTTGAAAATGATTTAAGTTCAATATTGTGAGATGTAAATGAAAATTTTAATTCTGAAATATTTAAATTATTATCAATAAGTATAAAAAGAGATATGAAGAAAAAAGATATTACAAGTTTATAATTCGCTGACAAATTATACTTATCATCAAATAATCCAAATAAATAAAATGAAACTAAACCGAATATAAATGCAAATATTTCTCTGTTTGTTGTTATAAAATTTTTAAATAGATCAATGTCTATTAGAAAAAAATCAAAAACCAAGCTAATTGTAATATTTAATAAAATAAGAGTTCCTCCAAATAAAGATACCGGCTGCTGCTGAAATTTTCTTATGCCATCACCAATATCATTGATATTAAAAAATTTAGAGATTCTTTTAAAAAAAATAAGAAATATTAAATTTAATGAAATAAGAGATACAATTAAATATATCATGATTTATTTTTTTTATATTTTACCAGAAAAAAAAGATATCCCAATGGTATATAGTAAATTATAGATAACCAATTATTAAAAAAATTACCTGATGGTACTAACGGGAATAGGTTAATAAAATAAAAAATATATATAAGTGTAACATAATCCTTATTTATATATTTTTTATAAAATAAACCTTTTGTAGTTATTTTTATTAACTTTAAAGACAAATAAACAAAAATTGTAAAATAAAAGATAGTACCCGCAAGTCCTGTCTCAGATAGAAGCTGCATTAATATGTTATGTGGGTGGGTTGTGCATGCAATTTCATTCAAATAATTCTCTGGTTCTGAACAATATTTTCGAAATGTTTTTGGACCATGGCCCAAAATAGGCTTTTGTTTAAACATTTTATAAGCAATCTTATAATGATCCTCATACGTTTTGCTGAAAATTACTATTCTTTCACTTTCTGAATGTAATCCTAATTGATTGAGTGTTTGATTTAACATTCTATCTCTTGTCTTTTCGTTAGAAACAATGATTGATGTAAATGAAATTAAAATTATTAATGAACAAAATAAAATAATCTTTCTTAATTTGTGGCATGAAAAAAACATAAGGAATATTGATAATAAAAAAAGAACTAAAGAAGTTCTTTCTCCACTGATTAAAGTTATTACTGATGATGCCCCAAACAAAAGAATTATAAAGTAATTATTAAACCTAAAATTTAGTTCTTCTCTTGAAAATAATATTATAGATAAAACAAAAGGAAATAGTCTGGCTATATAACTTCCTAAGACCTCATCGTCACCAAAGAAACTTGTAACTCTAAAATTGTGGTCTTCAAAAGTCCAACCAAGAATATTAAAACCAAACAAGTATTGAAAAACCGAGTCAATTAATAAAGTAAAATATATAGTTAAAAAAATTTTTGTTAATATTAATATTAGTTTTATATTGTTTTTGATAATAAAATATATCGCTATAGAAAAAATACCGAATCTTAAATAAGAAAAAGAAGATTTTATTGAATATAAAAGATATTCAGAAAATAAAGAAGAAATACAAATTGAAAAATAAAATAATATAAAAAAATAATGATATTTATAACTGAAAATTTCATCATTTTTAAATGAATTAAAGCTGAATACTAAATAAGTACAAATTACAACAACTATTAGATCCGAAATAAATGGTCCTGTAATTAAAGCAATTGGTAGAAAAATATATAAATAAGAAAAAAAATTTTTATTAAATAATGATTTATTTAAATCAATCATTTATGAAAAAAATTGTAATAATTTTATTGGAAATCTCAAAAAAGTAATAAAGATATTTGAATAATATAGATTTGATTTCAGTGAACTATTTATTTCCTTGGAAGAAGTCAAATAGCTTTTAAAGTTTTTTCCACTTTTTCCTCCAGTGCTCATTAATACTAAACAATTTTCGAAATATTTAAATTGAATTTTATGTTTAAGAAAACATTTCACAAAATAATCAAAATCACCTGCAATTTTAAATTTAGTTTCATAAAGTCCTACTTTTGAAAATACACTTTGCTTAAAAAAAGTGGAAAGATGAGGTGGTGAGATACCTATTCTTAGCATCCAGGGTCTAAATTTTTTTGCTGAGTAGTATCTTGTAAAATTATTTTGTTCAAATTTATTTTTAAACGCTAGATCTGAAAGCATTATTTCTACTTTTCTATTTTTAATAAAGAATTCCGCTACTTTTGATAAGACATTGTCATCAAAAAAGATATCATTTCCATGAAGCAGAGCAATTACCTCTCCTTTAGATAATTCTATTCCTTTATTTATTGCATCATATATTCCTTTGTCTCTCTCTGAAACTAATTTTGTAATTTTATCACTATATTTTTTTATGATTGCTAAAGTATCATCTTGAGATCCTCCATCTATTATGATGTATTCAATATTGTTATATTTTTGTTCTAGAACTGACTTAATAGTTTTTTCAATAGTTTTTTCACAATTATAACAAATTGTTATTACCGATATTTTCATTTCCTAGATATGACCCAGCCTCCCAAAACAAGAATATCCATATTTGTCCTTAAAAAACATTCAATTGCTTGCTCTGGAGACTCTACAATTGGTTCATTTTCATTAAATGATGTATTCAAAACTATAGGTATATTTGTTTTCTTATAAAAGTTTTTAATCAAACTATAAAATTTATTATTATTAGATTTTGTAACTGTTTGTAATCTACCTGTTCCATCAACATGTGTTATACCAGGAAGATCATTTACTTTATTTTTTAGTATATTATAGACTTCAGACATATATGGAACATCTTTGTCTATCTCAAACCATTGACTTGTAAATTCCTCGAGTATTGCAGGTGCAAATGGTCTAAAACCCTCTCTTTTTTTAATCTTCTTGTTTATTATATCTTTGATTTTTGGATTTCTGGCATCCGCTAAAATAGACCTATTCCCAAGCGCTCTAGCGCCCCATTCCATTTTTCCTTGAAACCATCCTATAATTTTTGATAAGCATAATTGATCTGAAATAAAATTATAAAGATCCTCATCTAGATATTTCTTAACGAAAAAATTTTTTTTTAATTCTTTTTTTATAATTACTAGTTCAATATCGTCATCTGAATAATTGCTACCTAGATAAGCATAATTAATATTATTTTCTATTTTCTGTCCTTTTTCTAATAAAAAGAAAAGAGCAGATCCAATTGATCCACCTGCGTCTCCAGGATTTGGAGATATGTATACTTTCTCAAAGGGTGTTTTCTTCAAAATTTTTCCATTAGCAACTGAATTCATTGCACAACCACCAGATAAAGTTAAATTTTTAATTTTATATTTTTGGTAAAGACTTGTCAGTAATGTAAATAATGTATTTTCGTAGACCAATTGAGCTGATTTAGCAATATCCATATGCCTTTGATTTAATTTTTCATCATATTTTCTTTCATTACCTATTAAATTTATTAATTCTTTCGAATATAAGTCAAAGTATTCTATCTGACCCATTTTGCTATTTTTAACAATGTTTTGATCTTGATGGATAAAATATTTAAGATTTAATTTATAACCATCGTCAGTATTATACAAAAGTTTAGACAATTGTTTTTGATAAGTTGGATTACCATAAGAAGATAAACCCATTACTTTATATTCATCACCATATTTTTTGAAACCTAGAAATTGTGTTATAGACTGATAAAAAATACCCATTGAATGAGGAAAAAAAACCTTACTATCAATAGAAATTTTTTTTTGATCTGAAGTACCCCAAGCTGCACTTGCAAAATCACCAAACCCATCAATTGATAAATTTACAGATTTATCAAAACCACTATAAGAAGACGATGATAAAATATGAGATATATGATGATCAACATATCTTATTTTGCCTTTAAATAAATTTTCAGGATCAAAATTTTGGGAGATTAATTTTTTTAAAGTTACTTTTTTTTTTATATTTGAAATACTATTAAATGCTAACTTATATCTTTTAAAATTTTTTAAAGTAAACAACATTTTTTTTCGAAAAGATGCAAATGGATTTGAATTTACAGTAACAGTATCTACGTCAGAAAATTTTATTTCTGCTTCATTTAAACAAAAATTGATTGCATTTATTGGAAAATTTGAGGTATGTTTTAATCTAGTAAATCTCTCTTCTTCTGCCGCTGCTATTAATTTTCCATTTTTGAAAATACACGCTGAGGTATCAGAATGCAAAAAATTCAAGCCAAGAATATAACTATTAATCACTTTTTTATCCAATCTTTTGAATTCATTGATCCTGTATAGATGTCTTCATAAATTTTTAATACACGATCACTACAAAAATCATTTTCAAAATATTTATGCATTATTTTTTTTGAATTTTCTCCCATTTCAACTAAATTAAAATCTTTGATTTTATTTAGTGCTTGTTTTATGCTATTTTTATCAGTCTTAACTATTATACCAGCATTTTCATCTTCAACTAAGTTAAGTCTACATTGTTCTGAAATTATTACAGCATTACCTGCAGACATTGCTTCCTTTAATGCAATTGAGTCACCTTCTTCATAAGATGGTAGAATAAAAATATCAGAACTTTGCAAGTAAATTATTTTATTTTTTCCAGTTTTAGGAGGCTGAATTGAAACACAATCTTCAATTTTAAATATTTTAATCATTTTTTTTATTTTATTTATATATTGAGTTTCTCCTGGCCCTGTAATTTCTAAATAAAATTTTTCAAAAAACTCTTCTGGCATTTCGTTAATAGCTTGTAAAAGAATTTCAATCCCTTTCTTCTCATGAATTCTACCAAAAAAAATAATTTTTTTTTTTTTATTAATATCGTTACTTTTCGTGATTTTAAATAATGAGTTATCTATTCCATTAGGTATTACAAATACATCACCAAAAGAAAATTTTTTACTTGAGTCATTAAACTCGCCAATGTTTGAAAAAAAAATTTTGGATTTTTTTATAAGACTATTCATAATTAAAATTGAATAAATTTTTTTTTTAATAACGCTATGCTTTAATGACCAATCATCAAGATAGCCATGAGAGCTAAAGATAACTTTAATACCTAATGAAATAGAATAATTAGCAAGTATTGCAATTTTTGGACTCCAGATACTATGACAATGTACTATATCAAATTTATCCAAAAAATTTAAAAGTTTTAATCTCGCTTTATTTGAAATTATAATTTTTAAAAATTGAATTACACTTATTCTGTTTGTCGATAAAACTGAAATAATTTTGTTTTGTTTGTTTATTCTTTTCCTCAAATTTCTTATGACTTCAGGTGGGCCACCTTGTTTTAAATCCATACTATTAACTATATTTAAAACTCTAATCATTATTGTTAACACTATGGTAAAAGTTGATATAATCTTTAATAACATTATCCATATCAAAATTTTTTAATAAATAGTTTCTTCCATTTAAACCCATTGATATTAATTCTTCATCTTTCATATTAAGTATTTCTTTTAAACTTATAGTTAAATTTTTTTGTGAAAAATTAATGATTTTGCCTCCATTAATTTTTTCTAAAATTTTCCATGGAGTTCCCTCAGTTGTCAAAACTGGGACACCGTAAGATAATGCTTCGACAATAGACATTCCGAAATTTTCGCTTTTTGAAGGTAACAAAAAGCAGTCTGAGTTTAAAAATATTTGTTCTTTTTTTTCATTGTCAAAAACTGGATCGAATAATTCTACATCTTTGCTCAATGATAATAAATTAATTTTGGTTTTTATTTCTTTTAGATATTTTATATCTGAAACTGGTCCATAAATTTTTAATATCCAATTTTTTGGTTTAATCTCTGCCCACGAATTTAATAATTCCAGGATCCCTTTTTTTTTATGTATTCTGGAAAAAAAAAGGGCAACTTTTTTTTTATTTGGTGTAACAATTTTTTTTTTATCTTTTACTATTACACCATGGGGGATAAGTTTTATTGGTGTTTTAACACCAAGATCAATCAAATGTTCTTTTTCTGACTCACTAGTTGCATGAATATAGTCGCAATTATTTAAAATTCTTTTCTGATAAATTTGCCATGCAACTAGTTTCTTTAATTTTTTTTGACTAAGTGACCATGGTTCAGTAGCACCCAAAGTAGATATTATAATTTTTTTTTTAAATTTTTTTACATAGTAAAATAATTTAATGTGAAATGGACTCCATATTCCAAATAAATGAAATATATCTCTTGATTTAACTATTTCTCTCAAGTTTAAGTTGATATTTGAATACTGGCTTTGTTCATAATAAATTCTACAATTTATATTATTTTTATATAAGTAACTAGCCGTCTCTGAAATAACTGTGAAAGGTCCTCCATAGCCTGGGGAATAATGGTGAATGGCTAATCCAATTTTCATGATTATCTTTTTTTAAATCTATAAATGTTTTTTTTATACCATGAATTTATTTCTTTTATTTTGTCTTCAATTTTAGTTTCGGGTCGCCAACCAATTTTTTTAATTTTATTGAAATTTAAACTATATCTGTAATCATTGAACGGTCTGTCTTTCACATGTTTAATATATTTTTTAAAGTCTAATTTATTTTCTTTTGCAATAATTTTAAAAACATCTAAATTTCTATATTCAAAATTAGAGCCAATATTATAAATTTCATGAATTTTACCTTTTTTTAAGATTACATAAATTCCTTTACAAAAATCTTCTACGTATAAGAAAGATCTTTTTTGCATTCCATTTCCATGTAAATGAAATTTTTTTCTTTTTATAAGTGACCAACATGAACCGGGTAATAATTTTTCAGGATGCTGACGCGTGCCAAAAATATTATTGGCTCTAATTATTATAATTGGTAATTTATATGAGTGAACATAACCATTAATAATCATTTCAGCAGCAGCTTTTGAACTAGAGTATGGATTAGAGGGGTTAAAAGGTGAATTTTCACTAAAACTTGATTTAAATATTTCACCATAAATTTCATCCGTGCTTATATGTATGATTTTTTTTATTTTGTTAGCTTTACATGCATCTAGAACATTCTTTGTTCCAAGAACATTTGTTTTAATAAATTCATTTGTTAAATTAAATGAATTATCCACATGGCTTTCAGCTGCTGCGTGAATTAATAAATCTGTATTTTTAGAAAATTTTTTTAATGCGTTAATATCGAGTATATTTTTTTTAATTACTTTAACTCTTTTGCTTTTATATATATTTTTTAAATTTTTTACACTTGCCGCATATGTTATTTTATCATAAACATAAATTAAAGAATTTTTATACTTATTAAACATAAACTCTGTTAAATGAGAACCAATAAAACCACATCCACCAGTAATAAAAATTTTATGCATTAAGTTTTTTTCCTAGTTCAAAACAATAATTCAATATATCTTTTTTTGATAATTTAAATTTAATTTTTTTCCTTAGCCTAGCATTATTTAATAAAAAAGAATGATTTTTCTTGAAGGGTTTTTTTAATACAATTTCACCTTTACCATATCCTTTTATTAAATTTTTTAAAATTTCATTTATTTTAATTGGGATATTTGACGATAAATTATAAGTACCAGTGATATTTTTTTTTACTAACTTATCAAAGATATCAACAAAAAACTTTGATGTTATGAAATCTTTATAAGTATTTTTTGGTATATCTATTTCAATTTTTTTTTTTGTTTTCAACGATTTTAGCGCTTTTGAAATGAATAAATTTCTATTAGAGTAATCGAATGTTAAAAGTGTACTAATTCTCAAAATTAGGTATTTCTTTTTGATCTTTTTAATTTCTATTTCTGTTTTTCTTTTATTTCTACCATAAAAGTTATTTTTCGATTTTTTATAAATTAATCTCGACGACGGAAATATATATATACAATTATTTTTTTTTATTAAATTACAAATATTTTTGTCTATTTTTCTTACATGAGAGTATTCCTTTGTAAAATTTTTTTGGTCTATACTGAAATTGATTATATGAGAATATTTATTGAGATTTATATTTTTTAAATTTTTATATTGTATAAACTTTATATTTTCAATTTTCGAATTATTTTTTATACATGAGGCTAATAAACTTTTTTTTCCAATCACTAATATTTTTATTTTTTTCATTTTATTTATTTTAAAAGAGATGAATAAAAATTAATCATTTTGCTTCCGTAATTATTCCAATCTAAAAAGGTTTTTGCTTTTTTCTCTGCTTTTTCCCCCATGGAAAACATTATATCTCGATTATCATATAAATATTTTAATTTTTCTTTTAATTTTTCCACATCTCTAATTGGAAGAATAAATCCATTTTCTCCGTCATCAATTATTTCTCTTCCACCAGAATTCTCAGTACATATTACAGGTAAACCACATGCCATTGCTTGTAATTGAACCATGGATAGGCCTTCTTCAACTGAACAAGTTACATAAACACTTGAATTTATATAAAAATTTTTTAACGAATTTTGATTAACAGATTTAAAGATTTTAATTCTATCATTTAATTTTTGAGACAAAATTTTATCTAGTTTTTTTTCTACATTTCCAACAAATATTAAATTTGAATTTTTAAGTTTTAAATCATTAAATGCGTTTATTAAATAAATTATCCCTTTTCTAACTGATAAAGAACCAACGCATATAATGTTAAATTTATTTTTTGTTTTAATCTTACCATGAATATTAAATTTACTAAGATCAACCCCATAGATAGTTTTTACAACTTTATTTTCATCATATCCTTTATCTAGAAAAGTTTTTTTTGCAAATTCACTAGGAACACAAATATAATCTGATAATTCGTATTCTTTTTTCTCAATTTCAATGAGTTTGCGAGAAGGTAAATTTGGTCTTATACCCAATAAGTCATATTCTTCTCTTAGTATGTCTCTTTGAAATTCTATATGTGTAGAGCCTCTTTCTAAAATGTTTATACAATTATATTTTTTTGACTTCTCGAATGAATATAAAGAAAAACTTGACCAGCCAACTAGGATGTTCGTATCGTTAAAATCTGTTAATTTTGAGGCTTTTTTTGCAAAAAGTTTTGCAGTAATTAAATCTATATCCAAATGCTCTTCGATAAATTTTACTTTTTTAAGTGATCTGAATAATATCTCTTTTAATGGCAGACTTATAATTATTTCAGTATCAATATTAAAATTATTTTTAACATATGTTTTTGGATAAGAAGTTACTAATTTTTTTAAGTAATTTTTTTTATGTAACTGTTCTGCCAAATTAAAAGCGTGAAATCTTCCACCAACTATAATTGAAACTTTCATTAAATTGATTAATTTTTTAATATAATTATCAACTTATATCTATATACTTATTGTATTGAAAAATAAAAAGAAAATTTTAATTACAGGAGGAAGTGGATTTATTGGATCTTGTTTCGCAAGGTATTTAAAAAAAAAGTACAAGATCTTCACTTTAGATAAAAAAAATAAAAATCCATTTTTAAAAGAAAAAAGTATTGTACATATAAAATGTGATCTATGTAACTATATTAAACTTAAAAAAAAAATACAAATTGTAAAGCCAAATATAATTGTTCACTTAGCAGCTCAATCAACAATTGACTTTATCGATAAAAAAAAAAAATCTTATCTTAAAAATAATATTATTGGAACTAACAATATAGTAAAAATTTCGAATGATTTTAAAGTAGAAAAATTTATTTTTGCAAGCACTGCATCTGTATATAAACAGAAAAATAGAAATTTAACTGAAAAAGATAAAGTTTTTCCAAATAATATTTATGGAAAAACTAAAAGAATAAATGAGGAATTTATCATATCAAATTTCAATGGGTCCCATACAAAATATTGTATTTTAAGATTTTTTAATGTTTGTTCCTCATTAAATGGTGAAATTGGAGAATTCCACAATCCTGAAACACATCTAATACCTAAGGTTATAAACTCATTAATCTTCAATAAAAAAATTACTATTTATGGAAATAAATTTAAAACATTTGATGGGACATGTGTAAGAGATTATATTCATATTAAAGATATTGTTAATGGAATTGAAAAATCAATTAAATATTTGAATAAAAAGAAATCTGGAATATTTAATCTTGGCTCTGGCTATGGAAACTCAGTTTTAAAGATAATTAAATATGGATCAAAAATTATTCGAAAAAATCCTATCATTAAACTGGATATTAAGAGAAAAGGAGATGTAGAGAAACTTGTATGCAGTATATCAAAAGCAAGAAATAAGTTAAAATGGTCTCCAAAATACTCAAATATAAATACTATTATCAAAGACGAGATTAAATGGCAGTTATTTTTAAAAGGACAAAAATTAAGAAGATTTTTTTATAATTAATAAAGATTTTTTAAATAAAAAGATTATCAGATACAAGAAGAGAAAAGTTTGCACAACAGCACCAAATGTTAATGATAAGTGACTTTCTAAATAGAATAGAGGGTATAACGTAATAAAAGATATTAAGAATAAATAATTATTGTGACTATAATTTAAATTTAAGCTAACTAAATTGTAAAGTGCGCCTAAAAAAAACATCCCAAGAACAATTCCAATTATTCCAAAATTAACATAAAATTCATTTAATACTGGCATATTCCAGGAAGTTGTGCTGTTATAATCGGACAATACTTTATATCTGACACCAAATTCATTGCCAAAGGTGTCAGAAGGTTTGTTTTCCCAAAATATCCTTGGCACGAATTTTGTAATAAGTATTTTATAAGAATATCCTTCCCAATAAGGTATTCTCTCAGGAGAAAGAGTAGTTACAATCAACAAAGATTGAAAACTATGGGTTAGTCGAGAAAAATTTCTTTTTAAAAAATTTGAATTGCTAGTGAAAACATTTTCTAAATCAAACTTTAATAAACCCTGATAATAAGTTTTTATAAAATTTTTTGATTTATCTAATAAATCTTGCTCTTTAAGGCTTTGCTCTTTTGCATATTCATAATTATCTAAAGTATTGTTTAAATTTTCAGATCCCCAAGTAACATTTCTATACTCATATTTAAAGGTATGTATAAAAAAGGAGATAACTACAATAGAGATAATTATTTTAAAATTTATTTTTTTTGTAATAATAAAATTGACTAAATAAATTGCAATCAGATAAAGAAAAGTTTTAGACACTGAGCCATCCAAGATTTCAATGTATAAGATAATAAAAATAAAAAAATAAAGAATTATTTTATAAAATATATTTAAACTTTTTTTAAAAATAAGATAAATCTGAATAGATAATATTGACAAATATATCAAAGGATACTTTATTTGATATACCTTTTTTAAAAACTCAAAGTTATCAAAAAACAAAAAGATCGAAGAGCCAAAATAACTTAAAATGCCAAGAAATAATAATTCATTATATTTATCATTAAAATCAAAAAAACTTTTCTGTTTTATTTTTTTTGTTAACATTTTTGATACTACAAAATTCCCTAAATTAAAAAAAACTAAAGCTAATAAATATATTTCAAGAGCATCTATAAATAATTTATTTTGCATAATTTTACTTGAGAATGCTTGAGTACTTGAGAATGTAATTCTAAAAGTTTTATTATCAAAAATAGAATTCACAAATTCTGGAAAAAAAATTGCTAATGTATAACAGCAAAAAAAATATATGTGTGTAAAATAATAAAGAGGTATATAATTTATAGTTTTATAATGATAATAAAAACTTAGCAAAGGCAAAATATTAAACACTAATAAAAGTAAACTTAAAAAATAAAAATAAGGTGAAAAATATATAGATTGAAAAAGTAATAAGTTAAAAATAATAAAAACTAACCAAAAAAATTTTTTTTTTAAAATATATGTCATTTATTTATTTCATTAATTTGACTCATTATAAATTTAACTCTAATTGAATAATTATGCTTTTTTATAACTTTATTTCCATTTTTTCTAACTTTTTCAGCTTTTTTTGGATTTGAAAAAATAAATTTAATTTTTTTTTTTAATTCTTTGTTTGATGAGTACATAAAGCAAGAAACATTTTCTTTGAAAAAAGAATTTTGTTCATCTGATCTAGTGGTTAACATTAGTCCATTGTAAGAAGGTATTTCAAATGTTTTCATATTGTGAGATGTCATGTTTTGTTTTCTTAAAATATTTAACGAAATTGCAGATTCATTGGCTAATTTATGTATATTTTTACCATAAATATGTTGCCCAATAAAAGAATTACTCATTGTATTTCTTTTTAATCCTGACCAATTTCCTCCATATATTTTTTTTTTGCAATTTATGGAATTTAAAGTTTCAAATCTTTTTTTATCGTAAGTCCCTAAAAAAAATACTTGGTCTATTCTTTTGATGTTTTTTCTTACTGGATATCTAGTATCTAAACTATCATATGCAAATGGTAAATAAATAAATCTTGTTTTAAATTTTTTTTTCAAATTTTTTAAAATTTTTTTTGACCAAATACAAAATAAATCAAACTCATCAATAGAATTTAGAAATGATTTATTAGATATAGTTGAATTTTTTATATCAAAAGGATCGTCCGGGAAGATATTTACATAACAAGCTTTTCCATTATAGTGTTTGATAGCTAAAAGGGTATTTTTGTCTAAATAAATTGATTTAAAAAAAATTATTGTTTCATATTTTTTTTTTTTATTTTTAAAGAAAAATATTATTTTTTCCCTTAATAATTTGTAATTAATTTTTGTAAAATAATTTTTAATGTAGGCTACAATTCTATGATTAATCGACTTCTCTATATTAAAAAAATCTACATTGTAACCTAATCGCTTAAAAGTTCGATAATATATTGAATCTAGTGTAAATTTTTCATTAGAACCAACAATTAAAATATTTGTTTTCTTTTTAATATAGGTTTTCAAATTTAAACCTCTTTAACTTTTTTATTTTTTACCTCAAATATTTTATCACAACTTTTAAGTGCATTTAATCTATGAGAAATCAGAATTATAGTTTTTTTTTCTTTTAGTTTCTCAATAGCTTCGATAACTAAGTTTTCAGTATCAACATCTAATGAGCTTGTTGGTTCATCTAAAATTAATAATTCAGAATTTTTAAATAAAGCTCTAGCTATTCCAATTCTCTGAATTTGTCCTCCAGATAATCTAATCCCCCTCTCTCCTATTTTTGTATGAGATTTATTGGGCAATTTATCTATAAATTCTTTAGATTGTGAATTTTCTAAAACTTCATTTAAAAAGAGTTTGTCTAATTCTTTATTTCTATCACTATTTTTTAAAACAATATTCTCTATAATGCTCCCATCCAAAAGAGTTACATTTTGATCTATGTAAGATATTTTTTTTTGCCAACCTTTAATGGAATATTTAATATTGCATTCATCAACTTTTATAGTTCCATCGTTTGGTGAAAGCAATCCGGCTATTAGATCTATTAATGTCGTTTTACCTGATCCAGTTTTGCCAAATATTCCAACTGTTGTATTTTTTTTAATAATTAAATTTATTTCATCAAAAATTTTGTTATTTTCATCATACCCAAATGACACATTTGTTAATTTAATTTCATTATTAAAATTGACTATTTTTTTTATATCATTTTCATTATTAATAATTATATTTTTATTTAAGAATTTTATAACGTCTAAGTAAATTTTTTTTTGAGAAACAATTTGGCTTAAATTATAGTAAATAGTTTGGACTTGTGGCAATAATCTTGATGCGCCAAAAACTATTGCGGTAATAAGTGTAAATGTATATTCCTCATCATAAATTTTATTTGAAATTAAATAATAACTACCAATTGCTATCAAAGTTATAGCAATACACTCTATAACAATTCTAGGGAAAAGTCCTATGAAAGCAGATATCTCTGTCCCTTTTCTTATTGAAAAATCTTTATCTATAAAATTATTATAAAACTCATCAGAAAGGTTATCTAATTTTACTTGACGAAATATTGACATTGCCTCTTGAGTAATTTTTACTCTTGATTTCAAATTTGATGCAATTGTAAAACCAATAGAATTAAGTTGATTTCTATAAATTGAAAATAAAATTAGATAGGAAACTGAAAATGAAATTGCAAAAAATATTGTTGACCAAAAATTTATACTCAATAATGTAAAAATTATGGCGATTGTTATTACTATTGCTGAAATAGTTTGCAAAATTTTGAAAATAGAATTGACCAGAGGATCAACTTTTGCTTCTAAAACAGATATTAGTTCACTTGTATTAAACTTTGTAAACTCAATATAGGATTTTGATATAATATTTTTAAAAACTGAGGACGATAGTTGAGAACCTATTAAAGCTGTTACTCTTAATATTAATTTTAGCACTAATAACTTTATGATAGTTGAGGCAATAATAATTATAATAAATACTAAAGATATATATCCAAGTGGATTTTTGATAAATAATTCTTCTGAAAAAATTAGATATTTATATTTAAAGTTCTCATAAACAAAATCAGGATTTAACATTATATTTAAAAAAGGCACCAACGAGGAAATTGTCAATATTTCTAAAAATGCAGATAACAAAATAGAAAAAAAAATTAGTAATATAAAAACTTTATGTTTTTTATTTAATGTTGCAAAAATTTGTTTTATTATAAAGTTATAATTCATTAAAGTTTTATCGAAATTATATTTTCACCACTAATAATTATATCTCTATCATTTTTTTTCATACAACTTACTAGCGTTGTGAAATAATTTTTTGATACGGCTTTGCCTGGCAACATCCAATCATGAATTTCAATAATTATTATCTTAAATTTATCAAACCACTCTGTATTTTTTTCGAATAATTCTTTTTCATGTCCCTCGATATCAATTTTAATTATAAATGGATAAAAATTTAATTTGTTATAATCATTCAAAATTTTATTAATTGTTAAAGATTTCAAGGAAGACTTCCCATTATCAGATTTAATTATACTTTTAGCTCTATTATCGATTGTATTTAAGATTTCATAATTAATCTCTTCTGATGAAACAGCATTGTTGATTAAAATAGTGTTATTTTTTTTCACATTTTTGGTTAATAGTTTGAAATTTTCTTTATCTGGTTCAATAGATATCAAAAATGAGTTTTTATATGTATTTAAAAAATATATTGAACTACATCCTATATTTGATCCACAATCAACTATTAATAATTTCTCAGAATTTATATCACTTTTTATCTTACTATATTTATTTATATTACTTATTTTATAACTTTCGAAAAAAAAAATCTCCTCAATTGTTATCAGATCATATTTATTTCTTATTTCGAAGTTAAGAATACTTTTATTTTCTTTATCATATAGATAAACTTTTCTTATACCTAAAAAAGAAAGGTTAGGATTGAGAATAATAAATCTTTTATTCTTTATAAAAGATAATAAAAAGAAATAAATATATTTAAAAAAATACTTCATATAAATAACTTAAGTTTAAATAACATTTCTTTTAAATAATTTTAGAAATTTCCAAAAGATTAGTTTTTTATTTCCTTTGAAATGTTTTTTAAACACATAATTATCTGCAATTTGATTAATTTTTAACTTATTATTAATTCTAAAATTATTAAGACTTATATTATTTGATTTATAAGTTTTTTTTTTAAATATAATCTTTTTTCTAGAGGATAATAATCCGATATTTTCAACTAAATTTTTTTTTGGCGTTATGGTTAACATTCTCTTTTTCCATAGGCTAAGCGTCCATGGGTAAGCCCAACTATCAATTTTTTTTTCATAACAAGCATCAAAAATAATACTCCAATATTTTCTTTCTTCGGATGATAAAAAATTTGTTTTCCAATTATTTGATTTTTTTAATTTTGGCCAAAACCTTATATCTTTTCTGTAAACTTTCCATTTAGATTTCCATGTAGCCCATCCCCAGCAATTAGCATATTTAGATAAGTAATATTGATCCTTAAATTTAAATTCTTTTGATAAAAAATTATCTCCAGTTATGCATCCAATTTGAGGATTTTTCTTATATAAAGGTAGCAACAATTCACAAAATTTAAAAAATGATTTATTTGGCATACAGTCATCTTCTAAAATTATTCCCTCCGAGTTTTTTTTAAAAAACCAACTTATAGCTTTTGAGACTGCTTCTTTACAACCAAGGTTTTTTTTTAAAAATTTTTTTTCTACTTTGCATTCCCAGTTAATTTTATTTAGCTGATTGATCGAATCTTTACAAAGTTCTATATCTTCCTGTGTCCTTGGACCATCACAAAATACAAAAATTTTTTTTGGCTTAATTTTTCTTAAATTAATAATATTTTTTTTTAAATAGTGCGGTCTATTAAAAATTAGAAGCAAAACAGGAATATTGCTCATTTTAAGAATTTATGAAATAATTTTATAGTTTTAGTCAATTTTTATATACTATTTACATAAAATACAATTAATAATAAGTTTAAAGTATTAATACATAACCCTAACATGACTAAACAAAAAATAATTACTTTCAATAGCTTTAAAATTAAAAGAAAAATTTGGGCAGGTAAACTAAACAGAGATGAAAAGGTAAAAAAATTAGCAAAAAGACTCTATATAAGTGCAGATAAACATAACTTTTGCTACCTTTATGACTGGCTAGGAGAACCAATGTTGCAAACACCAGATGATGTTTTAACATTACAAGAAATCATCCATAAAACGAAACCAGAAATTATATTAGAAATAGGTGTAGCCTGGGCTGGAACGTTGCTACTTTATGATTCTTTGTCAAATTTTTCAAAAACAAAAAAAATTATTGGAGTTGATATATTTATACCAAATGATTTGAAAAGGAGATTATTTTCTAAGTCAAAATCAAAAAAAATTAAGCTTCTAAATGCAGACTCAACATCCTTTAAAACTTTTAGTAAAATTAAAAAGATATGTGGAAATTATAAAAGTATTTTAATTCATCTAGATAGCAACCATACTAAAGATCACGTGTTGAAGGAAATATTATTATATTCAAAACTTATAAAAAAAAATAATTATCTTATTGTAGGAGATACAATTATAGAAAATATACCCAAACAAAAACATAGAAAACGAGAATGGGCAAAAGGAAATAATCCTCAAAACGCCGTAAATGAATTTTTAAAAAAAAATAAAAATTTTAAAATTGACAAACAGATAAATTATAAACAATTACTGACAAATAATCCAAATGGTTATTTAAAACGTATAAAATAATAAATTATTAATTTAAAAATTGTTTATTAATCTTACAATCTTTAAAAAATCATTTGACCTTAGCAATGGGTAATTTGGTATTGATACAATTTCTTTTGAAATTTTTTCTGTAATTGGCAGCTTATTTCTATGATATTTTCTGAATGGTATTTGTTTATGATTTGGTATTGGGTAATGAATTCCAGGAAATATTCCATTTTTTTTTAAATAAGAGATGAATTTTGATCTAAGATTGTTTTTTACTCTAATAACAAATAAATGAAACACGTGTTTTTTAGTATTATTTTTCTGCGGTAAAAGAATTTTTTTTGAGTTAATTAAATTTAAAAATTTATTGGCAATTAATATTCTTTTTTTATTAAATTTATCAATATTATCTAATTTGACATTTAAAATACCTGCATGAAGTTCGTCTAATCTTTTATTATATCCTTCTGAAACACCGATATTTTTTTTTTTCCATCCATATTCTCTAAAAAATTTTATTTTTTTGAACATTTTTTTATTTTTAGTACAGACAATTCCCGCATCTCCAAAAGTTGATAAATTTTTCGTTGGATAAAAACTAAAACATGACAAATCTCCGAATGTGCCAACCTTTTTTTTGTTAAATTCAGCTCCATGCGCCTGGGAGCAGTCTTCAATAAGATAAACCTTATTTTTTTTTGCCACTTTAGATATTTCAACTATATCTGCAGGATTCCCATATATATGAACAATGATAATTGCTCTGGTTTTTTTTGTTATTTTTTTTTTTAATTCTGCAGAATTCATATTAAAGTCATCCTCTTTTATGTCCACAAAAACTGGTTTCGCCCCAGCCTCAACAATGGCAGCAATTGTGGCATAAGCAGTATGAGATGTTGTGATAACTTCATCCCCTTTTTTTATATTTATTGCTTTTAATGACAATATTAAAGCATCAGTGCCATTAGAAACACCTACAGCATATTTTGAACCAAGATATTTTGAAAACCTATTTTCAAATTGTCTTACCTCATTACCCAATATGTAAGAATTACTATTGAGTACATCATTTATCTTTTTGTTAATTTTTTTTTTTAAAAAAATGTATTCTGATTTAGGATTGGCAAAATAAATCATCTATATGAATTTTTTTCTTAAATGTTTAGGGAAATGTTTTTTATCTATATGACAAATCCATTTAATATTCTTGTTTTTTTCTTTACGAAAAATCTCCATATAATGATTCCAGGCAAATAAAATGCAATATTTAGGGTTTAAAAAATTAAATTCTTTGTAATCAATAATTTTTATTTTTTTTCCAGGAAAATATTTGTCTATTTTGGTGGGCGATGTATCAAAAATACCTGAAATCAAATTAGAATTTACACCACAAAAGTGTAAAATGGTCGTGCTTTTTGAGGTAGCTCCATATCCGAAGATTTTTAATTTTTTTTTTTTGATTTGTTTTATTTGATTTAAGATTTTATTTTTTGATTTTTTACAATCTTGAACAAATTTTTTAATTGTTTCAATTTTTGTAATTTTTAATTTCTTTTCGTAATCAAAAATTTTTTTTAATTTTTTACTTATACTTTTTTGGTTAGTTTTTTTAACATAATATCGCATGGATCCACCATGTGTCTGAATTTTTTCGGCATTAACTAATTCTAAATTTAAATCCTTAATAATCGAATTAATAGAATTTGCAGAAAACATATAAAAGTGCTCATCATAAATCTGATCGTAAGATGTCTTTTCAATCATTGAGCCTAGATAAGGTTCTTCGAATATAAAAATACCATTATTTTTCAAAGACTTTTCAATACACTTAAATAAAGAATTTATATCTGGTATGTGACAAATTACATTGGCTGCAAAAATTACGTCAAAACTATTTATTAATTTTTTTTTTATTAATAACTTTTTATCAAAAAAAGCATTGATAACTTTGATGCCTTTTTTTTTTGATATGTTGTAAACATTTTTTGATGGTTCAACTCCAAGATGATTATAAGACTTAAAATTTTGAAGAAAGATACCATCATTACATCCTATTTCCAAAATAGAGAATTTTTTTTTTGAAATTTTATTCTTAATTTTATTTGATATTTTTACAAAATGCTTTTTCATATGATTTGATGTTGATGATAAAAAAGCATAGTTTTTATTAAACAATTTTTTAGGATTTGGAGCATTTACTAATTGAAATACACCATTTTTTTTATTGAAGGCAATTTTCATATCATAAGATCCCTTCATGCTAACAGTTTTTGAGAAGCTATTAGCTATAGGCATTTTCCCAAAATTGAATAAAACAGGTATTTTTTCACCAGTTATTTTACAATTTGTCGTCTTCATTATTTTCGGCATAAATTAAATAGATATTCTCCATATTTATTTTTATAATTTCTTGCAATTTTTATAAGTTGTTTTTTTGAAATCCAATTATTTAATAGCGCAATTTCTTCAGGCGAACTAATCATAAAATTTTGTCTTTTTTCAATCGCTCTTATATAATTTGAACAATCATTTAAATCGTCAAATGATCCCATATCTAGCCAAGAAATGCCTCTTCTTATTTCTTTAAAATTAGCTAATTTGTTTTTCACATATACTTTTAAAAGATCTACTATCTCTAATTCGTTTCGATTTGATTTAATTAGGTGTTTGCAATATCGAACAACATTTTTATCAAAAAAATAAAGGCCAGGTATTGCTAAGTTAGATTTTGGATTTTTTGGTTTTTCTTCAATATCAATTATTTTATTTTTTTTTTTATTAATCACAGCATAATTTTCTGGCTGTTGAACGTTATATGCTAAAAAAAAGGCTCCTTTTTTTAAGTTGATACCTTTTTTCAACGACTCATAAAATCCCTGACCATAAAAAAAGTTATCGCCTAATATGAGGCATACATTCTGGTTTTTTATATATTTCTCTGCAACCAGAAAAGCCTCGGGAATTCCGTTTGGGTTTTTTTGAATCAAAATTTTAATTTTCATACCAAGGTATTTTCCATCTGAAAAAATTTTTTTGTAAATAGCTTTACTTGAAGGATCACAAATTAAAATTACTTCTTTAAATTTACAAAGCATCAAAACACTTAAAGAATAATATATCATGGGTTTATTATAGACTGGTATTAAGTGTTTATTTATACCTAAGGTGGATGGTCTCATTCTTGTACCTAGGCCACCAGCTAAAAGAATTGCTTTCATAAAATGAACTTATTTTTTTTTTTATAGAAATTAATTGTTTCTAGAAGATCTTTATCAAAATTTGTTTTTGATTTCCAACCTAATTTTTTTATCTTAGAACAATCTACTTTATATTCTCTGTCATGACCTAATCTATCTTTTACTCTTGTTAACTTAGATTTTTTACAATTAAACTTTAGTTTTTTTTCAAATAGAGAAATTATTTTTTTTGTTAAAGCTTTATTTTCAAATCTAATACCACTTCCTATGATAAAATTTTCTTTTATTAAATTTTTAAATATTACAAATTCTAAACTAGAAATAAAATCACCTACAAAAATCCACTCTCTTTTTTGTTTACCGTCACCATATATAGGTATATTTTTTTTATTAAGTATCCTTTTAATTATTACAGGGATAAACTTTTCTCTATCCTGGTAGGGTCCAAAATTATTGCAACAATTTATAATTGTAGATTTAAAACCATATGTAGTATTCCAAGCTGAAACTAAATGATCAGCTGAAGCTTTCGAAGCTGAATAGGGTGATCTTGGATTGTATTTTGTTTTTTCATTAAATGATTTATTCTTAATTACATGGCCAAAAACTTCATCCGTAGATATATGTATTAAAAAAATTTTTTTATTCATTGATCGGAGAATATTATAAGTTCCTTCAATATTTGTTTTTACAAACTCACCAGGCGAAATAATTGAATTATCAACATGAGACTCTGCTGCAAAGTGAACAATAATATTCGGTTTAAATTTTTTTATAACTTTACTGACTTTTTTGAAATTACAAATATCTAATTTTGAAAAACTATAGTTATTCAAATATCTTATTTTTTTTACATTCTCAATTTTTCCAGCATAAGTAAGTTTATCAATATTATGAAATTTTATTTTTTTATGTTTAGGAACCATTATATTGAGGAAATTTGAACCAATAAAGCCACACCCCCCTGTTATCAGGATTTTTCTTATCATAGTTGATTTAATTAAATATAATTTTATATAAGAAAATAAAGTTAATAGTAATATTAATTTAATAAAATTAATGATGAAACGCACTAATAAAGAGTTAATTCAAAAAAAAATTGAAAAAATTAAAAGTAAAAAAAATAAGATTTTTTTTAAAGGTTTAAAAACTTATGATTACACAGATTTTAAAAAAAGATTAAATAAATTAAAATTTGTACTAAATTCAATAGATCAATTAAGTGCCGGATATATTATTATTCTTAAAAACTCAATAAAGAGTAATTTTTTGGATAATGCAAAAAAAAAACTTAATAAATTTGCTAAAGAAACTAAGCCGATAAACCCGAAAATTAAATCTGGAATTAAAAATGGTTTTTATGTTTCAAAAAATTTAAGTAACAAGGGATATAAAACAGTAGATAAATCATTTTATTTTTTTTCTTGGAATAAAGATAAACTTAAAATTTACAAAAGAATAATTGAAATTTACAAACCATTAAAAATTTTAAATGGATTAAAAAAGAATGAAATAACAAAAAATAAACCAAAAGATGGTATTATTGAAAGATTGCATATTATAAATTACCCTTTAAATTCAGGTCAAATCACAAGACATTATGACCCTGTGAATGTGAGTATTTTTAATTTCGGGCTTTATGCTACTGAATATGGAATAGATTATAAAGATGGTGGTTTCTTTGTTCTAGGTAAGAAAAATAAAAAAATATTATTAGATAAAAAAATAAAAAAAACAGATATCGTTCTGTTTTTTCCTTCTATTATTCATGGTGTAGATAAAGTAAAAACTACTAAATTAAAAAAATCAGATGGAAGATGGTTTATTAATATAAATCATGTTCAATCACATGAAATTAAAGATAGAGAATATACCAAGAAATATTAATATGAATATTTGGAAAAAAACTAATTATTATAATTTAAAAAAAAAAAAAATTTCTATAGAGCCGTTTAATAGTCTAATTTGGAAAAAAAAAATTTTAGATAAGATAAATCTTAATAAAAGTAATTTAAAAAAAGATTATTCTAAATTTTTTTTATCAAGCACACCATTGCCTCTCATAATATTAGGGTGTAATAAAGAAAAAATTAAAATAGCAGATTATGGATCAGGTGATCAAGAGTTATTTTTTCAACTTTCACATTTAAAAATTGATAATATTAAAATTTTTATTGATAGTATTGAGGTCCCAGAAATTAACAATTTACTTAGAAAAAATATAAATAAGAAAAATTCAAAGAATATCAAAATTAATTTTTATGATAATTTTAATTTTAATAAAAAATATGATTTTGTTCATATAAGTGATTCTCTTCAATATAATTTAAATTGGAAAAATTTTTTAATTAAAATTACGGCAAAAAATCCTAAATATATAATTTTGAATAATTTGACAGCTGGGAAGTTTAAAACTTATATTACTGAACAAAAATTCTATAAAGAAAAATTGCCATATATTTTTTTTAATTATACTGAAATTAGAAAAATATTAAAAAAATATAAAGCCTACAATTATCTTTATCTAAATAAAATTAATAATGAATATAAAGAATATCCACAAAGTAACTTTAAAAAAAAAGAGAAATTGCGTTATCCAAAAACAATAATCTTTAAAAAAATTTAACGTTGAATAAACGAAATTTTATATTAAATTTTTTAAAATGAAACTTTTCCACCAAACTTTTAAAATTAAACTTAAAAATAACATTGATAAAAGAGGATTTTTCATAGAAATTTTCAAGTTAAACCAGGCAAATTTTAAAACTAAAATATCTCAAACAAGTCATTCACTCATAAAAAAAAATATACTTAAAGGTTGGCATTTTCATAAAAAACAAACTCAATGGAATTATTTACTCAAAGGTAAAATAAAAGTTTTTTTAATTGATAATAGGAAAAGTTCTAAAACTTATAAAAAGATTAAATCATTTATTATAAACTCAAAGAAAGATAAAATTGCATACTTTTTCCCACCAAATGTTGGTCATGCTTACGTAACTTACGGAAAGGAAAATCATATGATTTATGGGACATCTGGCTATTACGACAAAGAAGAGGAATATAAAATTAAATTTGATAAAAATTTAATTAAAGTTTTTAAATAAAGTTAATTTAAATGCAAAAGAAAAAAATTTTGATTATAGGTCATACTGGTTTTATCGGTCAAAAACTTTTGGAAAAAATCAAAAAAGAAAAAAATCAAATTTTTTTGATATCCAGAAAAATCTCAAAAAAAGTTAAAATTAAAAACGAATATCAGTACGATGTATTCAATAATTATAAATGGTTTAAATATCTAAAAAACAATATGACAATTTTTTTCTTGGCTTATAATAACAACCTTTATGAATTAGAAAAAAATAGAAATTATATATTAAAGATAGCTAAATTTTGTATTCGTTTTAATGAATATATAATTAAAAAAAAATTAAAAGTTAATTTTATTTTTACCAGCACTGCAACGATTTATGGGATTACAAACCAAAATCAAATAGTCAATGAGGAATTTCCAGATAATCCACTTAGCATATATGATAAGAGCAAATTGTATTTTGAAAATATTTTTATGAATTATTCGAGAAACAAAAATTTAAATTTTGTGTCTTTGAGATTAACAAATATTTATGGGCATTATTTGCATAACAAACAAATAAATAGAGGTTTTTTAAACAAATTAATTAAAAAATCAATAAATAATACTGATATAAAAATTTTTGGTAACGGCTCTAATCAAAGAAGCTATGTTTATATCGATGATTTAATAGATGCAATTTTAATAACAGCAAAAAAAATTAATAAGTTGAGGTCGAAAATTTTTTTAATTTGCGATAATAAAAGTTATTCTTTTAATCAAATAACAAATATTATTAAAAAAAATTTGAAAAAAAAAATGAAAATTAAAAAGATTAAATATCCAAAATTAATACACAAAATAGAAAAGAGATCTTTTATAGGAAGTAATAGTTTTTTTAAAAAGGAAACTGGTTGGTCTCCTAAAATAAAATTAAATTTTGGAATAAATAGGATAATTAAAGAAACTCTAATGGATAATAAATGAAAATAATAATAAGTGGACCGTTTGGACATATTGGTTCTTATCTTATTGATAAAATTCAAACAGATAACAGATTTAAAACAGTAATATTAATTGATAACTTTCAAACTCAAAGATTTGGAAGTTATTTGAATTTAAAAAAAAATAAATTTAAACTCATTGATAAAGACATAAATGATGTAAATTTTAAAAGCTTAAGAGATAGATATGACTTTTTCATCCATTTAGCAGCCATTACGAATGCAGCTGAAAGCTTTAAAATAAAAGATCTAATAAATAGTAATAATTTTGGTGGAACTAAAAAAGTAGTTGATTTCTGTAAAAAAAAAAATTTACCTCTTATTTTTCCTTCATCCACAAGTGTTTACGGTAAAAAATTTTCAATAATAAACTCTTCAAATAACATGAATAATCTTTTTGCACAAAGTCCTTACGCAAGAGCAAAAATAAAGGAGGAAAGGTATATTAGAAAAAATCTCAAAAAATATATAATTCTCCGACTGGGAACAATTGTTGGTGTTTCTGAGGGAATGAGATTTCATACTGCTGTAAATAAATTCTGTTATCAAGCATCTCTCAATCAACCTCTCACTATATGGAAAAAATTCTATAATAAAAAGAGACCATATCTAACTTTAAATGATTTTTATAAATGTTTTAATTTTATAATTAAAAATAAATATTTTTTTAATGAAACAGTTGATGTAGTTACGAAAAATTACACTGTTAGAGAAATTGTAAGCCTTATTGAAATCTTCAAAAAAACAAAAAAAAAATTTGTTAACACAGAAATTTTAAACCAAAATTCTTATGAGGTAATTAGTGATAAATTATTAAAACTTGGTGTGAAATTTGATAAAAGTATTAAAAAAGATATTTTTAAAACCTTAAAATTATTATGAAGTTAAAATTTTCAAAATTTACAAGAATTAAAAATCCTAAATGCGATTTGATTTTTTTCAATAAAGTCAAAAGTTATATTAAAAATTTTGAAAGAATTTTTTTTTTAATAGCCAAAAAAGAATGCGTAAGAGGAAATCACGCCCATAAAAAATGTTCTCAATTTTTCTTTTCAGTTAATTCTAATATTAAAATTTATTTAGATAATGGTATTAAAGAAAAAGTGATTTTGCTTAAATCTGGTGAAATTAAAAAAGTTGACCCACTTATTTGGGTCAGAGTAAAATTAAAAAAGAATCAAATATTAGGAGTATTTTGTAATAAAAGATATTCTAAAAATGACTATATCAGAAATTATCAATTTTTTAAAAATTATATTAAAAAGTAATGATATTTAAACCTCCCTTTCTTGTTGCTGAAATATCTGCAAACCATTGTGGAAAAATTGAGATTGCTAAAAAATTAATTAAATGTGCAAAAATCAATAATGCAGATGCAGTAAAACTTCAAACATATAAAGCAAATACAATGACGATTAATTCAAGAAATAAAAATTTTATAATTAAAAAAGGTTTATGGAAAAATTATTCTCTATGGGATTTATATGATAAAGCTCATACTCCATGGGCTTGGCATAAAGAACTTTTTAATTATGCAAAAAAATTGAAAATAAAAATATTTAGTACCCCATTTGATGAAACAGCAGTCGATTTCTTAGAAAAATTGAATTGTCCTTTTTATAAAATTTCTTCTTTTGAGATGAACGATATTCCTTTGATTAAAAAAGTTTGCCAAACAAGAAAACCTATTATTATTTCTACTGGCACAGCTTCATTAAAAGAAATAAACACAACATATAATGCAGCAAAAAAATTTGGGGCGAAGGATATAACTTTATTGTATTGTGTAAGTAAATATCCTTCCAAAATAGAAGATTTTCACATGAATAATATCATGATAATGAAAAAAAAATTTAAATGCAGAATAGGTTTTTCAGATCATTCAACAAATAATTTAGTAGCTTGTTCTGCTGTTGCTGCTGGGGCAGAAATAGTTGAAAAACATATAGCGCTAGATAATCAAAAAAATGGTTTGGATATCGAATTTTCACTTAAAGGTAAACAAATCAAGATTTTCAAAAATGATATTATCAATATCTACAAGATGTTTACTAAAAAAAAATTTTTTAGAGTTGGTAATGAAAATAAGTTTTTTAAAAGATCTATATATGTAATTAGAGATATCAAAAAAGGCGAAAAAATTAGTAAAAAAAATATAAGACGAATACGACCAGGTAATGGATTGCCGCCCATATATTATGATAGGATAATTGGTAAGGAAACCTCAATTAATCTTAAAAGTGGCACACCATTAACTAAAAACATATTTAAAAAACTAAAAAAATGATTAATTAAATAATATCCTTAAAACTAATCATCTTCCCCTTAGGAAGGTTTTTTTTTATTTTTTTTCCAATTATCTGATAAATTTTTTTTGCTGAAATTCCTGTACCTGGTCGTCTTTCCTCTATCATATAGTCTTTTAATATTTCACCTTTTTTTATATCTCTGTTTACATATAAACTTTTAAAATATTTTTTAGAGTCCTTAATATCGTCTGGCGTAGGTATTATTTGCTCTTTTCCTAGTGCAACCTCAACTTTTTTAATTTTATTCAACCAATTTTTAAATTCTTCTACCTCTAGGGCTTTGAAATGACCATTTTTTGGTGTCGATCTGTCTAATGTAATCCTTTTTTCTATCACTTGAGCTCCTAAACCTATAGCAACTAAATCCATAGTATCGTCTCTGCCCTGGGGTGTATATCCAACAACACATTTATACTTTTTTTTAATATATGGAATAGATTTAAAATTCATAAACTTTTCATTTTTTGTATGAAAATCATGAAGTACGATTAAATCTTTTCCACCTTTCGACCTATACCATTTCACCATTTCATTGAAATCTTTTTTAGTATAAGCACCTGTATCAATTATTAGTGGCTTCCTAGTCTGACCCATCTTTTCAATCATTCTACGATGAGTTTGGCTCCATGTGCATATCTTGTGAACTTTTATCTTTAATTTTTCTAAAAAGTCTACTGCATTACTAAAGTGTGAAGTACAAATAAATTCGATCTTTTTTTTTTTACATAGTTTTGAAATTTTTTTCCACTCAGAAGAAGAAAAGCTCAAATTTGAAAACATTGAAAACATATTTTCAGTTTTTTTTCCATTTTTAAGAGTTGGGTAAGTATATTTTATTTCTTTATCACCTAGCAAAACTTCGGGTCCTATCATTTGAAATTTAATTGCATCAACACCTAGGTTCGATAAAATATTGATTAATTTAAATGTATCTTTTAAAGAGCCGTTATTAGTAAGCCCAACATCACCTATAATATAAATTTTTTGATCCTTGCCAATTTTTTTTGATCCTATTTTAACAACTTCATTAAACATAAAAATTTTTACTATCTTTTTTATAATATTTCTCAAAAATAATTTTACTCAATAAATATTCATCAAGTTTATCAATATCAATAAAGCTCCATTTTTTGCTTTCAAATCCTATTTTTTTTAATGAGTGTATTTTTTTATGTTTCAAAAATACTTTATTTTTTATAATCATAATGCCTCCATTACTTTTATATGTTATTGGACATTCAGTTGATTTTTTATTTTTAAATCTTGAGTCTTTAAAGCAAAAATCTAAGTTCATTTTTTTATCCATCAAATATGAATTATATGGTGGGAAATTATTTTTAGAAATTGAAATTAAACAATTTTTTTTATTCTTATTAAAAACTTTAAACGCACTTGTAATATCTTTTACTAAAAAAAATGGACTAGTGGGTAATAAAATACAAGTATTTTCAAAATTAATTTTAGCTTTATTTAATTTTCGAAGAGAAAATAAAACCACGTCACTGATGGTATAAGGGTCTTTGGAAAGATAATTTGGTCTTTTAATAATCTCGATTTGTTTAATAAATCTTAACTTTTTTATAATTTTCGCACTCTCAGTATTAACTATAATTTTATCAAATAGCTTACTATTTATTGCTTTTTTTATAGTATTTTCTAATAAAGTTTTTTTACCTAGTTTTAAAATATTTTTATTTTTTAGTCTTGTTGAATTAAATTTTGCAGGGATGATACACACATTCTTATAATAAGTCATATTTTTTAGCCAATATTTTAATTATCTTTATAATATAATTTAATTCTTTCTTTTTTAATTGGGGGTAAATTGGAATTGATAAACTTTTTTTAGCGTAACTTTCTGAAACTTTAAACTGACCTTTTTTAAATCCATTCTTCATATAATTTGGTTGAAGATGAATAGGTAAATAATGAAGATTAACCATTATTTTTCTTCTTCTAAAATCTTTAAATAATTTATTGTAAATTTTTTCATCTTTAATTTTTTTAAATTGAATAATAAATAGATGGTATGACGAATAAGTTTCATTTAAAATTTTTTGAAACAAAATATTTTTTTCTTTTATATTTTTTTTATAATAATTTGCGATTTCATTTCTTTTCTTTACGAATTTAGATATTTTTTTTAATTGTGAATTTCCAAGAGCAGCATGAATATCTGACAGTCTATAATTATAACCTAAGTACTTTTGCTCATAATACCAAAAACCATAATTTTTTTTCCTTAAAAGATTTTTATCCCTCAAAATTCCATGTGTTCTTAATGATTTGATTTTATTAAATATTTCTTTTGAATTGGTTGTTATAATTCCACCTTCACCAGATGTTATAATTTTTACAGGGTGTAGGCTAAATACTGTAATATCTGACCATTTACAAGAGCCCACCTTAAAACTTTTATTATACCTTGCTCCTATTGCATGTGATGCATCCTCGATAATCTTAAAATTATATTTTTTTCCTAATTTTTTGATCTGCATAACATCAGCTGGAGATCCTGCCATATGAACAACAACTAATACCTTAGGAATTTTATTTTTTTTTTTTGCTTTATCTAATTTTTTTTTTAGAAGATTAATATCAATATTGAAAGTAAATTCATTAATATCTACAAAATCAATTTTAGCACCACAGTATAATCCACAATTTGCAGATGCTACAAAAGAATTAGGAACTGTCCATAAATAATCACCTTTTTTTAAATCTAGTGACAGACAAGACAAATGCAGTCCTGCTGTTGCACTTGAGACTGCAAGACAATACCTACTTTTTACCTTTTCCTTAAAGTTTACTTCTAATTTTTTTAAATTGGGACCTTGTGTTAAATAATCTGATCTTAAAACTTTAACTACTTCATTAATATCATCCCTAGTGATTAATTGCCTACTATATGGAAATGAATTATCCATCTTTTTTTAAATAATTTTTTATATCTAACATATTTAAAAATTTTCTATTAATATCTGAAGAATATTCATATTCATTTTTTAATTTTTTACCTTTCTCTTTTGACAAACTTTTTTTATAATCAAAATTGTTTAAATTGATTACAGGTTTAAGTAAAAAATAGTCTTTAAATTCAATTATATTTGACGACTCTTGTTTTGAAAACAAAACTTCATGTAGTTTTTCTCCAGGTTGTTTTCCTATTAATTTAAATTTGCACTCAGGCAATATGGCTTTTGCTAGATCTGTGATTCTAATTGATTCTATTTTTGGAATAAATATTTCTCCACCTCTCATTAAAATTTCACAATTATTAACAAATTCAACAGCTTTTTTTTGTGATATCCAAAATCTTGTCATTCTTTTATCTGTAATTGGTAAAGTTTTAATACCTTGTTTTCTTAAATTCTTAAAAACTTCAACAACAGATCCTGTTGAACCATGCACATTTCCATATCTTGCTACAGAAAATTTACACTCATTTTTTTTAGAAAAGCTATTCGCACTTATAAATAATTTTTCGGAGGCTAATTTTGATGCTCCATATAAATTAAGTGGATTAACCGCCTTGTCAGTTGAAATGGCAATAACTTTTTTAACTTTATTGCTCAATGCGGTATAAACCAGATTTTCAGATCCACTAATATTAGTTTTTACACATTCTGTAGGATTGTACTCAGAGATCGCAACGTGTTTCATTGCAGCTGTATGAAATACTATGTCTACATCTTTTAATGCAAGATTAAGTCTATTTTTATCTCTGACATCTCCTATAAAAAATCTTAAATTACCTTGTTGTTTATTACTAAATTCTTTTGCAAAATTAAATTGTTTTTGCTCGTCTCTAGAAAAAATTATAAGTTTTTTTAATTTTTGTTTAATAAATTCTTTAACAAGGGCTTTACCTAAAAATCCTGTTCCACCAGTTACTAAAACTACTTTATTATTTAAATTTACCATGAGTGTGCTCTTATTATATTTCTTTCATAATTTTCAAAAACGTTATTAGCTTTATGAGAGGAGTTAGTATCATGAATAATAATAGTTCCTTTTTTTCCGATTAATTTCTCACAATTTTCTAAATTCACATCCACTAAGTTATTAATGTTATTATCTTTTGCTGAGGATAGTTTTTCATTTTTTTTCGAGCTTTTTTTTTCAACTGACATTGGACCATTTTCAATACCAATATCATTCAAATATAGCCAAAATTTAAGACATGGTCGGATATCATAATGATATTTACCACTTAATGGTTGTTTAGTAGAGGTAGTTTTATGAAAGAAAGCTTCGTTATTAAAAGAAAAATTCTTTATATTTTTTTTTTCAAAGAATTTTTTTGCGATACCATAAAAAAATTTATTTTGAAAAAAATTTAATGAGTATTTAAATTTTAAAGAATTTAAGTTCCACAAAGGTACTGCTCTAACACAAACCCCATTTTGTTCTTGAAAATCGACTTTCAATTTTTTGTAAAAATTAATTATATAATTATATTCACTAATGATCTTATCTAAATAATCCTCTTCAAGTTTAGGAAGTTTTATAAACCCATTTTCTAAAACAATTTTGGATATATTATCTTCCAAGTTATCTTTGAAGTTAAATTCCTTCAATGTTTTATTTTTTATAGAATTTCCAATATTATTATCAAATTCAAAATTTTGGAAAACTAGCTTATTAAATAAGATTTTAGGATACTCAAAAGTTCTTTTCAAGCTAATCATCTAATTTTTATTTATATATTATAAATGATTATTGCAACAATTTAATTATATTTAAAATGTAGAAAATTTTTTTTTAATTTTTTTAATAAACAAGTTCTTTTTTTACCAAAACAGGAGACTTTTATATTTAATTTATGATGAAAGTTTTTTTACTAAATTGCTTATACGTTTATCATCTTTATATATACTATTCATCACTTTTGTGGCCTCTTTAGGAGAATGCTTAAATGCTATCCTTAATACATCCATCCAATTTTTATTATTCTTCTTCCTTATGTTCTCAATTTGGTTTATTATTTTAAGATATTTATTTGACATTTCTCTAAATAACATGAAAAAGCAGCATTTGGTAGCATTTTTAATAGACAAAAAGAATAACTGGATAGAAAAAAATATTAAAAAGATTTTAAATGATAAAATTTTAAAAAAAAAATATAAATTTAAAAAAATTTATAATTTAACAAATGAGTTTCAGGGACAAATTCTATTTATTTTAAATTACACAAAAATTTTAAGAAAAAAAAAATTGATCCAGTTTGAATTACCTATAGTAATTCATGGATCAAAACTCCCTCATTATAAGGGTTTTGCCCCAGTCCAAAATCAAATTTTGAATAATAAAAATTTAATTCATTTTAGTATGATAAGAGCATCGACAAAAGTGGATTCTGGAGATGTTATTCAAAGAAATTATATGAGATTAAATGGAACCGAATTATATCATGAAATACGCGAAAAATCCTCGGAAATGATTATTAAGATGTTAAAGAAATTTCTTTTAACATATCCAAAATATAAATTAAATAAACAGAGGGGTTTTGGTAAATTTTATAAAAAAAGAAAACCTGATGATCAAGAATTAAATTTTAATAAATCCATAAAAGAAAATTTTAATATTTTAAGAACCGCTAATAATGATAAATGGCCTGCATTTTTTAAGTATAAGAAAAAAAAATATATAATTAAAATTTTTAAAGACAAATAAATTTTATGTTTGAAAATTATGATTTAATTAAAAGTTTTATCAATTCCAATATTACAAAAAAACGTGCACTACTCCATAAAATCTTAAGCACAAACACAAAAAAAAATTTTTTTCTTTATACATATAATATGGATTTTTATTTTGAAAGTATTAAGCGTCCAAAACAGAAATTAAAAATTACTGATCAAAAGAATTTTTATGAATATTTAAGAAAATTTTTTTATTGCTTGATTGCTTTAATAAAAGCAAAAAAAAATAAAAAATTTAAATATTTTTTATTTTATAGTGTTTCTAATCAGCACATAGAGAATAAATTTACCAATATTTTTAAAGAAGTTTTATTTAAAAAATTAAATAAAAAACAAATTTTCACGAAATATTTAATTTCTAATGTTCCGATAAATATATGGAACTTTACTTATGAATATCCTGTGAACTTTATCTTTTTATATCTTTATTTCAAATCCATAATTAAGTATTTTTTTTTATCTAAAAAGTATAAATCTAAAGTAACAAAAAGGATAATTATTAATACTTTATTTAAATATGAACAATACAAATATTGGAAAAGATTTCTTAAAAAAAAACTGCCAAAATCAATTTTTCTTATTGATAAAATATCTAATTTTCCTTTATTACAAGCTGGTAATGAATTGAAGATTACTACTTATGAATTACAGCACGGAAGTCCATTAACAAAAAAAAATATTGATTCTTATAAATTGAAAATAAATGGAAAATTTTTTAATATTCAATCATGGTTTTCATCTAACAAACCTGATTATTATTTATGTAGTGGAGAGTTTTGGAAAAAAAATACAGACAAAAATAACTATAGTAATAACATCACAAACATTGGATTAAATATTAACTACTTGAATAGTCCTAAAAAAAAAAAATTTGGTATATTGATATTATCTGAGTTAACTGAATTTGACGAAATAGAAAATATAATTAATAAATTAGATAAATATAATTTAAAGAAAAACTTAATAAAAATAAGATTTCATCCTGCAATCTCTAATCTTCCAGATGATATTGAGTCTTTTTTAAAAAGTAACAAAATAAAATACTCATTTGCTAAATTCACAAATATCAATAAAGATCTTAAAGATGTTAATAGAGTCATAGGTTTGAACTCAACTTTGCTCTTTTATCTTTATGAAAGAGGATATCAAACATATTTTTTTGATACAAAATTATTTCCAAAAAATTATCTTATTAAAGACAAAAGTTTTCTTAATCTATCATATTTAAATAAAAGATATAAAAAAAAATTTTTTTCTCTAAATAAAAATAAAATACCTTTGTAAAAAGTTTATCTTACATTTATTTTTTTTGCTTTAAGATAAAGTTTACAATCTCTAGGAGTTATTTCTTTAAAGTGAAATAAGCTGGCAGCCGCAACTGCATCAACATTTTTGTATTGAAAGGCTTTGAACATATCATCAGGTTTGCCGGCACCACCGCTCATAATTAAATTTGAATTAATATTTTTTGTTAATAATTCCATAAATTCATAGTCAAAACCTTTCATCAAACCATCATGATCAATCGAGGTAAGTATAATTTCACTTACCCCAATTTTCTCTATCTCATTTATCCAGTCACTGACCTCTTTTTCTTCATTTTTTTTTCCATTATGACTAAAGCATATATATTTATCTTCAATTTTTTTATAATCAATCGATGCAACTACAAACTGTGTCCCAAAATTTAAATTTATTTCTCTTAAAAAATTTAAATCATTATACAGAAAACTATTTATAACAATTTTATCTATTCCATTTTTCAACAAATTATATATTTGGTCAATATTTGAGATACCTCCACCATAATAAAATGGAACAAAACAATTTTCACAAAATTCTTTAATCAAGTTATAATTTGGATCTAAATCTCTATTAGTTTTGTCTATATTCAATAATATCAATCCGTCTACATCTCTTTTGCTATAAAGTTTTATCGATGGCATTACAGATCCTACATTTCTCCAAGAATCAAATTTTTCTCCTTTTACAAGCCCAGCCTGCTTCCAAAGTAACGTTGGTATAATTCTTTTTTTTAACACTATAAATCTAAGAAGTTTTTTAAAATTTTTTTTCCTAAAAATGAACTTTTTTCAGGATGAAATTGAAGTCCAAAAATATTTTCTTTTTGAATAATAGAAGTAATATAATTTTGACCAAAGGGAGTGGAGCAAATTAAGTTTTCAGTATTTTCTAAATTAAAATTATAACTATGTGAAAAATAAACATCGTTTTCTTCGAAAAAAATAATATCATTAATTATTTTGCTGTTTTTGTTAACAACATCAATTTGATTCCATCCAATATGAGGAAGTTTTTCATGCGATTTGCAAGTAATTTTTTTCACTTCTCCCTTTATTAAATCAAAACCATCGTCTTTTCCTTCTTCATAACTAGAAGTGGCTAAAAGTTGCATTCCTACACATATCCCTAAAAAAAATTTATTTTTAGGGTAGTTTTTTAAATATTGAAAAATTTTCTTTTCCACTAAAAATTTTTTAGCTGCAGAAAATGTTCCATGTCCTGGTAAAATAACTTTGTCAGAATTTTTAATATCCTCTAAGTTTGAGCTAATTCTTACATCAAAACCAACTTCATTTATTGCATTTTTTATAGAACCAACATTGCTTGTTGGAATATCAATGATTAAAATATTTTCTTTCACAAAATTCAATTATCATAGTTTTTTTTAATTAAACTCTTATTTTCATCTTTAATAAGCTTTCCATCATTGTTGCATAAAAAAATATCTTTATTAGTAAATTTGTCACATATTTTATCAAATTCCTCCACTGTCATTTCAATATTTGAAAGGATTTTTTTTAATGGTTTTCCTAAATAAAAAATTGGATATTTTCCATCTGTCTCTTTAACGATTTTTAATGCCTCTTCTCTAGAAATTTTTTTTCTTCTAATCATCATACTTAAAATATCTGTTGCCCTTCCCCATCCAAATTTTAAAAATTTAAAATAATCATGAATACCAGTTTGATGGTTGTCTAAATTTTCATAATTTCCATATGAACCTTCAACTGTTTTGTCGTATGTCTGAAATCCATGTTTTGAAACATATTCATAATTTTTATAACCATCCCACTGAAAAAAATAACCTAGAAATAAACTTTGAATTTTAGCTTTTTTAATCTCCTCCTCTGATGGATAGCTGAAAGGTATTAAATCTTTTTTTTCTAAACCATACATACCTTCAACATCACTTACTCTTAAACCTACAAACCCCGCAAACTGCAGCAACCATTCCCAAGTTAATTCTTTGGCTTTTGCAGCTTTTTCGGGACCACCATACTCATCTTGAGAATTTTCGCCCCAAATAATTAGGTTAATTCCAAACTTTACAGCTACATTAATTGGGATTGTATTTATTGAAATATGCTCAGGCCAAGAAATATCTCCTATCATCTCTAGTCCAATTTTATTAAGTTTTTTTCTTACTTTTGGATTTGATGTAAATTCAATGTAGTCAAATCCTTGTTGCTTTAAATTTTCAATATTTTTTTTTCCAAGATCTGATAAATCACAAGTTGTTGATGTCACACATAATGGATTTAATCCTAATTCTCTTAATTTTAATGCTTGATAAGTACTATCTTTCCCCCCACTAACAGGAACAACACAATCCCAATTATTTTTTTTTTTGTTCTTTTTGACATCATCAACAATTTTCAAAAACAATTCTTCTCTTTTTTTCCAATCAATATTTGGTCTGTTTAAATAAGAAAGGCAAGCTGAACAAACACCATGATTATCAAAAGTAATATGAGGTTTTGTTGATGGTATTAGACAATTGGTACAATACTTCAAAGATACTCCTATTTTTTAAGCAAAAACCACGTTAAGTCATCTTGAGGGAAACTTAAATCACCGTGATAAACAAAACCATAATCTATTAATTTTAATGACTTATATTTTTTCATAATTTCACCAGCAAAATCTCTTTTAAATAATTTGTCTTTATGACCTCTGTAATTAATTGAGACTGGTTTAGGATTATAATATTCTACTATCAAAATATATTTTTTAGACATTTTAAATAATTTTTCATAAATCTTTTTTAGATTTTTTGGGTTAATATGAATCAATACTCCTTTAGTAAAAACTAGATCATATTTTTTGTTACTTTTGAAATCTTCGATTGATTTATTAAAACAATTTTTTTTTCCAATTAATCTTACTAATTCTTTATAAGCAAACTCATTTATTTCAACACCAGATGTTTTAATTCCAGGAAATAAAAATCGAAGAGCCAATAAATTTGCCCCTATATTTGATCCTAATTCCAGGCAACTTTTAGGATAAGATCTATTAAAAAAAATTTTTGAAAATAATCCAATATTGTTTTTTAACAATCTTTTCAATGAGTTTCTTTTCACATATTCTTTACCAAAATTACCAGACCAAAATTTTTGTTGTTCATTTTTTATTTTCATGACCACCACTTATAAAGTTTTATAAATTTAAGATACTATATATTAGATATTTTTTATATTTCAAATAACAACTTTTAAATTAAAATATAAACAATTCATTTATTATGTAATTGTAAAAAATCTTACAATTTTTTATTTAAGTATTAATTTAGCTCTATTTGCTGTTTTAAGAATATCATATAATTCTTGTTTTATTTTAGGTCTAAAAATCAAAAACATTTTAATGAATTTATAAGTTTTATTTAGTAAATTTTTTTTTTCTATTTGTGTAAAACGCTTTTTTTGTTTATTAAATTCCTTATTAAAAAAAATAATAATTTTTTCATTTTTATTTTTTTGCTTAGAAAATTTTCTTACATTTTTTTCTAAATATTTCTTAATTTTAGAATAATCTACATTGCGATATGTCATATCTCTTCCTGCACTATTTGTAGTATTTAATTGTCTATAAAGATTTGATTGATTAAATTTTTTTTTTTTCCCATAAAATAAGGGTAGGGTATTTAAGATCCAGGCTAGTTCATGAAAATTTTTTGTTTTAATTTTTTTTGCAATGCTAAAAGCCTCTAATAATATTTTTTTTTTATGTAAAAGTTCCCAGGGTATTAAATTTGAGTAACTATATATTCTTCCATATAAATCTGTATTTTCTATGCTTTTATTTTTATTCTTATAATATGAACCATGAATTTTTAATGTGCCTGCACTATTATCTTCATAAAAAAAATAATTTTTTACACTAAAACTTTTTACGTCTCCCCCAACACAAGAATAAGATTTATTTTTTGATAGAAAAGTTTCACCATCTTTCAAAAATTTTAAATTTACGAAATCATCATTAGGTAAAATAAATATATAGTTGCAAGTTGTTAATTCTATTGATTTTTTCACCTTAGATACAAAATTATAAAAATCTTTATCATAAGAAAACTTTTGATAATCAATTTTTAAATTTGGAAAATTTTTTGATAAAAAATTTCGTGAAAATTTTTTTTTTTTACAACCGTCGGCAATAAAGATATTAAATTTACAATTTAATAAACGTAAATACTCAAGAACTCTAATTGTGTAATTTGGCCTGCCATTAATTGGTATAAAAATTGTAGTGTTATATTTCATTTTATCTTTTTATTCGACTTCTAATTCCAAAAATTCTTAAAACCACTTTACATAATCTTTTAATTTTAAAAATAATTTTATTGTAATCCTTATGAATCCATCTAATTAAATAAAAATCAATTAAGACATCAAAATGATCGCCATTTTTTATATTTAAATTTTCTAAATATTTTTTTGCAGCACAAGGTGGTCTTATTGGCAATTCAAATATGTGATCTATTATAGATGAAAATTTTATTGCATTATTATAGTTTGAGATAAAATAATGATCATTAATTGCAATACTTTTTTCATGATCTCTTCTTGGGCTGTAAAATTTATTTTTATCTAAACTATCAAATTGAAATTTTTTGAAAAAAAACAAGTCAAATCTAATTTGAATTACCCAATCATACATTATATTTTTTTTTTGTGAATAATCGGTCATAAGCTTTAGTGATTTTGTATTACTATACCATCTACTGTGGGTTCTAAAAATAAATTCCTTTTTTTCATGTAATTCTCTATCTGAAAAATTTAGAATATTAAATCCTATGTATTCTTCGTATTTTTTGATATCGATTTCTGAAAAATCTTTTTGCTCTTCATAAATAGCAAGTTTCGGTTTTAATTCTTTTTCAATTTCATTTCTAAAATTTTTCGACCACGTGTGAACAAAAATATCTGTATCATAATTTCTAAAAATGTACTTTTTATAGTTATCAAATATTATTTTTGGATTATTACTATCTTTTACGTTCCTTCCTTGCCAACTTCCAGTATGACCAAAAAAACAAACAGCTATTTTCATATAAATTGATTTTATTCTAAAGCTCTATATAATAAATTAATTTCTCATGAAACAAGTAATTAAAAAATCAATTAAAAAATTAATATTTTTTATTTACAAAATTTTTAGCAGTTTGTTTTATGAGGGTATAGATCTTGGTTCTGGCAACAGGTTTTCTGGTTTTTTTTGTAAAGGAATAGATCAAATTAATGGACAAAAATTAGACAAAAGATCAAAATTAAATTTAAAAAAAAATTTGAAATATGTTTATTCAAGTCATTTTGTTGAACATATAAGTGATGAGACGTTTGTTAATCTAATGAGTCAATTGCATAACAATCTCAAATTAGGTGGAGTAATTAGAATATCTACTCCAAATTTTGAAAAAATAAAAAAAATTCTAGCTGATAGAGATTTTGATTTTATTCAAAAAAATTTTGGTGGTCTCGATGTTGGAAAAGAATGGAAAAAAAATGGGATAGAAAAAAATCTTGAAAACTGGGCATTAAATGTTTTTGCAAATTACCAAAATTATCCATATCTGAATTCTCCAGAATTTGGTTTTCATCATAATGATTTTTATAGAGGCCCTCCAAAAATTGATAGTGAGCTAGTCTATAAGAACTCAAAATTGATGAACATTGAGGAGTTTTCAAAATGGGCAATTTCGCATGTTCCAAGAGAACATTTAGATAATGGTGGACATATAAATTTTTGGAATTTTGAAAAAATTAATAGATTGTTAAAACCTTTGGGTTTTTCATGTAGAGAATGTGCTTACAAAAAATCTAAATTAAAAAAACTTAATTATTTAGACAAATTAAGAGGTAGGGTGGCAATATCATCATATTATGAATGCTTTAAAATATAATTTTATCTTGTATTTCTCTAACAGTAATACAGGATATCATTAAATTTTTTTTCATCTTAATTAAAATTAATTTTCTTTTTTACAAAAGAATAAAGATCTTTAGAGTCAAACAAATAACCCTTTATTTGAGATTTTTTTGCAAATTGCATATCAGTCAATTGATCACCAATCATAAATGAATTTTTTTTATCTATATTCCATTTCTTTTCTGCTAACTTATACATTCCAATATTTGGTTTTCTCAAAATAGACTTTTTGGAATATCTTTTTTTTACTCCATCTTGATGATAAGGACAAAAATAAATTTTATCTACTTCTGTGCCAAATTTATTTAATTCAAATTTTATATGATTATGTAATTTGTAAACATCTCTAAGTGAAAAATAACCTCTAGCAATTCCTGATTGATTTGTAACTATAACAACTTTATATTTCTTTGATTTTAAATATTTAATTGCTTTCTTTGACCCTTTTATCCACTTAAAATCTTTAATAAATCCTATATAACCATTATTAATTTTAGATGAATTGATCACTCCATCTCTATCAAGAAAAGCTATTTTAGTTTTTTTTCTCATCATGGAAATTTTATCTTAGATTTATCTTTAATTTTTTTAAAGTTTTTAATTTCAATTTTACATTATTGTAAATTTCAAATTGTTTTATTCCCTGGTAAAAGCTTGATTTAAGTCCTGAAATATACTTAATATTTTTCCTTTTTGAAATTCTGCATAAATAATTTCCCTTAGGATTAACAGGTAAATCATAAATTAACTTTGGAAGATTATTTTTAGTTAAGTGAACTGGTGTTTTTGTTGCAAATTTTCCAAACATACCCAGTGGCGTGGTATTAATTAATATATCACAATTTATTTTATTTCTCAATTTCCAATCAATACTCTTAATTATTTTTTTATTTTCAAAATTTTTTAATCTTTTTTTATTTCTTGTACACACAAATATATTTTTATATTTAAGATCAATTAATGAGAATATGACTGCTCTTGCCACACCTCCGCAACCTAGTACTAAAATTTTAGATCTTTTTGGTAAATTTTGTTTTTTGAATATTTCCTTTGACGCATAATAGTCAGTGTTAAAACCAATTAATTTATTATTAATTTTTAATATTGTATTTATAGATCCAATTTTTTTGGCATGTACATCTATTTTATCCACAAATTGTATCAATTTTTCTTTATATGGCATTGAAAGAGAGCATCCCTTAAAAATCAAACTTCTGAGAATTTTTTTTGCTTGATTTATATCTGTAACTTTTAAAGGCAAATATATTGAATTAAGATTTAAAATCTTAAATAATGAATTATGCAGCATCGAACCTGTATTTCCAGGATTTAAAGCCATTGAAATATATAACTTCGTCTCTTTATTTGGCCAAATTGAATTTTTCATAAAAAGTTTTTGCAATATTTTTTGAGTCAAAGCCGTTGGCCTTTTCAAGATCGTTGGGGGTTCCACTTTCAGAAAACTTTTCATCCAAATTTAAACTTTTTAAGTTTATCTTATTCATTTTTGATTTAGCAATCGTCTCATAAATTAAGCTACTTAAACCTCCATGAGAGACATGATCTTCAACAACTAAAACATTTTTTTTGTTTTTTATTAATTTTTCCATTAATTTAAAATTAAATGGTTTAAAAGAATTGACATTAATCAATCCAGTTTCAATGTCCTTTTTTTTTAAAACTTTTATCGCATCAAGACAGTTAAAAATTAAAGGTCCTGACGAAATAATTACATTAACTTTTGACTTTATTAATACTTTGGGTGTACCAGGTACAAATTTAAAATTCCTATTATAAACTTCGCCAACCTCATTTCTGCAGATTCTGACATAAGATGGTTTTCTCGATTTTATAATGTAATTTAATATTTTTATAGTTTCAATTGGAGAGCATGGTTGAAATACCTCAAAGTTTGGAAGCGAAGTCATCAGTGATAAATCTTGGGTACCAGATTGAGTTGCTCCATCCTTGCCAATAAAACCTCCATGGGTACCGATTATTTTTACTGGAACATTATTATAAGATATTGATGTTCGAATTTCTAAAAACTTTCCTGTAATAAAAGCTCCAAAACTTGATATTACTGGTATAAAACCCTTTAAAGCTAATCCTGTAGCAACACCTAATCCATTTGCTTCTGCAATCCCAACTTCAAATGATCTTTTAGGAAAAGTCTTAAAAAAACCTGATGTTTTAGTTGCTGATTTTAAATCACAACTAAGAACACAAATTTTTTTATTCATTTTACCTAGATGTATTAAATGATCTCCAAAGATGTTTCTCAATGCTTTTTTTTTCAAATAATTGACCATCTAAACTAGCTCTTTTTTTGCCATCAAATAATTTTTTTTATCTAAAACTTTTGAATGCCAAACCGGAGAATTTTCCATAAAAGAAACTCCTTTACCTTTAATTGTATTGGCAATAATTATAGTTGGTTTTTTTTTTTCTTTGTAAAATTTATTGAATGCACTATGAATTTCAATATATGAATGACCGTTTATTTCTAAAACATTCCAATTAAAAGCTTCCCACTTTTTTTTTAAAGGCATTATATTTAATGTCTCGTCGGTATAAGTTTCATTTTGCATTTTATTATTATCTAAAATTACACATAAATCTTTTATCTTATGTGTTCCCGCATACATAGCTGCTTCCCAAATTTGACCTTCTTGTATTTCTCCATCGCCAATTAAACAAAAAGATTTTTTATTTTTTTTTAACATTAGATTTCCTAAAGCAAAGCCAATTGATACTGAAAGACCTTGGCCAAGTGCACCCGTACCTAGCTCTATGTATTTCAATTTTGTCCTGTCTGGATGACCTTGTAAACTTGATCCAATTTCTCTAAAAGATTGGAAATTTTTTTTAGAAATTAAATTTAGATTAAATAAAACTGAATAAAGTGCTGGAACAGCATGTCCCTTTGATAAAACAAAATGATCTCTATTATTAAAATCATTATATATTTTCTTTTGAAAAAAAAGGTAATTTAATATTTCGACTATACTTAATGATGGTCCAGAGTGTCCAGATTGTGCCTTAAATAACATTTCAATGATATCTAATCTGATCTTCTTTGAATTCAAATAGAATTTTTTTAATTTATTTTTTTTGGACATACTCTTTTAGTAAACCGACTAAAATATGAGAAATTGAGTTTTGAATATCCTCTATATGAAAATTGTTATCATTTTTGCCTATTTGACCTGGAAATTTCGAGGAACCTGGTACAACTAAAGAATAATTTGTAATTTTAGAGGCTTTTCCTCCTCCTCTACCAGAAACACAAAACGATTTAACTCCAAATTTTTTACTGAAATTTATAGCATTTAATATATTTTTAGAATTTCCGGATCCAGAAAAAAGAATTAACAAATCGTTCTTATTTTTATTTTTTGAACGCATATAATTTTTTAACTGTTCTTCAAAAACATAATCAAATCCAATATCATTTGATATACCTGTCAAACATCCACTAGACTCTGTCAGGCACTCAACTTTTATTCTTCTTTTACTAGTAGTTAATGATTTATCATCATTTACAAAAGGATGGGTCCTAAGGTCAACAGCAAAACCCTCGGCTATAGCAGATGATCCTCCATTGGCCATTAAGAATACTTGTCCATCATTTTCATAGGTATTCTTTAGAGCTTTAAAAACTTTTTCAATTATTTTGAGATTAAGTTTTTTATAGATCTTGGTTTTTTCCGAAAAATATAAATTAATTTTTGAATTAGTCATTATGATATAATCTTATCCTTCTTTAAGAAGTTTATAAAGTTGATATTTTCCGTGATAAAATAATAATTCGCTGTAAGGATTATTATAGAATTTAGAAATATTTAAATATATTAATGCTGTTAAAACTTTAACTTTTTTTAAATCAAAATTTTTATTCTTTAAAAATCTATATAGAATTTTTTGAAAACTTAATAATTTTTTTTTAGTTTCAAAAGAATATTTTACCTCATTACTACTTTTATATTTGACTTTTATTTTTCCTTCTAAAACTTTTCTAGTGTTAATTGTAAGCATATGATTTAATTTTGAAAATTCATAATAAATATCTCCATATTCTAAATTTGAAAAATCTGTTCTCCAATCTATTAGCTTAAATTCATTATTTTTTGTGACAATTATATTTTCAGGTTGTAAATCTCCATGAAAACTTACTGGCACACCTCTAGAAAGATTACTCCAGTCGACTTTAGATAAAATTTTATAAATGCTTGGTATCTTTAATCCGTTTATAATTTGAACTTTATCAACATTTGGATTTTGATTTATAGCTAACTGCACTCTTTCGAAAGTTTTTGTTTTATAAAAATTTTTGCACGCTTTTTTAAATTTAATTTGATTTATTATTTTTTTATTCCAAAACTTATCATTTAAGTTTTCTAAAAATTTGTTAAATAGTTTTTCGTTCACTTCTGTTAAATGTTTTCCCTTTACATATTCATAAACTAAAAAATTATCAGGTGATTGAATAAGCCTAGGGCCATGTCTCTTTAATTTTTTACATCTTTCCTTAAGGGTTTTACATTTTATTTTGTCACTAAAATATTTGATAACCCTATTTTTAATTATGTATACTACTTCACCTGCTTTTCTTTGAGTTTTATCTTTAAAATAATTTATAGTGCTTACATACGTTTCATTGGTCCCAGTATCTAGCCATTTAAATTTTTTTAATTTAATTTTATCATTTAAAAAATGAAGCCCATTTGAAAATTGTAACTCATTATCATCTAAAGACTTGTTTGCTTCAAAACCTTTCCAAAATAACTTGTAATCGTATATATTGGCTAAACCTATAAATGCATCAAAAAACTTTTTTGTCTTTGAAATTTCAAAATATCTTTTTTTATTAAAGAAATTGTAACCTGAATATTTTGATTTTTTTTCAAAAATCAAAAATCTTTCTGTTGTTTTAGTTTTTGAAATTCCAACCCAATTAAATTTTTCGAAACTTGGTTTCTCTATAGTAAGTGTGTCACAAGCTGTATAAATAAATGGACATTGTAAATATTTTTTACAATACTCAAGTGTATAGCCAGCCCCTGTTCCTGTACCGCTATATTTATCTACATTAATAAATTTAAATTTTCTTTTTGGATGAGCCAATTTTAAAAAGCCTTTTACTAAATTTGCCTCATGACCGAGTGCAATCACTACCTCTAAATCATCATCAAATTTATCAAGGATTTTTGTTATTATAGGCTCATAATTAATTGGTAATAAACTTTTATTTGGAATGACGCCTAGACCAGAAACTCTACTACCAATTCCTGCAGTAGAAATAAATAATTTTTTTTTCATTTAGACTTATTTGTGCTCAGAATTTATCAAACCCGAAGGCCTTGAACTATCATCTTGTACTCTTATCACATCATCTAATTGAGGTGTAGAAACCTCATAGGCAATATAGTCTTCTTCAGAATAAACTCTATGAACTTCACCTGGTATATTAGTAAATTTATATGGAGCATCTTTTATAATTGAAAAATCCTTATGAAGATTTTTATTCAATATTTTTTCAAAAATTATTTTCTTATCATCATTCAGATCAATATGTAGCCCCTTAATAATTTTAGCTTTCCCTGTTATTAAATAGTTCGTCTCATATTTTTCATCATGATATTGTAAACTGCATTTATTACCTTTTTTCATAAATATTTTTTTTATTACGTGGTAATCTTTTAACCAAACGTACCATATTTCATATCCCCATGGTTTATTAACCTTTTTATGATTTTTTGTTTTTTTGTAATTTTGAATAACTTTCTCTGTTCTTAAACCATTGTTATCGACAATTTCTAAAATATCTTTATCTTTTTTCATTGACGTTACTTCAAAAATTCTTGAATTTTTTGAAATACTTATG
>CABZPQ010000001.1:0-192500 GCA_902527605.1 uncultured Pelagibacteraceae bacterium | reverse complement strand
CACTGACCCATTATACAAAAGGTACGCCGTCACTCTAAAAAGAGCTTCGACTGATTGTAGGCATGCAGTTTCAGGTTCTATTTCACTCCCCTAATAGGGGTTCTTTTCACCTTTCCCTCACGGTACTAGTTCACTATCGGTCACTGAAGAGTATTTAGGCTTAGAGGGTGGTCCCCCTATATTCGAGCAGGATTTCACGTGTCCCGCTTTACTCATGAAACTTGTTAAACATTACTCATACGGGACTATCACCCTCTATGGTTAGCTTTTCCAAACTATTCAAATTTTTTTAACAAATCTACTGGCCTGTTCCGCTTTCGCTCGCCACTACTAACGGAATCTCATTTGATTTCTTTTCCTCCGGTTACTTAGATGTTTCAGTTCTCCGGGTTATCTCTTTAAACCTATTTATTCAGTTTAAAGTAACACATAAAGTGTTGGGTTCCCCCATTCGGAAATTTACGGATCAAAACTTGCATACAGCTCCCCGTAACTTATCGCAGTATACCACGTCCTTCATCGTCTTTCAGTGCCAAGGCATCCGCCACACGCCCTTAAACGCTTAATTTATGCACAGAAAAAAATTTCTGTGTTGAATTAAATTTTTACTAAATATTCATCTATTCGAATATTTATTGATTGTTCTTAACTAAAGAACAATCGGATATAGATATTGATAATATTATAAAATTTCTTCACAAAATAAAATAACTAAGTGTTTCATGGTGGAGGATAGCGGGATCGAACCGCTGACCTCCTGAATGCAAATCAGGCGCTCTCCCAGCTGAGCTAATCCCCCAGAATATAATGGTGGGCCGAGAAAGACTCGAACTTTCGACCCCACCCTTATCAAGGGTGTGCTCTAACCAACTGAGCTACCGGCCCTTTTCGCAGAAGAGTGAAACACAAATTTTAAGAAGAGAAATGAGGACGGTCAACATTATCCTGTTATATTTTTTAGATTAAGAAAATTCCTTAATCATCCTTAGAAAGGAGGTAATCCAGCCGCAGGTTCCCCTACGGCTACCTTGTTACGACTTCACCCCAGTCGCTGACTATACCGTGGTCAAGGGTTTAAAACCTTGCCTTAAGGTAGAACCAACTCCCATGGTGTGACGGGCGGTGTGTACAAGACCCGGGAACGTATTCACCGCGGCGCGCTGATCCGCGATTACTAGTAATTCCAGCTTCATGTACTCGAGTTGCAGAGTACAATCCGAACTGAGGCATCTTTTTAGGATTTGCTTGACGTCGCCATCTTGCTTCCTATTGTAAATGCCATTGTAGCACGTGTGTAGCCCAACACGTAAGGGCCATGAGGACTTGACGTCATCCCCACCTTCCTCCAGCTTATCACTGGCAGTTCTTTCAGAGTGCCCAACTAAATGATGGCAACTAAAAGTGAGGGTTGCGCTCGTTGCGGGACTTAACCCAACATCTCACGACACGAGCTGACGACAGCCATGCAGCACCTGTGTTTCGTCCGGCCGAACCGAAAACTTTAATCTCTTAAAGTCGCGACGAACATGTCAAGTGTTGGTAAGGTTCTGCGCGTATCTTCGAATTAAACCACATGCTCCACTACTTGTGCGGGTCCCCGTCAATTCATTTGAGTTTTAACCTTGCGGTCGTACTCCCCAGGCGGTGTGTTTAATGCTTTCGCTGCGACACTGAAAATAAATTTCCAACGTCTAACACACATCGTTTACGGCATGGACTACGAGGGTATCTAATCCTCTTCGCTACCCATGCTTTCGTTCCTCAGTGTCAGTAATGATCCAGAAAGCTGCCTTCGCAATTGGTATTCTTTCTAATATCTACGAATTTCACCTCTACACTAGAAATTCTGCTTTCCTCTATCACACTCTAGCTAAAAAGTTTTGATGGCAGTTCCAGAGTTAAGCTCTGGGATTTCACCACCAACTTTTTTAACCACCTACGAACTCTTTAAGCCCAGTAATTCCGAACTACGCTAGGTCCCTTCGTATTACCGCGGCTGCTGGCACGAAGTTAGCCGGACCTTCTTATTCGGGTACAGTCATTTTCTTCCCCGACGAAAGAGCTTTACAACCCAAAGGCCTTCTTCACTCACGCGGCATCGCTGCATCAGAGTTTCCTCCATTGTGCAATATTCCCTACTGCTGCCTCCCGTAGGAGTTTGGGCCGTGTCTCAGTCCCAATGTGGCTGATCATCCTCTCAGATCAGCTATTGATCAAAGTCTTGGTAGGCCATTACCCCACCAACAAACTAATCAAGTGCAGGCTCATCCTTCGGCGCATAAAGCTTTCTCCGTGAAGACTTATGAGGTATTAGCACAAGTTTCCTCGTGTTATTCCTCACCAAAGGGAAGATACCTACATGTTACTCACCCGTCTGCCACTAAGTATTGCTACTTCGTTCGACTTGCATGTATAAGGCGTGCCGCCAGCGTACGTTCTGAGCCATGATCAAACTCTCAAGTTTAAAAACGGCGCACACTAGCTTCTAAATAAATACTAAGAATAATATTTATTTAATGTTGAAGTGTGTACGACAAATTTTGGTAACCTTAACCGTCCACACTTCTCTTCTTAAAATATAAACTTTTCAAATAGCTAATTGGTGTTAACCAATAAATAACATTTTTATATGTTGAGTGGATCGCTTATAAATAATAATATTAAGAAATCAAGATATTAGATAAAATTAAAATGTTGAAAAAAGCCCTAAAAATCAATGTTTTTTGAAGATTAAAATGAAATTGATCAAATTTAACACCTATAGAGAGTATGCAATTTTCTTTTGGTTAATATTAATATGTATTATTGCAATAGTTTTTTCTAAAATACACTCCACGACAAAAGCTGAAAAAAATATTAAAATTAATTCTACCCTAAATAATATTTATTTTAAAAAAACATTAGAAGAAGTTACCAAAAATTTAGAGCCAAGATTTACATATTTGGAATATTTGTCTAAAACAGGTGATAATTATCAAATAATTATAAATAAACTCAACATAAATGATAATGAAAAAAGTAATATTTTATCAGCAATTAAAAATCAAAAATCATTAAAAATTTTAAAGATAAATCAAAATTTTCTTTTTAAAATAGATAATCTGTCTGAAGTCAAAGTTCTAGAATTTAAAATAGAAACTGACAAAAAAAATGAAATAATATTTACTAGAGCAAAAAATAATGAAAAATTTACCTCTAAAATTATAAAGAAAAATTTTAAAAAAGAATTGGTTTATAAGGAAACTCTTATTACTAAGTCATTATATAGTAATGCTATTGATATTGGAATAAGTCCAAATATAATAATTGAATTTGCAAGACTTTATGGTTTTCAAATAGATTTTCAAAGGGATATTTGGAAGGATGATAGTTTTCAAATTATTTATGAAGAATATGTAAATGAAAATAAAGAAATAGTTGCTACTGGAGAAATAATTTTTGCAAATCTAAATTTACAAAATGTAGATTATCAACTTTATAAACATGAATATGAAAAAGATAAAATTGATTACTTCGATGAAAATGGCAAGAGTGTAAAAAAGACTCTTATGAAAACTCCAATAAATGGAGCTCGATTGTCTTCATCATTTGGAAAAAGGAAACATCCAATCTTGGGTTACACAAAAATGCATACCGGAACAGATTTTGCTGCTCCCCAAGGTACACCAATTATGGCATCAGGAGATGGCAAAGTCATGAAAGCTGGATGGTGTGGTGGTGGTGGTAATTGTGTAAAAATTAAACATAACAATACTTATCAAACAGTATATGCTCATATGTCTAAATTTGGCAGTGGAATAAAAAAAGGTGTCAGAGTTAAACAAGGACAAATTATTGGATATGTGGGTTCAACAGGTTTATCAACCGGTCCACATTTACATTATGAAGTTATTGAAAATGGTAGAAAAATAAATTCCCAAAAACTTAAATTGCCCTCAGGAAAAGTGTTAAAGGGTAAAGAGAGAAAAAGATTTGAAGTAAATAAAATTAAAATAGATGTTTTAAAATCAAATCTTATTGCTAATATTGACTAATCCAAATCGAGGTTTTCTAGATTGGAGACGCTTTCTTTTTTTGCAGGAATATCTTTTGAGTGTTTTGTTAAATTCTGCTCTCTAACATTATTTTTTTCTTCGCTTAATTTGCTTACTTCTTGCAAACTTAAAATTCTAGAAAAATGATCTGCATGTTGTAAATAATTTTCAGATAGAATTTTATCTCCAGAGGATAATGCTTCTCTTGCTAAATTATTGTATTTATCAACTAATTTAGCAGCATTCTGATTGTTTCTACCTGGATTTCTGTGTTTGAAATCTGAGTTGGAGTTAAAGTCAACTTGATTTTTATGCCCATTCAAAGATCTTTTTCTAAAGTGCCTATCACCATTCGACTTAAATCTATTTTTTCTATTATTTCTATAATTATTCATTAGACTATTCTTGTTGACACTATTACTCTTGGGATTGAGGAAATATCTTTAATCACCTTATTTATATAATATCCATTTTTTTTTAATATATTTTTTACAATTGCGCTTTGATATTTACCTATTTCAAAAATCAATTTTCCGTTTATTTTAAGCAATTTATTACTTTTGTTTATTAATTTTTTTATTTCTCTAAGACCATCGATACCAGCTTCAAGTGCAACATATGGTTCAAAAAATCTAACACTTTTATCTAACCTACTTAAATTAAATTTATTAATGTATGGAGGATTAGAAACTATAAAATCATATTTATTATCCTGAATTTTGTCAATATCGATATTAATGAAATCAATATTATTTTTTAAGTGATGCATTTTTGCATTAAATTTTGCAATATTTAATGCTTTTTTACTTATATCAATTGCTGTAGCAATACATTTAATCCTTTCTTTGATTATTGAGATTATGATACAGCCAGATCCTGTTCCAACCTCTAACAACTTTTTTGAAGAATGAATTTGTATGTTTTTCAAAACCTCCTCCACGATTAATTCAGTCTCTGGTCTAGGAATTAAAACATCACTGTTCACATAAAAATTGTTTTTCCAGAATTCTTTTTTCTTAGTAATATATGCCATGGGTTCCTTTTTTTCTCTCCTTAATAAAAGTTTTTTAAACTCTTTAAAATCATTCTTTGTAATTTTTGCATTTAAATTAATTAAAATTTGTTCTCTTGAAGATTTTAATATATGGGACAACAATAATTCGCTGTCTAAAATGTAGGTATCTATGTTTTTTAATTTGAGTTTATGACTACCAAATTTAATTATCTGTGAATAATTCATGAATTTATTTTATTAAGTTCTTCCATTTGAGCTTGAAGACTTAAATTTTCTACCATTTCGTCAAATATCTCTCCTTCCATAAACTCTTCAAGTTTATGCAGAGTTAAATTAATCCTATGATCGGTAACCCTTCCCTGTGGAAAGTTATAAGTTCTTATTCTTTCTGATCTATCTCCTGAACCTATTTTATTTTTTCTATCTTTAGATCTCTCCAAATCTATTTTTTGTCTCTCATAATCATAAATTCTAGATCTTAATATTTTCAAACCTTTCTCTTTATTACGAATTTGTGACTTTTCGTCTTGTTGGCTTACTACTATTCCTGTTGGTATATGAGTAATTCTAACCGCAGAGTCTGTAGTATTAACACTTTGTCCACCAGGACCGCTGCTTCTAAAAACATCAATCCTTAAATCTTTCTCATCTAATTTAATATCCAAATCTTCAGCTTCTGGTAATACTGCAACTGTTGCGGCTGAAGTGTGAACCCTTCCCTGTGTTTCGGTATCTGGTACTCTTTGAACTCTGTGAACACCGCTTTCATATTTAAGCGAGGAATAAATATTTTTTCCCTTTATTAAAGCAATAATTTCTTTTAACCCTCCAGCATCACTTTTAGAAATTGAAATTACTTCAATAGTCCATTTTTTTTTAAAACTAACTTTTTCGTACATTTTATATAAATCTGATGCAAATAAACTTGCCTCAAGGCCTCCAGTGCCCGCTCTAATTTCAATAATAGCATTTTTGCTATCCGCGATGTCCTTAGGAAGTAAAAATAGTTTAATTTTTTTCTCGTTGATTTGGTAATTATTTTTTAATTTTTCTAGCTCACTATTGGCAAATTCTTTCATTTCTAAATCTGAGTTTTTATCATTTATTATATTATTTAAATCTTCAGTATCTTTTTTAAAACTTAAATATTCTTTTGCTGGTTTTACGATATCATTTAAATCCGAGTACTCTTTAGAAATTTCTGCGTATTTTTTTTTATCTATCTCGCCTGAAGAAAGATCGCTCTCTAATTTACGATGTCTATCGATTAAGTTTTGTACTTTTTCCTGTGGGAGCATTTATTTATTACTTATATATTGGAGGCTTTTTCTTCTACCAAAGAAACAATTCTATTAATCATGTCTTTGGTCATTACTTTTTCTGTTTCTAAGCCATTTAAATACAGCATATGATTATCTTTTCCACCACCTGTTATTCCTATTTCTGTTTGTTTTGCCTCTCCTGGGCCATTAACAACGCAACCAATGATGGATAGTGTTATTGGTTTTTTTATATGAGATAATCTTTTCTCTAATTCTTTCACGGTCTTAATAACCTCAAAAGCCTGTCTAGCACAGGATGGGCAAGAAATAATTTTTACACCTCTATTTCTTAAGTTTAGAGATTTTAAAATTTCATTACCAACTTTAATTTCTTCAACGGGATCATCGGAAAGTGATACTCTTACAGTATCTCCAATCCCATCTAATAATAAACTACCAAATCCTATTGAAGTTTTAATACTACCAGGTAAATAGCTACCAGCTTCTGTTATTCCAAGGTGAAGAGGATAATCTGTTTTTTTAGACAATAACCTATATGCTGCTATAGATAGAAAGACATCCGAAGATTTAACACTAATTTTAAAATTTGAAAAATCCATATCCTCAATTATTTTTATATTTCTCAAAGCACTCTCTACTAAAGCCTCAGGACAAGGTTCCTTATACTTTTCTAAGATATCTTTTTCAAGTGATCCTGCATTTACACCAATTCTAATCGAACAGTTGTTATTTTTTGCTGCGGAAATAACTTCTGCAACTCTTTTTGTATCTCCTATATTTCCAGGATTTATTCTAAGACAATCTGCACCATTCTCTGCAGCTTCAATTGCTCTCTTATAATGAAAATGAATGTCTGCAACCAGGGGAACATCCACATGTTTAATTATTGTTTTTAAAGCTTCTGTTGACTTACTATCGGGGCATGAAACTCTGACGATATCTGCGCCAGCTTCAGTAACTTTGTGGATTTGTTCTATTGTAGATTTATGGTCAGTTGTCAATGTATTGGTCATTGTCTGAACTGTGATTGGATTATTTCCACCAACTTTTATTTTACCAACACTTATCTCTTTGGTCTTCTTTCTGTTAATTTTTCGAAATGGTCTAATTTCAGATGTCATTTGTCTAACTTAAATTCTTTATGTAAACATTTTACAGCTTTTGAAGCATTTGTGCTTTTAATTAAAACTGATATTTTAATTTCTGAAGTTGAAATAACCTGTATATTTATATTTTTTCTTGCAAGTGCTTGAAACATCCTAAATGTAACGCCTGGAGTAGTAATCATTCCCACACCTATTATTGATACTTTCGATACATTTTTGTCAAATATTAATTTTTTAAAAACAATATTTTCATTTTTGTTTATAATTTTCTTTGTTTTATTCAAATCAATTGACTTGATTGTAAATGTAAGATCTGTTTGCTTGCCATCAGCAGATATATTTTGAACTACCATATCTACGTTTATCGAATTTTGTGAAAGTGGTTTAAATATCGTGGCTGCTATACCTGGTCTATCTTTAACTCCTAATAAAGTCACTTTTGCATCATTATCTGTGGAAGAAATTCCTGTAATAATTTTATTATTAATAATATTTTTTCTTTTTGTAATTAATGTGCCAGATTTGTTTATAAATGATGATTTTACCTCAATATTTATCCTATTTAATCTTGCATCTTGTATAGAATCCGGTTGCATTACTTTTGATCCTAATGAAGCCATTTCTAACATTTCTTCATAAGATATATTTTTAATTTTTTTTGCAGAATTAAGTTTATTTGGATCTGTTGTATATACTCCCTCAACATCTGTATAAATGACACATCGGTCAGCTTTAAAAAACTTTGCAACCATAATTGCGCTTGAATCAGATCCACCTCTGCCAATAGTTGTAATATTTGAATTTTTATCCACGCCCTGAAATCCAGCGATAATAGGAATTCCTCCAGATTTTAAAAATTTTAAAATTTTAGTTTTATTTATATATTTAATTCTTGAATATTTGTGTTTACCCTCTGTTATAATTGGTATTTGCCAAGCCATCCAAGATCTAGAATTTAAACCATTTGCTGCTAGATGTCCTGCTAACAAAGAACATGAAATCTGCTCTCCAGCAGAAACTAGAGCATCATATTCATTATCAGGAAATTTTTCACTTATTTTTTTTGACATATTGATCAACTTATTGGTAGTACCACTCATTGCAGATGACAAAACTATTACTCTATATTTTTTTGAGTAAGATTTAATTATTTTTGATACTTTTTTAATTCTTTGAATTGACCCAACTGAAGTACCGCCAAATTTTAATACAATAATTTTCATTGGTAGTTTTATTTACAAGCTTTATAATATTGATAAAATACATCTTATTTATAATGTCAATAAAGAATGAGCAATAATACTATAAACAAAGAAGAAGTAGAAAAATTTAGCAAAATTGCTGAAGAATGGTGGAATCCTAATGGAAAATTTAAACCACTTCACAAATTTAATCCTATTAGAATAGAGTACATAAAAAACAATATTATTAAAGATTTTAACATTTCATCAAACCACCAACCGTTAAAAGGAATAAGTATTCTTGATATTGGATGCGGAGGAGGTTTATTATCTGAGCCTTTAGCAAGACTTGGAGCAGAAGTTGTAGGTATCGATGCGTCCAAAAAAAATATTGAAATTGCAAAACATCATTTAAAAAAAAGCAATTTAAACATTGAATATTATGATAAGTCTCCGGAGAATTTTAATTATGAAAAAAGATTTGATGTAATTCTTAATATGGAAATAGTTGAACATGTCGAAGATATTCCTAAATTTATAAATCAAAGTACAAATTTTTTAAAAAAGAATGGTTTAATGTTTATTGCAACGTTAAACCAAACATTAAAATCTTATGTATTTGCAATAATAGGAGCTGAATATATTTTAAGATGGCTTCCAATCGGAACACATGATTGGAATAAATTTGTGAAACCTGAAAATCTAGAAAATATCTGCAATAAAAATTCACTTGTATTAAAAAGTATTGATGGAGTTAAATTTAATCCACTTTTAAATAAGTGGAAACTTTCAAATGATAAATCCGTAAATTATATAACAAAGTATAAAAAGAGTTAATTTTCCTTATCTTCAATCCATGGAATGGTTGATGTCTCTATACCTTCTTCTTTTAGTTCCTTAACGTCTTCAATTGATGCTTTGCCAAAAATATTTTTTTTATTTTTTTTTTTGCTGTAATGAATAGATCTAGCCTCATAAGCAAAATTTTCTCCAACATATTCAAAGTTTTCTTTTACAAATTTTTGATATTCTCTTAATTTTTTTTTAACATTTTTATAATTCTTGTAAGCTTTATTTTGCTTGAAGCTTGAATTAGCTAAATTTGGCTTCATCAAAGACTTTTCAATTTTTTGAGAATTACACTTCTGACAACTTAGAAGCTTTAGTTTTTTTAATTTATCAAATTCTTTTGAGCTAGCAAACCAGCTTTCAAACTCTAGACTGCAGTTTTTACAATTTAATAGATACTTAATCATTCAAATGACTTAATTATATTTTTATAAGATTTCAATATCTAAGATCTGTAATCAGAATTAATTTCAATATATTCCTTAGATAAATCCATAGTATACGCTGTAAATTTTTTACTTCCAATAGATAGGTCAATTGTTATCTCTATATTTTCGTTTTTCATATAATCACTTAATATATTTTCGTTGTAATTTTTATCTAATTTTCCATCTTTAAGGATCATATTAGATCCCATTAATATAGATAATTTTTCTTGTTTAACAGTCGCACCACTTTTTCCGATTGCCATCGCAATTCTACCCCAATTAGGATCTTCTCCAAAGATTGCTGTTTTAACCAATGGTGAGTTAGCTATTGAGAAGCAAATATTTTTTGCATCTTTCTCAGTTTTGCTATTAATGCATTTAATGGTAACAAATTTTGTTGCTCCCTCTCCATCACTTGCAACTCTTTTTGCTAAGTTAAGCATGACTTGATGAACACTACTAATGAATTGCTTTAATTTTGGATCTTTAAAACTTTTTATCTCTTTGTTGTTTGCTTTGCCTGTTGAAAATATTGAAACCATGTCATTTGTACTTGTATCACCATCGCATGTTATAGCATTAAAAGTAGTTTTAATATTTAGATTAAGTATCTGTTTCAAAATTGATGAAGAAATATTTGCATCAGTAAAAATAAATCCTAAAGTTGTTGCCATATTTGGAAAGATCATTCCTGATCCTTTTGCAACTCCATATATTTTTACATGGGAACCAGCTATCTTACATTCTGCCATTGATAATTTTGGTTTAGTGTCTGTTGTCATAATTCCAAGAGCTGCTTTGATCCAAATTAGTTTATTTTGATTGTATTTTATTTTATCAACTAAGTTTTTAGTACTACTTAAAATTTCATTTTCAGGAAATTTTTCCCCTATAGTACCTGTGCAAGCAAATAATATTTGGTTTGGTTTAATTTCTCTTGGCTTTTCCTCATCTTCTATTTGTTTTGATGATAATAATTTTGACAAATTTAAGGAAATTTTTTTAAGAGAGTTATAGCCATCATTTCCTGTTAAGGCATTTGCGTTTCTTGTATTGATTAAAATGCCATAAATCTTTTTATCTTTTATTTTTTTATTCCATTTTATATTTTCAGATACTAAACTAGATTTTGTATATACATTTGCATAATTTGCACCATCCCTGAAATAAAATAAAACTAGGTCGTCTCTTTTTTTATCATAAAGACCACAGCTAATTGTTGAGATTGATAATCCATCAATATGTTCAAGATCTTGAAAATGTCCTATTTTAGAGTCCTTGTGTTTCTTGTCAAAAAAGTTGTTTATACCAAAATCCATGCTATTTAATTTTTTAAATAAATAACTATATAATTTATAACTATTAAAACATCAAAAATATGCTTAATCCATTAAACATTATTAGTAAATTTATAAAAAGTGGCAATCAAAAAGAATTAGACAGAATTCAAAAAATTGTAAAACAGATTAATCTTGAGGAAAGTAAGGTTAGTAAATTTGAGGATAATAAATTTACTTTAAGAACAAATGAATTTATTTCTAGATTAAAAGAAGGAGAAAAATTAAACGATATATTACCTGAGGCATTTGCATTGGTAAGAGAAGCCTCAAAAAGAATTAACAATGAGAGACACTTTGATGTTCAGCTAATTGGAGGTATTGCGTTACATGAGAATAAGATTGCAGAGATGAAAACTGGTGAAGGCAAAACACTTACTATTGTTCTTGCTGCATACCTTAACGCATTAGAAAAAAAAGGTGTTCATATAGTTACTGTAAATGATTATCTGGCAAAAAGAGATAGTATAAATATGGGTAAAATTTACAATTTTTTGGGTTTGAGCTGTGGATATATAAACTCAAACCAGTCAGATGAGGAGCGCAAAGAAAATTATAATAAAGATATAACTTATGCCACTAACAGTGAATTAGGATTTGATTTTTTAAGAGACAACATGAAATATTCAAAAAATGAGATGGTCTTGAGAAAGCATAACTTCGCAATAGTTGATGAAATTGACTCTTGTTTAATAGATGAAGCAAGAACTCCTTTAGTTATTTCTGGAGCAGCAGAAGATAAAACTATGCAATATATTGCTGTAGATAGATTAATTAAAAATTTGAAAAAAACAGACTTTGACTTAGATGAAAAAGAAAAAAATATACTCTTAACAAATGAAGGAATAGATAATGTTGAAAAAATATTTTCTGATGCTGGTATTTTAAAAAATAACAATTTTTATGACCCAGAAAATTTACATTTAGTTCATCATGTAAACCAAGCATTGAGAGCAAATTATTTATTTGAGAATGGAAGAGATTATATAGTTAAAGATAACGAAATAATTATAATTGATGAACAAACAGGTAGGCAATTGCCAGGTAGAAGATTTGGTGATGGACTTCATCAAAGCTTAGAAGCTAAAGAGAAAATAGAAGTTAAAGCTGAAAATCAAACACTGGCGTCAATAACCTATCAAAATTTTTTTAAGTTGTATGATAAATTGGCAGGTTGCACAGGGACAGCGCAAACAGAGTCTGCAGAATTTTTCGAAATTTATAACTTGCCGGTTTTACAGATACCTACTAACAAAGATATGATAAGAAATGATCTTAATGACCAAATCTTTAGAACAAGTTTAGAAAAAGATAATGCAATTATTCAAAAAATAAAAGAATGTAATGAAATTGGACAACCATTATTGATTTTTACATCTAGCATAAATAAATCTGAGCATTACTCTAATTTGTTAGAAAAAGAGAAAATAAAACATATTGTTTTAAATGCCAAAAATCATGAGAAAGAAGCAGAAATTATTGCAAACGCAGGCAGAATAAATTCTGTAATTATTACAACAAGTATATCAGGGAGAGGTGTTGATATTAAATTGGGCGGACAGGATCAATCTGAAAAGGAAGTTGTAAAAAAAAGAGGAGGTTTATTTGTAATCGGAACAGAAAGAATGGAAAGTAGGAGAGTAGATAATCAAGCAAGAGGACGATCTGGAAGACAGGGAGATGAAGGTAGTTCAATATTTTTTGTCAGTTTAGAAGATGATTTGATGAGATTGTTTGGCTCAGAAACAATGAATTCTATGCTAGAAAAGCTTGGTCTTAAAGATGGTGAAAGTATTGATCATCCTTGGATAAATAAAGCAATTGAAAGAGCACAACAAAAAGTTGAAGCAAGAAACTTTGATATTAGGAAAACGCTTATTAAATTTGATAATGTTCTTAATGACCAAAGACATGTAATTTTTGAACAACGAAAAAATGTAATAGATGGTAAAGAAGATGAGAATTATTCAGATATTTTCCTAGAAGAAGTTTTAGAAAATTTAAAAAGACAAAAAATATTACATGAAAAATCTCCTAATTCTAGAGAATTTCCAAATACTTTAAAGCAGACTTTAGGTAAATCAATAACTGATGATGAGTTGGGTGAAATTTTAAATTCAGATCTGAAAACAATGGAAAAAAAAATAAAGGATAAATTTATAAATAACAGAGATGAAAGAAATAATTTATTAGGCATTGAACAAGGAAAAGAAATTGAAAAAAGAATATTGGTACAAATTATAGATCAAAATTGGAAATCACATATTCAATACCTAGAGCAACTAAGACAAGTAATTGGTTTAAGATCTTATGGACAAAGAGATCCTTTAGTGGAGTACAAAAAAGAAGCTTTTCTATTATTTGAAAATTTACTGGGAAAATTAAAAACTGATCTTGTCACAATGCTTTTAAACTTAAAAATAATACAAAAAGAAGAGGAAGATAATTCTCAAAACAAAGTGAAAGAAAACTTAAAATCAATTGCAAAAAGTAAAATTGGAAGAAATGAACCTTGCCCGTGTGGATCTGGGAAAAAATATAAACACTGCTGCGGTGCCTTATAAATTAAAAAATCACTGTTAATAAAATTAATAATAGAAGAATTGATGTAGTTGAAATAAATAATTTTTTATTAGATTTAATTTTTAAAATCAAATTTTGAAAGAGATTATTTTTAATAGTAAGTTTATCTTGATGCATTGCATTAGTGGTGAAACCTTTATTCCTTCCAATATCTAAAAACTTATTCTTTCTTTGATTTAATATTTCTTCCTCATTTAATGTTAGAAATTTACTTAAGTTTCTATCAATAGCATTACGTACATTATCTAAAATAAGATCTTTATCTCGATGCGCGCCACCTAAAGGTTCCGGTATTATCTCATCTATAATTTCTAGTTTTAAAAGATCTTTCGCTGAAAGTTTCATTGCTTTCGCAGCTTCTAAAGTCTTTGTTGGATCTCGCCAAAGTATGGTTGCACATCCCTCTGGAGATATGACTGAATATATTGCATTCTCTAACATCAATACTTTACTTGAAGAAGCTAATGCGATAGCACCACCAGAGCCTCCTTCGCCTATAATTATAGATAAAGTTGGAACAGTCAGTTGCATAGAACATTCAATAGACTTTGCAATTGCTTCCGCTTGTCCTCTTTCTTCAGCACCAACTCCAGGGTAAGCACCAGGAGTATCAACAAAATTAATAATTGGTATTTTGAATTTATTAGCTAAATTCATTAATCTTATTGTTTTTCTGTAACCTTCTGGTCTCATCATTCCAAAATTTCTCTGAATCCTTGTATCTAAATTTTCACCCTTTTCCTGTCCTATTACTAAAACTGATTTAGAATTAAATTTACCAAAACCACATATTACAGACTTATCCTCTCCATAAAATCTATCCCCAGAAAGTGAAATAAATTCGTCAAATAAATTATCAATAAAAAATTTTGATTTAGGTCTATCCTCATGTCTTGCAACTAGTGTTGTCTGCCATGCATCTAGATTTGAATATACATCGTTAAGTTTTTTATCTATTTCATTTTGTAAATCTGTTATTTTAGTTGTATCAACTTCTGAAATGCCGTCTTGATTATAAGGATCTTTTAATTTATCTAATTCTGTTTCTAGGTTTTTTATATCAGTCTCAAAATTTAAATAATTTTTCATTGCTTTATTATATATAATTTTTTGGCGATAAAATGATCAAATTACAAAAATTATATTCTTTATGGATGAAAAATAACATTTTTTTAAATAAAGTAATGACATAATTTATTGATTGTCATATACAACGGTTTCTAAATTTAAAAAATTATGAGTGATTCATTTATTAAAATAAATACTTTATCTGTTTCTAAGAATTTGGCTGATTTTGTAAAAAATGAACTTCTTACAGGATTAGACGTTAACGAAAAAGATTTCTGGGATGGATTTGATAAAAGCATTAATGAACTTGCGCCAATAAATAAAAAGTTATTAGAAGTTCGTGAAACTCTTCAATCTGAAATTGATTTATGGTTAAAAAAAAACAGAAATGGAGAAATTAATCATCAAGAGTATAAGAATTTTTTAAAAGAAATAGGATATTTAAAAGAGGAAGGGAATGATTTTAAAATAGATACCAAAAAGCTTGATAGTGAAATTTCAAGCATTGCAGGTCCTCAACTTGTAGTTCCTATAATGAACTCTAGATATACATTAAATGCTGCTAATGCTAGATGGGTAAGTCTATACGATAGTTTATATGGAACAGATTTAATTGAGTCAGAAGAAACTGGAAGTCAAAAGTATGATCCTCTAAGAGGACAAGAGGTAATAAGATATGCACGTGAATTTCTAAATGACCACTTCTCTATCAATGAAATTCATTGGAAAGATATAAACGGATTTAAAATAAAGGGAAGTGACTTGAAAATTTTAAAAGATGATAAAGAGTTTGAGCTAGTAGATAAAAATAAATTTATTGGATATAGAGGAGAACCTAATAATCCAACAACAATAATTTTAGAAAATAATAATTTAAAAATTGAGATAATAATTAACCCAAAAGCATTTAGTGCTGTCCAAGATGCTGCAGGAATAAGTGACATAATTATAGAATCTGCAATATCTACAATATGTGATAACGAAGATAGTGTTGCAGCAGTAGATTCGGAAGATAAAATATTATGTTACAGAAATTGGTTGGGTTTGATGAAAGGAACTCTAAAATCTGTATTCGAAAAGGATGGAAAAACTTTAGAAAGAAAACTAAATCCAGATAGAAGTTATATTTCAAAAGATAATAAAAAAGAAAAATTACATGGTAGAAGCTTACTTTTAATTAGGAATGTTGGTCATCTAATGACTAATTCAGCAATTATTTTAGAAGATGGTTCTGAAGTCCCAGAAGGTATCATGGATGCATTTATTACAACTGCTGCAGCAATTCATGATTTAAAAAGAAAAGGTAACTCAAGAACTGGATCTATATATATTGTAAAACCGAAAATGCATGGACCTGAAGAGACTGCTTTTACAGATAAAATATTCACAAGAGTTGAAGAAGTATTAAAAATTGAAAAGAATACAATTAAATGCGGTATTATGGATGAAGAGAGAAGAACATCTGTAAACTTAAAAGAATGTATCAGAACATTAAAAAGCAGGGTTTTTTTCATTAATACAGGTTTTTTAGACAGAACCGGAGATGAAATGCATACATCAATGGAAGCAGGTCCAATGATAAAAAAAGGTGACATGAAAAAATCAAAGTGGATAGCTGCTTATGAAGATAACAATGTTGACGTTGGTTTAAAATGTGGATTTTCAGGTGTTGCACAAATAGGTAAAGGTATGTGGGCTATGCCAGATAAAATGAAAGACATGATAGATCAAAAAATATCACATCTTGAAGCCGGTGCGAATTGTGCATGGGTACCATCTCCCACAGCAGCTTCTTTACATGCAATGCATTACCATAAGTTAAATATTTTTGAAAAGCACAAAAAATTAAATGAAAATAAAATTAATTACATTGATAATTTATTAACGATACCAATTGCAGATAGACCTAATTGGAGCAAAGAAGAAATAAATAATGAGTTATGTAACTCAGCTCAAACAATATTAGGATATGTTGTTAGATGGGTAGATCAAGGGATAGGGTGCTCTAAAGTTCCAGACATAAATAATGTTGGATTAATGGAGGATAGAGCAACACTAAGAATATCATCACAACATATAGCAAACTGGTTGCATCATGGTATTTGCTCAAATAGACAAGTTTTAGAAATTCTAAAAAAAATGGCGAAGGTTGTTGATAAACAAAATCAAGGAGATTCAGAATATCAAAATATGTCACCTAATTTCGACAAGTCAATCTCTTTTAAGGCGGCATGTGAATTGATTTTCCATGGCAAGTCGCAACCATCGGGCTATACTGAACCTCTATTACATTTAAATAGGTTAATTAAAAAAAGTTAATTACTAATTTATAAATCTTTTCTATTTTTAAAAGCAGATATTAGAGTTCCGTCATCTGAAGTTTCGATTTCTCCACCAACTGGCAAACCTTGAGCTAATTTTGAAATTTTTACATTTATATTTTTTAAGCTGTCCTGAATATAAAAAGCAGTAGTTTGTCCTTCAACTGTAGCGCTCGTTGCTAAAATTACTTCATCAATATTATCATTTTTTATTCTTTCTATCAGAGAATTAATAAGCAAATTTTCTCTATTATTTCCGTTAGCGCTATCAGAGATTGTGCCCCCTAGAATATGATAGTAGCCTTGGTAAATAGATGAGCTTTCTATTGCCCATTGATCCGAAATGTTTTCAACAACACATATTTTGCTAAATTTTTTATTTTTGTCTTCGCAATTATTGCAGGGATTATTATTAGATTTTAATGTTCCACAAATTTTACAACGTTCAATATTTTTAAACACATCGCTCAGATTATTAGCCAAAGGTCTTAATATTTCTTGGCGGTTATTAATCATTTTTAAAATTATTCTTTTTGCAGACTTTGGTCCAAGACCTGGTAATTTAGATATTAGTTTAATTAAATTATCTATTTCAGGAAGATTTTGCATTTAATTATAAAGGCCATTTAAATCCAGGCACACCTAATCCACCAGTCGCTTTAGATATTTCTTCGGAAGTTTTTGATTTTAATTTATTTTTAGCATCATTATGTGCGGCAGTGATTAAATCCTGAATTATCTCTTTATCTTCTTTCAGTACTTTATCGCTTAATAAAATTTTAGTCATCTCCCCATCTCCGTTAAGCGTAATTTTAACCACATCTCCCCCAGATACACCATTAACCTCAATTCTTTTAAGATTCTCCTGACTTTCTTTCATTTTTTTTTCTATCTCTTTTGCTTTTTCAAGAATTTTATTAAAATCAGTCATCTTTTTTTTCAATATCAGTTAGTTCAATATCAGGAAGTACTTTTAACAAATTTTTATATTCGCTTGAGCTTTTGTACTCTGTAATATTTTTTTTTTTTAGGTTGTGTTTCTTCTCTTTTTCACTCATCGCGCCCTTTTCTTTTGAAAAAGAAATAAGCCATCGGTTTTTAGTCCAGTCATATAATTTTTCAGACAAATCTTTTATGAAATTCTTATTTAGTTTATCATTTATAGAAATTTCGATATTCATATTTGAAAAAGACACTAAGTTAACATTGTTTTCTAATTCATATTTTAATTTCATCTCTTTTTTTTCAAGGCATATTTCAATTAAATCATCCAAATTCTTGATCTCAATAGTATTTTTTTTCTCAATTTTTTCATCTTCTTGTTTAATATTTTTAATTTGGTTAATTGGCTCCTCGTTTCTAGTATTTTTCAAATCTATATTTTTTAATAAAGTGTTATCTAATTTATTTTGATGATTATTTTCCACTACATTTTTATTTTTTAAATAGGTTAATTGGATAAGAAACATTTCGATTAGTAAATTTGGGTTAGCGACTATATTAATTTCTTTTAAAGTTTTTAAGGTAAATTCCCAAAATAATAATATGGCATTTGGATCAATTGCTTTTGATAAAGAAGTTATTTTTTTGTGATCATTATCATTTAATGTAAAGTTACTTCCCTCATTTTCTATATGAGATATATTTTTGATATAATATAGCATTTCTAAGAAATCATTTAAAAATAGATTTGGTTCAATACCTGAATTATAAAGTTTCCTATAATGATCAATTATTTTTTCTTGATCACCTGAAAAGATTATTTCTAATAAATCTATATATGAACTTCTATTTACATAGCCAAATATTTTTTGAGCATCTTCAAATGTCAGTTGATTTTCATTTATAGAAATAGTTGCTCTATCAAGTAAAGATAATGCATCTCTTACAGATCCTTCTGATAATTTCACTATTAATTTAATTGCATTATCCTCAACTTCCTTTTTTTCTTTTAATGTTATATTTTTTAAATGATTAAATAATTCATCAGACTTAACTCTCGATAAATCATATCTTTGGCACCTAGATATCACAGTAATTGGAATTTTTTTTACTTCGGTTGTTGCAAAAATAAATTTTAAATATTTTGGAGGCTCTTCCAATGTTTTAAGTAATGCATTAAATGCTTGTTTGCTTAACATGTGCACTTCATCAATGATAAAAATTTTAAATTTTGCTACTGATGGTGGATATCTAGAAAATTCTATTAACTCCCTTACATCATCTACTCCTGTTTTGCTTGCTGCATCCATTTCAAGAACATCAATATGATTTGAATTTACTATAGGTTCGCAATGGCTACATTTTTTTTCACACTTACCTTCAAGTGCTTGCTCACAGTTCAATGTTTTCGCTACAATTCTTGCAAATGTGGTCTTTCCAATTCCCCTAATGCCGGTAAACAAAAAAGCATTAGCTGAACTATTATTTTTAATAGAATTATAAATTGTAGTTGCAATTTCCTCATGCCCTATCAAATCTTTAAATGTTTGAGGTCTATATTTTAATGCCAGAACTTGAGATTTTATTGTCATAATAGGAGACCAACCAACCTGGAAAAAACTCATTACCCTTGCTCTTTTTCAAGTCTGGGGGAGTTCATGGTAATCCCACCTGGAAGGCCTCCAAATGTATTATAACAATAATTTTTTCTAATCTACAATAAAGTTAATTATTTTTTTTCTCTAAATTCATGTGCTTTGTAAACACCTAGGACGTGCATATCTTCACAGTGGAAAGCAAGCTCCTCTAGTGAATTTTTTATTTTTTTATCATCCAAATGTCCATCAATATCACATAAAAAAAAGAATGACGAAAATGAATTTTTTTCTGGGAAACTTTGAAGCTTCGTCATATTCACTCCATTAATAGCAAAACCTGATAAAGCAGAATACAAAGCTGCCGGCCTCTCTCTAAGTTTAAATAATAATGATGTAATGAAATTATTTTTATCAATTTCTGGCTGAATTATATCTTTACCCATTATCAGAAATCTTGTGTAGTTATCATTAACATCCTGAATATTTTCTTGTAAAATTTCTAAATTATATATTTTAGCACTTAATTTTGATGCAATTGCAGCTTTCGTTTTATCTTTCTCTTCAGAGATATATTTTGCAGAACCTGCAGTATCAGCTCTAACATTGGCAGAAAATTTATTTTTTTTAATAAATTCTGAAGCTTGACTTAACGCTTGAGCATGGGAATAAACATTTTTAATATCTTTTAATTTTGATCCTTTTATACCAATTAAATTATGATTGATTGGGAAAAAAAATTCTTCATAAATATTTAATCTATGTTTAAAAATTAAATACTCTACTCCAATATTTCCTGTGGTTTTATTTGACTCTGGTATGATTGCTCTAATATTGCTATCTTTATGTGCTTTTTCAAAACATTCATCGAAAGTTTTGCATGGAATAGTCTCTATATTCGGAAACATATGTTTTGCACAACTCTCACTATAACTTCCAGCAATTCCTTGGTAAACAATTTTCATATTGTTATTTATTCAATAAATTTATGTATTCTTCTAGATCTTTTTTGGTATCAATTCCAGAGGAAAAATAATTTGCCGATAATACATCGATTTTCATATTATTATCGATTGCTCTTAGTTGTTCCAGTCTTTCGTTGATTTCATTTTTACTTTTTTTTAAATTAACAAACTTTTTTAAAGCTGAATACTTAAATAAGTATATACCAAAATGCTGGTATACATTATCATAGCTTCCTTTTTTAATTACTCGATGAAAATTCAAAGCTTCAGATATTGAGTTATTGGATATTTTGTTTTTTGTAATAACTTTTACAATATTTTCATTGTCATAATCTTCATTTTTCTCAATGTTGTAAGCTAATGTAGAAATATTTAAGCTTTTTTCCTTTGATAGCTTATTTAAATTTTTAATATCTAAAGGATTGATCATTGGTTCATCACCTTGGATGTTCATAATAAAATCTGTATCTTTTAAATTTAATTTTTGAGAGGCTTCAAATACTCTATCCGTCCCAGTTGTGTGATTTATATCTGTCATTATAAATTTACCTCCATTTTTTCTTACTTCTGAGGCAATTTCCCCGTCGCATGTTGCAACATAAACCTCTCCAATTTGGCTTTGTAAAGCTTTTTCATATACATGCATAATTAGAGTTTTATTATTTATTTTTATTAATGGCTTTTGAGGGAGTCTAGTTGCTGCTAATCTTGATGGAATTATTATAATTGAATTACTCATATATTCATATTTTATGCGTCTTTGAGACGCAAATTTATAAATTAAATTTCGTATAAATTTTGTTTAACATGTTATACGACCATAATAAAAAGAAAACATGGATTCATTTGAAATAAACAAAATTATTGCAGCCGTTCTTCTTATTGCACTACTTGTAATTGGAATTGGGAAAATTTCAGATATCGCTTTCCATGTAGATAAACCGGAGAAATCAGCTTACAAAGTAGATATTCAAGAAAGCAGTCAAATTTCAAGTTCAACAGCAGAAAAAATTGAAGAAAAAGTTGATATTTCTGCATTACTTGCATTAGGAGATGTTTCTCATGGAGAAAAAGTTTTTAAAAAATGTTCTGCTTGCCATTTAGTAAATAAAGGTGGAGAAAATAAAATCGGACCAGCATTGTATGGTGTAATAGGAAGAAAAGTTGCATCAAAACAAGATTATAAATATTCAAAGGCAATGGCAGCATATGACAAAGATTGGACATTTGAAGAGATGAATGGTTATTTAAAAAAACCTCAAAGTTATATTAAGGGAACTAAGATGGCATTTGCTGGATTAAGAAAAGAAAAAGACAGGGCATCTGTTATTTTGTATCTTAACCAAAATTCAGATAATCCACTACCTCTACCTTAATTTTCCAAAACAATACAATAGAATACTTTTTTGAACATGAACTCTGTTCAATGCCTGTTGCCAGACATGGGAATTTTTTCCTAAAAATACATCCTCCTCAACTTCATCTCCTCTTGGTAAGCAATGTAAAAAAATACAATTTTTTTTAGCATAATTAAATATCTCTTTTTTAATTTTAAATTTTTTAAACTGTTGTTTTTTTCTTTTTTTGTTCACTTTGTCATTAAGAGATATTACTTTATCAGAAAAAATTACATCTGCATCCAAAGCTGCTTTTTGTGGGTCGTGATAGATAAAGATTTTTTTCTTATTTTTACTTACCCAATCTTTAACTTTCTTACCTGGTGCGAAGTTTTTCGGACATCCAATGCTTAATCTAAAAGAAAACTTAACAGATGCTGCAATTAAACTATCCAAAACATTATTGGAGTCTCCAATCCAACAAATTTTTAATTTTGATATTGGTTTTTTTTTTATTTCCTCAACAGTAAAAATATCTGATAACACTTGAGTTGGATGAGATGATGGACTTAATCCATTTATTATTGGTATGGTTAAATGCTTTTGAAAATCATCAATTTTTTTATCATCATCAGTTCTCAACATGAAACCATCGCCATATGTAGATAGAATTTTAGCGGTATCAGCAATCGTCTCACCACCTTGTCCAAGATGAAGTTCATTAGATCTGAGTGTCAGTGTTCCACCTCCAAGCTGTTTAATGGCTAAATAAAAGCTTATTCTTGTTCTTGAACTAGCTTTTTCAAACATTTGTACTAGCATTTTACCTTTAAGAGGCGATCCTTTATCTGGCTCTAAAATATTTAATTTTTTTCTTTGTTTTTTTCTTTGTTTTGCATCAACAATTATTTTTCTAAGATCTTTACTTGGAATATCTTTTAAATTTATAAAGTGTTTCATTTTATTTGGCTACAAACTTTGCTAATAATTTTTAAAGCTATATCAATTTCTCTTTTCGTTACATTTAATGGGGGTAAAATTCTTATGACATTTTCCGCTGCTCTAATAGTCAATAATTTATTTTCCATTAATTTTTTTATAAACTCAGTTTGGTCCTTAAAAAGTTGTAAGCCAATTAATAGCCCTACACCTCTGACTTCTTTAATTACTTTGGGATATTTAATTTTTATTTTATTAAGTTCATTAATAAAATATTTCGACATTTTGTTTACATTCAATAATAAATTCTTATTTATTTGATCTAAAACAGCGTTACCAACTGCCATTGCAAGAGGGTTTCCACCAAATGTTGAACCGTGCGTACCTGGCACCATAGCTTTCGCAACTTTCTTTGTCATCAGGACTGCACCAATAGGAAAACCGCCTCCAATTCCTTTCGCTATGGGGACTATGTCAGGTTTAACCTTCGAGTATTCAAAAGCAAAAAATTTTCCTGATCTTCCAATGCCACACTGAACTTCATCAAGAATTAAAAGTATTTTTTTTTGATTGCATATTTTTCTAATAGCTTTTATGCACCAATTTGGAATTACTTTAATACCTCCTTCACCCATGACCGTTTCAATCATAATAGCTGCTGTATTTTTTTTAATTAATTTTTTTAGTTTTTTGTGATCACCAAATTCAAAATGATCAAAACCTGGAACTTTTGGGCCAAAACCTTCTGTCATTTTTTTTGAACCACTTGCATGTATTGCCGCAATTGTTCTGCCATGAAAAGAATTTTTAATACAAATAATTCTATTTTTATGTTCCTTGCCTATCGAATAAAAGTATCTCCTAGCAACTTTGATAGCTGTTTCAGTTGCTTCAGCACCACTATTTTGAAAAATTATTGCGTCTGCAAAAGTTTTTTTTACTAATTTTTTGGCTAGTTTTTCGCCCTCTGGAATTCTGAATGCATTTGATACGTGCCAAAGTTTTTTTGACTGTTTGTTAATCGCGCTTATGAGCTTTTTATTGGCATGTCCAAGAGAATTTACCGCAATACCCTGAACAAAATCTAAATACTTATTTCCATCTACTGTTATAAGAAAACTCCCTTTTCCTCTTATAAATGATAAATTTTTTCTTTTATAGTTAGGTGCTAATGCGCTCATATTTACTTATAATTTTTTTTAGTTTTATTTACAGTTTATTTTGCAACCTCAAGTATTAAAATTAATTTAATTGTTGAAAAATAATAAAAAAAACTTGTTTTAGAATAAATAATGCAACATGATGTTGTCTTATATTTAAAATATACTAAATGTTGTATCATTAATGAGTTGGACACAAGAAAAGGTAAACAAATTAAAAGAGCTTTGGGGCAAAGGTAGCACAGCTAGTCAAATTGCAGAAATTATTGGGGGTGTTTCTAGAAATGCAGTAATTGGTAAAGCTCATAGACTTAATTTATCACAAAAAATCAAAACAAGGTCATCTATTCAGCAAGCCAAAACTTTAACAAAACAGAATTTAAGTGAGACAAAGTTTAAAGGCAGAAGAAGTAAATTTAAATCCTTAATTTTAGATAAAAATTTTGAACCGGCTAAGAATTTAACCTTGGAGGAATTGACAGAGGATACATGTAAATATATGGAGGGAAATCCTAACGAAAAAGAAGCTAGATTTTGTGGGAGAAAAAATGTTGAAAAATTCTCTTATTGCCCATTGCACTTAATGATAGTGTTTCAACCAAAAGGAAAGAAAGAAGATTTTATCGATAAAGATGAAGACGTGCCGAAGTTTATAGAAAAGAAAATAAAATCTGCCTAATCTAATAATTTCTTTTTTGCTTTTTCAAATTCTTCGTCTGTTAAAATTCCTTTTTTGTTTAACTCTTCTAATTTAAGAATTTCATCAGATAAATTATTGTCATCTTTTTTATCTGAAACCTCAACATCATGATTACTATCATCATCTGAATCACTGACATTTATATTTCTTCTTGCTTCAATTCCCATACTTATTGGTTTTGCTGATATATAAATGACCAACAACAGAAGTAATATGCAAATACCAATAACAATATAACTAATCATTTTATTTTTTCATATCTTGTTTTACTGAGTATTGTCCACCAATCCTCCAATTATAACTGTATTTATTGATTTCATCTTCAAAAATTTTTTTTGCAGGCAATCCCAAATCATTATTGGTTTTAAAATTGTTAGATTTGATATTATCGTATTTTAATAATTTAAGCTGATCTTCTGTTATTAAGGGTTTAGGAAGATTTTGTAAAATTTTAGCAGATATTTTAGCAAGTGGCAAAGGTAAGGGAAATAATAGTCTTTTTTTGTTAATTGAATTTAATAATTTCTCGATTATTTCTCTAAATGTTAAAATTTCAGGTCCAACGCATTCTAAAACTAAATTTTGATTTTTGCCTATAATTATTTCAAATAAAATATCTACAAGGTCACTTACATGAATTGGACAAAATTTTGTTAGACCTTTATAATAAAGAGGCATAACTGGTAGTGCGCTTAATAAACTCATAAATTTAGTAGTAAATTTATCATCTACAGAATAAACAATGGATGGTTTGATTATAATTGAATTTTTGAAATTTTTAATTACTTTTTTTTCTCCATCAATTTTGCTTAAAGCATAATTACTATCTAATGCTTTTTCTATTCCCAATGCAGATAAATGTATAAATTTTTCGATATTGTTTTCATTTGCTAATTTAGATAGCATATCTGGTAAAACAGTATGAATGGTTTTAAATGAGTATTTTTTTTTTTCAAAAAGTATGCCTATCAAATTAATGCAGACTGAGCATCTTTTCATTAATTCATCTAATTTGCCTATATTAAAATTCTTTAATTCTACCAACTCAAGATATCCTGGATTTGCTTGTGTCTTCAATATATATCCGGCACGATGAATATTCCTCGTGACCGCTATTATTTTATAGTTATTTTTTGTTAGCTTTCTTATCAGATTTCTACCGATTTGACCTGTGGCACCGAAAAGTAGAATTTCTTTTTGTTTCATATATATATTCTATCAAATGAATATAGATATTAAATTACACAACGAGGATTTGCCAGATCAATTAGATCTTAGTGACAAAATAGCAGTAGATTGCGAATTTATGGGACTTAATGTCGAAAGAGATAATCTTTGTTTAGTGCAGATTTCAAATGGTAAGAATGATGCGCATATTGTAAAGCTTAATAGAAATACTTACGAAGCACCGAATCTAATAAAAGTGCTTAATGATAAAAAAATTAACAAAATTTTTCATTATGCAAGAGCGGATTTATTATTTATAAAAAAGTATCTTAAAACAGACGTACAAAATATAAATTGTACAAAAATAATGAGTAAGCTTGCAAGAAGTTATAGCGACAAACATGGTCTAAAAGATTTAATTAAAGAGTTTACTGGAAATGATATAAATAAAAATCTTCAGTCATCTGATTTTGGAGGCGAATTATCTGAAAAACAATTACAATACTGCGCGAAAGATGTTATTTTTCTCCATAAAATTTATGAACGATTAATTAATATTCTTATTAGAGAAAAAAGAGAGACCTTATATAACGATACTATTAAATTTATTTACAGTAGAGTCAATTTAGATTTGGCATCATTTACATCAGATATCTGGTCACATTAAAATGAAAAAAAAAGATAGTAAAGCAGTTGCACAAGACGTAATACAATTTGAAATAAATGCTTTAAAAAATTTAAAAAAAAATATAACAAAATCTTTTCAAAAAATAGTCGATGTTATTCTCTCATGCAAGGATGGTAAAATAATTGTCTCTGGTGTTGGCAAAAGTGGAATTATTGGAAAAAAATGGGCAGCAACACTTTCTTCTACGGGATCACCTTCGTTTTTTATGGATGCATCAAATGCAAGTCATGGCGATATGGGTCAAATTAGATCAAAAGATGTGGTTATTTTAATTAGCAATAGCGGTCAAAGCGAGGAGCTTAAAAACATTATTAAATACGTAACTAGAAATAAAAACATAAAATTAATTGGCATTACATCTAAGAAAGACTCACTTCTATACAGAAATTCAGATGTTGCATTTTTAATGCCAAATATAAAAGAAGCTGGATTAGAAAATATAGTTCCAACGTCATCAACAACTGCACAATTGGCGTTAGGCGACGCAATTGCAATAGCATGTATGAAAGTTAAAAATTTCACAAAATTGGATTTTAAAAAAATTCATCCGAGTGGAACTTTATCTGTAAAATTAAAAACCGTTGGAGATTTAATGACTAAAAGAAATAAACTTCCAATCGTTAAAGAGAATATTAATATGAAAAAAGCTATAAAAGTTATTAACAATAAAAACTTGGGTGTCTTAATAATTGTTAGAAATAGTGGCCATACTTCAGGATTAATAACAGATGGCGATATTAAAAGAATTGCTCAAAAGCATTCTAATTTTGAGAGTTTAGAGTTAAGAGAAGTTATGAAAAAAAATCCCGTTAGTGTAAATGAAAATATGCTAGCAACATCTGCATTATCATTGATGAATTCAAAAAAAATTACTTCTTTGTGTGTTCATAAAAATAATAAAATGAATAAAACAATTGGTCTGGTTCATATGCATGATATTTTGAATTCTAATATTAGTTAATGTCGATAAAATCTCTATTACAAATTATATTGATTTTGTTAATCTTTATAATTATTGGTGGTATTTATTTTATATATTTTTACTCAGATACAAACAAAAAGGTGGAATTATCAGAAGTTAATGGAAGTTTAAATATAACAGTTGATAAAGTAATTCTAGAAGATAACGAGGCAGCTGATAAAAATGATCTATCAACAAGTAAAGTCGAAGATTCAAAAAATGTAATTGATGATGAAAAAATTATAGAAGAAAAACAAGAATACAAGAAATTTGAAAATTTAACTAAACAAATTCAATACATTACCTCCAGTAGTAATGGAGATGTATTTAAAATATTAGCAGATACTGGAAAAACAAACTTAAAGAATAGAAATTTACTAGATCTTGAAAATGTTAAAGGTTCAATAATATCATCGGAAAGGCCTGATATATACATATCCTCAAAATTTGCTGAATATAATTATTCTGATCAAAATTCAAAATTTTATAATAATGTAATAATTAAATACAATGATAGAATTATAAAATGCGATAATTTTGATTTAATAATAAGTGATAATATCGCTATAGCTTATAATAATGTAACAATAGAAAGTAAAGATTCTCTAATGAAAGCTGAAAAAATAACTTTGAACATCCTAACTAAAGATATAAGTATTAATTCGGATGAAAAAATTGAAATAACAAAAAATTAATGGCTGTAATAAAAAAATTTAAAATTAAGAGTTACAAAAATATTCAATCAATCATTGAATTAAAAAATATATCCGTTTTTTATAATAAAAGACAAATTATAGAAAACTTAAGTTTGAGTATTAACAAACAAGAGATTTTAGGAATGTTAGGTCCAAATGGTGTTGGAAAATCTACAATATTTAATTTAATTACAGGATTAAAAGATCCAAATTATGGAGAAATAATTATAAATGGTATAAATGCAACGAAATTACCAATAAACGAAAGATTTACAAAATTCAAATTGGGTTTAGTTCCTCAATATGGCGGACTTATTCATGATTTATCCTTAATTGATAATCTAAAATTAGTGTCTGAAATTCATATAAAAGAAAAAGAATTAAGAGAACATAAAATAAATAAGATTATAACTCAATTTGAATTTGAATCTTTATTGAAGATTAAAGCAAAGAATCTATCGGGGGGTCAGAAGAAAAAATTAGTTATTGCGATGTCATTAATGAATGATCCAAAGATACTATTACTTGATGAGCCGTTCGCGGCATTAGATATATTAACAATAAAAATGCTACAAAAAATTATTGTCAATTTGCAGGCATCGGAGGAAATTTCTATAGTTGTATGTGACCATCAAGCTAGAGATCTTTTAAATTGTGTAGATAGAGCTATTATTCTATCAAATGGAAAAATAATAGCATCTGGTAGTCCAAAAGAAGTAATAAGCGATGAAGATGCAAAAACTCACTATTTTGGAGATGAATTTAATATAAGTTAATTCATCAATGAAAAGTTACATTCTAATTAAAAACAGAATTTCAAAATTTGATAATGTAATTAAAGTTAGTGGAGATAAAAGTATCTCAATCAGATGTGTTCTTTTAGCATCTCAAGCCATTGGTAAATCAAAAATTTATAATCTACTAGAATCTGAAGATGTAATAAGCACATTAAAATCAATAAAAAAACTGGGAATAAATTACAAAAAAATTAAAGATTATTATGAGATAAGAGGATTTGGTTTGAACGGTTTTAATACAAAAAATAAAGTAGTATTAAATGCAGGAAACTCTGGCACTTTTGCAAGATTAGTACTTGGTTTATTAGTTAACTCTGAAAATGAAATAACAATTATTGGCGATAAAAGTCTTTCTAGAAGAGATTTTTCTAGAGTTACAAGTCCACTAAAATTATTTGGTGCAAATTTAAAGTCTAAAGAAAATCAATTACCAGTTAAAATAAGAGGATCAAAGTTTTTGAGGCCAATTGAATATTTTGAAAAACTAGGTAGTGCACAGTGCAAAAGTTCAGTTATTTTAGCTGCTTTAAAAACACCAGGTTTAACTAAAATTAAAGCTAAAAAGTCAAGGAATCATACTGAGCTTCTTTTAAAAAGTCTAAAACTACCAATTCAAATCTCATCTTCTAAATTTTATGACTATATAAAAATCAAGGGTCAAAATAATTTCAGCAGCTTTAATTATTCTGTGCCAGGAGATATTAGTTCTTGCTCTTTTTTTTTAGTTTTAACGTTATTATCAAGTAATTCTAATTTAACAATTAAAAATATTAATATAAATAAATCTAGAATAGGAATTTTAAAAATTCTTAATAAAATGAACGCCAATATTTTATCAAAAAACAAAAAGATTTATAAAGGTGAAACTATTTCAGATTTAAAAGTTAGTAGCAAAAGTAATTTAAAAGGCATAAATTGTCCAAAAAATTTAAACAGTTCAGCAATAGATGAATTTTTAATAATTTTTTTAGCAGCCGCTAAGGCTAGAGGGGTTTCAACATTTAGAGATTTAGATGAACTTAATAAAAAAGAAAGCCCAAGATTAGATATTGGAATAAAATTTCTTAAAATGATTGGTGTCAAGGTAGTTAGAATTAAAAATGATATAAAAATATACGGTAATCCTAATTTAAAACTTAGTAATAATTATGTCATGAAAAATTTCAGAAAAGACCATAGAGTATTTATGATGTCATGTATAGCAGCTTTAACTTTAGGAGGAAAATGGAAAATATATGATAAAGACTCCATTAATTCCTCTTTTCCAAAATTTATAAAAATTTTAAAAAAATTAGGTGCAAAATTAAATTGAGAAAACTAAACAAAAGAATTGAATTTAAAATTGCAGCAGATGGAAGTAGCGCATCTGGTAAAACAACAGGGGGTAAACTAATAGCAAAAAAATTAAATATGAAATTTCTTTCAAGTGGTACACTATATAGATTTTGTGCTCTTAAAGTTTTAGAAAATAAAAATAAATATAATTTAAAATTTATTAATAAAATTGCCAGTTCAATTACTTTAAAAAAATTAGATAATAAAGAACTCTATAGTCCTGAGGTAGCAAGGTTATCATCAACAATTGCAAAAAAACCTTATGTCAGAAAAGCATTAAAAAGTTTTCAAAAAAATTTTATTAAAAAATCGAAATTAGTTGTTGTTGAAGGAAGAGATATAGGTTCAGAAATAATGCCAAATGCTGATCTAAAACTTTTCTTCACTTGTTCTGTAAAAGAAAAGGCAAAAAGAAGACTTGGAGAGTTTAAACATCTAGCTAAAAAGATTACTTTAAAACAAGTCGAAAAAGCCTTGATTCAAAGGGATAAAGAAGACACTAAAAGAAAAATAAGTCCCTTGATTATGACCAAAAATGCTGTATTAGTCGACACCACTAAATTAACAATTAAGCAAATGGAGGCAAAACTTGTTAACATAGTGAAGAGTTCTATTAAAAGAAAATATGGAAATTTATAAAGACCTAAAAACACAAAAAAATCAAGATTTTGAAAAACTATTAAACTCTCAATTATCAAAAAATAAGATTGAAGAAGGAAAAATAATTGATGGAAAAATTACAAAGATCACCGAAAAATATGTATTCATATTTATAGCTGGATTAAAAAGTGAACCGATAGTTGATATAAATGAGTTAAAAATGATCGGTATGCAAGACAAAATTGTTGAAGGCGCAACATTAAGCGTTCTTCTTGAGCGTATAGAGGACAAATTTGGAAACGTTGTAGTTTCTGCACTTAAAGCCCAAAAAATTAGAGGATGGGAGTCTTTAGTTGAGGCTCATAAGAATGGTGAGTTAATTGATTGTAAATATCTCCAAAAAACAAAAGGTGGTATGATTGTTGAGCACGTTCAATCTAAAAGCTTATGTTTTCTTCCTGGATCTCAAATTTCTGATACTCCGCTTAAAAATGTTGATCATCTAATTGGTGAAGTTCATAAATTTGCATTGGTGAAAATGGACATGATTCGTGGCAATAGTGTTGTATCAAGAAGACAAGTAATCACTAATAGCAAAAAAGGTGATAAGAAAAAAATCATATCACAATTCAAGATTGGTGATATAATTGAAAAAGCTAGAGTAAAAGGTTACTCAAGCTTTGGGGTATTTTTTGAAGTAGATACTCCAGAAGGTACTTTGGATGTTTTGACTCATCTTCAAGAAATTTCTTATTCTAGAGTAAACCATCCAGATGAAATATTTTCAATTGGCGAAAATCAAAAATTAAAAGTTATTTCGATAGATATGGAAAAACTTCAAATAGGTTGTTCAATTAAGCAATTATCCCCGGATCCTTTTGAACATATTTCAAATTATGTAGTTGGAAAACCATATAAAGTTAGGGTTGATAAAATCACTGATTATGGTTGCTTTTGTTCATTAGAACCTGGTTTAAGCACATTACTACATAGTAGTGAGATGAGTTGGACAAAAAAAAATATTATACCAAAAAAATTATTTAAAGTTGGAGATATAATAGAATGTGTTATCACAGAAATTGACGAAACTAAGAGACGTATTGCAATTTCACATAAACTCACAAAAGAGAATCCTTATGAAGCTTTTCAGAAGGCGTTCCCTGAGGGAAGTGAGGTTGATGGCATGATATCAAGCATGAACGAATATGCATTGTATATAAAACTTGATAAATATGACATAGATGGTTTCTGCCATGCTAATGACATTAATTACTTTGGTAATCCAGAAGAAGAATTAAAAAAATTTAAAAAGGGAGACAAAGTAAAGGTTAAAGTGCTAGAAATTAAGAAAGATGATCAAAAAGTAAGAGTTGGGTTAAAACAACTTTCTAAAGACCCGTTTGATTGGTTCAAAGATAAAAAAGTAAATGACATAATAACTGTGCAAGTTATTTCGAGTGACAACAAAGGTTTAGTTGTTAAGCCAGAATCGTGTGAATTAGATTTTTTAATAAAAAAATCTAACATTGCTGTAAACGCAGCCGACTCTAGACCTTCAAGATTTGTAGGAGGAGAGAGAATTGATGCCGCAATCTCAGAATTGAGTCTTGAAAAACGAAAAGTGAGTTTAAGTATAAAATTATTAGAAGAATTACAGAATAAAGAGGCTGTATCTAAATTTTCAAGTCCTCTAAGTGGTAAAAATTTACCGTTTTCATCATTATCTGAGAAACTTGGAGATAAAAAAAAAAAAGATGAAGAGTAAATAGTTGGCTACAAGAAAATCAGAGCTTTTAAAACAATTTTCAAATAATTATCCAAATTTTTTAAAAAAAGATTTAAATAAACTAGTTTTTATATTTTTATCAGAAATAAGGAATTCATTAAAAAGACATGAAAGAGTAGAATTAAGGGATGTTTTTTCCTTGGAAGCTAAACTACAAAAAGCAAGAGCAGCCCGGAATCCGAAAACTAATGAAAAAATATATGTTAATGAAAAATATACTATACTTTTTAAAGCCTCAAAGCTTTGGTTGAAAAAAATAAATGAAGAAAAATAAAATATTTGTTGCTTGTGATTCTAATAATGTCCACAGAATAAAAAAAATTATAAGAGATTCTAAGAGTGATGAAATTTTTACTGGATATAAATTTGGACTAGAATTTATTAATTCTAAAAATGGAAGAAAATTTATCTCAAATTTAAAAAATGAGATAATATTTGGAGATTTTAAGCTTCACGATATTCCAAACACATGTGCTTCAACTATCAAATCTGTTAGGGACCTTAGGTTAAATTATATAACAATACATATTAGTTCTGGTTTAAATGCGCTTAAAGCAGCAAAAAAATTTTCAGGCAAAGCGAAACTAGTTGGTGTTACAATTTTAACTTCATTGGATAATCATGCGTTAAAAGAAATTGGATTTAACAAGGATGTGAGAAGATTAGTACTGCATCAAGCAAAATTAGCAAGAAAAGCAAATTTAGATGCTATCGTATGTAGCGCTCAAGAAGCTAAAATAGTTAAAAAGGTATTTAAAAAAGAAATAATAACTCCTGGAATAAGATTTAGTTCAAACATAAATGATCAAAAAAGAACCTTAACTCCTAAGCAAGCTTATAGAAATGGTGCAGATTGGTTAGTAATAGGAAGAGACATTACTAAAGGCAATATCAAAAAAAATGTTCAAACATTAATTGATCACTTAAATTAATGATCAAAGGTTTGAAAATTTGTGGGGTGTCTGATCCTAATACATTAAACTATATTTTAAATCATAGACACAAGCCTACTATGATAGGTTTCATTACCAATTATGAAAAAAGTAAAAGATTTGTTGAATATGAAAAATTAAAAGATTTGATTAACGTTGATAAGAAAAATGTAAGTTTTGTCTCTGTGCTTGTAAACCCAAACGATGAAATTTTAGAAAAGATTAAAGACTTAAATTTTGACTATTATCAGCTTTACGATGTAGATCCTAAAAGAACTGAAGAAATTAAATCAAAATATAAAATAAAAATAATAACTGCAATTACCGTTTCTATTAAAGATGATGTAGTAAAATATAAAGAATATTCAGATATATCAGATGTGATTTTATTCGACTCAAAAGGTTACCACAAATCTGAAAGTTTTGATCATAGTCTACTAAATGAAGTGCCTGATGAGTTGGATAAAATGATTGCAGGAAATATCCAAATAGATGATATTCCTAGTTTTAAAAATAAAAACTTTATGATTGATCTTAGTGGTGCATTAGAAGATGAAAATGGAAAAAAAGATATAAGTAAAATTGATAAATTGTTAAACTTGTCTGCAAAAATATGAAACTTAAAAAAGGAATTCCTGTAATAGACCAAGGCAATAAACTTGGATTTTGGGGCGGTAAATTTGGAGGAAACTTTGTTCCCGAAACCTTAAAAAAACCTATCGAAGATTTAGAAGTACTATTTAACAAACTTAAAAAAGATAAAAAATTTATACAAGAAAGAGATAAATATTTTAAAAATTGGGTTGGTGCCCCTACTCGATTTATTAAATTAAAAAATTTAACAAATCATGTTGGTGGAGCTCAGATTTGGTCTAAAGTTGTTTCAGATGCAAATGGTGGAGCACACAAGATCTACAACGCAACTGTCCATTGTTTACTTGCAAAACGCTCCGGTAAAAAAGTTATAATTGGAGACACTGGTGCCGGGTATGCGGGCAAAATGTTAAGCATGGCTGCAAAAAAGTTTGGTCTTAAGTGTAAAATTTTCATGGGCGCAAAAGATATTGCAAGACAACAACCAAATGTAAAAGCCATGAAAAAAAATGGTGCCGAGGTAGTTCCAGTTTATTCAGGAAGTCAAACGCTCGTGGATGCTGTTTCAGAGTGTATGAGGTTCTGGGTTGCTAATTGCGATACTACAGCCATGTGTGTTGGAAGCACAGTTGGGCCAGCTGTTTTTGTTCGTATTTGCGGATGGAGTACTAGTCAAATTTCAAGAGAATTAAAAGTTCAATTAATTGATGAGTTTGGATCAATTCCAAAAAAACTTAAACTTTACAATTGTGTGGGGGGTGGAAGTTCGAGTTTTGGGTTTTGGAATGAGTTTATGGATTATGATAAAAAGCAGTGTGAATTTATTGGCGTAGAAGCTGGGGGACCTGCAAAAAGTAAAAAACATGCAGCACCTTTAACTTATGGTTCTAAAATTGGAATTCTACATGGTGCAGCCCAGTATGTTAATCAAAACTCAGATGGACAAATAGAAGAGACAGAATCTATTTCAGCAGGTTTGGATTACCCTGGAATTTCTCCGCTTCATTGTTTTTTAAAAGACACAAAGAGAGCTAGATATACTGCTGCAAGTGATGAACAAGCATTAAATGCTTACAAACTTGTTACAAAATTTGAAAAATTAAGACCATCTCTTGAACCCAGCCACGCATTCGCTGTTGCAATAGCTGAATCGAAAAAATTGAGTAAAGATACGATCGTAGTTGTTAACAGTTGCGGCGATGCTTACAAGGACCGAGGAATTTTAGAGAAAAGATTAGGAAAAAAATATGTTAAATCCAATTAGTTTAGCATTTAAAAAAGCTAAACAAGAAAATAGACCAGCTTTACTAACTTATACTGTCGCTGGAGATAGCTCAAAAAAACAATCTTTAGATATATTAAAATCAATTTCTAAAAATGCAGATATTTTAGAAGTAGGTGTGCCCCATAACACCCCCGTAGCAGATGGAAGTCAAATTCAAACAAGTGCATATAGAGCAATCAAAAATGGAATTAAAGTAAATGATATTTTTAAAATTGTAAAAGATTTCAAAAAGTTTGATAAGAATAAACCTATTATATTAATGGGCTATTACAATATGATCTTTCAATTTGGTGAAAATAAATTCTTAAATAAGTGTAAGATATCTGGAGTAAATGGATTGATAGTTGTAGATTTGCCTTGGCCAGAAAATAAAAATTTCGCAAAAAAATGTAAAAAAAAATCTATATATTTTATTCAGCTTTTATCACCAACAACAACAAAAATTAGGCTTAAAAAAATTATAAAAGACTCTCATCCTATGAATTATTTTATTTCAATGTTGAGCACAACAGGTGGTAAACTAAAAGTTTCACCTAATGATATATTAAAAAATTATACCAAAATAAAAAAAATTGATCCTAAGAAAGAAATTGTTATTGGTTTTGGAATCACTGAAAAAACAATTGGCAAACTCAAATCTGCAGATGGATTAGTTGTTGGAAGTGCTATTTGTAAGGAAATTAGCAGGAGTTTAAAGCATAGACAAAATCCTGTCACAAATGTAAGTAAGCTAGTAAAAAAATTGAAAAATAAAATAGTATGAACTGGATTTTAAAAACTTTAAGTTTTGGTGAAAAAATTAAAAAAATTTTAAAAAAAAGACCATCAAAAGAAGATATAGCAAACTCAGACTGGACTAGTTGTTGCAAAGGCCCAATATTAAAAAAAGATCTTGAAGAAAATTTATGGGTTTGCAACTCGTGTGGAAAACATCATAGAATTAATTGTCGACAAAGATTTGATATAATTTTTGGGAAAAATGCTTATGAGATACTAGATACACCAATTCCTGCGGAAGATCCTCTTGGATGGGTAGATACTAAATCTTATAAAGATAGACTGAAATCTGCAAGAAAGAAAACCAATCAAAATTCAGCAGTGATGATTGCTAAAGGAACAATAAATGGAGTAGAAGTAACAGCTGGAGCAATAAATTTTGAGTTTATTGGTGGCTCTGTTGGTGCTGCTGAAGGTGAAGCAATTATTTATGGTGTTCAACACGCTATTGACAATCAAACTCCATTTGTTTTCTTTCCCTGTGGTGGAGGACAAAGAATGTTTGAGTCACCGATTGCACTTGCAAACATGACAAGAACTACTCTTGCAATTAATGAACTTAAAAAAAATAATCTTCCTTATTTAGTTATTTTTACAGATCCAACAGCTGGTGGAATTACTGCATCTTTTGCGATGTTGGGAGATATTCATTTTGCTGAACCTGGTTGCTTAATAGCTTTTGCTGGAAAAAGAGTTATACAGGCTACAGTGAAAGAGGAGTTGAGCCCTGATTTTCAAACATCTGAATTTGTTGAAAAACATGGATTTGTTGACAGAATTGTTGAGAGAAAAGATTTAAAAACCGAAATAAGCTTAATATTATCAATATTGTTAAAAAAAGATAACGCGGTAAATGAAAAACAAATAGATGAAACTTCAGACAATATTGAACCGCTTGCAAAAGCTGCATCCTAAAGAAATCGATCTAAGTTTAGATAGAGTTAAAAACCTTTGTAATAAATTAGGCAATCCACAAAAGGATTTAAAATATATATCTGTAGTTGGTACAAATGGTAAGTATTCAACAATACAAGGATTAAGATCAATATTAAAAAATGCCAATATAAACTGCAATATATATACTAGCCCACATATTCAAAAAATTAATGAGAGATTTATCTTTAACGACGAAGAAATATCTGATGATAAGTTATCAGATTTATTAGAAGAAGTTGAAAATGTTAATAATGGAGAACAAATAACATATTTCGAAATATTAACTGCAGCATATTTTTATAATGCAAGTAAATTTAAAGACAAAATAAATATTATAGAAAGCGGACTATTTCATAGATTTGATGCAACAAATATTATTAATACTAATTTATCTAGTATTGTTACTTCAATAGGATTAGATCATTTAGATTGGTTACCAGAAAATGAGCGAAATATTGAAAAAATTGTTTATGAAAAAACATCATCCCTACTAAATTCTACTATTGTGGTTAGCAAACAGAGCTCGGATGAAACTTTGAACTTAATAAAAAAAACAATTAATAATAATCAATCAAAAAAAATTATTTATAGAGATGATTTTAATTATTCATTAAGTGAAAATGATTTTATTTATTATGAAGATGAATATGGTGGTTTAAAATTACAAAAACCAAATCTTTTAGGTAATTTCCAAATTGATAATTGTGCAGCAGCTATTGCTACAGTAAGAAATTTACAGCTAGGAGTAAAAGATGAAAATATTAAAGAAGGCATTACTAGAATAAAAAGTATAGCAAGACTTCAAGAAATTAAATCTGGAAAACTTAAAAATATTTGTAAGGATAATAGATTATATTTAGATGGATCACATAATCCTTTAGGTGCTAGAGCGCTTAATGAATATTTAAACACTCTTGATTGTAAAAAGCATTTAATTCTTGGAATGATGTCTAATAAAGATCACAAAGAATATTTAAGCAATTTTAATAATATATCTTCCATAACAACAATTGATATTCCTAACCAACCAAATGCTATCAAAGGAATAGATTTAAAAGAAAAATTAAATAAATATCCTAATGTTAATTACAAAAAATCTATTGAAGAGGCTCTTAATTCTCTAAACCCAGAGAAAGGTGATTTGATAATGATTACTGGGTCTCTATATCTTGCTGGAGAGATACTTAATTTAAATTAAATATTTTCTTTTATAAAAGCTATTATATCACTTTTTGGTGTAGCCCCAACTTTTGTAGCTTTTAATTCACCACCTTTGAATAAAAGCATTGTAGGAATTCCACGAACACCGTACTTAGTAGGCATGTTGGGCTCTGAATCTATGTCATGTTTTGCAATGACAATATCATTCGCCATCTCCTCTGAAATTTCCTCTAAAATTGGTCCAACCATTTTACAAGGTCCACACCATTCGGCCCAAAAATCTACTAAAACTGGTTTTTCGTTTTTTAAAACTTGTTCTTCAAATTTTTCGTCTGTTACTTTTAATGTAGCCATCAGTTTTATATATAAATAAAAATTTTTTTATCAATAGTTAAAAAAGAAATGTTTAAATTATCCACATTAAACATTTTCATACTTTTTCTGTATTGACATTGCATATTCATTAAATTCATCTAGTAATGCGAGCTTTTCATTGTCATTCTCATTAGTATATTTTTCTCTTAGTGTATCAATTTCTGTATAGAGTGTAGGAATTGTCCACCATTTTTCTTTTTTTTCACTCAAAATCCGCTTTGCAATTTCTCGTTTTATTGTTTTAAGCATGCTCTCGGGGAGAACTTCGGGCGCTTCTTGAAAAATAATTTTTTTTCCAAATCCCACTAAACGATCATCATCGAATTTATCTAATAATTTAAGTTTATCTTTCCATGATGCTGCATGCCAAGCAGGAAATAAGGCAGTATCTTTGTTTGATGTAAATTTAGTATAAATGCTCTCTTCAGCATATATATCTTCTTGTGTTTTAGATTGTTCTTTTTCTTGAGCTACTTCTCTTAATGCATGAAGTATATTTTGGGAAAATTTTTCGTTATTTCTAATTATATCTGCTCTTTTATTAATTAACGATTTATCCATCACATTGTAAGGTTCTGCTTGCATACCGTATTTAGCATCTACAATAATCGGAGCCTTGTTAGACCTAATAGTTCTTAAAAATTTAGGAGACTTTTTCATTTCAACTTTTAGCTCATTTATCGATAGATTTAATAGAGGCTCTATATCAATCCTTAAGTCGAATGCATAATACCAGCCGGCATATATTGGATGCATGCAATATTTTTGATGAAGAGGTGCAACAAGATGAAGTCTAGATTTACCATAATAATACTCATTTAAGGTAATAATTTCCCCTTTCTTTATAATAGTTTCAGTGTCAGATTTATTTGCAGTTTTAAAAAAAGACTCCCAAGTACTTGGTTGTTTTTTTTTGACAATATTTAAGACTTTGGCAGTCATAATACTATCACTTAAAGCACTATGAGCATCGGTTGAATCTATACCCTGCATTCTTGCTAATGATTCTAATTTAAATACTGCGTTATTTTTTTCATTAAATTCTACTTCTAAAATTGACGGATCTATCGCATAAGCTGCACGAGCAATATTAATACCATCGTGTCTTTTATTTGGAGCGGCATTTGTAAGATATGGATATCTAATCCCTTTAAAAAACTCTTTTCTTATCATTTCGTCATCAAACCCAATATTACTCCATCCAAGAAAAACACAGGGTGACCATCGTTTAAAAATTTTCTCAACCTCAGCTAACAATTGGTAATGAGATAGATTTGTTTGGGTTAATTGTTTTATTGATGTCTTGTTTACAATTAATGCCATCGCTTGAAAGACCTCACCTTCAGGCAAGCGGCATCTTAAATTAAATCTGTCTTTTTCTTTAAAATTTTCATCAACTAAAATTCCGCCGATTTCTATGATGCTCCCGAAGTCAGTGCTTGCGCTCGATGATTCTATGTCCCAAATTGCTAAATTCATAAATTTATCCTCAAATTAGCTAATATTTTATGGGTTTTTGGAAAGTTTTTTAAAGACTTAACCATTAGCATATAAACGATTAGCTCAGGTATTAATAACTCTTTTATGGATTGGTTAGTTAAAGTCAAGATATATTATTCAATTCGTAAAACTTTTTAACCCTTCCTAAAAATAAATTTTGATACATTTTTAATTCAGCTCCCTCAATTTTAAATTCTTGGAATAAAATATCTTTAGTACATAATAATATTATACCCGCTTTCATCTTAGTTCCATGGACGGTATCATGTGCTAAAGTATATGCTCCTAATTGCAAAAAGTAATCTTGAATGTAATCTACTTTTTTCGGTTTATTAGACTGTTTAAAATCTACAATGACATCTTTACCTTCGTATACTGCTATCATGTCAGCTGTTCCAGCATATTGATCTGGATAATATAAAGTTTCTTCCATTCCATATACTTCGTTAAGTCTTCCATTAATTCCTTTTTGAATTATTTCTTTAGCCATATTTTTATATTGTTCATTACTCTCAAAAAAACTCTCATTAATTCTTCCTCTTAAATAGTCCTCAATATAAGAGTGCATAGAAGTACCTCTCGATGACGCCTCTGTTTTAATTCTATTTGCTTCCTTAATACCTACTCTCTCTCTCCAATTTGCAAGAGCTGCCTTCTCTTCTTCAGACTTTGTAGTACTTAGAATAGTAGTAACACTTGGTAGTTTGTTCTCTCCTAATAAATATTTTCTGTATCCATCTTCAATTGACCTTGAAGACTTGGGATAATTAAATTTATTATTCCATTTCATTAAATTTTTTGTAATAGAATTAATTTAATTTTTTGCTTGTCTTGGAATATCCTCAAATTTCTCGACATTTTCTGTTTCAATAGCTTTTTCAATTTGCTCGGGATCTTTTATATTTTCTAATGTTCTTTTAATAGATCTTGCATCTGTTCCAAATTTATCAACAGCTGTCATTGCCTCTTCTAATTTTTTTCTGAGATTAACAATTCCATCAAAGTGTTTTGTAAATCTAGTACTTATTGTTTTTAAATGATCATATATTTCTGTTGCGTGTTTTTGAACTTTTAATGTTTGAAAACCCATGTGTAATGATTGTAGATACCCAGATAAATTATTTGGCCCCATAACAGTTACTTTATATTTTTTCATTAATTCTTGGCTCAATAATTCTTTAGTATTTGGATCTTGATAATTAGCTAACTCTAAAAACAAACTCTCTGTTGGGGCATACACTATTGCAAAATCAGTGGTTTTAGGTGGGACAATATATTTTTCATTTATACTCTTGGCTTTTTCTTTAAATGCTTTTGCAAGTTTAGTTCTTGCATCCGCAATAGCTTTTTTATCGTCTTCTTGATGAGCATCTTGAATAGCTTTAAATCTCTCAACAGGAAAATGGCTATCAACCGGAACCAATACACCCTCTTGAAGTTTAATAGCAAATTCAACATTTTCGCTAGTTTCCTCCTTCATTTTAACATTTGAAAGGTACTGTGAAGAAGGTAGTAAATCCTTAATAAGTGAGCCCAGGCTGAACTCAGCTAAAGTTCCATACTTTTTGACTCCAGCTAAAATTTTATTAATGCCTTTCTGACTTTCGTTTAAATTTTCAACTTGGGAATTAAAAGCTGCAACTTTCTCATCAACTTTTGTCAGAGCTGCTGTCATATCTTTCGTAACACCAGTTGAAAGATTGTTAAAAGATGAAGACATCGAACTTAAAGATGTATTTATAGTAGTATTTAAACTATCTTTTAATTTAATTATTTCGGCATTTAGATTAGCTATCTCATCAGCTTTGTTTTCATCCTCTTTTTTTATATTTGATTTAATATTTAAATAAAGGATAGATAAAGTGGCTATTAATATTGAAGCTAAAATAATTATCAAAATTATATCCATGATTCGTATGTTACACTTACTTAATAAAATTTAAAGTTTATTTAAAAAACTTTTAAGAGTTCTTCCTCTTTATTTTTTTTTGAGGTCATTAAACATGCTTGGGATTTAAGAATTATTCCGTCTTTTAATATCCTTAATTTATTAGCTTTTAAGGTTGCTCCTGTTGAAGTTATATCAGTTATAATTTCTGATGATCCAGTAAATGGATATATCTCTGTTGCGCCGAGACTCTTTACCAATTTGAATTGTGTAACTCCTCTTGAGAACATGAATTCTCTAGTTAGATTAGGATATTTTGTTGCTATACGTAATCTATTTCTTTTTTTATCTTTAAATTCAAAAGCTATTTCTTCAAGATCAGGCATTGTCTGTACATCTATCCAATCATCTGGAATTGCAACTACAAGTGTAGCCTCTCCAAAATTGTACTTTTTTTTTACAATCACCTTTTTTTGAATATTAATTTCGCTTTCCTTTAATAAATCATATCCAGAGAAACCAATATCTAAAGATCCATCTGCAAGACGTTCTACTATCTCTCTAGCATGAAGATAATAAATAACTATATTTTTTTTTCCTTTGATAAATCCAAATAAGTCTCTCTCACCTCTTTCAGATAGAATTTTTAATTTCTTTTTTTTAAAAATATTTAATACTCCAGATCGTAAACGACCTTTACTTGGAATTCCAATTTTAACAATGTTGTTACTCATATTTATATTTTACTAATTCTTCTTGAAATAAATTGTTCATTTTTTTTATTAAATTCTCATTAAGTAATTTCCTATAATCATTATCTTTTCCTAAATTAAAAAATTTTATTTTTTCGTCAGAACCTTTTTTTGTAATTGCTTCTGCAAAACCTTTTTCGTCCTCTAGTTTTTTCAAATTATTAAAATTGCAATTTCTTATACATTTTAATGCTTTTTCTTTATTAAATTTTTCATCTGATTTAGAAATTTTATGAACGAAGTTAATAACATGTTTAAAAGTATTTAGTGCATCACTTTGTAGATCTTCATACCTTACAGTTAAAACTGGATATAATTTATTATCTACCCATGATTTCTGATTTAACTTCCATGAAAAAAGTGCTTGAAAGCCTAAAAATCTCTCTTTTTCTTTGGAGACAATTCCTCTTTTTTCATCTGTCATAAATTGAAAAGCTTCATCGACAGAAATTTGATAATGGTTTGATAATGAAGAAATTACATTCCTCGGATCTCTAACTATATAAATAACACCTACTGTATTTTCTTTATTAGTAAATTGATTACCGTTTATTTTACAAAGTGCATTATGGGTTTTAAAAAATTTCAAACCTTTGGATTGATTAATTTTTTCTTGCTCCTTTATCCAATACTTTGAAGTATCGTGAGGCTGGTTAAATTTATCTAAATACTTTCTAAAATATTTGTTACTTGGGAAAGAATCTATTTTTTCTAAAAGTTCAAAATTAAAATCACCTGTTTCTGAAAAATAGTAATTTGCTATTAAAGATCTCAACCAAGTATTTCCACTTTTAGGATATGAAGCTAACCAAATTATCATATTTTTTCTAAGTTAATAGCAGCTCCAACAGCTGGTATATTTTTTTTAAAGCCAAGATCTTTAATTAAAGAATCGTATCTACCACCTTTAATATTTAATTTCTCAGACTTCGATTTAATATCAATCTTAAATACCAAACCAGTGTAATATTCGAGATGTCTTCCGAAAGAAGAATTAAATCTAACATTTAATTTATTAATTTTATTTTTAGTTATTGGAAAATAGTCATCCTGAACTCTAAGATTAATTTTATTTTTTTTAAAAAATAAATTTAACTTTTTAGATGCTTGATTAATAGGACATTCAATTTTTAAGTACTCTTTTAAAATTTTTACAACGTTACTACCTTTCTTTATTCTTCTTGGATCTTTAATTTTAGTGTCAAATCTTAATAATATTTCTTCTATTGATCTTCCAGCAACTTCTTTTTTTTGATTTCCATTAATCATTTTAGAATATTTTTTTTTATCTATTTCTACAATTGTTGGGTCGATATCAGAATTCGTCTCCAATCTTTTTAATAAATCATTAAAATATTTTTCTCTCCAAAAATGACGTTGCAATCTTAGTTTCCATCTTGCTGGACAATCCAATTTATCTAACAAAAGCCTAAAAATTTCTATGTTACCTATTACTAAATTTCCACTTTTATATTTAATTTTTGATAATGCTTTAAGTGAAGTTTCTATTATTTTTTTATCATCTTTTTTTTCAGTAAAAGATCCTAATATTTCAAAACCAATTTGACTCCTGATAACAGAATCTTTTTTATTTAATCCTTTTCTAAATGCTTGACCACTATAGAAAATTTTTTCACTAGTTTTCTTTTTATTATTTAAATATCTAACACAAGATGCAATTGTTAAATCAGGTCTTAAACAAAGTTCATTTCCTAATTGATCATTGAAAGAAAATATAAATCTTTTGAAATTTTCTCCTGATCTTTCCAATATTAAATTGGTGTCAATAACAGTATCAAGATCAATATATTTATATCCATTTGACTTAATTACTTTTAAAATATTTTCAGATAAGTTTTTTGATTTCATCAATCAGGTTCTCCTTATCAAATGTAATTTGAGTATTTTCAGATTTTTTCCATTCTTCTCTAGATAAATTTCTTGATGTTTCTTCTAAATTTGGGACTAATTTTTTTATAGTAATTTTATTATTTTTAAATTCATCATCTCCACAAAGAATTACAGCTGGAGAGCTTCTTTTATCAGCATATTTTAATTGAGATTTCAAACCTGAGTCTCCCAGATAAACTTCAGATCTTATATTTTGATTTCTAAGTTTTGATAACAATTCATAATAATTAGAGAGATATTTTTCATCTAAAACACAAATTATTATTGGTGAATTATTTTTTACTTCAATTTTGTTTAACTGAACTAAAGCGTATAACAAACGATCAAGACCTATAGATACACCTGTCGCAGATAGGTCTACTTTTTTAAACCGTGAAACTAAAGAATTATATCTTCCACCTCCACCAACTGACCCAAACTCCACCTCTTGGTTTTTTTGATTTTTAACTTTAAATGTTAAATTTGCCTCAAATATTGGGCCATCATAATATTCAAGTCCTCTAATAACTTCAGGAGAAAAAATTATTTGATCAAAATTAGTTGAATAACTTATTCCATCTAATACTTTATTTAATTCATCAACACCATCTTCAACTAATTTGTTTGGTACAGCTGACCTAATTTCATCTAAAGATTTCATATTTATAAAACTGACTATAGCTTCAGCTTGATTATCAGAGAGGTTTGCTCCAATAGTTTTATCACCAGATTTGTCTTCACGTCCTGTTGTAAGCAATTGTTTAACACCATCAATTCCAACTCTATCAAGTTTATCAATAGCTCTCAAAACAGTAAGTTGTTGTTTGCTTTCGGAAATTTTTAAGTTTTCAATAAGTCCTTGAATTAATTTTCTATTACTTAATTTGATTTGATATTGATTTTTTTTTAAGCCACAGAAATATAATGTGTCAGCTAAAAGATTGCACATCTCAGCATCTGCTAAAGGATTACTAGATCCAACAATATCACAATCAGCTTGTGTAAACTCTCTAAATCTACCAGGACCGGGTTTCTCATTTCGCCATACATTACCAATCTGATATCTTTTAAAAGGATTTGAGATATTTAAATAATTTTGAGATACGTATCTTGCTAATGGCGCAGTTAAATCATAACGTAATGATATCCAGCTATTATTTTCCTCTTGAAAACCAAATACACCAGAGCTTGGCCTATCTTCATCTGGTAAAAATTTTCCTATATTTTCTGATATTTCAAAGCTTGGGGTTTCTAGCTTGGAAAAACCAAATTTTAAAAAATTTTCCTCAATCTTAGCAATTAAATTTTCTTTTAACGCTAATTCTTTTCCGTATCTATCAACAAAACCCGAAGGGGTATTTGCAGACAATTTTTTTTCTTTATTCATTTTTTGGTACACGGGGACAGATTCGAACTGTCGACCTTCGGTTCCACAAACCGCTGCTCTAACCAACTGAGCTACCCGTGCTCCTTCTACTGTTTTATACTAAATGTGGATAAAATTAAATTTATAAATAATTAAATAGCTAGCTTGCAGCCAGCGTGAAAATGATGTCTGTGAGTTTCTCTGTTAGTAATAACGAATTTATTCATTGCTGTGTAATTAGCATTTTTTTTTTTAAATGCAAGCAAGAAAAGGTTTTGCACAGGAATAGCTATGTTTTTAACATATCCTATTCCTATACAAATATTTTTGATGAATTAAATTTTATTAACCTAATTTTTTCAAATTTACAGCGCTTGGACCTTTTTCGCCATCTTGAATTTCGAATTCTATAGCATCGTTTTCATTCAAAAATCTTAGCCCAGCTTCTCTAACTGCACTCGCATGAACGAAACAATCTTTTTCTCCGTCTTCTCTTTCAATAAAACCGTAGCCCTTCTTACCGTTGAACCACTTTACTTTGCCTTTTAATGTACTCATACTTTAGTTACTCTTTCTTTGTTATTATATAATTAGCTATAAATAGCTGATGGATAGGTATTAGATTTTAATTTTGAATGCAAGCATAATGATGGATATTAATACCACATGGGAGTGGTGGCTTCGGCGGGACTCGAACCAGCGACACAAGCCTTTTCAGGGCTCTGCTCTACCAACTGAGCTACGAAGCCATATTATGATCTAAAAATTATACGACCCTTTGATAAATCGTATGGAGATACTTCCAATTTCACTCTATCTCCTTGTAAAACACGAATACGATTTTTTCTAAGTTTTCCTGCCGTGTGAGCCGTAACATTATGACCATTGTCTAGTTTAACTCTAAACATAGCATTAGGAAGAAGATCTGTTACCACACCTTCAAACTCCAACGTATCCTGTTTACTCAAATTATTATCTCCTCATTCTAGATTTAATACTTTGAGCATGATTATCTAGTTCTTCATACTCAGCGAGATGTGTAGCGGATTCTCCTAATTTCTCAATACCTTTTTTTGTAAGAGTTATATGGCTAATTTTTTTATAAAATTCACTAAGATTTAGTCCAGATGAAAATTTTGCAGATCCTAAAGTTGGTAATACATGGTTTGAACCAACATTATAATCTGAGACAGCCATTGGAGAATACTTTCCAATCATAATACTTCCTGCATTATGAATTTGATTTAAATACTTTTTATAATTAGACACATTAATTTCTAAGTGCTCTGGAGCAACTTCATTAATTGCTTCTATTATTTGCTTATCACTTTGGGCTAACACAATTAATCCATTATTTTTTAAACTTTTTAAAACAACTTTTTTCCTTTGAATTTTTTTGATACTTTCTTTTATTTCTATATTAAATTTATTTGCTAATTTTTTGTCTTTCGTAATTAAAACACACTGAGAATTTATATCATGTTCTGCTTGTCCAATCATAGATGTTATAACTTGATTTAGATCAGTTTTACCATCTGCTAAAACACAAATTTCACTAGGCCCAGCGACCATTCCTTCTGTTCCAACATCACCAAAGACTTCACGTTTGCTTCTTGCAACATAAATATTTCCAGGCCCAACAATTTTATTCACTTTTTGAATATACGCTAAACTTGCTATAGCTTGGGCACCACCCATTGAGTAAATTTCCTTAATTCCAACTTTTTTAGCTGCATAAAGAACAGCAGGATTTAGTTTTCCATTAAGTTTTGGATTGGCCAAAACAATTCTTTTTACTCCAGAAATTTTTGCAGGCACTGCATTCATTAATAATGTGGATGGTAAATTAGCTGGTACATAAACACCTACAGACTGTAGTGGCACATGCTTATATTCAAGTTTATTTTTAAAATTATCTACATACTTAATATTTTTTGGTTTTTGTAGTGAATGAAACTTAAAAATTCTATTATAGGCTAAATCGATACTTTTTTTAATCTTAGGTTCTAATGTATTAATTGCTTTGTTTACTTTATCTTTTGGAGGAACTATCTCTGAATTTTTACTAAATTTTTTCTCATACTTTAAAAGTGCTTTTCTTCCATTAATTTTGATGTCTTTTAAAATTTTTGGAACTATCGAAGTGTCTACTGCTTTTCCAGATCTCCTTTTATCCAAAAAAGATACTAATTCTCTTTTATAATTTTTTTTCTTACAATTAATTACTTTTATCATTTTCAATTTTTTGGTCTTCTAACGTTACATCAATAACTTCTGTGGACAGTGTTATAATTCCATTTTTCGAAAATAACAGAACTATTTCAAAATTTTCTTTTTTTTTAAAAATATCAATTGCAAATAATTCTAAAGTTAAATCTACATTGGATTGATTAATGTTTTTAGACTTGGAACTTTCAATAAATTCAAATTTTATAACACTATTAATAGGTTTGCTACTATCTGATTCCTTATCTATTCTTAAAACAGAAAGAAAAAAAATTTTTGTAGATGGCAAATATTTTATATCAGAAATTTTGACTTTAGACTCTGCGCATATTGCTGATATAATTTGTAAGTCATCTGGAGATTGAGCGATTACTTTCTTTAAAAAACTATTCACTAAGATATTCTTTTAATTTTTACCCCAATTTTTTTTAATTTATTTTCAATTTTTTCGTAACCTCGGTCTAAATGATATACTCTATTTATAATAGATGTTCCTCTTGAAATAAAAGCTGCTAAAACTAGAGCTACTGATGCCCTTAAATCACTAGACATTAACTCAGCTCCCTCTAGATTATTAGTTCCTTCAATAATTGCCTTGTTACCTTTAATATTTATTTTTGCACCTAATCTTTTTAATTCTGGAACATGCATAAATCTATTTTCAAATATATTTTCTTCAATTGTACTTTTCCCATTTGCTCTAGTTAATAATACCATAATTTGAGCTTGCAAATCAGTGGGGAAATTTGGATATTCCCCAGTTTTTAAAAAATCTAAACTTCTAATTTTTTTTGGTCCCTTAATTTGAATTGTATTTTTTGTGATTTTTATCTTAGCGCCAATTTTCTTAAGTAAATTTATCTCTGTATTAATAATTTTTGGCTCGAAGTTCTTAATTTTTAAGTTTCCACCATTCAGACATGCGGCAACACAAAAAGTGCCTGCTTCAATTCTATCATTCATGATAGAGTAAGTTATACTTTTTAATGTTTTAACACCCTCTATTTTTAAAGTTCTTTTACCAATCCACTTGATCTTAGCGCCAGCTGTTTTAAGAAAATTTGTCAAATCCTTGATCTCAGGCTCTATAGCACAATTCTTTATTGTTGTTGTTCCTTTTGCAAGACAAGCAGCAAGAATTAAATTTTCAGTAGCTCCAACAGATATTTTTGAAAATCTTATTTCTGAACCAACTAATCCTTCCTGAGCTTTTGCATTAACATATCCTTTTTCAATTTGTATTTTAACACCTAGCTTTGATATAGCTTTTAAATGTATATCTATTGGTCTTACGCCTATACTGCAACCACCTGGGCTACTTACTTTTGCTTTTTTATTTTTTGCCAATAAAGGACCAAGAACTAAAATTCCTGCTCTCATTGTTTTAACTAGAGAATAAGGTGCAAAAAAATTATTTTTTTTTCCTTTTGAGATTGTCGCGATTTTTTTTTTATTTTTAAAGCTAATTTTTCTTCCTAGTGATTTTAACAAATTAAGCATTGTATCTATATCTTTAACTCGTGGAAGATTTTTAATTGTTACATTTTTATCAAAGAGTAAAGTTGCAGCAAGTATTGGTAAAGCAGCATTTTTACTTCCAGAAATAGATACATCTCCTCTGATCTTAGAGGGACCAATGATTTTAAATTTATCCATTTTATATTTTAGGGAGGGTTACTCCTTTTTGACCCATATATTTTCCGTTTCTATCCGCATATGAGACATCTGGTTTCTCGTTTCCTTTTAAAAATATAAATTGGGCAACACCTTCATTAGCATAAATTTTGGCTGGTAATGGAGTTGTGTTAGAAAATTCAAGAGTTACATGACCTTCCCATCCTGGTTCCAGAGGTGTTACATTAACAATTATTCCACATCTTGCATAAGTGGACTTACCTAAACAAATAACCAAGATATCACTAGGGATTTTAAAATATTCTACTGTTCTTGCCAAAACAAAAGAATTAGGTGGAATAATGCATTCATCAGATTCTTTTGTTACAAAATTTGTTGGTTTAAAATTTTTTGGATCTACAATTTCAGAGTTAACATTAGTAAATATTTTAAATTCATTAGATACTCTTGCATCGTAACCGTATGAGGAAACACCAAATGAAATTTTCCCTTCCCTTATTTGTTTATCCTCAAATGGTGAAATCATTGCTTGTTCTTTCGCCATTTTGATTATCCACTTATCTGATTGCACTGACATTTATTTATTTTTTTTATTTTTTCTTTGAAAAATTTTTCTTTTTCTTAGGTTCCTACGCAAAGCTTCCTCTAGTTTAGCTTTTTTATCCTTCTTCCTGTCCATCTTGATTACTTTTTGTCTGGATTGGTAAGGTGGTCCAAGGTTATTACTTGATCGATTGGAATTGTTTTATCCTCTGTAATTTTGGGTTCACCTTGTTTGGCTATTTTTTTTGCTCTTTTTTCAGCAAGCTTTTTTTCTCTTTTAGCCTGCTTCTCCATAGCTTTAGCTCCTCTTGTCGATTTATAGTCGTAGTGAATTCCCATATCATTTACCTAATTTAGATATACCCGATTTTCTAAAAAAATTAAGGCATTTATTTGAAAAAAACAATTTTATACACTAATTATAATTAAAAAAAGCCCTCATAGTTAAATGGTATAACACATCCATGGTAAGGATGAGTTTCCAGTTCAATTCTGGGTGAGGGCACCAGTTATTTGTAGAATTTTTTTTTAATTATAAATCCGGTTATAACTAAGATTATCATACCAATTACTGGAACATAAATATCTGGAGTTAAAATTATATCAAATATACTTGGAAGTTCTTGATTGTTTTCAATTATTTTATTTAGTCCTGCACCAAGTGAAGCTCCAACAAATAGCTGAGGGGTCATTCCAATAACAGATCCTAAAAAGAAATTTTTAATTTTAACATTAAATAGTGTTGGCAAAATGTTTGAAAGAAAGAAAGGTATTCCACCAACAAATCTATATATCAAAAAAAAAGTAAATTCATTTTCTTTAAATTTTTCGGTAAGATTAGAAAACTTAGACGAAAATTTTTTTTTAATTAAATCTTTAAAAAAATAATTTGCGCTGATGTATAAAAGAGTTGCTCCAATTGATAAACCAAATACAATAATTATTGTTCCAATCCATTTCCCAAATACAAATCCTCCAACTAAAAAAACTGGTGAACCAAATCCTAAGAGCATAACCCAAATAATCACTCCAATAAAAAATAATATGCTAGCAATTAAAAGATTGGAATTTTTGATATCATTTAATTTGTCTCTATTATTTTTTATAAGTTCAAAACTTGAAAAGTCGTCAAATGAGAAATAGCTAAAAAAGAGCAACAAAAAGCCAGTAACTATGGAAAGATATATAATACCAAGAATAATTTTTAATTTATTTTCATTTTCCATTTTGTTCTAATTTATTAAAAATCGCTGTACTTATATACATTAAATTGTATAACTACCGAAATTTAACAAAAAAGAAGCCTTAATATGAAACGTACATATCAACCTAGTAGAAAAGTGAGAAAAAGAAGGCATGGTTTTAGGTCTAAAATGAAGACTAAAGGCGGAAGAAAACTAATTAGAAGAAGAAGAAGTAAGGGTAGAAAAAAACTCACTGTTTAATGCAGGTTAAATTAAAAAGTTTATCCAAAAATGAGGATTTTAAATTTATTTTAAATGGTAAAAAAATTTCAAATAGATATTCAACAATTTTTTATAGGAGATTAGAAAATAAAAATAATAGATATTTTAATATAAGTTTTATTACAAAAAAAAAAATTGGTACAGCTGTTGTAAGAAATAAAATTAAAAGAAGATTAAGAAATATGATGAATGAGGCTTTAAAAAAAATTAAAATTAATCTTGACTATAGTTACTTATTAATTGCTAGAAAATCTGTTTTAGAAGATGAATACAATTTTATCAAAATAAAACTTTTTAGTGAGTTTAAAAAAATTAGATAATTATGATTAAAAGAGGATTAATATATTTAATAAAATTTTATAAATATTTCATTTCACCTGTTCTGGGTAATAATTGCAGGTATCTTCCAACTTGTTCAGAGTATTTTATTGATAGTTTAAATGAACATGGTGTTTTGAAAGGTTGTTATAAAGGCATCAGAAGAATTTTATCTTGTCATCCTATAAAATTTTTGGGAGGAGGACATGGGTATGATCCGGTAAAGAAAAAGAATATTAAATAATGGATACAAGAAACGTAATAGCAGCAATTTCATTAAGTGCAGCAGTAATAATTCTCTATGGATTATTTTTTGCTCCGCCAAGTCCTGATCCAAAGCAGGTGACTAATAATGATCAAAAAAAGAACAATCTTCAACTGAACGAAGCTCCAAAAATAGAGCAAAATATTGAGAATAATAAAATTTCTAGATCAGAGGCAATTAACAAAGTTGAAAGGATATTTTTTGAAAATGAAAATATTAAAGGTTCTATTTCTCTAGAGGGATCATTAATCGATGATCTGATTTTTAAGAAATACACTGAAACTTTAGACTCTGATGAAAATGTAGTTTTGCTTAATCCTAAAGAGTCTGAAAATGGTTATTATATAGAAACAGGTTGGGCTATAAATAATAAAGATATTGAAGTTCCCAATTCAAATACAAAATGGGAGGTTATTGGTAATAAATTACTAACACCGAACAGTCCAGTTAAATTAGTATGGAATAATAAGCAGAATATAACATTTGAGAAAGAAATAAGTATAGATGATAAATTTTTATTTACTGTTAACCAAAAAATTACCAATAATACTCAAAATACTTATAACTTTTATCCCTACGGACAGATTATTAGAAACTTAGCTCCTGATGTAACTGATTTTTATATATTACACGAAGGTTTATTAGGTGTTTTTGATGATAATCTTGTTGAGGAAGATTACGATGACATAAAAGACAAAAAGTACTCTGTAAATGCTAACAAAGGATGGATGGGTATTACAGATAAATATTGGATAACAAGTTTAATCCCAGAAAGTAATAAAAGTTTTAGATCAGATTTCGATTATAAAAATAAATTTAAAGCTAACTTCATAGAGACTGCTGCAACAGAAGTCAGGGCTAATGAAAGCAAAACTAATCAGGTAAAAGTGATTATTGCGGCGAAAGAAGTGGATGTTGTTGATGGTTATGCGGAAAAACTAAATATTAATAAATTTGATTTAGCAATTGATTGGGGTTTCCTATATTTTTTAACAAAACCAATATTTTTGATATCCGATTATTTCTTTAAATTAACCGGTAACTATGGAATTGCAATTATACTAATAACCGCTTGTATAAGAATATTATTTTTTCCTCTCGCTAACTACTCTTTTAGATCAATGGCAAAAATGAAAGTTCTTCAACCCGAAATGGTAAGACTTAAAGAACTTCATAAGGAGGATAAAATGAAGTTGCAACAAGAAATGATGGCTCTTTACAAAAGAGAGAAGGTGAATCCTGTAAGCGGGTGTTTACCTATTTTAATACAAATACCGTTCTTTTTTGCAATTTATAAAATGTTGTTTGTTACAATTGAAATGAGACATCAGCCTTTTTTTGGTTGGATACATGATCTAAGTGAAAGAGATCCAACAAGTTTATTTAATCTATTTGGTTTGTTACCATATGATGTTCCATCATTTTTAATTATTGGCGCTTGGCCAGTAGCGATGGGTGTAACAATGTGGATGCAACAAAAACTTAATCCAACACCACCAGATCCGATTCAACAAAAAATATTTATGTTTTTTCCTGTATTCTTAACAGTTATACTTGCACCTTTTCCATCAGGATTAGTTATATATTGGACAATTAATAACGTGCTTACAATGGCACAACAATATGTAATTATGAAGAGAACTTCAGTTAAAACAGTTTAATTGATGGAATTAGATAAGATTATCCCAAAAGATGGACCGAATATTAATGAGGTTGAAAAATATATAAACAAATACCAGTCTGAGATTATAGTAATTAAATGTGGTGGATCTGTTTTATTAGATAAAAAACTATTTAATCAGTTCATAGAAGATATTTCAGTAATAAACAAAATTGGTTTATCAGCAATAGTAGTTCATGGTGGAGGTAAAAATATTAAAAAAAAATTAGATGAAAATAATATTGAAACAAGATTTATCAAAGGACTTAGGGTTTCAGACGAAAAAACAATAAGATATATAGAAGAGGCTTTACTAGAGCTTAATTTAGAGATTTTACATGAATTAAAATCTAAAAACACTAATGTTTGTTCAATATCACCTAAAGAAAATAATGTACTTAATATTATTCCAGAAAGCGAAGAATTGGGATATGTCGGGAAACCAAAAAAAATTAATAAAGAGAAAATATTAAATTTTATTAATAATAAACAAATTCCAATTGTTGTCCCTTTAGGATTGGGTGATGACGGCAGAATTTATAATATTAATGCAGATGTTGCTGCAGGTTCAATTGCAAAAGAGATCAATGCCAGACGTCTTCTCTTGATGACAGATGTTGATGGGGTTCTTGATGAAAATCAAAAACTTATATCTGAAATTAATCTCAATAAAGCCAATGAAATGTTAAAAAATAATATTATTTCTGGAGGAATGATACCGAAAATAAACACTTGTTTAGATGCAATATCTAATGGTGTTAGAGGTGTTGTTATTGTAGATGGGAGAAAACCACATTCAATACTATTTGAATTATTTTCTGACAAAGGTGCTGGAACATTAATAAGAAAATGAATAATCTAAAAAATATAAAGAATATTTTGTTCGACTGTGATGGTGTTTTATATAGTGATTTAGAAGCAGTTTTTGGTCAAGTTAGTAAGAGAATGACAAAATATATTTCCAATAAACTTAAGCTAGATCTTGTAAAAGCTAAAGAATTACAAAGAGATTATTTTCACAAATATAACACAAGCTTAAATGGATTGATGATACATCATGATATACCGCCGGAAGAATTCTTGGAGTATGTTCACGATATCGATCTTTCATTTATGGAAAAAGATCTTGTTTTAAGAAATGAGCTTGAAAACATAAATTTAAATAAATTCGTATTCACAAACGGAAGTAGAGCGCATGTAAAAAATATAGTTAAAACCCTTGGTATTGAAGACCAATTTAAAGATATATTTGATATCGTGGACGCAAAATATCACCCTAAGCCTGAAGCGAAAGCTTTTGATCTTATGGTTGATAAATTTAAGATTAATCCAAAAGAAACTCTTTATATTGAGGATATAGCTAAAAATTTATCAATAGGTAAAGAGCGGGGAACTATAACAGCTTGGCTTATCAATAATGAATACTGGGGCAAAAAAGAGTCTGATAAAGATTACATCGACTATAAAATCAAAAATCTCTCTTTATTTTTAAAAGAAATAAGGTTATTAAAAAGTTCTTAAATTTATGAGCATAGAAAATATAATCAATGATGCTTGGGAAAATAGAGACCAAGTAAGTCCTAACTCGGATGAGAGTTTAAAAAGTACTGTTAATCAAATTATTGATGACTTAGATAGTGGTAGAGTCAGAGTAGCTGAGAAAATCAATGGTGAGTGGGTAACACATCAACATATAAAAAAAGCAATTATGTTAAGTTTTAGAATGTATCCAATGGAAAATTTAAATGGTCCTTACAGCAGTTGGTATGATAAAGCACATCTATTAAAAGGTAAAACTGCAGGCTGGTCTAAAGAAGATCACGAAAAAGCAGGATTTAGAATGGTTCCTAACTCTCCTGTTAGAAGAGGATCATTCATAGGTAAAAATGCAGTCTTAATGCCATGCTATGTAAATATCGGAGCATGGATCGACTCCGGAACTATGATGGACACGTTTAGTCGTGCAGGTAGTTGTTGTCAAATTGGAAAAAATTGTCATATCTCTGCTGGTTCAGGAATTGGGGGAGTATTGGAACCTGCCCAAGCATTACCAACAATTATTGAAGATAATGTTTTTGTTGGCGCAATGTCGGAGGTTGTTGAAGGTGTTATAGTTGGAGAAGGCTCAGTATTAAGTATGGGGATGCTGATTACGCAAAGTACTAAAATAGTAAACCGTGCGACTGGTGAGATCACTTACGGTAAAATACCTCCGTACTCTGTTGTTGTACCAGGTTCTCTTCCTGATAAAAATAATCCATCTGCACCATCGTTAAGCTGTGCAGTAATTATTAAACAAGTTGATGAAAAAACTAGATCAAAGACATCTGTTAACGATCTTTTAAGAGACTAAATTAATGAAAACTTTTAATGAACTAAAGTTAGCTCAGGAGCTAATAAAATTTCAAACTATTAAAACAGAAGATAAAGGGATTATGAAGTTCCTTTCAAAGAAACTCTCATCAATAGGTTTTAAATGTCAGATAATAAAATCAAAAGGTACAGGTGCTAAACCTGCATTAAATTTATATGCAAAATTTGGTAAATCAAAACCTAACATTAATTATTTGGGTCACACAGATGTTGTTGCTAACCTCAATAATTGGGAGTTTCCGCCGTTTAAAGCAGTAGTAAAAAAAGGATATTTATATGGAAGAGGATCTCAAGACATGAAGGGTAGTGTAGCGTGTTGGATAAGTGCTGTAAGTGATTTTATTAAAAATAAAAAATTTAAAGGATCTATATCAATAATAATTACAGCTGATGAAGAGACTACAGGTCATGGTTGTCCAGCAGTTATGAAATATTTAAAGAAAAAAAAAGAAAAAATTGACTTTTCAATAGTAGGTGAACCGTCTTCAAATAAATCAGTTGGGGATGAAATCAGGATTGGAAGAAGAGGTTCTATGAATGCAACAGTAACAGTGTATGGAAAAAGTGGACACTCTGCATTTTATGGGACATATATAAATCCATGTACTGCTCTTGCTAAAATAATATCTAAACTGAAAAGTGTTCCGCTAGACAAAGGAACAAAGTATATGCCACCATCAAATTTAGAATTTACAAAAATGAATGTGGATAATATATCTGAAAATGTAGTCCCACAATCTGCAAGTGCTAAATTTAATGTTAGGTTTAATTCATCTTATAAATCAACATCTTTGAAAAAAAAACTTAGTAAAATTATTAATGCAGTTGCAAAAAAAGAAAATTGCAAAACAAAAATAGAATATAAAGTAAGTGGAGAAGCATTTTACACGGTACCAAATAAAGAAATTTATATGGTAAAAAAAGTTGTAAAAAAAGTTACAGGGAATAATGCAAAATTAAATTGTAGAGGTGGTACAAGTGACAGCAGGTTTCTAGGTTCAATACCTCGACTTGAGTTAGGGTTAAGAAATAATACTATTCATATGGTTAATGAAAGAACATCGATCTCAGATTTAAAAAAGTTAACTAAGATTTATAAGAACATCTTACATAATTATTTCGCTTGAAAACTGCAATTATAACATCTGAATCTTCGGAAAAACATATAACAGGTGATGGTCATCCAGAGCAACCAAAGAGAGTAGTTTCAATAATTGATACTTTAAAAAAAAATAAAGAACTGCTTTGGGATAAACCAGATGTTGTTCCTAGTCATATTCTTAATATGACACATTCCGAAGATTACATTAATAATTTAAATAATTCATTTCCTAAAAGTGGCTTAAATTTTTTAGATGGTGATACAGTTGTATCTCCTGGAAGTAAGGATGCAGTATTTCAAGCCGCAGGATCAGCTATAAGTGCAATAGATGGAATTGAAAATAAAAAATATAAAAATGCTTTTTGTGTTGTACGACCACCAGGACACCATGCTGAAAAAAATAAATCAATGGGCTTTTGTTGCATTTCTAATGCAGGTGTTGCAGTTAATTATTTAATAAAAAAATATAAGTACAAAAGAATTGCATGTGTAGATTTTGATGTTCATTGGGGAAATGGAAATTATGATGTAATGTATGACAACAAAAATTCACTTTATATATCAACACATCAATATCCATTTTATCCAGGTGGTGGCTCAGAAAAAGACAAGGGAAAGTATAATAATTCTCTAAATATACCTCTTCCTGCAGGCACAAATTCTGAAGAGTATTTTAATGCTTATGATAGAGTTTTAGATAGATTAATTGAATATAAGCCTGATTACCTAATCTTTTCTGCTGGCTTTGATGCTCACAAGAATGATCCATTAGCTCAATTTGAACTTTCATCCAAAGATTTTTATGAAATAACAAGAAGAACACTAAAAGCCACTAATAAATTTACTAAAGGGAAAGTGGTATCTTTATTAGAAGGTGGATACGACCTAAAAGCACTTGCTGAAAGCGCTAATTATCATGTAAATGCATTAATCGAGTCGGAAAATACATAATCATGAAACTATATAAACAAAAATCATCAAATATTGATAACAGGGGACTGTTTGCATCTAAAAATATAAAAAAAGGAACTAAGATTATTTACTACACAGGTAAAATAATTACAAAAAAACAGACCGAAAATAATCCAAAATTTGATAATGATAAAGCGATTTATCTTTTTAACTTAAATAATAGATATGATTTAGACGGTGATTTCGCTTACAATACTGCAAGACTTATTAATCACTCTTGCGATCCAAACTGTGAAGTTGAAGGCAAAGGTTTAAAATTATGGATTAGTTCTATTAAAGATATAAATAAAAATGAGGAACTAACTTATGATTATGGGTTTAGTTTTGATGAAAACTATAAGGATTTCCCTTGTAAGTGTGGCTCCAAAAATTGCTGTGGTTACATAGTTAGAGAGGGATCAAGATGGAGAATAAAAAAGAAAAAAAAGAAATCTAATAAATAATTTTCTCAAGATATAAACCATGTGCAGGGGCAATAGGAGCACAATTTTTTCTAGATTTTGATTTAAATATACTGGTAAATTTTTTTAAGTTCCATTTATTTTCACCTAGGTATTTGAGTGAACCAACCATGGATCTAACCTGACTCTTAAGAAATGATTTTGATATAAATTGAATTTTTATAACACTTTTAACTTTGGTTATTTTTATTTTTTTCATGGTTCTTACCGGACTTTTTGCAGCACAATTAGATGCTCTAAAAGTTGAAAAGTCATGAGTTCCAATTAATTTTTTTGCTCCCTTTTTCATCAATTCAACATCAATTTTTTTTTTAATATGCCACTCTCTGTTAAAATTGATAACTGAAGGAGAAGCATCATTTCTAATTAAGTACGTATACCGTCTTTCTTTTGCAGAATATCTTGAATGAAAAAGTTTATTTTTTTTCTTTATTTTTAAAATAGATATTTTTTTTTTATTTAAAAAGAAGTTTAGTGAATTCAATAATTTATCTTTTTGAATAATTTTGTTTGTAGTATCAAAGTGAGCTGATTGCTCTTTAGCATGAACTCCTGTGTCTGTTCGTCCAGACCCGTAAATTTTTATTTTTTCTTTTAATAGTTTGGATAAGACAATCTCAATATTTTCCTGGATTGACTTACCTTTTTTTTGAATTTGCCAACCATTGTATAAAGTGCCTACGTATTCTATTAGAATCTGATATCTATTCACTTGCAATTATTGCTCCTTTTCTAACTTTATTCCCTAATAAAAATTCGTTAATTAATTGAGGTTTCTTGCCCTCTTTTTGTATCTCAATAATATTTATTGAATTTTCACCACATGCTATTGTCATTTGTTCGTCGATTACTTCACCGATTTTACCTGACTGCTTGTTTATTTTGGCTTTTAATATTTTATATCTTTTGTTGTTAAGCTCAAACCATCCCCCAGGTTTTGGATATAATCCATTTATTTGAGCAATTATTTTACGAGCACTATTATTCCAATTTATCTTTCCCTCTATTTTTTGAATTTTCTTTGCGTATGTAGCTTTTGCATGATCTTGCTCTTTAAATATTGCCTCTCCGTCTAAAACTTTTTGCACATTTTCTAAAATTTTTTCTGTACTCAAATAAGATAATTTTTCTGATAAAATTTCTGCGTTATCCTGATCAAGAATATCTACTGAATATTTATTGCATACTGGTCCAGAATCTAATTTTTCATCAATTTTCATAAATGATATACCAGTTTTTTTTTCATTGTTTAAAATCGATCTTTGGATTGGTGCCGCCCCTCTCCATTTTGGTAATAATGAAGCATGAATATTCAAAAAACCTTTTTTACTCAAATCAAGAATTTTTTTTGAAATTAACTGTCCGTATGCAACAACAATTACAAGATCTAAATTTAATTCTTTAAGATATTCAAATTCTTCATCAATTTTTTTTGGAGTTTTAACTTTTAGATTAAGTTCCTCCGCACACATATGAATTGATGATTTCGTAAACTTTTGACCTCTATTTGATTTACTTGGAGGCTGAGTAAATACACAGTTAATTTTATATTTTTGATTAATTTTTTTTAGTATAGGCACAGCAAACTGCGGTGTGCCCATGAATACAATATTTGACATTTAAACAACAACTCTATTAGACGTTTTTTGTTTAGACAATTTTTTTATTATTAAATCTTTTTTGATTTTAGATAAATAATCAATTATTAGTTTTCCATCTAAGTGATTTATTTCATGTTGTAAACATGTCGAGAGTAATCCATCGCATTCCATTTCTTTCTTATTACCATTTTCATCTATATAAGATACGGTACAAATTTCTGGTCTCTCTATCTCAATAAAGGTATTAGGTATTGATAAACAACCTTCCTCATATGTAGACATTTTTTCACTTAATGTTTTTATTTGAGGATTAATAAAACATAATGGTTTTTTTTCATTTTCGTTTTTTGAGACATCTAAAACAACTACTCTTTTAAGAATTCCAACTTGAACAGCTGCTAAACCTATACCATTATGATGGTACATAGTTTCAAATAAATCTTTTATGAGTTTTTTTTCATTTACATCAACTTTATTTAAAGGCTCAGATTTTTTTCTAAGAATATCATCGGGTACTGTAATTAGTTCTTTCACTGACATAGTTTATTTATTGTTTAGACTTTTAAAGGCAAGACTTCTATTAGAATTTCGTTCCTTAAATCTACATTTTTTAGCTCATTCATAGTTGAAACTAATAAATTCACAGTGTTTATATCTAGATCTTCAAGATTACTTTCACCAACAATATCTACTATTTTAATTAATAATAAGCCTAACTCTCCATTCGATAACATTTGTTTTATATCAGAGGAAAATTGATAATTGTATTCATAAAGGTTTGCGTATTTTTTATCTATTTTTACACCATCTGATTTAAGAGATTCGATAAGAATCATATCTTTTGTAGAAAAAACATATTTTTTGTTTCTTTTAATTTTTTTTAAAATATCGTTTGCTTCCTTTTCAGCTTTAGGCAAACTAGTTTTATTTAAAAAGTAATTTAATAATTTTGACTGATGTATTTTTTTATTATTAAATTTTATCTTTCTCTCTTTTTTTAACTTATTGTCGGTATGATTTTCGTAAAAGGTAGTAAAATTTGAGGGAACATCGTCTTTTTTTATATTTTTTAATATTACTTTAATTTCATTATCAAACGCATTATCTAATTTTTTTTTTTGGAAAGATTTATATAGTTCAGACGTCATACTTAATCTTTGCTCGACATCAACAGATAAAAGTAATCTTTGATATAATAAAGCTCTGCCCTCATAATCTGGAAGTAGCTTATAGGCATCTTTGGCATTTAATAGTTGTGTTATGTTAAATTGAAATTTTTTATATGTATCTAGTAGTTCTCTCTCATCAAATACATTTTCATGAGTTGCTCTTTCTAATAATCTTAAATCTTCTGGATTTTCAATATCAAAGGAATTTGAATTTTTAAGAATATTTGATGAAGAAAGATAACTCCAGATATATCTAGGTGAGTCCATTTTTGGCTCATAATTGAAATCATTATTTGTTTTATGAGATAAGTGAAAATATAAAATATTTTCGTCTGAAATTATTTCATCTTTTTTTGCGTAACCCATTAATATATTAAATTTATTTTCAAAAAAAGTGTCAATCTCATCCAACTCTTTTGACAAATCAAAAAGTAGTTGAGCTTGTTCTTTTTTATCTTCTAGAATTAAACAATAAATTTTAAAATTATTTAAATATTTATCGGAAATAGCACCACTAACATCAAATATTTCACATGCTTTTTTTACTTCAGAGTTTGAAAGAAAATATTCTGAATAAAATTTAATCAATTTATTTTTATTTGAAACTTCAGAATTATTGATTAGAAATTCTTTAATTAATTCAAAATCTTTTTTGTTTATTAAATGATTAAATTTAAACTCTAAAAATTCCTCTTCAGTAATATTATTTGTTGGAATATATGAATTTGTTAGTAAAGCTATGTCTAATATTTTTTTTGAAAATTCAGATAAGTTTCTATTTAAATTTTTATTTAATATACTTTTAATTAACTCACCATCAGTGTTCGACCACATGTCAATTTTTAAGCCATTCTGCGCAGGATCATATAATCCAGCTAATTTTATAGTGGATGAATCAATTTCATTATTTATTACAATCTCGGAACTAGATTGAACTGATAATGTTGTATTAGTATTTAGATTATTACTTGCGTTTATATTTGAGGTTGAATTCTCTTTGTTAATAATGTCTTTTTTTTCAATTTTCCAAATATCGATTGGTTCATTTGCAAAAGAATAATTATAAAAAAATAAAATTAAGGTTATTTTGAAAATTATTTTACTTAATTGTTTTAAAATTTTCATTAGGCAAAATCACTTCAATTTTTTTGTTGGGGGATGGGAAATCAATCTGACTCAAAACAACAATAGACAAAATCAATATAAAAAAAATAATTCCAGCTTTAATTGCAAATTTCATATTATGTTATATTCCTTTGTAGTATAATGTTTTAAAAGCATATAATTTTGTAAAATCAAAATAAGACATATTTGTGTTTTTTCAACTTAGAAATATATGGAATCAAATAAAAATCTAGTTTTAGTAGGTATGATGGGTTCGGGAAAGACATTAATAGGAAAATTGATTTCAAACCAAACCAAACTTAAATTTATTGATATAGATAATAAAATTGAGGAAAAAGAAAAAATGAAAATTGCAGAAATTTTCAAAAAAAAGGGAGAAAAATACTTCCGTGAATGTGAGGAAGAAATAACATTATCATGTTTAAAAGGTGAAAAACAAATTTTATCACTAGGTGGAGGTGCATATATTAATACTAATATTAGGAAAGAATGTAAGAAGAGTTCTTTTAGTTTTTGGTTGAACTGGAAAAAAGATATAATAATTAAAAGAATAAATGGTAGCAAAAAAAGACCTCTGGCTATGACATTAAGTGTAACAGATTTAGAGAAACTAATAGATGAAAGAGCTAAAATATATAGTTTGGCAGATTTCACAATTAATTGCGATCAGTTAAATAAAAATGAAATAGCAAATAAAATTATAAAAAAATATGAAACAAAAAATAATAAAGGTTAAAACTAAAAGTAAAAATTACGAGGTTCATATTGGTACCAATCTAATCCCAAAGTTAAAAAATATTTTAAAAAAAAAAAAATTATTTTTTTCAAAATGTTTGATCGTAATTGACAATAAGATACCAAAAAAATTTAGAACATTACTTTTAAAAAATTTAAAAAATCAAAAAATTTACACTTTAAATTTTAATGCAAATGAAAAAAATAAAAGTTACTTAAGTATCGATAAAATACATAATATTTTATTTAAAAATAATTTTTATAGAGAGGACTGTATTATTTCATTTGGTGGAGGAATTACAGGAGATGTAGTTGGATATGCAGCCAGCACATATAAAAGGGGAATAAAATTTATTAACATTCCATCCACTTTATTAGCTCAAGTCGACTCTTCTATAGGCGGAAAAACAGGTATTAACAATAAATTTGGAAAAAATCTTGTAGGAAGTTTTTATCAGCCAGATTTAGTAATTTCAGATATTAATTTACTACATACCCTCCCCAAAAGAGAAATTATATGTGGATATGCTGAAATATTAAAAAGTAGTTTAATTGATAGCAAAAAAAATTTTGTTTTTTTAGATAAAAATTTTAATAAGATTTTAAACCTAAAAGGAATTTTTATAATTAATGCAATTTTAAATAGCTGTTTATTAAAAAAAAAAATTATCGAAAAAGATGAAAAAGAAAAAAATTTAAGAAAATCTTTAAATCTTGGCCATACTTTTGCTCACGCATATGAGGCTACTCTTGGTTACTCAAAAAAATTAAATCATGGAGAAGCTGTTATATTTGGTTTAATGAATGCTGTAAATTTTAGTAAAGAAAAAAAAATTATTTCATACTCAAATTCAGAATTAATAAATAATCATATTAAAAAGATAGAAATTAAAAATAAATATAAAGATCTTTTTAATAAAAGGAAAATTACATCAATTCTAAATTTTATGAAAAGTGATAAAAAAAATAAATCAGATAGTATAAACTTAATATTAATAAGGAATTTTGGAAAGTTAAACCTAAGTTATCAGGCCAAATCTAGTGAATTGAACAATTTTTTATTAAAAGAATTAAATAAAGCTTATTTGTAAAGAATGAATATCAGTTTTCAATTCTTCGCTTAAAATTTTGTAAATTACTTTATTAGACTGAATTCTATTCGTTTTTTTTAATATATCAGAATCTATTTCTAATTTAATATGAAATTTGCCTTTCTGATGTGAATTGTGTTTTAAATGCTTATAAGTGTTGTCAATTATCTTTACATCTTTTATGGAAGTGTTTTTCAAAAGTTTATTTTCAATTTTTTTTGAAAGTTGATTAATATCCATTAAACTTGATATTATATAATATGAAAAATATTTGTGAATGGAATAATTGTAACGAAGAGGGACTTTACAAAGCACCAAAAGAAAAGGATAACAGCAAAGAATATAGGCTTCTCTGTCTTGAGCATGTAAGAGAGTTTAATAAAAGCTGGAATTATTTTTCAGGTATGAGCGACGAACAAGTGGTCAACTTTTTAAAATCTGACATGACATGGCATAAGCCAACACAGAGTTTTAGCTCTTCAGATAATTTTTTCAAAGTATTGTGGAATAATACTTTAAAAGATGAAAATGGAAAATTTAAAGATTTTAGCAACTTGAATAATATGAATAAGTTTAAGTTTAATAGTAATGATCTTAAAGCTTTTGAAATTTTAGGTGTTGGAGTTGGTTTAAAATGGGCCAAAATACAAGAAAAATTCAAAAGACTTGTGAAAAAATTTCACCCTGATATGAATGCTGGCAATAAAAAATTTGAAGATAAGCTTAAAGTAATAACTTTAGCTTATACCCAATTAAAAAATACTTATAAGGACAAAATTGACAACAAATATTGAACAGACCCCAGATATTAAATTATCGATCAAACAAACCTTCGGTATAGATTCTGATATGGAAGTGAACGCATTTTCAAAAAAAACTGATTATGTGCCAGATATAGATAAAACCTATAAATTTGATAAAGACACAACTTTAGCGATCCTATCTGGATTTTCATTCAATAAAAGAGTTCTTGTACAAGGTTATCATGGAACAGGTAAATCCACACATATAGAACAAATTGCTGCTAGATTAAACTGGCCATGTATTAGAATTAATTTAGATAGCCATGTTAGTAGAATTGATTTAATTGGTAAAGACTCAATTGTAATCAAAGATGGAAAACAAGTGACAGAATTCAAGGAGGGAATTCTTCCTTGGTCGATTCAAAATCCAGTAGCTTTAGTGTTTGATGAATATGATGCCGGTAGACCAGATGTGATGTTTGTAATTCAAAGAGTTTTGGAAGCTGAAGGAAATTTTACTTTATTAGATAAGAATAAGGTCATTAAGCAAAATAAATATTTCAGATTATTTGCAACCTCAAATACTGTTGGTTTAGGAGACACAACTGGACTCTATCACGGAACACAACAAATAAACCAGGGACAAATGGATAGATGGAATATCGTAACAACATTAAATTATTTATCTTTGGAAAAAGAAATGGAAATTATTTTAGGAAAAAATAAATCTTTAGATAATAGTAAAGGTAAAGAGAAAGTTGCAAACATGATAAAAGTTGCGACACTTACTAGAAAAGGATTTATGGCTGGAGATATTTCAACTGTTATGAGTCCTAGGACGGTACTACATTGGGCAGAAAATTCAGAAATATTTAAAGATGTGGGCTATGCATTCAGAGTAACTTTTTTAAATAAATGTGATGATGTAGAAAAGAATACAATTGCAGAATATTATCAAAGATGTTTTGGAGAAGAACTACCAGAGTCGATGATAAATATTCAGGTTTAATGAACAAAGATGATCTTATAAAAGAGCAATTTAAACAAGCTTTAAATTCAACGATTAAAGCCATTTCAGACGAAACATATTCATTAAAAGACAAAAAAAATTTAAAAGAATTTAATATTTCTAAATTTGATAATTTAAAAGATAAAGAAAACTTTATTAAGTTAAGAGCCGAAGCAGATTCAGAAGCATTAAAAAGAAAATTTTCTGATAATTTTACATTGGAACAAAATATTCCAAAAACACCTACATGCCATACACTGTATAAAATTTCTGAAAAAATAAGATATGAACTCTTAGGATCACAAATGATGAGAGGAATTTCTAAAAATTTAATGGCCAAATATAACAATAAGATTGGTATGGCAAAATCTGAAAATATAAAAAAGAAAGAGGAATCTAATGTCTCTGAAGCTTTTGAATATTACATGCTTAATAAAATAATGAATGTAAATTTAACTGAAAGCGCTGAAAAAATTTTATCATACTGGAAAGATGATTTTGAAAAATCTTTAGATAAACACATACACTTTTTAAAAGAAAATGCAGAGAATCAGGACATATACAATTCTAAAATATCAGAAATTCTTCAGAATATGGAAATCTTCGAATCCGAAGAAGAAAACAAAAGAGAAGAACAGAAAGAAGATGAGCAAGATAACAATAATTCAAAAGATGATCAAAAAACAGATAGTGGAGACTCTCAGGAGAGAGAAGAGGAAGACAGTATTAATGAAGGAGTTGATAGTTCTGACGAAATGAATGAATTTAGACTTGATGAACAACTAGGAAATGATGATGCTGAAAATAATGAAATAGAAAATATTGTTCAGAAAAAAAATTTAGGAATAAGTAATAAAGAATATAAAATATATACTTCAGAATTTGATGAGACAGCAAAAGCAGAAACATTGGAAAATTCTGAAGAAATTTCAAAATTAAGAAAAAATTTAGATCAACAGCTAACTAGTTTCCAAGACATAATTACAAAACTGGCAAATAAATTACAAAGACAGTTACTTGCAAAACAAAATAGATCTTGGGAATTTGATCTTGAAGAAGGTTTATTAGATAGTTCAAAATTACCAAGAATAATAATTGATCCATATAATTCCCTTTCTTTTAAAAAAGAGAAAGATTTAGAGTTTAAAGATACAGTTGTGACTTTACTTATAGATAATTCTGGATCTATGAGAGGAAGGCCAATTACTATTGCAGCCCTTTGTGCTGATATATTGTCTAGAACATTAGAAAGATGCTCGGTTAAAGTTGAAATTCTTGGTTTTACAACAAAAAATTGGAAGGGTGGCAAGAGTAGAGAAAAGTGGAATAAACTTGGAAAATTAAAAAATCCAGGACGTTTAAATGACCTAAGACATATAATTTATAAATCTGCTGATACCCACTGGAGACAATCAAAAAAAAATTTAGGTTTAATGCTAAAAGAAGGATTGCTTAAAGAAAATATTGATGGTGAAGCTATTACTTGGGCTTTCAATAGACTTAAAAAAAGAAAAGAAGAGAGAAAAATTCTTATGGTTATTTCCGATGGAGCTCCAGTTGATGATTCAACATTATCTGTTAACTCGGGTGATTTTTTAGAAAAACATCTAAAGCAAACTGTAAAATCGATTGAAAACAAAAGTGATATCGAAATTCTTGCCATAGGTATAGGCCATGATGTTTCTAGATATTACAAAAAAGCGATAAAAATTGCCGATGTTCAAGAATTAGGTGATGTAATGATTGGTCAGCTTAGTGGATTGTTTGAAAATAATAAGAAATTACACTAATTTTTTTAAATTTTTATTTTCCCATTCTATATTTACTTCAGCTCCACCTCTAGTTTCTGAATTTCTAATTTTTATTCTGGCAGAATTTTTTTCTAATAATGTTTTGCCTATAAAAATCCCTAAACCTAGTCCAGTTTTTTTGTTATCTTTGGGTTTAAGTGTCTTAATATAAGGCTCTCCAATCTTATTAAGTATATCTTTTGGGATACCAGGGCCATCATCCTCTATTGTTATTTCAGTCTTTTGACTGTCACTTTTGATAGCAATATAGATATTTTCATTTGAAAATTTGTTAGCGTTTCCAATAAAATTTCTCAAACCATAAACAATTTCAACAGATTTTAAAATTTCAAATGAGTTAGAATCTTGCTCTTTATCAATATTGAAATTCTTATTAGAAATTTCCTTAAATGAGTTAACTATCTCGTTAATATAATCATAAAGCGTTTTGTTTTTGTCAATAAAATCATCTTCTATCGTAGGATTTAATGTTAATTTTTTTAAAATCTCATTACACCTATTAACTTGACTAATTAATAGTTCGAGATCTTTTTTAACATCATTATTATCTTTAAATTGATCAAATAAATCGTGAGAAATAATTTTAATTGTAGACAAAGGAGTACCAAATGAATGAGCTGCAGCTGCAGCCTGTCCCCCAAGTGAAACCAGCTCATGTTCTTTGGAAATTACTTCTTGGATTTTATCTAATGCATCTTTCCTAAGATTTGTTTCTTGTCCAAAAATAAATGCAAAATAATTTAAAAAAAATAATGCAATTATCAATGCAAGAGGAATTGCATAGTAATAATACAAACTAATACTATATTCATCCAATGGTTTTGGCAATTCATAATGATAAAAAGTTAAAATTATAATCGATGCTAGAGTAATTAAAATTAAAGCAATATTTGTTTTAATATTTAAATTGGATGCAGCAAATACACTTGGTATCAAAAGGAATATTGAAAATGGATTTAGAATACCCCCAGATAAGTAAAGTAAAGCGCTCAATTGAAGTATATCTAAAGATAAAAAATTAAAAGAAGTTGTGTTTGAAAGTACTGTTTTTTTATAAAAAAACATTAAGTAGAAATTGCTTAAAGCTCCAATAAAAATTATTAGATTAGATAAAATAAAGTTGAACTCAAAACCAAAAATAAATTTGACTGTGTTTATAGTTATAAATTGACCTAAAATCCCAATCCATCTTAAATTGATATATGTTGACTTATTTAATGATGCTGCCTTGACAGATTGTTTTAAATCCATCTAAATATCTAAGTTTGAAACATTTATTGCGTTTTCAACAATAAAATCTTTTCTTGAGGAAACATCGTTACCCATTAAGGTTTGTATCAAATCTTGATCTTTTTTACTATTCTTTGAATATTGAACCTGTAATAAATTTCTAGTTTCAGGATTTAAAGTTGTATTCCATAATTCATCAGGGTTCATTTCTCCCAGTCCTTTAAATCTTTGAATGTTAAGTTTAGACTTTTCAATTTGGAGAATATTATTAAATTCTTTAGAATTTTTTTTATATTTTTTAATATCCTTTGAATTTTTTATTAAATAACTTTCAAGCTCATTTTCATCTTTGATATATATGCTTTTAGTTCCTTTATTAATTTTAAACAAGGGTGGCTGAGCAAGGTAAACATGTCCAAACTCAATTAATTTATCGAATGGTTTGTTATTAAAAAACGTTAATAATAATGCTCTTATGTGCGAACCATCAACATCAGCATCTGTCATTATTATTATTTTTCCATATCTTAAATCTTTGAGATCTATATCCTCATTTTTTGGATCAAGACCAAGTGCATTAATCAATGTAACTATTTCATTTGATGAAATCATCTTTGATAAGCTTTTAGTTCTTAATTCATTGGCATTTCCATTCTTTTTCGATCCATTAAGATCTGTAAAAGTATTTAATATTTTTCCTCTAAGCGGCAACACTGCTTGATTTTCACGGTTTCTTCCTTGTTTGGCTGATCCACCAGCCGAATCACCCTCTACAATAAATAGTTCAGTACCATCTTGCTTTGAATTTTGACAATCGGCCAATTTTCCAGGCAATCCGGTTAATTCTAAGGCTCCTTTTCTTCTTACATTTTCTCTTGCCTTTCTAGCTACATCTCTTGCTACTGCTGCCTGGATAATTTTAGTTAAGATAATTTTTGAAATTGATGGATTTTGATCAAACCAAATAGACAGCTTCTCATTAATGATAGTTTCAACAATATTTCTAACTTCTGATGAGACTAATTTATCTTTTGTTTGAGACGAAAATTTAGGGTCAGGAATTTTGATAGAAAGAACTGAAGTTAATCCTTCTTTAACGTCATCTCCAGATAAAGAAACTTTATTTTTTTTTAACAAGTTTTGTTCATTTGCATATTTATTTACTACTCTTGTCAATGCACTTCTAAATCCAAGAAGATGTGTTCCTCCGTCTTTTTGATAAATATTATTAGTATAGGGTAATACATCTTCACTATACCCTGCATTCCACTTTAGGGAGCATTGAACATCAATATTATTTTTTAAACCTTCAATATAAATTGGTTTTTTAAAAAGATCATTTTCATTTTTATTTTTTAAACTTTCTTTTTTCTCATCAATGAATTGTACAAATTCGCTGATACCTCCTTCAAATTTGAACTCTAATGTTTTTGGTTTTTTTTGTCTTAAATCACTTAAAACTATTTTTATGCCCTTATTTAAAAAGGCTAACTCTCTCATCCTTTTTTCTAAAATAGAAAAACTGAATTTAATGGATGAAAATATATCTTTGGATGGAACAAAATTAATTTCGGTTCCACTCGTTTTTGATTTTCCAACTTGTTTTAAAGAAGTTTTAGCGTCTCCATCATTAAATTCTATGTAATATTTTTTATTATCTCTATTAATTGTAAGTTTTAATCTCTCAGAGAGAGCATTAACAACTGAAACACCTACTCCGTGTAGTCCTCCAGAAACTTTATAAGAATTATGATCAAATTTACCACCAGCATGAAGTTGGGTCATTATAACTTCGGCAGCTGATTTTTTTTCACCCTTATGAATATCAACAGGAATTCCTCTGCCGTCATCAATCACTGTTACAGAGTTATCATCGTTTATACTTATTTCAATTTTTTTACAAAAACCTGCTAGAGCCTCATCAATGGAATTATCTACAACTTCGTAAACCATATGATGTAAACCAGTCCCATCATCGGTGTCACCGATATACATACCTGGTCTTTTTCTTACTGCTTCTAAACCTTTTAGAACTTTTATGGAGTCAGCTTGGTAATTGTTTGAATAATTTTTTGTCATTAATTTATATATGGAAGAATTTTTTATAACATTTTTACAAAAAATTTAAAAATGGTAGAGACGCAAATGCTTAAATTAGTCTTGGATACCAACGTTTTTTTGATGTTTTTTAGATTTTTTTTCTATTTCTATAAAACCCGTTAAAAAGATCATTTTTCCAACAAAAATGTGGCGGAGAGAATGGGATTCGAACCCATGATAGAGTTTCCCCTATACACGCTTTCCAAGCGTGCGCCTTCAACCACTCGGCCACCTCTCCAAAATACCTACTCTTTGTTTATCTTTAAAACACCTATAAATGCTTCTTGAGGAATCTCAACTTTTCCAAATTGCTTAGCTCTAGCTTTACCTTTTTTCTGTTTTTCAAGCAGTTTTCTTTTTCTATCTGTTGCCCCACCTCCGTGAATTTTCGTTAATACATCTTTTTTAAAACCTTTAATAGTTTCTCTGGCGATAATTTTACCACCAATTGCTGCTTGAATTGGTATCATAAAGTTGTGTCTTGGGATTAAGTCTTTTAATTTTTCACAGACCTCTCTACCTGTATTTTGAGCAAAATCTTTATGTATCATCATTGCAAGAGCATCAACAGGTTCTGAGTTTACAAGTATGTTCATTTTTACTAGATCTCCTTCTTTGTGATCAATAATTTCATAATCAAAACTAGCATATCCACTTGTCATAGATTTAAGACGATCATTAAAATCAAATACGACTTCATTTAAAGGTATCTCATAATTAATTACTGCACGATTTCCTGAATAACTTAAATTAGTTTGAATACCTCTTTTATTTTGACATAACTTAATAATTGATCCCAAGTATTGATCTGGAGTGATAATTGTAGCTTTAATCCATGGTTCTTCAATATATTTTATATAAGTTGGATCTGGTAAATTTGATGGATTTTGAAGTTCGATAATTTCACTATTATTTAAGTGAACTTTATAAACAACACCAGGTGTTGTGGTTAATAAATTTATATCAAATTCTCTTTCAAGTCTTTCTGTAATTATTTCAAGATGTAAAAGACCTAAAAATCCACATCTAAAACCAAGTCCTAAGGCAGATGATGATTCTGCTTCATAAGAAAAACTTGCATCATTTAATTGTAATTTAGCAAGTCCATCTTTTAACTTTTGATATTCAGAACTATCTACAGGAAATAAACCACAAAAAACTACTGGTTTACTTGGTTTGAAACCTGGTAATGCATCTTGGAGAGGATTTTCTGCATCGCATATAGTGTCTCCAACCTTAGTTTCTGATAAAATTTTAATACCAGTTGTAATAAAACCTATTTCTCCAGCATTAAGTTCACTCACATCTTTTGCCTTAGGAGTAAAAACACCAACTTTTTCTACAATATATTCTTGATTTGTAGACATCATTTTTATTTTCATATTTTTTTTTAGTTTTCCATCTATAATTCTGACCAATATAACTACTCCAAGATAAGTGTCATACCAGCTATCAACTAATAAACATTTTAATTTGTTATATCTTTCACCTTTAGGTCCAGGCAAAGAGTTAATAATTTGCTCAAGAATTTCATCTATTCCTTGTCCAGTTTTTCCAGAGCACGGAACAGAATTAGATGTATCTATGCCAATCACGTCCTCAATTTGATTATTTGTTCTCTCAAGATCAGATGCTGGTAAATCAATTTTATTTAATACTGGAATAATCTCATGATTTATATCAAGTGCTTGGTATACATTTGCCAGTGTTTGAGCTTCAACGCCTTGGGTGCTATCTACAATTAATATTGAACCTTCGCACGCATAAAGGCTTCTACTAACTTCATAACTAAAATCTACATGTCCTGGGGTGTCTATAATATTTAGAATATAATTTTTCCCATTTTTAGCTTTATAATTTAATTTAACTGTTTGTGCTTTAATTGTTATTCCTCTCTCTCTTTCTATATCCATAGAGTCAAGCACTTGAGATTTCATTTCTCTATCACTCAAACCTCCACATTTATGAATTATTCTGTCAGCTATAGTTGACTTCCCATGATCTATATGAGCTATAATTGCAAAATTCCTAATGTTGTCTATTGTATCACCCATTTTTAGGATCTAATTTTTGCGCCAGACTTTGACTCAACTGAAGAGATAATTAGTTTATTAATGTTTTCTAGGTCATTTTCATTTAATGTTTTTTCTTCTGATTGAATAGTCACATTAACAGCTATAGATTTTTTTCCCTCTGCTATATTTTCTCCTTCAAACACATCAAATACTCTTACTGACTTAATTAATTTGTTATCAACAGATTTAATTATATTAACTAATTCTTGAGATTTAAAATTTTTATCAATTATAAAAGCAAAATCTCTCTCTGATTTTTGGAAATCAGAAAATTTATATTCAGATTTTAAATCTTTTATCTTTTGTTTTGACTCTTTTATGTAGTCGAGGCAAATTTCAAATATTACTAAACTTTCCGTTTTTATATCTAATTTTTTTATTATGTTTGGATGAATCTCACCAAAATATGCTAGAGCATTTTTTTCGTTTTTATTTTGGTACACCCCACCAGATTTTCCTGGGTGATAGTAAGAAGGAGTTTTGTCATCTATAACAATCTCATCTTTATCAATCCCTGCTTCACAAAGACTTTGAATCACATCTTTTTTTACATCGAAAGTGTCTACATTTCTTTCTTTATCATTCCAAGATAATCTTGAAACCTTACCTGCCTTCACGGCACCTATAATAGTCAGTTGATCTCCAGGATTTTTTCCTTTAAACGCCGGACCAATTTCAAATAAAGAAATATCTTTAAATCCTCTATCTAAATTTTTTTTTAAATAAAATATCAAATTTGGGAAAATAGAATTTCTTAAAACATTTAGATCTGAACTAATTGGATTTACAATTGGTATTTCTTGATCATTTTCTTTAAATAATTGATTAATTTTAGAGTCCGTAAACGACCAAGTCACAGTTTCTAAATAACCTTTTGATGCCACAGATCTTTGTAAAAAATGAAATAATTTCTGATAATAATTAAGTGTAGGCTTTAATCTTGTCTTAACAGGTTCTGAAGTATTAATATGTTCGTAGCCTTTTATTCTTACTATTTCTTCAACAATATCAATTGATTGAGTTATGTCTGGTCTCCAAGAAGGTACTACTAACTTTAAAATTTTTTTATTCTTAGATACATTAAAACCTAGCTTTTCAAGTATTTTAATTAGTTCTTTATTTTCAACATTAAATCCGGTTGTTTTTTCAAATAGAAATGGGTCAAAATTAATTATTGTTTTTTTATAATTTTCAATTTTTTTTACATCTAAGTTACTTATTTCGCCTCCACAAATTTGTTTTATTAACTCAGATGCTTTTATTAATCCTTCTTCAATTGATAAAGGATCTACGCCTCTTTCAAATCTGAATTTTGCATCTGTATCTATATTTAAATTTTTAGAAGTTTTCCTTATTGAACGTGGTAAAAAATAAGCAGATTCTAATAATATGTTTTTAGTTGAATATTCTGTTCCAGATCTTATCCCACCAATTATGCCGCCAAGACCAAGTACTCCAGATCTATCAGAAATAACACACATATCATTTTCTAAAATATATTTTTTATTATCCAAGGCTTCGAAGCTTTCTCCTTTAGAAGAGCTTCTAACAATAATTTCATTATCTATTTTATCTGCATCATAAGCGTGTAATGGTCTATTTAAATCAAACATCACATAATTAGTAATATCAACTATCGCAGATATTGGTTTTTGGCCTAAAGACTTAATTTTGTCTTTTAGCCATTTTGGACTTTCTTTATTTGTTACACCTTTTATTAAACAACTTCCAAATGTTGTACATCCTTGAACTTTTTCTTTTTTTATAGTTACATTTATATTTTGATTACCTCTATATTTTAAATTAGATTTTTTATTAATTTTTAATTTACCAGCACCAGCAGCAGATAAATCTCTAGCAATTCCTCTTACCCCTAAACAATCTGGTCTGTTGGGCGTAATTGACAAATCTATTACTTTTTCAGAAGTGTTTTTAAAATATTTTTCTCCAATTTTATTTACATATTTATTATTTTTTAATTCTATTATTCCATCGCTTTCATTGGATAATAGTAATTCTGATTCAGAACAGAGCATTCCATATGATGTTACACCTCTTATTTTGCTTACAGACAATTTCATCTGAGTTTTAGGAATAATCGATCCTGGAGGCGCATAAACTGTCAAAAGACCATTTTTTGCATTCGGGGCTCCACATACTACTTCTATTGTTTTCTCACCACCTATATCAACATCGCATAACTTCAATCTGTCTGCATTTGGATGGGTTTTGGCATTTATAATTTTTGCAACAATAAAAGTATCTAATTCAGATGTAGAACTCTCAAAACTTTCTACTTCTAGACCAATATTAGTTAATTTATCTATTATTTGATTATTATTAAATTTTGTATCAAGATGGTTTTTTAACCAGTCAATTGTGAACTTCATCTACTCAGTCCTCTATAATTTGAAGGGACATCCAATGGATCAAAGCCAAAGTGACTTAACCATCTATAATCAGTCTCAAAAAAGGCTCTTAAATCATTAATTCCATATTTTAACATTCCAAGTCTGTCTATGCCAATTCCAAAGGCATATCCTTGATATTTACTTGGATTTACTTTTACATTTTTTAAAACATTTGGATGAACCATTCCACAGCCTAGAATTTCTAACCATTTATTACCTTCACCAATTACTATCTTTCCATTTTTAATTTCATATCCTATATCTACTTCTGCTGAAGGTTCCGTAAATGGAAAATGACTTGGTCTAAATCTCATTTTAATTTTATCAACTTCAAAAAACTCCCTAATAAAATAATTTAAACATCCTTTTAAATGTCCCATATTAATATTCTTATCTATATGAAGCCCTTCAACTTGATGAAACATCGGAGCATGGGTTTGATCACTATCTGATCTATAAGTTCTTCCCGGAGCAATAATTTTAAAAGGAGGCTTACTTTTTAACATAGTTCTTACCTGAACTGGAGATGTGTGCGTTCTTAAAAGTAACTCCTTATTATTATCAAGATAAAAAGTATCATGCATATCTCTAGCTGGATGGTTATCTGGTGTATTTAATGCTGTAAAATTATTATATTCATTTTCTACATCTGGACCTTCCTCAACACTAAATCCAATTTCAGAAAATATAGATGAAATTTCATCAATTACCTGAGAGACTGGGTGAATTTTACCAATTTCAATATCTCTTTCTGGAAGAGTTACATCAATTTTTTCTTTCTCAAGCTTTAAATTAATTTCTTTAGTTTCTATTTCTTGAATTTTGGTTGATATTTTATTTTGAAGTTCGTCTTTAATGTTATTTAAATCTGAAGCTAATTCTTTTCTTTCTTCTACAGAAATCGAACCTAATTTTTTAAATTCGTTCGATATAATTCCGTTTTTTCCAAATAGTTCAGATTTGATGTTATTTACTTTATCAATATTATTTTCTGTATTAAGCTTATCGATATAATCATCTTTTATTTTTTTAATATCAGACATTTTAATAGAATATTTGTTAAAGGAAGAAAAACAATAGTCTTGATTAATTTAATGCTGCTTGAGCCCTTTTAACTATAGTTTTGAATGCTTCGGGGTTATCGTAAGCAATTTCTGCAAGAATTTTTCTATCTAATTTAATTCCTGATTTACTTAAACCATTAATAAACTTTGAATATGTTATACCTTCGGATCTGACACCAGCATTAATTCTTTGTATCCACAGTGATTTAAAATCCCTTTTTTTGTTTCTTCTATCTCTATAAGCATACTGCATAGCTTTTTCCATCGCTTGTCTTGCAACTCTTATTGTATTTTTTCTTCTTCCCCACTGACCTTTAACAGCTTTTAAAACTTTTTTGTGTTTAGCTCTACTTGTAACTCCTCTTTTAACTCTTGCCATTTTATCCTCTTAAGCTGTAAGGCATATAAGATTTTACTATCTTACCATCTTGTTTAGATAAAACAGTTGTGCCTCTTTGTTTTCTAATTTGTGAATTTGTTCTTTTAATCATGCCGTGTCTTTTTCCAGCCTGTGGGGTAATAACCTTACCTTTAGCTGAGATTTTAAATCTTTTTTTAGCTGAACTTTTTGTTTTTAACTTGGGCATAATTTTCGGGGTTATACAAATATTAAATTAAATTTACAACTAGAAATATGGCTTATAAAGGCTGGATTACCATAATCATTTGCTTTCCATCAAATTTTGGCTGAAGCTCTACTCTTCCAATAGTCTCCATGTCTGCCTTAATTTTATCCATTAATTCATTGCCAAGATTCGAATGTTGTAATTCTCTCCCTTTAAACCTTATTGTAAATTTAACTTTATCGCCTTTTGCCAAAAATTTTTGAGCATTTTTAATTTTGAAAGTATAGTCATGAACTTCTGTAACTGGCCTTAATTTTATTTCTTTTAATTCAATTTTCTTTTGTTTTTTTTTTGCTTTGTTAGCTTTTTTTTGTGCGTCGTATTTATATTTACCCATGTCCATAATTTTACAGACAGGGGGTTTTGCATTCGGAGCAATTTCAATTAAATCTAAACCTTCATTTTTTGCTTTATTTATAGCTTCATTTAAATTTAAAATGCCTAAATTTTCTCCGTCACTTGCAATAACTTGAACTTCATTTGATGTAATCCTGTTGTTAGACCTTGGGCCTCTTGCTTTAGTTCTTTTTTGAAAATAATTTTGTTTAAAATCTGCCACTTAGATTGAAGGGGCTTTATTTAGATCAGAGTATTTTTTTATAAATTCTTTCAAAGCCATATTTTCTTGTTTTTTAGAATCCAATTTTCTAATAGTTACACTGTTGGAGTCAACTTCTTTTTTTCCACAAATCAATAACATTGGTACTTTTGTTAAAGAATGATCTCTTATTTTATAATTTAAATTGTGATTTTTAAGATCCACCTCGACAATCAAACCAATCCGTTTTAATTCCTTAGCTACACTTTTAGCATATTCATCAAAATCACTAGAGATTGGAATAACTACTGCCTGTAAAGGTGATATCCAAAATGGCAGCTTGCCTGCATAATTTTCTATAAGGATACCTATGAACCTTTCTAAAGATCCAAATAATGCTCTATGTAACATTACAGGTACTTTTTTAGTTCCATCTTTATCAACAAAAGATGCTCCTAATCTACCTGGTAAATTTAAATCTACTTGCAAAGTTCCGCACTGCCAATCTCTACCGATTGCATCTCTTAAAACAAATTCAATTTTTGGTCCATAAAATGCGCCCTCGCCTTTATTAATTGAATACTCTAGCTTTGTCGCTTTGATTGCTTCTAACAACGCAGCCTCTGACTTATCCCAAACTTTATCGTCTCCAACTCTTAAATCTGGTCTATCTGAATATTTTAAAATAACATCTTCAAAACCAAGATCTTTATAAATTTCTAAAATTAAATTTGTAACACTCAAACATTCTTCAGTAATTTGCTCTTCTGTACAAAAAATATGTGCATCATCTTGAGTAAAAGCTCTTACACGTAATAATCCATGCAATGCACCAGAAGGTTCATATCTATGAACTTTTCCAAATTCTGACATCTTTAAAGGTAAGTCTCTATAACTTTTAAGTCCTTGATTAAATACTTGAACACACCCAGGACAATTCATGGGTTTAATTGCAAATACTTTTTCATCTGGTGTAGTTGAAGTATACATATTAGCTCCAAATTTTTCCCAGTGGCCAGATTTTTCCCACAAAGATCTATCAAGTATTTCTGGCGTATTTATCTCTTTGTAACCATCGTGATCTTGTTTCATTCTCATATATGAAACTAATTTTTGGAACAAATTCCATCCTTTCTGGTGCCAAAACACAGATCCAGGACTTTCTTCTCTAAAATGAAATAAATCCATCTCTTTTCCAATTTTTCTATGATCTCTTTTTTCTGCTTCCTCAATTCTCTGAAGATAAAGGTCTAATTCTTTTTGAGTTGCCCAACCAGTACCATATATTCTTTGAAGCATTTCATTATTAGAGTCACCACGCCAATAAGCTCCAGATACTTTTGTCAATTTAAAAGCCTTACCTATTTTGCCAGAAGATACTAAATGTGGACCTCTACATAAATCATGCCATGTTTCGCCATGATGATAAACCGTAAGTTCTTCGTTTTTAGGAATGCTCTCAATTATCTCAGCTTTGTATTTTTCTCCAATTTTTTTAAAATGACTTATTGCTTTATCTCTCTCCCAAACTTCTTTTCTTGTTTTTACATCTTTATCTATTATCTCTGACATTTTTTTTTCAATCTTTTTTAAATCATCGCTAGTAAAAGGCTCTTTCCTTGCAAAATCATAGTAAAATCCATTTTCTATAACTGGCCCAATTGTTACCTGTGTGCCTGGGTATAGTTCTTGAACAGCCATAGCCATTATATGTGCAGTGTCATGTCTAATGACTTCTAAACCCTCAGGATCTTTAGCTGTAAATATTTCAATAGAACAATCTTGATCAATTACAGTATATAAATCTTTAAGCTCACCGTTTATGCTCATCACCAAAGCTTGCTTACCTAAAGACTTGCTAATTTTTTCAGCAACCTCTGTGCCTGTTATACTTTTTTCAAAGTTTAATTTTTTTCCATCAGGTAATGTAATATTTGGCATTAGTTTATTAATTTTTTATACTCTGAATAAGTAGAAAAACACATTTTTTCAACATTAAATTTTGAAACGACATTTTTTCTACCTTCTATGCCCATTTGATTGATAGTCTGTTCATCTAAATTCATAATTTCTATTAATTTTTTTGAAAGATCGTCAGAGTTATTTGCTTCAAATAAAAATCCTGTTTTATTTTCATTTATAGTCTCTTTTGATCCCCCAATATTACTTGCAACAATTGGTTTTTTCATTGCCTGAGCCTCAACAGATATTCTTCCAAAGGCTTCTGGTTCTATAGATGAAGAAACTATAATGTCTGAAACTTTGTAAGCTAGAGGCATATTTTTACAATGATCTATAAATTTTACTTGGTTAGTTAATCTGTACTGTTCAACTAACCTAATAAGTTTCTTTTTGTAAAGTTCTCTTCCTTGATCGCTTCCAAGAATAATTACATTAAATACCTCGTGTCCTAAATTAATATTTACTTTATTAATAGCATCTAAAAACATTTCTTGACCTTTCCATTCTGTTAATCTTCCGGGCAATAGAACAGTTTTTCTCTCAATTTTAAGTCCCCATGATTTAAATAATTCATCTTCCTCTGTTTCTATAGTAGTTGATGGATCAAAATAGTCAGTATTAATGCCTCTAAATATCACCAAGAATTTTTTTTTATCGTTAAGGTATTCAGAATAGTTTTCTTTAATATGTGAAAATATAAAATTAGACCCAGCAATAATTAAATCTGATCTTAACATTACAGAATTATATAATTTTTTTAATTTACTTTTAAAATTATATGTTCCATGAAATGTAGTTACAAATTTACATCGTGTGATTTTGGTAGCTAGCAAACAAGACCATGCAGGTGCTCTACTTCTCGCGTGGACAATATTAATTCCATAAAATAAAATTATTAAAGAAATAATTATTGAATTAAAAAAAACCAAAATTGGGTTTTTGGAATTAACAGGTAACCTTATATATTTAACTTTTTTTTTATCTATAAACTTTGTTAATGCACCACCGTTGCAAATTAAAAAAGATTTACAATCATTTTCATGTAAATAGTGTGCGATATCATAACAACCTGTTTCTGCGCCACCGTATCCAAGTTTTGGTATAACTTGCAGAACTTTCAATTTTGGATGCATATGGTAGAGTTATAATATTTCAAATCAATTTTAATACTTTATATGAAAAAATTTAAATTTCTAAAAATTTCTAAAACAAAAAAACTAAGATATATAAGCAATTATTATAAGAAAAATCTTTATATTATATTTTTACCAGGTTTTGCATCTGATATAGAAGGAGATAAACCTAAAAGATTTTTAAACTATACTAAAAAAAATAAATTAGGTTTTTTGGCACTAGAATATTCTGGATACGGAAAATCTTCAGGTGAATTTACAAAAGGGAATATTTCCACTTGGGCAAATGATGCAAAACAGACTATTAAGAATATAGTTAAAAAAAATGATATAATTTTAATAGGTTCTAGTATGGGTGCTTGGATTTCTTTATTATTATTTAAATCAATTAAGAAACAGATTAAAGGCTTTATGGGAATTGGCTCTGCTCCAGAATTTTTAACAAGAATAATGTGGAAAAAATTTTCAAAAAAAACAAAAAGTGAAATTATCAAAAAAGGTATTAGCAAAATTAAAAATGGTGGGTATGAGTATCTCATAACTAATCAATTAATTAAAGATGGAAGAAAAAAACAAAATAAAGTTTTGAATGTTAAAATTCCAATGAAAATACCTGTTACTATGGTCCATGGTCAAAAAGATGAAGTTGTACCAATTAAATACTCAAGAGAAGTTTTAAAAATCTTCAGCAAAGCAAAAAAAAAATTAAATATAATTAAGAAGGGTGACCATAGTCTCTCGTCAAAAAAAAATCTAAATATTATTTGCAAAGAGTTAGATAATATTATTAAAAATACTAACTAGCTTGACCGACTAATTTTTTGTTTGATAAAGGATTTTCTAACTTATCTAACATTTCTTTTGGACAAACTTGGACAAAATTATTTATTTCATTTTCAAAATTCTCAACAATTTTTTTCGAGATGGTTGAATTTGTTTCTATCGCATGCTCTTGAATTAATTTCCTTAAATGCTCAATCCAAAATTTAGTTTCTGGAGTTTGCCAAACTACACTTTCAGGATTTACTTTTTTATCAAATTGATTTTCAGGGTCATAAATAAATGCCATACCTCCTGTCATGCCAGCTCCAAAATTATCACCAATATCTCCTAATATAATAATGTTTCCGCCTGTCATGTATTCACATCCATTTGAATCACAACCTTCTACTACTGCAGTTGCACCTGAATTTCTAACAGCAAATCTCTCTCCTGCTTGTCCTGCAGCTAATAATTTTCCTGAAGTAGCTCCATACAAAACAGTATTTCCAATAATAGTATTTTCATTTGAAACAAGGTTGCTTTCATCTTGTAATTTAATCACGATAGTTCCACCTGATAATCCTTTAGCAACATAATCATTTGCATCCCCTTTTAAAATTAGTTTTAATCCTTTAATAGCAAAAGCACCAAAGGATTGGCCTGCTGAACCTTTAAAATTTAATTCGATCGAATTTTCATCAAGATTGTTATTTCCAAATTTTTTGTACAAATGATAAGAAATTCTAGTACCAACTGCCCTATCAGTGTTTTGAATATCAAATTCTTGATTTATTTTCTCTTTTTTATCTATTTTGACTTCTATTTCTGGCCATAATTTTTGATCTAAAGTATCTGGAACAAAATTAATTTCAGGTTTCTCACAATATCTTTTATTTTTTCCAGGATCTGCCTGAACAAAAAGAGGATTTAAGTCTAGATCATCCAAGTTTGGTGATCCTTTGCTTACTTGCCTTAGTAAGTCAGTTCTTCCAATTACTTCATTTAAAGATTTGAAACCAAGATCAGCAAGTATTTCTCTTACTTCCTCTGCTATAAATGTAAAAAGGTTTACTATTTTTTCAGGAGTTCCTGTAAATTTCTCTCTTAATTTATCATCTTGTGTGCAAACACCCACTGGACATGTATTTGAATGACATTGTCTGACCATTATACATCCCATTGCGACTAAAGCAGTTGTTGCTACGCCGAATTCTTCTGCTCCCATCATGGCTGCAATCACAACATCTCTTCCTGTTTTTATTCCACCATCAGTTCTTAGCGTCACTTGATGTCTTAAGTTATTTAAAGTCAATACCTGATTTGCTTCTGTTAATCCCATCTCCCAAGGAACTCCAACATATTTAACGCTTGTCTGTGGAGTGGCTCCTGTACCTCCTGAGTGCCCTGAGATTAAAATTATGTCTGCTTTAGCTTTTGCAACTCCAGCAGCTATCGTTCCAATTCCTGATGAAGCAACTAATTTAACTCCAACCCTAGCCTTAGGATTTATTTGTTTTAAGTCATAAATTAATTGAGCTAGATCTTCTATTGAGTAAATATCATGATGTGGTGGAGGTGATATTAAAGTAACTCCTGGTGTTGAGTGTCTCAATCTCGCAATTTCATCCGTAACTTTAAAACCTGGTAATTGTCCACCTTCACCTGGTTTAGCGCCCTGTGCAATTTTGATTTCAATCTCATTACAATTATTTAAGTAATTAATGGTTACTCCAAATCTAGCTGATGCAATTTGTTTAACCCTTGAATTTGCACTATCCCCATTCTCCATAATCTTAAATCTTTTTTCATCTTCTCCACCTTCACCACTACAAGATGCGCCTTTAATTCTGTTCATACCAACAGCAAGAGTTTCATGCGCTTCTTTAGATAAAGCTCCATGAGACATACTTCCACTTCCAAATCTTTTTAATATATTAGATGCAGGCTCAACATTAGATATATCGATGGGATTTTTAGATTTAAAATCTACTAAATCTCTTAAACTTATTGGATTTAGATTATAAATACCTTTTGTGTATTTTTTATATATTTCATAAGATCCTTGTCCAACCGCGGTTTGCAGTAAATGAATTAGTTTGCCTTGATACTGATGTGTTTCACCATTTTTTCTATATCTGTAAATACCTCCAATAGGTAAAATATTTGAATTATTGAAAAATGCTTCTTTGTGTATAGTTCTAATTTTCTTTTCTATTCCTTTTAAACCAATTCCAGAAATCTTTGATAACATGCCAGGAAAGTAATCTTTCACAATTGTTCTGCTTAGTCCCACAGTTTCAAAATTACATCCGCCTCTATAAGAACTTAAAACAGAAATTCCCATTTTAGACATTATTTTAAGAAGACCGAGATTGACTGATTTAATGTATCTTGAAACACATTCATCAAAAGTGAAATTTCCAAATAATTTCTTAGAATGTCTTTGATATAAGCTATCAAAAGCTAAATAAGGGTTCACTGTAGTAGCACCAACACCAATTAATGTTGCAAAAGAGTGAGTATCTAAAGCATCTCCAGTTTGAACATTAATAGAAACATAACCTCTTAAACCTAATTTAACTAAATGTGTATTTATTGCCCCTATACATAAAAGCATCGGCATTGGCATTCTATTTTCTGAAATATTTTTATCTGATAATATTATTTGTTTAATTCCCTCTCTAACAGCTTGTTCAGATTTAACTTTGAGTAAATTTATTGATGTCTCTAAATCATCATCTTTGCTGAATGTACAATCTAAAACTTTATTATTATTTCCAAAGAATTTCAAAAATTTTTCAAATTGTGCATTTGATAATATCGGACTATTTAAGACATAAATATTGTCTTTAGTTAATTTACTAAAATCTAAAATATTACCAAGATTTCCAAATCTTGTCTTTAAACTCATAACTTTATTTTCTCTTAGAGAGTCAATTGGTGGATTTGTAACCTGGCTAAAGTTTTGTCTGAAGTAATGATATAGTGGTCTATATTTGTCAGATAAAACTGCTAAAGGCGTGTCATCACCCATTGAGCCTGTTGCTTCTTTAGCATCTTCTGCCATTGGATGAAGAATTAATTCTAAATCTTCTATGCTATATCCAAAACAATGTTGAAAATTCCTCAAAGTTTGGCCTTCTAGCTCTACTTTTTCAGTTTCTGCCTCTAATTTTTTATCAAGATCAATAATCTGATTATTGTAATGTTTATACTCTTTTGAAAGATAGTTTTTTATTTCATCATTTGAATATACTTTGCCTTTTTCTATTCTTACTCCTAATATTTCTCCAGGTCCTAATCTTCCTTTAGATACAATTTTTTTCTCATTTAAATCTATCATTCCTGTTTCACTTCCTGCAAAAAGAAGTTTGTCTCTTGTCACTGTATATCTAAGTGGTCTTAATCCATTTCTGTCGGTTGCAACAATTACCCATTCATTATCTGTTGCAGCTATAGCAGCTGGTCCATCCCATGGTTCCATGGTACTATTTAAAAAATTGAATAGTTGTTGATGATCTTTTTTTAATACCTTATTTTTTTTTGACCAAGCGTCTGGTATTAACATTAATTTTGCTAGAGGAGCAGGCTGTCCGGAAATATTTAATAACTCAAAAACATTATCTAATGATGCAGAGTCAGAATTTCCAGCTGGTATTACAGGCTTAAGATTCTCTATATCTTCGAAAACTGGACTAAACATCTCTTCTTCGTGAACCTTCATCCAATTAACATTTCCTTTAAGGGTATTTATTTCACCATTATGCGCTATAGATCTAAACGGTTGGGCTAAGTCCCAACTAGGCGCAGTATTGGTTGAAAATCTTTGGTGAAATATTGCATACCTAGATATAAATCTTTCATCTTTTAAGTCAGTATAAAAATCTGACAAAGCTTCTGCCAAAAACATTCCTTTATAGATGATAGATTTAGAACTAAATGAACATATATAAAAATTATTTAATTGATTATTGAGAGCCTCTTTTTCAATTACTCTTCTAGTTTCATACAATTTTTGTTCCAGAGATTTATTGACAGCTTTTTTGTCATTGTATGTGAACAATACTTGAGTAATTTCAGGTCTTGTTTGTTCAGCCTTTTCTCCTAAGACAGAGGGATCAACAGGAACTTGTCTCCAGCCATAGATACTAAAATTTCTTTTTGTTAGTTCACTTTCAACAATAGTTCTACATTGCTCTTGAGCGCTATAATCATTTCTTGGTAAGAAAATCATACCCACACATAGTTCAGAATTATCATGTTTATGACCAGTGACTTCAATTTTTTCCTCAAAGAAATCTTTAGGAATTTCAATATGGATTCCAGCACCATCTCCTGTTTTTCCGTCTGCATCGATTGCACCCCTATGCCAAACAGCTTTTAAGGCATCGATTCCGTACTCTACGACTTTTCTTGATTTTAGACCTTCGGTAGATGCTACTAAACCTACACCACATGCATCATGTTCCATTTCTTCTGAGTAAACATGATTACTTTTTAAAATTTTTAAATTTTTGTTTCTTAATTTCATTAAGCAACTCTAAGTTTTTGTTTACTTTGTAAATAATTATCAATTGATGTTGCGGCATCTCTTCCGTCTTTGATACCCCAAACCACTAAAGATGCTCCACGAACTATATCTCCGGCTGCAAAAACTCCCTCTATACTAGTTTCCATTGTATCAAAATCTGCTTTTATTGTTCCCCATCTTGATACTTGTAATTTTTCTTCATTAAATAATTTTGGAAGATCTTCTGGATCAAATCCAAGCGCTTTGATTACAAGATCAGCTTTAATTTCAAAATCTGAATTTTCTTCAACAACTGGTTTTCTTCTACCGCTATCATCTGGCTCACCCAATTTCATTTTATTAACAACTACACTTTCAATTTTATTTGTTCCTTTAAACTCTTTAGGGCTTGTTAACCAAATGAATTCAACACCTTCTTCTTCTGCATTGCCGACTTCTCTTGCTGATCCTGGCATATTTTCTCTATCTCTTCTATATAAACATTTTACAGATTTAGCATTCTGTCTCACTGAAGTCCTTAAGCAGTCCATTGCTGTATCGCCACCTCCAATTACTACAACATCTTTGCCTTCAGCATTTAAAGTTCCGTTATCAAACAACTCTACTTTATCACCTAGTCCTTTTTTATTTGATGCTGTCAAAAATTCCATTGCAGGGAAAATATTACTCAAATCGTTACCAGGTAGATTAACTTCTCTAGCTTTATAAACTCCTGTAGCTATTAAAATTGCATCATGTTTTTCTCTTAACTTCGTCAAACTGGAATCTTTTCCAACCTCAAAGTTTAAGACAAATTTAATTCCGCTTTCTTCCAAAAGTTTTATTCTTCTTTGAACAACATGCTTTTCTAATTTAAATCCTGGGATACCATATATTAGTAGCCCTCCAGCTCTGTCATAACGATCATATATAGTTACCTTGTATCCTTTTTTTCTGAGTTGTTCTCCACAAGCAAGTCCAGCAGGACCAGAACCTATAATTCCTACACTCTCATTTTTTTCACTATTTATTTCTATTGGTTTAACCCAACCATTTTCCCAAGCTTTCTCTGTGATATATTTTTCTATTGATCCAATAGTTACTGTTCCATGACCCGATTGCTCTATTACACAATTTCCTTCACACAGCCTATCCTGGGGGCAAATTCTTCCACAAACTTCTGGCATGTTGTTTGTGCTTTGTGATAATTGATAAGCTTCCTCATATCTTCCCTCAGCAGTTAGTTTAAGCCAATCTGGTATATTGTTACTTAATGGACAATGAACTTGGCAAAATGGTACTCCACATTGGGAACATCTGCTTGACTGCTGAACAGCTCTATCTTTTAGAAATTCTTGATATATTTCATCAAAATCCTCTTTTCGAACTGATATATCTCTTTTAGGTGGATTTTGTTGACCTATATTAACAAACTTAAGCATTTTTTCTGACATGGTGGACGCTGTATATACGATAAAAATTTAATAATAAACAATTACAAGGTCATAAATATTGACTAATATTTCACAAAACATAAGTAAATCGTCGGTTTTTTCTTATTATGCATAGATGATATGCAAATATGTAATTGCTTTAATTTGGTTACAATTTCATTATGAAGTATCGGATCTAATGATTTCTAAATATGTAGAAACGCTAATTTTATCAATTATTCAAGGAATATCTGAGTTTATTCCTGTTAGCTCGTCTGCACATCTTTTAATTATATCAGGATTGAGTGACTTCAATGTTAGCAACCTACAATTAGATATTAGTCTGCATTTAGGTTCTTTGTTAGCAATTATTTTATTTTTTAGAAAAGAGTTAATAAATATCATTAATAATAAAAATATATTTCTACTAATAATTCTTGGGTCTATACCATTAGTTATTGTTGGTTATATTTTTTACTCCACAAATTTAATTGATCAATTTAGAAACTTAAAAGTTGTCGCTTGGACAACTTTGATTTTTGGAATTTTATTATACTTTTCAGATAAGTTTGAATTGAAAAATAAAATTTCTTCAGAATTAAATATTAAAAGTATTATTATAATAGGGTTATTTCAGATTTTAGCTATTATTCCAGGAGTCAGTAGATCAGGTATAGTAATTACAGCTTCAAGATTTTTAAAATTTGATAGAGTTGAATCATCAAAGATAGCTTTTTATTTGTCTATTCCAGCTTTAGCAGGTGCAAGTGTTTTGGGATTTAAAGATGTTATTGATGATCAAATAAATTTTGATGCTATATTTATTTTTTCTACTTCAGCTTCATTTTTATTTTCTTATTTTACAATTAAATATTTTCTTATTTATGTTAAAATGTTTAGTTTGAGTTTTTTTGTTATTTATAGAATAGTTTTAAGTATTATTCTTTTTTCAATTATTTACTTATGATTTTTTGGACGTTGGAGCAATTTGAGAAAATATTACGGCAATAAGAATTAATACACATCCTATAATATTATTTATGTTAAGAACTTGAGTTAAAATAATCCATCCAGCAATTGTTGCAAAGACACCTTCAAGAGAGTAAATTATTGCTGCTGGAGCTTCTTCAATATTTTTTTGTGCAAACATTTGTAAAGTAAAAGCAATTCCTCCAGATAAAACGCCTGCATATAATATTGAACTATACTCAGTTAAAATTTTTGTAATAACTACTTCCTCTAAAATAAAAGCAAATATAAGAGATAAACCAAAAACAAGAGCTGCTTGTAATGCTGCATAAAAAATTGGTATATTAAACTTCTCCATAAATTTCCCAGCGAAAATTATATGTAAAGCCCAAAATAGTGAGCACAGAATAACTAAGGCATCACCTATCATAATTTCTGAGTTTGAAAAATCACTTAATAGGTAAACACCTATTATACATAAACCTATTGAAGGCCAAAGACTCCAATGGACTTTAATAGAATAAATAAAAAATAATAAAATTGGAACTAACGGAACGTAAAAAACTGTAAAGAAAGCTGCATTAGCTATATTCGTATATTGTAATGCCGCTTGCTGCAAGTAGGTACCCAAAAATAATGATACACCCATTAAAAATAAATATTTTAAAAATAATTTTTTATTAGAATTGATTTCATAATTAATTTTTTTTCTCTCTAAAATTAAAGCAATTGGCAGGACTGTAAGAAAACCAACAAAAAATCTAGATGCATTGAATGTTAATGGACCAATATTGTCCATGCCGGTGTCTTGAGCAATGAAAGCAGTGCCCCAAATAAATGTTGTTATCAAAGCGCATATAAGCGATGTAGTTTTGGACATTAATTTAATTAAATTTAGATAATATTGTTCATTCTACAACAGCTATCAAAATCCTCTTTATTGATATAGCAACCAGCCATTTTTCTTATACCTGAAAATGCACCTCTACCATGCATTACTCTCCAATTATTAAAAATTAGTAACTCACCAGGTTTTAAAATATGCCTCCACTGATATTGCTTTTGGTTTGCCATCGTATCAAATACTTTAATTGCTTTATAAAAATTAATTGTTTTATGATTAGTTTCTCTAAAAGGTGCTCTATCGTAATTGTTAAAACTAATTTGATCAAAATTATTTTTTTCATTTAATTTTATTATTGGTCTTTTTGCTTCAAGGCGAACACCATCTCCAATATAAGAACCTTTAACTTTTGTAGTTGTTAAAGTTTTAAAATGCTTTTTATATTTTTGTTTAATTTCATTTGCCAATTTAAATCCATCTACCATTATGGAGTCTCCCCCCTTGGCTTCATACTTGCAACAAAGTAGTAATTGTAAACCAGGCGCATCATTACTATAAGTAGAATCTGTATGTGGTCTCAGTTCTTGGTTTGAATATGCACTGTCTGCTTTTTTATTATTTGATTCAAAAGTCCATAATCCCCCAAAAATTGAATTTCTGACATAACCTATTTTTTTTGCTATATTTTCTACAGACTTTAAATTCTTTGAACAATTTTTTACAACTGCAAAACCGTATATGTGGATTTTTTTTAATAAATTTTTAAATCCAACTTTAGTTTGTAGTTGCTTATAGTTAATAAAAATTTGATTTTTTATGTCTTTATCTTTCCAAAATTGAGTATCACTTTTAGTTTCTCCTTTTTTTAAAGAATTTTTTTTTAAAAATTCATATGAATATTTAGTTGGTTTATTTTCATCAGACCATAATATTTCAATGAATTTTCCTTTTTTTAATAATTTTGCTTTTTTAACTTTGATATTAATGTCTAGATTTGCGGTATAAGTTATTCTTTGATTGGTTTTAAAATCCCAGTTTTCTTTATTTTTAATATGGTCCCTTAACCAAATATTAGGAAATGTTTCAAACTTATTATCATTAAAATAAAATACAGTTTTATTATTTAAAAGTTTAAAATTTTTAATCATTGCTTAGCTAATTTATAGGCAAAGTTTTTACCAAGATTATTTTTTAATTCATTATTAAATCTTGAACCTTCAGCACCGTCAATAATTCTATGATCGTAAGAAAGAGATAAAGGCAACATTGTTCTAGGTTTAAATTGTCCATCAATAAAGACAGGTTTAATAAAAGTCCGACCAATTCCTAAAATAGCAACTTCCGGATAATTTATAATAGGAGTAAAATAAGTTCCTCCAATACCACCTAGGCTTGTTATAGTTATAGATCCTCCGTAAAATTCTTTTTTATCTATCTTCAAATTTCGACAATCGTCACTTACTTTTTTAAGATCCTTACTTATTTGATCTATATTTTTTTGGTTTGCATTTCTTATTTTAGGCACCATTAATCCGTTGGGAGTATCAACTGCAATTCCTACATGAAAGTATTTTTTTAAAGTTATTTTTCCATTTTCAATATTATCAATTGAACTATTAAATCTTGGAAAAACTTTCAAAGCTTCCACAACTGCCTTTATAATAAATGCCAATGGTGTAATTTTCTTTTTCTCTCCAGTAAAAGTATCAGTCAAATTTTGTCTAAATTCTTCCAGCTCTGTGATATCTGCTTCATCACAGCTAGTAACATGCGGTATTGTTTGCCAAGAATTTGATAAATGTGGAGCAGCAATTCTTTTAATTCTTGGTATATCTTGAATTTCTACATCTCCAAAATCAGCATGATCATATTCTGAAGGTTTTATAGATTGAGTCTTCTTTTCTTCTTGAGGTTTATTAAAATTAGAAGATACAAATTTTTTTATATCTTCTTCTATAATTCTTCCTGATCTTTCTGATCCAGTAACATTATTAATATCAACACCAAGTTCTCTTGCAAATTTTCTAGTTTTTGGGCTAGCAAGTGCTTTGCTTGATTTGAATACACTAACTCTATTATTTTGTAGTATTTCTTTTGGTTTTGAAATTACTTTTTCAGGAGGTTTTTGTATAATAGTTTCTTCTTTAATCTCTTTGACCTCTTCTTCAATTTGCTTATCTGGTTTTTCTTCTTTTGAACCAATTATTAGTATTGATGAACCCTCTGAAACTTTATCGCCAACTTTTAAATTAACTTTTTTAACACTACCTGAGTACGGGCTTGGAATCTCAACACTTGATTTATCGCTTTCTATTGTAATTATCGGATCATCTTTATTAATATTTGATCCTGCTTCAATTAATACCTCAATTACTTCAACATCTTTAAAATCACCAATGTTAGGAACTAATACTTCTTTCTCGCTCATTATAATTTTGTGGGCATAGGCTTATCTTTATCAATTTTATATTTTTTAATTGCATCTACCGCATGTTTAGAAGCAATTAATTGCTCATTAGATAAAATACTTAAACCATATGCAACTATATGCTCTTTATCGACTTCAAAAAATTTTCTTAGATTTTTTCTTGTGTCACTTCTACCAAATCCATCTGTACCCAATGAATAAAAACTTTTATTTATGTAAGGTCTAATTTGGTCAGAGTTCATTCTCATGTAATCTGAAGCTGCTAAAATAGGACCTTCGGTTTTTCCAAGGCATTTTTCAACGTAAGAGATTTTTTTCTCTTCTCCCGGATTAAGCAAGTTATACCTTTCAGTTTCAAGTCCATCTCTTCTTAATTCATTAAAACTGGTAACACTCCACACTTCACTATCTACCTGATATTCATTTTGTAAAATTTCTGCTGCCTCTATCATCTCTCTTAAAATTGTTCCTGAACCCAACAATTGAATCTTATTTTTTTTATTCTTACTGAAATCTTTTATTTTATACATCCCTTTTAATATGCCTTCTTCACAATCTTTGGGCATCTCTGGATGAGAATAATTTTCATTCATTGTTGTAATGTAGTAAAAAATATTTTCATGTTTTTCATGCATTCTTCTTAAACCTTCTTTAAAAATTGTAGCTAATTCATAATGAAAGGTTGGATCATAAGAAACACAATTTGGAATTGTTGATGCTAATAAATGACTGTGACCATCTTGGTGTTGAAGACCTTCTCCAGCCAAAGTTGTTCTTCCTGCTGTAGCTCCAATTAGAAATCCTCTTGTTTGACTATCTCCAGCTGCCCACGCAAAATCTCCAGTTCTTTGAAAACCAAACATAGAGTAAAAAAGATAAATTGGTATCATTTCTATATCATGATTTGAATACGATGTTCCAGCAGCTATCCATGATGCCATGGATCCAGCCTCATTTATTCCTTCCTCTAAAACTTGACCACTTTTCTCTTCCTTGTAAGAGCTTAATTGAGCTGAGTCCTCTGGCTCGTATTTTTGACCTTCATGCGCATATATACCTATTTTTTGAAAAAAACCTTCCATGCCAAATGTTCTTGCTTCATCAGGGATTATTGGAACAAGTCTTGGAGCAACATTTTTATCTCTTAGCAAATTCGTCAACATCCTAACAAGTGCCATAGTAGTTGACATTTCTTTTTCACCGGTTGATTTTTTCATAAAGTCAAAAATATCATTACTTGGTGTTTTTATTGGTTTCGAAAAAGACGATCTCTCAGGAATATATCCTCCTAAAGCTAATCTTCTTTTTTTTAAGTATTTTATTTCCTCTGAATTTTCATCAGGTCTAAAGTATTCTATATTTTTGACTTGTTCATCTGTTAATGGAACATCAAATCTATCTCTATAATACAGCAAATCATCTACACCTAATTTTTTTTGCTGGTGGGTTGTATTTATACTTTCACCAGATTTTCCCATACCGTATCCTTTAATTGTTTTAGCTAATATGACTGTTGGTCTGTCTTTTGTATTAATAGCTTTATGGTAAGCAGCATAAACTTTATGCGGGTCGTGACCGCCTCTATTTAATTTCCAAATATCGCTATCTGTATAACTTGCAACTAGATTTTTAAGTTCAGGGTATTTCCCAAAGAAGTTATCTCTAACGTATAAACCACCTTTTGCTTTAAAGGCTTGGTATTCTCCATCAACTGCTTCGTTCATTCTTTTTACAAGTAAACCTGATTTATCATTTGCAAGTAAAGGATCCCAATATGATCCCCAAATGACTTTTATTACATTCCAGCCAGCTCCTCTAAAAATTCCCTCTAATTCTTGAATAATTTTACCATTACCTCTTACTGGACCATCTAATCTTTGAAGGTTGCAATTCACAACATAAATCAAGTTATCTAACTTTTCTCTTGCTGCTAAACCAATAGATCCTAGAGCTTCTGGCTCATCTATTTCACCATCCCCTAAGAAAGACCAAACTTTTCTATTCTCATCTTTTATTAATTTTCTATTAATAAGATATTTCATAAATCTTGCCTGATAGGTTGCCATCATTGGTCCAAGACCCATAGAAACAGTTGGAAACTGCCAAAACTTAGGCATCAGCCATGGATGAGGATAAGATGATAAGCCTCCTGGGTAAACTTCCTGTCTGAATCTATCTAATTGCTTCTCGTCAAGTCTTCCTTCCAAAAAAGCTCTGGCGTAAATTCCTGGTGCTGAATGTCCTTGGAAATAAATTAAATCTCCACCAAATTGATTGCTTTTAGCCCTCCAAAAATGGTTCATTCCTATATCATAAAGAGTTGCTGCTGATGCAAATGTTCCGATGTGACCTCCTAATGAAGGGTCTCTCATGTTTGCTCTTACTACCATCACTGCTGAATTCCATCGAATTAGTGCTCTGATTTTTCTTTCGATATTTTGATCGCCTGGAGATTTTATCTCTTCATCTGCTGGTATAGTGTTTATGTATGGTGTATTTTGTGTGTAAGGTATATTTGATCCCTCTTTATATGCCTGATCAATTAATTGTTTAATTAAAAAATGAGCTCTCTCAGGTCCTTCAGAATGAACTACAGCAGACAAAGACTCTAACCATTCTTTTGTCTCTTGAGGATCAATATCATTATTATTTTCAACTATTTCTAATCTTTCATTATGTTCTTCTACGTTTGTATTTTCTACTTTGATCTCTTTATGTGCACTAGTATCTAATTCATAATTATTATATCCATTAGAATTTTCTGCTTCTGCAATTATTTTTTCCGTTGCAGGTGGTATCTTTTCAATAGTTTCTTGTTTTTGCTGAGTTCCATTCTCAGAGGATAATGTTAGTATCAAATCTCCTTTAGAAACTTTATCACCAATCTTTATGTTAATACTATCTACAACGCCCTCAAAAGCAGATGGTACTTCAACACTTGATTTATCACTTTCTAGAGTTATTACAGGGTCATTTTTAGAGATTTTATCACCTTCTTTTACAAGAATTTCTATGATTTCTACTTCTTCAAAATCTCCAATATCTGGAACTAGTAATTTTTCATTCATTTCGCTATTTGTATATATATATATTATTTACTTTTAATAGATGTATATTTTTGACCATTATTAAAATTTAGTAAAATTAATAATAAATGTTAAAAGAATAGATTATATTTAGCGCCTGTAGCTCAATTGGATAGAGCGCTTGGCTACGGACCAGGAGGTTCTGGGTTCAACTCCTAGCAGGCGCACCAAAAAGAAGGAAAAATGAAAGTATCTTTGCAAAAATCTGTAATTTATTTTTTTGTAATAGTGTTAATAATATTATTTTTAATAACTTTAATAATTTAATGAAAAAATTTAAACAAATTAGCGTTAAAAAAGGTTTCATGAGACACAATGGTGGTTTGCTACTAAGAGATATCTCAAAAACTAAATATGAATTTAAAACTAAAATAAAAAAAAACCATCTTAACAGAGCTGGCATAACTCATGGTGGGTATATAGCATCGATTATAGATACCGGTTGTGGATCTGGAGCCCATAGAATTTCGGGTAATCAACCTTGTGTAACTATAACACTTAATATTAACTTTATTGGACCTTCAACTATTGGTGATGAAATTTTTGGATATGTAAAAATTAAAAAGAAAACAAAAAGCATGGTTTTTTTAGAGTGCTTTTTAAAATGTAAAGGTAAAATAATTGCATCTGCCACAGGTATTTGGAAAATACTTCAACGTAAGTTACCCCATGCAGGTCTAAGCTAAATTCTTCTCCTTATATTTAAATAACCAAAAATTGATAAAAGAATAAGAGCAATAGGATAAATTATTTCTTTTTTTGGTCTATTCTGATTTTCAATTTTAAATTCATTAATAATATCTCCCATATCTAAACCAGATTTTTTTGCAATTCCATTCCATTTTAAAGTATCAATTATGGTTTTATTATCTTCTACAACTAAGCTCATTCCATAATCATCTAAACTAAAATTTTTATCAAAACTATTTTTTTCAATTACAAACAATTTATATCTTTCGCCGTACTCTGTAAGTCTAGTGATTTTAATTCTTATCTCTTTATTATAATCAAACTGTTTTTTGTTTATTTCTTCAATACTTAAATAGTTATATTTTGGGTAAAATTTATTAAGAATAAATTCTGGGGATAATAATGAAATTGAAATTATTAAAAATATAATAATTTCGTACCATCTCAGTTTATTTATAAACCATCCCTGAGTAGCAGATGTAAATACTAAAATCCCAATCAATGAAGTGACTATTACCATTAAGCCATGCCATATGCTTTCAATACCAATTAATAATAACTCGCTGTTAAATAAGAATACAATAGGAAGTATTCCAGTTCTCAGACTATACCAAAATGCCTGGGCTCCTGTTCTTAATGGGTCTCCACCAGAAATAGCGGCAGCTGCATAAGATGCTAAGCCAACTGGAGGTGTTACGTCTGCCATTAGGCCAAAATAGAATACAAATAAATGAACCGCAATTAAAGGAAAAATAAATCCTGATGCATTACCAACATCAACAAGAACAGTTGCCATTAGAGACGCTACAACTACATAGTTTGCAGTAGTTGGTAAACCCATACCCAATAGTAAACATAAAATAATAGTTAAAAATAAAAGAATAATAACATTATCTTTTGCAATCGACTCGATTACAATTATTAAATTAGTACTTAAACCTGTGGATCCAACTGCACCAACTATGATACCTGCTGTTGCAATTGCTATTCCGACACTAACCATATTCAAAGCACCCTTTTCAAAACCAACAACAGTTTGGTTGTACCAATATATTAAAGCATTCTTAAAGTTCTTTTCTTTAAAAATTTTATTTAAAAGATTAACTATAATTAAAGTTATTGTTGCAAAAAAAATAGAGTAAGAAGCTGTAAGTCTCATATAAACTAGTAGATATATAAGAACAAATATTGGAACTAAAAAATGTATCCCTTCAAAAAATGTTTTTTTCAATTTTGGAATATCTTTTTCATCCATACCTTTTAAATTTAATTTAAGCGCTTCAAGGTGAGATATATAAAATAGTGCAATGTAAGAAATTATAGCTGGTAAAAAAGCATGTTTGACAACTTCAAAATATGTAACACCGATAAAACTTGCCATCACAAAAGCTGCTGCTCCCATAACAGGAGGCATTATTTGACCATTAACTGATGAAGACACTTCAATTGCACCCGCTTTTTCTTTAGAAAAACCAGTCTTTTTCATAATTGGAATTGTAAATGTTCCAGTTGTAACTGTATTAGCAATTGATGATCCAGAGATTAATCCTGTCATACCAGATCCAAGAATAGCTGCTTTGGCAGGACCACCTCGCATTTTTCCCACCATTGCAAAAGCTAAATCTAAAAAATATTTACCCCCTCCAGCAGTTTCTAAAAGTGCTCCAAAAAGTACAAAGAGAAATATGAAATCTACAGAAACACCTATCGGAATTCCGAAAATAGCTTCTTGATCAAACCACTGAAAACCAACTAACCTTTTTAATGATAATCCACCATGAGAAATTATGTCTGGTGCATATTGCCCAAAATAAGAAAATAATAAAAAACAAACTGCAATAACAACTAATGGTACACCTATTACTCTGCGTGTAGCCTCTAGAAGAATTAATATTCCAATTATTCCAAGTATTAACTCAATTGGAATAGTAAAATTATCGGAAAGATTTATTTTAAGTAATATTCCACCCCTATCTACTAATTGATCATAAAAAACATAAATATATAAACAACAAATTGCACCTGTTATTGCAATTAATATATCTATAAAATTTACTTTTTTACCCCTTGCATATGGAAATATTAAAAAAGCTAGTAAAAGTGCAAAGCCAAGATGAATTGCTCTAGCTGGTAAACCTTTAAACATTCCAAAATTTAACCAAAATGGAAATGGAGAAGCGTACCAAAGCTGAAATAAAGACCAGGTTATTGCAATAATAGCAACTAACTTTAAATGAAAACCTGTTAAATTTCTTGTAGGAGAAAGATCTTCTTTAATCTTGTTTTCAATTTTTTTATCTATGTCTGCTGACATTCAGCTTAATATATAAAAAAAAAGGCCCAATAGATATATTGGGCCTAAATTTTTTATATAGATTTAATTACATTAAACCAGCTTCTTTATAATATTTAACAGCTCCAGGATGAAGTGGTGCTGATAAACCATCAGCTATCATATTTTTTTTCTCTAAAGGAGCGAAAGCTGGATGTTGTTTTCTAAAATCATCAAAATTTTCAAAAACAGCTTTTGTAACCTGATAAACTAAATCCTCAGAAACATCCATACTTGTTACTACAGTAGCTTTAACACCAAATGTAGTTACATCTTTTTTCTGTTTAGTATAAGTACCTTTTGGAATTGTTGCAGATGCATAATAATCAGCTCCACTAATAATTCCATCAATTACATCTCCTGTTAAATTGATTGGCATTGCTTTAGCCGCACATGTTGCCGCTTGTTCCATTGCCCCATTTGGAAAACCTACTGAATATCCAAACGCGTCAATTTTACCATCGCATAGAGCTTTTACTTGCTCTGAAGACGTTAGCTCAGTAACTGATTTAAAGAAGCTGTTGTCAACTCCCATAGCTTTCATTAATTCTTCCATTGTTCCTCTTTGACCAGAACCTGGATTTCCAATGTTTACTACTTTTCCTTTGAGACCCATAAAATCTTTGACTTTTGCTTTTTTTCTAGCCCAGATTTGAAATGGCTCATTATGTACTGAGAAAACAGCTCTTAAATTTTTGAATTGTTTCCCTTCCCATTTGCTTGATCCATTGTAAGCATGATATTGCCAGTCAGATTGTGCTACACCAAATTGAAACTCGCCATCTTTTATTTGTCCGATGTTATAATTTGAGCCTCCAGTTGAAGGAGCGGTACATCTGTAAGCTTTATCTTTCATACCTTTTTTTCTACCATGTTCAGCACTAATTGCTGATTTGTGTAACATTTTACAAATAGCGTTTCCTGTCTGAAAATAAACTCCAGTTGGTCCTCCTGTGCCTATTGTAAAAAACTCTGCTGATTTTGCTATTGATCCGAATGAAAATATCGCAGCAAAAATAATCAGAGAGCTTGATATTGTTGATAATATTTTTTTCATATACCCTCTCTAAAGTTTTAAAATCGAATCTAACTATTTATTACTACGAGTGTCTAGTAAATTCAGTTAATATAAGTATTGTTAATTAAGGAATTTTTTAACTGATTATTATTTTTCAACCCAAGATTTTAATTTATTTACCCCTTCTACAACCTTAGGGGCGTACAATTTTATTAACTCATCATTAATATCAGTTTTTTTATTAATATTTTTCATAAATATATCGCCGTTAAAATCTGTAAAACTTAGACGAACAATCATCCTTTTTTCATCAAATCCAAAGTCACTTCCTGGAAGTAAAGCAATATTTAAATTAGTTAAAATTTCATCACACATGATTGAAGAATTATTAAATTTCTTGTTCAAAAATTCAGGCATCAAATAAAAGCCACCCATGGGTTTGTTCATAATAATATTATTAGATTTTAAATTTCTATATACGTATTCTCCAACAGCTTTAAGAATTTTTTTTGATTTTAAAATATATTCATCATGGTTAGCATTAAAAGCAGATATTGCAGCAAACTGTATTGGTGAACTTACGGCGGAAAATGTTTCACTTGCTAAAACTTTCATAGATTTAAGTAATTCAATTTTTTTCTTTGGTATTATAAAGTACCCAAGTCTCCATCCTCCAGCGCCACACCATTTGCTAAGTCCGTTACTTATTACGACATTATCAGGGCAGTGTTTGAAAATAGAAATATAATTTTCATCAAATGTTAATTCAGAATAAATTTCATCTGATAAAACTAAAATATTATACTTTTTTACTATTAAAGAAATTTCTTTTAAATTTTCGCATACTTGTCCTGATGGATTATTTGGAGAATTAAGAAATAAAAGATATTTTTTATCTGGTTTTTTCAAAATAATTTTTTCTATTTCTTGAGCTTTAGGAAACCAATTATTTTCAGCAGATGTTTGTATCCAATTATAGTTATTTTTAGCTATTATTGATTGTGGCTTATAAGATACCCAACTTGGAGCTGGCAATAAAATTTCGCCTTCAAATGCTAAATGCATCAAGAACATAAGCTCTTTGGTACCTGGACCTATTATGACTTGATCTGAGTCAAAATTATAATTTTTCTTTTTTGACTCATAATTTGCAATTGATTCTCTTAATTCATTTAATCCTTGGATAGGTAAATAACTTTTTTGATGTGCATTTTTTTTTAATTCTTCAACAATAGTGATTGGAACTGGAAATGGTGATTGTCCAAATCCAAACTTAATAATATTTTTTCCTTCAATTTCAATAACTTTTGATTTTTCATTTATTTTTAGTGTTGCTGATAAACTTAAGTTTTTAATTGTATCTTTGATCATTACGATTTTAATTCAATTAGATTTTTATATTCATTTAAAGCAGATGGATTGGATAATGCTTCAATATTATTTATTTTGTTGCCGTCTATTATATTTTTAACAGCTACCTCTACAATTTTACCATTCTTAGTTCTGGGAATATCATTTACTGCAATTATCTTAGTAGGTACATGTCTTGGAGAAGCCTCATATCTAATTGTTGTTTTTAATTTAGAAATTAATTTTTCATCTAATTTATTTTTTTTTGATAAGACTACAAAAAGTATTATTCTTACATCGTTATCCCAAGATTGACCTACTACGATAGACTCTTTTACTTCTTTAAATTTTTCTACAACAGAATAAATTTCAGCTGTGCCAAGTCTAACACCGCCTGGGTTTAATGTTGCATCAGATCTTCCATAAATAATATAAGACCCATTATTCTTTCTCTCGGCATAATCTCCATGATGCCAAATATTTTTAAATTTTGAAAAATAAGCATTTTTATATTTAACTTTTCCAGGATCATTCCAAAATTTTAAAGGCATTGATGGAAAAGGGTTTCTACAAACTAATTCTCCTTTTTTATTTAAAATTGATTTACCTTTTTCAGAAAACACTGCTGTATCCATGCCAAGACCATTATTTTGTATTTCGCCAATGTTTACAGATGAATAAATGTTTCCATTTACAAAACAGGAGACAATATCTGTTCCTCCAGAGATAGATGCTAAATGAACATTTTTTTTTATATTTCTGTAAACAAATTCAAAACCATCTTTAGAAAGTGGAGATCCTGTAGAACAAATCGTTTTTAAAAACTTGAGTTTTATTTTTTCTTTTACTTTAACATTCTGTTTAATAAGTTGATCAATATATTTCGCACTTATACCAAATAGAGTAACTTTCTCCTTATTTGCAATTTTTAACAATAACTCTGGAGATTTATGCATAGGAAAACCATCAAATAGCAATATTGATGCTTTAGATGCTAGGGCTGTAACAAGCCAATTCCACATCATCCATCCACAAGTTGTAAAATAAAATACATTATCATTTGGTTTTATATTGCAATGTAATTGATGCTCTTTCAAATGTTGCAATAAAACACCACCAGATCTATGGCAAATACATTTTGGTTTACCTGTAGTGCCGCTTGAGTATAAAATTGCTAATTCGTGGTCAAAATCAAATTTTTTTAATTTATTTCTGCTTATTTCAAGTTTTTTAATCTCAGTGAAATTATAAATTTTTATATTTTTAATTTTGTTAAAATTTCTTAATTTTTTTCCAGGGTAATTTAAAATTAATACTGATTTTATACTTTTTATTTTTTTTAATATTTTAGGCAATCTCTCAATAATATTTATTTCCTTTCCGTTATAATAATATTTATCAGTAATAACTAGTAATTTAGGTTTAATTTGGGAAAAACGTTCGATAACACCAGGTACACCAAAATCAGGTGAGCACGAGCTCCAGATTGATCCTATAGCGCTAGCACCTAAAAAACATTCAACTGTTTCTATCTGATTTGGAGTATATGCTGCTATTCTATCCTTTTCAGAAATATTTATTTTTTTGTAAAATGTAATTATTTTTTTTACATCTATATTAAGTTCTTTCCAGGATTTTTGCTCTCTGTAACCATTTTCACTAACAAATGTGATAGCTTTTTGATTGGAATTTTTAGCTAAAAGATTTTCTGCAAAATTTAATTTTGAATTAACAAAAAACTTACTATTAATAAGGTCCTTTGTTAGTTTAAATTTATCAGTTTTTGATCCAATTATTTCAAAATAGTTCCAAATAGAATTCCAAAAATCTTTTGGATTTTTTACACTCCAGTTTAGTAACTTTTTATATTTTCCAGAAAAATTGTATTTATAATTCTTTGAAACAAACTTCTCGTATTTAAATAAATTCGAATTCTTTATAAGTTCTCTTGACGGTTCCCAAAGTTTTTTAGGCATTAAAAATTTATATTTATATTGTAAAATTTATGCTAACCTTAGATGATAAAAATTGAAAATGAGAACTTTTTCCTATCTGATTCGGACTAGTTTTAGTCTATTTTTGTTCTTTTTGAGTAACAAAATATAGTAGGCCAAAAAAAGATCATACTAAAAGTTGATATGTCAAAAAATAAGATCACAGCAGTCCTTGGACCTACAAATACTGGTAAAACTTTTTTAGCTATAGAAACTATGCTTTCATTCGACACAGGAATGATAGGATTTCCACTAAGACTTCTAGCAAGAGAGGTTTACGACAAAATAATACAAAAAGTAGATGCTTCCAAGGTAGCTCTTATTACAGGGGAAGAAAAAATTATACCACTTAATGCTAAGTATTTTTTATGTACTGTAGAATCAATGCCTGTAGATAAGGTTTTAGATTTCGTAGGTATTGATGAAATTCAAATGTGTTCTGATCATGAGCGAGGTCATATTTTTACAGATAGATTATTAAATCTGAGAGGTGAAAAATTAACAATGTTAATGGGTTCAAATACTATTAAAAATATTATTCAAAAGCTTGATGAAGATGTTGAATTTATAAACAAACAAAGATTATCAAAGCTATCATTTGGAGGACACAAAAAAATTTCAAGAATTGAGAGAAAAAGCGCAATTATAGCTTTTTCAACAGAAGAGGTTTACGCGATTGCTGAATTATTAAGAAGACAAAAAGGTGGTGCAGCAATTGTGATGGGATCTCTCAGTCCTAAAACTAGAAATGCTCAAGTAAATTTATATCAATCAGGGGACGTCGATTATCTAGTTGCTACTGATGCTATTGGAATGGGAATAAATATGGATTTAGATCATGTTTACTTCTCAAACTTAAAAAAATTTGATGGAAAAAAAATAAGAAGACTAAAAATATCAGAAATTGGACAAATTTCAGGAAGAGCTGGTCGATATTTAAATGATGGGAGTTTTGGTATTACAGGAGAATGTAGTGAAATTAATCCAGAGGAAATTGAATTTCTAGAAAATCATAATTTTCCCGAAATACAGAATATATTTTGGAGAAATTCTAATTTAAACTTTAACAATAAAGAAACTTTACTAAAATCTTTAGACGAAAGACCTAGTAAAGACTGGTTAAGAAGGGTTGGGGAATGCGAAGATGAGAAAGTTTTAAAATATTTTTTAAAAGAAAATAATATTAATGTAGCCAACAACTCAGATGTTCTAAAAGTTCTTTGGGAATGCTGTCAAATTCCTGATTTTGTGAAAAAGACTTATGGTCATCATTTAGAAGTTGTAAATAAAGTGTTCAATTTTTTGACAGGTAAAGAAAAAAAAATACCAAACTATTACATGAAAAAACAACTTTCTATGCTTGATAAACTTGACGGAAATGTAGATTCAATCTCAAACAGAATATCTAATGTTAGAACTTGGTCATACGTTTCAAATAAGTCTAATTGGGTTGAAAATCAAGATTACTGGATTGAAAGAACTAAAAACTTAGAAGACAAGTTATCAGATCGACTTCATGAAGAATTAACAAAAACTTTTATTGACAAAAGAGCAAGTGTTTTAGCAAAAGGTTTAAAACAAGATATTGAGTTAAAAACTGAAATTCTTGAAAAAGAAAAGGTATTAATTAATGGACAGTACATAGGAATTCTTAAAGGTTTAAAATTACAATTGGATTTAAAAATTGATGCCTTAGATGCAGATATTAAGTCTTTAAAAAAAGCAGCAAGACAGAATGTAGGACCAGAAATAATAAGAAGAATACAACAAATTATAGATACAGGTCTTATAGAGCTAAAAGATGATTTTAAAATATATTGGAACAAAGATCCTATAGCAAAACTGAAGGCTGGTTCAGATTATCTTAATCCAAAAATAGATTTAATTATCGATGAAATGATTGAAAATGAAGAAAGAAATAAATTAAACGAATATTTACAAAAATGGATAATTAAAAAAATTAATAACGAACTTAATAGTCTTATTGAGTTAAAAAATATAAAAGAGGAAAATCCTCAACTTAGAGCATTAGCTTACAGACTTTATGAGAATAATGGAGTTATAAAAAGATCAAATATCTCAGATTACTTAAATAAAATAAATCAAGACGATAGAAAAAAATTAAGAAAACTTGGTGTCAAGTTTGGTAGATACCATATTTTTCTGTTTAAGTTATTTAAACCAAATTCAGTCTCATTAAGAATATTATTATGGAAAAGTTATAATAATAAATTTTTGAATTTATCGCCTCCAACTTTTGGATTAAATTTCTTAAATAACATGAAAGCAGCTAACAAAGAATTTATGTTGCTTTGTGGTTTTGAAAAGTTTGATGATATTTATGTCAGAATAGATATACTTGAGAGATTATTTTTATTAATATTCAATTCTGAAAAAGATAATAAAAAAGAGGTAAAAGTTATACCTGAAATGTTGAACTTACTTGGATGTTCAAAAGAAAATTTTAATAAACTCTTAAAAAAGATGGATTATAAGATTTATCAGAAAGAAAAAGAAATCTTCATTAAATATATTCCATCAAAAAAAAATATTTTTAAAAACTTTGACAAAAAAGAAGATACAAATAACCCGTTTAATGTATTAAATCAATTGAATTTAAAATAATGTTTAACTTATTTAAAAAAGATGTAGAAAATAAAAATGACAATGATCATTTATCTCTTATAAGTATTGCAGCTTTACTAATCCATTCAGCAAAAATAGATGAAAATTTCACTGAAAAGGAAAAAAATATAATCAAAAAAGCATTAATTGAAATGGGTGCAGACCAAAAAGATTTAGATAAAATTTTAAAAGATGCAGAGTTAAAAGAAAAAGATTCAAACCAAATCTTAGAATTTACAAAGGAAGTAAAAAATAAGAATATTGAAGAAAAAAAGATAGTTATTGAGGCTTTATGGAATATTATATATTCAGATGAAAATGCAGACATGTATGAAACGAATTTGATGAGAAGATTATCAGGATTATTATATTTAGACTCAAACGTGGTTGGAGATATAAAAGAAAAAATTAAATCTAACCTATGACATATTTGGTAAATGATAAATGTATAAAATGTAAGCATACAACATGCGTTGATGTGTGCCCGGTTGATTGTTTCTACGAAGGTAAAAATATGCTTGTAATTAAACCTGATGAGTGTATAGATTGTGGCGTTTGCGAACCTGAGTGTCCAATCGATGCTATAATTTCAGACACTGAGGAAGGTAGCGAAAAATGGTTAGAAGTAAATTCGAAGTATTCTGAGATATGGCCAAATATTGCAGAAAAAAAGGATCCTTTGCCAGAACACAAAAAGTTTGAAAATGAAGAAAATAAGTTTGATAAATACTTTGAAGAAAACATTTAAAACAAAAAATAATATTAAAAAAAAAAAAAAAACTAAAACAGTAATTAAAACAAAGAAATTAAAGTCAGCTCAAACAGGAAAAAAGTCTAAAATCGTAATAAAACAGAAAAAAGTTAAATTACAAAAAAAAATAGTAAAACAAATTCCTAAATCAAAACCATTAAAAGCAGAAAAAAAAGAAAGCTCAGAATCAAATACGAATGCACTTAGAATATCTAAAAGCAACGAACAAAAACCTGAGATCAAAAAAGTCAAAAAACAAGATACTGAAAAAAAAGAATATAAAATCAAAGAGTACGTTGTGTATCCAAAACACGGAGTCGGGCAAATTATTGAATTTAAAAAAATGAATATTGGTGGAATTGAAATTGAAGCTTATATACTGAAGTTTGAAAAAGATAAGGCAAATGGGATGGTTCCTGTTAACAAACAATCACATTTGAGGCCATTAGCTACAATAAATCAAATAAACAAATGTATAAGTATTTTAAAAAGTAAACCTAAAATCAAAAGAAGTATGTGGAGTAGAAGAGCTCAAGAATATGAAGCAAAAATTTCATCTGGTAAAATTTATGAACTTGCAGAAGTAGTAAGGGATCTAAATAAAGGGGATGATATTATGGTTGATCAGTCATACAGTGAAAGACAACTTTTTGAGAAAGCTTATGATAGAATACTTAGCGAATTTCAAATTGTTTTGAATTTAAGTTTGGAAGATACACAAAAAAAACTTGATAAAGCATTAAAAAGAAATTTAGAAAAGCAAGTTCAGAAAATCGAGAGCAAACCTCCTGAGGGAGAAATTACCGAGGAAATAGCTAAATAAAAAAAACGCTCCTCACGCAAGCGCCATGAGAAGCGTTATTTAATAAAAAGAATACTAAACTATCTTCTTCTTTTCTTTTTAGCTTTTTTCTTAGCTTTTTTCTTAGTTTTCTTTTTAGCAGCTTTTTTTCTTCTTTTAGCCATCTTTAGCTCCCTTTTTTTATTACGAATCTTTTTGATTCGTTTAATTACCTTTTTGTAATTTTTTTGAATAGTTATGTCAATTACATAATTTTTTGCATTTTTTTAAATTTTTTTTTATAAAAATAAAAAAATTAATAATTAAAAAAAGTTAAGTAAAATAAGGATTATTAAACAAATTTTTCTAGTTAATTATAAAGATTTTCAAAATTATTTTTATATTTATTTATAATCTTATATCTTTTTAACTTTAATGTCGGTGTTAACATTCCATTTTCAATTGAAAATTTTTCTTTAACAACAAAAAATTTTTTAATATTTTCAATTTTTGAAAGATTACTATTCAAATTATTTATTGCATTATGAATATCTTCATTTGTAATATTAATATATTCATCATTTAAAACTATTAGAGCAACTAAATATGGTTTATTGTCCCCATACACAACTGCTTGATCAATAAATTCTAGATTTACTAATTCATTTTCAATTTTTAATGGAGAAATATTGTCCCCTCCAGGAGTAATGAGAATATCTTTTTTTCTATCAGTAATTTTTAAAAAATTATCTTCAAACACTCCGATATCTCCTGTGTGAAGCCATCCATTTATTAACACTTTTTGGGTTTCAATTTCATTATTCCAATAACCTAACATTACATTTTCTCCTTTTACTAAAATTTCTCCATCTTCAGCTATTTTTACTTCATTTCCCTTAAAGGGTGGGCCAACAGTATCTATTCTTATATCGTCTATTGGATTACAACTTACTACTGGAGAGGTTTCTGTTAGGCCATAACCTTGCAGAGTTGGTAAACCTATAGCATTCAGAAAATATCCAACCTCTTTATCTAAGGCACCACCTCCTGAAACAAAGGTTTTAAGAGATCCACCAAATTGTGATTTTATTTTTTTTCTTACTAATTTCTCTAAAATTCTATCTTGGATTTTTTCGAAAATAGTGAGATTTTTCTTTTTTATTTTTTTTAAACCTAATTCTAGCATTTTAAATATTAATTTTTTTTTCAATCCTGTAGCTTTTTTAAAATTTGCATTAATTTTTTGGTAAAGATTTTGATAGAATCTTGGTACAGCTGTCATAATTTCCGGTGAACAATCGCCCATATTTTTAACTAATTTGTCGATGCTTTCTGCATAAAAAATTCTAGCTGCTACAGTAATTTGTACAAATTGGACAGTGTGCTCATAAGAATGTGAAAGTGGAAGCCATGTAAGGAACCTTGGCTGCTCCTTAGATAATAATGGTTTTAGAATATCTATCGCACCCTCACAATTATTTAAGATACCACCATGACTTAAAATCACTCCTTTAGGATTACCTTGAGTACCTGAAGTATAAATTATACATGACGGATCTTTTCTTGAGGCTAGAGATTTATGGGTTGGTAAATTTTTTTTATTATTATTTTGGATTAAGTCTTCAAAATTAATATAATCAATTTCTACATCTGGTAACTTTTCAAAAGAAAAAATTTTTTTTATAAATTTTTTGTCCTTAATAATATTTTTCAATTTATTAAATTGTTCAATGTTTGAGATAAAAATTATAGTTGGGCTGCAATCATTAAGAATATAATTGTAGTCATTTTCTGCATAAGTTGTGTAAGCTGGAACAGTTATCCCGTCTGATAACATAATAGATAAGTCTGTGATAAACCATTCAGGTCTATTTTCAGAAATTAATAAACATCTATCACCTTTTGATATTACTTTTCTTAATTCATTGGAAACTAAATTAATAAAATCATAGGTTTCTTCCCAAGTATAATTTTTTTTATTATCACCTAAAGTTGATAATAAAATTTTGTCTTTATTAGTTTGTTTATTAAACTGATCAAAAAAAAGTTCAGTTAAATTATTAATTTGTTTTAAGTTCATACATTTTTTGGTGGGCAAAGAGAGAATCGAACTCTCACAGTATTGCTACTATTGGATTTTGAGTCCAACGCGTCTACCAGTTCCGCCATTCGCCCATTTATTTTTAGTTTCATAGAATATAAATAATAGTATTAAAACACTATTTATATTAAAAGAAAATATGTTTAAGGAACTTTTTAATAAAACAATTAAACTTGCAGGACATAAAAATTCAAAAAAAATTTTAGGGTTTATATCTTTTATTGAGAGTTTCATATTTCCTATTCCACCAGATGTACTTATTATTCCAATGACTATTGCCGACAGACAAAGATGGATGAAGATAGCAATTATTGCTACGACAGGATCCGTCTTAGGTGCGTGTTTGGGATATTTCATAGGATATGTTTTTTTCAATGAAATTGGAATTAAGATTTTTGAGCTTTACGGTGTGGATAATACTTCATTTTTAAAAGATAAAATTTCATCAGATGGAGGAGTTTTTGCATGGGCGACTTTGCTTGCTATAGCGGGTTTTACACCCATCCCATTTAAATTGCTCACAATAACTAGTGGATTTGTTCAATTTAATATTGTCTATTTTATAATTGTCTCCTTACTAACAAGAGGGTCTAGATTTTTTATAATAGCTTTCTTGGTTGGAAATTTTGGTCCAGCTATGAAATCAATAATTGAAAAAAAGCTGCTTAAAGTTTCAATTTTAATCTCAATTGTATTGATAGTTTTTGCTTTTTTAATTTATAAATTTTTACAAAACTTTATGAACTAAAATGAATTTTATTTTAAAAAGAAAAAATATTTATTTATTAATTTTTATATACTCAATTATTGCTATATTATCTGCGATCTATATTGAAAAAGTTCTTGGGTATTTACCGTGTAAGTTATGTATTTATCAAAGAATTCCTTTTTTAGTAGCGATCTTCATTTGTTTTTTGGGATATAACTATATTAAATCTGATAGAATATTAATTGCTTTAATCATTACATTCACACTGAGCGCTGCTCTTGCAGGATATCATTTTGGTATAGAAAATGGTATTTTTGATGAATATGCTGGTTGTACAAACATAAATATAGATATCACGAATAAAGAAAAAATAATCAAAAGTCTTGGAATGATTAAAAATTGTAAAGATGTAGAGTTTACTATTTTAGGCATATCTTTATCAGGATTGAATTTTTTAACATCTTTACTAATTGTATTGTTTTCGCTAAGAGCTCTTATTTATGAAAAAGACTAACAAAAAAAAATTAGAAGAATTTATTAGAGTTGATCACGCAGGTGAAAGAGGTGCAATTAAAATATATGAAGGTCAACTTTTAGCACTGAAAACATTTAGAAAGGATCCTGAGCTATTAAAATTAGTAGAAGAAATGAGAGAACATGAGCAAGAACATAGTGATTTTTTTGAAAATGAAATCAGAGAAAGAAATATAAAACCAACAAAATTTTTACCACTATGGGATTTATTAGGAGTAGGTTTAGGTTTCGGCTCAACAATATTAGGAAAAAAGGCAGCAATGCTTTGTACAGCTTCAGTTGAGGAAGTAATTGATAAACACTACAAGAGTCAAATAGATCAATTACAAGATGATGAGAAAAAACTTAGAGAAAAAATTAAAAAATTTAGAGCTGATGAATTGGAACATAAAGATATTGCATATGAGCACGGCGCAACAAAAAAAGGATTATATTCAGTAATGGATAAAATTATTAAAACTGGCTCAAAAATTGCTATAAATATTTCTGAAAAAATTTAACTAGGATCTAATTCTACATCCCAATATAAATAATCCATCCAACTACTGTGTAGAAAATTAGGAGGAAAATTCTTCCCGTTTCTATGAAGATCTTCTGTTGTTGGTTGAAAAGGCCATTGATTTAACCTCATTCCAGAATTTTTTAGCAATCTTCCACCTTTTTTTACATTACATGCTGAGCATGCAGTAACAACGTTTTCCCAATCAGTTTTCCCACCTTTTGATCTTGGAAGAAGATGGTCAAAAGTTAGTTCATCATTACTTCCACAATATTGACAACTAAACTTATCTCTTAGAAAAACATTAAATCTTGTGAAATTTGGATTTGAACGAGGCTTTATAAAAGATTTTAATGCAATAACACTTGGTAACTGCATAGAGAATGATGGGCTTCTTATCATTCTATCATAATGACTTACAATTGAGACTCTATCTAAAAATACAGATTTAATAGCGTCTTGCCATGACCATAATGATAAAGGATAATAACTTAATGGTCTATAATCTGCGTTGAGAACTAGAGCCGGACATTTTTCAAGTGAAAGGTTTTCATTGATCATCAAAGTCATAACTATTTAATATATTATATATTATTATTAATCAATGTAACAAAAAAGTTAATTCTCTTTAAATATCAAAATTATCTTTGATAAATTTTAATGCATTACTTGAAGCTTCAATTGGTATATGATGGTCGCAGTCTTTGATCATTAAAGTTTCTATACTAATATTATTGCGTGTAAAAAAATCTTTTGCTTCCAATAAATTGTAGGGTGGAACTATTTCATCTTTTTCACCATGAATTAATAAAGTTTTTGTTTTAGAAATTAATCTTAAACTAAGATCCTCTTTATCAATAATCTTTCCAGAAAATCCAACAATGCAATTAAAGGGATCTTTAGAAGTTAAGCCCAAGTTTATTGACATCATGCAACCCTGACTAAATCCAGATAAAGATATCTTTGAATTTTCCAAATTATATTCTGCTTTAACTTCTTCAATATATTTTCTTAATTTATCTTCAGCTTTTTTTACTTCATTTAAAATATAATTTTTATCATTTATTTCTAAATCAAACCATTGATAACCAATTGGATTAATTTTACATGGCTCATGTCCATTCGGACATAAGAATACTGTATTGGTTAAAAACCTTTTCCAATTCAGAGTTAACATGCTTATATCTTTTCCATCTCCACCATATCCATGAAGTAAAATTACTGCATTTTTGATGTCAGACCCATTTTCAGGTTTTATAATTGTTGATTCAAGGCAAAATGTCATAGATAAGTAATTATGTTTTTTTATTTTAAAAAGAAACTAAAATCAAAGCATGATTTCTGAAATATTTGTCAAAATTGCAGCGATTGTTTTGCTTGCAGCTGTAGCTGTAGTCTTAATTCTTGGAATTAGAACTCTTTTTAAAGGGGACGGAGATAAAAAAACATCTAACAAATTAATGCAGCTTAGGGTTTTACTACAATTTGTTGCTATAATTGTGCTTGTAGCATTAGCTTACTTTTATAAAAATTAATTTAATTCATTTAACCAATTTAAAAACTCATCACTGTTAAAATCTATTGAGCCAACAATTCTTGCAAACTCATAACCATCTTTATCAATGAATAGTGTTGTTGGTATTCCTCTTAATTTTAAATTTTTCGCAATTCCAGCACCATCACCAACGAAAACTTGCAATTCTTCTATGAGTAGTTCATCAAAAAACTTCTTAGATTTACTAATATTTTCTCCACCTATATTTATTGGGATAATCTTTAATTTTTTTTCATCCTTAAGTGTTTGAAGATTATTTAAAGATGGCATTTCCTCTCTACAAGGCAAACACCATGTTGCCCAAAAATTCAGAATAATTAATTCAGATTCAAAATCTTTCAAATTAACTTTATTTCCAGCCTCATTTAAAAAATCAAAAAACTTAATTTTTTGTTTTTTCTCGTAAATTATTAGATTTTTTATATTAGGCGCTTCTATTGAATATGAATAACTAAGTGATATGAAGTAAAGTAATATTATTTTAATGGATATAAATATAAATTTCATAAATTTGTAATTGAATAACATGAGTAAAAATAAAAACAATAAACCAATTTGGGGTACAAGAATTAAGAAGAATGCGTCAACTTTATTTAAAAAAGTTGGTGGTTCATTACCAGTAGATAAAAGACTATTTAAAGAAGATATCGAAGGATCAATTGCTCATGTCGAAATGCTTCACAAACAGAAAATTATAAATTTCAGGATTAAAAATAAAATAATTTGGGGATTAAAAAGGATTAAAAATGAAATTGTAAAAAAGAAATTCAATTTTAATTATGATTTAGAGGATATTCATATGAATATAGAAAACAGATTATTTGAACTTATTGGTGATGATGCTGGATACGTTCATACTGCTAGATCTAGAAATGATCAGGTAATTACTGACCTTAAATTATGGTTAAAAGAGGCAACAAAAAAAATAATAATTTTACTAGATAATACAAATTCAAATATTATTAATCTTGCACAAAAAAATATCAGAACAATTATGCCAGGATTTACACATTTAAAAAATGCACAACCATTATCTTTGGCACATTATCTACTAGCATATGTTGAAATGTTTAAGAGAGATAAAAAAAAATTTAAGAATAATTTAGAGTTTTTAGATGAAAATCCTTTAGGTGTAGGAGCTTTATCTGGCACTTCTTTTAAAATTGACAGAAATTACACCACAAAAAAACTTAAATTTAAAAAACCAACAAACAATTCTGTAGATACTGTATCTGATAGAGATTTTGTATTAGACTTTTTGTATTCTTCTCTAGCTTGCTCTTTACATATTTCTAGAATTGCTGAAGAACTCATAATTTGGAATTCTGATGCATTCAATATGATAACTTTAAATGATAAATTAGTAACCGGTTCTTCGATAATGCCACAAAAAAAGAATCCTGACCCATTGGAATATTTGAGAGGTAAAACTGGAATATTTATTGGAAATATCAATTCTATGATTTCGATATTAAAAGGTTTGCCTTTATCATATTTTAAAGATTTACAGGATGACAAAGAAATTGTTTTTAAAACAAATGATCAATTAAAAATATCACTATCATTACTGAATGATATAGTAAGAAATTTGATAATTAATAAAAAAAGTATGCTATCCCTTGCAGGAAAAGGATTTACTACAGCTACAGATTTGTCTGATTATATTGTAAGAGAACTTGGGTACCCATTTAGAAAGGCATACATACAAACAGCAAAAATAATTAATTTAGCAGAAAAAAAAAATAAAAAACTTCACGAACTAGAATTAAAAGAAATAAATCAAGTTGAGCCAAAACTAACATCAAATGTTTATAAAATACTAAATCTTGAAAACTCAATTAATTCAAAAAAATCATATGGCGGAACTTCTTTTGAGAATGTCAAGAAAATGATAAAAAAGGCAAAAAATGATTAAAAAAATTTTAATTATTATACTTTGTTTGTATTTTGTAACTGCTTGTGGACGTAAAGGTGATCCAGAATATAAATCTGAATTAACTAAGAATATTAAAAAAATGTTATGAGATATATAAACAATAAATTTTTTATTGAAGGGAAAAACATTGGGAGTCTTGCAAAAAAATTTAATACACCTTTATACTGCTACTCTTATAAAAGTTTGAGAGAGAATATAGAGAATTTTAAAAAAGCTTTTAAGGAAATTAGACCTTTGGTTTGTTTTTCTGTCAAATCTAATTCTAATATTTCATTATTAAAAGAAATAAAAAAACTTGGCCTTGGAGCAGATGTAGTTTCGAGGGGTGAATTATATGCATCACTTAAGGCTGGTATTAATAAAAACAAAATAGTTTTCTCTGGAGTTGGTAAAACAAAAGATGAAATTGAGTATGCAATAAAGCAAAAAATATTATTAATAAATTCTGAATCTTTGAGTGAAGTTTTAGAAATTGAAAAGGTTGCAAAAAAATTTAATAAAGTTGTTAATATAGGACTAAGATTAAATCCAGATACTGATGCTGAAACATTGAAACAAATTTCAACTGGCAAAAGTGAAAATAAATTTGGTGTAGATAAAAAGACTTTTGTAAAAATAATTAATTTGATGAAACAATCAAAATTTATAAATATTAAATGTTTAAGTGTTCATATCGGCAGTCAAATCTTAAACCACAAACCCTACGAAAAAATGCTAAATGTTCTTGATAAACTTTTAAAAAATTTAGATTATAAATTTGAGTTTATTGATTTGGGTGGAGGAATGGGAATTAATTATGACAATAAAACGAAAAAACTTAATTATACAAAATATAAAAAATCAATAATTAAATTTAAAAATAAATACAATTGTAAAATAATTTTTGAACCTGGAAGATCTATAATTGGAAATGTTGGCATACTTGCAACTAAAGTAATTTATTTAAAACATAATAAAACAAAAACATTTGTGATATTGGATGCGGCAATGAATGATTTAATAAGACCAGCTTTATATAATGCAAAACATAGAATAGTTCCATCCCAAAGAAATAAGTCGCAATCAAAGAAAATATTAGAATTTGTAGGACCTGTATGCGAAACAACTGATAAATTTTTAACAGAAAGGAAATTTCAGAATATAAAAGAAAATGATATTATGATTATTTGCGATACAGGTGCATATGGTTATTCATTATCATCTAATTATAATCTTAGATTAAGGCCTGCTGAAATTTTGATTAAAGGAAATAAAGTAAAGATTATTAGAAAAAGACAAAAAATAACAGATATAGTCTAACTTAAAACTTATAATGAGAAATATCCTCTTTAAAAGTATATTTTTTTCTGGATTAATTTTAATATGTATTATTTTTCTTCCATCATTAATACTACCAAAGAAAATCACTCTTTTTGGAGGTAAACTTTTTGGATACTGGTCCTCATTCTGCTTAAAAATTTTTTACTCAACCAGCATAGTAATTAAAGGTCAAGAAAACATAATTAATAACGAGAATTACTTTATTGCATGCTCTCATCAATCGATGTTTGAAACTTTTTTTTTGCAAACAATATTTAATTCACCAATTTTTATTCTTAAAAAAGAATTATTAAATATTCCGATATTTGGTTGGTATTTAAGAAAGATAGATTCTATTTCTGTGAATAGAAATAAAGTTTCTAAAGAAAACCTTAATTTTACTGAAAAAATTAAAGAAGCTATGGAGAAAACAAAAAGACCTGTAATAATTTTTCCACAAGCTACTCGAGTTCTACCAGACGAAATTATTCCCTTTAAAAAAGGAGTTGGACGAATTTACAAAGAATTAAATGTAAAATGCCAACCCGTCGCTATTGATTCTGGAAGAGTATGGCCAAAAACCGGAAAGATGATCCCCAATAAAACGATTACTATTTCTATTTTAAAACCAATTAATACAGGTATCGAAGAAACAGAATTTGTAAAATTATTGCAAAAAGAAATTTATTCCGAGCTTGGTATTGCTAACTAACCTTTCATAGGCATTACAACATAAATACTGTCAAAATCTGCAGGATCTTTTATTAAAGCTGGAGATCCAGTATCTTTCAAATATATTTCAATGTTATCGCCATTTAGTTGGGATGCTATATCTAGCAAATATCTAGAGTTAAAACTTATATCTAAATCTGACTCAAATTTTACAGATAGGCTTTCTTTACCATCACCACTATTAGTATTATTGACAGATAAATCTAAATTATCTTTAGTCAAATTAAATTTTACACCATCTTTTTTATCTAGAGAAACTGATGCTACTCTATCAACGGAATTTAGAAAAGATTTTAGATCTATTTCAAGTTTTTTTTGATTCTCCCTAGGGATAACTTGAATATAATTAGGGAATTTTCCATCGATTAATTTTGATATTAAAATACTATTATTAAGTTCAAATTTAATTTTAGATTTAATATTTGAGACTTTAACCTCACCATCATAATCTTCTAAAAGAGAACATAATTGAAATATAGTTTTTTTTGGAAGTATTATTGGTTCAAATTCAATTTTATTTTTTAATCTTATTTTTGAGATAGACATTCTATGGCTATCTGTTGCGGCTGCAGTTAAAAAATTCTTATCATCTGTTTGGGTCTGATGGAAAAAAATACCACTAAGATAATGCCTTGTTTCATCATTTGAAATCGAAAATTTACATTTGTTTAAAAGTTTTAATAAATCTTTTGAATTTATAGTAAATTCATTTTCGTTGAAATTTTCATCTGTAATTGGAAATTCAGAAGCATTAATTGAATTTAAATTGAATAGAGATTTATTTGATTCTAATTGTAATTTACTTTCTCCAGTGTTTTCAAAATTTATCTGACTACCAGAGGGTATTTTTCTTACAATATCAAACATAATTGATGAAGAAGTAGTTGTTTTGCCTTCATCAAAAATTTTAATATTTGAAATTTCATTTACAAATATTAAATCTAAATCAGTTGCTGTAATTTTTAACTTTGAATTTGCTGCCTCTATCAAAATATTTGAAAGAATAGGTAAAGTACTTCTTTTTTCTATTACACCCTGACAATAACCTAAAGATTTTTGCAAATCCTGTTGATTAACACTAAATTTCATTTTTCTTGTTTGTATAATATTTTATTCTTTAGGCTATCAATGCTTAAATTTAATTCATTATCGTCTTTTCTTAATTTTTCTATTGTTTTAACTGAATGAATAACGGTTGTGTGATCTCTATTAGCAAACGATCGACCTATTTCTGGTAAAGATTTAGATGTTAGCATTTTTGCTAAGTAAATAGCAGTTTGTCTTGGCCTTACAAGATATCTTGACCTTCTTGGTGACAACATTTCGTTTTTACTTATTTTAAAATATTTACATACTATTGTTTGAATATTGTCTATATCAACTTTATTTTCAGTTAAATTTAATAGATCTTTTAATATTACTTTTACCTCTGACATTGAAGGTGTTTTTCCATAAATTCTTGAGAATGACACTACTCTATTAAATGCACCCACGAGCTCCCTGATACTAGTATTAACTTCAGTGCTAATAAATTTTATGATCTCGTCACTGATCTTAATATTATTTGGATCATGAATTGCAAGGCCTTCATTTTTAGATTTTATTATATTGTATCTTAATTCAAAATCAGCATTTTGGATATCAACTACTAGTCCTCCTGAAAATCTAGATTTAATTCTTTCTTGTATTCTAGTTAATTTATTTGGTGGTCTATCTGCTGATACAATAATTTGAGATCCTTTCTCTAGCAAAACATTAAATGTGTGAAAAAACTCTTCTTGCATAGCTTCTTTCCCATTCATAAATTGAATATCATCAATCAAAAATATGTCAGTATTTCTAAAATACTCTTTAAACTTTACCATATCATTAGATTTTATCGATTTTACAAATTGATACATAAATCTTTCAGCTGATATAAACATTACTTTATTTTTTTCTTTCAAACTTAAACCAATTGCATTTAATAAATGTGTCTTACCCATTCCAACTCCTCCATAAATATATAGGGGGTTATAGTGAGCTATTTGCTCTGAGACTTTTTTTGCAGCTTCAAAAGCTAGTTTATTACTTTTGCCAAGCAAGAAATTCTCAAAGTTTTTATTTGGATCAATTCGATTATATTGAAGATATGAATCTTTTATAAATGAAACCTTGTCATTAGCAGATGAATTGTCTTGTTTTATTTCATCGCTATTTTCGATCTTTATATTCTCGTTAATCACAAATTCTACTCTGGAAATATCTTTTTTATATAGTTTAATTATTTGTAATATTTGATCTAGATATCTTGAGGTTATCCAGTCTCTAATAAATCTTGTCGAAACGGATAACAAAACATAATCTTTAAACTCATCAACTAAATCAATTTTTTTTAACCAACTATCATAAATCTCAGAACCAAACTTAATTTTCATTTCATTTTGTAATAATTTCCAATCAATCTTATTAATATTGTCTGATTTAATGTTAGTGAGATTATTTTTCATGAGAGTCTGTTAAACTCCTATTCATAATTCAATGCAATAAATTTATTTTTATTCTCAAAAAAAAATAAAATTTACAATTGTATAAATTAATAATTGAATCTCTTTTTAGGGACTTAAAATTAGTAATCTTAAATTTACTTTTTTTATTTTTTTTTTATCTTGGGAGTAAAAGATTAAAAGATTCTTTTTTTAATTGAAAAAATAATCTCTAGGGTTGTAATTTCTTTAAGTAAACTAAAAGTTGTTATAAGGAATTTATTTTTTTTGTTATTCTAGAAATATTTCTTGACGCGTTTTGCTTTTTTATCAACCCTGTCTTTGCTATTTTCATCAATTCAGAGTTTAATTTTGGCAAGAATGCTAAAGCTTCTTTTTTGTCCTTTTTATCAAGAATTAAATTCATTTTTTTTATTGCAGATCTAAACCTGCTTTTTCTAGACTTATTTACCGTTGTTTGGCGTGATATACGTCTTATTCGTTTAATAGCTGATTTAGTGTTTGCCATAAGCGCGATTGTATATAACGAGAAATTTATACGGTCAATATAATAATTTTTTATTTTTGACAAATATTACAAAAAAATGTTGATCTATTAGTAATAAATTTTTTTTTTATTGTCCCTTTGCATCCTGGTGAAAGACAACTCTTATTTTCTCTATTGTATACTTTAAAGTTATCTTGAAAAGATCCATTTTTACCAACTATATTTTTAAAATCTCTAATACTAGACCCACCTTTTTTTATCGCTAAATTTAAAATTTTTCTTGAATATTTAATAATATTAACACAATCGTTTTCACTTAAAGATTTTGCTTTTTTTTTTGGATTTATTTTAGAGCTGAATAAAATTTCACTTGCATAAATATTCCCCAAACCTGAAACAAACTTTTGATCTAAGAGAAAATTTTTTATACTCTTTTTCTTTTTATAAAAATATTTTTTTAAGTAGTTGAGATTAAATTTTGAAGAAAAGGGCTCAGGACCATAGTTATTTATAAAATTTTCTAAATTATTCTTATTTTCAAATAATTTGAAATAACCAAATCTTCTGGGATCATTATATATAATTTTTATGTTATCAAATTCCAAAAACACATGGTTATGTTTTTTTGGTAAATAAGGACTATGATAAAAACTTGCATTTGTTTTTTGATTTAAAATATTTTTTCTTAAGAGATGTATAGTGCCAGACATTCCAAGATGAATTAAGCAAAATTTTTCATCATTTAAAACTAGTATGATATATTTTGAAAACCTCTTAACTTTTTTTATTGATTTTGATTGAAGTCTTGTTTCAAAACCTTTTTTTATTTTGTACCTTAAATTCCTATTCTTTATACTTACTTTTTTTATTTTTTTTCCTGTTATTGTTCTACTTAGTGACTCTTTAACAACTTCTACTTCTGGCAATTCTGGCATTTATTATTATATTAATTAATATTATTTATTTTATGCAACAATATCTTCAAAATAAAAAAGGTCTAGTCCAAGGTGTCTTTGATAAAGTTTATGATAAATACGACATCATGAATGATTTGATGTCACTTGGGGTTCATAGAATCTGGAAAAGAAATTTAATAAATTGGATGAACCCAGGTAAAAATAAAATTCTAGCAGATGTTGCATGTGGCACAGGTGATATAGCAAAACTTTTTATCGATAATAGTTCAAATAAAAATATAGAATTATTTTGTATTGACCCCAATGAAGGAATGATGAAAAAGGGAAAAAATAGACTATCAAATTACAAAAATATCAAGTGGATTAAGGGTTCAGCAGAGAAATTGCCTTTAAAATCTAATTCATGTGATTATTACACAATCAGTTTTGGTTTAAGAAATACAAAAAATATTAATAAATCCTTGAGTGAAGCGTACAGAGTTTTAAAGTCAGGAGGTAGATTTTTTTGTTTAGAATTTTCAAAAATTCAAAATTTAAACTTAGATTTAGTCTATAAAAGATACTCTAAATTAATTCCAGAAATAGGAAAATTTGTGGTTGGTGAAAAAGAGCCTTATGAATATCTAATAAAAAGTATCCAAGAATTTGTTAATCAAGAGGAATTAAAGGGTTTAATGGAGAAAAATAATTTTATTAAATGTGAGTATAGAAACTTTTCTGGTGGAATAGTAGCTATTCATTCAGGTTGGAAAATATGATTAAAAAATTATACATACTTTTTAAGCTTGGCAGGAAATTAGCAAAATCTGACGCTTTAAGTATATTCACAAAGTTTCATAATCCACCAATTGGAATAAAAATTTTATTCTATTTGTTGTCTTTATCATTTTCAAAAAAAGATAATTCTTTTGTAAATGAAAACGAAGGTGAAAGATTATCAAACTCCTTACAATCTATGGGCACAACATTCATTAAATTGGGTCAATTTCTGGCAACTAGACCAGATATAATTGGAGAAAAGTTATCAAAGCAACTAGAGGGTTTACAAGATCGTTTGCCTCCCTTTGAATTATCTAAAGCTAAAGAAATAATCAAAAAAGATCTAGGGGAAGATAATTTTAATTCAATTATAAATCTATCTGAACCAGTAGCAGCAGCATCTATAGCTCAAGTTCATAAAGCGCAAATAAATGATAATGGTACAATTAAAGATGTGGCTATAAAAATTTTACGACCAAATATAAAAAAAATATTCAACGAAGAAATTGATGCTTTGATGCTTTTTGCTTTTTTAACTGAGTCAATTATCAAAAAGACAAAAAGACTTAAATTAGTTGAGGTTGTTTATTTGCTAAAAGAAATAACCAATTTAGAAATGGATTTAAGATTTGAAGCCGCTGCAGCTAATGAGTATTCTGAAAACACTAAAAATGACAGTGGATTTCAAGTTCCTAGAATTTATTGGAATTTTACAAGTGAAAATGTAATGACTTTAGACTGGGTTGAAGGTGTCTCTATAAGAGAAACTGAAGAGTTAGAAAAAAGAAATATAGATACCAAAAAAATTGCATCAGATATTATTCAACATTTTTTAAGACATGCTGTTAGAGATGGTTTTTTTCATGCAGATATGCATCAAGGTAACATTTTTATAAATAATAGTGGTCAAATAGTTCCTATCGATTTTGGTATAATGGGAAGGCTCGATGATTTGAGTAAAAAATTTCTTGCTGAGATTTTATATGGATTTATAAAGCGAGATTATAAAAAAGTGGCTGAAGTTCATTTGGCTGCAGGGTTAGTTCCAAAAGAAGTGCCTGTTGATGATCTCGCCCAAGCACTAAGATCAATAGGAGAGCCAATATTTGGTCAGTCAATTAAAGATATATCTGGCGGTAAACTACTCAAACAACTTTTTGATGTGACAGAAAAATTTAATATGCAAACTCAACCACAGTTGCTAATGCTACAAAAAACCATGGTAGTAGTTGAAGGTGTTGCAAGAAGATTAAATCCAGAGACAAACATTTGGGAGACGTCGAGACCTGTTCTTGAAAAATGGCTTAAAGAAACAAAAGATCCTATAACAACATTAAATGAAACTCTAAAAAATTCTGCAGAAGTTATAAAAAGATTACCAGAAATGCCACAAATAATGGATAAAGCAAACCAAGCATTAACATTTCTTGCAAGTGGACAAATTCCACAAAACACTAATACCTATAATGATCTAAATACAAAAAAAAATGAAATGGTAGCTTTCAGAAATCAATCAATCATTGGTTTATTATTACTTGTAATTTTAGGATTAGTAGTATTTTAATCTCGACGATGAATTATTTTGAGAATAAAAAAATACTATTAATTATATGTGGTGGAATTTCTGCTTACAAAAGTCTTGAGTTAATAAGATTATACAAGAAAAATGGTGCTCATGTAAAAACTATATTAACAAAAAATGCAAAAGAATTTGTAACTCCATTATCTGTTTCGTCTCTTTCCCAAGAAAAAGTTTATGACGATATATTTAGCGCAGAGAACGAAGCTGAGATGGACCATATATCTTTATCAAGATGGGCTGATGCAGTATTAGTTGCACCAATTACTGCTAATACCATATCGAAAGTAGCCTCAGGAAATGCAGAAGATTTGGCGTCTACTGTTTTATTAGCTTCTAATAAACAAATATTTTTAGCACCGGCAATGAATGTAAGAATGTGGGAGCATCCTTCTACTAAAGAAAACATATTAAAATTAAAAAGCTTTGGATACAAAATTATTGGGCCAGAGATAGGAGATATGGCATGTGGTGAATACGGTGAAGGAAAAATGACAGAACCAAATGAAATAGTCAATACACTTAAAAATTATTTTTCTAATTTAGATAAAAATAAAAAATTAAAAGCTTTAGTTACTGCAGGACCAACTAATGAATATATTGATCCTGTAAGATTTATTACAAATAAATCCAGTGGCAAACAAGGATATGAAATAGCCAAATGTCTTAGAGACAATGGATTTGATACGACACTTATTTCTGGAAAGACAAGCATTAAACCTTTGGACGGTGTTAATTTTGTAAGTGTTGAAACGGCTGAAGAGATGTTCAAAGAAAGTTTAAATAATCTACCAACAGATGTAGCTATTTTTTCTGCAGCTGTTTCTGATTTTAAAGTGAAAAATTATAAAAGTACAAAGATTAAAAAGAATGAAGAATTTAACTTAGAGCTAGAAAAAAATATTGATATTTTAAATCATATATCTAATCACAATTCATTAAGACCAAAAATAACAATTGGTTTTGCAGCAGAAACAAACAATCTGTCGACAAATGCAAAAGAGAAGTTGAATGAAAAAAATTGTGACTGGGTAATTGCAAATGATGTCTCAGATCAAACTATAGGATTTGGATCAGATTTTAATAAAATTTCTATATTTTACAAAGATAAACCTGAAGAAAATTTTGAAAAGATGAGTAAATCATTGGTAGCTGAGGAAATAGTCAAAAGAATAATTCAACAGATTAATTAACTTAATGGTGAAAGTCTTAATTAAAAAATTAGACAAGAAAGTTAAACTGCCAGAATATAAAACAACAGGATCATCTGGACTAGATTTGACTGCATTTATTGAAAAGAAAATAGTAATTAAACCGGGCGAAAACGCTTTAGTGCCAACAGGTATATCCATTGCAATACCTGAGGATACCGAAGTTCAGATCAGGCCACGATCAGGTTTAGCAGCTAAAAATAATATAAGTGTATTAAATACTCCTGGAACAATTGATAGTGACTATAGAGGAGAAATAAAAGTAATTTTATTTAATTATGGAGATAAAGATTTTACAGTAAATAAAGATGATAGGATTGCACAAATGATATTAATGCCAATTCTAAAAGTAGATTTTGAAACGGTAGAAGCTTTACCTGAGACAATTAGAGGTTCAGGTGGATTTGGATCAACGGGTAAGTGAAAAATTCATTATCTAAACGAAAGCTTGAGAGATACTCTAGACAAATAATACTTAAGGATATTGGTATATTAGGACAAAAGAAAATAATTAATTCAAAAGTTTTAATTGTAGGAATTGGTGGATTAGGTAGTCCAGTTGCAGATTTGTTGGCTAGATGCGGTGTAGGGTATATAGGTGCTATTGATCACGATAAAGTAGATATTTCAAATCTTCAAAGACAAATTTTGTATACTTCAAAAGATGTTGGAAAATTTAAGGTTGATATCTTTAAAAGAAGAATAAAATTAATTAACAGAGATGTAAAAGTCAAAATTTTAAAAGAAAAAGCTTCTGAAAAAAATTTAAATAAGATTGTTAAAAATTTCGATGTAATTGTAGATGGAACGGATAATTTTAAAACTAAATTTTTAATAAATAAATTTTCATTAAAATATAAAAGAAAATTGATAGTTGGTGCTATTAGCAAATTTGATGGACACATTTTTTCATTCGATTTTAACAATAAATCAAGTCCATGTTTAAAATGCTTTTACCAGTCAGAACCTTCTGATGAAGTTTTAAATTGTGAAAGTGAAGGAATATTAGGAACTACATCAAATATAATTGGGAGTATGCAAGCAAATGAAGTTTTAAAAAACATAATTTCGTCAGATAAAAGTCTTCACTCATCAATTCTGATTGTTAATCTGAAAAAACTTGAATTTAGAAAAATAAAATTTACTAAAAAAAAAGGTTGTTTGTGCAATTAATCCTCAGAATTTTAATCATAATATTTTTTACCTCGAATGCCATTTCGGAGGATAACGAAAAATTTTTAATGCTTAAAAATGATAAGGTAAACGTAAGATACGGCCCAAGTTTTGATTATCCAATAAAGTATATTTACAAGAAAATAAACTTGCCGGTAAAAGTGATTGATAAAAAAGAAAATTTTAGAAGAATAATTGACAATAAAAAGAATAGTGGGTGGATACACATTTCTCAATTGAAGCAATCAAAATCCTTTATAACTGTGTCAAATAAAATTCTATTCAAAAACCCAACTAAATTTTCTAAACCCTTGGCTAAAATAGAAACTGGAAGATTATTGATAGTGAAAAAATGCGAGAGAAATTGGTGCTTAGTAGAAACTAAAAGTTTTAAAGGGTGGGTTGATGAAGAAAATCTTTGGGGAAAAATCAACTAACCCTCTAAGTTATATATATTAACTAATTATTTTTGTTGGACACAAACGTCTTTGATAACTGGAGCATTCGCACAATCAACACATTTAGTCTTTTGAACTATACATCCATCATCAAGGACTTCAACATCAACTATTTTATCACACTTGGAACAAGTTGAAGAGATTGTTAATCCACATTTTTTACAATTATAATTTTCTATTTGCATATTTTAAAAATTAAATATGAAAAAATTATTTTCAACAAATATCCTTGCGAATAATTATTATTTACGCATTTTTTTTGCGAATAATTATTATTACTACAAATTATCCTTATTAAATTTTTCCTAAATACTTATTGATAATGATTATTATTTACTTTTTGATCTACTTGCCCACCACTTATCTAAAATGAAATACCAAATAGAATTGGCAATTGGTTCTACAATTGCATCGGTCAAAGCTATCATGAAAGATACATCAGCAACCAACATCAAAACAGTTATAGCAATTGCAAAATGGCCAACTGTATAAACAATTGTTCTTAAAATAGAGCCTCTGTTATTGGAATAAATCTGACCGGCAGCTTTAAAAATACCGTTAGTAACTTCCATTATTCTTTAAACGGGCTTTCAAGAACACAAGCAACTAAGTGAACTCTAGCCTGTTCTCCTCCATTAAAAAAGTTATGATACTTTGTATTGTTAGTAATCCATACATGTCCGTCTGCAGGCAAATGTTTTGCAACATTTTCAATGACCATTGAACAACCTGCATTAGTTACTATCGGAATATGCAATCTACACTCTGGATCTTTGTGCCAGCTTAGCGTTGATCTTGGCTCTTTTAATAAAAGCCTTACTCTTCCTAGTTTAAATTTTTTACTAAGAATTTCATAAACCTCTTTAAAATAAGTTTTCTCGAACTCTGGTAGCAACTGAGTATATTTCGATTCATCAATATCAATATCTCTTGAGACTTCTTTGCCTGTCTCATCTGCAATAGTCCAATATCTACCTCTGATATTGTTCCCTTCTATAGAGTCTTTGTTGTTTGGAATTTGATTTAGAGGAATTGCACCAAAGTGAGTAACACCCGGAGAATTAAATTTCTTTTTTTCCAAAATTAGATTTAAATCATTTCGCAATCTATTTATATCAAACTTAATTTCAGGAACTTTATAAAAGTCTTCGAACGATAGTGATGTCATTTTTCCGCTTTCCTTAATACTAGTTTAATCTTAAATCAAATCTATCTGCATTCATCACTTTGACCCATGCAGATACAAAGTCTTTAACAAATTTGTCAGATGAGTCTTTGCAGGCATAGACTTCAGCTAATGCTCTTAATTGAGAATTTGAACCAAAAATAAGGTCAACTCTTGAACCTTTCCACTTAGTTTTTTTAGACTTTCTATCTTTACCAATAAAATATTGTTCAGATTTGTCAGTTTCTTTCCAAGTAGTACTCATATCAAGAAGATTTACAAAATAATCTGTTGATAGGGTTCCAGGTTTTTTTGTGAAAACTCCATTTTTAGAACTATCATAGTTTGTATCTAAAACTCTCATTCCTCCTACAAGAACTGTCATCTCTGGTGCTGTTAAACCCATTAATTGTGCTTTATCAATTAATTTTTCCTCAGCTGAAACATGAGATTTACCTTTTTTCATGTAGTTTCTAAAACCATCCGCTTGCGGCTCAAGCAATCCAAATGAATTTACATCTGTTTGGTCTTGTCTCGCATCTCCTCTTCCTGGAGTAAATGGAACCTGAATTTTATGACCAGCTTTTTTTGCTGCCATCTCTATTCCTACATTTCCACCTAATACTATAAGATCCGCCATTGAGACTAATTTTTTATTTGTATCAAATTTTTTCTTAATTTTTTGTAAAGCTTTAATAACCTTTGATAATTTTTTTGGGTTATTGACTTTCCAACTTCTTTGAGGCTCAAGCATAATTCTTGCGCCATTTGCTCCACCTCTTTTGTCAGATCCTCTATATGTTGATGCAGAAGCCCAAGCAGTAGTAACTAAATCAGATACAGAGATTTTTGACTTTGAAAGCTTTGATTTTAAATCTCTTATATCTTTTGATTTAAGTTTATATTTTGGTTTATCTATAGGATCTTGCCAAATTAATTGTTCTTTTGGAACCTCACTGCCCAAATAACATGCTCTTGGTCCCATGTCTCTATGAGTAAGCTTAAACCAAGCTCTTGCAAATGCATCGGCAAATTCGTCTGGATTTTGATAAAAATGTTTTGAAATTGGTCCATAACTTTTATCCATTCTCAAAGATAAATCAGTCGTTTGCATCATAGGAGGATGCATTTTACCTTTATCATGAGCATCAGGTACCATTTTTATTCTCTGACCATTCTTTTTTGGAGTCCATTGGAATGCTCCGGCAGGTCCTTTAGTCAATTCCCATTCATGGTTAAATAAACAATCAAAGTAACCCATATCCCATTGTGTTGGTGTTTGTGTCCATGCCCCTTCAATACCACTACTTATTGCGTGTACACCTTTTCCTGATTTATAATTACTATTCCAACCAGTTGCTTGATCTTGAATTCTTGATGCTTCTGGATCAGGTCCTTTATGTGACTCAGGTGCAGCACCATGAGATTTTCCAAAAGTATGACCACCAGCAACTAGTGCAACTGTTTCATAATCATTCATTGCCATTCGTCCAAATGTTTCTCTAATATCATGAGCTGCTTTCAATGGGTCTGGATTAAAATCTGGACCTTGTGGATTTACATAAATTAATCCCATGTGAGAAGCCCCCAATGGTTGTTCAAGATCTCTTTTTCCGCTGTATCTCTTAACACCCAACATTTCTTTTTCTGAACCCCAGTAAATATCATCTTCTGGTTCCCAGATATCAGTTCTCCCCGCTCCAAAACCGAAAGTTTTAAAGCCCATTGACTCTAATGCTACATTTCCAACTAGTATAAATAAATCTGCCCAAGAAATTCTTTTTCCATATTTCTGTTTTATTGGCCACAAAAGTAATCTAGCTTTATCTAGATTAACATTATCAGGCCAAGCATTTAACGGCGCAAACCTTTGATTACCTGTTCCAGCTCCACCTCTACCATCACCTGTTCTATAAGTACCTGCTGCGTGCCATGCTAATCTAATAAATAAAGGACCATAATGACCGTAATCTGCTGGCCACCAATCTTGTGAGTCGGTCATTAATTTATTTAAATCTTTTTTGAGTGCTTTGTAATTCAGTTTTTTAAATTCTTTAGAATAATTAAATTTTTTCTCCATCGGATTTGATAAATTCGAGTGCTGACTTAAAATTTTCAAATTCAAACTATTTGGCCAAAAATCTCTATTTGTTTGTCCTCTTCCAGCACTAAATTTTGCTGGTGTGCCTGCACCTGTAAACGGGCACTTACTTAATTCTGTTGATTTAAAAGTTTTACTTTTATGGAATTCCGCACTCATTATTATTTATCTCCTTTAATATTATAATTATTCTAATTTCTTGTTTATAATTATTCTAAAGAAGATTGTCAATAAGTCAGAATATTTATGATGTAATTTTGAAAACCTAGTCTTCTAATTTAACTAAAACTTCAACTGATTTAATTTTTTTTCCAGGTATAGATTTTTGAATTTCTATTGGTCCTACATCCTCATTTTTAAGATCAATAAGCTTTTCTTCTTTAACATCGAAGAAGTGGTGATGATCTGTGACATTTGTATCAAAATAAGTTTGATTAGAATTAATAGGTATTTCTTTTAAATATCCTTTTTTATGAAATGCGTGAACTGTATTGTAAACAGTTGCTAAAGAAACTTTCTCTCCAGTTTTATCTTTTATCAAATTGAATAAGTCGTTTATTGTGAAATGGAAAGTTTTATCTCTATTAAATAAAACCTCGCATATATTTATTCTTTGTTTAGTTGGTCTTAAGCTAGAGTTTCTTAGTTTTTCAATAAATTCTTGTTTACTAGTCATTAGCAATTTAAAACTATTCTAAACTATTTGTATATTATAATGTACCTAAATCAAGTAATAAGATTACAAAATTATGAAAAAAAGTTCCTTTAATTACAACGAACTAATTGATTGCGCTAATGGTAAGTTATTTGGTCCAGGTAATGCAAAATTACCTTCTCCACCAATGCTAATGTTTGATAGAATTACAGAAATAACTGAGAATGAGGGTTTTTATAAAAAAGGATCGATGAAAGCCGAACTTGATATTAAGGATAATTTGTGGTTCTTTGATTGTCATTTTAGAGAAGATCCAGTTATGCCAGGTTGTCTTGGTTTAGATGCGATGTGGCAGCTGGTTGGCTTTTTTCTTGGTTGGCTTGGAAAACCAGGAAGAGGTAGAGCATTGGGTGTAAGCACTGTAAAATTTACTGGTGAAGTTCTTAAAAATGTCAAAATGGCAACATACGAAATAGATATGAAAAGAATTCTTGTTAAAGGAGAAACAACTGTGGGACTTGCAAATGGAATATTGCTTGCTGATGGAAAAAAGATTTATAGTGCAGAAAATCTTAAGGTAGGATTATTTAAATAATGAAAAGAGTAGTTGTAACAGGACTTGGTGTAGTTTCATGTTTAGGAAATAATCAAGATGAGGTTTATCAATCGTTAGTTAATACAAAATCAGGAATAACATTTTCTGAGGAATATAAAGAACATAATTTAAAAAGTCATGTTCATGGTAAACCTAATATCAAGTTAGAGGATTACATTGATAGAAAAGTTATTCGTTTTATGGGTGCTGGATCAGCATATAATTATGTTGCTATGAGTGAAGCAGTTAAAGACTCTGGATTAGAAGAAAATGAAGTTAGTAATATTTCAACTGGGATGGTAATGGGATCAGGAGGACCATCAATTGAAAATGTGATATTAGCATCAGATAAGACTAGAGAAAAAAATCCAAAAAAGATGGGTCCATTTATAGTTCCAAGAACAATGGCAAGTACTGCTTCTGCCACTCTAGCAGTTCCATTTAAAATCAAAGGTACTAATTACACAATAAGTTCTGCGTGTGCAACGAGTGGTCATTGTATTGGTAATGCAATGGAACTTATACAATTAGGAAAACAAAATATTATTTTTGCTGGTGGCAGCGATGAGGTTCATTTTGCAATGACTGCAATGTTTGATGCAATGACTGCACTATCCTCGAAATATAACGATACCCCTGAAAAAGCCTCAAGACCGTATGATAAAACAAGGGATGGTTTTGTAATTGCTGGTGGAGGTGGAGTTCTTGTTTTAGAGGAATATGAGCATGCCAAAGCAAGAGGTGCTAAAATATACGCTGAATTAACTGGATATGGAGCAACATCAGATGGCTATGATATGGTTGCACCATCTGGTGAGGGAGCGGTGAGATGTATGAAAATGGCTCTAGCAACTTCAAAAAATAAAATTGACTATATTAATACTCACGGTACATCGACACCTGTAGGAGATATTACAGAATTAAAAGCAGTGGGTGAGGCTTTCCCAGACTATAAACCTAAAATAAGTTCAACAAAATCTTTGTCAGGTCATTCATTAGGTGCAACTTCAGTTCATGAAGCAATTTACAGTTTGATAATGATGAAAAACAATTTTATTTCAGCGTCAGCAAATATTTCAGAGATGGATGATGAAGCAAAAAACTATCCAATTGTTACACAAGTTGAAAAAGACGTAAATTTAAATGCAATTATGTCTAACAGCTTTGGTTTTGGTGGAACTAATGCGACATTAGTTTTTGAGAAAGTTTAAATCTATGAGTTTAATGAAGGGAAAAAAAGGTCTTATCATGGGCGTTGCCAATGAGAGATCAATTGCATGGGGCATATCTCAAAAACTTGCTGAAGCTGGAGCAGAATTAGCTTTTACATATTTAGGTGATGCTTTAAAAAAAAGAGTTGTTCCACTTGCAGAAAAACTAAATTCAAATGTAACTTTTAGCTGTGATGTAGAAAAAAAAGAAGAAGTTGTAAAACTTTTTGAAGATGTAAAAAGTCAATGGGGAGAAATTGATTTTGTTGTACATGCAATTGCATTTTCAGATAAATCCGAGTTATCAGGAGAATATTTAAATACGACTAGAGAAAACTTTTTAAGAAGTATGCTAATATCTTGTTTTTCATTTACTGAAGTTGCCAGAGAGGCATCTAAAATAATGAAAGAAGGAGGCAGTATGATTACTTTGAGCTATGAGGCAAATAAAGCCATACCAAATTATAATGTAATGGGAGTATGTAAAGCTGCACTAGAGTCCAGTGTTAAATATCTTGCTAGGGATCTAGGAGTAAAGAGTATAAGAGTAAATGCAATAAGTGCTGGACCAATTAAAACTCTAGCTGCATCTGCTATTGGAGATGCTAAATTTCTTTACAAGTGGAATGCCGATCATTCATTTTTGAAAAGAAATGTAGATAATCTTGACGTAGGAAATTCAGCATTATATCTTTTAAGTGATATGGCAGGTGGGGTAACTGGTGAAATACATTATGTTGATGCAGGGTATAACAAAGTTGGCATGCCAGATCCAAGGAATATTAGTTAAATTTAATTTTGTATTTTTTGTTTAACAGATAATAATAAAATTCTATAATTTGTTTTTACATCAATGACTTTATATTTTTTAAACGACCATAAAACTGGATTTATGTTTTCACAAAATTTAGCTAGGATTTTAAATAAACATAATTATCCTTATTTTCATAGACAATTTTTTGAACTTATAAATTTTCCAGGATGTCATATTAGATTTAATTCAATAAAATTTACTGGAGAGAAAAAGTTTTCAGGAAAAGTAAAGGGTTTTTCAATAATATTCCCAAAAATTATAAAAAATATAATAGAATTATTAATCAATAATAAAATTTTTAAAGATTATTTAATACCAAAAGCAGTATTTAGACGAACCCATTTGAACTTTTGGAATTTAAACAGTGATAAAGATAAGTATATAGTGTTTATAAGGGATCCAAGAGAAATAATTATATCGGGTTATTTGTATCATAAAAATCAATGTACTGAGAAGTGGTGTATAAATAGAAATTCCGATTATTTTGAAGAATGGGAACATTTATTTCCTAAAAAAAGCAGAATTGAAAATAAAAATTTTTTAAAACTAGGAAAAAATTTTTCACATAAGCAAAGCTATAAAGAAAAGCTAAATAAATTATCTGTTGAAGATGGTATTATTTACGAAATGCAGAATGTTGCTTATATAACAATTATGGGCATGTACAATTTTAAATTTTATAAAAACAAAAATGTTTTAAAAATAATTAATGAAGATATTATATTTAATTTCGATGAAACAATAAATAAAATTTTGAATTTTTTTGACATGAGAAATAATGAAGAAATTATAGAAAAGTGTCAAAATTTAAGAATAGAAAATATAATTAAAGAAAAAGAAAATCATATCACAAATCTAGAAGTTAAAAAAAGTAGATATAAAATATATTGGAGTGAAAAGATACAAAAAAAATTTGAAGAGATTTATCCAAATGATTTAATCACTAAATTAGATTTCAATGATTATTAGTAAAAATTAGTTAAATTATGATGCAACAAATGAATATTTATCTAACCAAGTATTATATTGGGAATTATGCTCTTCTTTTCATTTGTTGTAGTTCCTGTTACTTTCACTCCATTAAATGAAGAAATGTTAGAAATTAAAAAAATTATTACATATTTATTTTTAATTTTTTGTATTTTTGAAAATGTAAATGCTAAAAGCTATAAAATAGGTGACAAAATCTCAGAAGAAATAGAATTTTATAAAAAATACAAATTTGAATTACCTTCTGGAACATGGACAATAGCTGACAGGTTTAGATATAGCTACTATGGTGCGACTGCAAAAGGTTACCAACTTTTAAAAATTAAAGGTAATAAAGCTATAGAAGGATTTTCAATTGCTGAACTGGATATCGGAGCAAGATTTCAAAGTGCTTTCAACGATGCACTACATCTAATTATGTTTAAAAATGAATATGACGGATGTTACGATCGACCTGAATATTATATTTTGGAATATTTTACAAAAGGTTCATCTCATAATTGTTTTTGGATTTCTCATGAAGATGTTTATAAAGAATTATTTAATCCTGATGATCCAGAATTGAGGGGTGTGAACGCTCAATATAAAGCATGGCTAAGAGACAACAAAATAGAATTACCAAAAATTGCTATAGGTAGTTCGCATAGTTATTTCTCAAGACTAACAGGAGGAAAATGGTTTGTAATGACTCACGGTTTCGATCCTGAAGTATTAGGTGCTCCAAAAAGTGAATTTATAGACGAGGATAGATCTGAATATCATAAATATAATATTAATAATTATCCAGATCACAAAAAAATTATGGAGAAAGTAGTATCTTTAGGTGCTAAAAGACATAAACAGTTTGAGTTAGAAGTGAGAGCAAAAGAACATCACAAAATAAATCTAAGTTCATTAATTTCGAATTCTTTAGAAATTGGTAGCGTTGAACAAAATAATGATATTATTACACAAATTAATAGGTTAAGAGATTTATTAAAATCAGGAGTTTTAACAGAGGAAGAATTTAAAAAAGCAAAAGAAAAAATACTTAATTAATCATGCAACAAATTAGTATTTATCTAACAAGTATTATATTGGGAATTATGCTCTTCTTTTCTTTTGTTGTAGCGCCTGTTACTTTCACTGCATTAGATGAAGAAAATGCAAGAAAATTCATTAGAAAAATATTTCCTTATTACTACACTGTTAATTTAGCTATCAGTATTTTAGTCTTAATTTGCTTTATAATTCTAAAAATTTTCTCCTTAGATTTTTATTTAATTTTAAGTGTTGCGTTATTATTTGCTGTATCGAATTTTATACTAATGCCACTGATAAATAAGTTCAGAGATGAAAAGCAGGATAAAAAATTTAAACAATCACACTTTATTTCTGTGGTGATAAATTTTGTTCAAATAATTTTGTTGGTAATTGTCTTAATTTAAAAAGAATTAGTTATACCTAAGCCAACAGCTAAAAAAACACCTAACCAAACTAAACCTTTGATAAAAAAAAATGCAAAACTGCCAAGTAATAAATACCTTCCGTATTTATTTTTGAGTTGTTCAAATTTGAGTTTTTTCGGAACTTTCATTTTATTAAAATTTTAAATAATAATTTTCTACTTGATCTTTTCCCACTCTTTCATACCACCGGTGATATTTTTGACATTTTTAACCCCCATATCCTTCATAGTTTTGGTTGCTAATGTTCCTTGTCCTCCAACACCACAAAAAACTACATATTCTTTATCAGGATTATTTTTAAACATATCATTTTCTAGAGGACTGCCTTCTGCTAAATAAAATTCTAATAAACCTCTATCCAAGTGAATTGCATTACCGATCGTGCCTTTTGAAAAACTTTCTTTATCCCTAACATCGATAAATTGAACATTTGGGTCATTTAGCTTTTCTTTTGCATCACTAGCACTGATATTTTCAATTTCATTGCTTACGCTCATCAAATCATCAAATTTTTTCATATATCTCCTATAAATTTATATTGCAGCTTGTTTAATTGATAACTTAACTTTTCCTCTATCAAAGCCGATTACTTTAACTTTAACTTCATCACCTTCTTTAACGACATCGGTTACCTTGCCGACTCTTTTATCAGCAAGCTCCGATATGTGAACAAGGCCATCTTGTTTTCCTAGGAAGTTAACAAATGCACCAAACTCCATAATTTTCATTACTTTACCGTTATAAATTTTGTTGAGTTCAGCCTTAGCAGTTAAGTCTTTTATCATCTGCATAGCTTTATTCCTAGATTCCTCATCTGGAGCAGCTACTGTGACTTCACCTTCGTCATTGATGTCAACTTTTGCACCAGATACCTCTACTATTTCTCTTATAGTTGCACCACCTTTTCCAATGACTGTAGCAATATCTTTCTTATCTACAGTTATTTTTTCCATTTTAGGTGTATGTTTTCCGACATCTTCTCTTGATTTAGACAAAGCTTTGTTCATTTCGCCTAAGATATGAATTCTTCCATCTTTTGCCTGTTTTAAAGCTTGCTCCATAATTTCAAATGTTATTCCTGTAATTTTAATATCCATTTGAAGAGATGTTATTCCATCTTTAGTTCCAGCAACTTTAAAATCCATATCTCCTAGGTGGTCTTCATCTCCAAGAATATCGGAAAGAACGCTAAAGTCATCTCCTTCTTTAATTAATCCCATTGCAATTCCAGCAACTGGTTCTTTAATTGGTACACCTGCATCCATCAATGCCAAAGACGAGCCACAAACAGTTGCCATAGATGAAGAGCCGTTTGACTCGGTTATCTCTGATACAATTCTAAATGTGTAAGGAAAACTCTCCTTTGAAGGCAAAGAAGAATTTATTGCTCTCCAAGCTAATTTTCCATGACCAATTTCTCGTCTCCCTGTGCCTATTCTACCAGTTTCACCAACAGAGAAAGGTGGAAAATTATAATGAAGCATAAATCTCTCTTTTTGTAATCCTTCAAGACTTTCTATTTTCTGCTCATCATCCGACGTACCGAGTGTAGTTGTAACTATTGCTTGAGTTTCTCCTCGAGTAAACAAAGCAGAGCCATGAACTCTTGGAAGAATTCCTACTTCACACATAATTGGCCTAACATCTGCAAGACCTCTACCATCAATTCTATTTTTATTTTTTAGAATATCTGTTCTTACAATCCTTTTTTCTAAATTTTTAAGTTCAGAATTTACATCAAGATCTGTATAATTCTCATCTTCTTCATAAAGTTTTTTTGCTTTATCAGTTATTTCAGAAATTAAATTTGATCTTTCTTGTTTATCTTTTATTGAAAATGCTTTTTTAAGTTCATCCGTAAATTCACTCTCTAATTTATTTTTTACTTCTGAAAGATCTTTTTTCTCAACTTCCCATTCAGTTTTTTTGCATTCTTTGGCTAGATCCTCGATCATCTCGATTACAGGAACAAACCCTTCGTGCCCAAACTTAACAGCATTTAACATTTCCTCTTCAGTTAAACCGTTTGCTTCGGACTCAACCATTAAAACTGCATCTTTTGTTCCAGCCACCACAAGATCTAACTTAGAATCTTTAAGTTGTGCTTTTGTGGGGTTAAGAACATATTCTCCTTTAATAAAGCCAACTCTAGACGCACCTACAGGACCAAGAAATGGCATTCCTGAAATTGCCAAAGCTGCTGATGAAGCAATTATTGATAAAATATCAGCTTCGTTTTCTTTGTCATAAGATATCACAGTTGGTAGTACCTGAACTTCGTTTTTAAATTCATCTGGAAAAAGTGGTCTGATGGGTCTATCAATTAATCTTGAAATTAATGTTTCACTATCTGTTGGCCTTGCCTCTCTCTTGAAATATCCGCCTGGAATTTTACCAGCTGCGTAATATTTTTCTTGATAATTTACTGACAAAGGAAAGTAATCCATATCTGGATTAACTTTTTTAGCTCCGACTGCTGTTGCTAAAACAACTGTTTCTCCGCACTGAGCTATAATTGCACCATCTGCTTGTCTTGCTATTTTACCTGTTTCTAAACTAATCTTTTTTCCTGCTACTTCTATTTCTTTCTTTACAACTTTAAACATTTACTTCCTTAAATTTAATTTTGATATTACTTCTTTATAAGACTCCACTTTATTTTTCTTTAGATAGTCTAATAATTTTTTTCTTTTATTTACTGCTCTTAAAAGTCCAACGGATGAATGTTTATCTTTTTTGAACTGTTTAATATGTTTTGACAAGTTCTCAATTTTGTCTGTTAATTGAGCAACTTGAACCTCTGAAGAACCTGTATCCTTGTCATGGATTGCTAGTTCTTTTGCTTTATTTACCATTTTCTATTCCTTATTTATTTGTTTGTTTTATTAAATTTTCAATTTTTTCTGCATAATCAAAAGAATCGTCTTTTACAAAAAATAGCTTTGGTAAAAATTTCATTACTATCTTTTTTGATAAGACTTTTCTTATTACAAATGAAAATTCTTTTAATTTAGCAACGACTTCTTCAGCGTCTTTTCCGCCTAAAGGCATTACAAAAATTTTTGCTGTTTTCAAATCTGGAGACATTCTAACTTCAGTCACTGTTATCTCTTTTGTAGATAAATTTGGTAGTTTTGCCTCATCTCTGATAAATAACATTCCTAATGCTTGTTTAATCATTTCACCAACTCTTAATTGTCTTTGAGTAACTGGTTTTCCTAAGTGAGTCATTATATTGTTCTCTCTGTTAAAGTAGAATTATATACTTCAATTACGTCATTTTTCTGGAAATCGACAAAATCCTTAAGTGTTATTCCACATTCTAAACCAGCAGATACCTGTTTAGTTTGATTTTTTTCTCTAAATATTGAGCCAATTTTTCCATTAAAAATTATAGCTCCGTCTCTAATAACCCTTGCATTAGAATCTTGAGTAATTTCTCCATCTGTTACTTTGGAACCTGCAACTTTGCCTACTTTTGAAACTTTAAATATCTCCAATATTTCGGCTGTTCCAATAATTTTTTCGTCTACTTCTGGGGTTAATAGACCAGACATTTTACTTTTTATGAAGTCTAAAGCTTCATAAATAATATTAAAGCTAGATATAGAAATCTTTTCTTGTTCGGCTCTTTTTTTTGCTTCTTTGCTAGGTTTTACATTGAATGCAATAATCAGGGCATTAGATGCTTTAGCTAATGTAACATCAGTTTCTGTAACCATGCCAATATCAGATAAAAGTATTTTTGGCTTTACCTCATCGTGTTTAATTTGATTTACTGCATTTTTTATTGCCTCTGAAGAGCCATGAACATCAGATTTTATAATAATATTTAGTTCCTCAGATGATAAATCTTTAAATGCTGAGTCTTGTGTTACAAATGACAATGGATTTTTGCTTTCTTTTGCTTCCTGGACTCTTCCATCACATAGGGATTTTGCTTCTTTTTCACTTTTCAATACAATAAAATCATCTCCTGATTTTGCAGCTCCATTAATACCTAAAATTTCAATTGGTGTTGCAGGTTCGGCATTTTCAATTTGTTTTCCCTGATCATTTATTATAGCTCTGACTTTACCCCACTTCAAACCACTAACAAAGTAATCTCCTTTTTTTAGAGTACCTGCGGTAATGATTACATTTGCGATTGGTCCTCTTCCAATATCAATTTTAGATTCCAAAACAATTCCCTTAGCATCTGTTTCAAAATCAGTTTTTAGATCTAATATCTCCGCTTGTAAAATAACACTCTCAACTAATTTATCTAAGTTTTGTTTTGTTTTAGTTGATATTTCAACCATTAAAGTATCGCCAGATAAATCTTCTGCTATAAGCTCATATTCTAAAAGCTGATTTTTAATTTTTTGTGGATCAGCATCAGGGAGATCACACTTGTTTATTGCTACAACAATTGGCACTTTAGCAGCCTTTGCATGTTTAATAGATTCAACTGTTTGGGGTTTTACACCGTCATCAGCCGCAACTACCAGAATAACTATATCTGTTAATTTTGACCCTCTAGCTCGCATTTCAGTAAATGCTGCGTGACCGGGGGTATCGATAAAAGTAATTTTATTTTTTTCATGTATGATCTGATATGCGCCAATATGTTGTGTAATTCCTCCAAACTCACCAGAGACAACATTTGCTTTTCTTAGCACATCTAAAACTGATGTCTTACCATGATCCACGTGACCCATAACTGTAACAATAGGAGCTCTACTTTTTAAATTCTGTGTTTTAATTTCTTTTATTTTATCAAGGATTTCTTCAGTTTTTTCCTCTTTAACAGGATTATGACCAAATTCCTTAACTAAATATTCGGCGGTATCTGCATCAATTGTGTGATTTATTGTAACTGTTACTCCCATCCCCATTAAATGTTTAATTATACTACTTGATTGCTCAGCCATTTTGTTTGCTAGCTCTCTAATTGTAATTACTTCAGGTATATTTATATCTCTTTTTATTGGTTTAAAATTATCTTTAGCATCCTCTTTGTTTAATAGTCTATTTTCTTTCTGTTTAGCTCTTTTTAATGAAGCTAAGCTTCTAGATCTTATTCCAATGTCCTCCTCACTCAAAGCTCTAGAAACTGTAAGTTTTAATTCCCTTCTTTTAACTACTAATTTATTGGATTTGTTTTCTTTTTGAATGTTCTCACCTTTTAATCTTCTTGTAGCTCTTTGTTCTGCTAATTTTCTTTTCTCAAAATCAGATGATATAGGTAATGTAGGTTTAGAAAAGTTTGTTTTTTTTGGTATAAAACTGCTTTGTGACTTATTTTCAATTGATCTGGCTCCCCCTCTAGAAAAATTTGATTTTCCTCCATATCTTGGACTTTTCTCTATTACAACTGTGTTCTTTGATTGAGATTTAGCTTGTTCAATACTACTTATTGTTTTTTTGGAAGCTCCAGAAATTGATAACTTTAATTTTTTCTTTTCCATTTTTCATCTCTCAATCTTGATAAACAATATCTCTTGCAGACATAATTAGATCATCTGCTTCTTTTTTGGAAAGAGCAAAATCTTCCAAATAACCCTTAATTCTTACTCTTTCCCCTTTAATAACATCATATCCACCAGTCAATTCGTCAGATGCTAAGTCTGCAAAATCATTTAATGATAATATTTTCTTTTCACCTAGTGTAACTAGCATTCCTGGCGTCAAACCTTTGTGATTAATTAGATCGTTTTCTAAACCTAATTTTTTAATTCGATTAGCTATCTCCTCTTGATCTTTTTGATAAAATTCTTTTGCTCTTTCAATTAATTCTTTTGCAGTGTCTTCTTCTATCCCCTCAATTTTCATTAAAGCCTCGGGATTACTATCTTTAATGTCATCTATAGATGAAAATCCTTCAGCTACAAGTAATTGTCCAAGTGTTTCATCTAATTCTAGATTTTTTACAAAATTTTCTGTCTTCTCTTTGAACTCTAATTGTCTTCTTTCTGAGTCCTCCTGATCAGTCATAATATTAATTTCGTAATTCATTAATTTTGTTGCTAGTCTAACATTTTGACCTCTTCTACCTATTGCCTTGCTTAAATTTTCCTCATTCAAAATAACGTCAAGCTTTCTTTCTTCCTCATTTACATTTACTCTCTGCACTTCAGCGGGTGACAATGCATTCGCTACTATAACTGCAGGATCTTCTGACCAATTTACTATATCAATTTTTTCACCTTGGAGTTCATTCACAACTGCTTGAACTCTGCTTCCTCTCATGCCAACACATGCGCCTACAGGATCTAAGGATGTATCAATTGCTTTGACACAAATTTTAGCTCTGCTACCTGGATCTCTTGACGATGATTTAATTTCTATAAGACCATCATAAATTTCTGGAACCTCCTGAATAAATAATTTTTCCATAAACTTAGGATGTGCTCTAGAGAGAAATATTTGCTGACCTCGTGGTTCTCTTCTTACGTCAAGGCAATATGCTTTTACTCTATCTCCTGCTTTTATGTTCTCTCTTGGGATCATTTCATTTTTTTGTATTATTGCTTCTGTTCTTCCTAGATCAACAATTACGTTCCCAAATTCTAGTCTTTTAACAATTCCACTCAAAATAGTATCCACTTTGTCTTTAAAGTCATTAAATTGTCTTTCTCTCTCTGCTTCTCTTACGTTAAAACTAATGACTTGCTTTGCAGTTTGAGCTGCTATTCTACCAAAATCAAATGATGGCAATGGTTGAAGAACTTCATCCCCAACTTGTTTTCCTTTATTATTTTCGTTAAGCTTTATCGCATCATTTAGTGTTATCTCTAAATTAGAGTTTTCTGTTTTTTCTACAATTACTAATTTTCTAAAAATTCCGATATCACCACTTTCTCTATCTATTTCAACTTTGATTTCATTTTCAGATCCAAACTTAGATTTAGCAGCTTTTGCTATACCATTTTCCATTGAACCAATGATTAACTCTTTATCGATAGACTTTTCTAAAGCGACTGCTTCTGCTATTCTTATTAATTCTAGTTTATCTGCTCTTCTATTTAACATTTTTTTCCTAAAAAAAAATGGGCCGAAGCCCATTTTGAAATTTCAATAATGTTAGTGAAATATATTTATTTTTTTTTAATATTCAACTTTATTTACTTACTAAATACGTTTGATTTATCTGTCTTTTCCCAGGAAAATGATCCTTTGTCATCAGGAATTCTTCCAAAATGTCCATAAGCAGCTGTTTTTTCGTATATTGGTTTATTTAAACCAAGCATTTCTCTAATACCTCTTGGACTTAAATCAAAATTTTCACGTATAAGATTTTCCACATGTTTATTTTTTTCATCATCGTTGTCAAATAAATCCACATAAATTGATAATGGTTTTGATACTCCAATTGCGTAGGCAAGCTGGATTAAACATTTATCAGCGATCTTAGATGCAACAACATTTTTTGCTAAATATCTTGATGCATAAGCTGCCGATCTATCTACCTTAGTTGGATCTTTTCCTGAAAATGCACCTCCACCATGGGGAGCAGCACCGCCATAAGTATCAACAATAATTTTTCTACCAGTCAAACCACTATCACCATCAGGACCTCCAATTACAAAGTTTCCTGTTGGGTTCACATATATTTCCTTTTCATCCAATGAACTTAATAGTTCTTTTGGTATTGATTTCTCAATGTAAGGTTTAACCAATTCTCTAACTTGAGCTTGATTTACTTCAGGCGAGTGCTGAGTCGATATAACCACAGATTTTACTGATGATGGTTTTCCATCTTTATATTCAATTGTAATTTGGCTTTTTGAGTCTGGTTCTATATTTTTTAATTTGCCAGATTTTCTATCTTGAGCCATAAGTCTTAATATTTTATGAGAGTAGTGTATTGGAGCGGGCATCAGTACATCTGTTTCATTACACGCGTAACCGAACATGATTCCTTGATCGCCTGCACCTTCATCTTTATTTCCAGAGGAATCTACACCCATAGCAATGTCAGCTGATTGAGAGTGTAAATGACTTTCGACTGATGTTGCTTCTTTCCAAGTAAATCCTTCTTGATCATAACCAATATCTTTTATGCAGTGCCTTACTTTTTCTATTAAATCTTTTTTTTTTATTTCTGGACCTCTTACTTCACCAGCTAAGACAACTTTGTTTGTTGTTGTTAAAGTTTCACAAGCAACTCTCGATTGAGGTTCAGCAGCCAAATATGTATCTACAACCATATCTGAAATTCTATCACAAACTTTATCTGGATGGCCTTCGGATACTGACTCGCTAGTAAATAAGTAATCTTTTTTCATTTATTCTCCCTAATTTTTAAAATCACAATGAAAGTAGTATAAATTATGACAAAATAAAAGAAGATCTTGTTACCGTGTACAGCAAAATAAGTTTTATCAACACGTTTGATTTTATTAACATCAAAATATCCCTTTTCACTAATTTGTTTAATAATTTGACCTTTGGGATTAACAAAAGCAGAAACCCCATTGTTTGTAGATCTAATAACATTTTTACCTTCTTCAATTGATCTAAATATCGAATGAGATAAATGTTGAGCGGGTCCAATAGATTTGCCAAACCAGCCATCCTCAGAAATATTTAATATAAAATCGTAATATTTTTTATTTGGATTAATTTTTCCTGAATAAATAATTTCATAACAAATAAGTGGGATAAATTTTATTTTATCAATGTTCAGAATTTCTCTTTTATTATCAGCTGAAAATGATTGATACCCTTGGGTTATTTTTTTTAAACCTACTCTTTTGAAGAAATTTTCAAACGGTAAAAATTCTCCGAATGGAACTAGTTTATTCTTGTTGTATTTATACAATAATTCTGTGTCAGAATTTAATACTACTAAAGAATTGTAAATTTTATTTTCTTTAATACTATTAATTCCCAAAATGAGTTTATGGTTTGGATTAAATTTTTTTTTGAAGATATTTTTAAAAAATTTGAGATCTCTAAAATAAATACTAGTAATTATACCCTCGGGAAAAATAAATATTTTTTTTTCAGATTTATTTGGATTACTTAAAGTAATTAATTCATCGATATTTTTTTCAGGACTCTGATTTGTTAAGAATCTTTCAATTGGTACTTTTGGAGAAACAACTCGAATAACAGAGTCTAGCTTGTCGTATTTTTTTTTTTCAAAATTTTTAATATTAAAGTATCCATACGAATAATTTATTACCACTAGAATTAATCCAAAACAAAAAAAGATAACTGCTGCTGAACTTTTATACTTATGAAAAAATATTATTGGTAATAAGAAAATTGTGATTGATAATAAATTTAACGAGTAGGTCCCTACATAGGATAAAATTTGTAAAGATGGTAAGTTATTTGAAACACTAAAGATTAGTAGATTCCAAGGAAAACCACCTAAAATAAAACTTCTTAGAAATTCAATCCCACCAAAAAAAATAGAAAAAATCAAAACTGATGAGAGCTTATTTTTTAAATTAAAAAGGCTACTTAGAAAAGTTACTAAACCATAAAATATTCCCAAAAATAAAGGTATTAATATTAATGCAAATGGAATAATTAATTTAAAATTTACATCAAATGTTAAAGAATTTGTAATCCAATAAAGGTTAGAAATAAAATAACCAAATCCAAAGACCCAACCAACAAAAAATGATATGATTTTTTTATGGGTATAATTTATTAATATATAAAGTAATGTTGGAAGTGATAAAAAATTAAGAAATACAAAATTATATGGCGGTAAACTAAATGATGTTATTATACCTAAAAATAAACATGTTAAATATAGATAAGCTTTATTTTGTAGAATAGATTTCAATTTATTTTATTCAATTTTTTAAATATTAAATTTTCTCTTTTGTTCATTAAATAATAATCTTTATTTTTTTTGTGATCATGTCCTAAGAGATGTAAATAACCGTGTATCCATATTTTGTCCAATTCATGATAAAAACTCGTTGATTTTGCTCTTTTGTTAATTATTTCAAAAGAAATTGCTATATCTCCTAAATATAATTTATTTTTTAATTTAACTTTTAAAGGAAAAGAAAGTACGTCAGTTGAAACATTTTTATTTCTAAATTTTAAATTTAAATCTTTCATTTTTTTATTATTAGTAAGCATCACAGTAAATTCTTGGTTTTTATTTTTAAAGATGCTTAATTTAGATAATTTGTTTAATTTCTTTTTGAAGTATATCTCTGGTTTTTTTAATTTCTTTTCCCAAATTTTTTTATCTAAAACTATGTTGGCTTTAATCATTAATCTGAATTTTTATCAGAATAAGCCTTGACTATCTTAGAAACTAGCGGGTGTCTTACAACATCAGTATGATCAAAATCTACAACAGATATTTCCTTTAAATGACCAAGTAATTTTTTTGATCTATTTAAACCTGACATTGTTTTATTTGGTAAATCTATTTGGGAAGGGTCACCATTAATAACTATTTTGGAATTTTCACCAATTCTTGTTAAGAACATTTTTATTTGAGTATCAGTGGCATTTTGTGCCTCATCAAGAATTGCAAAAGAATTTTTTAAAGTTCTCCCCCTCATAAAAGCTAGTGGTGCAATTTCAATATCACCAACTTCTATTTTTTTTTGAATTTTTTCAAAATCTAATAAGTCATACAATGAATCGTAAAGAGGTCTTAAATAAGGATCAACTTTTTCTCTCATATCTCCTGGTAAAAAACCTAATCTCTCTCCGGCTTCTACTGCTGGTCTAGATAAAATTATACGATCTATTTTTTTTTCTAGTAACATTGTTAATGCAACTGCGACGGCTAAAAAAGTTTTACCAGTTCCAGCTGGTCCTGCAGAAATAACAATATCTGACTCTTTTAAAGACCTTATATAATTTTTTTGCTTCTCTGATCTCGGTATTACAGATTTTTTTGGAGTTTTTATTATATATTCAATATTTTCACTTTTATTTGTAACTTTCTCATCAATCATAAATTTGTTTACAGATGATTCTATATCCTTTTTTTCTAATGATCCATTATTTAAAAATTGATCTACAAGAAATTGAATTGCATTCTTTATTAATTCATTTTTTTCAGGAGTATTTTTTAATAAAATTGAATTTCCTCTCGAGTAAATACTGGTATTTGTAATTTTTTCTAGTTCTTTTAAGTTATTATTAAATTCTCCTAAAACACCTAAGAGTAATTCATTACTCTGAAATACAATACTTAGGGCATTGTTTTCTGAATATACGTATTTTAAATCAGGATTGATTTTTGATTTTGCAAAATTTTTCAAATTATGCTGCTTTCATTTCATCTATTACTTTACCAAATAAAGAATTTTGATTACTTTTTTCGACATTAATTTTAATTAGTTTGCCAATATGACTTTCATTACCATCAAAAATTACTGAATTTAAAAATTTATTTCTTCCGAAATATTTGTTTTGGTTTTTAAGTTTATTTTCCACAAGCACCTCTAAGTTTTTGCCTTCTAAAGATTTATTCAATTCTATTTGGTTACTAAATAATTTTTCTTGAATGGTTATCAGTCTATTTTTAAGTTTATCTTTATCAGTAATCTCTAATTCGGCAGCCTTTGTTCCTGGCCGTGGACTAAAAATAAAAGAGAATGAATTTATAAATTTAATTTTATTAACTAAATTTAAGGTTTCTTTAAAATCATTCTCTGTTTCTCCCGGGTATCCAATAATAAAGTCACTAGAAAATTTTATATCAGGATTAATTTTGATTAATTTTTCATATATATTTAAATAATAATTTACATTATGCTTTCTATTCATCATTTTTAATATTCTATCAGAACCACTTTGAATGGGTAAATGAACTAAAGGCATTAATTTTTTTGAATTTTTGTAACATTCAATTAGATCATCAGTCATATCTTTTGGATGAGATGTAGTATATCTAATTCTACTTATTTCGTTATATTTGCTGAGTGTATTTATAAGATCTGACAGTCGGTACTCCCTAGATCCGTCTTTATAAGAATATGCATTTACGTTTTGGCCAAGAAAAGTTATTTCTCTAGATCCATTCTTTATCAATCTCTCAGCTTCATCAATAATACTTTTGAATGGTCTAGAATACTCTGGTCCTCTAGTATAAGGAACAACACAAAAGTGACAGAACTTATCACAACCCTCTTGTATCGTTAAAAAAGATGAAACATTGGTGTTGTTATTTTTAATATTATCGAAGTACCTAAACTTTGAAACTGAGTCGAATTCAGTTTCTTCAACTTTATTTTCTTCTTCAAAGTTTTTCAAAAGATTATTTATTTTTTGATAAGATTGAGGACCTATAACTAAATCTATATATTTCTCTCTATTAAGCATCTCAGTATTTTCAGCTTGTGCAACGCAACCTGCGACAACCATAATTGGTTTTTTTTTGTCTTTATATAATTTTTTTACTCTCCCAATCTCATGATAAACTTTATCTTTAGCTTTATCTCTAATATGACAAGTATTTAAAATATAACAATCAGCCTCTTCTTGGTTTTCAGTTTTATTATAACCTATCGACCTAACAGCATCGTATATCCTGTTAGAATCATACTCATTCATTTGACAACCAAATGTCTTTATAAAAACCTTCTTATGCATGAATTATTTTTTTTTGATACCGTATAGTTCTAATTTATGATCAACAAGCTTATAACCGTATTTATCAGCAATTTTTTTTTGTAATTCTTCGATTTCTTCATCAACAAATTCTATTATCTCTCCAGTTTTTATATCAATCAAATGATTATGATCATCATTTAATTCATATCTTGCCTTTCCAGATTTAAAATCATGTTTTGTTAATATACCTGCTTCCTCAAAAAGCTTAACTGTCCTGTAAACAGTAGCAATACTAATTTTAGAATCTATTTGAGAAACTCTATTATATAATTCATCAACATCTGGATGATCAGATTCTCCATATGTTTTTTTAGATTCGGATATTACTCTTGCGATTATCCTTCTTTGATCTGTAAGTTTTACACCATTTTTTTGGCATTTTTCTTCAATAGTTTCTAACATAATATATTTTAACTCGAGTAAAGGGGTTTAATCAAATTAATATTTGTAAAATTTTTTTTATCAGTTTTTACTAACTGATTTACATCTTTATCAGTTAAATGTTCACTCAAAAATCCATATAAATCAATATTTTTTGCAAAAGCAATGCCTTTAGCAATTGCTATCGAATTTCTAATGCTTGAGATTTTCCCAGGACCTTGGTTTACAAATATTTCACTTATTTTATCTAAATTTGAATCATGCTCTTTAAGGAAATTCAAAATTAATATCATTATTTTATCAAAATTTTCTCTACTGTTTGTATGAGCGGTAGTATAAGATTCTAAGTTCGTTATGAGAGAAAATAAAATTTTATCATCTGCAGCATTAATAACTAAAGTATTCATTTTTTTTATTATTTTTTTAAACGTTAAAGCTGAAGTAGTAAATAAAAAATATTTTAAAAATGAGCAAGGTGTTTTGGCAATTATGTATCATAGATTTGAAGAAAATAAGTATCCATCAACAAATATAAGATTAGATATATTTAAAAAACATATTAATTTAATAAAAGAAAATAATTTACATTTTTATAATCCTGGTGAATTTTCAATAAATTTTGAAAAGGTTAAAAAACAAAAAAAAATTTTATTAACTATTGATGATGCATTTACATCTTTCTATGAAAATGCATGGCCAATCTTAAAACAGGAAAAAATTCCTTTTATTTTATTTGTCTCAACTGAGGCGGTTGGGAATAAAGGATATATGAGTTGGGACCAAATAAAAGAAGTAGAAAAAGAGAACTTTGCATATATTGGTAATCATTCACATTCTCACGATTATTTAACTAAATTTGCTTTTCAAAAGTTTGTAGAAGATATTGAGGAATCAATTAAAATTTTTAAAAATAAATTAGGTTATAATCCAATTTATTTTTCTTATCCCTTTGGTGAGTATAATTTAGAGCAGAAAAATTATGTTGCAAACAATTTTGAATTTGCATTTGGCCAACATTCAGGTGTTATTGATTTAAATAAAGATAGATATGAGCTACCAAGATTCCCTATAAACGAAAAATATGGAGAAATAAAAAGATTTAAAGAAGTAATATCTTATTTGCCACTTCAGTATAAAATTATTAAACCTGAAAACAAATTTATGAATGACGGAGAAAACCCACCTAAAATGACAATAGAATTTTTCGAGGATCAAGAAAATTTAGAAAATATTAATTGCTTTTCAAATGAAGGCTCAAAATGGAGAAAAACAAAAATTATCTTGAACGACAATATATTAAAAATTAATTTTTCAGAAAAATTTAATGAAAGAAGAGGGAGAATTAACTGTTCTTTAAAAGATGAAAATGGGTGGAGATTTTCAGGTTTCCAATTTGTTCAAAATTAAATCAATTTTTTAGTCTTGTTACTTGTAGGCATTACATTTACATCATCAAAATCCGTAAGAGAATTTTGCTTTATAATTTGTTTGAGCACGTCAATGTATTGTTGCCCTGTCTCTGCGTATTTATCTAAATAATTTACCAGCTTTAAACTGTCTAATTTTTCATCGTTGTCCCTTTGAATTGCTCTTTCTTTTCTAAATTCAATATAACTGCTGTGAGTATTTAAATTTCGCTGATATGCTCTAACTGATGCTTTTAGGACTGCAAATTTCGCAACTTTGTGTTTTGCATCTTTATCCACACCTGCTGGTCTAATTCCTTCGCCATTCCATGTCCATTGTCCAAATAATGCATTACCCTCTTGTGCAAATCTCGATGTACCCCATCCGGTTTCTTTAGCAGCTTGAGCAAGTGCTAAAGAGACAGGTATTTCATCCATTCTAACTTTCAAAGAATAAAAATCTCCATCTTTTAAACCATATTGTTTAAATTTTTCTTTCAACCAATTCTTTTCTTTTTGCGTATTAATATTTTTGCCCAATATTCTAAATAATTCCTTTCTATCAAGTCTAATTTTAGCATTCTCTTCTACGATTAATGGCAAAACTATTTGGATAAATAGTTTTTTTCTTTTTTTTGAGTTTTCAATACTTTTAATCTCTTTTGGAAGATGATCAATTTTATTACCTATATTTACTAACTTCGTATCTCTAACACTTTCAAGATTATAATTTGTATCTTTAAACAATTGCTCAATTGTTCTTGCATCAAATCTTATTGAATTTTGGCCCTCATCATCTGTACTGAAAAAATCAATATCAGCAAAAATATTTTTCAGATTAAGTTTATTTGTTTTAGTTTCATTCTCTCCATCAAGGATTTTTTTTCTTTTCTCTAATTGTTGATCAAAATTTACACCAGCATTTGAAATTATAGATTTTTTGAAATTTAAGTTTTTATCTAAAAAATTGCTTACAGTTGGTAAACTAAAAAATGAGAATATTACAATAATACTAATTGCCGAAAATCTAAATATATTATTTTTCTTTGGATTCTGTTTAATAATTTTATTTTTTGTACGTCTAACCATTATTTTCAATATAATTATTATTAATTATTTATACAGCTAAAACTTCTTTAACTTCAGGTATATAATGACAAAGTAAGTTTTCTACACCTTTTTTTAAAGTGAGGGTTGAAGATGGACAGCCTGAACAACTACCTTTTAACAAAACTTTGACTTTTCCATCCTTGAATTCTTGAAACTTTATGTCTCCTCCATCTCTTGCAACAGCAGGTCTGATTTTAGAATCTAGAACACTTATTATTTTTTTTTCAATCTCTGAATAGTTCTTATTTTGCTCTTCTTCATTAGTTTTATCGATAATGCAAGTATTGCCATTTGCATAATGCTCATTAACATAAGATATAACAATATGCTTAATATCTTCCCATTTTTTACTTTCTTCTTTATTTATAGAAAAAAAGTCTTCCCCTAAAAATACTCCAGTCACTCCATTTATTTGTAACAAATTCTTTATCAATAAATTATTTGTATCTTCTTGTTTTAAAACTTCTAGTGGACCATTATCAGATACCTTTCTGCCAGGTAAAAACTTTAATGAATTTGGGTTTGGTGTTTTTTCAGTTTGTATAAACATGGTTCTTATATAGTGTTTATTTCAAAATATTAAATGATTAAAAACCAACTATTTCTTTTATCTTTTTAACTTTTTTAGATGAAATATCCTGAGCTTTTGATGCACCATCAACTAAAATTTGATCTATATAATTTTTATCTGACAATAATTTTTGAATTTCTTTTGATATTGGTGACAGTTTTGTTACGATTATTTCAGAAAGTTTATTTTTTAAATCAGAAAAGTTTTTTCCCTCAAATTCATTTAATGTTTCAATAATATTTTGATTGCTCAAACTAGAGTAAATACCCAACAAATTTTCTGCCTCAGGTCTACCTTTAAGTCCGTCTTCATTTCCAGGCAAATTATCATTATCTGTTTTTGCTTTTTTTATTTTGTTGATAATTTGATCCACAGTATCTGTTAAGTTTATCCTGCTTCCTTCAGCAATATCTGACTTACTCATTTTTTTTGTGCCATCTTTCAAACTCATTATTCTTGAAAAATGTTTTTGTATGAGGGGCTCAGGGGGTCTTAAGAGATCTGGACATTTATATTCGTTATTAAATTTTTGAGCTATATCTCTACAAAGTTCTAGATGCTGTTTTTGATCATCTCCTACTGGTACATGAGTAGCATCATATAAAAGAATATCAGAGGCCATTAGAACTGGATAAATATATAAACCAACACTGGCTTTTTCCTTATCTTTTCCAGCTTTCTCTTTGAATTGTGTCATTCTATTGAGCCAACCCATTCTGGCAACACATCCTAAAATCCAAGAACCCTCTGAATGTGCTGGAACTAAAGATTGATTAAATATTATACTATTTTTTGGATCAATGCCGCTTGCGATAAATGCTGCCGCTGTCTCTCTAATATTATTTTTTAACTGTTTTGGGTCTTGCATTACTGTAATGGCATGAAGATCAACAACACAAAAAATGCAGCTGTTATCTTTGTTGTTTTGTAAATCAACAAAATTTTTAATTGCACCTATATAATTTCCTAGATGTAAATTTCCCGTTGGTTGTACACCAGAAAAAATTTTTTTACACATAATTTAATAGTTTAATTTAATATCAGATATTTTAAAGGCCTTAATGAGTATTGAAATCAACAAATAAAAAGCAAAAGTTAAAAGAACTAATAATATAATTGCTAAAAATTTATAACTATTTGAAAATATAAAATAATTACCAAAATAATTTATTAATATTTTAAATAATCCCAAACAAATTAGATTTGAAATAAATATTTTAAAAAGCTGCGTAAAAAATGAATTGTTGAAATTAAAGTAATTTTTATATAGGACAAATACCATTAGTAAAAAACCATTCAACCATGAAGAAATAGTTGTTGCTATAGGAATTATAATAAAACCTATTTTACTAAATAAAGATACGCTAATAACAATATTCAAAATTACAGAAATCAATGAAAAGTAAAAAGGTGTTTTTGTATCATTTCTGGCAAATATAAAACTTGAAAATATTTTTATCATTGAGAATGCAGGCAGACCTAATGCAAAATAAAATAATGCAAGAGATGAATTTTTAACACTTTCTTCGTTAAAAGATCCATAACCAAAAAGCGCAGAAACAATTTCTTCAGAAGCAAAAATTAATGCTAGAGTAGCAGGAAGACTTAAAAATAAACTCAACTCCAAAGACTTATTTTGTAAAATTTCTAATTTTATTTTGTTTTTACTTTTAACATATCTGCTTAGGTTGGGTAAAATAATTATACCGATTGCAATCCCTGCTATTGCTAAGTTTATCTGATATATTCTATCTGCATAATACAAATATGAAACTGCACTCGCTTGGAAAGATGCAATTATTGTTCCAACTAATATGTTAATTTGAGTTACTCCAGATGAAAATATACTCGGCAAGAGCTTTTTAAAAAAGAATTTTATTTTATTATCTATTTGAAAATTAAATTTAAAACTCGGATAAAAATATTTTCTAGTAAAAATAATTAAAAATATAAGTTGTATAATTCCAGCAAATGTTACTGCATAACTTAGATAGTAAACTAAATCAGTGTCATTTTTTATAAAAAGGAAACATATTATTAATATTACATTTAAAAAAAGTGGGGCTGCGGCTGCGGCGGCAAATTGATTGTGAGAATTTAAAATTGCTGAAAAAAAAGATGCTATACTTATAAAAAGTAAAAATGGAAAAGTAATTCTTGTTAAATCAACTGCTAATTTGAACTTTTCATCTATATCTGAGAAGCCAGGAGCAATCAATTTTATAAAGCTTGGCATAAAAATCTCGACAAGTATTGTTAGACTTAAAAGTGCTAGAACCAATAAATTAAATACAGTGTCTGCAAATTTTTGAGCTTTTTTTTTACTAGACGAAAGTTCTGATGTATAAGATGGAACAAATGCTGCATTAAAAGTACCTTCCGCAAATAATCTTCTAAAGGTATTTGGTATTCTAAATGCTACGAAGAATGCATCAGCAATTGGTCCTGAACCAAGATAAATAGCTATAAAAAAGTCTCTAATGTATCCTAAAATTCTGCTTAGTATGACAAACAGACTAAATGTGCCTGTTGACTTAATTAAATTCATAAATCATATTAGTAACTTAATCCTTTTGTATATCTAACAAATAATGAAAAAAAACAAAATTGAACATTATTCTGATAAAGAAGCTTTGGATTTTCATACTAATGATAAATCAGGTAAAATAGAGATCGTTTCATCAAAGCCTGTGACTACAAAGAGGGACTTGGCATTAGCTTATTCTCCTGGAGTTGCCGCTCCAGTAAAAGCAATAGCAGATAATCCTGAGTTAGCATATGAATATACTACAAAAGGAAACCTGGTTGCAGTAATAAGTAATGGATCAGCAATATTAGGGCTAGGAAATTTGGGTGCGATAGCATCAAAACCAGTAATGGAAGGAAAAGCTGTTCTATTTAAAAGATTTGCAGATATAGACTCTATAGATTTAGAAATAGACACAGAGGATACAAAAGAAATAATTAATTCCATAAAGCACATAGCAAAAAGTTTTGGTGGAATAAATCTTGAAGACATTGCGGCACCAAACTGTTTTATAATTGAAGATGAATTAAAAAAAATTCTAGATATTCCCGTCTTTCATGACGATCAACATGGGACGGCAATCATAACAACAGCTGCATTAATTAATGCAGTTGATATTGCAAAAAAAAACTTAAAAAAAATAAAAATAGTGATTAATGGCGCAGGTGCTGCAGCTATGGCATGTGCAAAATTATTCAGAAGCACAGGTATTCCAAAAAATAATATTAAAATGTTAGATACAAAAGGAGTAATAAATAAAAACAGAAAAGATATTAATTCATGGAAAAAAGAATTTGCAGTAGAAACAAAGGATAAAACTTTAGATGATGCGATGAAAAATGCAGATGTATTTTTAGGTTTGTCTGCTGCAGGTGTTGTAAAAAAGAGTATGATTAAAAAAATGTCTAAGAATCCAATTATATTTGCGTGTGCAAATCCAGATCCTGAGATTAAACCTGAAGATATAGAAGAAGTGAGAAGTGATGCAATTATAGCAACAGGTAGATCTGATTATCCAAATCAAGTTAATAATTTAATTGGGTTTCCATATATATTTAGAGGAGCATTAGATGTTAGAGCAAAAACAATAAATGAGGAAATGAAAGTTGCAGCAGCCAATGCTATTGCTTCTCTTGCTAGGGAGATTGTGCCTGACGAGGTTGCTGCCGCAATGGGTGGTGAAAGACCTAATTATGGTAAAGAATATATTATTCCATCTACTTTCGACCCAAGGTTAATAAGTGTAATACCAGTAGCTGTTGCAAAAGCTGCTATAAAATCTGGAGTTGCTAGAAAAAAAATTGAAAACTTTGATCAATATTCTGAGCAGTTAAAACAAAGGCTTGATCCATCAGTAACAATTATGCAAGGAATAAATAGTCAAATAAAGAAAACAAATAAAAAAGTTGTATTTGCAGATGGTGAAGATGAAAATACTTTAAAAGCTGCAATAGCATTTAAAAATAGTGGGCTAGGAACGCCTATTTTGGTTGCAAAAGAAAAAGTGGTTAAAGAAAAACTTAGAGAGATTGGTTACGGAGAAAACTTTGATATTGAGATTGTAAACTCTACTTTGGTCGACAAACGAAAAAAATATGTAAATTACCTATTTAAAAAACTTCAAAGAACAGAGGGATTGCTTGAAAGAGATTGTGATAAAATGGTTAGAAATGATAGAGTTATATGGGGTTCTTGCATGGTTGCATGTGGTGATGCTGATGCAATGGTTACAGGAAATTCGAGAAGGTATGGACAATCTCTTGATAAAGTAAAAAAGGTCATAGATGCTAGACCAGGCGAGATTATGTTTGGTTTAAACATGATTGTAAATAAGGGCAAAACAGTTTTTATTGCAGATACAAGTGTTCACGAATATCCTACATCTGAACAACTTTCTGAAATAGCTATTTCTGCATCTAGAGTTGCAAAATTATTTGGTTTTGAACCAAAAGTTGCTTTTCTTTCACACTCAACTTTCGGCCAACCTATTACAGCTAGAACTAAACATATAAGAGATGCGGTGGAACTTTTAAAAAATAAAAAGGTTGATTTTAAGTTTGATGGAGACATGCAGCCCGATGTGGCCTTAGATGATGAATATAAAGATCTTTACCCATTCTCTGAGATTGTTGGTAATGCAAATATATTAATTATGCCTGGACAACATAGCGCTGCTATAACTTATAAAATAATGAAAACATTAGGTGGCGCTAAAGTTATTGGACCACTATTAATCGGTTTAGGTCAGGCAATTGAAATTGCACCTTTAAGATCATCGACATCTGACATATTAAATTTAGCATCTGTTGCAGCATACTCGGCAGGTGTAATTAATTATAAAAAACCAAATTAATTTTTTACTACTCTAAGGTCTTCTACTAAAAAAATGCTCGTAACAACATCTTCCACATCTAGTACTTGCTTAGCTTCGTTGATAACCTCAGCTCTTTCTTCCTCATTTTGGGATATCCCATAAATATAAATAATTTTCTTATAAGTATCGATATCATAGTTTGCAGACTTAATTTTTTTATTTGTTATAAGAGCAGTTCTTAATTGAGAAGTTATCAGTACATCTTTTGCAGTTTGTTTGAAGTTAAACTCTTCTTTAATTTTTAAATCATTTTTAACTGATCTTGCTCCTTTTATTTCCCAGCCTAATTTTGTGATTTTTAGTTTTTCTTCTACAGTGTCTACTTTACCTGTTATAAATATTCTACCATCCAAGACTTTGGTCTTTACTTTTAACAAGTAAGTACTATCGATTAATATTAATTTTGCCCTCAAATTTTTTTGCATTATAGAGTCATCTATTTGTGTCCCAATAGTTCTTGGGTCCATAGCAACTGAAACTCCTGTACCCAAAACTCCAGTTGATGAATAACCAACACATCCTGAAATTAAAATAAAAGTTATAATTAATATTAAATTTCTAGATTTCATTTTTTTTCTTTAAACAATAATCATAAACAATTTTTTTTGATATATTATTCTCCGTACTAATTTTTGATGCAATATCTTTAATTGACATTTTTTTTAAAAGTCTGACAATTTTTTTTTTAACTGATTCTTCAATTACTTGTAACCTATTTTCTAAATTTGAATTTTCTGATATAACTACAGTGATCTCACCTTTTTCTGATATGTTAATATTATTAAGGTTTTTAACCTTATCTCTAATATATTCTTCATGAAATTTTGTCATTTCTCTAGTAATTAAAATATCTCTATCATTAAAATATTTTTGGATTTGATCTGTTATTTTTTTTATTTTTTTGGGTGAAATAAAAAAAACAATTGAGTAATTTAAATTAGAAATTTTTTGAAAAAGTTGATCAATTTGTAATTTTTTATCAGGTAAAAAACCACAAAAAAAGAAATTGTTTGAAAAACCGCTTATAGAAACAGCCGCAGCAACAGCAGAGGATCCTGGAACTGGAAATATATTAATTTTATTTTTGATGCATTCATTTATTAAAATTCCACCTGGATCAGAAATTGTCGGAGTACCCGCATCTGAAATGATAGAAATTATTTTATTTTCTTTTAGTAAATCTAATACATTTTTGATGTTTTTTTTTTCATTGAATTTATGATTAGATAATAATTTTGTATTTATATTGAACCTAGATAATAATTTACCTGAAACTCTTGTGTCTTCTGACAAAATCAAGTCTGATTTGTTAAGTATGTATACAGCCCTAAAAGTAATATCGCCTAAATTTCCTATTGGAGTAGAAACACAATATAGCCCAGGTTTTAAACTATCATTTAATTCAAAATTATACATTTAATGACAATGGAAAAATTATATATCATAATTTTAAAAGTTTTACTTATAATCCTTTTCTCACAATTTAAAGCTATCTCAGATGAGAAAATTAAAATAGGCTTAATTGTACCTTTATCAGGCGAATATTCATATATTGGTAATTCAATTCTTAAGTCTACGAGAATGGCGTTGAATAAAATTAATGATGACAGAATAACAGTGATACCCAAAGATACCAAAGCAAACCCAATAGATGCATTAAAAGTGTCAAATGAGCTCTATAATAGCGGAGTAAAAATAATTATTGGACCAGTATTCAATGAAAGTAATAAATATTTAGAAGATTTAAATGAAGTGACATTTTTATCTTTTACAAACAAAATTAGAAATAATCCAAAAAATGTAATTTCTTCAGGAGTAAATGCAGTATCACAAATAAATACAATTAAAAAATATTTAAGTGAAAATAATTTAAAAAATACAATTTTTCTAATCCCAGAAACAGAGTATAGAAGAGAAATTGAAGAAGCTATTCAGAAATCTAATTTAACATTAAAAGAAAAGTTTATTTATAACAAAGACCCAACATTACTAACAAAGCAAATAGAAGATTTAACAAGGTATCAACAGAGAAAACAAAATTTAGAAAATGAAATTAAAAGAATTGAGAATTCAAATACTTTTAATAAAAATAAAAAAATAGATGAATTAAAAAAAAAGGATACTTTAGGTTTTATTAACTTTGACTCAGTAATAATTGCAGATTTTAGTGAAAGTCTAAAAAGTGTTGCCACATCGTTATTATATACAGATGTCTCTTCAGAAAGAATAAAATACATCACATTGAATCAATGGTTTGATGAAAGTCTTTTAAAAGAAACTTCATTACATCCAATATATTTTCCATCAATAAATAAGGATAATTTTGAGATATTTGAAAAAGAATATATTCAAAACTTTAAAAATACACCAAATCAAATTTCTTTTTTAAGTTATGACCTGATAGGGTTAGTATATTATTTGTTAATAAATAATGATTTTAAAACTAATGAAAATTTATTTATTAAGCAAAATAAATTTAAAGGAAAAATAGGAATTTTTGAAATAAATAAAAAAATAATCACCCATCAATTAAACTTTTATGAAATACAAGATAAAAGTTTTAAAGAAATTTTTTAATTTTTTTAAAAGCTTGTGCTCGATGATCATTTCTAAATTTTAATTTTTGACTCATTTGACCAAATGTTAATCTTTTATTCTCAGGAATGAAAATTGGATCATAGCCAAAACCTTTATTTCCAATTTTTTTTTTGGAAATTCTACCATTAATAATACCTAAAGATTGGATCGGATTTTTTTTTAATCCATATATAGTTAATGCACAAATAAATCTTGCTTTAATTTTTTTTGACTTCCAGTGTTTATCTAGCTTTGATAACTTTTTATATACTTTCGATATTGCTAAATTAAAATCACCTTTTTTTCCACCCCATCGTGCTGAATAAATGCCTGGTTGGTTATTTAGTAGTTCAACTTCAAGTCCAGAGTCATCTGCAATACAAATTTTTTTTGTTTTTTTTGAAAAATACCTTGCTTTAATTAAAGAATTTTTTAGGAAAGTATTCCCATTCTCTTTAGGGCTTTTGAGACCATAGTCTTTTGGAGAAGTAATATTGTAGTATTTAGGCAATAAATCTTTAATTTCTTTTATTTTTCCCTCATTATTTGACCCTACTACGATTTCTTTTATTTTTTTTTTTAACATCTGGAATTTTATGAATTTCTTACCATATAGACTCTCATGGAAAAAGAAGAATTACAAAATAAAGAAGATCTAAATTTAAAAGAGGAAAACTCAGAGCAGGATGCGGATAAACAAGCTCCAGAAGAGACTGAAAAAAAAGAGGAAGAGAGTCAACTTTCTCCTGAAGATGAAATTTCAAATCTTAAAGACAAAGTTGCTAGAACATTTGCTGAAATGGAAAATCAGAGGAGAAGATTTGAAAAAGAGAAAGATGAAGCTTTTGAATATGGTGGATTTTCATTTGCAAGAGAAACTCTTAATCTTCTAGATAATTTAGAGAGATCAAAACAAACACTGGAAAGTGATGAAACTATAAAAGATAAAGATACTTTAAAAAAATTGATAGAGCATATTGATATTATTAATAAGGATATGATTTCAATTTTCAAAAAAAATAATATTGAGCCAATTAAAGCTATTAACGAAAAATTAGATCCAAATTTGCATCAGGCTATGATGGAAGTTGAAGATGATACAAAAGATCAGGGTACAATTGTTCAAGAAATTCAAAAAGGTTTTATGATGAAGGATAGGTTGCTAAGACCTTCATTAGTAGCCGTATCTAAAAAAAAAATTGAGGAAAAACAGAATAACCAAAAAAACCAGGAAAATGAGGAAAAAGAGGCAAAAAATTAATTATTTATGATGGTTGTAGTTGTAAAATAAACACTTATATGAGCATCAAACAGGGTAAATTATGAGTAAAGTTATAGGTATTGATTTAGGAACAACAAATTCTTGTGTAGCCGTTATGGAGGGAACACAAGCAAAGGTTTTAGAAAATGCTGAAGGAGCAAGAACAACACCATCAGTAGTTGCATTTACAGATGAAGGTGAAAAATTAATAGGTCAACCTGCAAAAAGACAAGCTGTTACAAATCCTGAAAATACGATATTTGCCGTTAAAAGATTAATTGGAAGAAATTTTGATGATCCAACAGTTAAAAAGGATGTAGAAACTGCTCCGTTTAAAATAGTTAATTCTGATAAAGGCGATGCATGGATTGAGGCAAAAGGCCAAAAATATTCACCATCACAAATTTCGGCTTTCACACTTCAAAAAATGAAAGAGACAGCAGAAAAATATTTAGGTTCTGAAGTAAAACAAGCTGTTATTACGGTTCCTGCATATTTTAATGATGCTCAAAGACAAGCAACAAAGGATGCAGGCAAAATAGCTGGCCTTGAAGTTTTAAGAATTATAAATGAACCAACCGCAGCATCTCTAGCTTATGGTTTAGATAAAAAAGCAAATAAGAAAATAGCAGTATATGATTTAGGTGGAGGAACATTTGATGTTTCAATCCTTGAATTAGGAGATGGTGTATTTGAGGTTAAATCAACTAACGGTGATACTTTTTTAGGTGGAGAGGATTTTGACAATTCAATAGTAGATTATCTTTTATCAGAATTCAAAAAAGAAAATGGTATAGATTTAAAATCTGATAAATTAGCATTGCAGAGACTTAAGGAAGCTGCTGAAAAAGCTAAAATAGAATTATCATCGGCAACTCAAACTGAAATAAATTTACCATTCATAACTGCAGATAAAACTGGGCCAAAACATATAAACCTAAAAATGACAAGAGCGAAGCTTGAGGCTTTAGTTGAAGATCTAATTTCAAGAACTATTCCACCATGTAAAACTGCTTTAAAAGATGCAGGTTTATCTGCAAGCGAGGTGGATGAAATAGTGCTAGTTGGTGGTATGACTAGAATGCCAAAAGTAATAGAAGAAGTAAAAAATTTCTTTGGTAAAGATCCTAACAAATCCGTAAATCCTGATGAAGTTGTTGCTATGGGTGCAGCGATTCAAGCGGGAGTGTTACAAGGTGATGTAAAAGATGTATTGCTGCTAGATGTAACTCCTTTATCTTTAGGAATAGAGACTTTAGGAGGTGTGTCTACTAAATTAATAGATAAAAATACAACAATACCAACTAAAAAAAGCCAAGTATTTTCAACTGCAGAAGATAATCAACCAGCAGTGTCAATTAGAGTTCTTCAGGGTGAAAGAGAGATGGCTTCAGATAATAAAGTATTAGGAAACTTTGAATTAGTTGGAATAGCTCCTGCACCAAGAGGAGTTCCACAAATTGAAGTGACATTTGATATAGATGCAAATGGTATTGTCAATGTCTCAGCCAAAGACAAAGGAACTGGTAAAGAACAAAAAATTCAAATTCAAGCATCTGGGGGATTAAGCGATGAAGAAATTAATCAAATGGTAAAAGATGCAGAGTCAAATAAAGAAGAAGATAAAAAGAAAAGAGATGCTGTTGATGCAAGAAATCAAGCAGATACACTAATTCATTCAACAGAGAAAAATTTAAAAGAACACGGAAGTAAAGTTTCTGATGCAGATAAAAAAGCAATCGAGGATGCATCTGCTAACTTAAGAAATGCTCTTAAAGGAACTGATGTTGAAGAAATTAAGAAAAAAACTCAAGATTTAGTTCAGGCATCTATGAAATTGGGTGAGGCAATCTATAAGTCACAACAAGGTGCCAAGCCTGAGGATGCTCCAAAAGACGCAAAGAAAGAAGATACGAAAGACGATAATGTTGTTGATGCAGATTTTGAAGAAGTAAAAGACGAGAATAAAGAGAAAAGCGCCTAACAAAACAACTGTTTGTCTATAACATGTTATGGCAAAAAGAGATTATTACGAAGTTTTAGGTGTAAATAAAAGTGCTTCTCCAGAGCAAATAAAATCAGCTTACAGAAAACTCGCTGTTAAACATCATCCAGATAAAAATAAAGGTGATAAAGGTGCTGAAGAAAAATTTAAGGAAGCATCTGAAGCTTATCACGTACTTTCTAATTCTGAGAGAAAACAAAATTATGATAATTTTGGTCATGCAGCTTTCGAAAATGGAGGTGGAGGAAGAGGTGGATTTGGAAATTTTGATTTCTCAAGCCATTTTTCCGATATATTTGAAGACTTTTTTGGAGAAGGTTTTGGTGGAGGTCGTAGGTCAAGAAGGTCAAATAATAGAGGATCAGATTTAAGATATGATTTATCTATATCTTTAGAAGAAGCCTTTTCTGGAAAAAAACAAGATATAAAATTTTCTACATCTGAAAAATGTGATACTTGTAGTGGGTCAGGTTCAGAACCAGGTCATGAAGCTGGAACATGCTCAATGTGTGGCGGCCAGGGTCAAGTAAGATCAAACCAAGGTTTTTTTACGGTCCAACAAACATGCCCTCAATGCGCTGGTGCGGGAGAGGAAATTACCCATCCTTGCTCTAGTTGTAATGGACAAGGTAAAAAACAGGCTTCAAAAAGATTATCTGTTACCATTCCAAAAGGAGTGGATGATGGAACCAGAATTAGGCTTTCAGGAAAAGGTGAGGCTGGATCAAGAGGTAGTAGTAGTGGTGATTTATACTTATTCATAAATGTTCAGTCTCATGACTTATTCAAAAGATCTGATGAAAACTTATTTTTTGAATGTCCAATTTCTATTACAGATGCTTCTCTCGGAACTTCAATTGAAATCCCAACAATTGATGGCGGTAAAGCTAAAATTAAAATTCCAGCTGGAACACAAAGTGGGAGACAATTTAGATTAAAAGGAAAAGGTATGCCTTACATGAGGGGAAGTGATTTTGGAGACCTTTATGTGCAAATAAATACTGAGGTTCCAATATCACTAAATAAAGAACAGAAAGAATTATTAGAAAAATTTAGAGAGATTGAAAATGAGAAATCTAACCCTAGTATAAAAAAATTCTTTCAAAAGGCCAAAAGTTTTTGGAAAAACTAGTCAATAGTGCTAATCTAGATCCTTATAATGGGTAAAATTAATATAGCCATAACAGGATGCATGGGAAGAATGGGCCAACAGCTTATTAAATCAGTAATTAAAGACAAGTCTACCAAATTGGTTGCTCTTACAGAAAACAGAGCCATTAATAAAAAAATTAGCGGTATTAAACCTGAATTAAATAACGAAAAAGCTCTTAATAAAGCGAATGTAATAATAGATTTCACAATACCAAAATGCACATTTGAAATTTTAAAGATAGCGGCAAAGTTAAAAAAAAAAGTAGTTATTGGCACTACAGGTTTTACAAAAAAAGAGGAAGATTTAATAAAGAAATTTTCTAAAAAAATTCCTATTTTAAAGGCGGGTAACATGAGCCTAGGGATCAATTTGCTCATGTACCTAACTGAGATCACTTCAGCATCACTTGGTAATAATTATCAAAGTAAAGTTTTTGAAGTTCATCACAAACACAAAAAAGATCATCCATCGGGTACAGCCCTTATGCTTGGAAAAGGAATTGCTGTAGGAAAAAATAAAGACTTTTATAAGATGATTGGAAAAAAATATTTGAACAAAAAAAAATTTCCTTATGGAAAAAAAATTAATTTTAATTCAATAAGAAAAGGTGAAATTATAGGTGAACATGAAGTTACTTTTTCAAGTGGAAAAGAAATTATAACACTGAACCACGAAGCTTTTGATAGAGCTTTATATTCTGAAGGAGCAATAGCTGCTGCCAGATGGCTTATTAATAAAAAACCAGGTCTTTATTCAATGAGGAATCTGTTGAACTTCAAGTAATGAATGAAGTACAGAGAGCCAAAATAGTTCTAAAAATACTCAATCAAACTTATCCTAAAACTCCTATACCATTAAAACACAAAAATATATTCACACTATTAATATCTGTACTACTTTCTGCTCAATGCACAGATATAAATGTCAATAATGTTACAAAAAATATTTATCCAAAATATTATAAACCTGAGCATTTTGTTAAACTTGGAAGAAAGAAAATAGAAAAATTAATAAAAAGTATAGGAATTTTTAGAATTAAAGCTAAGAGTATTCATAGTTTATCAAAAACTTTGGTGGAAAAATATAATAGCAAAGTTCCAAAAACTTTTGCAGAGTTAGAGGAATTGCCTGGAGTTGGACATAAAACAGCAAGTGTAGTTATGTCCCAAGGTTTTGGATACCCTGCATTTCCAATAGATACACACATACATAGACTAGCTCAACGATGGGGTTTAACTAATGGAAAAAATGTTATCCAAACTGAAAAAGATTTAAAACGGTTATTCCCTAAAAAATGTTGGAACAAGCTACACCTTCAAATAATTTACTATGGAAGAGAATATTGCAAGGCAAGAGAGTGTTACGGTATTTCTTGTAAAATTTGTACTTCTTGTTATCCTAAAAGAAAAAGACCAATTTCAACAAAGAAAGCTTAATATGAAAATTTTAGGAATAGGGAATGCAATTGTAGATGTTATTTGTAAGGTTGATGATGATTTTATTAACCAAAATAACTTAACAAAGGGTACAATGAAGCTTATTTTTAAGAATGATGAATTTCAATCAATGCTATCAAGTCTAAATATTGAAAAAACTATATCGGGTGGATCTGTAGCAAATTCTATTGTTGGATTATCTCAATTAGGCAACAAAGTTGGTTTTATTGGTAAAGTTAACGATGATAAATTAGGAAGTAAATATGAAGATGGACTAAAGTCAGAAAATGTTGAATATTTTTATTCAAAGAAAAAGGAAGAATTACCAACTGGTACATGTCTAATTCTAGTAACTCCAGACTCTGAGAGAACGATGTGCACATATCTTGGAACAGCAGGAAAAATAGATGAGAATGATGTAAATACAAGTGTGGTAAAACAGTCTGAGATGATTTTTTTAGAAGGATATTTGTGGGACGAAGGTGAACCAAAAAAAGCATTTGAAAAAGCTATAAATAGTGCAAATAAAGTTGCAATGTCACTATCGGATCAGTTCTGTGTGGATAGACACAAACCACATTTTTTGGATTTGGTTAAAAATAAATTAGATATCACATTTGCTAACGAACAAGAAATGATGTCATTAATTGATGCGAAAAATTTCAAAGATGTAATTGATTTCGGAAAAAGTTTAAAAAAGCTAGTTGTTATTACACGAGGAGAAAAAGGAGCTATATCGATTAATGGTGATGAAATTGTCGAAAATGGTATCGAAAAAAATTTAAATATTAAAGATCTTACAGGTGCAGGAGATTTATTTGCTGCAGGATTTTTACATGGAAAATTAAATAATTTAAGTACTTCTGATAGCCTTAACAAAGGACGAGAGATGTCATCAAAAGTTATCCAACAAATTGGGGCAAGGCTATAATATGCCAGAAAATGAAAAGAAAGTGTTAAAATTTTTCCCTCAACCAATTTTTCATTACAAATTAGATAACTACAAAGAACATAATCAGAATTTAACAAAGTATATTTATGAATTATATAAAAATGACAACGAGGGATTAATACGATCTAATCAAGGCGGTTGGCATTCAAAACCTTTTAATTTGAAAGATAAAAACAAGGCACCATTTAAATTTTTTACAGACATACAAAAATATGTTGCCGATGTATTTAAAGAATATGGATGGCATTACACTCCTGGCAAAGTAAACTTAACTGAGATGTGGGCAATTATTAACAAAAAAAATAATTTTAATTTAGAACATACGCATCCAAACAATTACTTAAGTGCGGCTTATTACGTGAAAGCATCGGACAATTGTGGATCATTTAAAATTTCTAATCCCAATCAAATTGCAAGGGAAAGAATTGCAGTTAGCGATAAAAGGACTGAGTTTAATCAAAACATTGCTCAAATAAAACCTGTAGAAGGAGATTTATTAATTTTTCCGGCTTACCTTCCTCATTCAGTTGGAATGAATCTCTCTGAGGAAGATAGAATAGTAATTAGTTTTAATATTGATATTTTAAAATGACTAATTTTTTTTCCTCTTAAAGCTACCCTTTCCCTTTTTAGGCTTAACAATTCTTGGTTTATACCTTGAGGATAATAAATTTCTTGCGATAAAATTTTTTTTTTTATTTGTACTTTTATTCATATAAATTAACATTATTATAATTTTAAAATGATAGAAAACAGAGAAATCTTAAAATTTTTTCCCCAACCAGTGTTCAGATATAGAATAGAAAATCATAAAGAAATCAACCATGAACTATTAAAATATATTTATAATTTGAGAGAAATGAATAAGGAAGGATTGGAAAGATCGAATATTAATGGTTGGCATTCTGAAAATTTCAATTTAAAGGATAAAAATTCAGTGCAACACAAATTTTTAATGTCATTAAAAGACTATATATTCGATGTATTTAGAAATTATGGTTGGGATATCGACCCAAAAAAAATTGTTTGCACTGATATGTGGGCAATTATTAATAAAAAAAATAGTTTTAATTTAATTCATACACATCCAAATTCATATTTGAGTGCAGCTTATTATGTAAAAGCTCCTGAAAATTGTGGAAAATTTTTAGTCGAAAATCCAAATCCTGTTAGTAATCATAGTCATCCAAAAATTTCTGAGGAAACAGAATTTAATAGTACAATAAGAGGGTTAGATGTAAAAGAAGGAGATTTATTATTTTTTCCTAGCTATTTGCCTCACAAAGTTGGAAGAAATCTGTCTGATGAAGACCGAGTAGTTATAAGTTTTAATATAAATATAAATCACTTTATTTAAAATTTATTTAAATTTTATAACCATTCTTATTACTTTTAATAAAATTATTATCATTAAAACATTTTAAGATTTTCTTTCTAAGTCTATATACATGGGTTTCGACCGTGTGTGTTTCAAGCTTAGACTTATATCCCCAAACATTTTTCTGAAGTTCATTTATGGATACAGCAGTTTCTGAATTTTTTAAGAAATTAATTATTAAAGTTTCTTTTTCAGTTAAAGATAAACTTTTATTTTGACTAAACATTTTTCTGGAATTAAAGTTTACAGTATAATCACTAATTTTTATATTCTTTTGAAAATCAATTTTTTTTTTTAAAAATTCAATATTAATATTATCGATCAATTTTCCTATTTGAATTGGTTTTGTATCAATTAAAATTTGATTATTCAATTTAAGTTCTCTATCAGAGACAACTAGATCCGTGGTTTGAAATTTTTGCTTTTCTATCTCATGATTATTTATTTTTTTAATATTGAAACTTACAAGATGCTTTAACTCAAATAAAATATCATATAAAATAGGAATATTATGAATAAATAAGTTTTGTTTCTCCATACAATAAGAATATGACAATTAAAATAAAAAATAAATATACTCTTTTGTTTGATGAATTTGAATTCAAATGTTGCATTGGAGCTTACGGGTTCACATCAGATAAATATGAAGGTGATAAAAAAACACCTACCGGCTTATTTTCGTTGGGAGATCTATACTATAGAAGTGATAAAGTTCAAAAACCCAAAACTAACTTAAGATGTATCAAAATTCAAAAAAATATGGGTTGGTGTAACGATATTAATAGCAAATTTTATAACAAAGAAATTAAAATTAAAAAAAAAGTGAGATGTGAAAAATTATTTAGAAATGATTATAAATATGATTACTTAATCCCAATTAAATATAATTGGCTAAATCCAAAAAAAAATAAAGGAAGTGCCATCTTTATACACTTGACAAAAAATTATAATCCAACTGTTGGATGTATAGCTCTATCACTAAAAGATTTTTTAATTTTAGTTAAATTGATAAAAAAAAATACAAAAATTAGAATTATCTAATATCTTTTTCCAAATATACTAGATCCAATCCTTATAAAAGAAGCTTCAAAGTCTAAAGCTTTTAAATAATCAGAAGACATGCCCATACTTAATTCATTAAGATTATGTTTTTTCTTTAACTCTAACATTTTATTAAAGTAAAAATTCATATCTCCGTCTAAAGGAGGTATGCACATCAAACCAATTATATTAAGTTTTAATTCTTTGCAATAATTATAGAATTCAAAGAGATTATTAACATTAATTCCAGATTTTTGTTCTTCATTTCCTAGGTTAACTTGAATAAATATTTTTAAATTACTATTTCCAAATGATGAAATTTTATTTGCTAGCTTTTCACTATCTAAAGAGTGAATATAATCAAATAATTTTACTGCAAACTTAACCTTATTTGTTTGTAACTTACCAATTAAGTGAAGTTTAATATTATTGTTATTATTTTTTATTTCTTCCCACTTTTCTAAAGCTTCTTGGACTTTATTTTCACCATAATGAATATGCCCATAATTAATTAAATGTCTTATATGATCAATCTTAAAAGTTTTAGATACTGCGATTATGTTTGGAGTTTTTTTAAGATTATTGTCTATAACTTTTTTCTTAACTTTTTCCTTAATATTAAGTAAATTTTTTACTGTATCATGCATAAATTTAATAATAAAAAATATTATTTTATAAATAAGTTTAATAAAAATAATATTGATAATTTAGAGAATAATACAGCTATTATTTATAGAAATTACAAAAAAAAAAATCACCAAAAAGAAATTATAAAAATCAAAAAATATTGTAAAATAAAAAGAATTAAATTTTACTTATCTAATAATATCAAATTATCATTAAATCTTAAATTAGATGGAGCTTACATACCTTCATTTAACAGCAGCTATCATCATTTATCTTACAAATTTAGAAATAATTTTAATCTAATTGGATCTGCACATAATTTAAGGCAAATCAGAGTCAAAGAAAGACAAAAAGTGAAGCTAATATTTTTGTCCTCTTTGTTTAAAGAAAATAAAAATTTTTTAGGAATTAATAGATTTAATAATTTGAGCAAACTTACAAAAAGAAAATTAATAGCTTTAGGTGGTATTTCAATTGGAAATCTAAAAAAATTAAAAGTTGTTAATTGTTATGGTTTTAGTGGTATTGGATACTTTACAAAAAAAAGGCCCTATTTCTAGGGCCTTTTATAAACAAAATGTTTTAAACTTAGAAATTAAACGTTAATCCTAAGCTGTAGATTTCTCTGCTATTAGTTGAGCTATTAGCGATGTTATCACCATCATGAATTGCTCCACCAATACTTAATGATCCCATTGTGTATGAGAAACCAAGCGCAGCTGCCTCTTGATCTGGATTTCCAGAACTTACTGCTTCTATTTCATGGTTACCGTATGATACAGTTAGGTCATCGTTAACTTGGTATGATACACCAATACCAGTTGACTCGTAATCTGTTCCAGTTTCCATATCATTTTCTGACATCTGTATACCAACAGTGATTCCACCAATTGCATATTTTGCATACATTGTGCTTTCATCACCTTTAGTATTAGTTGTTACTTCAACGTCTTGTTGTGCATAACCAACTGTTAAACCTTCCATACCAGTAAATTCGATACCATATGATGTAGATGATACATCAGTTACTGCATCAGCTGCATTTACGTATGAAACTGTTCCTGTAACACCTGAGTCATGTGAGTATGAGTATACAAACATGTTATCTCCACCGGCACCACCAATTAAATTAGCTTCTGCGCCTACTAAGATATCCCACGGCTCTTCCCAAGCTGCTGGCATAACGTCATCTTTTGCACCAAGAGCTGAGCTTCCACCATGACCATGGAAAGTTAAGCTTCCAGCATCACCTAAATCGAAAGCTATAGAGTGACTGTCATATACGTCTCCACCACCTGTATCATCGTTATCGATTTCAAAAGATAGTGTTACACCAATGTCATTTACATCACCTGATGCTGACATAGTGATTGAGTCACCCATTGTCCAACCTTGACCTTCAGTTTTCTTTTCGTCACCACCAGTAAATGACATTCCAGCTGATCCTGTAGCTGTTAATGTCGCTGCAGATACTGAACTAGCAACTAGGGAACCAGCAAGAGCTGTTAACCCTATTTTTTTTATATCGTTCATATTAAGTACTCCTTATTTATTGTTTAATATTAAACACCGATCTTTTATCAAAAAACTTAATAAAAGAGTTGATTTTACTTATTTTTATGAAATTTAGTGTAAATATGTTGCAAATATACATCATAAAAAGTCCTTTAAAATATATGTTTTTTTAATAATTAAGTATTATTATTAAACATTTTGTAAATAATTTGAGTATTTTAATAAAAATTATAGGGAATATGAAAATACGAATCATAAATCTATTATTTATTTTTTTAATCATCAGTGCATGCAATGGAAAAGTGCCTGGGGCTGATGCTAGAAAAATACCTCCAAACGCTAAAGATAGAGTTCTAAAAAATATGGAGGAAGGAAGAGGTTTTACACTGATGGGTTCAGTCGAGAAAAATAAAAATATAGGTGAATTTGATTTTGCTAGCTCAAATGAATTATGGAGAGCTTCTTTAGATACTTTGGATTTCATGCCTTTAGCGCTTGCAAATTATAGTGGAGGAATAGTTGTAACCGACTGGTATAGTGATGGATCGTCTGACAATGAATCAGTAAAAATTTCAATAAGGTTTTTAAGTAATGAAATAAGATCCGATGCATTAGTTGTAAAAGTTTTTTATAAAAATTGTTCAATGCAAGATAACTGTAAGATTTTAGATAGGTCAGATGAATTATCCTCGGAGTTGGCTAAAAAAATTCTAACTAAAGCAGCTGTTTATAAAAAGGATACTTTTTCAAAAAAGAAAAAAAAATATATAAATGAATCATTAAGAACAGACGAACAAGATCAGTAAAACCCTTTATTGTGGAAAGATATAATTTCAAAAAAGTTGAGGAAAAATGGCAAAAATTTTGGTCAGATAATAATACTTTTTTAACAAAAATTGATAAAAATAAAAAAAAATTCTATTGTTTAGAAATGTTTCCATACCCATCGGGTAAGATACATATGGGACATGTTCGTAACTATACAATAGGAGATGTTTTATCAAGATACAAATCATTAAAAGGTTTCAATGTACTACACCCTATGGGATGGGATGCTTTTGGTATGCCTGCCGAAAATGCAGCAAGGGATAATAAACTAGATCCCAAGGATTGGACAAACTCAAATATAAATACCATGAAAAATCAATTAAAGAAGCTTGGTCTATCTATTGATTGGAGCAGGGAAATTTCAACTTGTTCAGAAGAATATTACAAACACCAACAAACATTTTTTCTAGAGCTATTAGAGAAAAAACTAGTTTATAGAAAAGAAAATTATGTAAATTGGGACCCTGTAGATGAGACTGTTTTAGCAAACGAGCAAGTAATCGATGGTAGAGGATGGAGATCAGGCGCTGTTGTAGAGAGAAAAAAACTTAATCAATGGTTTTTTAATATTTCAAAATTTTCACAAGACTTATTAGATGGATTAGAGGATTTAACAACATGGCCAAACAAAGTAAGAACAATGCAAAAAAATTGGATTGGTAAGTCTTTTGGATGTGAAATTGAATTCAATATACAGGGTGACTTACCTGTTAAAAATATTAAATGTTTTACAACACGGCCAGATACGTTGTTTGGTTTTTCCTTTCTAGCTCTTTCAATTGATCATGAAATATCAACGTTTTTTAGAGATGATAGCGAATTCTTGAAATTTAAAGAAGAATGTTCAAAAACAGGGACTACCGAAGAAGCTATAGCTGTTGGAGAAAAGATAGGATTTAAAACAAACTTACAAGCAATTAATCCTTTGAATCCAAATCAAAAAGTGCCGGTGTATTTTGCTAACTTTGTTTTAATGGATTATGGTTTTGGTGCAGTATTTGGATGTCCAGGGCATGATCAAAGAGATTTTGATTTTGCCAAAAAGTATAATTTAGAAATTAAGACGGTTGTTAGACCATTTGATAAGGACAATAGCTTTAAGGTCGACACTGAGGCTTATGCTGGACCTGGAATTTTAATTAATTCACAATTTTTAGATGGTCTTAAAGCGCCTGAGAATTCTGTGATAGAAACTATAAAAATATTAGAAGAAAAAAGATTAGGAAAAAAAAAAATAAACTACAGACTTAAAGATTGGGGTGTTTCTCGACAAAGATATTGGGGCTGCCCTATTCCAGTAGCGTACGATGAAAAAGGTAATGTACATCCAATACCAAAATCAATGCTACCTGTTAAACTGCCAGAGAATGTAAATCTTAAAACCAAAGGAAATCCTCTAGATAATGAAACAGAATGGAAAAAAGTATTTATAAATGGTCAAGAGATGACAAGAGAAACTGATACTTTAGACACATTTGTTTGTTCTTCATGGTATTATTTGAGGTTTTGCTCACCAAGAGAGACCACTTATGGTTTTAATAAAGAGGATATTGATTATTGGATGCCGGTTGACCAGTACATAGGAGGTGTAGAGCATGCAATTTTACATTTGCTATATTCGCGTTTTTTTATGAGAGCTATTGAACATAATAATAAAGGTTTTGATATCAAAGAACCTTTCAAAAGTTTATTCACACAAGGGATGGTTTGCCATGAAACTTACAAAGATGAAAATAATAATTGGCTTAGTCCAAACGAAGTTGAGAAAATAAATAATCAAACTATTCAAAAAGATTCGGGTAACAAAAAAGTAATAGTTGGACCATCGGAGTCTATGTCAAAATCAAAGAAAAATGTAATTGATCCAGAAAATATTATTGAAATTTATGGAGCAGATGCTGTGAGACTTTTTATTCTTTCAGACAGTCCTCCAGAAAAAGATGTACAATGGTCAGATCAGGGCATGGTATCTTCTTTCAAATTTATTCAAAAACTTTGGACTTTGCATAATGAAGTTAAAAATTCTATATTTGAAAATAAAAAAAATAGAGAAGATGAAGAGTTAGATAAATTTACTAATCAATTAATTGCTAAATTTACAAGTAACCTAGAAAAGTTTAATTATAACGTAATAATCGCAAACATGTACGAGACATATAACTATTTAATTAGTTATATAAAAGAAAATAAGAATTCAATTAATCTAGAAAATTATAAAAAAATTTTAATTTGTTTTTCACCTATTATTCCTCATTTTTCAAGTGAGTGTCTTTCTGAAATTGGTGCGATTAAAAATATTACATGGCCAAGTTATGATGTCTCTAAGTTAGAAGAAAAAGATATAAATATTGTTGTTCAAATTAATGGAAAAAAAAGAGCAATTTTAAACACCCAAAAGGGCGATACTGAGAAAATTCTTTTGGAAAGTGCAAAAAAAGATAGAAATATAAGTAAATATTTAGAAAATAAACAAATCAATAAAATAATTTTTGTTCAAGACAGATTGATAAATATTTTGATAAATGAATAAAGTAATAAAAATTTTAATATTATTATTTATCCTACAAGGATGCTCATTCGAACCAATTCTAATAAACAAAAACTTTGATTTTCAATTTGAAAATATAAGTTCAACTGGCGATAAAAAAATTAATGAGATAATAAAAAGTAATTTATTAAGTAGAACTAACGGAGATAAGAAATACAATATAAACTTATATTCTACGAAAGATAAACAAATAGTATCATCAGACTCGAAAGGGGATCCTAAAAATTACAAATTACAGATAAAAGTAGACTACGAAGTATTGTTAAGCGAAAAACATATATATGAAAATACAGCAGTTAAACAAGCAACCTATAATAATATAACTGATAAATATGAATTGTCACAATACGAAAATAATATTACAAAAATATTATCTGAAAATATTGCTGAAGAATTGTTATTATCAATTAAAACTTTAGGGAAATGATTATAAAATATTTTGATTTAAAAAAAATAAATCTGAATAATTATAATTATTATTTATTTTATGGTAATAACGATGGTTTACAGAATGAAGTTATAAATGATAACTTTACTAACAATTTTAAAGGGAGTGTCAATAAATACGATGAAAATGAATTTATTAATAATTACAATGTGGTGTCATCAGAGCTGCTTACAAGCTCACTTTTTGAAAAAGAGAAGATAATCATTATATCAAGGACCAGCGATAAGGTATTAAAATTAGTAGAAGAAATTTTAGACAAAGGCATTAAAGATATTAAAATTATCCTTAAAAGCAGTGTATTAGAAAAAAGATCGAAAATTAGAAATTTTTTTGAAAAAAGAAAGGATTTAATTATTGTTCCATTTTATGAAGATAACTTAAATAGTCTATCAACGATTGTAATTAAATTTTTAAATCAAAATAATATTAACATGTCAAGAGAATCAATTAATTTATTGGCAAATAGAGCTAATGGTAGTCGTAAAATTTTAAAAATTGAATTAGATAAAATATTAAATTATTCGTTTACAAACAAAAAAATAGATTTGAATATTGTAAAAAAATTGACAAACTTAAATGAAAATTACGGTGTTAATGAATTAGCTGATAATTATTTAGAAAAAAATAAAAAAAATATTGCTAAAATTTTAAATGAAAATAATTATTCAGATGAAGACTGTATTTTAATTTTGAGAACAGTTTTAAGCAAATCCAAAAGGTTAATTAGCATTATAGAAAAGTACAATGAAACAAGAAATCTTGATGATGCAATATCTAACACTAAGCCTCCAATTTTTTGGAAAGACAAAGAGAGTGTTAAAAAGCAAGTAAATTCATGGAAAATAAACGATCTCAAAGAAAAAATTTATCAATTAAATGAGGTTGAAACGTTAGTAAAAAAAAATTCTAAGAATTCTCTAAATTTAATTTCTGATTTTATTGTTAATATCTAATAGTTACTTTTTATTACATTAATGAGTTTGTCTAGCTGATCTAAACCTTTATATTCAATTGACAGTGTTCCAGAATTATTTTTCTTATTTGTTAAAACAACTCTCATGCCAATTATTTCAGATAATGCATTTTCGGTAGCTAATGAATTAGAGTCTTTAGTTTTATATATTTTTCTAGAACCATTTTTAAGTGCTCTTACTAAATTTTCTGTTTGCCTAACTGATAGCTTTTTCCTTATTATTTTTTCAGCAAGTAGCAAAGAGTTTTCAAGTCCTATTAAAATTTTTGCATGACCTTGTGATATTTTATCACTTCTTATCATTTCGATTAATTTTTCAGGTAAAGAAAGTAATCTAAGAGTATTTGATACATGCGATCTACTTTTACCTATAAACTGTGATACTTGATCTTGGTCATATCCAAAATTATCAATTAAATTTTTGTAACTTTCAGCCTCCTCAATTGCGTTTAAATCTCTTCTTTGTACGTTTTCTATTATGGCTAATTCTAATGACTTAAGATGATCTGCCTCAATTACTAATACTGGAACCTCATGGATACCAGCAGCCTGAGCAGCTTGCCACCTTCTTTCACCCGCAATAAGTTCAAATTTTTTGTCTTGATCATCAGACTTTCTAACAATTAGTGGCTGGATAATTCCTCTCTCTTTAATTGAATTTGTCAATTCATTTAAAGATTCTTTTTCAAACAATTTTCTCGGCTGATTTCTGTTTGGAACTATTGAGCTGATTGGAATTTTATTACTTGAAGTTTTTGTTTCATTGTCACCTATTAAGGAGGATAATCCTCGACCTAAACCTTTTTTATTTTTAAAGGGATTTATCATGCTGCACTCTCCACTTTTTTATCTTGCTCTAAAAATTCTTGTGTAAATTTAAAATATGCTTTACTACCAGGACAAACCTTATCATATAATAAGACAGGTACTCCATGAGAGGGTGCTTCTGATAACCTGACATTCCTAGGAACAGATGTTAAGTAAACTTTTTCCTTAAAATAATTTCTTGCTTCTATCTCGACCTGTCCTGAGAGCTTATTCCTTTTGTCATACATCGTAAGCAGTATCCCTCTTATTTCTAGGGATGGATTTAGGTTTGATTTTATTCTCTCAATTGTCTTCATCAGTTGAGTCAATCCCTCTAAAGCAAAAAATTCCGTCTGAAGCGGTACTACTAAAGCTTCGGATGCCACTAATGCCATAATTGTTAGAAGACTCAAAGATGGGGGGCAGTCTATGATTATATAATCATATGATGCTCTAGAATCATTTAAAATAAGGGCTAATTCATCTTTCAATTTAAAAGCCCTACGGCTATCTCCGGCTGTTTCAACCTCAAGACCTGATAAATCTACATTTGAAGAAATTATATTTAGATTTTCAAAATTAGTTTGCTTTATTACGTCAGAAATCTTTTTGTTTCCGTTTAGTACATTATAAATAGTTCTATCTGAACTTATATTATTTGATAATCCCAGACCTGTCGTAGCGTTACCTTGAGGATCCAAATCTATTACTAAAACTTTTTTTCCTTTCATAGATAATCCAGCTGCTAAATTGATTACCGTTGTTGTCTTGCCTACCCCACCTTTTTGATTTATGACTGAAATAATTTTTTTTTCCATCCTATTTATGTTTTTTAAAAATTTTTGATATTTTTGATTGATATTTACTTTTCATACTTATTTTTTTTTTTTAAATTTGAGATTTTTACAATCATTGACTCAGAGTTTGTTAAGCTTTTCTTTTCCTCATAGTCAAATTTCCAAAATTTAAGTGCATCATCTAAAATTTTTTTTCCACTTTTGCCTAAAAATAAAATTATGTACTTAAAGTTTTTAAAATTAGTCTTCGCTATTTGAAAAATTATTGGCAAAGGTTTAAATGCTCGTGAAATAATTACATCAGTTGTTAAATTTCTTTCATCAAAAATATTTTTTCTATGGACTTCTGAATTTAAATTAAATTTTTTTGTCATTTCTTTGAGAAAAATACTTTTATGATAACTTTTTTCATAAAAAATTAGCTTAAACATTGGCTTTTTTGATTTCATTAAAATCCCTAAAACTATACCAGGTAAGCCAGCCCCTGATCCAAGATCTGTGCATATTTGAATATCATTTTTATTAATAAAATCAATACTTTGCGCACTATCTTCTATATGCCTTGTATTTATTATCTTTTCAGTCGATTTGCTAATCAGATTAAGGCTTTTATTTTTTGAAATTATTGAATTTTTGTAAAGCTCGAGCTCTACTAATGTTTCACATGAAACATTAAGAGATAATACTTTATCTATTTTTAAAAAATTCGAATCAATCAAGCTATATGCTTAATAGACTTTCTTTTTATGTGAGACAACAAAATATATACCGCCGCTGGAGTAATTCCGTCAATTCTTAATGCTTGTCCCATTGTTTTGGGTTTTATTAGCTTAAATTTAGACTTTACTTCATTTGATAACCCAGAAAAACTATCATAATTTAAATTTTCAGGTATTCTAAGATTCTCGTCTCTTTTAAATGCTAATATATCAGCTTTTTGTTTCTTCAAATAACCTTTATAATGTGAATTAATTTCTAATTGTTCATCAATTTCACGTGAAAAATATTTAATTTCTGGCCATATTTTCCTTATTTTATTCATATTCACAGATTTTTGACCTAAAATTTGATTTGCTGTTCTGTTAACACCGTCTTTTGCAATATTTATACCATATTTTGCAATTTTTGATGGGGAAATAGACAATTTTTCCATTTTTAACTGGATTTCAGATAAGTTTTTATATTTTTCTTTAAAGATATCTTCTCTTTCATTTTTTACTAAACCAATATTTATGCCTTTTTGGGTTAACCTAACATCAGCGTTGTCTGATCTCAAAGATAATCTATATTCGGCTCTTGATGTAAACATTCTATATGGTTCTGCTACACCTTTTGTAACAAGATCGTCAATCATGACTCCTATGTAAGCTTCAGACCTATCTAAAATGAATGGTTCATTATCCTTTATAGCTAGTGCTGCATTTGCCCCAGCGATTAAGCCTTGAGCAGCTGCTTCTTCATAACCAGTAGTTCCATTTATTTGACCTGCAAGATAAAGGTTTCTTATTTTTTTTGTTTCCAAAGTTAAAAAAAGCTCTCTTGGATCAATATAATCATACTCTATTGCATATCCAGGTCTTAAAATTTTTACATTTTCTAAACCATTGATTTTACTACATATTTCTTGCTGAACTTCTTCTGGAAGCGACGTAGAAATACCATTTGGGTAAATCGTATAATCATTTAACCCTTCTGGTTCTAAAAAGATTTGATGCCTTTGCTTATCTGCAAATTTTTTTATTTTATCTTCTATGGAAGGACAATACCTTGGGCCAACGCCCTTTATACTACCAGAGTACATTGCGCTTCGCTTTATATTTTTATAAATAATTTTATGAACCGCTTCATTTGTATAAGTCATACGACATGAAATTTGTTTATTTAAATTCTTTTTTGTTAAAAAAGAAAAAAAATATGGATCGGTATCAGCGTGCTGTTCTTCTAAATTTTCAAAATTTATTGTCCGTGCATCGAGCCTTGGGGGTGTTCCAGTTTTTAGTCTTCCTAATTTAAAATCATACTTTTCTAATTGTTCACTTAACCCAGTCGAAGGCTTTTCATCAAATCTTCCGGCGGGAGTTTTTTGCTCACCAATATGTATAAGACCATTAAGAAATGTGCCTGTCGTCAGAATTATTTTAGAAGATTTTATCTCTTTGCCAGATTGTGTTATAAATCCGATTATATCATTATTTTTAAAAATAAATCTAATTACAGAATCAGAAAAAATACTTAAATTACAATAGTTTACAAGTTTTTTTTGCATATATTTTTTATATAGCGTTCTATCACTTTGTGTTCTTGGACCTCTTACAGCAGGACCTCTGCTTCTATTTAAAAGTCTAAATTGTATTCCTGATTTATCAGCAACTTCTCCCATTACCCCATCTAATGCGTCTATTTCTCTAACCAAATGGCCTTTACCCAAACCTCCTATTGCAGGGTTACATGACATTTCTCCGATTGTATCAAATTTGTGTGTGAATAAAGCAGTGTTAACACCTAGTCTGGCAGAAGCTGCTGCTGCCTCACATCCAGCATGTCCACCCCCTATCACAGCCACATCAAATATTAATTCATTTTTCATAGCAGTAATTTATTATCGATCTTAAAATTTACAAGAAAACACTTAAATGTCCTAAAAAAGTGTTATTTTCCAATGATTATTTACCTATACAAAAATCATTAAAAATAGAACCAAGTATCTCTTCAATATCAACTTTTCCTACGATCATTCCCAAATACCTTGTTGCTAACCTTAAATCTTCAGCTGCTTTATCAAAATCTTTTATAGAATTTTTTTTCTCAAAATTTGTTAAATGTTCAACGCATTTTTCAAGATTATTTCTATGTCTTTTTCTTGTAATATAAATATCTTCTTGAGAGATAAATTTGTTTTTTAATTTTTCCTTGATAATCTGAATTAGTTTATCTAAATTTTTTTCCTGTTTAATAGATAACTCAACAGTGTCATATTTTTCAATTTCATTACTAATATGATCAATATTTAAATCTATTTTATTAATAATTAATATAGATTTTTTTGGCTCAAAACTCTTAAAATAGTCAGTAAAATCAATGCTTTTGGGCTCTATCACAATTAAAATTAGATCAGCATTTTCGGCTCTCTCAAGTGCTAACTTTATCCCTTTTTTTTCAATTTCGTCTTTAGCCTCCCTAATTCCTGCGGTATCAGATATTACAACTGGAAAGCCATCCAAATTTAATTGCACCTCAATTACATCTCGAGTTGTTCCAGCAATTTCTGAAACAATCGCTACATCTCTTTTTGATAAATAATTTAATAAAGAGGATTTTCCTGCATTTGTAGGTCCGACAATTGCAATTTTAAAACCTTCCCTTATTATTTCTCCGACATTTTGATCACTTAATATTTTTTTGATTTCATTTTTTATACTTTTGGTTTCCGAATGGATATTTTTTAAGATATCCCTAGGCAAATCGTCTTCTGGAAAATCTATTTTAGCTTCAATATTTGATAATATTTTTATTAATCTTTCTCTTAAAGAATTAAATTTATCAGAGCTTTTACCTGACATAATTTTTATAGCTTGTTGTCTTTGAATTTCTGTCTCTGATGAGATCAAATCTGAGATGCTCTCAGCTTTAAGTAAATTTATTTTTCCGTTAAGAAATGCTATTTTAGTAAATTCACCAGGCTCGGCCAATCTACAGCCATTTACTTTAGATATGCACAAACTTATTGCCTCGATAACAGCTTTGCTTCCATGAATATGGAATTCAGCCATATCTTCTCCAGTGTAGCTCTCAGGGCCAGGAAACCATAATAAAATTCCTTCATCTATAATTTCCTTCGTTTTGGGATTTATAAACTTTCTCAAAGAAGCTACTTTGGGATCCGGTAAGGGCAAATAAGTCATATTTTTCAATACTTTTAGAGTGTCAGAACCTGAGACCCTAATTACAGCAATACCAGATAAACCAGGACCAGAGGAAAGTGCGTAAATTGTCATTTTATTATAGCTACAATATGAATTTAATATAAAAATAATTCAATGATTATTTGGCTAGCATCTTATCCTAAAAGTGGAAATACATGGGTTAGATCATTTTTATCTGCTTATTATTATTCTAACGATGGTAAATTTAATTTTAGTTTACTAAAAAAAATAAGACAGTTTCCAAGCAAAGATTTTTTCAATGAAAAATTAAAAAGTGTGGATGAAGCAGCAGAAAACTGGTTAATTGCTCAAAAAAAAATAAATGAACAAAATAAATTATGTTTTTTAAAAACACATAATGTTTTTGGAGCTTACAAAGGAAGAAGCTTTACTACATCAGAATATACTTTGGGTGCTATATATATTGTTAGAGATCCTAGAAATGTAATTACATCTTTAAAGAACCATTATTCATTGCAAGAAAATGACGCATTAGAAATGATAAATAGCATTTACAGAAATTTAAGAGATGAAAATGATCAAGATAATTATTCGAACTATTCTTTCATAAGTTCATGGGCAAATAATTATAACTCATGGAAATTGGCAAAAAATATTAATAAACTGGTTGTAAAATATGAAGACTTAGAGAATCATGAAAGTGAAACATTTTTAAAAATTGTTAATTTCACAGAAAATCTATTAAAAAAAAATAATAATTTAGATAAAGATAAATTTAATAATGCAGTTGAAACAACTCGTTTCGAAATTTTAAAAAAGAAGGAGGAGGAGAAGGGATTTGACGAAGCTGTTTACTCAAGGAAAGAAAGAAAAAATAAAAAATTTTTTAATCTTGGAAAAGAAAATAATTATAAAAAGCTAGTTAAGCCAAAAACCCTAGAGACAATTGAGAATTTGTTTAAAAAGGAGATGAGAGAGTTAGGATACCTTTAAAATTAAGCTGGCTTGTTCATAGAATTAAAAAATTCAGAGTTATTTTTTGTATCTTTAAGCTTAGAGTTTATAAACTCTATCGCATCCATTGATCCCATTGGAGCTATAATTCTTCTTAAAACATTCATTTTTTGAAGATCATTTTTCTCAAATATAAGCTCTTCTCTTCTAGTTCCAGATTTTGTGATATCTATGGCTGGGAAAATTCTTTTCTCTGATATCTTTCTATCTAATATAGTTTCACTATTTCCGGTTCCTTTAAACTCCTCAAAAATAACTTCATCCATTCTACTTCCTGTATCAATTAAAGCAGTTGCTATAATAGTTAAAGATCCACCTTCCTCTATATTTCTTGCTGCACCAAAAAATCTCTTTGGCCTCTGTAGCGCGTTTGCATCAACTCCACCGGTGAGGACTTTTCCTGAACTTGGGACTACAGCATTATAAGCTCTGCCTAATCTTGTTATTGAGTCCAATAAAATTACAACATCTTTTTTGTGTTCTGTTAATCTCTTTGCTTTTTCAATCACCATTTCGGCTACTGCTACGTGCCTTTGAGCAGGCTCATCAAATGTAGAACTAATAACTTCACCTTTCACTGTCCTCTGCATATCTGTTACTTCCTCTGGTCTCTCATCAATCAGCAATACCATTAAATAACATTCGGGATGATTTGCGGTTATTGAATTTGCAATGCTTTGCAAAATCATAGTTTTGCCAGCTTTCGGAGGCGATATTATTAATGATCTTTGACCTTTTCCTATTGGGCTTACTAAATCAATTAATCTTGGAGTTAGATCAATTTTTTTCTCAACTTTATTACTTTCTACCTCCATAACTAATTGTTTATTTGGATAAAGAGGGGTTAAGTTGTCGAAAGCAATTTTATGTTTAAATTTTTCAGTTTCTTCAAAATTAATCTTGCTAACTTGTAGTAATGCAAAATATCTTTCACCTTCCTTTGGTGATCTAATTGGACCTTCTACTGTATCACCAGTTCGAAGTCCAAATCTTCTGATTTGATTTGGGCTAACATAAATATCATCTGCACCAGGTAAATAGTTAGATTCTATTGCTCTAAGGAAGCCAAAGCCATCTTGCAATAGCTGAAGAACTCCACCACCTGTTATCTCTTCTCCTTTTTCAGCAAGTTTTTTCAGTATTGCAAAATAAATTTCTTGTCGTCTAAGTGTACTTGCATTTTCAATGCCCAGATTTTCTGCTTCAGTGATGAGTTTTTCTGAGCTTTTTTCTTTTAATTCTTGAATATTCATTTTTTGGGAAGGTTAAATTAAGATAATCTTAATATAGTTGAGTGTTTAAAGATTTCAACCCTATAAAGGCTTAAATATTACAACAAAAACAATCAAAATTAGCAATATTGTGGGAATTTCATTAATTAATCTGTAAAATTTATGAGAATGGGTATTTTGATCAAATTTAAACTTATTTAAGGTTTTCCCTAGATAAAAGTGATACAGAGTAAGAAATACTACAAATATTATTTTTAATACCATCCACGTTTGACCTATTTGCTGAAATCCTATGCTGTGAATTAAAAGCAATCCAAATATCCATGATATAATCATGGCTGGTGTCATAATGTAAAAATAAAGTTTTTTTTCCATGATCTTAAATACATCTGAAATTTTTCTATCATCACTATTTTCAGCATGGTATACGAAAATTCTCGGTAGATATAATAGACCAGCCATCCATGAGATAACTGAGATTAAATGCAAAGATTTAAAAAGAAGATAATAATTCATCAATTAAATATTTCTTTTAATCAAATTATTAAGCAATTTTATATGATCATCAGCATCATTAAGACACGAAACCATATCAAAATTTTCACCACCAGCTTCTATAAAACTTTCTTTTCCTTGAATTAATATTTCTTCTAGTGTTTCAACACAATCTGAAGAGAAGCCTGGACAAATTGCTAGAACGTTTTTTACTCCTTCTTTTGGCAAACTTTCTAAAGTTTTATCAGTATAAGGTTGTAACCATTCCTCAGGTCCAAACCTTGACTGAAAAGTAGTTTTAATTTCTATTTCTTTAAACTTTTCAGAAATGAGTCTCGTAGTTTTATGACAATAACAATGATATGGGTCTCCTTTATCAAAATATTTTTTTGGTATTCCATGATAAGAGGCTAATATTAAATCTGGTTTCCAATTTATATTTTCTATTTTAGAATTAATGGAATTCACCAAAGCATCAATGTACAAAGGATCAGACTCATAATGGGGGATAATTTTAAGTGAAGGCTGCCATCTCATAGACATTAATGTTCTGTAAACTTCATCGCATACTGTTGCTGTGGTTGCGGCAGCATACTGTGGATATAAAGGTAAAATTACAAGATTTTCACAACCATTATCATGTAATTTTTTTATTTTACTTTTTATACTTGGATTTCCATATCTCATTGCAAAGTCGACTAATATATCTGCATTCGATATTGAATTTGAGACTTTTTCAGCTTGCTTTTGTGTGTAATACATTAATGGGGACATGTTTATATCTTTCATCCAAATTTCTTTATAAGCTTTTGCAGTTTTAGATGGTCTTAAATTTAAGATTATTAGATTTAATATCAGTTGCCATAGAATAGGATTAACCTCAATAACTCTTCTATCAGATAAAAATTCTTTTAAATACCGTCTGATGTCTAACCATTTTGTTGAATCAGGGGTTCCCAAATTAACAATTAAAACTCCAGTTTTACCGAATTTAATTTTAGGGTGATCTTTCATTATTTGAAATCTCTAACTATTTTAACCAATTCTTTTACCATCTCAATTTTTGTTTCTGGAAGAATACCATGTCCAAGGTTAAATACATAAGGGTGATCTTTAAAAATCTCTAAATATTTATTTACTTCTTTTTTTAAATACTCTTTATTTGTTAGTAGTGCCTCGGGGTGTAATCCACCTTGTATGGGTATATCTATATTTTTAAGTAGATTTTCTGGGTCAACATCATAGTCTATATTAACCATGCTTGGCTTAACGATTTTGCAAAATTGACTGTAGTCTGTTATTCCTCTTGGAAAACAAATCACTGGGACCCCTAAGCTCTTAGTATAGTTAACTATAGATAAAGTTGGGTTATATAAATATTTATCAAAATCGGATTTGATCAATCCAGACCAACTATCAAATATTTGAATTATAGTAGCTCCAGCTTTTACTTGGTTTTTAATATGGATTTTAACAAATTTATCTAAAATTTTTAGTAAATTATTAATTAAACTTATGTCTGAGAAAAAATTGCTTATCAAACCATTCTTTGGGGAGACCTTATTTATCATATAAACAAGTAAAGTCCAAGGAGCCCCTACAAAGCCAATTATGTCTTTATTTATTAAATCTTCACTTTTTTTTAAATCGATTAGAAGTTGGTATATTGGAGATAAATTTTTTGTAAATTTTTCTTCATCAATCTCTAGTAAATTATCTATCTCCAAATTTTCAAGTTTGGGTCCAAAATTTTTCTTAAACTCAACCTTTTGACCAAGACCATAAGGTATCATTAAAATATCAGAGAAGATAATCGCTGCATCAAAGCCAAACCTTTTTATTGGTTGAAGAGTTATTTCTTTTGATAAATTTGAGTTTAAACAAAGATTTACAAAATTTGGGTTATTTATTCTTACTTCTCTGAATTCAGGTAAATATCTGCCCGCTTGTCTCATTAGCCAAATAGGAATGAGATCTGTTTTATTATTTACTAAACATTCTTTTATTGGTGTCATTTATAATAAGATAATTATATTTAGATTTATTATTAGTATGAATTGTTGATAACGTAAATTACTCAATTTCAACACTTTATTCACTTTTTATTCATTATTATAAAAAAAAATTCCTCTAAAACAGGCATAATTTGATCACTTTTATGCATATGGAAATTGTTAATAACTTATTCACATTTAAAAAAATGTTAATTAAACAATAAGAAGTAGACTAAAGTTAGATGTTGTTGCTAAATCATAAGTTTTTCTTATTCTATAATTAATTTATAAACAATTTATACATGAAAAATACACACCAAGTTTATTTAATATCCGACTCAACAGGAGAAACACTTGATAGAATATTCATGGCTCTTAAAGCACAATTTAATAACTTTGATTATGATCTAAATCAACTTTCGTTTACTAGGACCGAAAATCAAATTTCTACAATACTGAATGATGCTAAAAAACAAGAGAGTCCAATAATTTTATACACTGTTGTTAATAGTAAATTAGCGAAGTTTCTTGCAGAAGAAGCTAATAAAAAAAATATCCCATGTTTTGGTGTTTTAGGTGATTTAATTCTTAACTTCTCAAAAATTTTAAATCAAAAAGCAACACACCGACCTAGTGCTCAACATGTTCTAGATGAGGATTATTATAAAAGGATTGAAGCAATACAATTTACCATGAATCACGACGATGGTAATAATACCGAAAACATTCTAGAGTCAGATATTATTTTAGTTGGCGTTAGCAGAACAAGCAAGACACCGACTTCCATATATCTTGCAAATAAGGGATTAAAAACTTCAAATATCCCACTTGTTAATAATATGAGTATTCCAAATGAAATTATAGAATCAAATACTTTATGTGTTATTGGGTTGATTACAGAAGCTGAAAGGCTCTATGACATAAGAAGGAATAGATTAAATTCACTGAAAGAAAATGAAGTATCAGATTATACAAATCTAGAAAAAATTAGACTTGAAGTAGAACAATCTAAAAAGATATTCAAAAAGAATAAATGGCCAACAATAGATGTAACTAGAAAATCTGTTGAAGAAACCGCAGCATCAATAATTAAAATATTTGAAATACAAAATAAAAATGGTTGAAATTATATTAGCTTCAAAAAGTAAGGTCAGAGAGGAAATTTTAAAAAAAAACGGAATTCAATGTGAAGTATTTCCTTCAAATATTGATGAGGAGCCTGTAAAAGAAAGCTTATTAAATGAAGGCGCATCTCCAGAAATAATTTCAAAAAATTTGGCTGAACTAAAAGCAAACAAGGTTAGTCAAAAAAATTATGATATTTTAGTCCTTGGTGCAGATAGTGTAATAGACTTAGATGGAGAGTTAATTTCAAAGCCTGAAAATAGGATAGAGGCTTTTAATATATTAAAAAAGTTAAATGGAAAAAAACATTCTTTAATAAGTTCAGTTTGTATATCTAGAAATGGATCAATGACTTGGAATTATACAGATAAAGCGCTCCTCACAATGAAAAATTTTTCAGACAATCAATTAAGAGAATATTTAGAAAAAATAACAGACGAAGCCCTGTATGCATATAATGTTTATCAAATAGAAGGAGAGGGTAGAAATTTATTTACATCGATTGATGGAGACGAAAATACTATTATGGGATTACCTATAATTGATATTAAAAAGTATTTAAGTAATTATAAATGAAAAAATTTTTAGTTATTGGAAATCCAATAGATCACTCACTATCTCCAAAATTGCATAATTTCTGGATAAAAAAATACAATTTAGATGCAATTTATGGAAAATTGGAGACACACAAAAGCGACCTATCTGAATTATGCAAAAACTTAAAACAAGGTCAGTTAAATGGTCTTAATGTAACCGTACCTTTTAAAAAGGAAATTATTCCCTACATCAATGTCTTAAGTGGACATGCTTTGAGAACAAAATCGGTAAATACCGTCTCTGTTGAAAATGGAAATTTAATAGGTCACAACACCGATATTGACGGTTTTGAACTTAGCATAAAAAAATTTAATTATAATGTAATTAACAAGACTATAATCATTCTAGGCGCTGGTGGTGTAGTTCCATCAATAATATATGCGTTAAAAAGAATGAACGCTTCAAAAATATTTGTCAGCAACAGAACGAAAGGCAAAGCTGATGAGTTAAAAAATTTATTTAATGACTTAATGGTATTAGATTGGGGAGATTTAGTAAATTTTGATATGATAATTAATGCAACTAGTATAGGCCTAAAAAAAGAAGATGATTTTGAGCATGATTTTAGTCAATTCGGAAAAAATAAATTTTTCTATGATGTAATTTATGATCCACATGAGACAAAATTTTTTAATATAGGAAATCAAGAAGGTAATAATTTTAAAAATGGATTAAATATGTTCCTTTACCAGGCCCAAAAAGCTTTCAATATTTGGCATAATATTGAACCAGATATTGACGAAGAAACTATAAATTTATTAAAAAATTGAATTATGAGGTTAAGAAATAAAGTTGCAATTATAACAGGATCAGCGTCAGGTTTTGGTAAAGGTATAGCTAAAAAATTTTCTGATGAAGGAGCAAAATTGATACTAGTTGATATTAATTTAAATTTATTAAAAAAAGTTTCAAAATCATTATCTCAAGATCACTTTGTTGCAGACGTATCAAAAGAATCAAATTTTAAATCCTTATTAAAATATACTCTCAAAAAATATAAGAATGTAGATATAATTGTAAATAATGCTGGAATTACTCACAAACCAAAAAATATGGAAGCTGTAACAGGAAAGGAATTTGATAAAGTGTTTAATGTAAATGCTAAATCTGTTTATCTAAGTGCCAAATATTTTGTGCCCATGATGAAGAAATTAAGAAGAGGAGTAATTTTAAATGTAGCTTCAACGGCAGGTCTTTCGCCTAGGCCTAAATTAAATTGGTACAATGCTAGCAAAGGATGGATGATTACAGCAACAAAAGCTATGGCTATTGAACTTGCCCCTTTTAATGTAAGAGTTAATGCAATTGCACCCGTAGCCGGGGTAACGCCATTATTAAAATCATTTATGGGCGGAGATACCCCCCAAAAAAAAAAAGCATTTTTATCAACAATTCCGATTGGTAGATTTTCTACTCCTCAAGATATGGGAAACGCAGCATGTTTTTTATGTTCAGATGAAGCTACTATGATTACTGGAACGATATTAGAAGTTGATGGAGGGAGATGTATATAAATTAATGATCAGAGTAGGCATAATTGGCAATATAGCTTCAGGCAAATCTTTTATTGCTAAATTGTTTAATTGCCCTTTATTTAATGCTGATCGTGAAGTTAATTTTTTATATAAAAACAGCAAACAGTGTTTTAAAAAACTAAAAAAAATTTTACCTAATAACATAAAATCTTTTCCTATTAAAAAAAGTGAAATTATATCAGCCATCAACGACGACAAAAAAAACTTAAAAAAAGTATCTTCCGTTGTTCATCCAATGGTAAGGAAACAAATGAAAAATTTTATAAGAAAAAATAAAGATAGAAAATTAGTGATTTTAGATATTCCATTATTAATTGAAAATAAACTTAATAAGAAAAATGATGTTCTAGTTTTTGTAAAATCTAATCGAAGTAAAATCTTAGAAAGATTAAAGAAAAGACCAAATTATAACAAAAAAATTTTAAAAAGCTTAAGTCAAAATCAAATAATAACTTCAAAAAAATTAAGCATGGCAAATTATGTAATCGATAATAATTTCTCGTCACATATAATGAAAAAAAAAATTACTCTATTAAAAAAAAAGATTTTGAATGAAAGAAATAATATTAGACACTGAAACAACAGGTTTGTCTGTTAAAGAAGGCCATAGAATTGTAGAAATTGGTTGTATAGAATTGGACAACTTAATACCTACTAAAAAATATTTCCACTATTACTTAAATCCTGAAAGAGAAGTTTCTAAAAGTGCTCTAGAAGTCCATGGATATACCGATGAATTTTTATCAGACAAAAAAAAATTCATAGAAATTGCTGATGAGTTTCTAAGTTTTATTGATGGAAAAAAATTGATTATTCATAACGCAGACTTTGATATTTCTCACTTAAATAATGAATTGCAACTAATAAAAAAAAAAAAAATTTCAAAAGAATTTGTTATCGATACTTTGGATATAGCTCGAAATAAATTTCCAGGTTCTGGAATAAGTCTAGATGCATTATGTAAAAGATTCAGAATTGATAATTCAAAAAGAGAGAAGCATACAGCTTTAATAGACTGTGACTTATTATACAAAGTATACATTAACTTAATTGGACAAAAAGAACCAAAATTTCAGTTTCAAAAAGAACTTAAAAAAAATATGACAGCTAAAAAAGTTGCATATAATTATTCAAAGACTGTAATAAAACCGAGTGTTGAAGAAATGAGAGACCATAAAAAATTTTTAGATAAGGAATTAAAAAAAAACTTTTTTTAACTTAACTTTTGTTTGTATAGTTTTTCAAAATCAACTTTTTTCTCCAAATGTAAATCTGGAAAACCTGCATTTTTTATAGTTGATAAAAATATTTTTTCTAACCCAGGGTAAATTTCGTTCTGAACTTCAACTAATATAATTTTTTCTAGCTCTTTTTTTTCAAGATTTTTATCTAATATTTTAATAACTGTCCCATAAGATATTTCAAAATATGATTTTCTTTTATTTTCACTTGGATCTTTGTAATGCAATTTTGTTATGATCTCCAACATGCTATTCTTCATTGGCTTTGTATTCACATTTATTCCCAAACTGTATTTTGTTATAAATTCTTTGCTAAATATGAAAACATCTGGGCTTGGAATCTCTACAGATAAATCTTTAACGTACTTTAAAAGTATTTCATATTTTTTTGTCATCATCCTCACCAAATTCTTCGAATTCTCCGTCTATATAATTTTTCTTTTGACTTTTCTTTTCATATTTTTTTTTATTTATAAATATGCCGAGTATCAATTTTCTTGTTATTGGAATAACTAATAAAATACCAAACATATCTGTGGCAAATCCTGGAAATATTAAAAGAAAAGCAGCAAATGCTAATGTAGCCCCAGAAATTATTTCATAAATTGGTATTTCATTTTTAATTAACTGACTCATTCCTGATTTTAGGGTGTTAAAACCCTCATATCTTGCGTAAGCAACACCTGCAATAGCAGTAGTCAATATTAGTAAAACGGTGTTAAATGCTCCTATTTGAGAACCTATTTTGATAAATAAGTAAATCTCTATTAAAGGAATACCAATAATTAAAATTAATAGTGTGTTCATTTGTCTATTATTTAATTAGCAGGTTGAAATTATCAACATAGTAAATATTATATTAGTATGAATTATAGCTTTGAATACATTGATATAATACTTCTTGCAATGATTGCAGGTTTTATTTTTCTTCGATTAAGAGGAATTCTAGGAAAAAAAACAGGTTTTGAGGAAGATATTGACTCAAGTTTTGCTCATGAAGCACCACCAACTAAAACAAGAGCAGATTTAAACGCAAATACATTTGATGAAAATGCGAAGAAAGAGTTCGTCAAAGGTGCAAAAATTGCTTACGAAACAATAATTACTAATTTTGCAAAAGGAAAATTAAAAGATGTTAAATCATTATTAGACAATAATGTGTATCAGCAGTTTGAAGAAGCAATAAAAGATAGGAATGCAAAAAATTATTCCTCCGAAACAACTTTTATTGGTATCAATTCAGCGGAAGTTAAAAATCATCAACAAAACAAAAACATGTTGGAAGTAACCATTGAATTTGTGAGTGAAATTATTTCGTGTGTTAAAGATAAAGATAATAAAATAGTTTCAGGAGATCCTGAAAAAATTAAAAAAGTTCTAGATACTTGGAAATTTTCTAAAGATAGTCGATCTTCAAATCCTAATTGGCTTTTAATTGACACTCAAGCTTGACAAATAAGCTATCAGATAAAGACAAAAAAGACTGGCAAAATTTTATAAATAGTTCTGAAAAACTTAAGAGCAAAGAACCAGAACAAGCAAACGATAAATTAATTTTAGAAAGATCAATTGATTTACACGGCTTTACATTGGAAGAAGCTAATCGAGAAATTTCAAAATTTATTGAGAACTGTTATTTAAATAAAGTAAAAAAAATTAATGTTATTACAGGCAAGGGAATGAGGTCAAAAAATTTAAATGACCCTTACCAGTCTTCAGAACTTAGTATTTTAAAATATTCAGTCCCAGAATATATTAAAAATAACTCTGAATTAATGAAAAAAATAATTAAAATTGATTTTGATTCTGTTGATAGTCCATCAAAAGGAAGTTTTGATATTATTCTTAAATCTATAAAATAAACTTAGATAGATCTGTATCTTTTACTAGTTCACCGATGTTGTCTTTAATATATTTTCCATCAACAGTTATTTTCTCCCCAGCTCTATCTGTTGCTGTAAAACTTATTTCATCTAAGACTCGCTCAATTATAGTATGTAATCTTCTTGCTCCTATATTTTCTACAGATGAATTGACTTCACTTGCTATATGAGCAATGGTATTAATTCCATCTTCTGTGAATTCTAAATCTACATTCTCAGTTTTTAAGAGTGCCTTATACTGTTTAATTAAACTGTTATCTGGTTCCTTTAATATTCTAATAAAATCGTCACTATTTAGGGCATCAAGCTCAACTCTTATTGGAAGTCTGCCCTGTAGTTCGGGTAAAAGATCTGATGGTTTTGCTAATTGAAAAGCACCTGAAGCAATAAATAATATGTGATCAGTTTTAACAGGCCCATATTTAGTGCTGACAGTAGTACCCTCTATTAATGGCAACAAATCTCTTTGAACTCCTTCTCTTGATACATCTCCACCAACCCTGTCTGTTCTCGCAGAAATTTTATCAATCTCATCTAAGAAAACTATTCCATTGTTTTCTGTTGAGTCTTTTGCAGATTTTATAATTTTATCTTGTTCAATGAGTTTGTCTGACTCCTCATTTATTAAAATTTCATGAGACTCTTTTACTGACATTTTTTTTTTCTTTGGTTTTTGACCCATAGATTTTCCAAGCATGTCAGAAATATTAATCATTCCAACATTTGCACCAGGCATTCCTGGTATTTCAAATGATGGCATCTGATTTGACTCGCTAACAGCTATTTCAATTTCATTATTATCTAAATCTCCATCTCTTAATCTTTTTCTAAAACTTTCTCTTGTAGCTACGCTTGCTTTATTTCCAACTAAAGCGTCCAGAACTCTATCTTCTGCTAATTTTTGCGCTTGAGCATGAACTTCTTTTCTTTTCTTCACCTTTTCCATTGCAATTGCAATTTCTAACAAATCTCTTACAATTTGCTCTACGTCACGTCCCACATATCCTACTTCTGTAAATCTTGTAGCTTCAACTTTTACGAATGGAGCTTCTGCTAATTTTGAAAGTCTTCTAGATATTTCAGTTTTACCAACACCAGTTGGACCTATCATTAAAATATTTTTTGGTAGGACTTCATCTTTCATGTCATCTTCCAATGCCTGTCTTCTCCACCTGTTTCTTAGAGCAATCGCAACAGCTCTTTTAGCTTTGTTCTGTCCAACAACAAATCTGTCTAATTCAGAAACAATCTCTCTTGGTGATAGTGAATTTGCTATTGTAGTTTTTTCTTTAGTAACTTTACCTTTTGGAAAAGATGTAACATTAGAATTTTCCATTAAATTTTCTCCATACTTAAATTGTCATTAGTAAACACGCATATATCTGAAGCAACTTTAATTGATTTTTTTGCAATATCTTCAGCGGACATATCTGTA